>NZ_JASZYN010000003.1:0-689665 GCF_030316965.1 Variovorax sp. J31P207
GAAACGGTGTGCGGTTTCCCCTCCGATCAAGCGCAACGTCACCTCGCGGCTGGGGGTCTGGGTCTGGGGCATGGGCGACTTCCGGGGCGGCGAGGAGCGCAGTCCGGGGGCGGGCGCGTGCGAAGCACGCGCATCGTTGACTGGCTTGCCGCAGCTGTCTGAGCGCAGTGCACCGAAGGGGCACGTAGCGAGTTCTGCGGCACCGCTCCCGGACGAGCACCGCAGCGGAGTCGGCGCGAAGCGCCGACCGCCCTGGTAGGAGCCCGTGCCCCAGACCCAGACCCCCAGCCGCGACGCGCACCCCCACCAAGCACATGCACAAGCTCAGGCGATATGCCGCTCCCGCCCTTCCCAATAAGGCTTGCGCAGTTCATTTTTGAGAATCTTCCCAGCGGCAGACAGCGGCATAGGCTCCTTGCGGAAGTTGTAAGAGCGCGGCCGCTTGTAATTGGCGATCAGTTCGGCGCAATGCGCATTGAGTGCCTCCTCGTCGACCTCGACACCGTCGCGCAGGCGCAATTCCGCGTGCACGGCCTCGCCCCACTGCGCGTGCGGGATGCCGATCACCGCGCACTCCAGCACCGCCGGATGGCGCGACAGGGCATTCTCGACCTCGGCGGAAAACACGTTCTCGCCCCCCGAGACGATCATGTCCTTCATGCGGTCGACGATGAAGATGAAGCCATCGTCGTCCATGCGGGCCGCGTCGCCGCTGCGCAGCCAGCCGTCGACGATGGCGGCGCGCGTCTGCTCCGGTTTGTTCCAGTAGCCCAGCATCACGGTCGGCCCGCGCGCCGCGATCTCGCCGACCGTGCCGCGCGGCACCTCGTTCATCTTCTCGTCGACGATGCGGATTTCCGTCGCCGGGCTGGAGCGCCCCGCTGCGCGCAGCAGGCGCGCGTTCGGCCCTTCGAGCGCATGGAATTCGGGGCGCAGCACGACCACGCCGCCGGCCATCTCGGTCTGGCCGTAGCCCTGGTAGAGCTGGACATGGGGCAGGCTCTTCATCAGGCGCTGCAGCAGCGCCTCGGAGATCGGCGCAGCGCCGTAGATCATCTTGCGCAGCGAACGCATGTCGGTCGGCACGGCCTGCAGGTAGCGGTCGACGAAGTCGATCATCGTCGGCACCATCAGGGTCATGTTCACCTTCTCGGTGGCGATCAGGTTGCAGACCAGCGCGGGGTCGAAGCGCGGTGCGATCACCTGCGTGGCACCGGCCGCCGTGTAGCTCAGCATCGAGCTCATCGCGGCCAGGTGGAACATCGGCGCCACGTGCAGGAACACCGTGTCCTGCTCGTAGGGGCATTCGAGCGCGAAGCTCATCGTGGCCATCGTCAGGTTGTCGTGCGACAGCATGACGCCCTTGGGGAAGCCGGTGGTGCCGCCGGTGTACATGATGCAGGCCATGTCCTGGCCCTGTCCCGCGCGGTCGGCCAGCGGCGCGTTGTCGGCGATCAGGGACTCGTACGAGGCGAGTCCTGCCTGCGCGTCGTCACCCATGTAGATGGTGCGTCCCGGCTCGACGCCGGGCAGCTTGCGTGCCATCTCGACAAAGTCCTGGTCGACCATGAAGAGGGCGGGCGCGCAGTCCTGCAGCGCGTAGGCATGCTCGGCCGGTGCCCAGCGCGTGTTGGCCGGCACCACGACGCCGCCAGCCCACAGCACCGCGAAGACGGTCTCGATGTAGCGGTCGCTGTTGCTGGCCAGGACCATCACGCGGTCGCCGGGCTCGACGCCCATGGCCCCGATGCCGCCTGCAAGGCGTGCGACGCGGTTGGCCGTCTCGGACCAGCTGCGGCGCCGTTCGCCGAACACCGTGGCGGTGCGGCGGGGGAAGATCTGCGCGGTGCGGCGCAGCGTTTGTGTGAGTTGCATGGTGTGTCTCCGTCTTTGTAAAAAATGAAATGGGGCGATCAGCCGCCCAGCGCGTCGGCCACGCCGTAGACCTCGAAGCGCGACTGCACTTCGGCGATGTGGTGACTGAGGATGGCCAGGTCGCAGGCCGTGCCGTCGCGGTCCTTCACGTGGTCGCGCAGCACCGCCTCGGCGCGGAAGCCGAGCTCTTCGAACACGGCGATGGCGGAGCGCTGGTCGACCGTCATCTGCACGTACAGCTTCTCCAGCCCCAGGCCGAGCGCGAGGGCGAAGCACTCCTGCGTCAGCAGGCGCCCGAGGCCGAGTCCGCGCCATGCGGGCGAGACCATCACGCGCAGCTCGGCCACGTGGCGCGACCAGGAGCGCGGATCGGTCACCACCGCGGTGCAGCCGACGATCTCGCCGTCGGCGCGGGCCGCGAGGCTGCTGATGTGCCCTTCGCCCAGCGCATCGAGCCACGCGGTGACAACCTTCGGATGGCTCACGTCGCGCCGCACGAAAAGCAGGTCGTGCGTGGGCAGCTTCTGCACGAAGCGGGCGATGTCGGCGCCGTCCGATGGCTGCAGCAACTCGACCTCGACAGTCGCGTTGCCGACCAGGTGTTTGCGCGGATAGGCGCGGGGAGTGTGGATGTCGTTCATTCGGATCTCTTTCCAAGCCATTGATCGAGTGCCGGCCACATGCGCTTGACCGCATTGGGGCCGGCCACCAGGCTGACGTGTCCGCCCGGCAGCATGAGTTCTTCCTTGTCGCGCGAGCCGGCCTGGGCCACCAGGGGGGCGGCGCATTCAGGGGGCACGAGGTGGTCGTATTGCGCGACCACATGCAGCAGCGGCACGGTGATGTCGTGGATGTCGACCACGCGCCCGCCGATGCGCAGGGTGTTGTCGTGCAGCCGGTTCTTCCAGACCAGCTCCTTGACCGTCTGGCGCAGGTACTCGCCCGCGAGCGGCAGCGTCTCGGCGCCGAAGCGGTCCATCTTGCGGTAGCCCTCGACGTACTGGTCGTTCCACATGTTGTCCCAGAGGCGGATCTGCGCGGCGATGCGGCTGGTGGGGCGATGCGCCTCGAAAGCGCCCATCACCACCCGCGACGGCACGTTGCCGAGCGTGTCCACCAGCCGGTCGACATCGAAGTGGCGCTTGTCGGCCATCGACTGGAAGACCGTCATCTTCGTCATGTCGATCGGCGTGGTGAAGCACACCAGGTTCTTCAGCGGGCCGTCGGGGTGCAGCGCGGCGTAGATGGTCGACAGCACGCCGCCCATGCAGTAGCCGACCAGCGTGACCTCCGGCTCGCCCGAGTGCGCCTGCACGCGGCGGATGCAGTCGGGGATGAAGTCGAGCGTGTAGTCCTCGATCTTCAGGCGCTTCTCGTCGGCGGTCGGCGCATGCCAGTCCATCACGTAGACGTCGTAGCCGCGCCGGAGCAGGAACTCGATCAGGCTCTGGCCGGGCGCCAGGTCGAAGATGTAGCTCTTGTTGGTGGTCGCCATCACCAGCAGCAGCGGCACGCGATACACCTCCGCGCTTTGCGGGTGGTAGTGGTACAGGCCCAGCGTGCCGCGGCGGTGCAGCAGGCTGCGCGGCGTGGTGCCCACGGCAGGGGCGGGCGAACCGAGGTATTCGAGGCCCTTGAAGCTGCGCTGGATGGCGCGGTCGACTTCGGTCCGAAGGCGTTGCGTGAGCGACGCGTCGTCCGCCTTGACGGCCGTGTTCATGGCTCGCCCTTCCGTTTCGGTGCCCGCCTGGTGCGGGCAGGGCGATGCACCGGCGCGGGCGGCGGCAGCAGCATGTCGAGCTTGTCCTCGATGCGGCGAAGGCCGGCGGCGATCTCCTGCACCTCGCTGCGGCTTGGCAAGCCCAGGCGCTCGTAGAGCCGGGCCGTGTTCTTGTCGAACAGGTGGTGCGTGCCGAGCGATGCGCGAAGCATGATCGCGAGCGCCTGCGAGAACTGCTCCGACTCCATGTTGCGCGTGCTGAGGCTGTTGACGCTGCCTTCGAGACGATCGATGGCGTCGCGCCACATCGCCAGGGGGTCGAGGATCTGCTTGGGGATCATGGGGTTCTTTCCTTGGGAGACCGCTTCCGTGGGGTGAGGCGATGCGAGGCGCTCGCCGCTGCGGATGGCGGAGAAGATGCATGGGGCTGCCGCGACGTCGCGCATGGCAGGCGGGTTGCGTGCGGCCAGGTCTGGCGCGCCTCGAGCGCATGGGATTGCGCCGCCGCGCTGCGGCGCAGGAAGTCGCCGGGCACGAGACGCGATTCGAGCAGCCGGCGCGCGGCCTGGTCGGTGGTCGGCGAGAGACGGCCGAACAAGGTCAGCCAGACACGCTCGGCTGTGGCCCAGCCGGTCAGCGAGGTCATCAGCAGTTCGGTGATGGGTCGCAGGGGCCAGGCCTTCGGCGCGGGGGCTGCGTCGGCGACCTCGATGGTGCGGTCCGGTGCGGCGTCGCCGCTGAAGGCCTTGTTCAATGCGCAGGCGATGCGATGCAGCGCGTCGCGTCCGGCGTCGATCAGCGCGTCGAAATTGAGAAAGCCGTGGACCTGCCCGGGATAGTGCAGCAGGTCCACCGGCACCTCGGCGGCGCGCAGGCGGGCGGCATAGTCGAGGCCGTCGTCGCGGATCGGATCGAAGCCGGCGCTGATGACCATCGCGGGCGCGAGGCCCCGCAGGTCAGGCTGGCGGCGCGGCGAGAGCCACGGGTCGTCCGCATCGGGAATCTCGCCGATGTGCGCCACGACCCCGCGCAACAGCCGCTGGCTGATCAGAAAGCCGCTCGCGTTCTCCTCGAGCGAGGGAAACTCCGCCACCAGGTCGGTGGCCGGATAGGCCAGCACCTGCAGGCTCAGGCGTGGGCCGTTGTGACGCACGGTGTGCTGCGCGACCGCCGCGCAGATGTTGCCGCCGGCCGAATCGCCGCCGATCGCGAGCCGGTCCGGATCGATGCCCAGACAGGCGCCGAACTGGGCCACCCAGTGGAGGGCTTCGAGGAAGTCCTCGCGGCCCGCCGTCAGGGGATGCTCGGGCGCGAGCCGGTAGCGCACCGCGATGACCACGCAATCCGTGGCCAGCGCGATGCTGCGGCAGATCGAATCGCCCGAGTCCAGGCCGCCGACGATGAAGCCGCCGCCGTGGCACCACAGGAAAGCGGGCCGCGGTTCTTTCGACGGGTGGGCGGAAAAGATCCGCAGCTCGATCGGGCCACCGGGCCCGGCGATCGTGCGATGCGTGACCGAAGCCACCCGGGGGCGGCGCCCGAGCGCCAGCGCCATGAGCCGCCACAGCTTGCGCTGCGTGGGCACGGACCGGTTCTCGATCCGTGCCGGCGCCAGGTTGAGCCAGCGCAGGAAGGCGCGGACATCACGGTCCGGGCATGGCGAGCGCAGGGTCAGCGGCATGCCGCGCGGGGCGAGGCGAGTCGATTCGTCGTTCATGGATGGGGAGGGCTTGGGGGAGGAAGAGGTCTTCATGCGCGCAGGATGCGCAGCGTTGCGCCGCCGCCGACCCCCCGGCGCGGGGGGCGGGCAAATCCGGCTGGACAGACTTCCCGTCTCAGGGCTCGATGCGCTTCATCTTCGAGGTGTCCATGCGCACCATGCCGAAGGCCATGCCGTAAAGCAGATGTCCTTCGGAATCGACCTTCACCGGCGCGTACATGCCGTTGAACATCGGGTTGGTGCCGGTACGGATGCTCATCACCGTCTTGCCGGTGTCCAGGTCCATGCCGATGTGGTGGCGGTCGCCCCAGTGGCCGGCGAAGTAGCCGTCGATGATGGCCATCCGGCTGCCGCCGCTGATCATCGGCACCACCGAGATCGACGAGACGTCGTTGCGCGCCCATTGCTGGGTCCAGGCGTGCCTGCGGTTGTCCCACTTGAAGCCGGCCGCGCCGACCGGGCCGGGGCGCGTGGCGCCGTTGACCAGGTTGACGTAGTAGCTGTCGTGGCTGAGCTGGGGCTCTTCCCTGGTCAGGATGTTGTTGACCACGAAAGCCTGGTCGCCGTAGATCGAAACCGATTGCTCCGACTGCACGATGTCCAGGCCCGGGCCCATGTCGACCTCGATCTGGTCGGCGATGCGCGGCGACTGCGTGCCGGGCTTCTGCTTCCAGCCGGCAGGCATGCCGTCGCGCCAGAACGACACCAGCCGCATCTTCTTCGCGCCGTCGGTGATGACCACCAGCTTGTCTTCGTCCGGGCCGAAGCCCATCAGCGTCGGCGTCGAGCCGGTGCCGTCGCCGATCTTCGGCGAGGGCATCTGGATGCCGCGGTCGTACTTCGCGGCCCAGGCGCCGCTGGCCTCGTCGTCGCGGATCTTGCCGTTGGCATCGACCACCAGGCGGTACATGGTCGTGTTGGAGGCGACGTACACCGCGCCGCCGTTGGCCTCCGGACCGGTGGCAAAGCTGTTCATGAACGACTCGTCCGCACCGGCGGTGGTGTAGGTGTCGATGATCTCGAGCGTCTCCCGGTTCAGCGTGATGACCTTGCCGCCCAGCGTGTTGATCACCAGGTAGCCGTTGAAGCTCATGCCCATGCCGAAGGACATGTCGCCCGGCAGGCGGGTCTTGGCGCGGGCGCGCTCGTTGTCGAACAGCGAGGCGGGCAGGGTGGTGAAGCGCGCCGGCTTCATGCCGGAGGCGGGGTTCTTCGGGTCCTGCTGGTCGATGCGGAACACCTGGCGGCCGTTGCAGCCGATGAAGGCATCGTCACGCGTCAGCACCGCGTACACCGCGCCATTGGCGACCTGGTCGGACGATGCCGTCGCCACGCGGTTGGGCTGCGACTTCACGTAATCGAGCAGGCCCTTCTCGTCCCTGGCTTCGATGAATTTCTGGATCGCGGCGGCCTGCGCGCGCCGCTCCTCGGCGCTCACGGGCGCGAAGTTCGGCAGCTTCACCGGAATGTCGCTGCGCGCGATTTCGACCAGCTTGCCGCCCGCGGCCTTCACCTTGCGCAGGCCGAAGCCCGACCACCACCACTGGATCTCCTGCCCGGCGACGGTGTCGCTCATCGAGGGCAGGCCGACCGATTCGTTCGGGATCAGCTGCACCGACTCGGGCGTGACCTCGAAGAAGCCGCGCGGCACAGCGATGTCGGTGCTGTCGGAGGCGGCGTCGTCCCAGTGCGTCTGGTTGTTGTACGACTGCGCGAGATAGGGGTTGTGGGCCTGGGCGAGCGGCGTGGCGGCATGGGCCGGCACGGCGGCGAGCAGGGCGACCGCGAGGGCGGCCGATGCGAGGCGGAAGGGCTTCTTCACGTGGAATCCTTGTTTCGTCGAAGGGTGGGCGAGGAGGGGGAACGCAACCCCGTCTCGATGCCGTTTGTCTCCAGCCGGGCGAAGTCTGCGCAGGGGTGAATGGTCGGGCGACGCGGCCCGGATGGCCCCACCCCGCACGGGTGGAAGGCCGGCCAGCGCCGGCGGGGTTTCCCCGCCCCCCCGATCCGGGTGGATGTCGCGCTGCGGGAGGCTGATTCACTCCATGCCATCCACGGCGGCTGCGCGCAGCGAAAGACCCCTCCCATGAACATCACCGATCCGCCGGCCCCGCTTCCGGATGCCGCAGAGAACTTCGAGAACGCCCACCGCGGCTTCATCGCCACCATTCCGGACGCGCACATCGTCGACGGCCGGGGCCGCGTGGTGTGGAGCCTGCGCGACTACCAGTTCCTCGAAGACGAAGAGCCGGCGCCGACGGTGCATCCGAACCTGTGGAAGCATGCGCGGCTCAACAACGTGCACGGCCTGTTCGAGGTGACCGAGCGCATCTACCAGGTGCGCGGCTTCGACGTTTCCAACGTCAGCTTCATCGAGGGCGACACCGGCGTGATCGTGATCGATCCGCTGACCGTGTCGGAGACGGCCGAGGCGGCGCTCGCGCTCTACCGCGCGCACCGCGGCGATCGGCCGGTGACCGGCCTCATCTACACGCACAGCCACGCCGACCACTTCGGCGGCGCGCGCGGCGTGCTCGACGAGGCCGACGCGATCGTGCGGCGCGTGCCGATCGTCGCGCCGCGCGGCTTCATGTGGCACACGGTCTCGGAAAACGTGCTGGCCGGCAATGCGATGGGCCGGCGCGCGATGTTCCAGTTCGGCGTGATGCTGCCGCGCAATGCCTGCGGCCAGGTCGACTGCGGCATGGGCAAGGCGGTGCCGATGGGCACGACGACGCTGATCCCGCCGACCCGCACCATCGAGCAGGAGACCGAGACGCACGTGATCGACGGCGTGGAGATCATCTTCCACCTGGCACTCGAGAGCGAGGCGCCCTCGGAGATGTTCATGCACTTCCCGGGACTGCGCGCGCTCAACACGGCCGAGATCGGCACGCAGGCGATGCACAACCTCTGCCCCCTGCGCGGCGCGCAGGTGCGCGATGCGCGGCTGTGGTCGCGCTACCTCGACCAGGCGCTCGACCGCTACGCACCGACCGCCGACGTGGTGTTCGCACAGCACAACTGGCCGACCTGGGGCAACCAGAAGATCCGCGCCTACCTGCGCCACCAGCGCGACCTCTACAAGCACCTGCACGACCAGAGCGTGCGGCTGATGAACCGCGGCCTCACCGGCATCGAGGTGGCCGAGGCGATGAAGCTGCCGGCCTCGCTCGCCGCGCCCTGGGCGAACCACGGCTTCTACGGGACCATCTCGCACAACGTGAAGTCGATCGTGCAGCACTACCTGGGCTGGTACGACGGCAACCCGGCGCACCTGCATGCGCTGCCGCCCGAACAGTCGGGGCCGCTCTATGTCGAGTACATGGGCGGCGCGAAAGCGCTGCTGGCGCGCGCGCGCAAGGACTTCGAGCGTGGGGAGTACCGCTGGGTGGCCGAGGTCACGAACCATCTGGTCTTCGCCGAGCCGCACAACGTCGAGGCGCGCGCGCTGTGCGCCGATGCGCTGGAGCAACTCGGCTTCGCGGCCGAGTCCGCCACCTGGCGCAATGCCTTCCTGCTGGGCGCGCAGGAGCTGCGCCACGGCGTGCCGAAGGTGCGGCGCCGCAACGTGAGCCGCGACCTGGTGTCGGTGCTGCCGATCGAACTGCTGCTCGACCACATGGCGGTGCGCCTGGATGCCGAACAGGCCGAAGGCGCGGAATTGACCATCGAATGGGCGAACCCCGAGACCGGCGAATGCTGGGCCATGCGGCTGGAGAACGCGACGTTGACCTATCTGCCCGGCACCGTGCAGGGCACGGCGACGGCGCGCGTGAGCCTGAAGCGTGCTGCGCTGGCCGCGCTGCAGTCCGACAGCGCCGGCTTGCCGGCCGCCTTCGAGCGGCTGGTGGCCGAAGGCCGGATCGAGGTCGATGGCGATGCCGCCAGCGTGCTGCGCCTGCTGCGCATGCTGGAAGAGTTCGATTCGATGTTCAACGTCGTCGAACCGTAAGGCGCCCAACGAGTTGCATCACAGAAAACCAAGGAAACCATGACATCGACTTTCAGGCCGCTTTCGAACGGCCAGCTCCTCGACCTGCCCGCGACCTTGCCGGTGCGCGACCCGGCGACAGAAGAGGTCATCGCCCAGGTGCCCGACTGCACCCGGGAACTGCTCGACACCACCGTGCAGGCCGCGCGCGCGGCCTTCGAGCCCTGGAGCCGCACGCCCATCGAGCTGCGGCGCGAACGGCTCGAAGCGCTGGGCGCGCGCATCAAGGAACACGCCGATGAACTCGCGCTGCTGCTGACGCGCGAGCAGGGCAGGCCGCTCGCGATGGCCAAGGCCGAGTTGCTGGGCTGCGTGCACTGGCTGCGCAGCGTCGCGAAGATGTCGCTGCCCGTCGCCGAGCGCACCGATCAGGCCGGGGTCAACTGGTCGACCCGCCGGGTGCCGCTCGGCGTGGTCGCAGCCATCGCGCCGTGGAACTTCCCGCTCACGCTCGCGGTGTGGAAGCTCGCGCCGGCGCTGCTGGCGGGCAACACGGTGATCCTCAAGCCGTCGCCCTTCACGCCGCTCGCGACGCTGCGGGTGGGCGAGCTCGCGGCCGATCTGTTTCCGGCCGGCGTGCTCAACGTGCTCTGCGGCGGCGACGCGCTCGGGCCCTGGATGACCGCGCACCCCGGCATCGCGAAGGTGGCCTTCACCGGCTCGACCGCCACCGGCCGGCGCGTGATGGCCTCTGCCGCGCCGACGCTCAAGCACCTCACGCTGGAGCTCGGCGGCAACGACGCCGCGATCGTGATGCCCGATGTCGACGTGCCGAAGGTGGCGCGCAAGCTCTTCATGGGCGCCTTCCTCAACTCGGGGCAGGTCTGCATCGCGGCCAAGCGGATCTATGTGCACGATGCCATCTACGACGCCTTCTCGCAGGCCTTCGCCGCAGCGGCCAGGGCGGCGCCGATGGGTCCCGGAACGCAGGAGGGCGTGATGCTCGGGCCGGTGCAGAACCGCCCGCAGTACGAGCGGGTGAAGGAACTGATCGCCGCCACGCACGCGGCCGGCCACCGCTTCCTCGCCGGTGGCGAGGTGCCGGACGGGCCGGGCTACTTCATCCCGCCGGCCGTGGTGGACAACCCACCGGACGATGCGCGCGTCGTCGTCGAGGAGCCCTTCGGCCCCATCGTCCCGCTGCTGCGCTTTTCAGATGTCGACGAGGTGGTGCGCCGAGCGAACGACTCCGAGTTCGGCCTCGGCGGCTCGGTCTGGTCGAACGACCTGGCGCAGGCGCGGGCCATCGGTGCGCGCCTGGAGGTCGGCACGGTGTGGATCAACAGCGTGCACCTGCTGGACCCGCAATCGCCTTTCGCGGGCCGCAAGCAGTCGGGCGTCGGTGTCGAGAACGGCATCGAGGGCTTGCTCGAATTCACGACTCCTCAGACCATGGTCGGCTGAAGCCGGCCCCCTCCATGTTCCAGAACCACGAGATTCAAACCATGCAAATGCGCTCCAAAGCCGTCGTCTTCCGCGCCGACGGCGTGACGGTCCATGTCGAGGACATCCTGGTCGATCCGCCCGGTCCGCGCGAAGTGATGATCAAGGTCGGCGCCTGCGGTGTCTGCCACAGCGACCTGTCGGTGACCAACGGCACGCTGCCGCTGCCCGCACCGGTGATCCTCGGCCACGAGGGCGCGGGGGTCGTGTTCCAGGCGGGCGAGGGCGTGACCGACCTGAAGGTCGGCGACCATGTCATCAGCAGCTTCGTCAACACCTGCGGCCGCTGCCGCTACTGCACCAGCGGCAAGCCCAACCTCTGCGACATGGGCAACACCACGCCCTACACGCTGCCGGGCGGCCAGCCGCGCACCCGCGATGCCAACGGTCAGCCGCTCAACGTGATGGGCGGCTGCGGCGTGATGGCCGAATACGCGACCCTGCACGAGAACAACGTGGTCAAGGTCACGGCCGACGTGCCGCTCGACCGCTGCGCGCTGGTCGGCTGCGGCGTCATGACGGGCTGGGGCGCGGCCTGCAACACGGCCAAGGTGGAGCCGGGCTCGATCTGCGTCGTGTTCGGCGCCGGCGGCGTCGGCCTGAGCACGCTGCAGGGCTGCCAGATCGCCGGCGCGACCATGATCGTCGCGGTCGACATGCTGGCCAGCAAGCTGGAGCTGGCCAAGGTCTTCGGTGCCACCCACGTGATCGACGCCTCGAAGTCGGAGAACGTCGTCAAGGAACTTCGCAAGCTGACCGGCGGCGGCGCGGACTACGCCTTCGAATGCGTCGGCCACGGCGAGATCGTCGCCCAGGCCTATGGCTGCCTGCGCAAGGGCGGCATGGCGATCGTGGTGGGCCTGGCCGGGCCGACCAATACGACCACGCTCAAGACCGCCAGCTTCGCGCTGGAAGAGAAGGGCATCAAGGGCAGCTACTACGGCTCGACCCGGCCGCGGCACGACTTCCCGCGCCTGCTGGCGCTCTACCAGGCGGGCAAGCTGAAGCTCGACGAGTTGATCACGCACCGCTATCGCATCGACGAAGCGCCGCAGGCCTTCGAGGACCTGGCGCAAGGACGCAATGCGCGAGGGGTGATCGTTTTCGAGTGAGGCCGGGCGACGCGTGCGCCAGCCGGCGCCATCCGCCAGAATGGCGCCGTGAAGGACACGCCGGCCCCATCGCCTTCCCCGCAAGCCCCGAAGGCCTCGTTCGCCTCGCGTCTTTTCGGCTACGACGTGTTCGTCTCCTTCGCTCTCGGCGGACCGCCGCGCGGCACGCAGAGCTACGCATCGGACCTTGCCCGGAGGCTGCGCGAGCGGGACCTGAGCGTGTTCTTCAGCGAAGACGAGGCGCCGCCCGGCGAACCGCTGTCCGACACCCTGAGGCGGGCGCTGCTGCGCTCGAAGCTGCTGGTGGTGGTCGTCAACCGCGGCACGCTGGAGCGGCCGAACTGGGTGCGTACCGAGGTCGAGACCTTCCGGGCGCAGCGGCCGGGCCGGCCGGTGATCCCGGTCTGCCTCGACGGCAGCTTCCGCGACCCTGCGCTGTCCGATGCCGTGCAGCCATGGCTGCAGCACGCCGGGAGCATCTGGCTCGATGAACAGTCCGATTCAGCGACCCGGGGCCTTGCGACCGACCCGCTCGTGGCCCGGCTGCTCACGGCGCCACGCAGGCTGACGGCGAACCGGCTGTGGCGTGCCCTCGTGGGCGCGGTGGGGCTGGGGCTGGCCGTGCTGGCGGCCCTGGCGGCCTGGCAGGCGCTGGTCGCCGTGCGCGAGCGCGACCGGGCCAACGCACTGCGCGACCAGGCGCTCTCGCGTCAACTCGCGGCCCAGTCGACGGCGTCGCTGGTGCGCGATCCGGTGCGCGCGCTGCTGCTGGCGGTGCAGTCGCAGGCGATCACGCGCACGCCCGCATCGGACGCCGCCCTGCTGGGGGCGATGTCGTCGTTGCCCGTCACGCGCCTGCAGCAGCACCCGGCGGCCTTCGCCGCCCTGGCAGTGAGCCCCCAGGGCGATGCGCTGGCGCTGGCCGACGCGCATGGCGCGGTGCTGCGGGGCGCGCTGGACCGGCCCACGGTCGAGACCGTCGTGGCGCCGAAGGTCGGCATCAACCTCTACGGTGCCGTCACGGCCATCGCCTTCGCGCCCGATGGCCGGAGCTGGGCGCATGCCGGGTCCAGCCGCGAGATCAGCGTGCACACGGGCACGGGCAGCAGCACCATGCCGGATGGCGACAAGATCGGCGAGGCTACACCGAGCTTCGTCTTCGGCCTGGCGTTCAGTCCGGACGGCACGACGCTGGCCGCCGTGTCCAGCGGCAGGTCGCTGCGGCTGCACGACCTCGCCAGCCGCACCGCCCGGCTGCTGCTGAACCCGGCGGTCGACCTCGCGGCCGTGGCGTTCAGCCCCGATGGCCGCTGGGTCGTCGCGGGCGGCGACCAGGGCTTCATGCAGGCTGCCGCCGTCGCGCCCGGCGCCGCCGTTCCCAGGTTTGCGACTTCGGCCATCGGCACGGTGGCGGCGCTGGCGTTCGACGCCTCCGGCCGCTGGTTGTTCGCCGCCTCGCGCGGCGGACGCATCGAGGTCTTCGATGCCCGGAGCGGCGAGCGCGTCGCGACGCAGGACGTGCCGGGGCAAGGCGCGCTGGAGCGGATGGCGGTGTCCCCGGACGGCCGCTTCGTCGCGACCGGCCACGGCAACGGCGCGGTGATGCGCTGGTCATGGGCCGCCGACGCGCAGCCATGGCCGGGGCAGGTGCTGCTGCGCCATGCGGGCGCCGTGCGCGGCCTGGCGTTCGCGGCCGACGGACGCACGCTGGTGTCGGCCGGCCAGGACGGCAGGCTGTTCGTGACGCTGCCGGTCGACCGCGGCCGCTGGCAGCCATGGACCGGGCCGGAGCCCGCGCCGCCGCGGTCCGAGGCCCGTGGCGTGCGCAGCCCCGACGGACGCTGGATCGCCTGGCCAGGCACCACTGCGCCGGCGCCGTCGCCCTTCAATGTCGACACCAGCGGCCTCTCCAGCGTCGAGGTGCCGCGATTGACCCTGGTCCGCACCAGCGATCGCCAGCCGGTCGTGGACGGCGCGGAGCTGCCGGGCGAGATGGGCGAATCGATCGCCGGCAACCCCGTGTTCGCGACCGACAGCACGCGGGTCGCGGTGCAGGTCGGCGGCCGGCTGCTGTTCTGGGACCTGCCCGCCGCCGCGCCGTTGGATACCGCGGTCGCACTGCCGCCGGGCGCCGGGCTGCTCGGCGCAGCACCGGATGGCGCGGGCTGGATCGCCGGCACCGGTTCGCAGGCGGAGCAACGCTTCTTGTTCGAGGCCGACGTCGGCCGATGGGCGCAAGTGGCTTGCCGACTCGCCGGACGCAGGTTGACGGTCGAGGAGTGGCGACGCTACGTCGGCGCCGAGCGGCCGTACGCGCCCCCGTGCGGCTGAACCGCGGCGAGTGACAGCCGCCCCTTCGCGTCTCAGAATTCGATGCCTGTCGGCCTTTCAGGAGGATCCATGAGCGACGAAGAGAAGCCCAGGCGCTGGTGGCAGACCCTGCCCGGTGTCATCACGAGCCTGACCGCGGCCGTGACCGCAGTGGCCGGGCTGATCGTCGCGGTCAGGCAGGCGGGCTGGATCGGGCCCCCGAGTCCGCCAGCCGCCACCCAGCCTTCGGCGCAGCTGCCAGCACCCCCGCCCGTGCCGAGCGCGCCGCCGACCTCCGGCGCGGCCGCCCGCGCCGTCGAGCTCCCCGCCCTGCGCGACTACACGCTCGGCCCGGGCTCGGGCAACGTGACCTTCACGCTGCTGCAGGCCGAGCTGTCGCCCCAGACCGCCGAGCAGGAGGCGCTGACCATCCGGCTGCGCCTGACGAACCACGGCAACTACGACACGAACTTCTGGGACCGCTCGTTCCGATGGATCGTCGGCGGCGTGCCCATGGCGCCCGATGGCGGCCTGAACGAACTGGTGCCCGCGCGGTCGGCCAAGGAGGGCCGCGTGAATTTCGTGATTCCGCGTGGGAGCCCCGACGGCAAGCTCGAGATCAGCTATGGCGACGACCGCACCGAGATCCCGCTGGCGCTGGGCGCGGCGCGCTAGGGCTGCACACCCTTGAGGCTCCTGGACGCGCTCGTATAGCCGCCGCCGCCGCCGTCGACGAAGTGCACGTGAAGGCTGTCGGCCGGCGAGGTCACAAGGCAGGTCATGAGCGCGGTGTCCGACAGATGAATGCCGTAGCGAATGCCGTCCGACAGTGCTTTCTCGGCCATGTACTTCCTGATCGGGTCGACCGCCGCCAGGGGACAGTCGATGACGAAGCACAGCGTTTCGTCGTGCCTGCAGAAGTCGGTATTGGTGACGATCTCGCGCCGATAGCGCTCAGGATCGAAGCCGCCGATGGGCTTGCCGCGCGCCAGGACGATCCGCGCCAGCAGGGTCTCTGCCAGCACGCGCGCGGTCCAGGCCAGCAGCGACCCTTTGCGTCGCCGCGCGCGCGCCTCGAGCATGAAGCCCTTCGGCGGCCAGCGCGCCCGCAGGGTGTTCAGGCTGACCGGGCGCGCCTGGTCGTCCGGGCCGGCGAGTCGGAGGATGTCGGCATAGACCTCGCGCAGCCCGGCCCGGCCGCGCACGATCATGGTCAGCATCGTGCCGCGGGTCGAATGCAGCGTGTCCCACCGGCACGACAGGCCCTCCAGGTTGACCGGCTCGCCGTCGTCCAGCGATTCGGGGATGGCGGCGAGGCGGCCCAGCTCGGCATTGCCGTGCCCTCTGACCGCGGCCTCGAGAACACCGACACCGCCGCCGAGGAAAACACCGAAGCTGTTGCCCGGCGTCGGCTCGAACCGGCCCACCAGCACGTCGCAGCCGAAGCGGCGCAGGGTGTCGACCGGGACCAGGCCCGCGCGCAGCGTGAGGCCGAAATCGCGCGCCGCCTGCCCACGGGCCCGCGCGAGCTCGATGCGGGCCCGCTCGATGCATGCCGGCGGCACCAGCACGACCGCCCCGTCGCCGCCGAACAGGAAGGGGATGCGGACGGGCGCGCAAAGATTGCGCAGGCCCGCGATGCCCATGGCCGCCACGAAATTGACCGTCTTGTGGAGCCCTCTGGCGATCGCACCCGTCGAGTCGACGATGTCGGTCACCGCCAGCGCCCAGTCGCCCGGGGCCGGCCGCCAGCCGTCCGGCTCGAAGGTGTCGCGTTCGGTGGCGAGCAGCGGCAGCTCCGCGAAGAAGCCGGCGGCAGGGGGCGATGGTTCGGCTGCGTCGGAGGGCATGGACAGGGCGCCGCCCTTCAGCCCGGTCCGGCTGCGAAGAGATGTTGCAAGGCTTGCATCGATGCCCCGTCAGTAGTTGAGCTTCGGATACCAATCGGTGCCGCGCCCGCCCGGCGTCAGGTCCAGCACCGACCAGAGCGAGGCGATGTCGGGCGCGTCGCGCGGATCCTGGCCCGGGTCGGCCATCTCGCGCGTCATCTCGCTGGCCCAGAACAGCCGCACCCGGTCGCCATCGCGCCGGAACACGATCAGCGCCGGATATTCGCTGCCGTCCGGCAACAGCACCCCGATGTCCCTGGCGTAGTCGTCGCCGACGGTCTGGACGAAGTTCAGGTCGCGCCAGCCGCGCTCCTGCGCGAAGGCGAACTGCCGCTCGACCGATGAGCGCCCCAGGATCTTGAGCGCCACCCGCTGCTTGATGTCGGCCGCATTGCCGTTCACCGCGCCGAGCCAGTTGGTGCACATCGGACACGGCCGTTCGCGCTGCGGCCCGTACATCCAGAAATAGGTGACCAGCGTGTCCTTGTCGCCGAAGAGGTCGATCAGGCCGACCTCGAAGGCCTGCTCGTCCTTGAAGCGGTAGTCCTTCTCGATCACCGGCCCAGGCGGCAGCGCGCGGCGCTGCTCGGTCAGTCGCGTCATGTGGCGACGGAACTCGATCTCCTGCGCCAGCAGCGCCTGGCGGGCCGTCTCGTAGTCGGCCGACGCGCCGGGGAAGGGCGTCTTTGCCTGCTTGGCGAGTTCTGCGGCCGGGGTCAGTGGGACTGTCATGGCAGGGCTCCTCGGTGGTGCGCGCAGCGGATTGTGCATCGCTTGGCCCGGCGCTGGCTTGGGAGTAAGGTCCTCGCCTCGGCCATCCCAAGGAGCGCCACCGTGCAGATCGGCGTACAGAACTTCGCGACCCGTGCCCCGCCGCGTTTCGAATCCAGGGAGGCCGAGCGCGCGCATGCGCTGCAGCGCCTCGCGGCCACCTGCCGCATCTTCGGCCGGCGCGGCTTCTCCGACGGGCTGCTGGGCCACGTCACCTTGCGCGACCCCGAGCTCCCCGACCATTTCTGGGTCAACCCGGTGGGGATCGCCATGCACCAGATCAAGGTCTCGCACCTGGTCCAGGTCGATCCGCAGGGCCTGGTGGTGCGCGGCAGCGGCATGGTCAACCCGGTCGGCCTGCTGCTGCACACCGCGGTGCACCGGGCGCGCCCCGAGGTCAACGCGGTCTGCCACGCCCATGCGCTGCATGCGTCGACCTGGTCGTCCTTCGAGCGCCGGCTGGACCCCATCACCCAGGACGCCTGCATCTTCTTCGAGAACCAGGCGCTCATCCTGGCGCCGCGCGTCGTGCGGGACGCCGAGACGGCGCGCCGCTTCGCCGACGGATTCGGCCAGCACCGCATGGCCATCCATGGCGGCCACGGCATCTTCACGACCGGCCAGACCATCGACGAAGCCGCCTGGTGGTTCGTGCTCATGAACCGATGCTGCGAAGCCCAGTTGCTGGCCGAGGCCGCGGGCACGCCGACGCAGTGGGCGCCCGAGGACGCCCGCTGGCTGGCGTCGGTGCTCGGGTCGCCGACCTTCGGCTGGCTGTCGTTCCAGACGCTCTGGGACGAGATCATCCGCAGCGACCCCGATCTCGTGGATTGACGGCCGGAGCGGCTCGCGCTACTTGCCGGGCGGCGGCTTTCGAGCTCGGCACCGAACAAATCACTTTTTCGACTGCATCGTCGTGAAATTAAATCGCTTTTTGACGCGCTGACATCCTTTCAGAATCGACTTTCCAAGCGTGATGCGGGCTTCGCCGTCGCCTCGACGGCCCCCCGCCGCGAGCCCACCTCTGAAAGGCCTTGAAATGAGATTCCTTCGTTCTTCGTCGCTCGGCCTTGCCGCCCTGCTCCTGTGCGCCGGCGGCACCGCGTTCGCCCAGTCCGACACGCTGGCCAAGATCAAGGCCAGTGGTGCCATCACCATCGGCAGCCGCGACAGCCAGATCCCCTTTTCCTACAAGCCGGGCGGCAGCGCCGACCCGGTCGGCTTCACCAACGACGTCTGCCTGAAGATCGTCGATGCCGTCAAGGCCAGGCTCGGCATGCCCAATCTGGAGGTGCGCTATACGACGCTGACCTCGACCAACCGGATCCCGCTCCTGACCAACGGCACCGTCGACCTCGACTGCGCGACCACGACCAACACGGTCCAGCGCCAGCAGCAGGTGGACTTCGCGCCGAGCCATTTCGTCACCAGCATCACCGCGGCAGTGAAGAAGAACTCGGCCATCCACTCGTTCGCCGACCTCAACGGCAAGAAGATCTCGACCGTCGCCGGCAGCACCGGCGTGCAATTGCTGCGCGGTTATCGCAAGAGCGGGAACATCGAGGTTGAGGAACTGGCGGCCAAGGACACGGCGGACGGCTTCCTGCTGCTGGCTTCCGACCGCACAGCGGCCTACATCCTGGACGACGTGCAACTGGCTGGCCTGATCGCCACGTCCCCCAACCCCGGCGATTTCAGGATCCTGACGCAGGAGTCGCTGCGCCAGGAACCCTACGGGATCATGTACCGCAAGGACGACCCGCAATTCAAGGAGATCGTCGACCGCACCGTGACCGAGCTGATGAAGTCGGGCGCCATCGACGAGATCTACACGAAGTGGTTCATGAAGCCGATCCCGCCGGCCAATGCAAACCTCAATTTCCCGATGACCGATGCCGTCAAGGACGCCTACCGGCATCCGAACAACAAGGGTGTCTGAGCCAGGGCATGTTCACCCTAGCTGGCCTGGAACATCCGCGTGAAGTCGCAGCACTCCTGCGCCAGCATGATGATGGAGGCCAGGAGCGAACTCCGATGCTCGCCCTTGTACATCGCGACGTAGGCCACCGGGGGCAGGGCGGGCAGCACGTCGAGCTGCACCAGCAGGCCGTCGTCGAGCATCTGCGCGACCGCGTCCTTCGGCAGGTAGCTCACGCCCAGGCCCGAGATGGTCAGGCCGATCAGCGCGACCAGGTTGTGGATCACGATCGGCCTGGCCGGCTGCACGCCGAGGTCCTTCATCCAGCTGTCGTAGAGCAGCCCGGTGCCCGAGCGCGAGCCCTGCAGCAGCATCTGGTGGCCCGCGAGTTCGTGCAGCCGGATCGGCTTGCCGGCCGGCACCACGCCCGGCTTGCACATCCAGGCGCTCTCGACGCTGCCCACTGCCTTGGCCGGGATGCGGGTGTCGGAAAAGGCGTCGGGCACGATGATCAGGTCGAGTTCGTCGGCCAGCACCTTCTCGCGCAGGTTGACGCTGCTGTCGACGTCGGGCTCGAGCGTGACCTTCGGATAGTGCACCTGGATCAGCTCGACCCAGCGCGGCAGCCAGGTCATGGCGGTGAGCTCGGTGACGCCGATGCGCACGCGCCGCTCGATCACGTCGACCCGGCCGAACTGCTCGACCGCGGCATCGCGCTGCTCGAGCAGCTTCCTGGCCAGCACGAACATCTCCTCGCCCTTGTCCGTCAGTCGCGCCGAGCGCTGGCTGCGGTCGAAGAGTGCGGTGTCGAAGGCCGTCTCGAGCTCGTGCACGCGCTTGGAGATGGCCGACTGCGAGGTATGCAGCTTGTTGGCCGCGAGCGCGAAGCTGCCGAGTTCACCGATCCAGTAGAGCGCCTCGAGCTGCTTGAAGGTCATCATGAAGGGCTGGCTCCTGGCGTGGTGATCGATCGCTTTTGCTCCCCGAATCGTAGCGAATCACATCGCTTCCAGAAATGAAGGAAAAACCAGCCATGACCGCTCACTCGCAAGGCGAGCTTTTCTCCGACACATTGATCGCGCAGATCAAGAGCCGGTTCCACTACGTCGACCACGACATGTCGGGCCGCGAGCGCCTGTTCTTCGACAACGCGGGCGGCTCCTTCCGCCTCAAGGCGGCGGTCGAACAGTTCGCCCTGATCGACGCGCTGCCCGACTGCCCCGAGCGCATCCACGAGCTTGCAGTCTTCTTGCAGCAGGTCCAGGCCAAGGGGAGCGACGACCTCCGCACGATCCTCAACGCCAGGGGCGGAAGCGTGTACGCGTCGCTGACGGCGTCGGGCGCGATGTTCGACATGGTCCGCGCCATCGCCGAGAACGTGCCCGGCACGAACATGGTGACCACCGTGCTCGAACATCCGTCCTCCTTCGACGCCATGTCGCTCTACGCCGGGCGCACCGGCAAGCAACTGCGCGTCGCGCCTTCGAACCCCGTGACGGGCGGCGTGGACATCGACGCCATCGTTCGACTGGTCGACCAGGAAACATCCTTGCTCAGCGTGATCTACGCGTCCAACATCTCCGGCGCCAAGCTGGATGTGAGCGAGATCGTCAAGCGCGCGCGGGCGATCAAGCCCGATCTCTACATCGTCGTGGACGCCGTGCAGCACGCGCCGCACGGGCTGATCGACCTGCAGCAGACGCCGGTGGACGGCATCAACATCGCGCCCTATAAGTTCTTCGGCTGCCGGGGCTCCGGCATGTCGTGGGTGTCGGAGCGCGCCGCCGTGCTGCCGCACCACAAGCTCGCGGGCAAGAAGAAGGATTTCTGGGACCTGGGCAGCGCCGCGCCGTGGCAGTTCGCGGTCGTGAGCGCGATCGTCGACTACGTGTGCTGGCTGGGCGGCCAGTTCGTGGACAGCGACGACCGGCGAGCCCGGTTCGCCTCGGGCATCGAGAAGATCGAGCTGCACGAACGCGCCTTGCTGGCGCGCCTGCTCGACGGCACGGCGCAGACGCCGGGCCTGCGCGCGATGGACGGCGTCCAGGTGTTCCTCGACTTCGAAGACCTGACCAAGCGAGATCTGATCCTCGCGATCGGCATCGACAATCTCGAGCATGCCCAGGCGGTGCGCGAGTACGAGAAGCGTGGCGTCATCGTCTACGAGCGGGTCGCCTCCAGCCTGTACTCGAAGCGCATGCTCGATTCGTTCGGCCTCGAAGGCGCGGTGCGGGTGTCGCCGCTGCATTGCAATTCGGCGGCAGACATCGACCGCTTCCTGCGCATCACGGGCGAGATCTGCGCGGCCTTCGCGGCGGCGCCGGCGCCCTAGCTCAGACCCCCAGCAGCTCTTCCAGCACGGCCGGCTCGGCAAGCAGCTCGGCCGAGGCGCCATGCCGCACGATGCGGCCTTTTTCCATCACCACCGCGAGGTCGGTGTGGCCGAGCACGCGGCGCCAGTCGCGGTCGACGATCAGGGTCGCGATGCCGGTCGAGCGGATGCCGGCGATCACGCGCCAGATCTCGGCCACGATCAGCGGCGCCAGGCCTTCGGTGGCCTCGTCGAGGATCATGAGCCGCGGGTTGGTCATCAGCGCGCGGCCGATCGACAGCATCTGCTGTTCGCCGCCCGACAGCTGCTGGCCACCGTGCGAGAGCCGCTCGGTGAGCCGCGGAAAGGTCGCCATCACGCGCTCGAAGGTCCACTCGCGCTTGCCATCGATGCCGGGGCGCGCGCTCATGACGAGGTTCTCGCGCACCGACAGGTTGGGGAAGATGCCGCGCCCTTCGGGCACGTAGCCGATGCCGCGCCGCGCCATCTTCTCGGGCGTCCAGCCGGTCACGTCCTGGTCATCGAGCCGGACGCGCCCCGAGGCCGGCCGCACGTAGCCCATCAGCGAGCGGATCAGCGTGGTCTTGCCCATGCCGTTGCGCCCGAGCAGGCCGACCGAGGTGGCGGCCGGCATCGCGACGTCGACGCCGCGCAGGATGTGGCTGTCGCCGTAGTAGGTGTTGAGGGCTTCGATCTGGAGCATGTCAACGCCCGTCCGGCCGCCCGAAGGGCGTTGAGCGCCCCCTCGGGGGGCAGCGATACACGAAGTGATGAGCGTGGGGGCAGTTCATTCAGTGGTCCTCGCCGAGGTAGGCGGTGCGCACCTCGGGATTGGTCCGGATCGCATCCGGGTCGCCGGTCGCGATCACCGTGCCGTTGACCATCACCGTGATGCGGTCGGCGATGCGGAACACCGCGTCCATGTCGTGCTCCACCAGCAGGATCGCGTGCGAGTCCTTCAGGCGCGTGAGCAGCGCCAGCATGCGCTCGGTTTCCTCGGCGCCCATGCCGGCCAGTGGCTCGTCGAGCAGCAGCACGCGCGGCCGGGTCGCCAGGCACATCGCGACCTCGAGCTGGCGCTTGGCGCCATGGCTCAGCGTGCCGGCGATGCGCTCGGCCACGCTGTCGAGGCCGGCCGCGGCCAGCGCCTCGCGGGCCGACGCATTGCTTTCGGCGCAATGGCTGGACGATTGCCAGATGGCCCACGGCCGCGGGTTCGCGGCCTGCGCCGCGAGCCGGCAGTTCTCCAGCACCGTGAACTCGGGGAAGATCGTGGTCCGCTGGTAGCTGCGGCCGACGCCGGCCAGCGCGCGGCGGAACTGCGCCCGGGTCGTGATGTCCTCGCCGTCGAGCGAGATGCGGCCGTCCGACGCATCGATTTCGCCCGACAGCATGTTGATCAAGGTCGACTTGCCGGCGCCGTTGGTGCCGATCACCGCGTGCACCTCGCCGCGCCGCAGGTCCAGGTTCACCGCATTGACCGCGACCAGTCCGCCGAAGCGGCGGGTCAGCGATTCGACCGCAAGCAGGGTGGTCATGCGGCAGCTCCCTTCGCCGGTTTGGCCGCAGCGGGCGACAGGCGCGCCGCGATGCCGATGATCCCCTTGGGCAGCAGCGCCACGAAGGCGATGATCGCCAGCCCCAGCGTGAGCTGCCAGTGGTCGGCCAGCGGCCCGACCAGCGCATGGGTGGATAGCAGCTCCTTCAGCAAGGTGAAGGCGACCGCGCCGATCACCGCGCCGCGCAGGTGGCCGAGGCCGCCCAGGATGATCATCAGCAGCACCTCGCCCGAGTTGTGCCAGGCCAGCAGTTCGGGGTTGACGACGCCGTCGCGCGAAGCCAGCAGGAAGCCCGCGAGCCCGGCCAGCGCGCCGGCGATCACGAAGGCCGCCAGCTTGTAGCCGTAGACCGCGAAGCCGGCCGCACGCATGCGCTGCTCGTTGACCCGGATGCCGGCCAGCGCGGCGCCGAAGCGCGAGCGCCGGATCAGCGCCAGCAGGCCGTAGGTCAGCACCAGCGCGGCCAGCACGACATAGAACTGCGTGTAGCGGTTCTCCATGTCGAGGGCGCCGAGGGTCGGGCGGATGTACATGTAGATGCCGTCGCTGCCGCCGCCGAGTGCGGTGTCGTGGAAGACGAAGAAGGCCATCTGCGCGAACGCCAGCGTGACCATGATGAAGTAGACGCCGCGGGTGCGCAGGCTCAGCGCCCCGACCGCCAGCGCATAGGCCGCGGCCGAGCCCATGGCCAGCGGCAGCAGCAGTGCGATCGAGCCGCCGTCCTTGCCCGAGCCGAGCACGGTCGCGTAGGCGCCGATGCCGTAGAAGGCCGCGTGGCCCAGGCTCACGAGGCCGGTCATGCCGACCAGCAGCTCGAGGCTCAGCGCGAAGATCGACAGGATCATCACCTTGACCACGAGGTCGGACAGGTAGGGGCTCAGCATCGGGCCGAACACGGCCAGGACGATGGCGCAAAGCAGGGGGATGGAATGGGAGAGGCGTTGCATGTCAGACCTTGCGCCCCATCAGGCCTTCTGGGCGCCATATCAAGACGATCGCCATCAGCACGTAGACGCCCATGCCGCTCAGCTCGGCGAAGAAGACCTTGCCGAAGGTGTCGACGAAGCCGACCAGCAGGGAAGCCACGAGTGCGCCGGTGATCGAGCCGATGCCGCCGATCACCACCACCACGAAACAGATGATCAGCACGCTGGCGCCCATGCCCGGGTAGACCGAGGACATCGGCGCGGCGATCATGCCGGCCAGCGCGGCGAGCGCGACGCCGGCCGCGAACACGATGCGGTAGAGCCGGCGGATGTCGATGCCCAGCCCGCGCACCATGTCGCGGTTGCTGGCGCCGG
The DNA here is from genome assembly GCF_030316965.1 of Variovorax sp. J31P207. Lineage (NCBI taxonomy): Bacteria > Pseudomonadati > Pseudomonadota > Betaproteobacteria > Burkholderiales > Comamonadaceae > Variovorax > Variovorax sp. J31P207. The sequence goes on from NZ_JASZYN010000003.1 coordinate 23,945, forward strand.
CGCGGATCATCATGCCCAGACGCGTGCGGTTGACCACGTAATAGAGCCCGACCGCCAGCACCACGCAGGCCGCCGAGGCGAACAGCCGGTACCAGGGGTAGCTCATGAGATCGCCGAGCGCGAAGCTGCCCTCGAGCCAGGGCGGCGCCTTGACGCCGTGGACGTCGTTGCCCACCAGGATCGAGCGCAGCTCCTCGAACACCAGGATCAGCCCGTAGGTCATGAGCACCTGCTGCAGGTGGTCACGCTGGTAGAGATAGCTGAAGAAGGCCCACTCGAGCAAGTAGCCGAACACCGCGGCCAGCACCACGCCGGCCGCCAGCATCACGATGAACTGGTCGCCGAACAGCGGCGACAGCGCGAAGGCCATGTAGGCCCCGAGCATGTAGAAGCTGCCGTGCGCCAGGTTGATCACGCCCATGATGCCGAAGATCAGCGTCAGTCCGGAGGCGACCAGGAACAGCAGCAGCCCGTACTGCACGGAGTTCAGGCACTGAACGAGAAAGGTACCGAAGTCCATGCAGTGTCTTCGCTCTCGATTACAGCTTGCAGCCGCGCGCCGGGTCGGCGAGATTCTTCACCGCGATGTTCACCAGCTTGTTCTCGTTGCCCTCGACCTTGCGCAGGTAGACGTCCTGCACCGGGTTGTGCGCCTTGTTCATCGTGAACGTGCCGCGCGGGCTGTCGATCTTGGCCTTCTCGACCGCGGCCGCGAACTCGGCCTTCTTCGAGATGTCGCCCTTCACGGCCGCGAGGCCGATGCCGAGGATCTGCGCCGCGTCGTAGCCCTGCACCGCGTACACATCAGGCTGCAGCTTGAAGCTCTTGGCATAGGCGGTGCGGAAGGCCGTGTCGCGCGGCGTGTTCAGGCCGTCGGCATAGTGCAGGGTGGTCTGCATGCCCTGGGCGGATTCGCCCTGCGCCTCGAGCGTGCCGTCGGTCAGGAAGCCGGGGCCGACCAGCGGGATGGTCTTGTTGAGGCCGGCCGCCGCATAGTCCTTGACGAACTTGACCGCGCCGCCGCCGGCGAAGAAGGCATACACCACGTCGGGCTTGGCCGCCGCGATCTCGGTCAGGAGGGCCTGGAACTCGACGTTCGGGAACGGCACCGTGAGCTGCTTGTCGACCTTGCCGCCGGCCTTCTCGAAGCCTTCCTTGAAGCCGGCCACCGACTCGTCGCCGGCCGCGTACTTCCAGGTGATGGTCATCGCCTTCTTTTTGCCCTGCTTGCCGGAGACCTCGCCCATCGCGTAGGCCGGCTGCCAGTTCGAGAACGAGCTGCGGAAGATGTTCTGGGCGCACATCGGGCCGGTGACCGCATCGGCGCCGGCGTTCGGCACGATCAGCACGGTGCCGCTTTCCTTGGCCGCCTTGGCCATCGCCATCGCCACGCCCGAATGCACCGTGCCGATGATGACGTCGACGTTGTCACGCTTGATCAGCTTGTTGACGTTGTCGGTGGCCTTGGCCGGGTCCGATTCGTCGTCGACCTTGACGAATTCGATCTCGCGGCCGGCGAACTTGCCGCCCTGCTCCTCGAGGCGCAACCGGAAGCCGTTCTCGATGGCGACGCCCAGCGCGGCGTAGGTGCCGCTGAACGGCAGCATCAGGCCCACCTTCAGCTTGCCCTGCTGGGCGTGCCCCAGCGTGGCGACACATGCGAGCGCCAGGGCGGTGAGGGTGGTGCGAGCGATGCGGTGGCTCATTGAACTGTCTCCTTCGGTTGATGAAATTACTTTACTGCTAAACTATTCATGACTCAAGTAAGAGTTTCCCCCAAGGACCACCGTTCCGCTCGCGCGGACGAGGGGGTTATCAGGGAGAACTTTCCGACTTGACAAATGAAACGGTCGCCACTATCGCCGTTTCGGGCTGATCGCGATGCGGGGAATGCCCGCAGTCGGGAATCTCCAGCAGCCGGGTCTGGGGCACGCGCTCGGCGATGCCGCGGATCTGGCGCAGTGTGCCGTACTCGTCATCGATTCCCTGGATAGCAAGAATCGGGCAACGGATGGTGGCCAGCTCGCCCTCGATGTTCCATCGCCGGAAGGGCGGGTGCAGCCAGATCCGGTTCCAGCCCCAGAAGGCGGAGTCGACGTCGTCGTGGTAGCGCCCGAGTTTCTGCCGCAGGTCGGTGTCCAGGTAGGCCTGGCGCGCCAGCTCGATGTTGGCGACGGTCACGTCCTCGACCAGGATGTGCGGCGCCATGACCACCAGCCCGGCCACGCGGTCGGGGAATTGCGCCGCGTACAGCAACGAGATCGAGCCGCCGTCGCTGTGGCCGAACAGCCAGGGTTTTTCCTGCAGGCCGATCGCCTCGAAGAAGGCCGGCAGCACCTCGTGCGCCTGGCGGTGCATGAAGTCGACGTCCCAGGTCTCGTCGGCGTCGCGCGGCGTCGAGCGGCCGTAGCCGGGGCGCGAGAAGACCAGGCCGCGGAAGCCGCCGGCCGTGCACAGCCGTTCGGGGAAATCCTTCCACATCGAGATCGAGCCCAGGCCTTCGTGCAGGAAGACCAGCAGGGGGGCCTCGCTGCGCTCGGGTGCGATGCGCTGGTATTCGACGCGCAGGTCCTTGCCCCGCCAGCGGATGGCGGCGAATTCGGAGTCGGTCGTCACTTCTGGTTTTCCCGTTCGCGCAGGCGGAAGCGCTGGATCTTGCCGGTGGCGGTCTTGGGCAGCTCGTCGACGAACTCGATGAAGCGCGGGTACTTGTAGGGCGCCAGGCGCTCCTTGACGAAGGCCTTGAGCTCGTCCTCGCCGACCGGCTGGCCGTCCTTGCGCACCACGTAGGCCTTGGTCTTGGTCAGGCCGTCGGCGTCTTCCTTGCCGATCACCGCGGCTTCGAGCACCGCCGGGTGCTGCATCAGCGTGGCCTCGACCTCGAAGGGCGAGACGTAGATGCCGCTGACCTTGAGCATGTCGTCGCTGCGCCCGGCGTAGGTGTAGTAGCCGTCGGCGTCGCGCGAGTACTTGTCGCCGCTCTTGGTCCAGCCGTCGCGGAAGGTCTCGGCGCTTTTTTCCGGGTTGCCCCAGTACATCACCGCCGTGCTCGGGCCCTTGATGTAGAGATCGCCGACTTCGCCGTCCGCGACCGGCTGGCCGTCCTCGCCGCGCAGCTCGATCTCGTAGCCCTCGACCGGCTTGCCCGTGGTGCCGTAGCGGATGTCGCCGGGCCGGTTCGACAGAAAGATGTGCAGCATCTCGGTGGAGCCGATGCCGTCGACGATCTCGCAGCCGAAATGGGCCTTGAAGCGCTGGGCGATCTCGCCCGGCAAGGCTTCGCCGGCCGACGAGCACATCCGCAGCGCGACCGCCTCGCGCGCCGGCAGCCGGGGCGAGGCCAGCATGCCGGCGAAGCCGGTCGGGGCGCCGAAGAAGACCGTCGGCTTGACGCCGCCCTGGCCGGTCCAGCGCTTGAAGGTGGCGTCGGGCGTCGGCCGCTCGCCCATCAGCAGCACCGTGGCGCCGACCGACAGCGGGAAGGTCAGCGCATTGCCCAGCCCGTAGGCGAAGTACATCTTGGCGGCCGAGAAGCAGACGTCGTCTTCGGTCAGGCCCAGCACCGGCTTGCCGTACAGCTCCGCGGTCCACCAGGGGTTGCCGTGGGTGTGGACCGTGCCCTTGGGCTTGCCGGTCGAGCCCGAGGAGTAGAGCCAGAAGGCATGGTCCTGCGGCGTGGTGGCGGCCGGCGCCGCCAGCGGTTCGCTGGCCGCGATGGCCGAGTCGAAGTTCTGCGCGCCGTCGGGCAGGGCGTCCGTGGGCTGCGATACGAACAGTGTCCGCACGGCGTTCGGCGCCTTCGCCATCGCCTCCTGCAGCACCGGCAGCAGCGCGCCCGACACCAGCGCCGCTGTGGCGCCGCTGTGGGCCAGCATGTAGGTGTAGTCGTCGGCCGTGAGCAGCGTGTTGACCGCCACCGGCACCACGCCGGCATAGAGGCTGCCCAGGAAGCTGACCGGCCAGTCGCTGCCGTCGAGCATCAGCAGCAGCACGCGGTCCTCGCGCCGCACGCCGCTGGCGAGCAGGGCGGCAGCCAGCCGGCGCGCGCGGTCCTCGAGCTGGCCGTAGCCGAGCGCGCCGCGGTCGTCGACATAGGCCGCCTTCGTGGCGCGGCCGCGGTTCAGCGCGAACAGGTGCTCGGCGAAGTTGAAAGTGTCGGGCAGGGTCATCGTGGGTGTCCTCACTGATCAGTTGAGGACAGAGCAAAAACTGCTGCGCAGTTTCCTGGTCTGTCCCGCAAGGTATTCGTACGCTCCGGCCTACTGGATGCCTAGCTGCGCCAGCACGCCGGGGCTGGCCTGCACCGCGCTCTTGCGGTGATAGAAGTCCAGCGCCCGCAGGCCGCCGAGTTCGGCGCCGCCGCCGGCGCGGCCCGGGCCGCCGTGCATCGACATCGGCATCACGTTGCCGTGGCCGGTCTGGGCCTGCGCGACCTCGGGCGAGATCACGTGCACGCGGCCGTGGCTGGCGGCGAGCTGCACCGCCGCCTGGCCGAGCGCCGCGTCGTCGGCGCCGTAGAGCGAGGTCACGAGCGAGCCCTGGCCGCGATGGGCGAGGGCCACCGCATGCGCCAGGTCGCGGTAGGGCAGCAGCGTCGCCACCGGACCGAAGACCTCGATGTCGTGCACCCGGTCGGCCGCATCGGCGTCGCGCGCGCCCAGCAGCACCGGGCCGATGCAGGCCGCGATGGCCGGGTCGGCGTCGACCAAGGCCTTGGCACTGCCGTCGTGCAGCACCTCGGCCTGGGCCTGGAGCGCAGCCAGCCCTTCGCGCACCGCGACCAGCTGGGCACGGCTCACCAGCGAGCCCATGCGCACGCTGTCGTTGCGCGGATTGCCGACCGTGACCCCGGCCAGCTTGGCGCCGATGGCTTCGGCGGCAGCGTCGTAGACCGCGGCGGGCACGAGAATGCGGCGGATCGCGGTGCACTTCTGGCCCGACTTCACGGTCATCTCGCGCACCACTTCGCGCACCAGCAGGTTGAAAGCCTCGCTGCCGGGGCCTGCGTCGGGCAGCAGCAGGGCCGAGTTGAGGCTGTCGGCCTCGATGTTCACGCGGGCGGAGCGCTGCGACACGGCTGGATGCGAGCGGATCACGGCGCCGGTTTCGGCCGAGCCGGTGAACGAGACCACGTCGAAGGGTTGGAGCTGGTCCATCAGGCCGGCCGAGCTGCCGCAGATCACCGACAGGGCGCCGGCCGGCAGCACGCCGGCCTCGACCACGTCGTGCACCATGCGCTGCGTGAGCCAGGCGGTCGAGGTGGCGGGCTTGACGATCACCGGCACGCCCGAAAGCAGCGCCGGGGCGGCCTTTTCCCAGAGGCCCCAGGACGGGAAGTTGAAGGCGTTGATGAACAGCGCCACGCCGTGCGTCGGCACCTGCAGGTGCTGCGACAGGAAGACCGGTTCCTTGCCGAGCTTCACCGCGTCGCCGTCGCGCAGTGCGCGCACGTCGCCGAGCGCGTCGCCCCACTTGGCGTACTGGCCGAGCGTGAAGATCGCGCCGTCGATGTCGACCGCCGAGTCGTTCTTCACGGTGCCCGAATTGGCCGTCGCGATCTCGTAGTAGGCGTCGCGATTCGCCTGCAGCACCTTGACGATCGCGGCCAGCAGGCCGGCGCGTTGGCGGTAGGTCAGGGCGCGCAGCGCGGCCCCACCGGTGTCGCGCGCAAAGCGGAAAGCCTCGGGCAGGTCGAGCCCGGTGGCATCGACTCGCGCCAGTTCGGTGCCGAGCACCGGGTCGAAGAGCGCCGTGCCGGCGCCGCTGCCGGCCTGCCAGCGGCCGCCGACGTGGTTGGAGAGGAGTTCGGTCATTGGGTGAATTTGATTTGCCCTTCGGGCAGTAGATAAAGGACCAGCGCGCGGCCTTGGGCGACGGTGGGGTGATGGGCGCTCCCGGGCGGGTAGACGCACCAGCCGGCCGGCCGGCCGTCGAAGGTGGCGTCGCCCTCCAGCGGCATGATCAAATCGATCTCGCCGTTCGGATGCGTGTGGTGAGGGCCTGCCAGGTCGCGCATGTCGACGACGTCGACCGAGAATCGGTTCAGCGCGTCCTCGGCCTTGAAGACCCGCCCGTAGCGGATGCCGCCGCCTTCGCGGTCGCACAGCCAGCCCTCGGCGACGCCATCGATGCAGGCCTGCTTGAGCGCCTCGAAGCTCGGGCTGCCGGCGCCATGCTGGCTGTTGAGCCAGCGGTCGAGGTCCTGGTCGAGCGGGCGGCCGGCGATCTGGCCCGTCAGCTCGGCAACGAGTTCGTGGAAGCTGTCTTTGGACATGGAAGTGTGCTCACGCGTGGGATTGAACTTGCGGCAATCGACTGTGTGCAGTATCTTGCCTGTGAGCGAACCATAAGCACCGAGCACTTAGGTGTCAAGCAATATAATGCATGTACTGGTGTTAACCCTGAGCCGAACCGCCGGCCGAGCGAAAGCGAGTCATGAATCAGCGAGCTGAGGAGGCGGTGCTGTCCGTCTCTCCCGAAGTCCCGGCGCCGGCCGAGGAAGCCAAGAACCCCTTGCTGGCGGCGCTCGGCGAGCGCGTACGCAACCTGCGCGCGCGCCGTGGCCTGACGCGCAAGGCGGTGGCGCTGGCGGCCGACGTGTCCGAGCGCCACCTGGCCAATCTCGAATACGGGATCGGCAACGCCTCGATCCTGGTGCTGCAGCAGGTCGCGACCGCGCTCCAGTGCTCGCTGGCCGAACTGGTTGGCGACGTCACGACCATTTCGCCCGAGTGGCTGCTGATCCGCGAGCTGCTCGAGAACCGCAGCGAGGCCGACCTCCGCCGGGCCCGGGTCGCGCTCGGCGAGCTGCTCGGCACCGCGGCCGGCGACCCGGCGCGGCACCGGCGGATTGCGTTGATCGGCCTGCGCGGCGCCGGCAAGTCCACCCTGGGCCAGATGTTGGCCGACGACCTCGACGTGCCTTTCATCGAACTCAGCCGCGAGATCGAGAAGATCGCCGGCTGCAGCGTGCGCGAGATCCACGACCTCTACGGCACCAACGCCTACCGCCGCTACGAGCGCCGTGCACTCGAAGAAGCCGTGCAGATCTACAGCGAGGTGGTGATCGCCACGCCGGGCGGGATCGTCTCCGACCCGGCCACCTTCAATCAGCTGCTGGCGCACTGCACCACGGTCTGGCTGCAGGCCGCGCCCGAGGAGCACATGGGCCGCGTGGCGGCCCAGGGCGACACCCGGCCCATGGCGGCCAGCAAGGAAGCCATGGACGACCTGCGGCGCATCCTCAGCGGGCGGGCCGCGTTCTATTCGAAGGCCGACCTCAGCGTCGACACCGGTGGGCAGGACCTGGCGCAAAGTTTCGCGCGTTTACGAACTGCGGTGCGCGAGGCGATGGTCCAAGCCGGCTGAGGGCTGAGTCTTCGCAGAAAGTAAAAAAGTCATCGAAGGGTTGACGCGCGCCAGAACATGCAGCATGATGCATGTTCTGGCGATCGACAAATGCACTATTGTTCCTAGCCAGCCCCCCGACACCCCAGGAGACCTGCATGACCGACAGCACCCAAGCCCTTCGCGTGGACTACCGCACCGACCCCACTCAATACCGCCACTGGAAACTCAGCGTCGAGGGCCCGGTGGCCCGGCTGTCGCTCGACATCGCGGAAGACGGCGGCATCCGCCCCGGCTACAAGCTCAAGCTCAACAGCTACGACCTGGGCGTCGACATCGAGCTCAACGACGCGCTCAACCGCGTGCGCTTCGAGCATCCCGAAGTCCGCTCGGTGATCGTCACCAGCGGCAAGGACCGGATCTTCTGCTCGGGCGCCAACATCTTCATGCTCGGCGTCTCCAGCCACGCCTGGAAGGTGAACTTCTGCAAGTTCACCAACGAAACCCGCAACGGCATCGAGGACACCTCCAAGCACTCCGGCCTGAAGTTCATCGCCGCGGTCAACGGCGCCTGCGCCGGCGGCGGCTACGAGCTGGCGCTGGCCTGCGACGAGATCATCCTGGTCGACGACCGCTCGTCTTCCGTCTCGCTGCCCGAAGTGCCGCTGCTCGGCGTGCTGCCCGGCACCGGCGGCCTGACCCGCGTCACCGACAAGCGCCGCGTGCGCCATGACCTGGCCGACATCTTCTGCACCAGCGTCGAAGGCGTGCGCGGGCAGCGCGCGGTCGACTGGCGCCTGGTCGACGCGATCGCCAAGCCGGCCCAGTTCGGCGCCGCGGTGCAGGAGCGCGCCGCCAAGCTGGCCGAGGCCAGCGACCGCCCGGCCAACGGCAAGGGCGTGAGCCTGACCCGCCTGGAGCGCCAGGACGGCGCCGACAGCCTGCGCTACGAGCATGTCTCGGTCGAGATCGACCGCGCCCGCCGCACCGCGACCCTGACCGTGAAGGCGCCCACCGGCGCCCAGCCGGCCGACATCGCCGCGATCGAAGCCGCCGGCGCCGCCTGGTGGCCGCTCGCGATGGCGCGCCAGCTCGACGACGCGATCCTGAACCTGCGCACCAACGAACTCGACATCGGCACCTGGCTGCTCAAGACCGAGGGCGATGCCCAGGCCGTGCTGGCCAGCGACGCCACGATGCTGGCCAACAAGGACCACTGGCTGGTGCGCGAAACGCTGGGCGCGCTGCGCCGCACGCTGGCGCGTCTCGACGTCTCGTCGCGCAGCCTGTTCGCGTTGATCGAATCGGGCTCGTGCTTCGCCGGCCTGCTGGCGGAACTGGCTTTTGCCGCCGACCGCGCCTATATGCTGGCCCTCCCCGACGATGCCGACAAGGCGCCCAAGCTGACGCTGGACGCGCTCAACTTCGGCTTCTTCCCGATGGTCAACGACCAGAGCCGCCTGCAGCGCCGCTTCTACGAAGAGACCGCGCCGCTGGAAGCCGCCCGCGGCGCCGCCGGCAAGGCCCTCGACGCCGACGAAGCGCTCCAGCTCGGCCTGGTCACGATGGCGCCCGACGACATCGACTGGGACGACGAGATCCGCATGGCGATCGAGGAGCGCGCCGCGATGTCGCCCGACGCGCTCACTGGCCTGGAGGCCAACCTGCGCTTCGCCAGCAAGGAGAACATGAACACCCGCATCTTCGGCCGGCTCACCGCCTGGCAGAACTGGATCTTCAACCGTCCGAACGCGGTCGGCGCCAAGGGCGCCCTGAAGGTCTACGGCACCGGCGAGAAGGCCGGCTTCGACCTCAACCGCGTCTGATCCATCCACTTCGCAACGAACCAAGGACATCGAAATGAGCACGGTCAACTACAGCGAAAAGATCCCCAACAACGTCAACCTCGGCGAAGACCGCACCTTGCAGCGCGCGCTCGAAGGCTGGCAGCCAAACTTCGTCAACTGGTGGGACGACGTCGGCCCGGACGGCTCGACCGCTTATGAGGTCTACCTACGGACGGCGGTCAGCGTCGACCCGCAGGGCTGGGCCCAGTTCGGCCACGTCAAGATGCGCGACTACCGCTGGGGCATCTTCCTGAACCCGGGCGACGCCAACCGCGAGATCCACTTCGGCGACCACAAGGGCGAGAAGGCCTGGCAGGACGTGCCCGGCGAGCACCGTGCCAACCTGCGCCGCATCATCGTGACGCAGGGCGACACCGAGCCGGCCTCGGTCGAGCAGCAGCGCCACCTGGGCCTGACCGCGCCCAGCATGTACGACCTGCGCAACCTCTACCAGATCAACGTCGAAGAGGGCCGCCACCTGTGGGCGATGGTCTACCTGCTGCACAAGCACTTCGGCCGCGACGGCCGCGAAGAAGCCGAGGCGCTGCTGCAGCGCCAGTCGGGCGATGCCAACAACCCGCGCATCCTGGGCGCCTTCAACGAGAAGACGCCCGACTGGCTGGCCTTCTTCATGTTCACCTACTTCACCGACCGCGACGGCAAGTTCCAGCTGTCGGCCCTGGCCGAGAGCGCCTTCGATCCGCTGGCGCGCACCACCAAGTTCATGCTGACCGAGGAAGCGCACCACATGTTCGTGGGCGAAAGCGGCGTGTCGCGCGTGCTGCAGCGCACCGCACAGGTCATGAACGAGCTCAAGACCGACGATCCGCAGAAGGTGCGCGCGGCCGGCGCCATCGACCTCGGCACCATCCAGCGCTACCTGAACTTCCACTACAGCGTGACCATCGACCTGTTCGGCGCCGACCAGTCGAGCAACGCCGCCATCTTCTACAGCTCGGGCCTGAAGGGCCGCTACGAAGAGGGCAAGCGCACCGACGACCACGTGCTCAAGGGCCAGACCTACAAGGTGCTCGAGGTGGTCAACGGCCAGCTGGTCGAAAAAGACGTGCCGATGCTCAACGCGCTCAACGAGGTGCTGCGCGACGACTTCATCAAGGACTCGGTGGCCGGCGTGCAGCGCTGGAACAAGGTGCTCGAGAAGGCCGGCATCCCGACCCGCCTGACCGTGCCGCACAAGGCCTTCAACCGCCAGATCGGTGCCCTGGCCGGCATCAAGATGTCGCCCGACGGCCGGGTGGTGAACGAGCAGGAATGGGCCGCCAAGAAGAACGAATGGCTGCCGACCCCCGACGACTTCGCTTTCGTGGCATCGTTGATGGGCCGCGTGGTCGATCCGGGCAAATTCGCCGGCTGGATCGCACCGCCGGTGATGGGCATCAACCGCCAGCCCGTGGATTTCGAGTACGTCCGCTTCGGTTGAAATGTTGCTCGCCCCCAGGTTGCCCGGCACTTCGTGTCCGGGCGCCCACCCCCTGCCGGGGGCAACACCAGCGGCCTGGCAAAGCCAGTTCCGCGGTGTTTCACGAAGGGGCCTGCGCGTTGCGCGGCCGGGGCAGTACAGATACCCTGAACGGTGTGGACCGTCCGGGCGATAAAGGAGATTCACGATGGACATGGCAGTCGACGTTTCCGTGATCAGGCAGCACCTGATCGACCCCGAGATCTGCATTCGCTGCAACACCTGCGAAGCCACCTGCCCGGTCAATGCGATCACGCATGACGACCGCAACTACGTCGTCCGCGCCGATGTCTGCAACGGCTGCATGGCCTGCATCTCGCCGTGCCCGACCGGCTCGATCGACAACTGGCGCACCATGCCCGTGGCGCGCGCCTATTCGATCGAGGAGCAGCTGACCTGGGACGAGTTGCCGGCCGAACTCACGCCCGAGCAACTGGAGGCCGAGGGCGTGGCCGAGCCCCAGGAGGCGCTGCTGCAGGTGCCCGCGGCGTCGCCGCAGCCGCCCGCCGCGCCCGGCGAAACGGCCTTCAATTCGGCCCAGTACGGCGCCACCGTGCCGCCCTGGTCGGCGGCCCACGCCTACACCAACCTGCATCCGCCGAAGAACCCGACGACGGCCACCGTGGTCGGCAACTTCAACTGCACCGAGGCCGGCTACGAGAACCAGACCCACCACATCGTGCTGGACTTCGGCGCCATGCCCTTCCCGGTGCTCGAAGGCCAGTCGATCGGCATCATCCCGCCCGGCACCGATGCCAACGGCAAGGCGCATTTCGCGCGCCAGTACTCGATCGCCAGCCCGCGCAACGGCGAGCGGCCCGGCTACAACAACATCTCGCTGACCGTCAAGCGGGTGCTGGAAGACCACCAGGGCAAGCCGGTGCGCGGCGTCGCCAGCAACTACGTGTGCGACCTCAAGGTCGGCGACAAGGTGCAGGTGATCGGCCCCTTCGGATCGTCGTTCCTGATGCCGAACCACCCGAAGTCGCACATCGTGATGATCTGCACCGGCACCGGCAGCGCGCCGATGCGCGCGATGACCGAATGGCGCCGGCGGCTGCGCAAGAGCGGCAAGTTCGAGGGCGGCAAGCTGATGCTGTTCTTCGGCGCCCGCACCCAGCAGGAGCTGCCGTACTTCGGCCCGCTGCAGACCTTGCCGAAGGACTTCATCGACATCAACTTCGCCTTCTCGCGCACGCAGGGCCAACCCAAGCGCTACGTCCAGGACCTGATGCGCGAACGCGCCGCCGACCTGGCCGAGCTGCTGAAGGATGGCCAGACGCACTTCTACGTCTGCGGCCTGAAGAGCATGGAAGAGGGCGTGGTGCTGGCGCTGCGCGATGTCGCGACCGAGGCCGGGCTCGATTGGGACCAGGTCGGCATGGGGCTGAAGCGCGAAGGGCGCCTGCACCTCGAGACGTACTAGGGTCGAGTCCGCGCCGGCGGGGCGCCGCGCAGGACTTGATCACCGTCCCTGGACGCGATGTCCCGGGGGTGCCGGCCCCTGGTTCGAACCAGATAGTAGCCACCGGCCAGCGCCAGCACGATCGCGGCCACGCCGACCAGCGAGCTGCCCGCCATGTGCTCCACGTCCAGATTGATCACGTGGCGGCCGACCGCGATGATGGCCACGGCCAGGATGGTTTCCAGCCGGATGCGGTGCGACTTGAAGTACACCCGCAGTGTTTCCATGAGCTCGAGTCCGAGAATGATGAGCAGCACGCCGGAGAAGGCCGTCTGCACCGACTTCATGAGTTCCGGGACCGAATCGATGTTGCCAAACTGGTCGACGATGGCGGACGAGAACATGATCCACAGCTGGACGACCATCGCCAGGATGACCGCCATCAGCAAGACCTGGGCGGCCACCAGGACGCTTCTTTCGAACCACTTGGTGATTTTGGAGGTGTTTGTTTCTTCCTGCATTTCCGGTGAATTTCTCGTTGAGGTGCGGCGTCGATCGAATCGACCCCCTGTTGAGCCACCGCGGTGAGTCTAGAGTGGGACGCAATAATGTCCACTTGATACTTCGTACAACAGGTATTCACATGGTCAATCTCAGAAGTGTCGACCTGAACCTCTTTCCGATCTTCGAAGCGGTGTACGAAGAGCGGAACCTGACCAGTGCGGCCGACCGCCTGGCCATGAGCCAGCCGGCCGTCAGCAACGCCGTGGCGCGCCTGCGCTCGGTGTTCAACGACGAGCTGTTCGTGCGTCATGGGCGGGGCGTGTTCGTGACCCCGGCTGCGGACGCCGTCTACGCGAAGCTGCACGGCGCTCTGAGCACGGTGCGCGACTCGGTCTCCGACACCCGAAGCTTCGACCCGAAGTCATCGACCAGATCGTTCTTCGTCAGCGTGCCGCACCCGCTGGGGCCCTTGCTGGCCGTTCGCCTTCGAAGGCAGCTGGCGACAGCTGCGCCTGGTGTCGAGGTCTCGTTCAGTACCCGGTCCAGGCCGGTCGAACAGGAGCAGGCCTTGCTGGACGGCCGCTTCGATGCCGCGGTCGACTGGTTGGCGCCGGGGCGAAGCCGGTTCAATGAGATCGCGCTCTTCGAAGACGCCATGGTGGCCGTGGCCCGGCAGGATCACCCCGCGATCCAGAAGGTCCGCACCAAGAGCGACTTGAATGCGCTGGATTTCGTTTCCCTGCGGCCCCGCGTCGATGGTGAGACTCGCGCCCCCGGCATCCAGGAGTGGCTGCGATTGAAGCTCAATGTGGTTCTCGAAGTGTCGGAATTCCTGGAGGTGCTGGTGATTGCCAGTCAGTCGGACCTTCTCGGCCTGATACCCAGGAGCATGTTGAAACTGGCACGCGACACCTTTCAACTTCGGGAACTGCGCGTGGTGGTCACGGCCAGGACCATACCCGTCAAGTTGTTCTGGACCGCCAGCCGGGCGTCGGATCCAGCCCAGTTGTTCATCCGCAGGCAGATCGAGACGGCATCGCACGCCGTCACGGGACGCGAGTTGCGTTGACGGCGCCACAATGCAGCAGCCGTGTTGACCCTGTCCTCCATCGAGCCCACATGAAATTCGCCGACTTCCACGCGGGCCAGGCCATCGAGGCCGGCCCCTACCTGGTGACGGAAGCGGAAGTCCTGCAGTTCGCCCGCGCCTACGACCCGCAGTGGTTCCACACCGATGCCGAGGCTGCCGCCGAGGGCCCGTTCGGCGGCCTGATCGCGAGCGGCTGGCACACCAGCGCGATCGCGATGCGGCTGGTCACCGATGCCGCGCTGGCGGGTTCCGAGTCCTTCGCCTCGCCGGGGCTGGCCTTCCTCAAGTGGCCGAATCCGGTGCGGCCGGGCGACAGCCTGCGGCTGGTGGCGGACGTGATCGAGGTGCGGCGCTCCGAGAAGCGGCCGCACCTGGGCATCCTGCGCTGGCGCTGGCGGCTCTTCAACCAGCGCGAACTGCCGGTGCTCGACCTCGAGGCGACCAGCCTGTTCCGGCTGCCGGCCTGACGGTCTCCACGCTCAGGGCCGCGTCGCCACCGTGAGGATCGCCGGCATCGGCACCGCGTAGCCCTCGGCATTGCGGTAGGGTTCGAGCGCCTTCAGGATCGAGGCGTCGATCGCGTCCGCCTTGCCGTCCTGCTGGCGCTGCAGGGTGCCGCGCGTGCGCACCGTGGCGGTCTTGAGGGTGCGCAGGATCGCTTCGCCGGAGGCGGCCCGGAAGGTCTGCGGCACCGGCGTCACGAAGCACGCCACGAAGCCGGCCGCGGCCAGCACGGGGCGGCTGACAGACGGGTCGGCGAACATGAACATGCCGGGCCCCGCCGGCAGCCCGACGTCGAGCGCGCCGTGGAGGCGGATGGCGTCGAGCACGGCGCCGAACAGCCGGGTCTTCTGCGGCAGGTCCCAGACCGTGAAGGCCAGCCGGCCGCCCGGTTTCAGCACCCGGAAGGCCTCGCCGAAGAAGCGCTCGGGCTCGGGGAAATGCAGCACGCCGTAGTTGGCCATGACGGCGTCGAAGCGCCGGTCCTCGAAGGGCAGCCGACCGGCGTCGCCTTCCTCGAAACGCACGGCCGGGTAGCGGCGCCTGGCCAGCCGCACCTGCTCGGCCGAGAAGTCGACCCCGGTGACCTCGGCGCCGCGCGCCTGGGCCGCGGCGGCTGCATGTCCGGCGCCGGTCGCCACGTCGAGCACCGACTGCCCGGGGGCCACGCCGGCACCGTCGAGCAGGGCCTCGATCGATTGGGCGGTCAGGCCCGCCATGAGGTCCTCGTAGCTGGCGCACACCGCGGGGTCGGTCCAGCCCGCATGCTCGAAATCACGGAACGACGCGGTCATCGAGTCCTCCTGTGGCGGGGCTTCGGCCCCTGTCGCGCAGAGAGGATGATCCTTTTGCGGACCGGCGGCAAGTGAGCGCCGGGGCGGCCGTGCCCGCCCTCACTCCGCCGGCGCCGGCCGCCAGCCTTCCTTGGGCACCAGCACCGGGTCCGACGGCTGGAACGCGAAATGCGGCGACATGATCTGCACGCCGTACTCGTTGAAGACGTCCTGGATGTGGCCATGCAGCGCATCCAGCACGTCGTACTTGGGCGCGCCCACCCGCATGAAGACATTCAGTTCGTAGGCGATGTAGAAGTCCTGCAGCCCCACCTGCCGCACCGTCGGCGCCGGCGCGGCCAGCAGATCGGGCGTGCGCCCGGCGGCCACCAGGAGCATCGCCTGCACCTGGCGCCAGGGGCTGTCGTAGCCGATCGTGACCGAGGTGGCCAGCGCGATCCCGCCGCCGCTGGGCCTGGTGGTGTCGCTCGAGTTCAGGATCCGGGTGGCGACCACCACCGAGTTGGGCAGCGTGACCTCCTGGTCGAGCCGGTTGCGCAGCTTGGTCGAGAGCGTGCCGAGTTCGATCACGTAGCCCTCGGATTCGCCGATCTGGACGTAGTCCCCGGGCCGCAGCGCGCGCGAGTAGATCAGCACGAAGCCCGACATGATCTGCGACACCACGCCGGACGACCCGAGCGTGACCAGCACGCCGAAGAAGACGCTGAGCCCCTTGAAAGCGTTGGAATCCGAGCCCGGGATGAAGGGGTAGGCGACCACCGCCGCGAACAGCCAGACCAGCACCACCGTCAGCCGCCGGGTGGCGCCGATGGTGTCGCTCTGCAGCGCGGCGACCTTCACGCCGCTCGCATGGGCGGCGTTGAAGAGTGTGTGCAGGCCGCGCACCGCCAGGTGCGCGAGGAAGAAGATCGCGGCGACCATCGCCAGGTCGGGCAACGCATGCAGCACCGCGACCGCGACCCGGGAGGCAACCCCGACCAGCGAGGTGTCGAGCGTGTCGCCCCAGGGGTGGGTGTAGGGGAAGCGGGTCAGCACGTAGGCCAGCCAGACATAGGCCGCCATCAGGACCAGGCCGATCTTGAGCCACTGGACGGCATAGCCCAGCAAGGACACGGCCATTCGGTGGGCATGGAACAAGGGCCGTGCCGACGTCCGCTCGCGCAGGTCCAGTATCCGCGCCTCGATGCGCCGGGCCAGGAACTGCAGCGCCAGGACGACCGCCACGAGCGCCAGCGTCGCGAGCACGGACCACCCGATCGCGATCGAGAACTGGCGCGTGCTGGCCTGCGCCTGGCGCGCCAGCAGCGCCTCGTGCAGCCGCGAGGCCGCCTGCGTGGCCACCTGCGCCAGCGCCGGGTCGCCGGGCTCCAGGTCGTTGGCGAACACCGCGAACAGGGTGCCGCCGTCGAGCATCACCGCATAGCCGGGCACGCCTTCGTGGCTGAAGTTGGCGACTTCGACCGGCGCCCCGAGGCTGGCCAGCGGCAGGTCGCCGATGCGCTCGGCGGCACGGTCGGCGCGTTGCTGCGGCGACAGGCCGAACATCGGCACCCGGAAAACGAAGACCGTGCGGTTCCAGACCTTCAGCGTGGCGCCGGTGGGCGGGGCTTCCTGGGCGGATGCGGCAGCCGCCGCCACACCCATCGCCAAGGCCAGCAGCCAGGCGCACCGGCGCAGGTGCGTCACGGCAAGCAAGAAGAAGCGGGCGAGTGGAATGGCCATCCCGGGATCGGTCCTTGTCTGGGCTGGCGGAAAGTACACCACGATCGGCCGGCCCGGACAAGGCGGGCGTCAGGCAGGCGTCGGCCCGCGGGCCGGCAGCACCATCCCCCGGCTCTCGCCGAAGCCGATCCGTGCCGCGCCCGGCTTCTCGCACCAGCCGCGCAGCATCACGGCGTCGCCGTCCTGGAGGAAGGCGCGCGTGTCGCCGCCGACGAGCGCCACCGGCGCCTGTCCGCCGCGGGTCAACTCGATCATGGCGCCGGCCTCGCCCGGCCCCGGCCCGGAGATCGTTCCGCTGCCGAACAGGTCGCCCGGGTTCAGGCTGCAGCCGCCCACCGTGTGGTGCGCGACCATCTGGGCGATGCTCCAGTACTGGTGGCGGAAGCTGGTCCCCGACAGGCGCGTCGGCGCGCTGCCGGCGGCGCGATCGCGCGCGCTCTCGAGCCAGACCTCGAGCCGGATGTCGATCGCGCCCTGCGCGCGGTTGGCCTCGCCCTCGAGGTAGCCCAGCGGCTGCGGGTGGCCGGCCGGCCGGCTCCAGGCGGTGCGATAGGGGGCCAGTGCCTCCATCGTGACGATCCACGGCGACACCGTGGTGGCGAAGTTCTTCGCCAGGAAGGGCCCGAGCGGCGCCATTTCCCAGAACTGGATGTCGCGCGCCGACCAGTCGTTGAGCAGGCAGATGCCGAAGACGTGGTCTTCGGCCCGGTCGAGCGGAATCGCTTCGCCGGCCGGGTTGCCGCGGCCGATGTAGATGCCGAGTTCGAGCTCGTAGTCGAGCCGCGCGCAGGGGCCGTAGACCGGCGCGCCGGCGCCCGGGGCCATCATCTGCCCCATCGGCCGGTGGAACTGCTGGCCGCTGACGCCCAGCGTCGACGCGCGTCCGTGGTAGGCGATCGGGATCCACTGGAAGTTCGGCGTGATCGGATCGTCGGGCTTGAGCAGGCGGCCGATGTTCAGCGCATGGTCGATCGAGGTGTAGAAATCGGTGTAGTCGCCGATGCGCGCCGGCAGCGTGAATTCGGCCGCGGACTGGGGCCGCAGGCAGGCGCGAACCGCATCGGCGGTGGTCGCGGCAGCGTCTGCGTTCAATGCGGCAAACAGCGCATGGCGCAGCGCCCGCCAGGCGGCCGGGCCGAGGGCGAAGAAGTCGTTGAGCACGGGCTGCGCGGCGGCCAGCGCCGCCTGCTGCGCCGCGCCGTCGAGCAGCCCGGCCGGGGCCAGCGCGGCCAGGTCGACGACCTGGTCCCCGATCGCCACCCCGCCGCGAAAGGGCTCCTGCGTGCCTGCGAGGCGAAACACCGCGAACGGCAGGTTCTGGATCGGAAAGTCGCAGCCCGCGGCCTGGGCCGAAGCGAGCCAGCTGCGCGCCGCGGGGTCGTGCGTGTGGTCGATCGCCATGGGGCTCAGGCGCTGGCCATCAGTGCGTCGTCGAAGATCGCGACCGCGCGCGTCCAGCCGGCCGAGGCGCCGCGGATCTTGTGCGGAAAGCAGCTGATGAAGAAGCCGTCGGGCGGCAGCACCTCGAGGTTGTGCAGCTTCTCGATGTGGCAGTAGCCGATGTCGCGGCCGGCCTTGTGGCCCTCCCAGATCAGCGAGGCGTCCTGGGTCTCGCCGTACTTCTTCGCGGTGTGGACGAAGGGCGCATCCCAGCTCCAGGCGTCGGTGCCGGTGAGGCGCACGCCGCGCTCCAGCAGGTACATCGTCGCCTCGTAGCCCATCCCGGCGCCGGCCGACACGTAGTCGTTGTGGCCGTAGCGCGAGCCGGCGCGGGTGTTGATCACCACGATCTCCAGCGGCTTGAGCGTGTGGCGGATGCGCTGGAGCTCGGCCTCGACGTCGTCGGCCGTCACCACGTAGCCGTCCTCGAAGTGGCGGAAGTCGAGCTTCACCGCGGGCTGGAAGCACCACTCGAGCGGCACATCGTGGATCGCGATCGCCGGCTTCTTGTCGCCCAGTGCGCGGTCCATGGTCGAGTGGAAGTGGTAGGGCGCGTCGAGGTGGGTGCCGTTGTGGGTCGACAGCTGCACCAGCTCCACGGCCCAGCCTTCGCCGTCGGGCAGGTCCTCCTTTTTCAGGCCGGGGAAGAAGGGCTCGATCTGCTCGTAGGTCTGCTCGTGCGTGAAGTACTGGATCTTCGGCGCGAAGGCGGGCGGGTCCGACATCACGTCGTTCTCGAGGAAGATGGACAGGTCGACGAACTTGCGGGTCATGGTGGGGCTCCTTTTTAGGTTTCAATCAGTTGAGGACAGAGCAAAAATGACTGCGTCATTTCTTGGTCTGTCCCGCAAGGTCTCACGCGTACTGCCAGCGCAGCAATTTCTTTTCAGCGATGGCCAGCAGCGCATTGCTGGCAAAGCCGATCAGGCCCAGCAGCGCGATGCCGGCGAACAGTTCGCTGGCGCGAAAGCTGCGCGCCGCCAGCAGGATGGCCTGGCCCAGCCCGCTCTGCGAAGCGATCATCTCGCCGACCACGGCGACGATCAGCGAGATGGTCATCGACAGCCGCATGCCGGCCAGGATGTCGGGCAGCGCATTCGGCAGGCCGATCTTCCAGACGAAGGCGGCGCGCGGCAGCTGCAGGCAGCGCGCCACCTCGGACAGCCGCGGCTCGACGGCCGCGAAGCCATGCACGGTCGCCAGCAGCACCGGCCACATGGCGCCGAAGGCCACCACGAACAGCACCATGGCGGGGTTGAGTCCGAAGATCGAGATCGCCAGCGGCAGCAGGGCCGAGGCCGGCAGCGGGCGGATGAATTCGAGCGTCGGCTGGACCCAGGCGCGCACCGACGGCGAGACGCCGATGGCCGCGCCGAGCACGACGCCGAAGACCGAGGCCAGCAGCCAGCCTTCGAGCATCCGGCCCACGGTCGCCAGCGTGTAGCCGAGCAGGTCGCCGCGCAGGCCCTCGGCCAGGCTCGCCGCCGTGGCTTCGGGCGTGGGCAGGAACACCCGGCTGACCCAGCCGGCGTGGCTGGCGGCCCACCACAGCGCGACCAGCGCCGCAAGCACGCCGGCCGAGCCGATCCAGGGGCCGAGGCGGCGGTTCATGGCGTGACGCCCATGCGCCGCGCCACGCGCCGCTGCAGCCGCTGCATCGCGGCGTTGATCGCATACCCGACGATGCCGATCCAGCCCAGCCAGGCCAGCATCAGCGCCGGGTCGAAGCTCTGTTGCGCGATCATCATCGCGTAGCCCATGCCGTTCGGATTGGCGGCGATCTCGACTGTCACCGCGACCACCAGCGCCACCGCCACGCCCAGGCGCAGTGCCACGAACAGCCGCGGCACGATCGCCGGCAGGACGATCTTCCAGGCCCGGTCGCGCTTCGAGAGGCCGAGCACGCGACTGACCTCCAGCAGGCGCGGGTCGACCTGCCGCACCGCCGCCTGCACCAGGATCAGCATCGGCCAGAAGGTGGCGAAGGCGACGATCGCGAGCTCCATGCGCACGCCGAAGCCGAACATCAGCATCGCCAGCGGGATCAGCGCCACCGACGGCACCGGCCGCAGCACCTCGATCGACAGCAGCCCCAGATCGGCGGCGCGCCGCGAGAGGCCGAGCCAGACACCGCCGCCGATGCCCAGCACCGCGCCGAGCAGCAGGCCGAGCGCGGCGGTGCCGAGGGTGAAGGCGGTGGCCTGCCAGAGCGAGCCATCGAGGGCCGCGCCGGCGAAGGCCCGCGCCGCGGCGCTCGGCGGCGCCAGCGCATCGCTGCCCAGGGCGGCGGCGCGGCGCGCATACCACTCGAAGGCAGCCAGCAGCAGGGCCGGCAGCAGCCAGGGGCGCAGCAAGGGGACGATGCGGCGGTGCTCAGGCCGGCGCCGGGCCGCCCCAAGCCCGCCTGCGCCCCCTCGGGGGGCAGCGAGTACACGCAGTGACGAGCGTGGGGGCCTGTCAGTCATGGCCTTGCGCGATGAAAGAGAACAGCTCGCGCCGCAGCCGCAGGAACTCGGGGTGTTCCTTGGTCGTCAGCTGGTCGCGCGGGCGCGGGATGTCGACGGCGATCATCCGCGCCATGCTCGGGCGCCCCGGCCCTGGGTCGGCCTGCAGCGCGATCACGCGGTCGCCGAGGTAGATCGCCTCCTCGAGGTCGTGGGTGACGAAGAGCACCGTGAGGCCGTCCTCGCGCACCAGCCGGGCCAGTTCGTCCTGCAGGCCCTGGCGGGTGAGCGCGTCGAGCGCGCCGAAGGGCTCGTCCATCATCATCAGCTCGGGCTTCTGGGCCAGGCAGCGCGCGATCTGGGCCCGCTGCTGCATGCCGCCCGACAGCTGCAGCGGGAACTTGCGCGCATGGCGGCCCAGGCCGACCTTGTCCAGCGCCTCGGCGATGCGCGGCGCGCGCAGGCCGGCGGGCACGCCGGCGGCTTCCAGCGCCAGGCTCACGTTGCCCTCGACCGTGCGCCAGGGCAGCAGGGCGCGGCCGTAGTCCTGGAACACGAAAGCCACCTCGCGCGACGGCCCGGTCATCGGCAGGCCGTGGCGCCGCACTGCGCCGCCGCTGGGCGCGACCAGTCCGCTGGCGGCGCGCAGCAGGGTGGTCTTGCCGCAGCCGCTCGGGCCGACGATGCACACGAACTCGCCGCGCGCCACCTCGAAGGAGGTCGGCGACAGCACCTCGCGGCCGTCGTAGCGGATGCTGACGCCCTCGATGCTGAGCAGCTCCGGGGCCTCGATCTCGCGCGCGCTCACTTCACGACCAGTTGCGAGACGTCGACCGGTGTCTTCAGCATCTCCTGCTCCTTCATCAGGCCGACCCAGTAGGCGAGCTGCTTCTCGCTCACCAGCGGGCCGGGCGGCGAGATCTGCACCTTGGCCAGCACCTCCGGCGGCAGCTTGATGTACTTGCCGATGCTGGCGCGCACGCGGGCGTCGTTCTTCGGCTGCTGCATGAAGGCCGCGCCCTCCTGCACCGCCTCGCGGAAGCCGCGCGCCGCGGCGCCGTTCTTCTGGACCCATTCGCGCTTGGCGGCATGGACGATGGTCTGGTTGCCCTCGGGGAGGAAGGTCGAGTAGTACGAGGCGACGTAGCCGGCGCCGCTGTCGGTGATGCGGCTCATGAACGGGTCCGCCGACACCACCGCGTCGACCGAGCCGCCGCGCAGCAGGTCGCCGTGCTGCGGGAACGCGGCCTCGACGAAGTTCACCTTGCGGTAGTCGACGCCGTTGTCCTTCAGGTAGGCGCGGAAGGTCACGTGCAGGAAGGCGCCCAGGCCCGGCACGCCGATCTTCTTGCCGACGCAGTCCTGTGCCGTCTTGATGCCCGAGCCGGCGCGCGCCACCAGGCCGAAGCCGGTGATGGTCTTGGAGGTCAGGCCGCCGCCGGCCACCAGCACCAGGTCGAGCCCGCCGTCGACCGCCTGCAGGAACACCGACGGCGTCGGCCCGCCGATCTGAAGCGAGTCGGACTGCAGCGCCGCCGGGATGGTGGAGTTCAGCGGGATGAACTTGAGCTCGACGTCGAGGCTGCGCTTCTTGAAGTAGCCCTCCTCGGCGGCCACGAAAACCGAGGCGAAATCGGTCACGGCGGTGTAGCCGAACACGATCCGGCTGGCAGGTTGGGCGTGCGCGGGCAGGGCGGCCGCGACGCCGGCGGCGCCGAGCGCCGACAGCAGCTTGCGTCGTTTCATCATGTCTGTCTCCTGGGGTGGGTTTTCTTGTTCGGGGTCCGGGGTCGCGGCAGCGCGGCGCGCAGGCCGCCGACGATGAAGCGCACCAGCATCGGCGCCGCCGCCGGATCGCCGCGGCGGTTCTCGCCGCGCGACAGCCGTTCGATGCGGTTGTCGCTCAGGTGGTGCAAGAGGGCGCCGAGTGCGAACTGGTAGCCCCAGGCGACCTGGCCCCGCGTGGCATGCGGCAGCGCGACGTGCAGGGCGTCGATATAGGCCTCGGCCAGCGGGTCGAAGTAGCCGCGCAGCACGCGGTCGGCCTCCTCGGTCGCGTGGTACAGCTCGCGCGCCACCAGCAGCGCGTAGTACTCGCCTTCGGCGCTCGCGCGCAGGGCCAGCACCGGGCCGATGAAGGCCTCGATGATGCGCGGCAGGGTGCGCGGGTCGGCCGGGTCGTTGTCGACCGCGCGCAGGCCGTCGAGGCGTTCCTGGATCGAGTGGCCCCAGTGCGCGAAGATGGCATGGAAGAGCTCGTGCTTCTGGCCGTAGTAGTAGCCCACCAGCGCCAGCGGAACGCCGGCTTCCTCGGCGATCTGGCGGATCGTCACCACGTGGTAGCCGTGCCGCGCAAAGAGCTTCTCGGCCGCCAGCAGGATCGCCTGCTTGCGATCGGGCCGCGCCGCCTCGGCGGCGGCCGCTCGGGTCGCCCGGCGCTTGACCGGCTGGGGACGGGTGTTCATGGCCTGTATTGAACAGTTGTACAAATTTATTGAACACACGTACAAACCCTGAGGTCAACCCCGATTGAGCGCGGCCGGCCGCGGCGCTAGGCTTGGTGCATGCGTGCCCCCAACATTCCCCAGCTCCGCCTCTATCAAGACTGGCTGAACCAGACCCGCGGCCTTCGATTCGACAGCTACGACGCGCTCTGGCGCTGGTCCGTCACCGATCTCGATGCCTTCTGGCAGAGCATCTGGGACTACGCCGGGCTGCGCTCGCCGACGCCGCACACGGCGGTGCTTGCCGACGCCCGCATGCCCGGCGCGCGCTGGTTTCCCGGAGCCCAGGTCAACTACGCACGCGAGGTGCTGCGCCACGCCGACGCCGCCCATGCCGCGGGCATGCCGGCCATCGTGAGCGACAACGAGCTCGGCGAGGTGCGCGAGATGTCGTGGCCCGAGCTGCGGCGCCAGGTCGCCTCGGTGGCCCTCACCCTGCGGTCGCTCGGCGTGGGCCGCGGCGATCGCGTCGCGGCCTACATGCCCAACGTGCCCGAGACCATGGTCGCGTTCCTGGCCTGCTCCAGCATCGGCGCGATCTGGAGCGTGTGCGCGCCCGACATGGGCACGCCGGCCGTGGCCGACCGCTTCGGCCAGATCGAGCCCAAGCTGCTGATCGCGGTCGACGGCGTGCACTACGGCGGCAAGCCGCTCGACCGCAGCGCGGTGCTGCAGGCGCTGCGCGGCCAGCTGCCGAGCGTGCAGAAGCTGCTGCTGGTGAAGACCCCGTTCGCCGCCGCCGAGGTGGCGCACGATGTCGAATGGACGCAGGCTGCCGGTCGCGACGATGCCCAGGCGGCGGCGTTCGAACCCGAGTGGCTGCCCTTCGACCACCCGATCTGGATCGTCTATTCGAGCGGCACCACCGGACTGCCCAAGCCGATCGTGCACGGCCAGGGCGGCATCATCCTCACGATGCATGCCTGCGGCCTGCACAACGACGTGGGCGCCAGCTACGGCACCAACAACTTCGGAGAGCGCTACCACTGGTACAGCTCCACCGGCTGGGTGATGTGGAACTCGCAGCTCTCGGGCCTGGCCTTCGGCGCCACCATCTGCATCTACGACGGCAACCCGGCGGGCAGCAAGGAGAAGCCCGACTGGAGCGTGCTCTGGCGCTTCGTCGCGCGGCACGAGGTCAGCTTCTTCGGCGCCGGCGCGGCCTATTTCACCCACTGCATGAAGGCCGGCCTGATCGCCAAGGATTGCGGCGACCTGTCGCGCGTGCGCGCGCTCGGCAGCACCGGATCGCCGCTGCCGGAAGAGGTGCAGCGCTGGGGCTCGCAGCAGGTGCTCGATGCCGGCTCGGAGGCGGTGTGGTGGTGCAATATTTCCGGCGGCACCGACTTCTGCGGCGCCTTCGTCGGCGGCAACCGCGAGCTGCCCGAGGTGCCCGGCCAGATGCAGTGCCGCGAGCTCGGCCATGCGGTCGAGGCCTGGAACGACCAGGGCCGGCCGGTCATCGGCGAGGTCGGCGAACTGGTCTGCACCCGGCCGATCCCGTCGATGCCGCTCTTCTTCTGGGGCGACGAGGGCAACGCGCGCTACCTGTCGAGCTACTTCGACACCTACCCCGGGGTCTGGCGCCACGGCGACTGGATCCGGATCGGCGCCGACGGCGGCTGCATCATCTACGGCCGCAGCGACGCGACCATCAACCGCCAGGGCCTGCGCATGGGCACCAGCGAGATCTACAACGCGGTCGAGGCCCTGCCCGAGGTGCTCGACTCGATGGTGGTCGACCTCGAATACCTCGGCCGCGAGAGCTACATGCCCTTGTTCGTGGTGCTGCGTCCGGGCGTCGCGCTAGACGACGCGCTGCGCGGCCGGCTCAACCAGGCGATCCGCAGCTCGCTGTCGCCGCGTTTCGTGCCCGACGACATCTTCCAGGTGGCGGAGATCCCGCGCACGCTGTCGGGCAAGAAGCAGGAGCTGCCGATCAAGAAGCTGCTGCTCGGGCAGCCGCTCGACAAGGTCGTGAACCGCGAAGTGATGGCCAACCCGGCCAGCCTGGACTGGTACGTGGCTTTCGCCGAACGCCGGCTATAGCCAGTTGCCGCTCGAAGGCATCTGGATCGCATCGGGGCCGCTGGTGTCCACCAGCGCACCCAGGAACACGCTCAGCAGCGAGATGAAGATGCTCGCGAACAGCGCGGTCCAGAAGCCCGAAACCTTGAAGCCGCGCACCAGCGCCGACACCAGCAGGATCATCAGCGCGTTGATCACCAGCAGGAACAGGCCGAAGGTCAGGAAGGTCAGCGGCAGGGTCAGGATGATCAGCAGCGGCTTGACCACCGCGTTGGCGAAGCCGAGCAGCAGCGCCGAGATCACCAGCGAGCCGGTGCTCTCGAACTTGAGTCCGCGAAAGATGTAGCTGGCGACCCAGAGCGAGAGGGCCGTGATGGCCCAGTGCAGGAGAAAGGGCGCCAGGGAATTCAGCATGACGGGGCTCGCGGTTCGTTCGTAGATGTGCGGCCATCATATCGGCGCCGGTCTGCCCTAGACCCGCCGGTTCGACAGCTTCACCATCAGCTCGTCCGCCAGTTCGAAGGCCCGGTGCTCCATCACGGCCACCGGATAGCTGCCGATGCGCAGGCGGTCGTAGATGACGGTCGCGTAGCTGAATTCGTCGCCGAGCACCGAGGCCGCGTCCTGCAGGCACTCGGCGAGCGAGACCAGGCCTTCGCGCGCGTAGTGGTGGGTGCCGTCGCCGGTCCCGACGGTCGCCTTGAAGTTGCCGTCCGCGCGTTTCGTGATCTCGACCTCAGGCTGCATGACTCGCTCTTCCAGATTCCGTTTGACTTCGTTGATGCGGGCTCCGCACCGGGCGGAACCCTCGAGAGTACAAAGAGATCGCCGGTCGCGCCATCACGGAAAACGGTGAGCGGGTGTCGGCCGCAATGTCAACTCAGGTGCGGATGGCGCGCCTGTTCGACCAGGGTGCGGGCGAGTTCGCGGTGCCGCGCCAGCAGCGGCGCGAGGTCGAGGTCGGTGAAGCGGCCGTCCCGGATCCGCACCCGGCCGTTGATCAGGCTCAGCGCGGCGGCGCCCGGCTGGCAGAACACCAGCGCGGCGACCGGGTCGTGGCCGGCGCCCGCATGGCCGACCCCGCGCAGGTCGAAGGCCACGATGTCGGCCGACATGCCCGGCGCCAGCGCGCCGATGTCGTCGCGCCCGAGCACGCGGGCGCCGCCCAGGGTGGCGATCTCGAGCGCCTCGCGGGCGGTCATCGCGGCCGGGCCGAAGCCCACGCGCTGCAGCAGCATCGCCTGGCGCGCTTCGCCGAGCAGGTGGGCACCGTCGTTCGAGGCGCTGCCGTCGACGCCGAGCCCGACCGGCACGCCGGCGCGCCGCATGGCGCCGATCGGCGCGATGCCCGAGGCCAGCCGCATGTTCGAGCACGGGCAGTGCGCCACGCCGGTGCCGGTGCGCCCGAACAGCGCGATGCCGGCCGCGTCGAGCTTGACGCAGTGGGCATGCCAGACGTCGCGTCCGACCCAGCCCAGGTCCTCGGCGTACTCGGCCGGCGTCATGCCGAATTTCTCGCGCGAGTAGGCGATGTCGTTGTCGTTCTCGGCCAGGTGGGTATGGAGCGAGACGCCGCGCTCGCGCGCCAGCTCGGCCGACAGCCGCATCAGGTCGCGCGAGACCGAGAACGGCGAGCAGGGCGCCAGCACGATGCGGCGCATCGCGTGGCGCGACGGATCGTGCCAGCGGTCGATCAGCCGCTCGCTGTCGCGCAGGATCGCCTCCTCGCTCTCCACCACCTCGTCGGGCGGCAGGCCGCCGAGGCTCCTGCCCACGCTCATGCTGCCGCGCGCCGCATGGAAGCGCATGCCCATGGCGTCGGCGGCCTCGATCGAGTCGTCGAGCCGCGAGCCGTTCGGGAACAGGTAGAGATGGTCGCTCGACGTGGTGCAGCCCGACAGCATCAGCTCGGCCATCGCGGTCCGGGTCGAGACCCGGATCATCTCGGGCGTGAGCCTGGCCCACAGCAGGTAGAGGTTCGTGAGCCAGCCGAACAGCTCGGCGTCCTGCGCCTCGGGCACGGCGCGGGTCAGGCTCTGGTACATGTGGTGGTGGGTGTTGACCAGCCCGGGCATCGCCACGTGGCCGCGCAGGTCGATCGCCTCGGCCCGGCCGTCGGCCAGCGCCTCGGCGTAGACCGGCGGCAGCTCGGCCGTGGCGCCGACCCAGGCGATCGCCGGACCCTCGGTCACGACCGCGCCGTCGGGGATCTCGCGCCGGGCGGCATCCATGGTGACCAGCACATCGGCGTGGCGGAGGATCAGCGGGCGGAGGGGCGTTGCGGGAGAGCTCATGTCATTCGGTTCCATGTGAAGTGCCGGCGGCCAGCGCGAGGGCGCGCTCCTTCGGCAGCACGCCGTTGTAGAAGAGGTTCAGCAGCACGGCCACGCAAGTTCCAAGCACGATACCGCTGTGCGTGAAGGGATGCGTCCAGGCCGGGAAATGCTGGAAGAAGTTGGGCGACAGCGTCGGCACCAGGCCGAGGCCGATCGAGATCGCGATCACGTGCAGCGCATGGCGGTTCTGGCTGTAGTCGATCGAGCCGAGGATGCGCACCCCGGTCGCCGCCACCATGCCGAACATCACGATGCCCGCGCCACCGAGCACGAAGGTGGGCACCGAGGCCACGACGTGCGCCACCTTCGGCAGCAGCGCCAGCGCGATCAGGAACAGCCCCGCCAGCGCCGCGACGTAGCGCGAGCGCACACCGGTGACGGTCACCAGCCCGACGTTCTGCGAGAAGGAGGTGTAGGGGAAGGTGTTGAAGATGCCGCCGATCACGGTGCCGAGTCCGTCGGCGCGCAGGCCGCGCGTCAGCGCGTCGGGGCTGATGCGGCGCCCGGTGATGGCGCCGAGCGCCAGGAACATCCCGGTCGACTCGACCAGCGTGATCATCATGACGATGCACATCGAGACGACGGCGCCGAACTCGAAGCGCGGCAGGCCGAAGTGGAAGGGCGTCGTGATCGCCAGCCAGCCGGCTTCCTCGATGCCGTCGAAGCGCATGCGGCCGAGCGCCAGCGACAGCGCGACGCCGGCCACGATGCCGAGCAGCACCGAGATGTTGGCCACCAGTCCGCGGCCGAAGCGCGACAGGACGACCACCACCGCCAGCACCACGGCGGCGATCGCCAGGTTGGCCGGATCGCCGTAGGCCGGATTGGCCACCGAATGGCGGACGCCGTCGATCACCGTCGACTGCGTCGGCTGGCCGCCGGCGGCCCAGTGGATCGCCACGCCCATCAGCGAGACGCCGATCAGTGTGATCACGGTGCCGGTCACCAGCGGCGGGAAGACGCCGAGCAGCCGCCCCATCAGCGGCGCCACCGCGATGCCGAAGAGGCCGGCCGCGATGGTCGCGCCGTAGATCGCCGGCAGGCCGAGCGAGGGGTCGACGCCGATCGCGATCATCGGCCCGACCGCCGCGAAGGTGACGCCCATCATCACCGGCAGACGGATGCCGAAGCACCAGATGCCCAGCGCCTGCACCAGCGTCGCGATGCCGGCGGCGAGCAGGTCGGCGTTGACGAGAAAGGCGATGTCCGACTTCGACAGCCCCAGCGCGCTGCCGACGATCAGCGGCACGGCGATGGTGCCGGCGTACATCACCAGCACGTGCTGCAGGCTCAGTGCGGCACAGCGGGGAAGCGGGATCTTCTGGTCGACCGCGTCGCTGTCGGGGGCTCGGGTCGTGAATGGCGTGGCAGGCATCAGGGGACCTTTCTGAGGGCGTCGAGGGGCAAGGACGGCCGCAGTCTAGGCAGCGAGGGTGTGCACGCGCAAAGTCATTGTTCAGCTCATGACGTCCACAAAAAGTGGACAGGCCGCGCAGCGGACCGGCCCTCAGGGCGCCAGCAGATCGTCGAGGCAGCGGATCACCAGCCCCGCCAGCAGGGTCGCTGCCGGCTCGGGCTCGCCGCCGGCGCGCATCACGAGCCTGAGCGTCTGCGGCGACAGGCCGGCGTCGCGCAGCGGCACGAAGACCAGCGAGCCGGCGCGGCGCTCCTCGTCGATGTCGAGCCGGTTCAGCAGCGTGATGCCGACGCCCTGGACCACCAGCCGGCGCATCAGTGCGGTCGAGGTGGTCTCGATGACCGGCGCGACGCTGATCGCCGAGCGCCGGAAGGCGCCATCGAGGATCGGGCGCAGCGACAGCGACGCCGCCGGCAGGATCAGCGGGTGGCCGACGCATTCCGAGAGCACCGTCGTCGCCCGCGCGGTCAGCGGATGGCCGGGAGGCACGACCGCGCCGATCGGCCATTCGCTGGTGAACAGGGTCCGGAAGCCGGCGCTGTCGGGCACGTCGTAGGCCAGCCCGAGGTCGGCATCGCCATCGCGCACGCTGCGCAGCACCTCGGCGATCGGCAGGTCGAGCAGCGTCAGCCGGATCCCCGGATGGGCGGCGCGGAAGCGCTGCGTCACGGTGGGAAGGAAGGCGCCGGCCAGGCCCGCCATCGTCGCCAGCGAGGCTTCGCCCTCCCGCAGGCCGCGCACCTCCTCGATGCGCTGGCGCACGGCGTCGAAGTCGCGCAGCGTGCTGCGGGCATGGGCCAGCACGATCTCCCCGACCGGCGTCAGCTTGAGGGTGTTGTGGATGCGCTCGAACAGCGGCGCTCCCAGTTCCTCTTCGAGATTGAGGATTTGCCGATTGACCGCAGTCGGCACCACGTGCAGCTGCTCGGCCGCCTTGCGGATCGAGCCGGCGCGGACCACCTCGACGAAATAGCGGACGACCTTGGCATGCATGGTGGCGCGGATTCTGCACGAGCCGCGCGCGCAGTTTTTTTCCTGCGCCCCCTGTTCAGGCCGGCCATCGCTGCCGATAGCTTGGGGTGGACACTTGGAGCCTTCCCCCATCCGGCGAGCCCGGCTATCGCATCCTGATGCGCGAAGGGTGCCGGGTGGTCTATGGGCACATGCCGTTGCCCGAGTTCCTGGCCCTGATGAAGCAGGCCCACGACACCGAGCTGCTGCACGCCGGCATGGCGCGCATGCTGGACGCCGCCGCCGTCATCGGCACCCCCGGGGCGCTGGCGCGGCTGCGCCTGCGCGAAACGCCCGCCGCCATCGAACGGATGCGGGCCCAGCTGGGCC
The DNA here is from genome assembly GCF_030316965.1 of Variovorax sp. J31P207. Taxonomy (NCBI): domain Bacteria; kingdom Pseudomonadati; phylum Pseudomonadota; class Betaproteobacteria; order Burkholderiales; family Comamonadaceae; genus Variovorax; species Variovorax sp. J31P207. Next base: position 54,145 of record NZ_JASZYN010000003.1, read on the forward strand.
GCGCCGCGCTGCGGCTCGATCCGCAATCGCTGCGCTGGCTGGCGGCCGGCGAGCAGGGGCCGGCCAGCCTCTCGCTGTTCGTGCTGCTGACCTGCGTGCGGCCCCGCCACTATCGGCACCGGTTGCCGGTGCTGCCGCGCGACGCCGGCGCGTTCCGGCGCTGCCGGCTGCTGATCGAGCAGGTGCCGGCTCTGCGGCATGCGCTGCCGCTGCTGGCCCAGCGCATCGCCGAGCCCGGCGTGGCCGAATGGGCGGCGCTTGCGCAGGCGTGGGACGACCTCTGCGCCCAGATGGACCACGAGGCGCCCGACTGGCGGCAGGGGCCGGTCGACGCCCCCGGCGTGACCGCGATGCTGGCCTGCTTCCGCGAACTCGAAACCGCTTAGGGGCCTAACGCCGCGGCCAGCGGGCCCCGCCGTTCAGCGGGCGGCGGGCGAAGAACCAGCGGCGCTTGCGGCTGGGGCCGCGGGCGGCGGCGGCCTGCCGTTCTTCGAATGCGGCCCATTCGTTCTGGAGCGTCACCGCCAGCGCGGCCAGGTTGGCCTGCTTGTATTCCCAGACGCCGGCGACCACGAAATGGCCCATGCGCTGGGTGTCGGGCATGGGCGTGATCAGGATGCGGCCGGCACCCATGGCCTGCAGCACCGCGGCGCGCTCGGCCGCCAGGCGGAAGCCTTCGGCATAGCCCTCGATGTCGCGCGCCAGCGAGATCTGGACCAGTGTGATGCTCGAGAAATGCTCGGCGATGAAGGCCACCAGCATGGGCAGCAGGACCCGGCCGATCTTCGCCTTGTGAAGGTGCCGGCTGGACTCGGTGTCGGTGGGCTTGAAGTGCTCGATGCGCATCTGGGTGCCGCCCCGGCTCACCGGCACCGGGTCCAGGGTGCCGATGTGGGTCTCGCCGTAGTGCGCGAGCATGGGCTGGCCCAGTACGCAGGGCCCCAGGTCCGGTCCCGTGAAGTGCAGGCTGTGGATGCTCATGCCCGATTGTCGGTGGGGGCATGGCGTTCGAATCGGACGAACAACGGGGCGTTGGCGGCCCAGTTCGTTCGTCAGGCCGCCGGCGCTGTGGCTTTCATTCGGGCTGGATGCCGGCATCCTTGGCGACCTGGGCCCGCGAGGCTTCGTAGGCGGCCCGCGTCTCGGCGTTCGGCGGGTAGGTGCCCGCGAGCTTCGCGCCGCCCTCGATGCGCGCGAGGATGAAGGCCTCCATCTTTTCCTGCTCGGTGGCGTCGCGGGCCACCTCGTCGGCGAGATGGTGGGGCACCACCACCACGCCTTCGTCGTCGCCGACCACCACGTCGCCCGGATAGACCGCCACGCCGCCGCAGCCGATCGGCACGTCGAGGTCGATCGCGTGATGGTGGATCAGGTTCAGCGGCGCGCTGCCGCCGGCGCAGTACACCGGGAAGTCCATCTGCGAGATCGGGCCGCTGTCGCGCACCGGGCCGTCCGACACCAGCCCGGCCGCGCCGCGCACCTTGAGCCGGGTGGTGAGGATCTGGCCGCCCGAGGCCACGCGGGTCTCGCCGCGGCAGTCGATCACCAGCACGTGGCCGGGCGGCACGCTCTCGATGCCCCTGCGCTGCGGATGGTTCGGGTCGTCGAAGGCGCTGATCTGGTCGAGGTCTTCGCGCGCCGGGATGTTGCGCATCGTGAAGGCCGGGCCGACCAGGTTGCCGCCGCTGGGTGTGGTGAGCCGGCCCACGCCCTGCAGGTAGACATTGCGGAAACCGCGCTTGAACAGCTGGGTGCACAGCGTGGCGACGCTCACGTGCCGCAGCAGTTCGCGGGTGGCGTCGGACAGGGGCGTACGGGGGGTGTCGGTCATGGTCATGCTTCTTCGTCGGGTCGGAGGGGGTCAGTTGGCGGTGGCGCCGGACTTGCGCACCAGCTCGCCCCAGCGCGGGATTTCCTTCTGCATCAGCGCCGCCAGCTGGGCGGGCGAACCGGCCACCACCTCCATGCCGAGCTGGTTGGTGAGCTTGTCGCGCACCTCGGGCTGCTGGAGGATGCGTGTGATCTCGCCCGCGAGGCGCTGCGAGATCGCCGGCGGCAGGTTCTTCGGCGCATAGACCGCCTGCCAGGACGCCATCTCGAAGCCCGGCACGCCGGCCTCCGCCATGGTCGGCAATTCGGGCGCCAGTGCCATGCGCTTTGAAGTGGTGACCGCCAGCAGCTTGAGCTTGCCGGCCTGCACCAGCGGCAAGGCGGCCGTGATCTGGTCGAACATGAAAGTCACCTGGCCGGAAGAGACATCCAGCATCGCGGGCGGCGTGCCCTTGTAGGGGATGTGGGTCAGCTTGACGCCGATCATGTCGGCCAGCATCTCGCCCGCCAGGTGGGTGGAGGTGCCGGCACCCGACGAGGCGAAGCTGCGCTTTGCGGGGTCCTTCCGCAGCAGCGCGATCAGCTCGGCCACCGAGCGCACGCCCAGGTTCGGGTCGACGATCAGCACGTTCGGCAGGAAGGCCACGAGCGAGATCGGCTCGAAGTCCTTCACCGGGTCGTAGGGCAGATTCTTGTAGAGGCTGGCGTTGATCGCATGCGTGCTGATGGTGCCGCCGAAGAGCGTGTAGCCGTCGGCCTTGGCCTTGGCCACGTAGCTGGCGCCGACCGCACCGGCGGCGCCGGGCTTGTTGTCGACCACCACCGGCTGGCCCAGGGCCTCGGCCAGCTTCTGGGCGATCAGGCGGCCGATCACGTCGGTCGAGCCGCCGGGCGTGAAGGGCACCACGTAGGTGATCGGGCGACTCGGCCAGGCGTCGGCGGACTGCGCGCGGGCGACGGCAGGGAGTGCGGCCGCCAGGCCGGCGGCGCCGAGCACCTGGAGCGCGGTTCGGCGTGGGATGGAGATGGGTGCCATGCTCACTCGACCCCGATGTTCTTGTCGCGGATCACGCGGCCGTAGCGCGCGCGGTCGGCTTCGATCAGCGCCTTGAGCTCATCCGGCCCGGTGCCGCGCGGCACCGCGCCCTGCTCGACCAGGGTCTGGCGGGTGGCGTCGACCGCGAGCACGCTCTTGACGTCGGCCGCCAGCTTGTCGATCACCGCCTGCGGCGTGCCGGCCGGCGCCAGCAACCCGATCCACGAGCCCGAGACCGCATTGGGAACGCCTGCCTCGGCCAGCGTCGGCAGCTCCGGCAGCGCCGGCGAGCGGGCGCTGCCGGTCACGGCCAGGCCGCGCAGCTTGCCGGCCTTGATGTAGCTGGCCGACTCGAGGATCGAGGCGAACAGCACGTCCACGTGGCCGCCCATCAGGTCGGTCATGGCCGGCGTGCCGCCCTTGTAGGGCACGTGCGTCATGCGCACCCCGGCCGCGGCCGCGAAGATCTCGCCCGTGAGGTGCGGCGAGCCGCCGCTGCCCGAGCTGGCGAACATGAGCTTGTCGGGCGTCTCCCTGGCCAGGGCGACGAACTCCTTGACGTCTTTCGCCGGCAGCGTCGGGCTCACCATCATCACGAAGGGCAGGTCGGCCACCAGCGACACCGGCGCGAAGGCTCGGTCGGGGTCGTAGGGCATCTTCTTGTAGAGCGACGGGTTGATGGACTGGGTGCCGACGTTGCCGATCAGCAGCGTATAGCCGTCGGGCCTGGCCTTGGCCACCATGTCGGCGCCGACCAGGCCGGCCGCGCCGGCGCGGTTGTCGACCACCACGCCCTGGCCCCATTTCTGCGCCAGCTTCTGGGCCAGCAGGCGGGCGCCGAGGTCAGTGCCGCCGCCGGCCGGGAAGGGCACGACGATGGTCACGGTGCGGCTCGGGTAGGGCTCGGCGGCGGGTGCCGTCTGCGCCTGCGCCAGGGCGGCGCAGGCCAGCAGCAGCGCCAGGGCGCAGAGCCGCCGCGCCCTGGCGGGTGGGCGGGGAATGGCAGGGTTCATGTTGTCTCGCTCCAGGATTAAAAAAAGGGGCGCGGCATCGCTGGCCGCTCGCGCCGGCTGGACCGGTCGCGCTTCGATCAGTGGATCTCGGGCTCTCCCTCGGGCTGCCCATCGGCCGCGTCGGCGCGGTAGTCGGGCGCCAGGAAGTCGAAGTCGCAGCCGGTGTCGGCCTGCTGCACGTGCTTCAGGAACATCACGCCGTAGCCGCGGCTGAATTTCGGGAGCGGCTTCTGCCAATCGGCGCGGCGGCGCGCGAGCTCGGCGTCGCTCACCTCCATGTCGATGCGGCGGGCCTCGATGTCCAGCGTCACCAGGTCGCCGTCGCGCACCAGCGCCAGCGGGCCGCCGACGTGCGATTCGGGCGTGACGTGCAGCACGCAGGCGCCGTAGCTGGTGCCGCTCATGCGGGCGTCGCTGATGCGCACCATGTCGCGCACGCCTTCCTTCAGCAGCTTCTGCGGGATCGGCAGCTGGCCCCACTCGGGCATGCCGGGCGCGCCCTGCGGGCCGGCGCTCTGCAGCACGATCACGCTGTCGCGGGTGACCGGCAGCTCGGGGTCGTCGATGCGCGCCGCCAGGTCGTCGTAGTTGCGGAACACCAGCGCCGGGCCGGTGTGGCGGCGCAGCTGCGGCTCCATCGCCGCCGGCTTGATCACCGCGCCGTTCGGCGCCAGGTTGCCGTGCAGCACGGCCAGCCCGCCGCTCTCGAGCAGGGCGTCGCCGCGCGGTCGGATCACGTCCGCGTTGTAGACCTCGGCGCCTTCGATGTTCTGCCCCAGCGTGCGGCCGTTGCAGGTGCGCTGGCTGCCGTCGATCAGATCGCCCATCTGGCGCAGGAAGGCGCGCAGGCCACCGGCGTAGAAGAAGTCTTCCATCAGGTACTTGCCCCCGGGCCGCAGGTTGGCGATCACCGGCGTGCTGCGCGCCAGGGCGTCGAAGCGCGCGAGGTCGAGCGCCACGCCGGCGCGCCGCGCCATCGCGATCAGGTGGACGATCGCGTTGGTCGAGCCACCCAGGCCCAGCACCGCGGTCACGGCGTTGTCGAACGAGGCCGCGGTCAGCAGGTCGAGCGGCTTCAGGTCCTCCCAGACCATCTCGACGATGCGGCGGCCGGTGTGGGTGGCCATCATCGAGTGGCGCGAATCGGCCGCCGGGATCGACGACGCGCCGGGCAGCGTGAGCCCCAGCACCTCGGTGGCGCTGGTCATGGTGCTGGCCGTGCCCATGGTCATGCAGGTGCCGGGCGAGCGCGCGATGCCGTCCTCGACGTCCTGCCAGTCCTGCTCGCTGATGTTGCCGGCGCGCAGCTCGGCCCAGTACTTCCAGGTGTCTGAGCCCGAGCCCAGGAACTGGCCCTTGTAGTCGCCGCGAAGCATCGGCCCGGCGGGCACGAAGATCGTCGGCAGATTCATGGCCAGCGCGCCCATCACCAGGCCGGGCGTGGTCTTGTCGCAGCCGCCCATCAGCACGCAGCCGTCGGCCGGGTAGGAGCGCAGCAGCTCCTCGGCCTCCATCGCGAGCAGGTTGCGATACAGCATGGTGGTCGGCTTCTGGAACGCCTCGCCCAGGCTCATGGCCGGGATCTCCACCGGGAAGCCGCCGGCCTGCCAGACACCGCGCTTCACCTCTTCGGCGCGCTGCCGGAAGTGGGTGTGGCAGGAGTTCATGTCGCTCCAGGTGTTGAGGATCGCGATCACCGGCTTGCCCAGGTAGTCGTCGCGCGAGAGGCCCATCTGGGCGGTGCGCGAGCGGTGGCCGAAGCTGCGCAGGTCCTTGGTGCCGTACCAGCGGTGCGAGCGCAGCTGTTCGGGCTTCTTGCGGCCGTCGCCCGGGTCGGCCGGCGTGGGGGATTGCGGTTCGCTCATCGGGATTGCCTCTTGAAATGTTAGCGCTGTCATTTCATCTTAAGGCGCGGAACGGCTTCGCGTCAACAGGGTATTTGCGCGGCGGGGGGCGCTGGGTCAGGCCGGTCCGAAGCGGCCAGCGGCCTGGCTCAGGCGCTGTCGCGCTCGATCAGCGAGAAGCCGAGGTCGAGCACCTTGTGCTCGACGGCGCGGCCTTCGGCACGGTCGATGATGAAGCGCGCCGCCTGGCGGCCGATGGCGGTGCCGTCGATCCGCACCGTCGAGATCGCGGGATGGGTATGGCGCGCGAAGCCGAGGTCGCCGAAGCCCATGGCGGCGACGTCCTCGGGCACCCGCAGGCCGCGCGCCTGGGCCTCGGTGATCACGCCGTGGGCCAGCGCGTCCGAGCTGCAGACCAGCACGTCGACCGCCGGATCCGTCGCCAGCAACTCGCTCAGGGCAGCGCGGCCGCTGCCCAGCGTGGTCGGCGCGGGGACGGTCTGCACCCGGGGCGCGGCGCCGCCCAGCGCCTGCCAGGCCTGCTCGAAGCCGGCCCGGCGCAGGTTCGCCCGCTGGTCGTCGCCCGTGACCACCGCTGGATGGCGATAGCCCTTGCGATGGATGTATTGCGCTATGTCAGCGCCCACTTTCTCATGAGAAAAGCCGACCAGCATGTCGACCGGCGTCGGCGTCAGGTCCCAGGTCTCGACCACCGGGATGCCCGAGGCCAGCAGGCGCCGGCGGCCCTCGGCCGAGCGCATGATGCCGGTCAGCACGATGCCGTCCGGCCGGCGTCCGACGATGGCGTCGATCAGCGCGTCCTCGCGCGAGTTGTGGTAGCCGGCCTGGCCCAGCATCAGCTGGTAGCCGGCCTCGGCCAGGGCTTCGGTCAGGGCCTGGATGGTCTCCAGGAACACCGGCCCGGCGATCGTCGGCACCAGCGCGGCCACCAGCCGGCTGCGGTTCGAGGCCAGGCCGCCGGCCAGCAGATTCGGCACGTAGCCCGTGCGCTCGACGGCCAGCCGGACCTTCTCGCGGGTCTTGGGAGACACGAGCTCCGGCGTGTTCAGCGCCCGCGAGACCGTGATCGCGGACACGCCGGCGAGCTTGGAAACATCGTCGAGCGTGATGCCGCCGCTGCTGCGGCGGCTCGGGCGTGGCGGAGCGTTGGAGTCGTTCAAGGCGGGATGGGATGGAGGCGCTAACATGGCCCTGCATCGGCCATTGTGGCAGGCTCAGAGGCCGAGATCGCTCAGTCCCGGATGGTCGTCCGGGCGCCGGCCCAGCGGCCAGAAGAACTTGCGCTGGTCGTCCCTGATCGGCAGGTCGTTGATGCTGGCATGCCGCACGCGCATCAGGCCGTCGTCGTTGAATTCCCAGTTCTCGTTGCCGTAGCTGCGGAACCATTGGCCGGAATCGTCGTGCCATTCGTAAGCGAAACGGACGGCGATCCGCGCGCCCTCGAAGGCCCAGAGTTCCTTGATCAGCCGGTAGTCGAGTTCGCGTGCCCACTTGCGCGCGAGGAAGGCCTCGGCCTCGGCCCGCCCGGCCACGAACTCGGCCCGGTTGCGCCAACGCGTGTCCTCGCTGTAGGCCTGGGCCACGCGTGCCGGTTCGCGCGAGTTCCAGCCGTCCTCCGCGAGGCGGACTTTCTGGATCGCGCTGTCGCGCGTGAAGGGGGGGAGCGGCGGGCGGGTGGTCATGGGCGAAGGTTAGCCGAGCTCGAAGGCTTCGCGGAAGGCGGCGCAGAAGGCCTCGGTCCCGCTGATCGACAGGCTGACCGTGTGCCGCACGACGCCCGCCGCGCCGGGCTGCACGCGCAGCCGGCGCTCGACCGGGTCGAACACCATCGACTGCGGCTGGCTGCTTTCCTGCATGCCCTGCAGGTCGTAGTCCCAGTCGCCGCCGTCGCCGACCGGCCCGCGCGGCGCGCCGAAGCCGGCGTGCGCCCAGTCCAGCACCTGCACCACCTCGGCCTCCACGGCCGCGACCTGCTGGGGGCCGGTGCTCGCCATGGCGTCGAACACGCCGACCCCCTCGGTGTCTTCGCTGTAGTCGAAATCCAGGAAATCCAATGTCATGCGCGGGATCATCCACGAAGCGCGGCGGCGGCTGAAGTAGACTTGCCGCGAGAATCCGAATTTAAATTCAAACTCAAGTTTGAAGGACATGTCCGCCCCCGCCAAGAAGAAATCCGCCGCGCGCACGCCGCGCCCCGATGGCGACGCCACCCGCGCCCTGCTGCTCGAAACGGCTGGCCAGGTGTTCGCCGAACGCGGCTTCGCCGACGGCACCAGCAAGGAGATCTGCGAGCGCGCCGGTACCCCGATGGCGTCGGTCAACTACCACTTCGGCAGCCGCGAGGCCCTGTACGAGGCGGTGCTGCTCGAGGCCCACCGCCAGGTAATGGCGCTGGACGACCTGCTGGCCCTGACCCACGGCCCGGGCGAGCCGGCACAGAAGCTGCGCCTGCTGCTGGCCCGCCTGATCGGCTTCGCGTCGCAGGGCTCGGCGCCCTGGGGTTTCCGGGTCGTGCTGCGCGAGATCATGACGCCGACGGCCGCGGTCTCGGTGCTGATCGACAAGGCGATCCGGCCCAAGTCCCGGGTGCTGCTGGGCCTGATCGGGGAGGTCCTGGGCCTGCCGCCCGAACACCCCGCCGTCCAGCGCGGCCTGATGTTCGCGCTGCTGCCCTGCCTGGTGATCCTGGTGGCGCCGAAGGAGGTGCCGGCCAGGGTGCTTCCCGCGGTCGCCAAGGAGAGCGGCGGACTGGCCGACGATTTCATCCGCTACGCGATGGCCGGGCTGGAGGCGATGGCGGCGGCGCATCGGCCGCAGCCGCCGCCTCCCGCTGCGAAGCCCGGGCGGGGCGCCAAGCGCACGGCATCGAGCGTCTAGTTGGCGTCGGCGCCCGCCTGCGCGAGCAGCCAGTCGCGAAACAGCGTCAGCGCCGGCCGTTCGTCCTGGGCCGCCGGCGTCACCAGGAAATAACTGCGTTCGCCGCGCAGCGGCCGGTCGCAGGCCACGACCAGCTCGCCGCGATCGAGCTCGGCCTCGATCAGCAGGCGCGGCATCAGCGCCACGCCCAGGCCGTGCGCCGCCGCTTCCGCGAGCATCGAGAACAGCTCGTAGCGCGGGCCGCTGCGCGCCCGCGGCGCCTCGACCTGCTGGGCATCGAACCACTGGCGCCAGCCGTCGGGGCGGGTGCTCTGCTGCAGCAGCGGCAGCCGGGCGATGGCCGCGGGCGACAGCTGGCCGCGCGGTGCGATCAAGGCCGGGCTGCAGACCGGCAGCACGTCCTCGCTGAGCAGTGCGGTCGAGCGCGTGCCGGCCCAGTTGGCCGCCTGCGCCGGCGTGCCGGTGTAGAGCGCCGCATCGAAGGGCGTCTCGTTGAACAGGAAGGGGCGGGTGCGGGTCTCGATGTGGACCGTGATGTCGGGATGCCGGGCCGCGAAGTCCGGCAGCCGCGGGATCAGCCAGCGGGTGGCGAAGGTCGGCACCGCGGCCAGCTGCAGCGAGCCGCCCAGCCCCTGCCGGGCCATGGCGTCGAGGGTGTCGCGCTCCATGGTGTCGAGCTGGCGCGCGATCTGGCGCGCATAGTCGGCGCCGGCCGGGGTCAGCGCCACGCCGTGGCGGGTGCGGCGGAACAGCGCCATGCCGAGGAAGTCCTCCAACGCCGTGATCTGGCGCGACACCGCGCTCTGCGTCAGCGCCAGTTCCTGCGCCGCCCGCGTGTAGCTTTCGTGGCGGGCGGCGGCCTCGAAGCAGATGAGGGCCTGGGTGGAAGGGATCTTTCGGCGCATGGTATGCGGGGGCTACATAGTTGACTCGCGCGTCGCACAAGCGGCGACGCGCCGGCACATTGTGCTTTGAAGTGCGTCAAACTCATAACTGGGTGTGGAATCGTCGTTTGCGCTCCCTCTCCCCGGCGCTTACGATCAGGGCCGACTTCCAGCACCCCCTCATCGGAGACTTTCAGATGGCCCACGCCGCATTTCAATGGGACGACCCCCTCCTGCTCGACCAGCAACTCACGGACGACGAGCGCATGGTGCGCGATGCCGCCAACGCCTACTGCCAGGAGCGCCTCGCCCCGCGCGTGATCGAAGGCTTCCGCACCGGTGAAACCGACCCGGCCATCTTCCGCGAGATGGGCGCCCTGGGCCTGCTGGGCCCGACCATTCCCGAGCAGTACGGCGGCCCCGGCCTCAACTACGTCTGCTACGGCCTGATCGCCCGCGAAGTCGAGCGCGTCGACTCCGGCTACCGCTCGATGGCCAGCGTGCAGAGCTCGCTGGTGATGGTGCCGATCAACGAATTCGGCACCGAGGCGCAAAAGCAGAAGTACCTGCCCAAGCTGGCCACCGGCGAATGGATCGGCTGCTTCGGCCTGACCGAACCCGACCACGGCTCCGACCCCGGCAGCATGGTCACGCGCGCCAAGAAGGTGCCCGGCGGCTACGCGCTCAGCGGCGCCAAGATGTGGATCAGCAACAGCCCGATCGCCGACGTCTTCGTGGTCTGGGCCAAGGAAGTCAGCGAAAGCGGCACGGTCGGCCCGATCCGCGGCTTCGTGCTCGAAAAGGGCGCCAAGGGCCTGAGCGCCCCGGCGATCCACGGCAAGGTCGGCCTGCGCGCCTCGATCACCGGCGAGATTGTGATGGACAACGTGTTCTGCCCGGAAGAAAACGCCTTCCCCGAAGTGCGGGGCCTGAAGGGCCCGTTCACCTGCCTCAACAGCGCCCGCTACGGCATCTCCTGGGGTGCGCTCGGCGCCGCCGAAGACTGCTGGCACCGCGCCCGCCAGTACACGCTCGATCGCAAGCAGTTCGGCCGCCCGCTGGCCGCCAACCAGCTGATCCAGAAGAAGCTGGCCGACATGCAGACCGAGATCACGCTGGGCCTGCAGGGCTGCCTGCGCCTGGGCCGCATGAAGGACGAAGGCACGGCTTCGGTCGAGGTCACCTCGCTGCTGAAGCGCAACTCCTGTGGCAAGGCGCTCGACATCGCCCGCCTGGCGCGCGACATGATGGGCGGCAACGGCATCAGCGACGAGTTCGGCGTGGCCCGGCACCTGGTCAACCTCGAGGTGGTCAACACCTACGAAGGCACGCACGACATCCACGCGCTCATCCTGGGCCGCGCGCAGACCGGCATCGCCGCCTTCGCCAACTGATGTCAGCCCCCGCCGCCACGCAAGGTGCCCTCGCGGGCCTCAAGGTGCTCGACCTGTCCCGCGTGCTCGCGGGTCCGTGGTGCACCCAGATCCTGGCCGACCTGGGCGCCGACGTGATCAAGATCGAGCGGCCGGGGGTCGGCGACGACACCCGCGGCTGGGGCCCGCCCTTCCTGAAGGACGCGGACGGCAACGACACCCACCAGGCCACCTACTTCACGGCCTGCAACCGCAACAAGCGCTCGGTCACGATCGACATGGCGACGCCCGACGGCCAGGCGCTGCTCAAGCGCATGGCGGCCGAGAGCGACATCCTGGTCGAGAACTTCAAGACCGGCGGCCTCAAGCAATACGGCCTCGACCACGAGAGCCTGCGCGCCGCCAACCCGCGCCTCATCTACTGCAGCGTGACCGGCTTCGGCCACGACGGCCCGCATGCCATGCGCGCCGGCTACGACCTGATGATCCAGGCCACCACCGGCATGATGAGCATCACCGGCCGGCCGGACGAGGTGCCCGGCGGCGGGCCGCTGCGGGTCGGCGTCGCGCTCACCGACCTGTTCACCGGCGTCTACGCCAGCACCGCGATCCTGGCCGCCATCGAGGTGCGTCACCGCACCGGGGAAGGCCAGCACATCGACATGGCGCTGCTCGACGTCGGCATGGCGATTCTGGCCAACCAGGCCAGCGCCTTCCTCAATACCGGCGTGGCGCCGCAGCGCCAGGGCAACAGCCATCCGAGCCTGGCGCCCTACCAGGACTTCCGCACCGCCGACGGCGCGATGCTGCTGGCGATCGGCAACAACGGCCAGTTCACGCGCTTCTGCGAAGCCGCTGGCCATCCCGAGTGGGCTGCCGACCCGCGCTTCGCCACCAACACGCTGCGCGTCAGGCATCGCGAAGTGCTGATCCCCCAAATGGAAGCCGTGACCCGCACCCGCAGCACGGCGCAGTGGATCGCGCTGCTCGAAGACAAGGCCGTGCCCTGCGGCCCGATCAACGACATCGCCCAGGCCTTCGAGGACGACCAGGTCAAGGCGCGCGGCCTGGCCGTGACCCTGCCGCGCGATGCCGGCGACGGTATCGAACAGATCGTCGGCGTCGCCAGCCCGCTGCGGCTGCAGTCCACGCCCCCGGTGCTGCGCCGGGCGCCGCCGGCGCTGGGCCAGCACACCGACGAGGTGTTGGCCGAGTTCGGCATCGACGAAGCCAGGCGCGCGGCGCTGCGGGCGGCGGGCGTGGTGTGAACGCGCCGGGCGCTTCGACCGCGAAGCGCTCGACGCGCGCCGCGGCAGCGCCCGCGCCCGACACGCTGACGCCGGCCGACCGCTACCAGGAGCTTTTCGTTGCGGTCCAGTCGGGCCGCGTGTTCGCCGACAGCAAGACCTTCGTCGATTGCGCGCCGCGCGCCGAGCCGGAAGCCGTCCTGGCCGCCTACCGTGCGCAGTGCGGCGAACCCGGCTTCGATCTCGCGGCCTTCGTGCAGGCGAACTTCGAGCTGGTCGAGCCGGCGCCCAGCGACTACGTCTCGGTGCCGGGGCAGCCGATCGCGGCCCACATCGCCGACCTGTGGCCGGTGCTGACGCGGCATCCGCAGGTGCATCCGCCGCGCTCCTCGCTGCTGCAGCTGCCGCATCCGTATGTGGTTCCGGGCGGACGCTTCCGCGAGCTCTACTACTGGGATTCCTATTTCACCCTGCTGGGCCTGTCCGGCGAACACCACCGGCCGCTGGTGCGCGGCATGGTCGAGAACTTCGCCTACCTGATCGACACCCACGGCCATGTGCCGAACGGCACCCGCAGCTACTACCTCGGGCGCTCGCAGCCACCGGTGTTCGCGCTGATGGTCGAACTCGCGCAGCAGCAAGGGGCGGTCGACGCACTCGACTTCCTGCCGCAGCTGCGGCGCGAGCATGCCTGGTGGATGGCCGGCAGCGAGGGCCTGGCCCCGGGCGATGCGAGCCGGCGCGTGGTGCGGCTCGCCGGCGGCGCCCTGCTCAATCGCTATTGGGACGAGCGCGACACGCCGCGCGAGGAGTCGTGGATCGAAGACGTGGCCACGGCGCAGGCCTGCGATCGTGAGCCGGCCCTGATCTACCGCGACATCCGCGCGGCCTGCGAGTCGGGCTGGGACTTCAGCACCCGCTGGATGCGCGAGCCGCCGCCCCCGGGCGACGCGCAGCCCTGCGCCCATGTGCGCGCCGCCACGGCCGCCTCGCTGGCCACGCTGTGCACCACCGACATCCTGCCGGTCGACCTCAACGCCTTCTTGCACCAGCTCGAATGCACGCTCGCCACCTTGAGCGGGCAGGCCGGCGACGCCGCCGCCGCGCTGGCCTATTCGCAGCAGGCCGAGGCGCGCCGGGATGCGATCGGCGAGTGCTTCTGGGACCCGCAGCAGGGCGCCTTCTTCGACCACGACTGGCGGCGGGGCGTGCGCCGCAGCTGCCTGACCGCGGCCAGCGTGGTGCCGCTGTTCGTCGGCCTCGCGACCGCTGCCCAGGCCGAGGCGCTGGCCGAGACCGTGTCGCAGCGGCTGCTGGCGCACGGCGGGCTGTCGACCACCGAGTGCGGCAGCGACCAGCAATGGGACCGCCCCAACGGCTGGGCGGCGCTGCAGTGGATGGCGGTCCGCGGGCTGGCCGACTACGGCCACGAGGCGCTGTCGCGCACCATCGCCAGGCGCTGGCTCGCGACCGTTGCCGCGCTCTACGAGCGCGAAGGCAAGCTGGTCGAGAAATACGCCCTGCGTCGGGTCGAGCGCGACGACACCGCGGGCGGCGCCGGCGGCGAGTACCCGCTGCAGGACGGCTTCGGCTGGACCAACGGCGTCACGGCCGCCTTGCTGGCCGAGCATCCGCAGCACACCGCGCACGGCTGCGTGGCGCATGCGGCGGCGCCGCAGCATCGCTGAGCAGCCACGGAATCTCGCTGCGGCCCACGCCCAGGTCGCGCAGGTCGAGCTCGCTCATCGCGCGCAGGTGGCGCTGGTCCAGCCAGCAGCGACGCAGCGCGCGCACCCCATCGAGCAAGCGGATGACGAGGGCGGACTGGGTCGACGGCATGGCAGTGGCTCCTTGAATGGAAGGCCATCTTGCAAGCTCCCGTGCTATTGTGGAAGTTGAGAATCCTGTCACTTCCAATCAGCTTTCCTGATGCGGCAACTCAATCTCGACCAACTCCGCACCCTGGTGTCCATCGCCGACCTCGGCAGCTTCTCGGCCGCCGCCCGGGCCCTCCACCTCGCGCAACCCACGGTCAGCCTGCACATCAGCGAACTCGAATCGCGCCTGGGCGCCCGGCTGGTGGTGCGGGGCAGCCGCCGGGTCACGCCGACCGCTGCGGGTGCTGCACTGGTCGAGCGCGCGCGGCGCCTGCTGCGCGACGCCGACGACGCCGTGGACGCCGTGCGGCGCCAGGCCGAAGGGCGAACGGGCCGCGTCCGGCTGGGCACCTCGACCGGCATCGTGGTCGAACTGTTGCCGCAGGTGCTCGAGGAGCTGGAGCGCGACCATCCCGGCATCGACGTCGAGGTCTGCATCCTCGGCTCGTCCGAGGCCATGTCGCGCCTCGCGATGGGCACGCTGGACATCGGTCTGGTGGCGATTCCGCAGCCACCGATGCGTGACCTGACGGTCACGCGCTGGCGCAGCCAGCCGATGATGGCTTTCGTGCCGAAGAAATGGGCGGCGCCGAAGCGGGCCACGCCGCGTTGGCTGGCAGAGAAGCCCTTGATCTTCAATGAGGCGACCACGCACATGTACCGGCTGACGATGGAATGGTTCGCTGCCATCGGCGAATCGCCGCGCCCGCGCATCGAGCTCAACTTCGACGCGGCGATGCTCGCCCTGGTGGCGGCGGGCTACGGTGCGGCGGTGCTGCCGTTGCACCAGCCGGTGGGCGCGGACTTCAACGAGCGGCTGCAGGTGTTGCCGCTCCGCCCGAAGCTGACCCGGCATCTGGGCATCGCGCACCGGCCGCGCGCGACGCTCGACGGAGCGACCGAAAGCGTGCTCCAGATCCTGGAGCGGTTCAGCCAGCGTTAGGCAGCGCGTGCGCGACGTTGCCGCTCAGAGCGCCCGCCCGACCACCGCCAGCGCGAACACGAGCACGCCCAGCGCCAGGTTGGTGGCGACCAGCTTGCGGATCAGGTTCAGGTTCGCGGCCGCCACCGGCCACTGGCCGGCCGCCACCGCGCGCAGCAGCCGCGGATAGGGTGCGAAGCGCAGGTGCAGGAACAGCGCCATCATCACCAGCCCGAGCGTGAACATCGCATGCACGCTCCAGTGCACCCGCGCGAAGCCGCCGGCGGCCCAGACCAGCAGCAATCCGCTCGCCAGCAGCACGCCGATGGCGGTCGAGACGCCGACGAAGAAGCGCGACAGCGCCGCCGCCATGAACGGCAGCCGCAGCGGCGGCTCGAGGCGCGCGACCGCGGCAGGGCGGACCGCGAAGTGCATCGTCGCCATGCCGCCGACCCAGAAGGCGGCGGCGAGCAGGTGGAGGAACAGCAGGAGGGCGGGAAGGAGGGACATGGCGTAGCGTAGACCAGAACGCCGATGGCCCGCGGCTTCAGCGGGGCTTCTCGAAGCCGCTCTCGATCCAGGCCTCGGCGCTGGCGGCGTTGAGCCTGAAGTCCGGCTTCACGCGCAGCTCGGCGAGTTCGCTGCCGGATTCGTCGTGCGCCCGCAGCATCGCGTGCGGATTGTCCTCGTCGGGCACGATCTGCAGCGACACGCGGATGCGCTCGGAGCCGGCGCCCACGCTGACGTGCTTGTTCAAGCGCGCATGCAGCTGCTGCTCGTGGCGGCGCAGCACCTCGTTGGCGGTCTTCACCAGCGTGTGGAAGGCCGGCGCGTCGAGCGGCTTCGGGTTCTTCTTGTCGCGGCCCATGGTCCAGGGGCCGACCAGCGCGGGCTCCGGGTCGCCCTGGCGGGTCATCGCGACGGCCCAGCCGTCGTCGTCCTCGTTCTTGATCACGCGGGCGGTCCAGAGCGCGTCGCTCCAGAGGGTGGCTTCCTGGATCGGGGCGGCAGTGTCTGTCATGAGAGCATTCAAAAAATGGAAAGGCCGGTGCGGGCCGTGAACAGCTCGAGCGCCTTCAGCCCGAGCAGCGAGTTGCCGTTGCCGTCGAGGGCCGGCGACCAGACGCACAGCGTCAGCTTGTCGGGCACCACGGCGACGATGCCGCCGCCGACGCCGCTCTTGCAGGGCAGGCCGATCGAGAAGGCGACGTCGCCGGCGGCGTCGTAGGTGCCGCAGGTGAGCATCAGCGCGTTGATGCGCCGTGCATGGCGCTCGGTCGTGATCTCGGGTTCGCCATCGATCGGGTGGGCGCCGTCGCGGCACAGGAAGCCGGCGGCGCGGGCCAGCTGCCGGCAGCTCATCCGGATCGCGCACTGGTGGAAGTACAGGCTCAGCACCTCGCGCACGTCGTTGTCGATCTTGCCGAAGCTCTTCATGAAGTTCGCCAGCGCGACGTTGCGGAAGCCGGTCACGGCTTCCGAGGCGGCGACCTCCTCGTCGTAGGCGATCGCTTCGCCGCAGAGGTTCGACATCAGCGCGATCAGCTCGGCCTCGGCACGCCCCAGGCTCACCAGCCGGTCGGCCACCGCGATGGCGCCGGCATTGATGAACGGGTTGCGCGGCTTGCCCTGCTCGTTCTCGAGCTGGACCAGCGAATTGAAAGGGTTGCCCGACGGCTCGCGGCCGATGCGCTCCCAGAGCGCATCGCCGAGCCGGCGCATCGCCAAGGTCAGCGTGAACAGCTTCGAGATGCTCTGGATCGAAAAAGGCGTGTCGGCATCGCCGGCCGCGGCCTCCTGGCCCTCGCAGGTCCTGAGGGCGATGCCGAACTGCCGTGCCGGCACCCGCGCCAGCGCCGGGATGTAGCTCGCCACCTGGCCCTCGGCGCCGAGCAGCGGGCGGACCTCGGCCACGATGGCATCGAGCACGGGCTGGAAGTTCATGGCCTGGCTCCCGGGCGCCGGTTCACGAGCACGATGCCGAGCGCCACGCCGCAAAGCGCCAGCACCAGCTGCAAGGTCAGCGGTTCGGCCAGCAGCACGACGCCGAACACCAGCGCGAACAGCGGCGTCAGGAAGGTGAAGGATGAGATCCGCGTGGCCGGATAGTGCCGCAGCAGCCACATCCAGGCCAGGTAGCTGGCGAAGGCGCCGATCACGGTCTGCAGGCCGATCGAGAACCAGGCGTAGCCCGAGTACGCAAAGCCCCAGCGCTCGCCGAGCAGCAGCGACAGCAGCGGCGAGACCGCCGCGGTCACCGCGATTTGATAGAACAGCGTCTTCTCGGCGCTGGCGGTGGCCAGCCGGGTGGCGCGGATCGTCAGCGTGGTCAGGCCCCACAGCACGCCGGCGGTCAGCGCCAGGGCATCGCCGCGCAGCTGCGCCGAGGTGCTGTGGCCGAAGCTCTCGCTGAAGGCCACCACCACGCCCGCGAAGGCGATCGCCAGCCCCACCCATTGCAGGCCCCGCAGCCGTTCGGCCGGCACCCAGCGCGGCAGCAGCACCGCCACCACGAAGGGCGAGGTGTAGAGGAACACCGTGAGCCGCGAGGCGGTCGTGAGCTGCAGCCCGAGGTAGATGCAGGTGAATTCGCCCGCGAACAGCGCCCCGGCCAGCAGGCCGCCGGGCAGCGTCCCGTCGCGCGCGAACAGCGGCACGCCGCGGCGCACGCACCAGGCCCACAGCAGCACCACCGCGCCCGTCATGCGGATCGAGGCCTGCCACAGCGGCGGCACTTCGCCGACGGTGGTCTTGATCAGGATCTGCTGCAGTCCCCAGAACGCGCAGCAGGCGATCAGCAGGGCGGTGGCGCGGGTGTCGAGGTGTTCCTTGCGTTCGATCATTCCGGGGATTTCTGTTCTTCTTGTGATGCGGCCGGCGGCCGGCGGGGCGGTGTCAGGGAGATGCGAGCGCATAGGGCGGGTGGCCGTTCGTGCCGACCATCAGCTCGGGCAGCACCACTTCCACGTCGGGCACGCTGCGCGCAGCGCGGTCCAGCGCGGCGGCCATGCTGCGCGAGGGCACGCAGCCCTGCAGGTAGACCCAGCGCCGCTGGATCACGACCCAGACGCTGGCGCGCCGCACACCCGGCACGGCGGCCAGCGCCGCCTGCACCTTGGGTGCCAGCGGCTTGTCGTAGCGGTAGGCGTTGCTGTCGGCGCAGCGGCCGGCCAGCCAGCAGCTGGTGCCGCGTTCGAGGCGCGAGTGCATCTGCGCGCGCCGCTCCTCGGCGGTCAGCAACGGGCCTTCGGGCACCGGGCAGCTGCGCATGCCCGACGCCACCTGGAAGAAGGGGTCGTCGAACCAGTTCTGCTTGGCGGGCTTGGGCGGCTCCTGGGCCGCCACGGGTTCGACCGCGCAGGCCACCGCCAGCAGCACCGCCGGCGTGGCCCTCAAAGCGGATGCTCCGTGTAGAAGCGCCCGCCGTGGAACAGCAGCGGCGAGGCGCCTGCGCTGTGCATGCAGCGCTCGACCTCGCCGACGAAGATCACGTGGTCGCCCTCGTCGTAGCGGCTGCGGTTGAAGCACTCGAAGCTGGCCGCGGCGCCCACCAGCACCGGCGCCCCGCCGACGCCCTCGGTGAAGGCGACATCGGCCCAGCGGTCGATGTCCTTGGCCGCGAAGCGCTCCGCCAGGCTCTTCTGGTTGGCCGCCAGGATGTTGATCGCATAGTGCGAGCCGGTGCTCAGCGCCGCCATCGAGGCCGCGCTGCGCGCCAGGCTCCACAGCACCAGCGGCGGATCGAGCGAGACCGAATTGAAGGAGTTGGCGGTCAGGCCCACCAGGGCGCCGTTCGCGGCCCGCGCCGTGACGATGGTCACGCCGGTGGCGAACATGCCGAGCGATGCGCGGAACTCGTCGATGGAGAAGGAGGGCGGTTGCGCCTGGGCGGGAGCGGTCACGGAAGAGGGGGGCAGTTGGAGGTCCATTTTGGCCGATCGGCCGCGCGGTCGCTGGGGCCGGCCGGAACGCTCAGCCGAAGAACCAGTAGCCGACCGCGATCGCGGCCACCACGCCAGCCAGTTCCGCCAGCAGCGCGCAGCCGACCGCGTGGCGCGCCCGCTGGATGCCGACCGCGCCGAAGTACACCGCCAGTACATAGAACGTGGTCTCGGTGCTGCCCTGGATGGTGGCTGCGACCTTGGCCGCGAAGCTGTCGACGCCCTGGCTCTGCATGGTCTCGATCAGCATCGCGCGCGCCGCGCTGCCCGAGAAGGGCTTGACCAGCGCGGTCGGCAAGGCGTCGACGAAGCGGGTGTCCCAGCCGGTGCGCGCGACCACCCAGCGGATGCCCTCGAGCGCCAGGTCGAGCGCCCCCGAGGCGCGCAGCACGCCGACCGCGCTCAGCATCGCGACCAGGTAGGGCAGCAGGTTCCTGGCGACGTCGAAGCCTTCCTTGGCGCCTTCGATGAAGCACTCGTAGACCTTCACCCGCCGCAGCGCGCCGACCGCCAGGAAGAAGACGATGAGCCCGAACAGCACCAGGTTGCCCAGCAGCGAGGACAGCGCGGCCAGCGCCGCGGCCGACAGGGTCGCCAGCAGGGCCATGAAGCCGCCGAGCAGCAGCGCGCCCGGCAGCAGGTAGGCCAGCACCACCGGGTCCCACAGCCTCAGGCGCTGCATGAACGCCACCGACAGCAGCCCGACCAGCGTCGAGGCGCTGGTCGCCAGCAGGATCGGCAGGAACACCAGTGTGGGATCCGGCGCGCCCTGCTGCGCCCGGTACATGAAGATCGTCACCGGCAGCAAGGTCAGCGACGAGGCGTTGAGCACCAGGAACAGGATCTGCGCGTTGCTCGCGCTGGTCGTGCTCGGGTTCAAGGTCTGCAGCTCGCGCATCGCCTTGAGTCCGATCGGCGTGGCGGCGTTGTCGAGGCCGAGTGCGTTGGCGGCGAAGTTGAGCGTGATCAGGCCGAGTGCCGGGTGCCCGGCCGGCACCTCGGGCATCAGCCTGCGGAACAGCGGGCCGAGCAGCCGCGCCAGCCGGTCGACGATGCCCGCGGCCTCGGCGATGCGCAGGAAGCCGAGCCACAGGGTCAGCGTGCCGAACAGCAGCACCATCACCTCGACCGACAGCCTGGCCATCGCGAACAGGCTCTCGACCATCGAGGCGAACACGCTGTGGTCGCCGCCCAGCAGCCAGCGGCCGAGCGCCGCGGCCGCCGCGGTCAGGAAGAAGCCGAGCCACAGGCCGTTGAGCACGCCTAGCGCCCGGCAGCGGATGCGCGGGCCTGCCGGGGGCGCGGCACCTCGACCAGCAGCGCCGGGTCGAAGTTGTCCTGCTCCCCCTTGCCCAGGTAGCCCAGTGGGTTGGCGACCACGCGGCAGCCGCCCTTCAGGTAGTCGAACTGGCAGTGCAGGTGCCCGTGCAGCCACAGGTCGGCTTGCGGCAGCAATTCGTCCAGGTTGTTGCAGAAGCCCGCGGTGCCCGGGCTCAGGCCATAGCGGGGATCGGCGCTCGCCAGGGACGGCGCAAAGTGCGTGATCGCCACGGTCGTGCCGTCGAACGGCTGGGCGAGTGCCTCTCGCAGCCACGCCTGGCATGTGAGTGAGTGCTCCCTCAAGGCATCGGCGAGAAAGATCTCGCCGCCGCGCGTGGTGGCCGCCTTCTGCAGGTAGAAGTTGGCGGCGCGCATCGCCTTGCCGCGCTTCTTGAGCGCCTCGGCCAGGCCGTCGCCGGGCTCGACCAGGGCATCGAAATCGGCCCACAGCGTGGTGCCGACGAAGCGCACGCCGTCGATGACCAGGGTCTCACGCTCCAGCCAGAGGATGTCCAGCGCCTCGCAGGTCTCGCGCAGCCGCTGGTGGACGGCATCGAAATCGGCGTTGTCGTACTCGTGGTTGCCGGGGACATAGATCACCGGCGCCGGCCAGCCATGGCGTGGCGAGAAGCGGGCCAGGCCGAAATCGGGCTCGGCCAGCGATGACCCGGCCTGGTAGGAGCCGATGTCGCCCGCCAGCACCAGCAGGTCGGCGCCGGCCGCCGGGGCGACCTGGAGATGCGGGTGAACCTCGATATGGAGGTCCGAGAGCAGCTGGAGCTTCATGGGTACGGGTGCAGTCTAGCGGATGAGGTTATGCGTTTTGTGCATGGCATCTAGCTTGAAGAATTGGGGAAAACCCTTATTCTTGATTCATCGCCACTCGGCGCCGCCCGCTTGGGCAGCGCACCATCATGTTTCACCTTCTTGCCCTCGTGGCCCGTTTTTTCCGTCCGACCCTCCAGGCTGTCGATGCCAGCCCGGCCGCCATCCTGATGCAGAACGCTGACAGCCGCGCCGGCCTCGACGCTCATCACGCGCAGGAACTGCGCGCCGCCGCCAGCGCCTGGCTCAGCGTCGTCCGCTAAGGACCCGCGAACGCGGCTTGCGCCGAGCGCAGCAGCGCCTGCCGCAGCCAGCCGTGCGCATGCGCGTGCTGGGCCCGCCGATGCCAGAGCGCATCCACGTGCACCAGGGGCTGGTCGAAGGGCAGCTCGCGCAGCACCAGGTGGTCGTCGATCCCGGTCACCCGCGCGAAGTGCCGCGGCATCACGGTCAGCAGGTCCGAATTGGCCACCACCCGCCCGGCCGTGAAGAACTGGTTCACCGTCACCACGATGCGCCGCTCGCGCCCCAGCGCGCCGAGGGTCTGGTCGATGAAGCCGTAGGGCCGCCCCGAGAAGCTGACCAGCAGGTGGCGCGCGTCACAGAAGCTGTCGAGCGCCAGCGGCGCGTCGGCCAGCGGGTGCCCCTGGCGCATCACGCACACATACTGCCCGACATACAGCCGCTGGGTCTCGAAGGGCTCGCCGACCCCGGACTGCCCGCGGGCCGCCAGGCTGGCGACCACGGCCGGGAAATAGCCGATCGCGACGTCGACCTCCTCCTGCTCCAGCATCCGGCGCGGATCGCGGGTGGTCAGCGGCAACACCCGCAGCGACACGGCGCGCGCCTCGTTCTCGACGATCCGGATCAGCCCGGGCATCAGCTCGGCGGCGGTCGCGTCGGCCATCGCCAGCAGGAAGGTCGTGTCGGCGATGCCGGCGTCGAACTCGCCCGGTGCCAGCGTGTGCTGGAGCTGCCGCAGCGCGTCGCGCACCGTCGGCCAGAGCGCCAGGGCCCGCGGCGTGGGCTCGACCCCCGCGCCGGCGCGCCGCACCAGTTCATCGCCCAGCACCTCGCGCAGCCGCCGCAGCGCATTGCTGACCGCCGGCTGGGTGATCGCTAGGTTGCGGGCCGCGCGCGTGAGGTTGCGCTCCGCCATCACTTCGTCGAAGACGCGAAGAAGGTTCAGGTCGAGCGTGCGAAAGTTGACGTCCATAAGTCCTGTGAATGATAAACATCATCAGGATAAAGTAGCAAAACATTAGGGTAACCCCTAATATCAGGGCATCGGCTTCGGCCACCCGTCCTTTCAGGAGGAACACCATGACCAGCTTCATCCACGTTGAAAAGCCCGCCACCCATCCCGGCATCGTTCGCGCCGAGGCGGCGATCGAACAGGTCCGCGCAGCCCGCCGCGGTTTCGACGGCGCGCGTGGGCTGGCAGCCCTGCTGCTGGCTGCGATCGTCTCGTCGCTGCTGGTCGTCGCCGACCGGCTGGTGTCGATCACCCAGGAAGGCGGCCTGATGGTGGCCTGGCTGGTGCTGTGGGCCGTGGCCTTCATCGGCCTGGCCTTCTTCGCGGGCACGGCGCGTTCGCTGGCGGTCCGCGCCATCGCCGCGGCCCGGAACGTGGCCAAGCGCCGCGCCGCCGCCCGCGCCGACGAGCGCTTCCTGGCCTACGCCAAGCACGACCCGCGCATCATGAACGAGCTCAACGTCATCGCCACCCACCAGCAAGCGGTGGATGCGCCGGCCCCGACCTTGCACGACGCCCTGCGCCGCGTGAACCTCGGCCAGTACTACTGATCTTGCACCGCGGGCCTTCGGGCCCGCCCGCAAAAAAGCCGCCCGAGGGCGGCTTTTTTTCGTTGGTGCCGGGTCAGGCCGCGAGGCGCTGCTCGATCGCCGCCTTGGTGGCGGGCAGTTCCTTCGGCAGGTGGTGCGACAACTGCTCGAACAGCTCGGCGTGCAGCTTCAGCTCGGCCTGCCAGGCGGCCTTGTCGATGCTGGTGACGGTGTCGAACTGCTTGGCGCTGAAGTCCAGCCCGGTCCAGTTGAGGTCTTCGTAGCGCGGGCTGACGCCGAACACGTGCTCGCTGCCCTCGGCCTTCTGCTCGATGCGGTCGATCATCCACTTGAGCACGCGCATGTTCTCGCCGTAGCCCGGCCAGACGAACTTGCCGTCCTCGCCCTTGCGGAACCAGTTGGTGGTGTAGATCTTCGGCAGCCTGGCGCCCGAGGCCTCGAGCTTCTTGCCGAGGTCGAGCCAGTGCTGGAAGTAGTCGCTCATGTTGTAGCCGGCGAAGGGCAGCATCGCGAACGGATCGCGCCGCACCACGCCCTGCTGGCCGGCGGCCGCGGCGGTGGTCTCGGAGCCCATGGTGGCCGCCATGTAGACGCCTTCGACCCAGTTGCGGGCCTCGGTCACCAGCGGCACCGTGGTGGAGCGGCGGCCGCCGAAGATGAAGGCATCGATGGCGACGCCCTTGGGGTCGTCCCAGGCGGCGTCCAGCGCCGGGTTGTTGATGGCGGCGACCGTGAAGCGGGCGTTCGGGTGCGCGGCCTTGGCGCCGGTCTCCTTGGCGATCGCGGGCGTCCAGTCCTTGCCTTGCCAGTCGATCGCGTGGGCCGGGGCTTCGCTCATGCCTTCCCACCAGACGTCGCCGTCGTCGGTCAGCGCGACGTTGGTGAAGATCACGTCGCGGTCGAGGCTGGCCATGCAGTTCGGGTTGGTCTGCATGTTGGTGCCGGGCGCGACGCCGAAGTAGCCGGCTTCGGGATTGATCGCGTGCAGCTTGCCGTCGGTGCCGGGCTTGATCCAGGCGATGTCGTCGCCGATGGTCGTGACCTTCCAGCCCTCGAAGCCGGCCGGCGGGATCAGCATGGCGAAGTTGGTCTTGCCGCAGGCGCTCGGGAAGGCGGCGGCCACGTGGTATTTCTTGCCCTGCGGATTGGTCACGCCGAGGATCAGCATGTGCTCGGCCAGCCAGCCTTCGTCGCGGCCCATGTTGGAGGCGATGCGCAGTGCGAAGCACTTCTTGCCGAGCAGGGCGTTGCCGCCGTAGCCCGAGCCGTAGCTCCAGATTTCGCGCGTCTCGGGATAGTGGACGATGTACTTGGTCTTGTTGCAGGGCCAGGCGACGTCTTTCTGGCCGGCTTCCAGCGGCGCGCCGACCGTGTGGACGCAGGGCACGAACTCGCCGTCGTCGCCCAGCACGTCGAACACCGCACGGCCCATGCGGGTCATGATCTTCATGTTGACCGCCACGTACGGGCTGTCGGACAGCTCGATGCCGATGTGGGCGATGGGCGAGCCCAGCGGGCCCATGCTGAACGGCACGACATACATCGTGCGGCCCTTCATGCAGCCGTCGAACAGGGGCTGGAGCGTGGCGCGCATCTCGGCCGGTGCCATCCAGTTGTTGGTCGGGCCGGCGTCTTCCTTGCGTGCCGAGCAGATGAAGGTGCGGTCTTCGACGCGGGCGACGTCGCTCGGGTCGGAGGTGGCGAGGAAGGAGTTGGGGCGCTTGGCCGGGTTCAGCTTCTTGAAGGTGCCGGCGTCGACCATCTGCTGGCAGAGGCGGTCGTATTCTTCCTGGCTGCCGTCGCACCAGTGGATGCGCTCGGGCTTGCACAGGGCGGCCATCTCGGCCACCCACGCGATCAGCTTCGCGTTCTTGACGTAGGAGGGCGCCTGCATGGCAAGACCCTTCAGCGGTGCGTTCATCGTCTATCTCCTAAGTTGAAAATCGTTTTTTCGAACGGGACGCGACACCGCGGGGCGATCGAGATCCGTTGGAGAAAACGCTTCCGTCTGGGGAGGGGCTGGATGGAAGACCGTGTGGACCGGGGGCACAGGTCGGCGCGGTGGCGACCGGCCCGGCTGCGGCAGGGCGCCCCGCTGGCGGCACGCAATGCCGCGCGGTGGCGCCGCCGGGTTCAGGCCATGTAGATGGCGATGGAGGCCAGCAGGAGCATCAGGACCCCGCCCACCAGCGGCAGCACCAGGGGCATGAGAGGGACGATCGATTCGACCGCGTCTGGTTCGACGGCGGCGGCGTGGCCGGGTTCGATGGGGGTGGGGTTGGACATCTGGGTTCCTTGTATTCTCACGACTGGGGCCATTTTACCGGCTGGGCAGCAGGCCGCGGTCTAGGGGGTTGCCAGACCTTTTTCGGGTCGCGGAGGCGACCGTTCTCAGCGCTGCTCGACGGCCTCGAACCCGGCCGCCGTCAGGGCCGCCAGCACGGCCGCCAGATGTTCCCGCCCCCGGGTCTGCAGCACCAGTTCGACATCGACGTTCTGCGCCGCCAGCATGGTGAAGGCGCGCTGATGGTGGACTTCGTCGATGTTGGCGCCCGCTTCGGCGACAGTGGCCGTGATATGGGCCAGGGAGCCCGGCACGTCGCGGGCGCTGACCCGCACGCGCGCGAGCCGGCCGGCGCGCACCATGCCGCGCTCGATGATCGCCGCCAGCAGCAGCGGGTCGATGTTGCCGCCCGACAGCACCAGGCCGACGCGCTGGCCCCGGAAGCGGTCGGGATGGCGGATCAGCGCGGCCAGTCCGGCGGCGCCCGCGCCCTCGACCAGCGTCTTCTCGATCTCGAGCAGCATCAGCACCGCCTGCTCGATGTCGCCCTCGTCGACCAGCAGCAGCTCGTCGACCTCCCGGGCGATGATCTCGCGCGTCAGCACGCCGGGCGTGCCCACGGCGATGCCTTCGGCGATCGTGCTGGTCCCCTGGGGATGGTGGGTGCCCTGCACCGCGTTCACCATGGCCGGGAAGCGCGAGGTCTGGACGCCCACGATGCGGATGCCCGGCTTGCGCGCCTTGGCGGCCAGCGCCATGCCGGCGGCCAGGCCGCCGCCGCCGACCGAGACCACCAGCACGTCCAGGTCGGGGACCGCATCGAGCATCTCGAGCGCCACCGTGCCCTGGCCGGCGATGATCGCCTCGTCGTCGTAGGGATGGACGAAGGCCAGTCCCTCGCGTTCGGCCAGCGCCAGCGCATGCGCGCGGGCCGCCTCGAGGGTGTCGCCATGCAGCACCACTTCGGCGCCGAATCCGCGCGTGCGTTCGATCTTCACGCCCGGCGTGAAGCGCGGCATGACGATCAGGGCCCGCAGTCCGAGGCGCTGCGCGTGGTAGGCCACGCCCT
Organism: Variovorax sp. J31P207; assembly: GCF_030316965.1. NCBI lineage: Bacteria > Pseudomonadati > Pseudomonadota > Betaproteobacteria > Burkholderiales > Comamonadaceae > Variovorax > Variovorax sp. J31P207. The sequence continues at coordinate 80,314 of NZ_JASZYN010000003.1, forward strand.
GCGCGTGGTTTCCGGCCGACATGGCGATCACGCCACGGGTGCCGCCTTCGGCCAGGTCGACCAGTTTGTTACAGGCTCCGCGCTCCTTGAACGAGGCGGTGAACTGCAGGTTCTCGAACTTCAGGAAGACCTGGGCGCCGACGATCTCGGACAGGGTCCGCGATTCGACGCAGGGCGTTTCGAGCAACTGCCCGTGGAGACGGAGGGCCGCGCGTTCAATGTCTTCGATTCCAACCATCGGCGCCATTGTGGACGGAATCGCAACATCCTGGTATTTCGTGTCCGCAGGCTTCCCGAAGCCAATACTCTGCGTTATGGTCGCTTCCAGATTCACACATCCCCTCGCGGGAGGTTGCCAGATGGTCAAGCGTTCCGGTGTTGATGCAGTGGCTGCGGCTTCCCGCGGCCATGCACTGCCGTCGCCCGGACTCAAGGAAGCACCGGTGCTCGAACTCATGTGTTCGCACTTCGTGCTCACGCTCGCGGCCAAGCAGGGCCCGCGCTTCAACGTGCGCCGGGACCTCAACGGCCTGCTGTCGCTCACCGGCCGTCACCTGGTCTGGCCGCTGCCGGTGCTGCATCGGCTGCGCGAGTTCCTTGGCCGGCGGTGCGTCGGCAACGAGGTCTGGAAGGGGGTCGAGGGTTTCGACGGCCGCACGCTGCTCGACCGCCACGGCGTCTGGCGCGGCCCCTACGAAGAGGGCACGCTGTTCTTCTACCTGGACGAATACGCCAAGGACCAGCCCAAGGACCTGCTGTCGGTGCTGTCGGTCACGCGCGACTGGCTCACCCATGCGCTGCGCAAGCAGTCGACCCTGGTCGAGAAAAACATCGATGCGCTGGCCGGCCTGCTGCAGCTCAACAAGGCCGAGCGCGCGCTGCTGCTCTACGGCACCCTGGCGCGCTACCAGCGCGACCTGCGTTCGCTGCTGGTCGAGTTCAAGGTCAACAACGCGCCGGAGGCCTACGCCGCGATCGCCGAGGTGGCCGGCGTCAATGCGAGCGAAGTCGGCGAGGCGCTGCGTGCGGGCTCGCGGCTCGAGCGCATCGGGCTGGTCGAGAACCTCATCTCCGAGCACAACATCACCGACCTGGCCGACCTCATGAAGGTCAGCGAGAAGCTGCCGCCGGTGCTGATGCGCGAGTACCGCGACCGCAACGAGCTGATGGCCGTGTTCACGCGCCCGTCCGCCAAGAGCAGTCTCTCGGTGCACGATTTCTCCTTCGTCGAGGACGAGGCCCGGATGCTGGTCACCTTGCTGCGGGCGGCGGTGGCGCGCAAGGAGCCTGGCGTCAACGTGCTGCTCTACGGCCCGCCCGGCACCGGCAAGACCGAACTCGCCAAGGTGGTCGCGCAGGCCGCGGGGCTGGAGCTGTTCGAGGTCGAATACGCAGACCGCGACGGCAACTCGCTGTCGGGCCGCGACCGCTACCGTTCGCTGCAGATCGCGCAAGTGTTCCTCAAGGGCAGCGAGCAGTCGGCGCTGCTGTTCGACGAGGTCGAGGATGTGTTCCCGCCCATCAGCACCGAGGCCGCGCAGCTGATGGCGCGCGCCGAGCAGATTCCCTCGCCGGCCAGCGGCAGCGTGAGCGGCAAGGCCTGGGTCAACCAGATCCTCGAATCGAACGCGGTGCCGACCTTGTGGGTCACCAACCGCATCGAGCAGATCGACCCGGCCTTTCGGCGCCGCTTCGCCTACCACCTCGAGCTCAAGTCGCCGCCGCCCGGCGCCCGCGAGCAGCTGGTGCGCAAGACGCTCGAAGGCGTCTCGGTGTCCGAGGCCTTCACCGCCAAGCTGGCCGGGCGCAAGGGCCTGACACCGGCGCAGATCCGCACCGCGGTGCGCTTCGCCGAGCTCGCCATGACCGAGGGCGGCTCGGTCGAGAAGCTGATCGAGCGCCAGCTCAAGAACGCCGATCTCGCGCTCGGCACGCCCGATGCCCTGGGCGCGCGCCGCAGCGTCACGACCTACGACCTCGACATGCTCAACGTCGAGACCCGCTTCGAGATCCCGCGCATCGTCGAGGCCCTGAAGGCGCGCGGCCACGGCACGCTGTGCTTCTACGGCGCGCCCGGCACCGGCAAGACCGCCCTGGCGGAGCACATCGCCAAGGCGATCGGCCGGCCGCTGATCATCAAGCAGGCCAGCGACCTGATGAGCAAGTACGTGGGCGAGACCGAGCAGAACATGGCCGCCATGTTCAAGGAGGCCGAGGCCGAGAAGGCGGTGCTGCTGCTCGACGAGGCCGACAGCTTCCTGCAGGACCGCCGCGGCGCCCAGCGCACCTACGAAGTGACCGAGGTCAACGAGATGCTGCAGGGCATGGAGCGCTTCGACGGCATCTTCGTCTGCACCACCAACCTGCTCGACCGGCTCGACCAGGCGGCGCTGCGCCGCTTCACCTTCAAGATCAAGTTCATGCCGCTGACCGGCGAGCAGCGCGAACGGATGTTCGTCACCGAGGCGCTGGCCGGCGATGCGGCCCAGCTGACCCACGAGATCAAGTTGCGGCTCGCCAGGCTGCCGCAGCTGTGTCCGGGCGACTTCGCGGCCGTCAAGCGCCAGACCGACATCCTGGCGGTGGCCTTCTCGGCCGACGAGTTTCTCGACCAGCTCGATGCCGAGCACCGGATCAAGCCCGAGGTGCGCGAGTCCCGCGGCATCGGCTTCGTCCAGTAAGGTTCCACACAAGAAAAGCGCGTGTCGCCGCGCGCGAGGGAGAGCGATCGATGAGGGCTGTCCGGACCGCCCGGAGAATGGGCGCGGCGCGCCGTGCCTTGGGCGCTGCCGCACTGGTGCTGCTGGGTCTGCTCGGCGCCTGCGGCGGGGGCGGCGGCGGTGGCGGCGCAGCATTGCCGCTGGCCGCGCCGGCCGCCCTGGCGCCGGGCGACGACCCGATCGTCCCCTCGTCCAGCGTGCAGGGCCAGTGCGCCGCGCCGCGTGGCGGCATCGACCCGGACACCGGCGCGGCTTTTCCCGACCAGCCCGGCTCGGCGACCACCGAGAAGCGCTGGCTGCGGGCCTGGATCGACGAGACCTATCTCTGGTACGCCGAAGTCCCCACCACGCTGGTGGCCGGCGAATACACGACCCCGCTCGCCTATTTCAACGTCCTCAAGACACCGCTGTCGACCCCCTCGGGCAGGCCCAAGGACCGCTTCCACTTCACCGCCGACACTGCGCAATACCGGGGCCTGTCGCAAGACGGCGTGCTGGTCGGCTACGGACTCGAACTCGCCTTCCTGAGCGCCGCGCCACCGCGCGACATCCGCGTGGCCTTCACCGAGCCCGGCTCGCCGGCGGCGCAGGCGGGCTTCGATCGCGGCCTCAAGCTGGTCGAGATCGACGGCATCGATGTGGTGGCGGGCGCGGACGTGACGGCACTCAACGCCGCGCTGTCGCCCACGCGCGTCGGCGAAACGCACGGCTTCAAGCTGCAGGCGCCCGACGGCAGCCTGCGCAGCGTGAGCCTGACGGCGGCCGCGGTCATCCGCACCTCGGTGCAGAACGTGAAGACCATCGCCACCGACAGCGGGCCGGTCGGCTACATGCTGTTCAACGACCACACGGCCGGCGCCGAAGCGCAGCTGATCGCGGCGATCCATCAGTTCAAGGCGGCGTCGGTCAGCGACCTCGTGATCGACATGCGCTACAACGGCGGCGGCTTTCTCGACATCGCCAGCGAACTGGCCTACATGGTCGCCACGCCGGCGGCCACCCGCGGCACGGTCTTCGAGGCGCTGCAGTTCAACATCAAGAATCCGTTCCGGATCACGGCGGCGCAGGCCACCGTGCCCTTCCATGCGACCGCGCGCGGCTTCTCGGTGTCGGCCGGCCTGCCGCTGCCGCAACTGGGCCTGTCGCGCGTCACCGTGCTGGCGGGCCCCGACACCTGTTCGGCCAGCGAATCGGTCGTCAACGGCTTGCGCGGGGTCGGGATCACGGTGAACCTGATCGGTGGCGGCACCTGTGGCAAGCCCTACGGCTTCTATCCGCAGGACAACTGCGGCACGACCTATTTCGCGATCCAGTTCCAGGGCGTGAACCAGCAGGGCTTCGGCGACTATGGCGACGGCTTCGTGCCGACCTGCGCGGTGGCGGACGACTTCGGCCATGCGCTGGGCGACAGCGCCGAGAGCCGGCTCGCCGCCGCGCTGACCCTGCGCAGCACGGGCGCTTGCCCGGCCGCGCCGCAGGCCCGGGGCGGTGGCGCACTCGGCAAGGCGGAGGCGACCGAAACGCCCTATCTGATCCGCTCGCCGCTGCGCGAGAACCGGATCATTTCACGCCCCTAGAACGCCGCGCAGACGCGCAGGACGTCGGTGCCGTAGGCCTCGAGCTTCTTGGTGCCGATGCCGCTGATGCCCTGCAGGTCTTCGAGCGTCGCGGGCGCGCGCTCGGCGATCGCGGCCAGCGTGGCGTCGTGGAAGATCACGTAGGCCGGCAGGTTGTGCTCCTTCGCGACCTCGGCGCGCCAGGCCTTGAGCGCCGCGAAGCGGGCCTGGCCGGCTGCGTCGAGCGTGGCGGCGGCCGGCGAGGGCGCGCCGCGCGCAGTCTTTTCGCGCCGCGACTTGCGCTCGGCCGGCGACGAGACCGATTCGCGCAGCATCACCTGGACCTCGCCCTTGAGCACGGCCCGCGAGCCGTCTGTCAGCTGCAGGGTGTTGTACGCCTGGGCGTCGACCGAGAGCGCGCCGGTGGCGATCAGCTGGCGCAGCACGCCGCGCAGCTGCGCCTCGCTGAATTCGTCGCCGATGCCGAAGGTGCTGACCCGCTCGTGCCCGAACTGCTTGACCTTTTCGGTGGCCTTGCCGCGCAGGATGTCCATGATGTGGCCGGCACCGAAGCTGATGCCGCTCTGCTGCTGCACCCGGTAGATGGTGGAGAGCAGCTTGCGCGCCGCATCGGTGCCGTCCCACACCTGCGGCGGCGTGATGCAGTTGTCGCAATTGCCGCAGGGAACGCTCTTCTCGCCGAAATAGCCGAGCAGCCGCACCCGCCGGCAATCGCTGGCCTCGGCCAGCGACAGCAGCGCATCGAGCTTGCCGCGCATCACCTGCTTGAACTCCTCGCCGGCCGGGCTCTCGTCGATCATGCGGCGCTGGTTGACGACGTCTTGCAGGCCGTAGGCCATCCAGGCGTCGGCGGGTGCGCCGTCGCGGCCGGCGCGGCCGGTCTCCTGGTAGTAGCCCTCGATGTTCTTCGGCATGTCGAGGTGGGCCACGAAGCGCACGTCGGGCTTGTCGATGCCCATGCCGAAGGCGATGGTCGCGACCATCACGATGCCTTCGTCGCGCAGAAAGCGGTCCTGGTGCTTCTGGCGCACCGCGGCGTCGAGCCCGGCGTGGTAGGGCAGGGCGTTGATGCCGGCGTCGACCAGGGTCTGGGCTACGTCCTCGACCCGCTTGCGCGACTGGCAATAGACCACGCCCGCATCGCCCTCGTGCTCGCGCTCGATGAAGCGCAGCAGCTGGGTGGTGGCTTCCTTTTTCTCGACGATGGTGTAGCGGATGTTCGGCCGGTCGAAGCTGGAGACGAACTGGCGCGCTTCCTCGAGCTGCAGCCGCTCGACGATGTCGGCGCGCGTGAGCGCATCGGCGGTGGCGGTGAGCGCGATCCGCGGCACGCCGGCATAGCGCTCGTGCAGCACCGTGAGCGCGCGGTACTCGGGCCGGAAGTCGTGGCCCCACTGGCTCACGCAATGGGCCTCGTCGATGGCGAACAGCGCCAGCTTGCCGCGCTCTTTGAGCGAATCGAGCTGCGACAGGAAGCGCGGCGTGTTGACGCGCTCGGGCGCCGCGTACAGCAAGGTGATCTCGCCGCGCAGCATGCGGCGCTCGACGTCCTGGGTCTGCTCCCAGTCGAGCGTGGAATTGAGGAAGGCGGCATCGACGCCGGCCTCGTGCAGGGCGCCGACCTGGTCGTGCATCAAGGCGATCAGCGGCGACACGACCACGGTCACGCCGTGGCCGGCGCGCTGGCGCGCGATGGCGGGGATCTGGTAGCACAGCGACTTGCCGCCGCCGGTGGGCATCAGCACCAGGGCGTCGCCGCCGGCCACGACGTGGTCGACGATCGACTGCTGCGGGCCGCGGAACTGCGCGTAGCCGAAGATCTCGTGGAGGATCGACTGCGGATCGTCGGCGCCGGACGAAGGCGCGGAGTCGGAGGAGGCGAGGGGCAAGGCGGACACGGTTCGGCGTTGGATGAGGGCCGGCCCGCCAGCGACGCGGCGGCGGGCCGGCCCTCATTGTCGCTTGGTGGCGCCGCCCGGCTGTCAGCTGCGGATGTTTTCGCGGCCGAAAACCGCCATCAGCGTGCAGCCCATGGTGGCGACCAGCTTCTCGCGGCCCTCATCCAGGGCGTAGGCATGGCCCTCGCAGACCGTCACCGTGCGTCCGGGCTTGACCACGCTGCCGACCATGCGGAAGGTCTGGCCCTTGGCGGGTGCGAGCAGGTTGATCTTGTATTCGATGGTCAGCACCGCGGCGTCGGCCGGCATCAGCGTGAAGCCGGCGTAGCCGCAGGCCGAATCGAGCGCGGTGGCCACCATACCGGCATGCAGGAAGCCGTGCTGCTGGGTCAGGCCGGCGGCCCAGTCGAGTTCGATCGCCACCCGGCCCGGCGCGATCTCGCCCAGCCGTGCGCCGATGGTGGCCATGGCGCCCTGGCGCTCGAAGCTCTGGCGCACGCGCTGCGCGAAGTGCGGGTCCGGGGGGACGAAGGCGGTGGTTGGCATCACGGGTGGAATTGACGTTTACGTAAAGGTCAATTATGGGGTGGAGGTGGATGGCGGACAAGCCGCCAGTCAGCCCAGCACGATGCGCGCGATGATGTTTCGCTGGATCTCCGACGAGCCCTCGTAGATGCGCAGGATGCGGGCATCCCGCACGTAGCGCTCGAGCGGCATCTCGCGCGTGAAGCCGTAGCCGCCATAGATCTGCAGTGCGGTGTCGGCGACGAAGGCCACCATCTCGGAGGCGTAGAGCTTGGCCATCGCCGACTGCAGCGTGAACGGCTGGCCCGCCGTGCGCAGCGCCAGGGCCTGCATCGTCAGGCCCCAGGCCGCCTCGAGCCGCAGCTTCATGTCGGCCAGCATCCACTGGATGCCCTGCTTGCCGGCCAGCGGCTCGCCGCCGACCTGGCGCTCGCGCGCCCAGTCCAGCGCTGCCGCCAGCGCGGCTTCGGCGATGCCGAGCGAAGTCGCGGCGACGTCGAGGCGGCTGTTGTCCAGCACCTTCATGGCGGTCTTGAAGCCGCTGCCCTCGTCGCCGAGGCGGTTGGCGAGCGGCACCTCGACCGACTCGAAGGCGACCTCGAAGGCGTGGCCGCCGCGGATGCCCATGAGCTTCTCGGGCGCCGAGACTTTCACGCCCGGGCGGTCGGTGTCGACGATGAAGGCGCTGACGCCGCGGGCGCCGGCCGTGGCATCGGTCTTGGCGAACACCACCAGGAACTTCGCTTCGGCCGCGTTCGAGATGAAGTGCTTGACGCCGTCGATGCGGTAGCGGTCGCCGTCCCGGACGGCGCGCGTGCGCAGGTCGGCGGGATGCGAGCCGCCGCGCGGCTCGGTCAGTGCGAAGCCGGCCAGCCACTCGCCGCTGGCCGCGCGCGGCAGGTAGCGGCCGCGCTGGTCGTCGTCGCCGCCGATCAGCACCGCATCGGTGCCCAGGTAGTGGGCGCCGATCATCGAGGAGGTCGCGGCGCAGGCACGCGAGATCTCGACCAGCGACAGCAGCATCGCGGTCGGCGTCACGCCGGGGCCGCCCCAGCGCTCGGGCAGATTCATGCCCATCACGCCGAGGGCCGCGAGCCCCGGCACGTGGCAAGTGGCCGAGCGCTCGTGCGCATCGATGTCGCTGGCCAGCGGGGCGATGGCCTCGGTCGCGTAGCGGGCGACCGCATCGGCCAGGGCCTGGTCTTCTTCGGTGACGCCGAGTCGTGTCATGGGTCTTCCTTCAGATGGGGGAGGGGATGGCGGTGGGGCCGAAGGCTCCGGCCAGGCGCAGCTCGGCGAGCTTGTCGAGGCCGCAGCCGAGTAGGTGCGCGAGCAGGTCGTCCGTGTGTTCGCCCAACGCCGGCGCGCGTTCGGCCCGGTTCGACGCGGCGCCGTTGAAGCGCACCGGCTGGGTCGGCAGCCGGAGGCCCGGCAGCCGATCGTCGTGCACGCCGCGCAGCAGTTCGCGCGCCTGGGCCTGGGGCGATTCGAGGGCCTGTGCGATGTTCCAGATCGGCGCGGCGGGCACGCCCGCGGCCTCGAGCCGGCGCACGACCTCATCGACCGGATGCGCGGCGGCCCAGCCTTCGATCAGGGCGCGCAAGGCTGGCTCCTGCGCGGAGCGCAGCTCGTCGCTGGTGAAGCGCGAGTCGTTCGCGAGCCCGGGCATCGCCATCGCCGCCGCCAGCGCGTCGAACAGTTTCTTGTTGAGCACCGCCAGCGCGAAGTGGCCGTCCTGCGCGCGATAGACGCCGAACGGCGCCGACAGCGGATGCCGGTTGCCCACGCGCCGCGCCGGGCGGCCCGTGAACAGGAAGCGGGCCATCGAGGTGGCGAGGAAGCTCAGCGTGGTGTCGAACATCGCGACGTCGACGTGCTGGCCGCGGCCGGTGCGCTGGGTCTGCAGCAGCGCGGCCAGCGTGGCCCAGGAGGCGAACAGGCCGGCGACCACGTCCGACACCGCCTCGCCGACCAGCGTCGGTGCGCCGTCGGGGTCGCCGGTGGCTTCCATCAGGCCGCTCATGGCCTGCACGATGATGTCGTAGGCCGGGCGGTGCGCGTAGGGGCCGGTCTGGCCGAAGCCCGAGACGCTGATGTAGACCAGCTTCGGGTTCTGCCGCGCCAGCGCCTCCGCGCCGATGCCCAGCCGCTCGGCGACGCCGGGGCGGAAGTTCTCGACCACCACGTCGGCGCGGGCCGCCATCTCGTGGACCAGGCGCACCGCATCGGGATGCTTCAGGTCGAGCACCATGCTCTTCTTGTTGCGGTTCATCACCGTGAAGAGTGCGCTCTGGCCGTTCTTCATCGGGCCGATGGCGCGGTAGTCGTCGCCCTGTGGCGGCTCGATCTTGATCACCTCGGCCCCCAGGTCGGCCAACAGCGCGGTGGACAGCGGGCCCGCGAGCACGCGAGTGAAATCGAGGATGCGGATGCCGTCGAGCGGACGGGTGGATGGCGTCATGGCGGGTTGCTTTCGTGACCGTGGGCCGCCATGGTCGATCGCTTTTGAATCAATTGAAAATACTCATCCTTGATACTTTGGATCGAAAAAGATGATTCACCTGAACCTTCGCCAGCTCGAGTACTTCGTCGCCGCCGCACGCCATGGCGGGGCCGCGCGGGCCGCCGATGCGCTCAGCGTGTCGCAGCCCTCGATCTCCAAGGCCATCGCGGACCTGGAAGCGCTGTGGGGCGAGCGGCTGTTCGTCCGGCTGCATGCGCGCGGGCTCGAACTCACCGGCGCCGGCGCGCTGCGGCACCGCGAGGCGCATGCGCTGCTCGAGCAGGCCCGCACGCTGGCCGCGCCACGCTCGGGCGCGCTCGCCGGCCTGCTGCGCGTGGGCTGCCTGAGCACACTGGCGCCGCGTTGGCTGCCCGACATGCTGGCGCGCATGGCCAAGGCATTTCCGGCCATCGAAGTGCAACTGGTCGAGGGCGACACCGAGACGCTCACGCGCATGCTCGAACGCGGCGCGCTCGATGTCGCGCTGATGTACGACCTCGGCCTGGCGCGCGGGGTGCGGCTCGAGCCCCTGACGCAGCTTCGCCCCTACGCGCTGCTGCCCTGGGGGCATCGACTGGCCGCGGCCGGCACCCTGCGCATCGCCGACCTCGCGCGCGAGCCCCTGGTGCTGATCAACCTGCCGCACAGCCGCGAGTACTTCCTTTCGCTGTTTCGGGATGCCGGCGTCGTGCCGCGGATCGCGCACGAGAGCGCATCGCTGGAAATGGTGCGCTCGCTGGTCGCCAACGGCCTCGGCGTCTCGCTTCTGACCACCCGTCCGGTGCGCGATCAAGCCTACGACGGCAAGCGCATCGCCTGCCGGCGGCTGCGCGGCCAGCTCGCGCTGCAGTCGGTGGCGCTGGCGCATCCGCCGCCGGGCAGCTACGCGTCGCCACTGGCTGCGGCTTTTGCCGAGGTGGCGCATGCCGGCGTGGCGAAACAGGCGGATGCATTGACAGGCTGAGCCTCGCGCTCGCCTGGCACGTCGCTTGCAATCGAAGGCCATATTCGCCGCGCCTGCCCCTGTCTAGACAACTTTGGGTGCATGAAACCGCTTTCGCGCACTGCGGAAGTGCAAAGCGCCACTTGCCATCGACCCGAATTCCGGGTTAACCTGTATATACAGGTGCAGCGCGGGGAATGAAACTCGGCTTCCCTGCTGGACTACGAAACCTCTTTCCTGCCCGGCTGGCCGAAATTTTTGAAACGCAACAGGAGAACCTGAATGGTCAAGACGGTCGGAAAAATCGCCTCGCTGCTGGCGGCTGGTGCATGCATCGCGGGCATGGCGGCGAGCGCCCACGCCGAAGACACCAAGATCACGCTGGGCATGTCGGGCTGGACCGGCTTCGCGCCGCTGACGCTGGCCGACAAGGCCGGCATCTTCAAGAAGAACGGCCTGGATGTCGACCTGCGCATGATCCCGCAGAAGGACCGCCACCTGGCGCTGGCATCGGGCGCGATCCAGTGCGCGGCCACCACGGTCGAGACGCACGTGGCCTGGAACGCCAACGGCGTGCCGATCGTCCAGATCTTCCAGATGGACAAGTCCTACGGCGCCGACGGCCTGGCCGTGCGCAACGACGTCAAGAGCTTCGCCGACTTGAAGGGCAAGGCGATCGGCGTCAGCGCGCCCGGCACCGCGCCGTACTTCGGCCTGGCCTGGATGCTCAACAAGAACGGCATGAGCATGAAGGACGTGAAGCTGGTGTCGCTCGAGCCGCAGCCCGCCGCCCAGGCCTTCGTGGCCGGCCAGAACGACGGCGCGATGACCTACGAGCCGTATCTCTCGACCGTCCGCGCCAACCCCGCCGCCGGCAAGATCCTGGCCACCACGCTCGACTACCCGATGGTGATGGACACCGTCGGCTGCGCCCCGACCTGGCTCAAGTCCAACGCCAAGGCGGCCCAGGCGCTGGCCAATTCGTACTTCGAGGCCCTCGACATGATCAAGGCCGACCCGGCCAAGGCGAACGAGATCATGGGCACGGCGGTCAAGCAGAGCGGCGAGCAGTTCGCCAAGTCGTCGGCCAACCTGCGCTGGTCGGACAAGGCGGCAAACCAGAAGTTCTTCGCCAACGACATCCTCCCGTTCATGAAGGACGCGCAGGTCATCCTGCTGGAGTCCGGCGTGATCCGCAAGGCGCCAGACGACCTGGCCGCCACCTTCGACACCAGCTTCGTCAAGTAAGAGGCACGGACCATCATGAGCGCGACGCCTGTCATGCACTCCTCCACGCCGGCGGCCTCGGCCGCGCCGGCCGCCCCCCAGGCGCCGCGCCGGCGCCGCGCGCTGGCGCCGCTCGAACCGGTCGGCGCACGGGCGCGCTGGCTGCTGGGCGCTGGCTTCTTCGTCCTGTTCGTGGCGGTCTGGGGCTTCTTCACGCTCGGCGGCTTCGTGTCGCCGACCTTCCTGGCCAGCCCGGTCACGATGGTCAAGGAAGCCGTGCTGCTCTTCACCGAGTTCAACTTCAGCCACGACATCGGCATGACCGTCTGGCGCGTGTTCGGCGGCTTCGTGCTGGCGACCATCGTGGCCGTGCCGCTGGGCATCGCGATGGGCACCTGGAAGAGCGTCGAGGCCTTCTTCGAGCCCTTCGTCTCGTTCTGCCGCTACCTGCCGGCCTCGGCCTTCATTCCGCTGCTGATCCTCTGGGCCGGCATCGGCGAGACCCAGAAGCTGCTGGTGATCTTCATCGGCTCGGTGTTCCAGATCACGCTGATGGTGGCGGTCACGGTGGGCAGCGCGCGGCGCGACCTGGTCGAGGCGGCCTACACGCTGGGCGCCAACAGCCGCGGCATCGTGCTGCGGGTGCTGATCCCCGGTGCCGCGCCGGGCATCGCCGAGACGCTGCGCCTGGTGCTGGGCTGGGCCTGGACCTACGTGATCGTGGCCGAGCTGATCGGCTCGTCGTCCGGCATCGGCCACATGATCACCGACAGCCAGGCGCTGCTGAACACCGGCCAGATCATCTTCGGGATCATCGTCATCGGCGTGATCGGGCTCATTTCCGACTTCGCTTTCAAGGCGCTCAACCGCCGTCTCTTCGCCTGGAGCACGATCTGATGAACCAGCTTTCGATTCGCGGCGTGTCCCGCACCTTCACCGGCACGCGCGGCCAGGCCACGCAGGCGCTGCTGCCGATCGACTTCGAAGTGCGCGAGAACGACTTCGTCACCATCCTCGGCCCGTCGGGCTGCGGCAAGTCCACCCTGCTGCGCATCGTCGCCGGCCTCGACTACCCGACCGAAGGCCGGGTGCTGCTCGACGGCCAGACCGTCGAGGGCCCGGGCGCCGACCGCGGCGTGGTGTTCCAGAGCTACACGCTGTTCCCCTGGCTCACGATCGCGCAGAACATCCGCTTCGGCCTGCGGGAGCGCGGCATGAGCGAGGCCGACCAGAAGGAGCGCAGCGATTTCTTCATCGCCAAGGTCGGCCTGCGCGGCTTCGAGAACCATTTCCCCAAGCAGCTCTCCGGCGGCATGCAGCAGCGCACCGCCATCGCCCGCGCGCTGGCCAACGACCCCAAGATGCTGCTGCTCGACGAGCCCTTCGGCGCGCTCGACAACCAGACCCGCGTGCTGATGCAGGAACTGCTGCTGGGCATCTGGGAGTCGGCCCGCAAGACGGTGCTGTTCGTCACGCACGACATCGACGAGGCGATCTTCATGGCCAACCGCGTGGCCGTGTTCAGCGCCCGGCCCGGCCGAATCAAGACCGAGATCCCGGTCGACTTCGGCCATCCGCGCCACTACACAATCAAGACCTCGCCCGAGTTCATGGACATCAAGGCACGGCTCACCGAAGAGATCCGCGCCGAATCGATGGCCGCCGCCGAGCATTGATCTCAAGCCCCTAGAAAGTCCGCATGACAGCCGCCAGCCTCCGCAAAGCCTCCGACGCCCACCGCACCGCGCCTGCGCGCGCGGCGGCCTCGACGTCGCCCGCGCTGGCGCTGTACGAGCAGATCAAGGCCTTCATCACGCACAAGATCCAGGACGGCTCCTGGAGCGCCGGCCACCGCCTGCCGTCCGAGAGCGAGCTGGTGGCGCAGTTCGGCGTGGCCCGCATGACGGTCAACCGCGCGCTGCGGGAGCTGGTCGAGCAGGGGCGCATCGTGCGCGTGGCGGGTGTCGGCAGCTTCGTCGCCGAGGACAAGCCGCAGTCGACCCTGCTGCAGATCGCCAACATCGCCAGCGAGATCCGCGACCGCGGGCACGACTACCACTGCGAGTTCCTCACGGCCGAGCGCATCGCCGCCTCGCCCGACGTCGCGGTCTGGCTCGACTTGCGGCCCGGCGAGTCGGTGTTCCACACGGTCTGCCTGCACATGGAGAACGAAATCCCGGTGCAGCTGGAAGACCGCTACGTGAACCCGCGCGTGGTGCCCGACTTCCTCGACCAGGATTTCTCGCTGGTCCCGCCGAGCGAGTACCTGGTGCGCAATGTGCCCTTCGACCAGATCGAGCATGTGGTCGACGCCGTGCTGCCGACGCCCGAGCAGGCCGAACGGCTGGCGATGCCGGTGACCGACCCCTGCTTGCTGCTGACGCGCCGCACCTGGACCCGCACCCTGCCGGTGACGGTGGTGCGCTGCCTGCACCCGGCTTCGCGCTATCGCCTTGGCAGCCGGTTCCGGGCCGACGGCAACCCTTCCTTCGGCTGAACGCACGCACCGCCTTCGATTTCGCGCGCACCTACTTGTATAGACAGGAGAATCCATGAACGCCACCCCTTCCGCCCACGCGCCGATCGTCCTCGCGCCCGGCGATGTCGATCTCGCCACCCTGCGCCGCGTGCATGCGGGTGGCGTCCAGCTCGCGCTCGATCCGGCGGCGCGCGCCGGCCTGCTCGCGGCGCAGGCCACGGTCAAGCGCATCGTCGATGCCGGCGAAGTGGTCTACGGCATCAACACCGGCTTCGGCAAGCTGGCCCAGACCATCATTCCGCCCGAGCGGCTGGCCGAGTTGCAGCGCAACCTGGTGCTGTCGCACAGCGCCGGCACCGGCGAGCCGCTGGCGGCCGGCGTGGTGCGGCTGGTGCTCGCGACCAAGGCCGTGAGCCTGGCGCGCGGCCATTCCGGCGTCCGGCCCGAGATCGTCGATGCGCTGCTGGCGCTGTCGAACGCCGGCCTGCTGCCGCGCATTCCTTCAAAGGGATCGGTCGGCGCCTCGGGCGACCTGGCGCCGCTGGCGCACCTGGCCTGCGTGCTGATCGGCGAGGGCGAAGTCACTGCGCCCGACGGCGAAGTCATCGGCGGCGCCGACGCGCTGCGCCGCATCGGCCTCGCGCCCTTCGTGCTCGGCCCCAAGGAAGGCCTGGCGCTGCTCAACGGCACGCAGGTCTCGACCGCGCTGGCGCTGGCCGGCCTGTTCGGCGCCGAGGACGTCTTCGCGGCCGGCCTGATGGCGGGTGCGCTGTCGCTCGAGGCGATCCAGGGCTCGATCAAGCCCTTCGACGCCCGCATCCATGCCGCGCGCGGCCAGCCGGGCCAGATCGCGGTGGCGGGCGCGGTGCGCGCGCTGCTCGAAGGCAGCCAGATCGTGCCCTCGCACGCCGATTGCGGCCGGGTGCAGGACCCGTACTCGATCCGCTGCGTGCCGCAGGTGATGGGCGCCTGCCTCGACAACCTCGCCCATGCGGCGCGCGTGCTGCGCATCGAGGCCAATGCGGCCTCCGACAACCCGCTGGTGTTCGACAACGGCGACGTGATCTCGGGCGGCAACTTCCATGCCGAGCCGGTGGCCTTCGCGGCCGACATCATCGCGCTGTCGGTGGCCGAGATCGGCGCCATCTCCGAGCGCCGCATGGCGCTGCTGCTCGACAGCGGCCTGTCGGGCCTGCCGCCCTTCCTGGTGCGCGACGGCGGCGTCAACTCCGGCTTCATGATCGCCCAGGTGACGGCGGCGGCGCTGGCCTCCGAGAACAAGTCGCTGGCCCATCCGGCCAGCGTCGACAGCCTGCCGACCTCGGCCAACCAGGAAGACCACGTGTCGATGGCAACCTTCGCCGGCCGCCGGCTCGGCGAGATGGTCGACAACACCGCGGTGGTCGTCGGCATCGAGGCCATGGCCGCCGCGCAAGGGATCGAACTGAAGAGGGGGCCGAAGAGCTCGCCCTTGATCGAAGCCGAATTCGCTGCCATCCGCGAGCGGGTTCCCTTCATCGACCAGGACATCTATCTCGCTCCGACCATCGAAGCCATGCGCACCTGGGCGCGCCAGGAGAACTGGCCCCAGGCCGTGCGATCTATCCTGCCCAGCCACGCCTGAATCAACGATCACGTTCCGACATCGAAAGGACATCCCGCCATGAACGCACCCGACAAATTCCTCGCCGCCGCCACCGATCCCCGCCATGACGCGAGCCGCGTCATCCGATCGCCGCGCGGCAGCACGCTGAGCTGCAAGAGCTGGCTCACCGAGGCGCCGTTCCGCATGCTGCAAAACAACCTCGACCCCGAGGTGGCCGAGCGGCCGCAAGACCTGGTCGTGTACGGCGGCATCGGCCGCGCCGCGCGCGACTGGGCCTCGTTCGACCAGATCCTCGAATCGCTCAAGCAACTGAACGACGACGAGACGCTGCTGGTGCAGTCCGGCAAGCCGGTGGGCGTGTTCAAGACCCACGAGAACGCGCCGCGCGTGCTGATCGCCAATTCGAACCTGGTGCCCAAGTGGGCCACCTGGGAGCACTTCAGCGAGCTCGACCGCAAGGGCCTGATGATGTACGGCCAGATGACGGCTGGCAGCTGGATCTACATCGGCAGCCAGGGCATCGTGCAGGGCACCTTCGAGACCTTCGTCGAGGCCGGCCGCCAGCACTACGGCAACGACCTCTCGGGCAAGTGGATCCTGACCGCCGGCCTCGGCGGCATGGGTGGCGCGCAGCCGCTGGCCGCGACCCTGGCCGGCGCCGTATCGCTCAACATCGAATGCCAGCAGGCCAGCATCGACTTCCGCCTGCGCACGCGCTACCTCGACAAGCAGGCCAAGGACATCGACGACGCGATCGCGCTGATCAAGCAGCACACGGCCGCGAAGGAAGCGGTCTCGATCGGCCTGCTCGGCAACGCCGCCGAGATCCTGCCGGAACTGGTCAAGCGCGCCAAGGCCGGCGGCCTCAAGCCCGACCTCGTGACCGACCAGACCTCGGCCCACGACCTCGCGAGCGGCTACCTGCCGATCGGCTGGACGCTGGCGCAATGGGAGGCCGCCAAGGCCGACGCCACGCAGCATCCGACATTGCGCCGCGCGGCGGCCAAGTCCTGCGCCGTGCACGTGCAGGCGATGCTCGACTTCCAGGCCATGGGCATCCCGACGGTCGACTACGGCAACAACATCCGCCAGGTCGCCTTCGACGAGGGCGTCAAGAACGCCTTCGACTTCCCGGGCTTCGTGCCGGCCTACATCCGGCCGCTGTTCTGCGAGGGCAAGGGCCCGTTCCGCTGGGTCGCGCTCTCGGGCGACCCGGAAGACATCTACAAGACCGACGCCAAGATCAAGGAACTGTTCCCCGACAACAAGCACACCCACCGCTGGCTCGACATGGCGCGCGAGCGCATCGCCTTCCAGGGCCTGCCGGCGCGCATCTGCTGGCTCGGCCTGGGTGAGCGGCACCTGGCCGGGCTGGCCTTCAACGAGATGGTGAAGTCGGGCGAGCTCAAGGGCCCGATCGTGATCGGCCGCGACCACCTCGACACCGGCTCGGTGGCGAGCCCGAACCGCGAGACCGAGAGCATGAAGGATGGCAGCGATGCGGTCTCCGACTGGCCGCTGCTCAACGCGCTGCTGAACACCGCGGGCGGCGCGACCTGGGTCAGCCTGCACCACGGCGGCGGCGTCGGCATGGGCTACTCGCAGCACTCGGGCGTGGTGATCGTCTGCGACGGCACCGACGCCGCTGCCAAGCGCATCGAGCGCGTGCTGTGGAACGACCCGGCCACCGGCGTCATGCGCCATGCCGATGCCGGCTACGACATCGCCATCGCGACGGCGAAGAAGCAGGGCTTGAACCTGCCGATGATCAAGTAGTCCGGCAAGGCCGTGCGAATCCATCGCTTCGACACCGCCTCGCTGGCCGCCGCGCCGTGGAAGAACGGCGGCGGGACGACGCGCGAGATCGCCGCCTGGCCCCAAGGCGCCGGCATCGACGGTTTCGACTGGCGGGTGAGCATCGCGACCATCGACCAGGCCGGGCCGTTCTCGGCCTTTGCCGGCGTCGACCGCGTGATCATGCTGCTCGACGGCAGCGGCGTGCGGCTGCGCTCGGGCGACGGCCGGATCGACCACCGGCTCGATCGGCCGCACGCGCCGTTCGCCTTTTCCGGCGACATGGCGCTGGACTGCGAGCTGCTCGGCGGCCCGTCGACGGACTTCAACGTGATGACGCGGCGCGGCCGCCTGCGCGCTGAGGTGCGCGTGCTGGCCGGCGACAGCCAGGTGGGACCGGCAGCGGCCGGCCTGCTGCTCGCGCTGCGCGGCCGATGGCAGCTGCAGGGCGGGGACACGACCACCCTCGAATCCGGCGCGGGACTCTGGTGGGCCGAGGGCCCTGCCGGCTGGCACGCGACCCCGCTCGATGCCGAGGCCGCGCTGGTCGCGGTCCGCTTCGAAGCGCCCACTCCTTCCACCTCAACACCATGACTCATTCCGCGTCTCTTTCCGCCGACGGTGTCTGGCAGCACCTGCGGCTCGCGCCCGGAGCGCTCGCCGACGACCGGGACGCCGTCGCCGATGCGGCGATCGTCGTCCTCGACGGCCGGATCGAATGGATCGGCGAGCCTGCGTCGCTGCCCGCGGTGCATGCCGGCCTGCCGCGCTTCGATGGCGAGGGCGCGCTCGTCACGCCGGGCCTGGTCGACTGCCACACGCACCTGGTCTATGGCGGCCAGCGCGCCAACGAGTTCGCGATGCGCCTGGCCGGTGCCACGTACGAAGAGGTCGCGAAGGCCGGTGGCGGCATCGTGTCGTCGGTGCGCGCCACGCGCGAGGCCGATGAAGACACGCTGTACGCCCAGGCCGCGGCCCGGCTCGAGCAACTGCTGGCCGACGGCGTCTGCGCGATCGAGATCAAGTCGGGCTACGGCCTCGCGCTCGACCACGAACGCAAGCAATTGCGTGTCGCACGGCGGCTCGGCGAGGCCTATGGCGTGACGGTGCGCACGACCTTCCTCGGCGCCCATGCGCTGCCGCCCGAATACGCGGGCCGCAGCGGCCACTACATCGACCTGGTCTGCCGCGAGATGCTGCCGGCGCTGGCGGCCGAGGGACTGGTCGATGCGGTCGACGTCTTCTGCGAGCGCATCGCCTTCTCGCTGGCCGAGACCGAGCGCGTTTTCGAGGCCGCCCAGGCGCTCGGCCTGCCGGTCAAGCTGCATGCCGAGCAGCTGTCGGACATGGGCGGCGCCGCGCTGGCGGCGCGCTACGGCGCGCTGTCCTGCGACCACATCGAGCACCTGTCGGCCGAAGGCATCGAAGCGATGCGCGCGGCCGGCACGGTGGCCGTGCTGCTGCCCGGCGCCTACTACACGCTGCGTGACACGCACCTGCCGCCGATAGCCGCGCTGCGCGCCGCCGGCGTGCCGATGGCCGTGTCGACCGACCACAACCCGGGCACCTCGCCGGCGCTGAGCCTGCTGCTGATGGCCAACATGGCCTGCACCCTGTTCCGCCTCACGGTGCCCGAGGCGCTGGCCGGCGTGACCCGCCATGCGGCGCGCGCGCTGGGCCTGCAGCACACGCACGGCGCCTTGCATATCGGCCAGCCGGCCAACTTCGTGCTGTGGAACGTCCGGGACGCGGCCGAGCTCGCGTACTGGTTCGGCCAGCGGCCGCTGCGCACCGTGGTGCGCCAGGGCCGCATCGCGGCGGGGGCGGCCGCATGACGACGCGCACCCTGTTCGCGGCCGATGCGCTGCTGCCGACCGGATGGGCGAAGAACGTGCTGCTGGCATGGGACGACAGCGGCCGGCTGACGCAGGTGCAATCCGATGCGCCCCGGCCGCCGGTTGCACCCACCGTACGAGGCCCCTTGATCCCGGGCATGCCGAACCTGCATTCGCACGCCTTCCAGCGCGCGTTCGCGGGGCTCACCGAGCACCGCGCCGAGCAGCAGGACAGCTTCTGGAGCTGGCGCACACTGATGTACCGCTTCGCCGCGCGCCTCGGGCCCGAGCAGATGGAAGCCGTCGCGACCTGGCTCTATGCCGAGATGCTCGAAGCCGGCTACACCAGCGTCTGCGAGTTCCAGTACGTGCATCACGACGGCGACGGCCGCCCCTATGCCGACGACGCCACGCTGAGCCTGGCGCTGCTGCGCGCCGCGCAGCGCACCGGCATCGGCTTCACGCTGCTGCCGGTGCTCTACCAGACCAGCGGCTTCGGCGGCACGCCCCCGAACCCGGGCCAGCGCCGCTTCATCCGCTCGACCGAGTCGATGCTGCGCCTGCTCGACGCGCTGAAGCCGGCCTGCGATGCGCAGGGCGCGCGCCTGGGCCTGGCGCCGCATTCGCTGCGCGCGGTGCCTCCCGATGCCCTGCGCGAGGCGCTCGCCGGCCTCGATGCGCTCGATGCCACGGCGCCGATCCATATCCACATCGCGGAGCAGACGCAGGAGGTCGACGACTGCATCGCCTGGAGCGGCCAGCGGCCGGTCGCCTGGCTGCTCGACCATGCGCCGGTCGATGCGCGCTGGTGCCTGGTGCATGCCACGCACATGGACGCGCAGGAGTACCAGCGGGCGGCCACGCGCGGCGCGGTCGCCGGCCTCTGCCCCACGACCGAGGCCAACCTCGGCGACGGCATCTTCGACTTCGCGGCCTGGCGCGGCCATGGCGGCGCCTGGGGCGTGGGCTCGGACAGCCATGCCTGCGTCAACGCAGCCGAAGAGCTGCTGCTGCTCGAATACAGCCAGCGCCTGGCCACCCGCCAGCGCAATGTCGGCGCCGATGCGGCGCACCCGCAGGTCGCGACCGCGCTCACGCTGGCCGCCTTGCACGGCGGCGCGCAGGCCGCGGGCCGCGCGATCGGCGGCCTGGCGCCGGGCCAGCAGGCCGACTTCGTCGTCCTCGACGCCGCGCACCTCGCACTGCAAGGGCTCGACGCGCCCGACATGCTCTCGGCGCATGTCTTCGCGAGCCACCGCACGTCGGCGATCGATGCGGTGTGGGTCGCCGGCCAGCCGCGCGTCGCCGCCGGCCGGCATGCACTGCACGACCATGCCGCGGCCGGTTTCGTCGCCGCGCGCAGCCAACTTCTGAAGGATTGAGACCCATGCGCTTCATCACCACCGAGCCGCCATTCCGCTTCCGCGCCGGCAAGCGCCCCTTGCTGATCTCGATGCCGCATGTCGGCACCCACGTGCCGCCGCAGCTCGCGGCGCGCCTCACCGACGAGGCCCGCCAGGTGCCCGACACCGACTGGCATCTCGAACGCCTCTATGACTTCGCGGACGAACTCGGCGCCTCGGTGCTGGTCGCCACGCACTCGCGCTACGTGGTCGACCTGAATCGTCCACCCGATGGCGCCAGCCTCTATCCGGGCCAGAGCGTCACCGGCCTGTGCCCGGTCGACACCTTCGACGACACGCCGATCTACGCCGCCGGCGATGTGCCCGACGAGGCCGAGGTCGCCGAACGCCGGGAAGCCATCTGGCAGCCCTACCACCGCCAGCTCGCGGACGAACTGGCGCGCCTCAAGGCGCAGCACGGCATCGCCGCGCTCTGGGACGCGCACTCGATCCGCTCGGTGCTGCCGCGCTTTTTCGATGGCAGGCTGCCCGACCTGAACCTCGGCACCGCCAACGGCGCGAGCTGCGATCCGGCGCTGGCGCAGCGGCTGAAGCAGATCGCCGACGAGGCGAACGGCTTCAGCGCGGTGCTCAACGGCCGCTTCACGGGCGGCTACATCACGCGCCACCACGGCCAGCCGGGGCAGGGCGTGCATGCGGTGCAGCTCGAGATGACGCAGTGCAGCTACATGCAGGAAGCCTTGCCCTTCGACTACCTGCCCGAAGTGGCGCAGCGCGTCCAGCCGCATGTGCGGCGGCTGCTCGAAGCCGTGCTGGACTTCGTCGAGCGCAAGCACGACTGAACGGCATGGAATTCCTCGCCGCCCTCGAAGGCGCGATCGGCTCCGGCCTCGTGCAGACAGGCGAAGCGATCGCCGTGCGCCACCACAGCGACTGGAGCGGCGCGCCGCCGGTGGTGCCACTGGCGCTGGTGCGGCCGCGCAGCACCGAGGAGGTGGCTGCGGTGCTGCGGGTCTGCAGCGCCCACCGGGTGGCGGTGGTGCCGCAGGGCGGACTCACGGGGCTGGCCGGGGCGGCGGTGCCGCGCGCGGATGCGATCGCGCTCTCGCTCGATCGGATGAACGCCATCGAATCGGTCGACCTCGCGGCCGCCACGATCACCGTGCAGGCCGGCGCCACGCTGCAGGCGGTCCAGGAGGCGGCGGCCGCGCACGGGCTGCAGTTCGGCGTCGACCTCGGCGCGCGCGGGTCCTGCCAGATCGGCGGCAACCTCTCGACCAACGCGGGCGGCAACGGCGTGCTGCAGTTCGGCATGATGCGCGAGCAGACGCTGGGCCTCGAGGCGGTGCTGGCCGACGGCAGCGTGCTGCCGATGCTGCGGCCGATGCTGAAGAACAACACGGGCTACGACCTCAAGCAGTTCTTCATCGGCGCCGAAGGCACGCTCGGGGTCATCACGCGGGCGGTGCTGCGGCTGCATCCGGCACCCCGCGCCCGGGCGACGGCGCTGGTGGCACTGGCCGATTTCGATGCCTCGCTGGCCTTGCTCGGGCGCCTGCAGTCGCGCTTCCCGGGTGCCGTGGCGGCCTTCGAGCTGATGTGGCGCGACTTCATCGAGACCTCGCTTGGTTGGCAAGGCCTGCGAGAGCCCTTCGACGCGCCGCACCCCTTCGCGGCGCTGGTCGAGCTGACCGGCAACGACGAGGCCGCGCTCGGCGAGGCGCTCGAAGAGCTGCTGGCCGAGGCGATGGAGGCCGGGCAGGCGGTCGATGCGGCGATCGCCCAGTCGCGGGCCCAGGCGCTCGCCTTCTGGAAGATCCGCGAAGCCACGGCCGAGCTGCCGGTCCACATGCAGCCGCCGATCAACTTCGACGTCAGCCTGCCGATGGCCGGGATCGGCCGCTTCGCCGCGGCCTGCCGCAGCGCCTTCGACGCCCGCTGGCCGGGCCATCACTCGATCTTCTTCGGCCATGTCGGCGACAGCAACCTGCACATCACGACCGACGGACGCTCGATCGGCGGCGACGAGGCCGGCATCGAGCGCGTCGTCTACGACCAGGTGGCGGCCTTCGGCGGCAGTGTCTCGGCGGAGCACGGCATCGGCCTGCACAAGAAGCCCTATCTGCATGCCAGCCGCACGCCGGCCGAAATGGCCGCCATGCGCGCGATCAAGCGCGCGCTCGATCCGCTCGACCTCCTCAACCCCGGCAAGGTATTCGATCTATGAACATGTCCGCCATTCACGCACTCGCACGTCCCGAGGTGCCTGCGCTCCCCGCCTACAACGCCGGCCTGTCGTCGCAGGCGGTGCGTGCGCGCTACGGCGTCAGCGAGATCGCGCGGCTCGCCAGCAACGAGAATCCCTTCGGCGCCAGTCCCGCGGTGGGGCGTGCGCTGGTCGACCTGGCGCTGCAGGTCGGGACCTATCCCGATGCGAACTGCAGCGCGCTGCGCGCCGCGATCGCACAGCGAAGCGGCGCCCGGCCCGAGGAGGTGGTGATCGGCAACGGCTCCGAGGACATCCTCCAGATGCTGTGCCAGGCCTTCCTGTCGCCCGGCGACCGGGTGCTGACGCAGCGGCCCGCCTTCGGCCTGCACGAGATCTACCCGCGCATGATGGGCGCGCAGGTCGAAGCGCTGGCGCTGACGCCCGCGCTCGGCTTCGACATCGACGCCTGGTGCGAGGCCCTGGCGCGCGGCCCGAAGCTGGTGATGCTGGCGAACCCGTCGAATCCGGTGGGCTGCATGTTCGATGCCGGCGAGTTCGCCCGGCTGCTCGCCGCCATGCCGCCGGCCACGCTGCTGGTGCTCGACGAGGCGTACTACGAATACGCGCGGACCGCGCCCGGCTTTCCCGATGCGCTGGCCGCGCTGCGCGCGCAGCAGCGGCCCTGGATCGTGCTGCGCACGTTTTCCAAGGCCTGGGGGCTGGCGGGCCTGCGGGTTGGCTACGGCATCGCATCGGATGCCGCGCTGGTCCAGCTGCTGGACCGGGTGCGCACGCCCTTCAACGTCAACCTGGCGGCGCAGGCGGCCGCGCTGGCGGCGTGGGGCGACGAGGGCTACATGGTCCATGCGGTGGCCGAAACGGTGCGGCGACGCGACGCGATGGCGGAGGCGCTGCGGGCGATGGCCTGGCCGGGGCTGCGCGTCGCGCCTTCGGCGGCCAATTTCCTGTTCATCGACCTGGCGCGTCCGAACGGCCCGGTCAATGAAGCGCTGCTGGCGCGCGGCATCATCGTCAAGCCGTGGAAGGAGCCCGGCTTCGAGAGCTTCATCCGGGTGTCGATCGGCACGCCGGATGAGAACGCGCGCTTCCTCGGCGCGCTGGCGGAGATCGCCGGCGCGCGGGCCTGACAAGACCCGACGCCGCGGCGGGCGCGGCGGCGCTTTCTACAATCGGGTCATGAAGCCCGTCGTCTACACCCGCGCCCAGCAACTTCCCGCCATCCTGGCCCAACGCATCGCCATCCTCGATGGCGCGATGGGCACCATGATCCAGCGCTTCAAGCTGACCGAGGCGCAGTACCGCGGCGAGCGCTTCAAGGACTTCCCGCGCGACGTCAAGGGCAACAACGAGCTGCTCTCGCTGACCCGGCCCGACGTCATCCGCGACATCCACGAGGGCTATCTCGCGGCCGGCGCCGACCTGGTCGAGACCAACACCTTCGGCGCCACCCGTGTCGCGCAGGAGGATTACAAGATGGCCGAGCTGGCGCGCGAGATGAACCTCGAGTCCGCGAAGCTGGCGCGCGCCGCCTGCGACAAGTTCAGCACCCCCGACAAGCCCCGCTTCGTCGCCGGCGCGCTGGGCCCGACGCCCAAGACCGCCAGCATCAGCCCCGACGTCAACGATCCCGGCGCGCGCAACGTCAGCTTCGAGGAGCTGCGGGCTTCCTACTACGAGCAGGTCGAGGCCCTGGTCGAAGGCGGCTCCGACGTGCTGCTGGTCGAGACCATCTTCGACACGCTGAACGCCAAGGCGGCGCTGTTCGCCATCGACGAGTACTTCGAGGCCAGCGGCGAGCGGCTGCCGCTGATCATCAGCGGCACCGTGACCGACGCCTCGGGCCGGATCCTGAGCGGCCAGACCGTCACCGCCTTCTGGCACAGCGTGCGCCATGCACGGCCGCTGGCCATCGGCCTGAATTGCGCGCTGGGCGCGGCGCTGATGCGGCCCTACATCCAGGAGCTGGCGCGCGTCGCCGACGACACCTTCATCAGCTGCTACCCCAACGCCGGCCTGCCCAACCCGATGAGCGAGACCGGCTTCGACGAGACCCCCGACGTCACCTCGCGGCTGCTGCACGAGTTCGCGGCCGAGGGACTGGTCAACATCGTCGGCGGCTGCTGCGGCACCACGCCGGAGCACATCGCGGCCATCGGCCAGGCGGTGGCACCGCTCGCCGGCCGCAGCCTGCATCGCGCGGCCTTCTACAGCGAAGCCGCTTGAGGCCGCCGCGCCCGGCGCATGTGAAGCCGGGATGAAGAAAGTCTCCAGACGTTCCGCGTGTGCGCGAACACGCGCGCTGCGGCGTTCTCGTTTGAAGGCCGTGGCTGATTGACATCGGGCAGACGCCCCCTCTACCCTGGACCGCAAAGGAAATCTTCATGAACAACAAGGCAATGCGATGGTTCGGCCTGGCCGCCATCGCCCTGGCGGTGCCGTTGGCCGCCTCGGCCCAGCAGGCATTCACCCGCGGGCCGGTCAATCTGCGTGCCGGTCCTGGCGACAGCTATCCGCTGGTGGCCACCTTGGGGCCGGGGCAGTCGCTGCAGGTGATGGGCTGCACCGCCGGCTACGGCTGGTGCGACGTGGTGCTGCCGGACGGCCTTCGAGGCTGGTCCTATGCGGCCAGCCTCGAATATGCCTACCAGGAGCAGCGCGTCCCGCTGGCGACCTATGGCGCGATCATCGGCGTGCCGCTGGTGACCTTCGCCATCGGCAGCTACTGGTCCAACTACTACCGCGACCGCCCCTGGTACAACCAGCCGCGCTGGTGGGGCGGCCGCCCGCCGCCGCCGTCGGGCCCGGGCTGGCGTCCGCCGCCACCGCCGGTGCCGGGCTGGCGTCCCAATCCGTGGCCGGGCTATGCGCCGCATCCGCCGGGCTTCCGTCCGCCGTCGGCGCCGGGCTTCGGTCCGCCGCCATCACCCGGTTTCCGGCCGCCGCCGGCACCCGGTTGGCGCCCGCCGCCCGGTGCGCGTCCGCCCGGCTTCCAGACCGGCGGCCGGCCGCCGGGGCAGGGCGGGGGTGACCACGGCCGCGGAGGCGGCCATGGAGGTGGCCATGGCGGCGGCGGGAATGGCGGTGGCAATGGCCATGGCGGGGGCCATGGCGGGGGCCACGGAGGCGGCGGTGGCGGCCACGGAGGTGGCGGTGGCCACGGAGGCGGCCATGGTGGGGGCGGCGGGGGCGGCGGTCGCGACCGCTAGCCGGCGCCTTCCTCAGTCCTTCTTGCGGGCGATCAGCGCCACGAAGCGCTGGGCCCCGAGGCCCAGCGGCCGCTCGCGCGACCACACCACATCGACCCACAGGTCGAGCCCATTAGACAGGTTCTCGAACGGAATCTCGACCAGCGCGCCGGCCGCCACGTGCGGCCGCGCGAAGTTGCGCGGCAGCCAGCCCCAGCCCAGGCCGGCGGTGATCAGGCTCAGCGCGGCCAGCGCGTTGTCGGTGCGCCAGACATGGCGCGCGAAGACGAAACGCGGGTCGCTGGTGGCGAGGTCGCGTCCGGCGACCACGATCTGCCGCGTGGTCGTCAGGTGTTCTTCGCGCAACCGTCCTCCCGCCGCGGCCAGCACCGGATGGTCGGGCGCCATCACGGCCACCATGGTGTCGTTGGCCACTTCCTGGAAACCCTCGCGGCCGTCGAGGCTGGGGCGCTCGAACACCAGGGCCAGCTGCGCCCGGCCGCTGTGCAGCAGCGCCAGCGCATCGGCCTGCGGCGCCGCCAGCACCTCGACCTCCAGCAGCGGGTATTCGGCCGCCAGAGCGGCCAGCGGCCCGCTCCAGGGCGCGGCCAGCAACTCGGGCGCAATGGCCAGCGTCAGCCGGTTCTCCAGCCCCTGGGTCAGCGCCAGCGCCTGGACCTGAAGCTGCTTGAGTTGCGCCGCCAGCAGTCGCGCCTGCGGCTCCAGCGATCGCGCGGACGCGGTCGGCTGCGGCTCGCGGCCGCTGCGGTCGAACAAGCTGAGGTCGAGCTCGGCTTCGAGACTGGCAATCGCCATGCTGACCGCCGAGGGCACCCGGCCCAGCGCCCGCGCCGCTGCCGAGAAGGAGCCGTGATCGACCACCGCGAGAAACACCGCCACGCTGTCGCTGGAAAATCCCACGGCCGCCCCGATCTATCATTAAAACTGAAAGAAGATGACTTTTTATATCAGATAAAACAACATAAAGTCCATCCCAACGCCAACCAACACAGGATCGATTTCATGCAAGGGCTCAAGCGCCGCGTCGTCTACATCAGCCTCTACGAGGGCATCGCCATCGTCGCGGCGAGCGCGGGCCTGGCACTCATGTCCGGCCAGGGGCTGGGCCATTCGGGCGTGCTGGCGGTCATCGCCTCGGTCATCGCCGTGCTCTGGAACCTGTCGTTCAACGCCCTGTTCGAGCGCTGGGAGTCCGGCCAGGCGGTGCGCGGCCGCAGCCTGCGCCGCCGGATCGCCCACGCGATCGGCTTCGAAGGCGGCCTGGTCGCCTTCCTGGTGCCGGTGTTCGCCTGGTGGCTCGGCGTCAGTCTCTGGGAGGCGCTGGTGATGGACCTCGGCCTGGTGGTTTTCTTCCTGGTCTACACCTTCATCTTCAACTGGGCCTTCGACGCCATCTTCGGCTTGCCGGCATCGGCCGCCGGCGCCGTCCAGCCAGCGTAAAATCCGCGGCTCCCAAGGAGCGTTGCAGCGCCGCCGGCCGTCTGGCCGGCCGCGTCAGGCTTGGGCTTCCAGGCACTGGAGTGCAACGACGCTCGCCTGACCCCGTTTCCACAGGTGAGCCCCATGCCAATCGATTCTTCCGCGTCCCAGATTCCGCCCCCGATGAAGCTGTCCGGCCTCGAGCCGGTGCAGATCGGCGACGGCGCGCTGTTCGTCAACATCGGCGAGCGCACCAACGTCACCGGCTCCAAGGCCTTCGCGCGGATGATCCTGAACGGCCAGTTCGAGGAAGCGCTGGCGGTGGCGCGCCAGCAGGTCGAGAACGGCGCCCAGGTCATCGACATCAACATGGACGAGGCCATGCTCGACAGCAAGGCCGCGATGGTGCGCTTCCTGAACCTGATCGCGAGCGAGCCCGACATCGCGCGGGTGCCGATCATGGTCGACAGCTCGAAGTGGGACGTGATCGAGGCCGGCCTGCGCTGCATCCAGGGCAAGGGAATCGTCAACTCGATCAGCATGAAAGAGGGCGAGGACCAGTTCCGCCACCAGGCCCGGCTGCTGCGCCGCTACGGCGCCGCGGCGGTCGTGATGGCCTTCGACGAGAAGGGCCAGGCCGACACCTACGAGCGCAAGATCGAGATCTGCGAGCGCGCCTACCGCATCCTGGTCGACGAGATCGGCTTCCCGCCCGAGGACATCATCTTCGACCCGAACATCTTCGCGATCGCCACCGGCATCGAGGAGCACAACAACTACGCGGTCGACTTCATCAACGCGGTGCGTTGGATCAAGCAGAACCTGCCCGGCGCCAAGGTGTCGGGCGGGGTGTCGAACGTGAGCTTCAGCTTCCGCGGCAACGACCCGGTGCGCGAGGCCATCCACACCGTGTTCCTGTATCACGCGATCAAGGCCGGCATGGACATGGGCATCGTCAACGCCGGCATGGTCGGCGTCTACGACGACCTCGAGCCCGAGCTGCGCGAGCGGGTGGAGGACGTGGTGCTCAACCGCCGCCCCGATGCCGGCGAGCGCCTGGTGGAGGTCGCCGAGACCGCCAAGAGCGGCGCCAAGGACGAGAGCAAGAAGCTCGAATGGCGCGGCACGCCCGAGCATCCGGTGCACGTGAACCAGCGCCTGTCGCACGCCATGGTGCACGGCATCACCGACTTCATCGTGGAAGACACGGAAGAGGCCTACCAGCAGATCCTGGCCACCGGCGGGCGTCCGCTGCACGTGATCGAAGGCCCGCTGATGGCCGGCATGAACATCGTCGGCGACCTGTTCGGCCAGGGCAAGATGTTCCTGCCGCAGGTGGTGAAGTCGGCCCGCGTGATGAAGTCCGCGGTGGCACACCTCATTCCCTACATCGAGGAAGAAAAGCGTCAGGACGAGGCCGCCGGCCGCGACGTCCGCACCAAGGGCAAGATCGTCATCGCGACGGTCAAGGGCGACGTCCACGACATCGGCAAGAACATCGTCACGGTCGTGCTCCAGTGCAACAACTTCGAGGTCGTGAACATGGGCGTGATGGTGCCCTGCCACGAGATCCTGGCGCGCGCCAAGGTCGAGGGCGCCGACATCGTCGGGCTCTCGGGCCTGATCACTCCGAGCCTCGAGGAGATGCAGTACGTCGCCGGCGAGATGCAGAAGGACGAGCACTTCCGCATCAAGAAGATTCCGCTCATGATCGGCGGCGCCACCACCAGCCGGGTCCACACGGCCGTGAAGATCGCGCCGCACTACGAAGGCCCGGTGGTCTACGTGCCCGATGCCTCGCGCAGCGTGAGCGTGGCGCAGTCGCTGCTGTCGGACCAGGCGGCGAGCTACATCGACGAGCTCAACGCCGACTACGACAAGGTGCGCCACCAGCACGCCAACAAGAAGCAAGTGACCTTGTGGCCGCTGGCCAAGGCGCGTGCCAACAAGACGCCGGTCGACTGGGCCGGCTATGTGCCGCCGGTGCCCAAGTTCATCGGACGGCGCGTGTTCAGGAACTTCGATCTGACCGAACTCGCCAAGTACATCGACTGGGGGCCCTTCTTCCAGACCTGGGACCTGGCGGGGCCGTTCCCCGCCATTCTCAAGGACGAGGTGGTCGGCACCGAGGCGGTGCGGGTCTACGCCGACGGCCAGCGCATGCTCAAGCGCCTGATCGAAGGCCGCTGGCTCACGGCCAGCGGCGTGATCGGCTTCTGGCCCGCCAACACCGAGCGCGACGACGACATCGTGCTCTACACCGACGAGTCGCGCAGCGAGGCCGCGCTCACCTGGTGGGGCATGCGCCAGCAGGCCGAGAAGCAGGTGATCGACGGCGTGACCCGGCCGAGCCGCTGCCTGGCGGACTTCGTGGCGCCGCGCGAGAGCGGCCTCAAGGACTACGTGGGCATGTTCGCGGTCACCGCGGGCATCGGCATCGAGAAGAAAGAGAAGTACTTCATCGACGACCTCGACGACTACTCGGCGATCATGCTGAAGTCGCTGGCCGACCGGCTGGCCGAGGCCTTCGCCGAGGCGATGCACCACCGCGTGCGGACCGACCTGTGGGGCTACGCGCCCGACGAGACGCTCAGCAATGCCGACATGATCGACGAGAAGTACCGCGGCATCCGGCCCGCGCCCGGCTACCCGGCCTGCCCCGACCACAGCGTCAAGGGCCCGATGTTCGACCTGCTGAACTGTGCCGAGATCGGCATGAGCGTGACCGAAAGCCTGGCGATGATGCCGGCCGCCAGCGTCAGCGGCTTCTACCTGAGCCACCCCGACTCGACCTACTTCAACGTCGGCAAGATCGGCCACGACCAGCTGCAGGACCAGGCAGCGCGCCGCCACCAGAGCGAGGCCGAACTCGAACGCCTGCTGGCGCCGAACCTGTGACACGAAGCGCCGTCGCGAGCACCGCCGGCCAGCGGGAGTTCCTATTCAAAAGCTGATGTTCGGGGCCGCCCACTACGCGGCGATGGCGGTCTTCGCGGTCGCCTGCTGGGGGTTCGGGCGTGCGCTGCTGGCGCGCATCGGCGCGCCGGGGCGGCGCGACGCCGCGCTCGAAGCCGCGATGGCGGCAGCGGCCGGGCTCGGGCTCTATGTCTGCGCCTTCCAGGCGATCGCGATCGCCGGGCTGTTCGGCCGCGGCGCCGTCGTCGGCACGGTGGCGCTCGGCCTGCTGGCGGCCGTGCTGCAGTGGCCGGCCTGGCGGCGCGAACGCGGCCCGCGGCTGCCGTCCGAGCCGTTCGGTTTCGTCGAGAAGCTGGCGCTGCTGGCCTTCGTGCTGACCGCGCTGCCGGCCCTGGTCGAACCGCTGGCGCCGCCGGCCGCGTTCGACGAGCTGATGTACCACCTGCCCTATGCGCGCGAAGTGGCGCAGAGCGGGCGGCTCGGCGTCCACGAGTGGCTGCGCTATCCCTGGTTTCCGTACAACTACAACCTGATCCATGCCGGCGCGCTGGCGGTCGGCGACGATGTCCTGCCGCACCTGCTGAGCGCCCTCGCGGGCTGGCTGTCGGTGGCGATGGTCTACCGGCTGGGCGCGCAGCATGCGAGCCGCCTGACCGGGCTGGTCGCGGCCGCGATC
Source organism: Variovorax sp. J31P207 (assembly GCF_030316965.1). NCBI lineage: Bacteria > Pseudomonadati > Pseudomonadota > Betaproteobacteria > Burkholderiales > Comamonadaceae > Variovorax > Variovorax sp. J31P207. The sequence goes on from NZ_JASZYN010000003.1 coordinate 111,232, forward strand.
TGGCTTGGCATCGGCGACTACGAAAGCGCGCTGATCGACATCAGCGTCGCCCTCTTCGTGCTCGCCGCCTGCACCGCCCTGTGGTGGTGGCGCGAGTCCGACGATCCGGCGCGCGGGCCGCGCTGGCTGGCGCTGGCCGCCTTCTTCCTCGGCGTCGCGGCGGGCTCCAAGTACCAGGCCCTGACGGTGCTGCCGCTGGTGGCCGTGTTCGTGGTGCGGCGCGAGCGCCGGCTCAAGGTCTGGGCGCTGGCGCTGGTTTGCTTCCTGGTCCCCTGCATCTACTGGTATGCGCGCAACGCGGTCATGACCGGCGACCCGTTCAATCCGATCGGCGCGCGCCTGTTCGGCTTCACCAACTGGAACGCGGCCGACTACAAGAACCAGTTCGACGACGTGCGCGCCCATGCCGCGTGGCCGAACGGCTTCCTGTGGGGCGTGCTGTTCGTGCCGTTCGCGCTGGCATGGAAGCGCTCGCCGGCGGTGCGCGCGGCGGCCGTGTTCAGCCTCTACTCGCTGGGCGTCTGGGCCCTGACCTCGCGCTATCCGCGCTACCTGGCCGCATCGGTGCCGCTGATCGCGCTGGTGTCGGTGGTCGGCTGGCAGGCGTTGCTGGCCCGCCTGGCCGAGGGGTTGCGGCGCGCGCTGCCCGCGTGGAACGCGCGCGGCCTGCTCGACCGCGCTGGCCGCTGGCTCGGCGTGCTGCTGCTGCTGGTGGGTGTCGGCGGCTCGTTCTACATGACGCGGCGCAGCGTGGCGGCGATCGCGACCACGCCGGCCGAGCGCGCCGCCTTCCTCGACGCCCACGTGCCCGGCTATGCGGTCATGAACTACCTGCGCGAACACGCGACCGGGCGGGTCTACCAGATCGCGCTCAGCGAAGCGACCTACTATGGGCCGGCCCCGGTCTGGGGCGATGCGATCGGGCCCTGGCGCTATGCTGACTTCATCGTGCTGCCGCCGGCCGAATTCGCGCGCAAACTGCGGGGCCTGGGCTTCGAGGCGATCGCGGTCGGCGCCAGCGCCGCGCCGATGCTCGCCGCCCAGCCCGGCTTCCTTGACCATTTCGCCTTGATGTACGAAAAAGCCGGTGCCAAGGCCTACCGCATCCTGCCTGCCAAGAATGACTGAACGTTTCGACTCGCGCCCGCTGCGCATCGCCGCCGTGATCCCGTGCTTCAACGAGGCGCTGGCCATCGCGCAGGTGGTGAGCGAGTTTCAGGCGTCCCTGCCCGAGGCCGAGATCCACGTCTTCGACAACAACTCGACCGACGACACCGCGGCCGTGGCCCGGGCCGCCGGCGCGCGCGTGACGCACGTCCCGCTGCGCGGCAAGGGCAACGTGGCGCGGCGGATGTTCGCGGACGTCGAGGCCGACGTCTACGTGATGGTCGACGGCGACGCCACCTACGACATCGGCGAGGTGCGGCAGCTGATCGAACTGATGGTCGAAGGCAACCTCGACATGGTGGTCGGCGCTCGGGTCGACGACGGCGCCGACATGCAGACCTACCGGCGCGGCCACCGCTTCGGCAACGCCTTGCTGACCGGCGCGGTGGCGAGCCTCTTCGACGGCCGGATGACCGACATGCTGTCGGGCTATCGCGTCTTCTCGAGGCGCTACGCCAAGTCCTTCCCGGCATTGTCCAGGGGCTTCGAGATCGAAACCGAGTTGACGGTCCACGCGCTCGAATTGCGCATGCCCTTCGCCGAGGTCCCGATGCCCTACCGCTCGCGGCCCGAAGGCTCCGAAAGCAAGCTGTCGACCTACCGCGACGGCTGGCGCATCCTCAAGACCATCTGCAAGCTGTTCGTGAGCGAACGGCCGCTGCAGTTCTTCTCCGGTGCCGCGGGCCTGCTGGTGCTGCTGTCGCTGATCCTCGCCGAGCCGCTGGTGTCCACCTACCTGAACACCGGCCTGGTGCCGCGCCAGCCGACCGCGGTGCTGGTCACCGGGATGATGCTGACGGCGATGCTGTCCTTCGTCTGCGGCGTGGTGCTGCACACCGTGACCATCGGCCGGCGGGAGGCCAAGCGGCTGTGCTACCTGGGGATTCCCGGCGTCCGCTCCGCCGCCGGCCGGCCATGAAGCTCGGGCGGGAATTCCTGTCGTTCGCGGTCGTCGGCGCGATCGGCTTCGTCGTCGACCTCGGCGTGCTCTACGTGGTGGCGCCGGCGCTCGGCTGGTATGGCGGGCGCGTGCTGTCCTTCCTCGCCGCCGCCACCGTCACCTGGGCGCTGAACCGGCGCTTCACGTTCGCCGAAAGGCACTCGGGCGCGTCGATCGTGCGCGAGTACCTGCGCTACCTGCTCACGATGGTGGGCGGGGCGTTGGTCAACTATGCGGCCTACGTGCTGACCTTGCACTGGCTGGGCGGGCCGCTGGCCCCCGCGCTCGGCGTGGCGCTCGGCAGCTGCGCCGGGCTGGCCGTCAATTTCCTGACGGCGCGCTTCCTGGTGTTCAGGGGGACGAGCAAGGCGGGTTGAGCCGTTGCCGAAACCGGCTCAAGTCCTCAATCCGAGCATGACGGTCAGCGGGTCGGTCGGACTCTCTGCAAACCCGTGCTTCAAGTAGAAGGCCTTGGCCTCGTTGTCGATGGCGTGGCAGAGCATGGCACGAATGCCGATGAGTTCAGCCGCTTGCACTGAACGCATCACCGCGTCCTTGAGCAGGGCCGTGCCCAGCCCTCGACCGGCCCAATCGCTATGCACGGCCAAGCGTCCGAGCACGATCACTGGCAATGGATCGGGCATGTTTCGACGCAGCTTGCTGGGCGCGGCCTGGATTTCGACGGACCCGGCCGCCAGCGCATAAAAGCCCACGACGTGCTGATCCGATGCGCAGACCACGTAGGTCCTTGATGCCCCGCCGACGGCGTTGGCGAGCGCGCGCCGCGCGAGCCAAGCGGACAAGGCGGGATGGCTGCAGACGAACTGCGATGTTTCGTGCGCTGCGGTCAGGGGCGTGGGTGCACTCAGCGCGCGGGTGTTCACTTGTCCCAAGGCGCGCGCGTTGCCAGCAATCGCTGGATGGCGCCATTGTTGGACAGCGGCGCCGCCATCAGGGCTTCGAAGGCTTCGAATTTGTCCGGCGGCACCTCGAAAAGCGTCCGGTCCAGGAGGACTTGCTGCGCTTTTTCGCTGGCTGCTTCCAGCATGAAGTCCGTGCGGCTTTTTCCCGCCAGACGCGCCGCTCGATCGATCAGCTCCCGCTGCGCGGGCGGCGTGCGCAGACTGATGGTGCGGGTGGCAGTGGTGGACATGTAGTCATCTTAGGTGAGCGTATGGACAATGTCCATACGTCGCGTCCGCCGCTGCCTCAATGCCCGCCTGACACCACCACCGGGATCTCCGTCGCCGGCGGCGTGTTGCGGCTGCGTCCGCAGCGCACGATGCCGTCGATCATGACCATCCCGACGCCGGGGATATCGCCCAGCTGCACGCTCTCGAGGAGGCCGAGCGCGGGCGAGTGCTGGGCCCGGTCCATGAAGACGAAGTCGGCGTCGCGGCCGACCTCGACCAGCCCGCAGTTGAGCTTGCGGATGCGCGCCGTGTTGCCGGTCGCGAAACAGAACACCAGCTCGGCCGGGATGTTGGCGATCGACGACAGCATCGCCACCATGCGCAGGATGCCAAGCGGCTGCACGCCCGAGCCGGCCGGGCCGTCGGTGCCGAGGATCACGCGGTGCGGGCACTTGAGGTCGAGCGCCGCCTTGGCGGCCGCGATGGCGACGCGCTCGTTGCCGTTGTGCACGATCTCGATCGCCCGCGACGACCTCTCGCACAGTTCGCAGACGTGCGCCTCGGGCAGCGAGGTGTGGCCGCCATTGATGTGGCCGATGATGTCGGCGTCGGCTTCGAGCACCACGTCCTTGTCGATCAGGCCCGAGCCCGGGATCGACGGGCCGCCCGTGTGGATGGTGCTCTGGATGCCGTACTTGCGGGCCCAGGCGACCATCTCCTTGGCCTCGTAGCCGGCCTTGACCGAGCCCAGGCCCACTTCGCCGAGCAGGCCCACGCCGGCCTCGGCCAGATCCCTGAAGTCGCTCTCGACCATGCCCTTCTCGATCACCGGCGCGCCGGCCAGCACCTTCACGCCGCCGGGGCGGAAGTTGTCGAAGGCGCGCTGCGCGGTGATGGCCAGCGCCTTCAGGCCGACGATGTCCTTGGGCCGCCCGGGCAGGTGAACCTCGCCGGCCGAGATCATGGTGGTCACGCCGCCGTTCATGGTCGAGTCGATCCAGCCGATCTGGCCCTGGCGCGGCGTCCAGTCGCCGAACACCGGATGCACGTGGCTGTCGATCAGGCCCGGCGCGACGCAGGTCTTCTTGCAGTCGATGACGGTCTTCGCGCCTTCGAGGTCGCAGTCTTTTTCCTTGCCGACCGCGACGATCAGCCCGTCGACGACCACGATGGTGTCGGCATCCAGGATGGGCTTGTCGATGTCGCCCGACAGCAGCAGGCCTATGTTCCGGATGACGACCTTGCCCGACTTGGCGCCGGTTGCGACTTCTGCCATTTCTTTTCCTCGTGAGTGGATTCTTCCTCGGAAGCTCCGGCGTCGACCGTGCGCAGCACGGTCTCGATCACGAAGTCTTCCCAATGCGCGACCGCCTCCGGCGTCTCCAGGGGCTCGCCGAGGAACGCGGTCAGCGTGTGCCGGTTCGACGTGTAGAAATAGCCGGTCGAGGCGATCAGCAGGTACAGGTCGCGCGGTGCCACGTCGTCGCGGAACAGGCCCTGCTGGACGCCCGCGGCGACGATCTCGCTGATGATCGAGATGGCCCGCGAGGAGTATTCGCGCGCCCGCAGCGACTTGGCGATGTGCCGGCCCTTGTGCAGGTTCTCGGTGTTCAGCAGCGTGACGAACTCGGGGTTCTTGCGGTAGTAGCCGAGCACGAAGCGGATCACCGCCGTGAGCGACTCCACCGGCCGCGAGGCATCGAGGTCGATCGCGGCCTCGGCGTCGTCCATGCGTCGGTAGATGCCCTCGAGCACCGCGATGAACAGGCCTTCCTTGCTGCCGAAGTAGTAGTAGATCATGCGGTCGTACGACTTGGCGGCCTTCGAGATCTTCTCGACGCTGCCGCCGTCGTAGCCGTACTTCGCGAACACCTTGGTGGCCGCGCGCAGGATGCTCTCGCGGGTGGCCTGCGCCGCGGCCTCGCGCACGCCGGTGCGGCGGGTCGCGGGCTTGGGCGCGCCCTTGCGCGCGGCTGCCTTGGCCTCGGGCATCTGCGGCTTCGCTCTACTTCTCGGCGAAGGCGCGCTCGACCACGTAGTCGCCCGGCGTCGAGGTGTTGCCTTCCTTGAAGCCGCGGGCTTCGAGGATGTGCTTCAAGTCGACCAGCAGACCCGGGCTGCCGCACAGCATGACGCGGTCTTCGGCGGCATTGAGCGGCGGCAGGCCGAGGTCGTCGGTGAGCTTGTTGCTTTCGATCAGCTCGGTGATCCGGCCCATGTTGCGGAATTCCTCGCGCGTCACGGTCGGGTAGTAGAGCAGCTGCTTCTCGATCATCTCGCCCAGGATCTCGTGCTTGGGCAGGTGGTCGGTGACCAGGTCGTGGTAGGCCAGCTCGTCGACCTGGCGCACGCCGTGCACCAGGACGACCTGCTCGTACTTCTCGTAGGTCTCGGGGTCGCGGATGATGCTCATGAACGGCGCCAGGCCGGTGCCGGTGCCGAACAGGTAGAGCCGCTTGCCCGGCAGCGTGTAGTCGATCAGCAGCGTGCCGGTGGGCTTGCGGCCCACGATGACCGTGTCGCCGACCTGGATGTGCTGCAGCCGGGAGGTCAGCGGGCCTTCTTCCACCTTGATGCTGAGGAACTCAAGGTGCTCTTCGTAGTTGGGGCTGACGATGCTGTAGGCGCGCAGCAGCGGCTTGTTGTTGACCTTCAGGCCGATCATCGTGAAGTGGCCGTTGGAGAAGCGCAGGGCCGGATCGCGGGTGGTGGTGAAGGTGAACAGCCGGTCGGTCCAGTGGTGGACGCTGAGCACGCGTTCTTCGCTGAATGCACTCATAAGGGTCAGGAATGGTTAAGAACGAACAAGGGATGCACCAATTGTCGGCGATGCCCGCGAAAACCCCAATGCAAGCATCGGGCCCGTTTGCTACATTGAGATCAATAAATGTAGCGTTCACCACATGAAAGTGTAGGGAATGCTACACAAACGTCAGTTCCAGCACAAGAGAAGGTGCCAGCGGGCGGCCGGCACAGATGTTGCACCTCCGCTCGCCTTCCCTCCCCAGACTGCCACGAGATCCCCGCGATGACCGAACACACCAAGACAGATGGATTGCCCGGCATGGACATGCCGGTGGTGCCCGAAGCCCTGGGCCGCGCGCCGCTGCGCAACGAGCGCATGAGCACCAGCAAGGTCGAGTGCAACGCCTGCCCGGTGCTGTGCCAGATCTCCGACGGCCGCACCGGCGCCTGCGACCGCTACGCCAACCGTGCCGGCGTGCTGGTGCGGGTCGACCCGGTGGTGCTGCTGCGGCGCGAACTGGCGAGCGAATCGCCGGCGCTGGTGCCTTTTGCGCGCATCGGCAACGAGGTCGAGGGGGCCGAGCACGCCGAAGCGCCGGCAGCCGATGCCGACTGGGACGGCGATCTCCTGCATGCCGACGAGGTCTTCGTGACCGGCGTGGGCTCCTCCACCACCTATCCCGACTACAAGCCGGCGCCGTTCATCGTCGCCTCGAAGGCGCAGGGGGTCGACATGGTGACGGTCGTCACCGAAGGCATCTTCAGCTATTGCAGCTTCAAGGTGAAGATCGACACCGACCGGTTCCTCGGCGCCGAGCAGGCCAACGTCCGCTACAAGGGCGAGGTGGTCGGCCACGTCACCACGGCCGAATACGGTTCGCAGATGCTGTCGCTGGGCGGCGTGCACCACCTCACGGGCGGCAGCAAGAAGGAAGGCCGCATGACCTGCGAGCTGATGCAGCTGCTGGGCAACAAGAAGGCGGTCGAATGCGTGATCGACGGCGGCGCCAGCATGGTGATTCAGGCCGGCAAGGCGCCGATCGTCAATGGCGTCGAAGAGCAGCGCATGCGCGTGGGCTGCGGCTCGGCCGCGGTCGGCATCTTCGCGCGCCAGCTGTTCGGCCACGCCGACGAGGTGGTGGTGGTCGACGACCACATCACGGGCGTGCTGACCGAGCACCAGGCCGGGCGCTGCCTCGACATGGCGCCCTCGGGCATCCAGATGCGCGGGCGCAAGTCGACGCCGGGGCGCTATTTCCAGGTCGCGAATCCGGGCAATGGCTGGGGCGGCACCGACATCGACGATCCGCTGTCGATCATCGAAGGCTGGGAGGAGGGTGTGGCCCGGCCGGGCCTGCGCCTGCTGATGACCTCCACCACCGGCGAGCACGCGCAGTGGTATGTGCTCGACGAGCAATTGCAGCCGGTCGAGCAGCCGATGCCGGCCGAGGTGCGCCGCATCGTCGAGCGCATCGGCGAAAACTGCGAACCCTCGCTGTGCACGGTGCTTTTCCTCGGCGGCGCCGGCGGATCCCTGCGCGCCGGCGTGACCGAGAACCCGGTGCTGCTCACGCGGGCCATCAAGCGGGCACTGGTCAACGTGACCTGCGGCGGCGCGCCGGCCTACGTGTGGCCCGGCGGCGGCATCACGGTGATGGCCGACGTGCTGCGGATGCCCGACAACAGCTTCGGCACGGTGCCGACCCCGGCGATCGTCGCGCCGATCGAGTTCAGCATGCGGCGCGACGACTATGCCGCTCTGGGCGGCCACATGGAGCACGTGTTCTCGCTCGAACAGGCCCTGGCCCGCGGTGCCTGGCAGGACGACGGCGCCCCGCTGGCGCGCCGGTGGCTGCGCATGGATGCGGCCAATCCCTGGCCGCTCGGCCAGCCGCCGATGCTGGGTTGACTTTCATGTCCGCACAACGCACCGCGCTGGACGGAAGCCGCTGGCATCTGAACCACGGGCCGATCGACCTCATCGCCGAAGCCCACGGCGATGCGGTCGAGGTCGCGGTGGCGCACGAGCATGTCTGGCGGCGTTTCGCCGTGCTGCTCGACGAACTGGTGGCCGAGCTGCCCCTGCTGCGCCAGCCGGTGGCCGACGGCGACTGTCCGCTGCGCGGCCCGGTCGCGCGCCGCATGTGGGAGGCTTGCGCGCCGTTTCGCGCCGGCTTCATCACACCGATGGCCGCGGTCGCCGGTGCGGTGGCGCAGGAGCTGATCCCCTGTTACCACCGGCCGGGTATCGAGCGCGCCTGGATCAACAACGGCGGCGACATCGCCCTGCACCTGGCGCCCGGCCAGAGCGCGCGCATCGGCCTGTTCGCCGACCTCGCGCGCTTCGACCTGCGCGCGCCGGGCCTCATCACCACCGACGGCCAGTTCGAACTGCGCGCCGAACAGCCGGTGCGCGGCGTCGCCACCAGCGGCTGGCGGGGCCGCAGCTTCTCGCTCGGCATCGCCGACAGCGTGACGGTGCTGGCCGCCACCGCGGCTCAGGCCGACGCCGCGGCCACCGTGATCGCCAATGCGGTCGATGTCGACGATGCCGGCATCCAGCGCCGGCCGGCGAACGAATGCAAGGACGACAGCGACCTCGGCGACATCCCGGTGACGGTCGACGTCGGCACGCTGGCGCCCTCGAAAGTGCATCGTGCACTGGATGCGGGCGTCGAGCGCGCCGAGGCACTGCAGCGTCTCGGGCTCGTGGCCTCCGCGGTGCTGGTCTGCCAGGGGCAGTGGCGGGTGGTCCAGCCCTTAAGCTCCGGGTTTGCGGAGCTGCTGCCGCAGAGCGAGGGCAGCATCGCTGCCGATGCAGTTGGTTCAGTATTTGCTTAACGATAAGCAGGACACCTTTTCATGATCGATATCCGCCGCGTCTTCACCCATGTCGAGCACATCCACCACGAGTTCGGACCGCGCGCCGCGACGCCGCTGGTGAGGGGCGCCATCGGCGCGGTGCTGACCAATCCCTTCGCGGGCCGCTACGAGCCCGACATCCTGCCGATGATGGCGCTGCTCGACCCCGTCGGCGTCGACATGGCGCACCGCCTGCGCGCCGCCATGGACGTGCCGGTCGAGCAGATCGCCACCTACGGCAAGGGCGCCATCGTCGGCGCCGCCGGCGAGCTCGAGCACGGCGCGCTGTGGCACGTGCCCGGCGGCTATGCAATGCGCGAGCTGCTGGGCTGGAAAGGCGACCGCGAGGCCTACCGCAAGGGCCAGGCCGAAGAGAAGACCGGCCAGCCCGGCAACGCGCTGTCGATCGTGCCGTCGACCAAGAAGGTCGGCCCGCCCGGCGCCGCGCTCGACGTGCCGCTGACCAACATCAACGCCAGCTACGTGCGCGGCCAGTTCGATGCCATCGAGGTCCGCGTGCCGGGCGCGCCGGCGGCCGACGAGATCGTCTTCATTCTCGCGATGAGCACCGGCTACCGCGTGCATGATCGCGTCGGCGGCCTGCGGGCCGAGAACATCAGCAAGTGGGACGGCCTCCGCTAGGTCCCGAACGCATCCAGAGACAAGGAACCCACCATGAGTGCCAACATCCGCAAGCTCGTCGTCCAGGTCGACGAAACCCGCAAGGAAATGGGCCAGGCGATCGACCCGCCGACGCGCCGCGCGGTGGCCATCGCGGTCATCGACAACCCCTATGCCGGCCGCTACAGCGAATCGCTCGACGAGCTGATCGCGATCGGCGAGGAACTCGGCGCGCTGCTGGGCCAGAAGGCCGTGGCTGCGCTCGGCATCGCGCCCGGCCAGGCCCAGAGCTATGGCAAGGCCGCGATCGTCGGCGAAGCGGGCGAGCTCGAGCATGCCGCGGCCATCCTCCATCCGAAGCTCGGCGCGCCGCTGCGGGTGGCGGTCGAGAAGGGTGCCGCGCTGGTGCCGTCGAGCAAGAAGCGCGGCACGCTCGGCACCGCCATCGACGTGCCGCTGGGCCACAAGGACGCGGCCTTCGTGCGCAGTCATTTCGACGCCATCGAGGCCCGCGTGGCCGATGCGCCGCGCGCCAACGAGATCGTGGTCGCGGTGGCGGTCACCGACAGCGGACGCCCGCTGCCGCGCATCGGCGGGCTTCAAGCGTCCGAGATCAAGGGCGAAGACGGCCTGCGGTGAGCGCCGCCGCCCCCGACGAGTTTCTTTTCCGTTCGATCCCAAGGAGTTCCCGATGAATCCCATGCGCCTAGCCTTCACCGCGGCCGCCGTCGCCACGCTCGCCACCGCACTCGCTCCGGCGCATGCGCAGGGCGTGATCAAGATCGGCGAGATCAACAGCTACAAGGCGCAGCCCGCCTTCCTCGAGCCCTACAAGAAGGGGATGGAGCTGGCGGTCGACGAGATCAACGCGGCCGGCGGCGTCAACGGCAAGAAGATCGAGCTGATCAGCCGCGACGACAACGCCAATCCCGGCGACGCGGTGCGCGTGGCCGAGGAACTGGTCTCGCGCGAGAAGGTCGACATCCTGGCCGGCACCTTCCTGTCGAACACCGGCATGGCGGTGGCCGACTTCGCCAAGCAGAAGAAGTTCTTCTTCCTGGCCGGCGAGCCGCTGACCGACAAGCTCACCTGGCAGGGCGGCAACGCCTACACCGTGCGCCTGCGTCCCGGCACCTACATGCAGGCCGCGATGCTGGTGCCCGAGGCGGCCAAGCTCAAGAAGAAGCGCTGGGCGGTGGTGTACCCCAACTACGAATACGGCCAGTCGGCCGTGGCGGCCTTCAAGACGCTGCTGAAGGCGGCGCAGCCCGATGTCGAGTTCGTCGCCGAGCAGGCCACGCCGCTCGGCAAGGTCGACGCCGGCAGCGTGGTGCAGGCGCTGGCCGATGCCAAGCCCGACGCGATCTTCAACGTGCTCTTCGGTGCCGACCTGTCGAAATTCGTGCGCGAAGGCAACACCCGCGGCCTGTTCAAGGACCGCGAGGTGGTCAGCGTGCTGACCGGTGAGCCCGAATACATGGACCCGCTGAAGGATGAGGCGCCCAACGGCTGGATCGTCACGGGCTACCCGTGGTACGGCATCACGACGGCCGATCACAAGAAATTCGAGCAGGCCTACCAGGCCAAGTTCAAGGACTATCCGCGCCTGGGCTCGGTGGTCGGCTACAGCATGATCAAGTCGGCCGCGGCGGGCATCGCGAAGGCCAAGAGCACCGACACCGAGAAGGTGGTCGCGGCCTTCAAGGGCCTGCAGGTCGACACGCCCTTCGGCAAGATCACCTACCGGCCGGAAGACAACCAGTCGACCATGGGCGCCTTCGTGGGCCGCACCAAGAACGACGGCGGCAAGGGCGTGATGGTCGACTACGTGTATCTCGACGGCGCCGACGCCAAGTACCAGCCGAGCGCCGCCGACATCAAGAAGTCGCGCGCCGCCGACTGAGCCAGGAACGAACGGGCCATGAGCTTCTCAGGTTTCATCGTCCAGCTGCTCAACGGGCTGGCGAGCGCGTCCTCGCTGTTCCTCGTGGCGGCCGGGCTGTCGCTGATCTTCGGCGTCACGCGCATCGTGAACTTCGCCCATGGCTCGTTCTTCATGGTCGGCATCTACGTCGCCTACACGCTGGTCGACCGGCTGGGCACCGGCTTCGGTTTCTGGCCGGCGCTGGTGATGGCGGCACTCGCGGTCGGCGTGCTGGGCGCGCTGATCGAGGTGGTGCTGCTGCGGCGCATCTACAAGGCGCCCGAGCTCTTTCAACTGCTGGCCACCTTCGCGCTGGTGCTGGTGATCAAGGACGCGGTGCTGTGGCTCTGGGGTCCGGACGAGCTGCTGGGGCCGCGCGCGCCGGGCCTCGCGGGCTCGGTCATGATCCTCGGGCGGCAGTTTCCTTCCTATGACCTGTTCCTGATCGTGGTCGGTCCGGTGGTGCTGGGCCTGGTCTGGCTGCTGCTCACCCGCACCCGCTTCGGCACCCTGGTGCGCGCCGCTACGCAAGACCGCGAGATGGTCAGCGCGCTGGGCGTCAACCAGGCCTGGCTGTTCACCGCGGTGTTCGCGCTCGGCGCATTGCTCGCGGGCCTGGGCGGCGCGCTGCAGCTGCCGCGCGAGCCCGCCACGCTCGAAATGGACCTCAACACCATCGGCGCCGCCTTCGTGGTGGTGGTGGTCGGCGGCATGGGCTCGATCCCCGGCGCCTACGCCGCCGCGCTGCTGATCGCCGAGATCAAGGCGATCTGCATCTGGCTCGGCGTGGTCGACGTGTTCGGCATCCCGGTCTCGTTCTCCAAGCTCACGCTGGTGGTCGACTTCCTCGTCATGGCCGTGGTGCTGGTCTGGCGCCCCTGGGGTCTGTTCGGCAAGCCGCAGGCGCCGAGCCGCTACGTCGGCATGCAGGAAGAGCCGCTGCGACGGCCCGGCCGCGCCTACGTGATCGCGGTCGGGCTGTTCGGCCTGGTGCTGGTGGCGATGCCCCTGCTCACCGCCGGGTCGCCCTACACGACCGTGCTGCTGATCGACCTGCTGATCGCGGCGCTGTTCGCTGCCAGCCTGCACTTCATCATGGGCCCGGCCGGCATGCACTCCTTCGGCCACGCGGCCTACTTCGGGCTCGGTGCCTACGGCGCCGCGCTGCTGGTGCGCGCCAGCGGGATGCCGATGGAACTGGCGCTGGTCGTCGCGCCGCTGGTGGCCGCGGCGGGCGCCTTCGTCTATGGCTGGTTCGCGGTGCGGCTGTCCGGGGTCTACCTCGCGATGCTCACGCTGGCCTTCGCCCAGATCACCTGGGCCGTCACCTACCAGTGGGACAGCTTCACCGGCGGCAGCAACGGCCTCACGGGCGTCTGGCCTTCCGAGTGGCTGGCCGACAAACGGACCTACTACTGGGTCACGCTGGCGCTGGTCGGGCTGGGCGTGTGGTGGCTGCGCCGCGTGCTGTTTTCGCCCTTCGGCTATGCGCTGCGCGCCGGCCGCGATTCGCAGCTGCGTGCCGATGCGATCGGCATCGATGTCAAGCGCATGCAGTGGGCCGCCTTCGTGATCGCCGGCACCGCGGCGGGCCTGGCGGGGGCGCTCTATGCCTTCTCCAAGGGCAGCATCTCGCCTGAATCGCTGAGCGTGGGCAAGTCGGTCGACGGGCTGGTGATGGTGCTGCTCGGCGGCATCCAGACCTTGGCCGGCCCGGTGGTGGGCGCGGTCACCTTCACCTGGCTGCACGACACCGTGGCGCGCAACACCGACTACTGGCGCGCGATGCTGGGCGGCATCATCCTCTTGCTGGTGCTGCTGTTCCCGCAGGGCATCGCGGGCTTCGCCAAGCAGCTCTTCGATCGCCGCCGGCACAAGGCCGAAGCAGTCGAACTGAAAGAGGTGAAGGCATGAGCCTCCTCAAAGTCAACGAACTCGGCAAGTCCTTCGGCGGCGTCAAGGCGGTCGACGGCATCAGCTTCGAGCTCGCGGCCGGCGAACTGCTGGCACTCATCGGCCCCAACGGCGCCGGCAAGTCGACCACCTTCAACATGGTCAACGGCCAGCTCAAGGCCGACCGCGGATCGATCCTGCTCGACGGCCAGGAACTCGTGGGCCGCAAGCCGCGCGAGATCTGGCGCCTGGGCGTGGGCCGCACCTTCCAGATCGCCGAGACCTTCGCCTCGCTCACCGTGGCCGAGAACGTGCAGATGGCCCTGCTGTCGCACGACCACAAGCTGTTCTCGACCTGGCGCCGGGCCTCGGACCACAAGCGCGACGAGGCGCTGGCGCTGCTCGACCAGGTCGGCATGAAGGCCCAGGCCGACCGGCCCTGCAGCGTGCTGGCCTACGGCGACGTCAAGCGGGTCGAGCTCGCGATCGCGATGGCCAACAGCCCGAAGCTGCTGCTCATGGACGAACCCACCGCGGGCATGGCACCCAAGGAACGCAACTCGCTGATGGCCCTGACCAAGCAGCTCGTGATCGACCGCGGCATGGCGGTGCTCTTCACCGAACACAGCATGGACGTGGTGTTCGCCTATGCCGACCGCATGATCGTGCTGGCCCGGGGGCGGCTGATCGCGCAGGGCAAGCCGCTCGAGATCCGCGACCACCCGAAGGTGCAGGAGGTGTACTTCGGCAGCGGCAAGACCTTCGAGAAGATTGCAGAGAAAGCGGCCGCGGTGAACGCGGCCGTGGGGGAGCACGCATGAGTTCGCACGAGACGCTGCTCGAAGCCAAGGCCCTGTGCGCCTGGTACGGCGCCGCCCAGATCCTCTACGACGTCGACCTCGAAGTCCGGCGCGGCGAAGTGGTGGCGCTGATGGGCCGCAACGGCGCCGGCAAGTCGACCACGCTCAAGGCGCTGATCGGCATGCTGGCCAAGCGCCGCGGCGCGGTGCGCTTCCTCGGCCACGACATCTCGAAGAGCGAGCCGCACCTGGCGGCCCGGCTGGGCCTGGGCTTCGTGCCCGAGGACCGGCGTGTGTTCACCGATCTCAGCGTGATGGAGAACCTCGAGGTCGGGCGGCAGCCGGCACGCCGCTGGAGCGACGGCACCGACGCGCCGCTGTGGACACCCGAGCGCCTGTTCAAGCTGTTCCCGAACCTCGGCGAGATGCCGAACCGCCCGGGCGGCCGCATGAGCGGCGGCGAGCAGCAGATGCTGACCGTGGCGCGCACGCTGATGGGCAATCCGTACCTGGTGCTGCTCGACGAACCCTCGGAGGGTGTCGCGCCCGTGATCGTCGAGCAGATGGCGAACATGATCCTGGAGCTGAAGGCGCAGGGCGTGAGCATCCTGCTGTCCGAGCAGAACATGCACTTCGCGGAACTGGTGTCCGACCGGGCCTACGTGCTCGAGAAGGGGCAGATCCGCTACCAGGCGTCGATGGCCGAACTGGCGGCCAACGACGAAGTCCGCCGTGCCTACCTGAGCGTCTGAGTCTTTGTTCAACCCGAGGAGCGACACCATGCAACGCAGAACCGTCCTGAAATCCGCGGCCGCTTTCGGCCTTGTCGGTGGCCTTGGCATTTCGATGCCGCTGTTCGCGGCCGCGAAGATCAAGCCGGCGGCCAATTCGGCGCTGATCGTGGTCGACGTGCAGAACTGCTTCATCGATGGCGGCACGCTGCCGGTGAAGGGCGGTGCCGAGGTGGTGCCGGTCATCAACAAGCTCGCCGATGTATTCCAGAACATCGTCGTCACACAAGACTGGCACACGCCGGGGCATGCCTCGTTCGCGAGCACCTACGCCGGCAAGAAGCCCTTCGAGAGCACCAAGCTTAGCTACGGCTCGCAGGTGCTGTGGCCCGACCACTGCGTGCAGGGCACCGACGACGCCGCGCTCAACAAGGACCTGAAGCTGCCGACCGCGCAGATCATCATCCGCAAGGGTTTCCACAAGGACATGGACAGCTATTCGGCCTTCGAGGAGGCCGACCACAAGACCGCCACCGGACTGGCCGGCTACCTGAAGGCGCGGGGCGTGAAAACCGTGTTCGTCACCGGCCTGGCGACCGACTTCTGCGTCGCCTGGACCGCGATGGATGCACGCAAGGCGGGCTTCGAGGTCTACGTGATCGAGGACGCGACGCGCGCCATCGACCTCAATGGCTCGCTGGCCGCGGCATGGAAGCAGATGGCGGCCAAGGGCGTGAAGCGCATCCAGTCCACGGACATCGCCTGAGCCGCCCGGGAAGATGCCGGAGCTCGGACTCAAGGTCAACGGACGCAGCGTCGAACTCAGGGCGTCGCACGAGGCCTCGCTGCTGCATGTGCTGCGCAACGACCTGGGGCTCAACGGGCCCAAGTTCGGCTGCGGCCTCGGCCAGTGCGGCGCCTGCACCGTGTGGGTCGACGGCACGGCGGCGCGGGCCTGCGTGATTCCGGCGCACGGCGTGGCCGGCCGCGAGATCACGACGCTCGAAGGCATCGGCACCCGTGACCATTGGCACCCCGTGCAGAAGGGCTTCGAAGACGCCCAGGCCGCGCAGTGCGGCTACTGCCTCAACGGCATGGTGATGCAGGCCGCGGCGCTGCTCGCGCGCGAGCCGAATCCGAGCGAGGCGCGCATCCGCAGCGAGCTGTCGGGCAACCTGTGCCGTTGCGGCACGCACGTCGAGATCCTGGCCGCGGTGCAGCGTGCCGCGCTGCGGATCGCGGAAGGCGCCGGCACGTGACGCGCCGCGCCGACCTGCCCCGCACGCGCAGCGATTTCCTCCAGGCCGACGGCGTTCTCGTCGTCGTGCGCGAGACGCCCCCGGCGCCGCCGCCGTCGCCGGGCCAGCCGGCGGCGGTGGCGGGCAATCCGGCCGAGGGGCCGGAGGTGCTGCTCGCGGTCTGGGACGACGGCAGCGTCACGGCGCTGAACGGCCACGTCGATCTCGGCACCGGCATCCAGACCGCCCTGTCGCAGATCGTGGCCGAGGAGCTCGACCTGCCGATGGCGCAGGTCCGCATGGTGCTCGGAGACACCGCGCGCGCGCCCAACCAGGGGGCGACGATCGCCAGCGCCTCGATCCAGATCCACGCGGCCCCGCTGCGGCATGCGGCGGCACAGGCGCGCGGCTGGCTGATCGCGCAGGCGGCCGAGCAGCTGGGCGTGCAGCCCGCGCTGCTGACCCTGCGCGACGGCCGCGTCCAGCACCGCGAGGCCCCAGCCTTCGGCATCGGCATCGGCGAGCTGGTGGCCGGCGGGCGCAGCGTGCTGCAGCTGGATTCGTTGTCGAAACCTAAGGACCCGGCCGACTACCGCATCGTCGGCCGTTCGCAGCCGCGCGTCGACATCCCTGCGAAGCTGGCCGGCGAGACCGTCTTCGTGCACGACATGCGCCTGCCCGGCATGCTGCACGGCCGCGTCGTGCGGCCGCCCTATGCGGGGGCGGACCATGGCGACTACATCGGCAACACGCTGGCGTCGGTCGACGAGTCGTCGATCGCGCACATTCCCGGCATCCGCGCGGTGGTCGTGATCCGCGACTTCGTCGGCATCGTCGCCGAGCGTGAGGAGCACGCCGAACAGGCGCTGCGCGAACTGCGCGTGCACTGGAAGGCCTGGCCCGGCCTGCCGCCGCTCGACGACCTCGAAGGCGCGATCAGCGCCAACCCGTCGACGCAGCGCCTGCTGGTCGACGAAGGCGATGTCGACGGCGGGCTGGCGGGGACGGCCCAGCCGATGCCGCGCACCTATGTCTGGCCGTACCAGATGCATGCGTCGATCGGGCCCTCGTGCGCGCTGGCGCATTGGCAGCCGGGCGACGGAGCCAGTTCCGCCGCCGGGCCGCTCCCAAGGCGGAACGCGGCCCCCTCGGGGGGCAGCGAACCACACGAAGTGGGTGAGCGTGGGGGCATCAGGCTCCGTGTCTGGGCCGGTTCCCAGAACCCGCACGTGTTGCGGGCCGACCTCGCGAAGCTGATGGGCCTGGACGACACCGCGGTCGACGTGGTGCGCATGGAGGCCGCCGGCTGCTACGGCCGTAACGGCGCCGACGATGTCGCGGCCGACGCGGCCCTGCTGGCGCGCGCGGCCGGCGCCCCGGTGCGGGTGCAGCTCACGCGCGAGCAGGAGCACCTGTGGGAGCCCAAGGGCGCGGCGCAGCTGATGCGCATCCAGGGCGGGCTCGACGCCGAGGGCGGCGTCGCGGCCTACGACTTCGAGACCTCCTACCCGTCGAACGGCGCGCCGACGCTGGCCTTGCTGCTGACCCGGACCGTCGAGCCGGTGGCGCAGGCCTTCGAGATGGGCGACCGCACCGCGCGGCCGCCCTACAGCTATCCGAACCTGCGGGTGAAGGTCAACGACATGGCGCCGATCGTGCGCGCCTCGTGGCTGCGCGGGGTGTCGGCGCTGCCGAGTTCGTTCGCCCACGAGTCCTATGTCGACGAACTCGCGACCGCCGCGGGTGTCGACTCGGTGGCTTTCCGGCTGCGCCATCTGCACGATCCGCGCGCCGCGGAGCTGGTGCGCGAGACCGCGCAGAAGGCCGGCTGGCGCATGCGCACGGGCCCGCAGGAGAACGCCGACAACGGCCTCGGCCCGGGCGGCGACGTGCTGTTCGGCCAGGGCTTCGCGTATGCGCGCTACGTGCACAGCAAGTGGCCGGGCTTCGGCGCCGCCTGGTCGGCCTGGGTGGCCGATGTCGAGGTCAACCGCAAGACCGGCGAGGTGCACGTGCGGCGCGTGGTGGTCGGCCACGACGCCGGGCTGATGGTCAACCCGGCCGGTGTCGAGCACCAGATCCACGGCAACGTGATCCAGACGACCAGCCGCGCGCTCAAGGAGCAGGTGCGCTTCGCGCCGCAGGCCGCGCCCGGGTCGGCGCTGCTGCCCGGCCGGCCGCCGTCGGGCGTGGTCGCCAGCCGCGAATGGGGCAGCTACCCGATCATCAACTTCCGCGAAGTGCCGGTGATCGAGGTGATGCACCTGCAGCGGCCCGGCGAGCCCTCGCTGGGCGCCGGCGAATCATCCTCGGTGCCGGGCACCGCCGCGATCGCGAACGCGATCTTCGATGCCACCGGCGTGCGCTTCCGGTCGCCGCCGTTCACGCCCGAAGTGGTGCGGGCGGCGCTCAATCCGCTGCCGGCGCCGGCCGGGCCCGAAACCGCTCCCGCCGCGGCCCGGCGGCAGCTGCCGGCCTCCGCCCCATGGCCGAAGCGCCGCGGCCTGTGGGCCGGCGCCGGCGCCCTCATCGTCGGCGGCATCGGCGTGGTCGCGGGGCTCGCGGGCTGGCGCTCGGCGATCGCGCCGGTCAGCTTCAGTGCGCCGGCCTACAGCGAGGCGACGATCGAGCGCGGCCGCCGGCTGGCCGCGCTCGGCGACTGCGCGGTCTGCCACACGGCGCCGGGCGGCACGCCCAACGCGGGCGGCCGGGCGATGGAGACGCCATTCGGCACCATCCACACCACCAACCTCACGCCCGATGACGACACCGGCCTCGGCCGCTGGTCGTTCACGGCCTTCCAGCGCGCGATGCGCGAGGGCATCTCGCGCGACGGCCATCACCTGTACCCGGCCTTCCCGTACACCGCCTTCGCCAAGACCAGCGACGACGACCTGCAGGCGCTCTACGCCTACTTCATGTCGCTGCCGCCGGTGCGCGCCGAGACGCCGCCGGCGGCACTCAAGTTCCCCTTTGGCCTGCGCCCGCTGATGGCCGGCTGGAACGCGCTGTTCCACGACCCCGCGCCTTACCGGCCGGTGGCGGCGCAGAGCGCCGAATGGAACCGTGGCGCCTACCTGGTCAACGGCCTGGGCCACTGCGGCGCCTGCCACACGCCGCGCAATGCGCTCGGCGCCGAGCAGGGCGGCAGCGCCTCGCTGTCGGGCGCGATGATCGACGGCTGGGAGGCGCCGGCGCTGACCGCGCTGTCGACCGCCGGCGTGCCGTGGACCGCCGACGCGCTCTACGGCTACCTCCGCCACGGCCATGCGAAAGCGCACGGCATCGCCGGCGGACCGATGGCCGAGGTGGTGCGCGAGCTGGCGCTGGTGCCCGACGCCGACATCCGCGCCATGGCCACCTACCTGGCGTCCTTCAACACCGCCACCACGCCGGCGGCGGCGGAGGCCCGGGCGCAGCGCGTGGTGGCGGATGCGGCAGCGCAGCAAGGCCGACTGCTCGGGCCCGCGCAGCGCATGTTCGACAGCGCCTGCGCCGCCTGCCACCACGACGGCGACGGGCCGACGCTGCTCGGCGTGAACACGCCGCTGGCGCTCAACAGCAACCTCACGAGCGCGCGGCCCGACAACCTGCTGCGCACCATCCTCGACGGCGTGCGCGAACCGGCTTCGCGCGACATCGGCTTCATGCCGGCCTTCCGCGAGGCGCTCGACGATGCCCAGATCGCCGAACTGGCCGGCTACATGCGAGCCCGCTTCGCGCCGCAGGAACCGGCCTGGGCCGACCTGCCCGGGCGCGTGGCCCGCCTGCGGGCCGAGACGCCGAGCGCCCCGCGACGCTGAGAGTCCCGTACGATCCGGGGCGCAGAGGCCGAATCGCCGGCCCGCTCCTGGAGACCTTCGCATGACCTCGATGCTTTCGCCCGCCCAGTCCCTGCCTCGCGATGCCGAGCGCGCCACCCTGGTCGGGCGCCTCTGGCAGCCCGACATCGGCCCGGTGCTGGTCGCCGTGCACGAAGGCGGCCTGCACGACCTGTCGCGGGTCGCCGCCACCGCGAGCCAGTTGCTTGAACTCGACGATCCGGTCGGCGCGGTGCGCGAGGCCCTTCGCGACGAGCGCACGCAGCGCGTGGCGTCGCTCGAGCAGGCGCTGGCCAACAGCGACGAGACCCGGCGCGACGCGCAGCACCCGTGGCTGCTCGCGCCCTGCGACCTGCAGGCGGTCAAGGCCAGCGGCGTGACCTTCATCGCCAGCCTGCTGGAGCGTGTGATCGAGGAGCAGTCGCGCGGCGATGCCTCCAAGGCCGAATCGATCCGCGCCGCGCTCGGCGGCGTGCTGGGCGACAACCTGGCGGGCATCGTGCCCGGCTCGCCGCAGGCCGCCAAGGTCAAGGACGTGTTGATCGCGCAGGGCGCCTGGTCGCAGTACCTCGAGGTCGGCATCGGGCCCGACGCCGAGATCTTCACCAAGGCCCCGGTGCTGGCCGCGGTCGGCACCGGGGCCGACGTCGGCATCCATTCGGGTTCGGTCTGGAACAACCCCGAGCCCGAGGTGGTGCTGGCGGTCGACAGCCGCGGCCGCACGCTCGGCGCGGCGCTGGGCAACGACGTCAACCTGCGCGACTTCGAGGGCCGCAGCGCGCTGCTGCTCGGCAAGGCCAAGGACAACAACGCGTCATGCGCGATCGGGCCTTTCATTCGCCTGTTCGACGAGCACTTCGGCATTGACGACGTGCGCCGCATCACGGTGGCGCTGCGGGTGGTCGGGCCCGAGGGCTTCACGCTCGACGGCGCGAGTTCGCTTTCGAAGATCAGCCGCGACCCGCTCGACCTCGTGTCGCAGGCGATCGGCCCGCACCATGCCTATCCCGACGGGCTGATGCTGTTCCTCGGCACCATGTTCGCGCCGACCCAGGACCGCCACGGGCCGGGCCAGGGCTTCACGCACGTGGTCGGCGACCGGGTGACGATCTCGGCGCCCGAACTCGGCGCGCTGCACAACCGCGTGGTGCATGCGGACCAGGCACCGCGCTGGACCTTCGGCATCGGTGCGCTGATGCGCAACCTGGCCGGCCGCGGAATCATTTGACGCGCCGCCGCTGGGCGGCGAGCAGCGCCAGCACGGCGACCAGGCTGGCCGCCAGCAGGATCCACAGCCCGGCCGTGTAGCCGCCCGTCGGCGTCCACAGCAGGCCCAGCATCAGCGGCGCGATGGCGCGGGCGATCGCACTGGGCAGGCCGAGGGCGCCGTTCAGCGTCGCCACGTGCTCCCGGTTCACGTACTGCGCGATCGCGGTGCCCTTGACGATCGTCAGCATGCCGTTGCCCATGCCGTAGAACAGCACGAAGGCCAGCGCCGCGGCCGGATGCCCGGCGCCGGCCAGCAGGGTCGCCAGGCCGATCGGGATCAGGCAGGGAATCAGCCGGTTCGCCAGATGCAGGTCGAAGTGGTGCTCGAAGAAGTAGAGCAGGGCGCGGCCGAACACCTGCACGATGCCGATCGCGGCCGGCACCGCGATGGCCCAGGACTCCGACAGCCCGGCGCCGCGCAGCAGGCTCACCATGTGCGGCGGCAGCGCGGCGGTCACGGCCATCAGCAGCACGGTGAAGACGCCGATGAGCAGGAAGGGTGCGCTGCGCAGGTAGTGGCCGACGGGACGCCGCGCCGCCGCGGCGCCCGCCGTCGGCACGGCGATGCTGCGCTTCGGCGCATGGCGCAGGATGCGCGCGTGAAGCGGCGCGCACAGCAACAGGTGGACCGCGGCCAGCACCCACAGTGCATGGCGCCAGCCCAGCTGCGCGATCAGCCAGGCATCGAACGGGATGAAGACCGTGCTGGCCAGCCCGCCAAGGAAGGTGAGCGTGATGATGGCGCGCCGGAAGTCGTTGGGGAAGCGGCGCGTGACGACCGCGAAAGCCGGCGTGTAGAGCGTTGCCGCGAGCGCCGCGCCGAGCAGCAGCCAGGCCGCGTAGAAGCCGGCGGCGGTGTGCGCCACGCTGTTCAGCAGCAGTCCGGCGGCGATCAGCAGCGAGCCGCCGGTCATCACGGCGCGCTCGTGGCCGCGGTCGATCCAGCGGCCGACGGGCCAGGCCATGACCCCCTCCGCCAGCAGCGCGAGGCTGAAGGCCAGCGAGGATTGGGCCCGGCTCAGGCCGAGCTCGCGCTCGACCGGCTCCATCAGGAGCGCGAAGGTGTAGAAGACGCTGCCCCAGGTGATGAGCTGGCCGAGGGAGAGCCAGCCGACGAGGCGGCGGTCGTAGGGAGGCGGCGGGGACGGGGAGAGGCCCATGGGCCGACTCTACCGACCCGGGTCCGCGCTCAGCCCGCTGTCTCGAGTGCCGACGCCGCCGCGCGTGCTTCGCCGGAGGCCGAAGCCAGCAGCAGCTTGTAGATCACCGCGCCGATGACCGCACCCATGATCGGCGCGACCCAGAACAGCCACAGCTGGTCGACAGCGATGGCCGGGCCGAACAGCGCCGGGCCGGTGCTGCGTGCCGGGTTGACCGAGGTGTTGGTCACCGGGATCGAGATCAGGTGGATCAAGGTCAGGCACAGGCCGATCGCCAGGCCACCGAAGCCCGCGGCGCTGTTCCTGGCCGTGGCGCCGAGGATCACGATCAGGAAGATGGCGGTCAGCACGACCTCGGTCAGCAGCGCCGCCTTGAAGCCGAAGCCGCCCGGCGAATGTTCGCCGAAGCCGTTGGTCGCGAAGCCGCCGATCTCGGCGCCGGGCTTGCCGGTGGCGATCGCGTAGAGCACGAAGGCCGCGGCGATGGCGCCGAGCACCTGGGCGACGATGTAGCCGGGCAACTCGGCGGCGCGGAAGCGCCCTGCCACCACCAGGCCCACCGACACGGCGGGATTGAAGTGGCCCCCGGAGACCGGGCCGAGGGCGTAGGCGCCGGTCAGCACCGTGAGGCCGAAGGCCAGCGAGACACCGACGAAGCCGATGCCCAGGCCTGGGAAGGCGGCGGCCAGAACGGCGCTGCCGCAGCCGCCGAAAACGAGCCAGAACGTGCCGATGAATTCGGCCGACAGCTTCTTGAAGGTACTGTGTTCCATATATTTTTTGATCCCTGATTCTTCATGTGTGACAAACAAGCCCGTCGACCGAGGCCGAGGGCGGCCGGATTCTAGGGAGCCAGGCGGACGAAGAAAGCCGGCGCCGCGGAGCGGGCCGCGGTGATGCGCCGTTGTTCACGGAAGCTTGCGTTTTCTTTGCTGCCGCGGCGTCGGCATGTGCGCCAGAGGCCCTCAGGACTGATACACGGCGTTAATTTTTGTAATCGCCACGCGATGCCAACCACGCGCCGACGGCCTGCGCGAGCCAGGGCCCGTCGTCCAGCGGCAGGTCATGCCCGGCGGTCGGATGCTCCACGATGTCCGCCTGCCATCGGCGCGCCAGGCTGTGCGAACTGCGCGCGTCGACCAGGGCATCGCAGCGGCTCGCCAGCACCAGCAGCGGCACGGCCGGCGGCTGCGCCGAAGCGCGGTAGCGGGTGGCCGCGATCAGTTGCCGCAACGCGTTGGCGCCGCTGACCGGCCGCGCCCGCCGCAGCGCGACCCATTGGCCGACGCTGTCGTCGTCCGGCGGCGGATGGCGGCTCGTGATGCGCAGGATCGTCTGTTCGCGCTGCCGATCGCTCAACCATGGGCGCAGGAACCCGAGCAGGGCGGGGTAGTTCGCCGGACGCAGGCGCCAGTACCACGGGCTGAACGGGCGCAGGCTGGTGTTGACGAGCACGCAGGCGGCCAGCTCCCCGGGATGGCGGCGGGCCCAGTCGACCGCCACCATCCCGCCCAGCGACATGGCGAGCAGGTGGACCGGGGTCTGGACCCCGAGGGCCCGAAGCTGCGCGCGGCAGTGCTGCACCATGGCCTCGATGCGCAGCGGGCTGGTCTCGCGGTTCAGGCGCCCGTTGCCGGGCAGGTCGATGGCCAGCACCCGCGCGCCGGGCAGCCGCTCGCGCAGCATCTGCGGGAACTCGCCCCAATGGCCGACTTCGCGCGTCAGCCCGCGCAGCAGCACCCAGGTGCTCATCGAGACCCCCGGCCGTCGTACCAGCGCGCCAGCGCGCGCCGTGCATGGTCCGCGCGCTGGGCGCCGGTCGGCACCCAGCGCGCGTGGCTGCAGGCCGCGCGCACGATGAAATCGAGCCATGCGACATGGCGGCGCAGCACGCGTTGCTGCCGGTGGGCGATGACCGGGTTGAAGATGCCGTGGCGCGAGAAGATCTGGCGCGGGTTCTTCTTGATCCAGAGCCAGGATCCCATCTCCAGCGTCAACGGGAGGAACACGCCGGGCCGGTCGCAGGCGCGCAGGTAGAGGTGATCCCAGAGGTCGCCGTGCGTCAGGTACTGGCGGCTCTGCGGCTCCAGCACGAAGCGGTGGTGGGGCAGGGTGTCGTCGTGGATCTCGCACAGTGCATGCACCTCCGCCAGGTGCGCGATCGGCCGCGGCGTGTGGGCGTACGGAAACCAGATGCGGTCGGCGAGGCCGAAGCCCGAATGGCAGTCGATCGCCATGCTGAAGGGCCGGCCCATGAGTTCGGTCTCCACCAGTTCGCACAGCGCGGCGCTCTCGGCTTCCATGGGCGCGCCGAGCGGGCCCCGGTACCACGGCATGGCGGCGCTGATGCGCTGGCCGCCGATCAGGAAGGGCACGCGCTCGGCGGACTCGACCGGCGCATTGCGCATCAGGTCGACGCCATTCGGATTCGCGCGCGTGCCCAGCCACAGTCCGCCCGGGTTGACCAGCGGCATGAACACCAGCCGCACCGTCTCCAGCTGGCGGTGCAGCGTGTCGTCCCACGGCAGGCGCATCACCAGGCTGCGCAGATAGGCGATGGTCACTTCGGCGCCGATGCGTTCCAGGCCGTGCACGCCGCCGAAGAATCCGACCGCCGGCGCGTCCGGGCTGGCGCTGCCCAGCATGAAGGCCTCGACCGGGAAGCGCCGTCCGTCCGCCTCGATCTCGCACAGCCGGCGCCGCGTCATGCGCGGGCCGGCCAGCTCGGCGAGCTGGTGCAGCTCGAGCAATTCGGGAAGTTCGGTCGTGGTCACTCGGGCGTGGCGGAGGTGGTGGGTCGCAGGATGGCGGCGGGGGCGGCCATCAAAGCGTCACATGCCCGCGCTACGGTATCGTGACCATGCGACGAAATCATTCCAGTTCCGCCAGCCGGCTCCTTCGCGGCATCGGCTCCGCCTTGCTCTGGGGCGCGATCGAGTTCGTCGCCCTGGCACGCTCGCGCTGGATGGCGCGGCTGCACGCCGGGCGCTAGCGTTCGAAGCGGATCTACGCCGCCTGCAGCGCCCGCCGGTACTGCACCGCCTCCGCCAAATGCGCTGGCTCGACCGCATCCGCACCCGCCAGATCGGCGATGGTGCGCGCCACCTTGAGCGCCCGGTGGGTGCTGCGGGCCGACCAGCCGAGCCGCGTCGCGGCCAGTTGCAGGAACTGGAGCGCCGCCGGTGCCAGCGCGGCATGGCGGTCGATCTCGGCGCCGGCGAGCGCCTGGTTCGGCCCGCCTTGGCGTGCCAGGGCGCGCTCGCGCGCCGCCACCGCGCGGCCGCGGATCGTCGCGCTCGCCTCGCCGGCCGCGGCCTCCAGCAGCTGCTGCGCCGACACCCCGGGCACCTCGATGTGCAGGTCGATGCGGTCCAGCAGCGGGCCGCTCAGCTTGCCCTGGTAGCGGGCCACCTGGTCCGGCGTGCAGCGGCAGGCCTTGAGTGTCGAGCCCAGGTAGCCGCAGGGACAGGGGTTCATCGCGGCGATCAGCTGGAACCGCGCCGGGAACTCCGAGCGCCGGGCGGCGCGCGAAATCGTGATGGTGCCGGTCTCCAGCGGCTCGCGCAGGGCCTCCAGCGCGGCGCGCGAGAACTCGGGGAACTCGTCCAGGAACAAGACGCCATGGTGCGCCAGCGAGATCTCGCCCGGCCGCGGCGGCGACCCGCCGCCCACCATCGCCACCGCGCTGGCCGTGTGGTGCGGGCTGGCGGTCGGCCGCCGCATCCATTGCCCGGTCTCGAAGCGCCCGCCCAGGCTGGCGACCGCCGCGCTCTCCAGCGCTTCGTCCACGCTCATCGCCGGCAGCAGCCCGGCGAAGCGCTGGGCCAGCATCGACTTGCCCGAGCCGGGCGGGCCCACCATCAGCAGGCTGTGGCCGCCGGCCGCGGCGATCTCCAGCGCCCGCTTGGCGCCCGCGTGTCCCTTGACGTCGCCCAGGTCCGGCGGGCGCGAGGCCGGGCCGGGCGGCGCCGCCAGCACGCGGGCCCAGCCTTCGCCGTCGCCGGCGGCGTCGAGGGCCGGCGGCACGGCGTCGGCCGGCAGGAACTGACGCACCACGTCCAGCAGGTGGCGGGCCCCATAGACCTCGGCATCCGGCACCAGCGCGGCCTCTTGCGCACTCTCGGCGGGCAGCACCAGCCGCGCGCCGATGCCGCGCAGGTGCAGGGCCAGCGCCATGGCCAGTGCACCACGCACGGGCCGCAACTGCCCCGACAAGGAGAGTTCGCCGGCGAATTCATGGCCGGCCAGCCGCGCGGCCTCGATCTGGCCGCTGGCCGCCAGGATGCCGAGGGCGATCGGGAGGTCGAAGCGGCCTGAATCCTTCGGCAGGTCGGCCGGCGCCAGGTTGACCGTGATGCGCTTGTTGGTCGGGAAGTCGAGCCCGGAATTCTGGATCGCGCACCGGACCCGCTCGCGGGCTTCCTTGACCTCGACGTCGACCAGCCCGACCAGCGTGAAACTGGGCAAACCGTTCGCCAGATGCACCTCAACCGTGACTTCTGCGGCTTCGAGGCCCAGCAAAGCGCGGCTCTGCACCAAACACAGACTCATTTCGCTCCCTTTCACCAAGATGGTGCGTGCCATCTCTTTGTTCTTGATTGTGACCAAGTGCATCGGGCGTCAAACCCTGCCTCCTCGGGAGGATGCGCTTTGGCACGCTCCCTGCTTTGAGAAGGATTCCTAACCACTTTTCAAAACACGAGGAGTCCGCTCGATGATGCACCGTAAATCCGTCCAGATCCTGGCTTTGGGCGCGCTCGCCGCCCTGCCGATGCTCGCCAGCGCGCAGGCTGCGGCCGACGCGGCTGCCGCACCGGCGCCGAATCTCACGGGCAACGTCGCGCTGACCACCAACTACAAGTTCCGTGGCCAGGACCAGGACGTCATCGGCAACAACGGCCTTGCCAAGACCAGCTGGTTCAAGCCAGCCATCCAGGGCGGCATCGACTATGCCTTCGGGGACAGCGGCTTCTATGTCGGCAACTGGAACTCCAGCGTCAACTGGCTGACCGGCAACTCGGTCGAGATGGACTTCTACGGCGGCTACAAATTCAAGGGCGGCCCGATCGACTGGGACGTCGGCGTCTATCAGTACTACTACCCCGGCAACACCTCGGGCAACACCACCGAGATCTACGGCGCGGGCACCTGGTCCGACGAGAGGTTCGGCGCCTTCACTGCCAAGTACTCCTGGACCGTCTCCAACGACTACTTCAACTACGCCGGCCACCAGCGTGGCTCGGGCCTGGATGGCCAGAACACCGGCTACCTGAACCTGGCGTACACGAAGGAGATCGTGCCCAAGCTGACCTTCAAGACGGCCATCGGCTACACCTTCTTCACCAGCGACATCAAGAGCCTGGGCTACAAGGACTACCTGGACTACAACGTGGGCGTGTCCTACGACTTCGGCAGCGGCCTGGCCCTGGCCGGCTCGGTGCAGGGGGGCAACAACCAGAGCGCCTTCAACCTGATCGCCTCGCCGGGCATCCCCACGGGCACGGTCTTCGGACCGATCGGCCAGACCACCTTCTCGCCGAATGTGACGCGGTTCATCGTCACGTTGACCAAGACGCTCTAGTCATAGAAGGCGTGGCCCGGGGCTGCGCCGTCCCTTTCATCCGCAGGAGAAACATCATGAAGCTGGTCACAGCCATCATCAAACCCTTCAAGCTCGACGAAGTGCGCGAGGCGCTGTCCGCCATCGGCGTGCAGGGCATCACGGTCACCGAGGTCAAGGGCTTCGGACGCCAGAAGGGCCACACCGAGCTCTATCGGGGCGCCGAGTACGTCGTCGACTTCCTGCCGAAGGTCAAGATCGAAGCGGCCGTGGCCGACGAGCTGGTGGAGCGCGTCATCGAGGCGGTCGAGAGCGCTGCGCGCACCGGCAAGATCGGCGACGGCAAGGTTTTCGTCTACGACCTGGAGCAGGTCGTGCGCATCCGCACCGGTGAAACGGGCCGCGAAGCCCTCTGACACGCAAGGCACGAAAGATAAAACCGAAATGAAAAAATTCCTTGTCTCACTCGCGCTGGGCCTGAGCCTGCTCGGCGCCGGCACGTCCGGCTTCGCGCAGGCGCCAGCAGCGGCACCCGCGGCTGAAGCCTCGGCGCCCGCCGCGGCCGCGCCGGCCGCCGCTGCGCCGGCCGCTGCAGCACCGGCCGCCGATGCCGCCGCGGCCCCTGCTGCCGCCGCACCGGCGCCCTCGTTCAACAAGGGCGACACCGCCTGGATGATGGTCTCGACCCTGCTCGTGATCATGATGACGGTGCCCGGCCTGGCGCTGTTCTACGGCGGCCTGGTTCGCAGCAAGAACATGCTGTCGGTGCTGATGCAGGTCATGGTCACGTTCTCGATGATCGTGGTGCTGTGGATGATCTACGGCTACAGCCTCGCGTTCACCGAAGGCAACGCCTTCATAGGCGGCTTCGACCGGCTCTTCATGAAGGGCATCTTCGATCCGGCCACCGGCGTGTTCGCACCCGGCGCGACCTTCAGCAAGGGCGTCTACATCCCCGAACTGCTGTTCGCCGCCTTCCAGGCCACCTTCGCCGGCATCACCTGCTGCCTGATCGTCGGCGCCTTCGCCGAGCGCATCAAGTTCTCGGCCGTGCTGCTGTTCATGGTGCTCTGGTTCACCTTCAGCTATGCGCCGATCGCCCACATGGTCTGGTTCTGGATGGGCCCGGACGCGTATGCCAGCAAGGAAGTGGTCGACGCCATGAACGACAAGGCCGGCCTGATCTGGCAGTGGGGCGCGCTCGACTTCGCGGGCGGCACCGTGGTGCACATCAACGCCGCCGTCGCCGGCCTGGTCGGTGCCTACCTGGTCGGCAAGCGCATCGGCTACGGCAAGGAATCGTTCACGCCGCATTCGCTGACCTTGACGATGGTCGGTGCCTCGCTGCTGTGGGTCGGCTGGTTCGGCTTCAATGCCGGCTCGGCCCTCGAAGCCGGCACCAGCGCCGTGCTGGCCTTCATGAACACGTTCTCGGCCACTGCCGCCGCCGTGCTCGCTTGGTCCATCGGTGAAGCGCTGATGCGCGGCAAGGCCTCGATGCTGGGTGCCGCTTCGGGCGCCGTCGCCGGCCTGGTGGCGATCACCCCGGCCGCCGGCAACGTCGGCCTGATGGGCGCGATCATCATCGGCTTCGTCGCCGGCTTCGCCTGCCTCTGGGGCGTCCATGGCCTCAAGAAGATGCTCAAGGCGGACGACTCGCTGGACGTCTTCGGCGTCCACGGTGTCGGCGGTATCGTCGGCGCGCTGCTCACCGGCGTGTTCAACACCCAGGCCCTCGGTGGCCCCGGCCTGGTCGGCGACTGGGTCACGGCGGGCGTGATCTCCAACGGCATCGGTGCCCAGGTCTGGATCCAGCTCAAGGCCGTGGTGCTGACCATCGTCTGGTCGGGCGTGGTGGCCTTCATCTCCTTCAAGATCGCCGACCTGACCATCGGTCTGCGGGTGTCGGAAGAAGAAGAGCGCGAAGGCCTCGACATCACCTCCCACGGCGAAACCGCCTACAACCGCTGAAGCCTCCGGGCCGCCGCGTGCGGCCCGCTTCCGCGGCAAGAATTTGTCTGCGAGAGTCTCCTCTGGAAGTTCAGCCCGCACGCTTCGGCCTGCGGGCTGTTTTTTTTGTGGGTCGCGAGGCGGGCGAATTGGCCTAAGCTCTCGCGCATGTGGACCACCCTCGACGACAGTCTGAGCCAGCTCGGCGAATCGCCGTTCTGGCATCCCGGCGAACGCTCGCTCTACTGGCTCGACATTCCCGGCCGCGCGGTGCTGCGCACCCGCGGCGACATCGACGGCTCGCCGTCGGTCGAGCGCTGGGACCTGCCGACCGAGCCCGGCTGCATGGCACCGGCGCGGCGCGGCGGACTGGTGATCGCGCTGCGCGACGGGGTCTACCGCGCGGCCGAGTGGGGCGCTGAATTGCGGCCGCTGGCACGGGTCGACCACGACATCCGCACCATGCGCTTCAACGACGGAAAGTGCGACTCGCTGGGCCGGTTCTGGGCCGGCACCATCAACGAAGCCAAGGACCGCGCCAACGCCACGCTCTACTGCCTGGACGCGCGTGGCGGCCGGGCGCCGGCGCTGCGGCCGATGGCCAACCAGGCCACCACCGGCAACGGCCTGGCCTTCGCGCCCGACGACGCCACCGTCTACTGGGCCGACACCGCGGCACACCGGGTGCGCGCCTGGAGCTGGGCCGCGCGTGTCAACACCCTGTCGCACGAGCGCGCCTTCCAGCAGTTCGAGGACAAGCCCGCCGGCTGGACGCCGGCTTCGCCGCTGCGCTACGAAGGTCGGCCCGACGGCGCCACCGTCGATGCGCGGGGCCACTACTGGGTGGCGATGTTCGAGGGCGGCCAGCTGTTGCGCTTCGCGCCCTCGGGCGAGCGGGTGGCGACGCTGGCGACCCCGGTCCAGTGCCCGACCATGCCCTGCTTCGGCGGCGACGACCTGCGCACGCTGTTCGTCACCAGCGCCCGCCGCGGCCGTCCGGCGGCCGAACTCGAGGAGCGGCCGGCTTCGGGCTGCGTGATCCGCATGCGCGTCGACACGCCCGGCCAGCCCGTGGCCTTCTTCGAGGACTGAAGTGGCCCTCCAGCACATCCCGCCGATCCAGTGCCTGCTGACCTTCGAGGCGGTGGCGCGGCTTCGCCACGCGGGCCGCGCGGCCGACGAGCTGTGCGTCACCCCGAGCGCGGTGAGCCATCGCATCCGCCAGCTCGAATCGCATGTGGGCATCAAGCTCTTCGGCCGCAGCGACTTCAATCTGACGGCCGACGGCGCGGTCTACCTCGCCAACGTGCGCACCGGCCTGGCGGCCCTGCAGGCGGTGCCGAGCCGCGACGCCACGCGGCGCTCGACCCGGCTCAGGCTGGCGGTCACGCCGACCTTCAGCCGCCAGATGCTGATGCCGCACCTGGAGCTGTTTCGCAACATCTACCCCGACGTCGAGCTGGTGATGCAGGTCTCGATCCCGCTGCTGGACGTGACCGCCGAGCAGGCCGACCTCGAAGTGCGCTACGGCAGCGGCAACTACGCCGACTGCGAGAGCCGGCTGGTGCTCGAGGAGTCGGTGGTGCCGGCCTGCAGCCCGAGCTACCTCAATGAGTTCGGGCCCTTCACCGGCTTTCGCACCGAGGCCGAGATCGCCGCCGCGCGGCTGATCCGCAGCCCCCTGGAGCCCTGGAGCACCTGGTTCGCGAGCTGCGGCCTGGACCATCCCGAGCCGCAGGTCGGCGCCCAGTTCAACGACCTGGGCCTGGTCTACGACGCCGCCGCCAGCGGCTTCGGCGTGGCGCTGGTGCGGCAGAAACTGGGCGCGCAATGGCTCGAGTCGGGGCGGCTGGTGCCGCTGTCGGACCGGCCCGTGCCCTCGCCGCTGCGCCACTACATCTGCTGGCAGCCCGGCACGCTGGAGCGCTGGGAATGCGAGGCCTTCGCCGAGTGGCTCGTACAAACCCTGAGATAGTTCGAGCAGATTTCAAGGCCGCCGCAAAAAACCTTCAATTCGGCGGCCCCCGGGTTCCTTAAAGTTCGGATCGCACAAGCGAGACACCACTTTTCGGGAGACAGCTCATGACCTGGCAGCAAATCTACGACCCCTTCGGCAACATGATCGTCTCCACCGCGCTGGCCGCGATTCCGGTGGTGGTGATGCTGGCCTGCCTCGGCTTCTTCCACATCAAGGCCCACATCGCGGCCGGCCTGGGCCTGCTGGCGGCGATCGCCGTTGCCGTCTTCGCCTACGGCATGCCGGTCGACATGGCGGGCCGCGCGGCGCTGTTCGGCGGCTTCACCGGGCTGCTGCCGATCGGCTGGATCGTGCTCAACATCATCTTCCTGCAGCAGCTGGCGGAGCAGAACGGCAGCTTCAAGGTGCTGCAGGATTCGCTCTCGGGCATCACCGAGGACCGGCGCATCCAGCTGCTGCTGATCGCCTTCTGCTTCGGCGCCTTCTTCGAGGGTGCGGCCGGCTTCGGCACGCCGGTCGCGGTCACCGCGGGCATCCTGATCGGGCTGGGCTTCTCGCCCCTGGCGGCCTCCGGCCTGAGCCTGATCGCCAACACGGCGCCGGTCGCCTTCGGCGCGCTCGGCACGCCGGTCATCACGCTGGCCAAGGTGCATGGCTACGACCTGATGGAGGTCACGGCGATGATCGGCCGCCAGCTGCCCTTCTTCTCGCTGCTGGTGCCGTTCTGGCTGATCTGGGCCTTTGCCGGGCGCAAGGCGATGTGGGAGATCTGGCCGGCGATCCTGGTCACCGGCGTGAGCTTCGCGATCCCCCAGTACCTGGTGTCGAACTTCATCGGCCCGGAGCTGGTCGACATCATCGCGGCGATCGTCTCGATGGTCTGCCTGGTGCTGTTCCTGCGCGTCTGGCAGCCGCGCAAGATCTGGCATTCGCCCTCGCTCAAGGGCCACGACGTCAGCGCCCATGAAGCCAAGCCGCCGGCGCCGGTGGTGGTGCACGAGCGGGCGGCGCTGATTCGCGCCTGGACGCCGTGGCTGATCCTGTCGGTGTTCGTCTTCGTCTGGGGGCTGCCTTCGGTCAAGACCGCGCTCAACGGCCTCTTCGCGCCCTCGTTCCCGATGGCCGGCCTGCACAACATGATCGAGAAGATGCCGCCGGTGGTGGCCACGCCGACCAAGGAAGGCGCGGTCTACGTGCTGAACATCCTGTCGGCGACCGGCACCGGGATCCTGCTGTCGGCCGTCGTCAGCGCCTTCTTCATGCGCTACGGCCCGGTCGAGATCGTGCGCATCTTCTTTCGCACGCTGTGGCTGGTGCGCTACTCGCTGCTGACCATCGTGCTCATGCTGGCGCTCGGCACGCTCACGCGCTTCTCGGGCACCGACACCACGCTGGGCCTGGCCTTCGCCAACACCGGCGCCTTCTATCCCTTCTTCGGCACCTTGATGGGCTGGATCGGCGTCGCGATGACCGGCTCCGACACCGCCTCCAACGTGCTGTTCGGCGGCATGCAGAAGGTGGCGGCCGAGCAGCTCGGCCTGTCGCCCAACCTGATGGGCGCGGCCAACAGCTCGGGCGGGGTGATGGGCAAGATGATCGACGCCCAGTCGATCGTGGTCGCCTCCACCGCCACCCGCTGGTTCAACCACGAAGGCGATATCCTGCGCTTTGTGTTTTTCCACTCGATCGCGCTGGCCTGCCTGGTCGGCCTGTTCGTCACGATGCAGGCCTACGTCTGGCCCTTCACGCTGATGGTGGTCCGATGAAGCCCACCCCCGAATCTCGCTCACTGCGTGTAGCGAGTTCCCCCTCAAGGGGGCGACACCAGCGGCCCGGCAAAGCCGGTTCCGCGGTGTCTCACGAAGGGGCTGGTGCTCGCCGGGCTTCGTGCAAGTCCAATGAAAAGAGGCTTTGAAATGAATGCGCCGCTCAGTTCCGCCGAACAAGGTTCGTTGTCGGCCTCCGCCCGCCAGGCCCAGGTGGTGCAGGCGCTGCAGCCGCAGTTGCCCGCCCATGCGCTGATCTGGCACGACGAGGACACCGTGCCCTACGAGTGCGACGGCCTCACGGCCTACCGCCAGCGGCCGCTGGTGGTGGCCCTGCCCGAGACCGAGGCCCAGGTCGCGGCCGTCCTCAAGACCTGCCACGGGCTGGGCGTGCCGGTGGTGGCGCGCGGTGCCGGCACCGGGCTCTCAGGCGGCGCGATGCCGCATGCGCTGGGCGTGACGATGTCGCTCGCCAAGTTCAACCGGATCGTCAGGATCGATCCGGTCAGCCGCACCGCGGTGGTCCAGTGCGGCGTGCGCAACCTCGCGATCAGCGAGGCGGCGGCGCCCTTCAACCTCTACTACGCGCCCGACCCCTCGAGCCAGATCGCCTGCACCATCGGCGGCAACGTGGCCGAGAATTCGGGCGGCGTGCACTGCCTCAAGTACGGGCTCACCCTGCACAACGTGCTGCGGGTGCGCGGCTTCACGGCCGAGGGGGAGGCGATCGAATTCGGCGGCGAGGCGCTCGACTGCGCCGGCCTCGACCTGCTGGCGCTGGTGATCGGCAGCGAGGGCATGCTGGCCGTCACCACCGAGGTCACTGTCAAGCTGGTGCCCAAGCCGCAGCTGGCGCGCTGCATCATGGCCAGCTTCGACGATGTCCGGAAGGCCGGCGATGCAGTGGCCGCGGTCATCGCGGCCGGCATCATCCCGGCCGGCCTCGAAATGATGGACAAGCCCATGACCGCCGCGGTCGAGGACTTCGTGCGTGCCGGCTACGACCTCGACGCGGCGGCCATCCTGCTGTGCGAATCGGACGGCACGCCCGAGGAGGTCGAGGAAGAGATCGGCCGCATGACCGAAGTGCTGCGCCAGTGCGGCGCCACCGCGATCGCCTGCAGCGAGAACGAGGACGAGCGGCTGCGCTTCTGGAGCGGCCGCAAGAACGCCTTCCCGGCCTCGGGCCGCATCAGCCCCGACTACATGTGCCTCGACTCGACCATCCCGCGCAAGCGGCTGGCCGACATCCTGCTCGCGATCCAGCAGATGGAGAAGAAGTACAACCTGCGCTGCTGCAACGTGTTCCACGCCGGCGACGGCAACCTGCATCCGCTGGTGCTGTTCGACGCCAACGACCCCGACGAGCTGCACCGCTGCGAGCTGTTCGGCGCCGACATCCTCGAGACCAGCGTCGCGATGGGCGGCACGGTATCGGGCGAGCATGGGGTCGGCGTCGAGAAGCTCAACAGCATGTGCGTGCAGTTCACCGCGGCCGAGAACGAGCAGATGTTCGGCGTCAAGCGGGCCTTCGATCCTGCGGGGCTGCTGAATCCCGGCAAGGTGATTCCGACGCTGTCGCGCTGCGCCGAGTACGGCAAGCAGGTGTTCCGCGCGAGTCGGGCGATGCCTTTTGCGGACCTGCCGAGGTTCTGATTACCTTGCGGGACAAAGATCAAGACGATGGAATCCACAGCCCTCAAAGATATCGCCGACCGCATCCGCGCCGCCGCTGCCGACCGCACGACCTTGAGCATCCGCGGCGGCAACACCAAGGCCTTCTACGGCGAAG
The DNA here is from genome assembly GCF_030316965.1 of Variovorax sp. J31P207. NCBI lineage: Bacteria > Pseudomonadati > Pseudomonadota > Betaproteobacteria > Burkholderiales > Comamonadaceae > Variovorax > Variovorax sp. J31P207. The sequence continues at coordinate 146,582 of NZ_JASZYN010000003.1, forward strand.
CCGCGCACGGCGAACCTCTCGAGACCGCCGCGCTCGCCGGCATCGTCAGCTACGAGCCCAGCGAACTGGTCGTCACCGTCGGGGCCGGCACGCCGCTGGCCGAACTGGAGGCGCTGCTGGCCGGGCAGGGCCAGTGTCTGCCGTTCGAGCCGCCGCGCTTCGCGCCCGGCGGGACGGTTGGCGGCACGGTCGGAGGCATGATCGCGGCCGGGCTCAGCGGCCCGGCGCGCGCCAGCGTCGGCTCGGTGCGCGACTACCTGCTCGGCCTCACGCTGGTCAACGGCCGCGGCGAGGTGCTGGTGTTCGGCGGCCAGGTCATGAAGAACGTCGCCGGCTACGACGTCTCGCGCGTGCTGGCCGGTTCGATGGGCGCGCTGGGATTGATCGCCGAGGCCAGCCTCAAGGTGCTGCCGGTGGCGCCGGCCGAGGCCACGCTCGACTTCGCCTGCAGCCAGGCCGATGCGCTGCGCCTGCTCAACGAATGGGGCGGCCGGCCGCTGCCGCTCAATGCCAGTGCCTGGCGCCTGCGCGACGGCGTCGGCGTGCTGTCGCTGCGCCTGCGTGGCGCGGTGGCGGCGGTCGAGGCGGCCTGCACGCAGCTGGGCGGCGAGCGCCAGGATGCCGGGCGCGCCGCGGCCGGCTGGCAGTCGCTGCGCGACCAGCAGCACCCGTGGTTCAGCGCCGGCGCGGGCGCGTTGTGGCGGCTCTCGGTGCCGCAGACCGCGCCGGTGCTCGACCTCGACGGCGCGCCGCTGGTCGAGTGGCATGGCGGCCAGCGCTGGTATCTGGCCACCCCCGGCGAATCGCAGCGGGTGCGGGCCGCGGCCCGCGCGGCCGGCGGCCATGCGACGCTCTTCAGGCCCGCGCCCGGGGCGCGTCACGAGGCCCGCTTCGACGCCCTGAGCGCGCCGATCGAGCGCATCCACCGCGCGCTCATGAACGAATTCGATCCCGATGCCGTGTTCGATCGCGGCCGGCTCCTTCCTGCAAGAACCACCGCGCACTGAAGCCCCGCATGCAAACCGAACTCGCTCCCGAATTCCAGGGCACCGCCGACGGCCGCGAGGCCGAGGCGATCCTGCGCAAGTGCGTGCACTGCGGCTTCTGTACCGCCACCTGCCCGACCTACCAGCTGCTCGGCGACGAGCTCGACGGCCCGCGCGGGCGCATCTACCTCATCAAGCAGGTGCTCGAAGGCAAGGCGCCGACGCGCAGCACGCAGCTTCACCTCGACCGCTGCCTGACCTGCCGCAACTGCGAGACCACCTGCCCGAGCGGCGTGCAATACGGCCACCTGGTCGACATCGGTCGCAAGATCGTCGACCAGAAGGTGCCGCGGCCGATGGGCGAGAACGCCGTGCGATGGACGCTCAAGGAGGCCCTGCCTTCGCCGCTCTTCGGCCCGGCGATGAAGCTGGGCCAGTCGGTCCGCGGCCTGCTGCCGGCCGCGCTCAAGGCCAAGGTGCCGGCGCCGCGGCCCGCGGGTGCCTGGCCCACGCGCACGCATGACCGCAAGGTGCTGATGCTGGCCGGCTGCGTGCAGCCGTCGATGGCGCCCAACATCAACAGCGCGACCGCGCGGGTGCTCGACGCCGCCGGCATCCAGGCCGTGGTCGCGCCGAACGCCGGCTGCTGCGGCGCCGTCCGGTTCCATCTCAACGACCAGGACGGCGGCCGGGTGCAGATGCGCGCCAACATCGATGCCTGGTGGCCGCTGGTCGAAGGCGGCGCGGTCGAGGCGATCGTCATGAATGCCTCGGGCTGCGGCGTCACGGTGCGCGAGTACGGCCACATCCTGAAGGACGACCCGGCCTATGCCGCCAAGGCCGAGCGCATCAGCGCGCTGACCCGCGACCTGAGCGAGCTGCTGCCCGAACTGGTGCCGACGCTGAAAGGCCGCGTCGCGGCGCCGGCCGGCGTCGTCGCCTACCACCCGCCGTGCACGCTGCAGCACGGCCAGAAGCTGCGCAACGGGGTCGAGGTCCACCTGCGCGCGCTCGGCTTCGACATCCGGGTGGCGGCCAGCGAATCGCACCTGTGCTGCGGCTCCGCCGGCACCTATTCGGTGTTGCAGCCCGAGCTGGCCTATCCGCTGCGCGACCGCAAGCTGGGCCACCTGAACCAGCTGCAGCCCAGCGCCATCGCGTCGGCCAACATCGGCTGCATCACGCACCTGCAAAGCGGCACGCAGACGCCCGTGCGGCACTGGATCGAGCTGCTCGACGCCGCGCTGGCGGTCTGAACGTACAGCATCCGGGGTTCTGGTCCGACGCCCGGCGCGACGGCGCCGCGCCAGCATGCAGGCGTGTTCCTACCGGGAGAATTGCCATGCATGCCTTTTCACGAACCCTGTTGCGCACCGCCGCGCTGTGCGCCTGCGCCGCCGCCCCCTGGATGGCCCAGGCCCAGACCCCGGCCGTGGCGCCGGCCATGAAGGTCCAGGATGCCGGTCGCTACGTCTGCGGCGGCGTCGGCTCCGACGAGTCGGTCGCGATGCGCGCCGCCATGAAGGACCACCCGCTGTCGCTGCTGTTCGCCCGCGCCAGCGGCGCCTACCTGGCCGATGTCGACGTCATGGTGAAGGATGACAAGGGCGGCACCGCGCTGGCGATGCGCGCCAGCGGCCCGGTCTGCCTGGTCGACCTGCCGGCCGGCCGCTACACGGTCGAGGCCGCGAGCGAGGGCGTGACCAAGAGCCAGGCCGTGACCCTGGGCGCCGGCGCCAAGACCGCCGATTTCAGGTTCTGATCAGGCCGCCTGCAAGGCCGCCTCGATGTCGCGGGCGATGGACTCGGGCTTGTCGAGCGGGGCGTAGCGCTTGAGTACCCGGCCGTCCCGGCCGACCAGGAACTTGGTGAAGTTCCACTTGATCGCGGTGCTGCCCAGCAGGCCCGGCGCCTCCTTGACCAGCCACTTGTAGAGCGGCGCGGCGGCGGCGCCGTTGACGTCGATCTTCTCCATCATCGGGAAGCTGACGCCGTACTTTTCGGTGCAGAAGGCGCCGATTTCGGCGTTGGTTCCCGGGTCCTGGTGCCTGAACTGGTTGGACGGAAAGCCCAGCACCGAGAGGCCCTGCCCGGCGTACTTCCGGTACAGCGCCTCCAGCCCCTCGAACTGCGGCGTGAAGCCGCACTGGCTGGCGGTGTTGACGATCAGCAGCACCCGGCCGCGGTACTCGGAAAGCGGGGCCGGCCGGCCGTCGATGCGGCGGGCCTCGAAGTCGTAGACGCTGGTCATGGCAAGTCCTGGGGGGAAAGTGTGCGCCGATCATCGTCGCCCGCCGGGGCGCGTGCAAACGACGACCACACCGCCGCCGCCACGATCAGCGCGCCGCCGAGCCAGATCCGCGTTTCCATCGTGGCCGCGCCCAGCGCCACCGACGAGACGCTCGCGAACAGCACTTCGGACAGCATGATCACCGAGGTCGCGCTGGCCGCCAGCCGCGCCGCGCCGTACTGCAGGCAGACGTTGGCGAAGACGAAGCCGGTGCCCAGCAGCAGGGCCCAGCCCCACCAGCCCGGGTCGGCCAGCGGCGGCGGCGCCATCGCGCCGAGCGCCGTGCCGACCAGGGCGGTGGCACCGGCCATCACGGCGCAGCCGCCGAACATCGCCAGCGCCCGGGCCTCGCCGGGGGCGCTGCGCAGCCGGCGCAGCAGGATGTTGGTCACAGCGAAACCGAAGCCGGCGGCCACGCCCAGCCAGTCCGGCAGGCTGGCCGGCACCGGCCAGTCGGTCTCAGGCGACTTCAGCACCACCGCGACGCCGACCAGCGCCAGCGCCACCCGGGCGAGCGCCGCGAGGCTCGGCCGCTCGCCCAGGAAAGCCCAGGCCAGCAGCACGCTCCACAGCGGCATCAGGTAGAACAGCAGCACCACCCGCACCACGTCGCCCTGCGTCACGGCCCAGTTGAAGCCGACATTGGTCAGGCCCGCCGCCAGCCCCAGCGCCAGCAGCGCCGGCTGCCGGGCGAACAGCCCCCAGACGCGCCGCCGCAGCAGCGCCATGGCGAGCGTGACGGCGGCATAGATCAGGCAGGTCGCCCACACCGGATGCAGGCCACGCCCTTCGAGTTGGCGGAAGGGAAACCAGGAGACGCCCCAGACGAAGGCGTTGAAGATCAGCGCGAGAGCGGGCAATGGAAACGGAAACCGGTCAGTGGTGCTTGTCGCTGCGCGCGATGGCGAGCAGGTGCTCGACCTCTTCCGGATGGCGCTTCAGGTTGTGCTGGTGCCAGCGCTTGATGAGCCACATGAAGCCGGCCACCACGACGCCGAAGGCGGTGATGGCCGAATAGGCCGACAGGCCGATGCCGGTGCAGGCGCTGTAGAACGCACCCAGCACCAGGATGCACGACTGCTCGTTGAAGTTCTGCACGGCGATCGAGCGGCCGGCGCCCATCAGGTTGTGGCCGCGGTGCTGCAGCAGCGCGTTCATCGGCACCACCAGGAAGCCGCCCAGGCCGCCGAGCAGGATCAGGAAGGGGACGGCGAGCCAGATGCTGCCGATGAAGTTCATGCCGATCACCAGCAGGCCCATGCCGATGCCCATCGGGATCACCCGCGTGGCCATGTCCAGCCGCATCTTCATCGAGGCCACGATCGCGCCGACCGCGGTGCCGATCGCCACCACGCCGGTCAGCGACGAGGCCTGCGCCGTGTTGTAGCCCAGCGCCAGCGAGGCCCAGGCCAGCACGATGTACTTGAGGTTGCCGCCGGCGCCCCAGAACAGGGTGGTGGTGGCGAGCGAGATCTGGCCCAGCTTGTCGCGCCACAGGCGCGAGTTGCATTGCCAGAAGTCGGGCAGCAGGGCGAACACGTTGCGCACGATGCCGTGCTGCGGGTTGGAGCGCAGCGGCCGCATCTCGACGCCGGTCAGCGGGATCCGGGTGTTGAACCAGGCGGCCACCATGTAGACCAGGATCAGCGCCGAGATCGCGGCCTCGGGCGGCGTGTTGACGCCGGTCTCGATGAACGGGAAGTCGATCGCCAGCAGGTGGCTGGAGAGCGCATGCCCGACCAGCTGCCCGCCGAGCACGATGCCCAGGATGATCGAGGCGATGGTCAGCCCCTCGATCCAGCCGTTGGCCTTGACCAGCTGCGAGGCCGGCAGCAGCTCGGTCAGGATGCCGTACTTGGCCGGGGAATAGGCCGCGGCGCCGAGCCCGACGATGGCGTAGGCCATCAGCGGGTGCGAGCCGAACAGCATCATCACGCAGCCGACCACCTTGATCGCATTGCTGATGAACATCACCTTGCCCTTGGGCAAGGCGTCGGCGAAGGCGCCGACCAGCGGCGCCAGCGCCACGTAGAAGACGGTGAAGATCGGCACCAGCGCGGCGCGCTGCCACTCCGGCGCGCCGCTGGTTCGCATCAGCTCCACAGCAGCAACGAAAAGCGCGTTGTCGGCCAGTGACGAAAAGAACTGGGCCGACATGATGGTGTAGAAACCGCGCTTCATCGATGAGCTGGCTGGCCAGATGGGGGAGGGCTGGCGGTAGTGAAGAAAAGGGCCCGCATCAGAGGCGGGTGCGCGGTTATAGCATGGGGTGCGCGATGTCAGAATGGCGCTTTCCGGCCTCAACGCCAGGCTTTGTTGTGTGAGTGTTTTCAGCTTTTCACAGGGTTTTTGAAGTGCCACGTCCGATCCTTGCCACTGTCCATGCCGCCGCCCTGCGCCACAACCTCGACCGGGCCCGCCGTTCCGCGCTCGATTCCCGGGTCTGGGCGGTGGTCAAGGCGAACGCCTACGGGCACGGGATCGAACGGGTTTTCGACGCCTTCCGCGCGGCCGACGGCTTTGCGCTGCTCGACCTGGCGGAGGCCGAGCGGGTGCGCGCCCTGGGCTGGCGAGGGCCGATCCTGCTGCTCGAGGGCGTCTTCGAGCCGCGCGACCTCGAGCTGTGCTCCCGCCTCGACCTCTGGCACACGGTCCACTGCGACGCCCAGATCGACATGCTGGCCGCCCACAAGACCCAGGTGCCGCAGCGCGTCTTTCTCAAGATGAACTCCGGCATGAACCGCCTGGGCTTCACGCCCGAGCGCTTCCGCTCGGCCTGGACGCGGCTCAATGCCCTGCCGCAGGTCGACGAGATATCGCTCATGACGCACTTCAGCGACGCCGACGGCGAGCGCGGCATCGCCCACCAGATCGAGGTCTTCGACCGTGCCGCCCAGGACCTGCCCGGCGAGCGCACGGTCGCCAACAGCGCCGCGACCCTGCGCCACCCGGCCCAGACCCGGGCCGACTGGGTGCGCCCCGGCATCGTGCTGTACGGCAGCGCCCCCGACTTCCCCGAGCACGACGCGGCCCACTGGCAGCTGCAGCCGGCCATGACGCTCGCCACCCGGCTGATCGCCGTGCAGACCCTCCAGGCCGGCGACACCATCGGCTACGGCTCCAGCTTCCGCGCCGAGGGCCCGCTGCGCATCGGCGTCGCCGCGGTCGGCTATGCCGACGGCTATCCGCGGCACTGCAGCACCGGCACGCCGGTGCTGGTCGACGGCGTGCGCACGCGCATGGTCGGGCGGGTCAGCATGGACATGATCACGGTCGACCTGACGCCGGTGCCCGACGCCGGTTTCGGCTCCGAGGTCACGCTGTGGGGCCGCTCGTCGGCCGGCGCCGTGCTGCCGATCGACGAGGTGGCGCGGGCCGGCGGCACCGTCGGCTACGAACTCATGTGCGCCGTCGCGCCGCGCGTACCCGTCGCCGCCGATTGAAGATCCTCTCCGACTGGCGCTCGGTCCGGCTCTGGGAGTCGCGCTTCGAGCAGGACCTGCACCGCAGCCATGACCTGCGCCTGCATGGCTTCGCGATCGGCACCACGATCCTGCTGTTGATGTGGGCCGTGTCCCACCTGCAGATGCGCCTGGGCGTCGACGCGCTGGCGCTGCGCTATGCGGTGACGCTCGGCGTCGGCTACGGGGCCTACCTGTTGCTGCTGCGCTGGTGGGCGGCCCGATTGGTGCACCGCAACATGAGCTTCGATGCCGACCTGGTGGACCCCGGCGTGGCCGACTGGCCCTCGGGGCACGCGCCGGCGGCGAAGCTCGACGCCGGCGGCCTGCCGGACGTCGGCGGCGGCGCGCTCGACCTGGTGGGCGGCGTCGACGAGGGCGCGGTGTTCGTGGTGCCGGTGCTGGCGATCTTCCTGATCGGCGTTGCCGTCGTGTTCGGCGCCGGCGCGCTGGTGATGCTGTACTTCGGCTGGGACGCGCTGCTCGCGGTGGCGGTCGAGATCGCTTTTTCGTACGTGTCGGCGCGGGCCGTGGTACGGATCGCGCGCGAGGGCTGGCTGGCGGTCGCCGTGCGGCTGAGCTGGAAGCCGCTGCTGGGCGCCCTCCTGTGCGCGGTGCTGCTGGGCGCGGTGATCGACCGCTTCATGCCGCAGGTCGATTCGCTGCCGGGGGCGGTGCGGGTGCTGATGGGGCGCTGAGGCGGCTCAGTACAGCCCGAGCTGCCGAGCCCGCAGCCGCGCCAGCCCCAGCAGCGCATCGGTGAACGGCGTCGCCACGCCGGCGCGTTCGCCGAGTTCGCGCACCGAGGACACCAGCGCGTCGAGCTCCACCGCGCGGCCGGCTTCCACGTCCTGCAGCATCGAGGTCTTGAAGGCGCCGAGCTTGCGCGTGACCGCGTGGCGATCCTCGGGCGTGTCGGCGATCGGCACGCCGATCCGGGCGCCGACCTCCTTGGCCTCCAGCATGATGGTGGAGATGAAGCCGCGCACCAGGTCGTCGCCCAGGATCAGGTCGGTGGTGGCGCCGGTCAGCAGGCTGATCGGGTTGACCGTCATGTTGCCCCACAGCTTGTACCAGACGTCCTTCTGGATCTGCGGCGAGAGCTTGGTGTCGATGCCCGCGCCGGCCAGCAGGTCGAGCAGCGCCCTGGCCCGCGGGGTCGCCTCGCCCGAGGGCTCGCCGATGATCAGGCCGTTGCCGAAGTGATGCCGCACCACGCCCGGCGCGTCGAGCGCGCAGCTGGCGTGCACCACGCAGCCGATCACGTGTCGGGCGGGAATCGCCGCATCGATCTTGCCGCCCGGGTCGACCGCCTCGAGCTGCGCACCGGCCAGCGGGCCGCCGAAGCCGCCCTGCAGGAACCACCACGGAACGCCGTTCATGGCCGTCAGCACGATGGTGTCGGGGCCCAGCAGCGGCGCGATCTGCTGCGCCACGGCCGGCAGCGAGGGCGCCTTCACCGCGACGATGACCAGGTCCTGGACGCCGAGCGCAGAGGGGTCCTCGCTGGCGTTGACCGGCACGCTCACGCGCGAGTCGCCGCTGGCCAGGGTGAGCCCGTCGCGCTTCAGGGCGTCCAGCGTGGCGCCGCGCGCCACCACGTTGATCGCCGATCCGGCCCGCGCCAGCTTGGCGCCGATCCAGCCGCCGATGGCGCCGGCGCCGTAGATACAAATTTTCATTTTCGGGAGATTCCTTTGCTCTTGGCTTGAGGCTCGCCCTGGCCCCTTCCAGGAACACCGCGGAACCGGCTTTGCCGGGCCGCTGGTGTTGCCCCCGGCAGGGGGTGGGCGGCTACACGAAGTGAGCCAACCTGGGGGGGAGCTCTATAGCTTGTAGCTGTCGTCGATGCGGTCGACCTGGCGCACCAGGGCGTCGAACACATCCTGGCCGGCGCCGTGCGCCGGGTTGAACTGCAGCGCATCGCGCGTGCAGCGCTCGGCGATGGCCTCGGAGACCGGGATCGGCGCGCCCATCGACAGCGTCGCCAGCTGGATCTCGCAGGCACGCTGCAAGGTCCAGAGGATCGCGAAGGTCTGGGGCAGCGTCTCGCCCCAGGCCAGCAAGCCATGGTTGCGCAGGATCACGGCCTTGCGCTCGCCGATGCTCTTCAGCAGCCGCGGACCTTCGTCGGCATGGATCGTGATGCCCTCGAACTCGTGGTACGCGACCATGCCGTGCAATTGAGCGGTATAGAAGTTGGTCTGCTGCAGGCCGCCCTGCAGGCAGGCCACCGCCACGCCCGCGGTGGTGTGCACGTGCATCACGCAGTGCGCGTCGGGCAGGCCGTCGTGGATCGCGGCATGCACCGTGAAGCCGGCCGGGTTCACCGCATGGGTGGAGCCGTCGAGCACCCGGCCCTGCAGGTCGATCTTGACCAGGTTGCTGGCCGTGACCTCGCTGTAGTGCAGGCCGAAGGGATTGATCAGGAACTGCTTCTCGCCACCGGTCACGCTGTCGGGCAGCCGCACCGTGATGTGGTTGTAGATCATCTCGGTCCAGCCCAGCATCGCGAACACGCGGTAGCAGGCGGCAAGCTGCAGCCGGGCGGCGCGCTCGTCGGGGTGGAGGGCGGGATGCACCAGCGCCGAAGGCGACGGGGTGGCGAGTGTGTTCATCTGCAGTTCCTTTTCATGGTCAGCCCTCTGCGGTGAAGCCGACCTGTTTCACGATGGGGGCCCACTTGGCCGTGTCTTTCTTGATCAGTTCCGTGAGTTCGCCCGGCGTCGAGGACATCGCCTCCAGGCCGAAGCCAGCCAGGCCGTCGATCACGTCCTTCTGGGCCAGCGCCTGCTTGAAGGCGGCATTGGCGCGCGCCACCACTTCGGGCGAGGCCTTGGCCGGCAGCAGGAAGGCGAACCATTCGCTGTGCGTCATGTCCTTGATGCCCTGCTCCTCGAAGGTCGGCACGTCGGGCGCGAAGCGGCTGCGCTTGGCGCCCGAGACGCCGAGGATGCGCACCTTGCCGGTCGGCAGGTGCTGCGTGATGTCGCCGATCGGGCCCGACACCGCCGCGATGTTGCCGCCCAGCAAGTCGAGCATCGCCGGCTGGGTGCCGCGGTAGGCCGCGTGCTTGAGCTCGACGCCCGCGCTCTTGCCCAGCAGCGCGCCGATGAAGTGCGGCGTCGAGCCGGCGGCCGGCGAGCCGAAATTGGCGCCTTCGGGATGGGTCTTGGCCCAGGCCAGGAACTCGGGCACGGTCTTGACCGACATCGGCACCGCCGGCCCGACCGCGAAGCCGAAGTCGAACACGCAGGCGATCGTCACCGGCGACAGGTCGACCAGCGGGTCGTACGGCAGCTTCTTGTAGATGTGCGGATAGATCGTGAGGATCGAGGTCGGCGTCTGCAGGATCGTGGCGCCGTCGGCCGGCTGGCTCTTGACGTAGGTGACCGCGATCTGGCCGCCCGCGCCGGTGCGGTTCTCGACCACCACGGCCTTCCCGTAGTCGGGCTGCAGCCGGGTCGCGACACGCCGGCAGGTGGTGTCGGAGGTGCCGCCGGCCGCGAAGCCGGTGATCAGGCGCGCGGTCTCGAAGGGAAAGGCCTGCGACTGGGCAAAGACGCTCTGGCCCAGGCCGGCCAGCAGCGCGGAGGCGCTGGTGGTCTGCAGCAGGTGGCGGCGGGTGATGGTCATCGGGATGTCTCCTCGGGTGGTCGATGCGTTGGAAAGGGCGTATTTTTCCCGCAACTCGTTGCGCCGCACACCCGCGTTTACCTCACGTATCGAGTACTGAAGTCATCACGCCGGGGATCAGTAGGTCCCGCCGCTGGCTGCCGGCTTGGCCGTGTTCTTGAAGCTCGCCGCCAGCGCGCTGGTGCTTCGCACCAGCAGGTTGGTGTCCAGCCCGACGGCGACGAAGGTCGCGCCCAGCGCCAGGTACTTGCGCGCCAGCGTCTCGTTGGGCGTGAGGATGCCCGCGGCCTTGCCGGCGCGCTGGATGCGGGCGATCGCGTCCTCGATCGCCGCCTGCACCTCGGGGTGGTCGGAGTCGCCCACGTGGCCCATCGACGCCGACAGGTCGGCCGGTCCGATGAAGACGCCGTCGACGCCGTCGACCGCCGCGATGGCTTCCAGGTTGGCCAGCGCCTCGCGCGATTCGGCCTGCACCAGCAGGCAGACGCGGTCGTTGGCTTCCTTGGCATAGGCGGGATAGCGGCCCCAGCGCGAGGCGCGCGCGCCGCCCATGCCGCGGATGCCCTCGGGCGCGTAGCGCATCGCGCGCACGATCGCGCGCGCCTGCTCGGGCGTGTCGACCATCGGCACCAGCAGGGTCTGCAGGCCGAGGTCGAGGTACTGCTTGATCAGCGCCGCGCCCGCATCGCCATGGCCCAGCGGCACGCGGGCGATCGCGTTGACGCCGGGATAGCCGGCGATCGCCTGTGCCTGCTGCAGGATGCTGGCCAGCCCGTTGGGCGAATGCTCGCCGTCGATCAGCAGCCAGTCGAAGCCGGCGCCGGCGCAGATCTCGGCGCTGTAGGCGTCGGCCAGGCCGAGCCAGAGGCCGATCTGGGCGCGCTTGTCGGCCAGGGCTTGCTTGAAGAGGTTGGCGGGTGTGGTCATGGTTGGGGTCTTTCAGACGAAGCGGAAGGAGATCGCGCCCAGGGGGCCGTAGTCCGCATGGAATGTATCGCCCGGCAGCGCGGTGGTCGGCCGCGTGAACGAGCCGCCGAGCACGATCTCGCCGGCCTCCAGGCATTCGTCCCAGGGCGCCAGCTTGTTGGCGAGCCAGGCGACGCCGGTGGCGGGATGGTTCAGCACCGCGGCCGCGACCCCGGATTCTTCGATGACGCCGTTCTTGTAGAGCAGCGCGCTGACCCAGCGCAGGTCGACCGCGTCCGGCTTCACCGGCCGCCCGCCGGTCACGATGCCGGCGTTGGCCGCGTTGTCGGCGATGGTGTCGAACACCTTGCGCATCTGCTTGGTGTGGCGGTCGAACTGCTCGATGCGTGCATCGATGATCTCGATCGCCGGCACCACGTAGTCGGTGGCGTCCAGCACGTCGAAGATCGTTACGTTCGGCCCCTTGAGCCGCTTGCCGAGCTTGAAGGCCAGCTCGACCTCGACCCGCGGCGCGATGAAGCGCGAGAACGGTATGTCGCCGCCCTGCTCGAAGAACATGTCGTCGAGCAGCGTGCCGTAGTCGGGCTCGTCGATCTGGCTCGACAGCTGCATGGCGCGCGAGGTCAGGCCGATCTTGTGGCCCTTGACGGTGCGGCCCTCGGCGATCTTGGCCTTGACCCATTCGCGCGAGATCGCGTAGCCGTCCTCGATCGTCATCTCCGGATGGCGCTTCGAGAAATGCTCGACCTGCACGCGCGTCTTCTCGCTCTCGTGGAGTTCGGCGGCCAGTTGCCGGATGAGTTCGGGTGCGAGCATGGTTCAGGCCTTGTTGAAGAGGGGATGCAGGTTGCTGTGCTTGCCGTCGTAGACCTGGCCGGGGCTCTCGTCGATCTGCAGCGTGATGCCGATGTGGCGTTGGTCGAAGACCGGCGCGAAGTGCGCCTTCGTCACGCCCAGCAGGGCGTCGCCAACGCGTTTGTGTACCGCGGCGCTTCGGCCCGCGCCCATTCGCAGGTTGAGGTAGACGAAGGCGTAGTCGGCCTTGCCGTCGGCCACCGCATGGTGCGCGGCCGGGTAGGCCAGCACGCGCGTGCCGCCGGTCGGATAGACCTGCCGGCCCTCGTCGTCGCGCTGTTCGAGCATGCAGTCGGCGAGCGAGCGGCAGAGCGCCGACATGTCGGTCTCGCGCTCGATGTTGGGGGTGTAGAGAATGACCAGGTGCGGCATGGGGGCCTCAAAGGCGAGAGACGGCCTGGAAGCCCTCGGCGCTGGACGCCTGGGCCTTCGGAATGGCGCGGCCGTGCTGCGGCGTGACCGGGAGCACCACGTTGATCTGGCCGGTGCCCGAGGAACCGAAGTAGGGCGTCACGACCTCGGCCTTGCCGTCGTAGGCCGACCAGCCCAGGGCGCCGAGCACCATCGCCGTGTCGTGCATGAAGCCCTCGCCATGGCCCTTGACGGCGTACTCGGGCAGCATGCTGCAGAACTCGTTCCATTCGCCGTTCTCCCACATCCGCACCACGTCGTGGTCCATGCGCTCGAGCAGCGGGCTCCAGATGCGGTCGGCGAACTGCGCCGCCAGCCCGTTCTGCGCGAAGCGATGCGACATCGATCCGCTGGCGAAGAAGGCGACCGTGCCGTCGTAGTGATCCTCCACCGCGCGCCGCATGGCCCAGCCCAGGCGGGCGCTGTCGTTCAGGTAGTGGCTGGTGCACAGTGCCGAGACGCAGATCGTCTTGAAGTGCAGGTCCTCGTTCATGTAGCGCATCGGGACCAGCGTGCCGTATTCGGGCCCGAGCGTGGTGGCGTCGTGCGCCAGCGTCTCCACGCCCCATTCGTTGCAGGCCTGCGCCAGCAGCTTGCCGAGGGTCGGGTTGCCCGGCACCTCGTAGGGCATGTTGCTGATGAAGTGCGGCAGCTCGTTGCTGGTGTAGACGCCCTTGAAATGCGGCGCGCAGTTCAGGTGGTAGCTGGCATTGACCAGCCAGTGGGTGTCGAACACCACGATGGTGTCCACGCCCAGTTCGCGGCAGCGGCGGCCGATTTCCTTCAAGCCGTCGATGGCGGCCTGCCGGCTGCCCTTGCGCGGGCCGTCGAGCTCGCTGAGGTACAGCGAGGGCACGTGCGTGATCTTGGCGGCGAGTGCGAGCTTGCCCATGGTCAGACGCCCCAATGGGGGATGTGATGCGATCCGAGCGAGACCGCGATGTTCTTCGGCTCGCAGAACACTTCGTAGCTCCAGGTGCCGCCCTCGCGACCGGTGCCCGAGGCCTTGGTGCCGCCGAAGGGCTGGCGCAGGTCGCGCACGTTCTGGCTGTTGACGAAGCACATGCCGGCCTCGACCGCCGCAGCGACCCGGTGCGCGCGGCCGATGTTCTCGGTCCACACGTAGCTCGACAGGCCGTAGGCGATGTCGTTGGCCAGCCGGATCGCATCCGCCTCGTCCTTGAACGGGATCAGGCAGGCGACCGGTCCGAAGATCTCGTCCTGCGCGATCTTCATGCGGTTGTCGACATCGGCGAACACCGTCGGCAGCACGTAGTTGCCCTTCTTCACGCGATCGGGAAGCTCCGGCGCGCCGAGTCCGCCGCACAGCAGGGTCGCGCCTTCCTTCGGGCCCAGCTCGATGTAGCTGCGCACCTTGGCCAGATGCGCCTGCGAGATCATCGGCCCGACGATGGTCTTCTCGTCCAGCGGGTCGCCGACCGTGATGCGCTTCGCCCGCTCGGCGAACCTGGCCGCGAAGTCGGCATAGATCGACTGCTGCACCAGGATGCGCGAGCCCGCGGTGCAGCGCTCGCCGTTGTTGCTGAAGATCATGAACACGGCGGCATCGAGCGCGCGGTCGAGGTCGGCGTCGTCGAAGATCACGAACGGGCTCTTGCCGCCAAGCTCCATGCTGAACTTCTTCAGGCCGGCGCTCTTCACGATGCGGTTGCCGGTGGCGGTCGATCCGGTGAACGAGATCGCGCGCACGTCGGGGTGCGCCACCAGCGGCTCGCCGGCTTCCTTGCCGTAGCCGTGCACCAGGTTCAGCACGCCGGCCGGGATGCCCGCCTCGAGCGCCAGCTCGCCCAGGCGCGCGGCCGTCAGCGGCGACAGCTCGCTCATCTTCAGCACCGCGGTATTGCCGAAGGCCAGGCAGGGCGCGACCTTCCAGGTGGCGGTCATGAAGGGCACGTTCCACGGCGAGATCAGCGCGCACACGCCCACCGGATGGAACAGCGTGTAGTTCAGGTGCGTGGGCGTCGGGTAGGTGTGGCCGTCGACCCGCGTGCACATCTCGGCGAAGTAATAGAAGTTGTCGGCCGCGCGCGGCACCAGCTGCTTGCCGGTCTGGGCGATGACCTGGCCGCAGTCGTTGGTCTCGGTCTTCGCGATCTCGGGCACGTTCTTGGCGATCAGGTCGCCGAGCTTGCGGATCAGCTTGGCGCGCTCGGGCGCGGGCAGGCCGGCCCACTTCGGGAAGGCTTCCTTGGCGGCGGCCACGGCCGCGTTCACTTCGGCTTCGCCGCCCGAGGCGACCTCGGCCAGCACTTCTTGCGTAGCCGGGTTGACGGTCTGGAAATAGTCGCGGCCGGCGACCGGCTTGCCGTTGATGAGGTGGTCGATCTGCATGGGAATGTCTTTCAGGGTCAGTCGATTCGGATCTCGCGCGAAGCGATCAGCGCCTGCCACTTCTTGCGCTCCGATTGCACGTAGCGGTTCATGTCGGCGGCGTCGGTGGGGCGGGCTTCCCAGCCGGCGTCGAACAGCTTCTGGCGCACGGTGGGGTCGTTCATGGCCTTCAGCAGGTCGGTGCCGAGCTTCAGCTGGATGTCCTTCGGTGTCGCGGCCGGTGCCACCAGGCCTTGCCAGGTGTAGGCCTCGACCTCGGCGAAGCCGAGTTCCTTCGCGGTCGGCACCTGCGGCAGCTGCGGCACCCGCTCGCCCGACATCGCGAGCAGCGGCACCACCTTGCCGGCCTTGACGGCGCTGATGCCGCTCGGCAGGTCGAGCATCATCAACGGCACCTGGCCGCCCATCAGATCTTGCAGCGCCGGGGCGCCGCCCTTGTAGGGCACGTGCAGCAACGAGACGCCCGCCTCGCGCTGGAACAGTTCGAGCGCCAGGTGGTGCGGGCTGCCGGCGCCGGGCGTCGCGATGCTGTACTTGCCCGGCGCCTTCTTGAGCGCGGCGATCAGCGCCTTGGCGTCGGCGAAGCCCGCGCCCGGCGCGGCCGTGATGATGAGCGGCGAGCGCCCCATCATGCCGAGCGCGACGAAGTCCTTCTCGCTGTCGTAGGGCAGCTTCTTGTAGAGGACCGGGTTGTAGACCAGCACGCCGTTGTCGGCCGAGAACACGGTGTAGCCGTCGCCGGGCGAGCGCGCCACGTTCTCGGAAGCGATGATGGCGGCGGCGCCGGGGCGGTTGTCGACCAGCACCGGCTGGCCGATCTGCTGCGACAGCTGGGCGCCGGCGGTGCGCGCCAGGAAGTCGGTGCCGCCGCCGGCCGGATAGCCGACCACCCAGCGGACCGGCTTGGCCGGATAGCCTTGCGCCGGCGCGTCGAGCGCCACCACCGATGCGGCCAGCGCGACCATCGCGGTCGCGAGCTTGATCATCTTCTTCATCTTGTCTCCGTTTGCTGTGCCGCTCAGGCCGCGGCGATGGTGTTGACCAGCGCGCCGATCTGCGCGATCTCGGTCACGATGACGTCGCCCGGGCGGCAGTCGACCACGCCATCGGGCGTGCCGGTCAGGATCAGGTCGCCGGGCTGCAGGGTCATGAAAGCGCTGAAGTACTCGATCAGGAAGGGTGCGTCGAAGATCATGTCCTTGGTGTTGCCCGACTGCGTGAGCTTGCCGTTGACCGTGGTGCTGAGCGCCAGCGCCATCGGGTCGGCGACGTCCTTGGCGTCGACCAGCCAGGGGCCGATCGGCGTGCAGGTGTCGCGGTTCTTCACGCGCAGGTTGGGGCGGTACCAGTTCTCGAGGTAGTCGCGGATCGCGTAGTCGTTGGCCACCGTGTAGCCGCCGATGAAGTCGTAGGCGTCGTCGCGCCGGACCTTCTTCGCGGTCTTGCCGACCACGATCACCAGCTCGCATTCGTAGTGCATGAACTGCACCTCCGACGGCCGGTAGGTGAGCTGGCGGTGGCCGGTGAGCGTGCTCTCGCCCTTGACGAAGACCAGCGGCTCCTCGGGCGCCTTGAACTCCAGCTCCTTGGCGTGGTCGGCGTAGTTGAGGCCCAGCGCGAGGATGGTGCGCGGGCGCGGCACGGGCTTGAGCGGCGGCAGCCATGACACGGCATCGGCCTCGACCTGGCGGCCATCGGCCAGCCGCAGGCGGCCGCCGTCTTCCACGGCGTCATGCACCGCGTTCTCGAACAAGATGCGCGCGTGCTTCATGCCTGCTCCTTCACGAGGGTGTTGGCCAGGGTCTCGAAGCCCGGCGCGCTGATCTCGATGCGGTCGCCGGGGCGTGCCAGCGGACGGCCGGCGTCGCAGCCGAGCATCAGCACCTCGCCGTGGGCGAGCGTCATGAACTCGCCGACATCGGCCAGCAGCTGCTCGGCGCTGCGCACCGTCTGCGAGAAGTCGATCGACTGCTTCAGCTCGCCGTTGATGCGCACCTCGAGCCTGAACTGCGCCGGGTCGGCCACCTCCTGCGCATCGCGCATCGCCGCGCCGATGCCCAGGAAGCCGTCGACGCACTTGAACTTGACCGGCGGGCGGAAGAAGCTCGCATGCGGGATCGACAGGTCGTTCATCAGCACGAAGCCTTCGACGTCGTTGTCGACGCCGATCACCATCGCGACCGTGGCGCCGACCTCGACCGCATCGACCTGCGCCGGCACGGTGATCGCGCTGCCGTGCGGGCTCCAGGTGTTGGCGGTCTTGACGTAGAGCACGGGGGCCTTCGGTGGGGCCTTGTAGGGCGGCTGGTTCATCTGCGGCGCGAGTGCGTCGAACTCCGCGCGGAAGTTCAGCAGCACGCCGTAGACGGTGCCGGATGGCAAATAGCTCATGGTTGTTCCAATGCAATCAATTCGTCGAGGAGCTCGTAGAGCTGGGCCAGCTTCTTCTTGCCCATCGCCTCTTCCATCCACGCGTAATGCGCCTCGATGCTGGTCGAGAGCTGCGTCACGAGCTGGTGGCCGCGGGCCGTGGCCTCGACCACGGTACGGCGCTGGTCCTCGGGGTCGCGGCTGCGCGCGATGAGGCCGTCGCGCTCCATGCGCGCCAGCACGCCGGTCAGGCTCGGTCCGAGGATGAAGGCCTCGCGCGCCACCCGGCCGGTCTCGACCGCGCCGTGTTCGCCCAGCACCCGCAGCACGCGCCACTGCTGGTCGGACAGCGCATGCTCGCGCAGGCTCGGCCGCGTGTGGCCCATGACCGCCTCGCGCGCCTGCAGCAGCAGGCGCGGCAGGTTGCGGTGGGAGAAGGCGGTGCTGCGCATGTCCATGTTGGAGTGGATTATTTAATATATTAAATAGTTGGGTCAAGCGCGCTGAGCTAGGGGTAAACCCGCTGGGCTGCGATGCAAGAAAAACGTTTCGTATTCTTGACAAAACATAGAATTTGCCAAAAATGAGAAACACTTATGCCTGCTCACGGTCCGGAACTCACCCCTCGATCCGCCGCCGACCTCGCCGCCATCGCCGCCGCCGTACGCCACCGGCGCAAGGATCTGAAAGTCAGCGCGGTGGCCGCAGCCGAGGCCGCCGGGTTGTCGCGCGTGACGCTGCACCGCATCGAGAAGGGCGAGTCCGCGGTCACCATCGGTGCCTACCTCCGGGTGCTGGCGGCGCTCGGCCTCCAACTGACGGCGGGGCTGCCGCAGCAGTCCGCCGAAGCGCATCGCCCGGGCTGGCTGCCCGCGCGCATCCGCATTGCCGACTACCCCTGGCTCCGGCAACTCGCGTGGCAGGTCCACGGTCCGCAGGAGCTCACGCCGCGCGAAGCTCTGGGCATCTACGAACGCAACTGGCGCCACCTGGACCCGGCAGCGCTGTCCGCCGACGAGAGGGATCTGGTCGAGTCTTTGCGATCGGCGCTCGGGAGTCATCCCATTGTTTGAACGACCGCACCATCGCCGCATTGGACGGGTGCTCCAGACGCTCGACGGGTCGCTGCTGCGCCAACGGGGCTGCCTGTTCGGCGGTGGCACTGCGATCGCGCTGCGTTTCGGCGAGTACCGCGAATCGCTGGACATCGATTTCCTGGTGTCGGACCTGGCGGCGTACCGCGAGCTGCGACAAGCCATGACTGGCGTTAACGGATGGAAGGCCATCACGCGGGCCGATGCGACTTCGGACGTACAGCCCGGCGAGTTGCGCGCCGATCAATACGGCATCCGCACCCGTCTGCTGGTCGAGGGCCAGCCGATCAAGTTCGAGGTCGTGTTCGAGGCCCGAATCGCACTGGAGCGACCCGGCCGGGCCGACGAATTGTGCGGCGTGCCCACGCTCACGTCGCTGGACATGGGCGCCACCAAGCTGCTCGCCAACTCCGACCGCTGGGCCGACGATGGCGTATTCAGCCGCGACCTGATCGACCTCGCGATGATGAAGCCCGCCTTGCCGCTGCTGCGCCGCGCGGTCGCAAAGGCCGAGGGCGCTTACGGCGATGCGATCCGCCGCGACCTGCAGCGCGCGATCGACCGCATGGGTGAACGCGCTGGATGGCTGGAGCGGTGCGTGCAGGTCATGGGTCTGACCTGTACGCCGGCGCAAGTGTGGCAGCGCGTCCGGTCGTTGAGGCGGGTGCTGATCTAGGCGGCGCACGCGCCAAAACCTGACACGCGCTGTCGGCGCCTTGGCGACCTCCAGCGCGGCAAGCGCTGACGCATCCTCGCCCGGCCGCATGGAACCATCGGTCTTCACCACACAACCCGGAAGATCCAATGAAGAAGATGCTGTTCGCACTCGCCGCCTCCCTCGCCGTCCTGACCGCCAGCGCCCAGGTCGGCAAGGCCGCCTCGGAGGCGACCGACGCGGCCAAGCACAAGATCGACGAGAAGCGCGCGGACAGCGAGGCCGAGAAGAGCGGCCCGGTCGGCAAGGCGGTCAACAACGTCAAGTCGGGCTATCACAAGAACCGCTCGAAGGCCTCGGCCGACAAGGCCAAGCAGTCGCTGAAGAACGCCGGCTGACCGACCCTCAGGCGGGCGCCTGGCCCTTGACCGCCCAGGCCAGCGCCGCATAGGAGCGCGGGCCATCGGCCTCGCCGTCGAGGTAGGCCGACTCGACCGCCTCTCGCAGCCGGACGTGTTGCTCCGGGTCCAGCGTCGACAGGTACTCGGCAACCGGGCCGTCCCGGCCTTCGAAGGGCGTCCAGTAGTCCGCGAAGGACGCGAACTCCATGCGAATCGAGAGCGATGTCTCGGCGACGGATTTCAGCCCGGCCTCGCGCCATGCCTTGGCCAGTTCGCCGGGCCGCGTCATCGGCCGCGTGTAGCTGCTGGCGCGGCGTTCCCTCCCTGCCGGGTCCAGCGCGGCCGCGGTGTCGAAGAACATGCGGTTCGAGACGAAGCCGCCGCGCGCGTCCCACACCGCCGCTCCGACCACCGCCCCCGGCTTGGCGACCCGCCGCATCTCGGCAATCGCCTTGGCCGTGTCCGGAACGAAGTGCAGCACCAGCAGCGACAGCACGCGGTCGAAGTGCCGGTCCGGGTAGGGCAGCGCGCAGGCGTCGCCGACCTCGAAGACGATGCGCGGGTCCTGGTTGTGGCGCCGGGCATGGGCGATGTAGGGCTCGGCCAGGTCGATGCCCCGCACCTCGCCGGCGCCGGTGCGGCGGGTCACCGCGAAGGCCAGGTGGCCGGTGCCGCAGCCGACGTCGAGCACGCGCTCGCCATCGGCGCTGCCGACGAAATCCAGGAAGGGCAGTGCCAGCTGGCGGCTCCAGCGGCCCATGAGCTTTTCGTACGCATCGGCGTCGTTGGCGACGAAGGTGGATGAGGCGGAGGTCATCGGCGGTCCCCTTTCGCACCGCCGTGGGCGTTGCTGGCCGATGCTAGGGTGCCGTGGACCGCGACGTCAACGTGGCCGGCCGGCAGTGCCCCCAGCCCAGCAGACATCCGCCATCGGCGAGACAATGGCCGCGCCTTTGTCCGCCCGCGCGGGCCGGGGCCACCCACCCGAACCCCTCCGCGCATGCCATCCCCGTCCGCCGTTTCGCCTGCCTCGTCGTCCTCGTTCTCCCTGCGTCGCATCGCCGTCCCGGCCTTCGGGCCGTCGCTGCTGTTCGGCATCGGCGAGGGCGCCATCCTGCCGATCGTGCCGCTCACGGCGCGCGACCTGGGCGCCTCCGTCCCGATGGCGGCGCTGATGGTCGCGCTGATCGGCATCGGCTCGCTGCTCAACAACATCCCGGCCTCGCTCATCACGATGCGCTGGGGCGAGCGCTGGGCCATCGTCGCGGCTGGCGTCTGGAGCGCGCTCGGCATGGCGCTGTGCCTCGGCACCTCGCACCTGGTCCTGTTCGGGGCCGGCTGCTTCATGGTCGGCATGTCGCAGGCGATCTACAACCTGGCGCGCCAGAGCTACATGACCGAGGCCGTGCCCATCGCCTACCGTGCGCGCGCGCTGTCGACCTTGGGTGGCGTGATGCGCATCGGCATGTTCATCGGCCCCTTCCTGGCGGCAGCGGCGGTGCATGGCTTCGGCCTGCAGGCGGCCTATGTCGTCGGCATCGTCGGCGCCATGGGGGCGGCCATCGTCGGTGCGCGCATTCCGGATCTCGAGGCGCCGCCGCTGCCGCCCGGGCATGCGCCGGCGGCCGCGCCGACCATCGCCTCGACCCTGCGCGACCACAAGCACGTCTTCCTGACCCTCGGCATCGGCGTGGTGCTGATCAGCGCCGTGCGCGCATCGCGCCAGGCCGTGATCCCGCTGTGGGCCGACCACCTGGCGCTGGCGCCCTCGGTGGCCTCGCTGATCTACGGGCTGGCCGGCGGCATCGACATGCTGGTGTTCTACCCGGCCGGCAAGGTGATGGACCTGAAGGGCCGGGTCTGGGTGGCGGTGCCGTCGATGCTGATCATGGGGCTGGCGATGCTGCTGATGCCCCTGACCACCGGCGCCTTGACGCTGCTGTGCGCGGCGCTGGCCATCGGCTTCGGCAACGGCATCGGCTCGGGGATCATCATGACCGTCGGCGCCGACCACTCGCCACGCCACGGGCGCGCGCACTTCCTGGGCGTGTGGCGGCTGATGTCCGACATCGGCTCATCCTGCGGCCCGGCGCTGCTGTCCTTCCTGGCCGCCAGCCTGTCGCTGGCTTCGGGGATCGCGGTGGTCGGGCTGATGGCCCTGGCCGCGGCGGCGACGCTGGGCTACTGGATTCCGCGCCACGGGGACCGCGGCGGGCGGCGCAGGCAGGGCTGAGCCGCTGCCGGGCGGTTGCGGGTCAAAGCAGGCCCAGGACCATCATCGCCAGCCCCACGACGCTGACCACCCAGATCGCCGTGCGCAGATAGGTGATGCCGGCGCAGTAGACCGGCAGGTACAGCACCCGGGCCCAGAAGAAGATCTGCGCGCCCGTCGCCACCTTCGGACTGGTCGCGCCCGCCGCATGCGCCACCAGCGCGATGGCGGCGAACAGCACGAAGTTCTCGAGCATGTTGCGGGCCGCGCGCTCGGCACGCCCAGCGATCGGCGTGGCCGCGGGCAGGTTCTCGCGGTTGCCCAGCGCGAGCAGGGTGCCCGAAGGCGTCCAGCCCTTGACCCGGATGAGGCTGGCCACGAGCAGGGCGAGCCAGGTCAGGATGGCCATGTAGATCACGAGCGTCAGGGTCGGGGTCATGTCGGGCTCCTTGCAAGTCCGCCCGCATTGTCTGCCCGGAGCGCCCGCGACGCATCCCTACACTCACCCCCCATGGCCAAGGAAAAAACCCTCTTCGTCTGCAACGAATGCGGCGGCACCAGCCCCAAGTGGCTCGGCAAATGCCCGAGCTGCGGCGCCTGGAACACATTGATCGAACAGGTCGGCCCCGCCCCGGGCGCTCCGGCCAACAACCGCTTCGGCACCCAGTTCTCCTCGCTGGCCGGCTCGGCCGAACTCGCGACCCTGTCCGAGATCGAAGCCACCGACATCGCCCGCACGCCCACCGGCATCGACGAGCTCGACCGCGTGCTGGGCGGCGGCATCGTCGACGGCGGCGTGACCTTGATCGGCGGCGACCCCGGCATCGGCAAGTCGACCCTGCTGCTGCAGGCGGTCGACGCGCTGCAGCACGCCGGGCGCAACGCGCTCTACGTCACGGGCGAGGAGAGCGGCGCACAGGTGGCGCTGCGCTCGCGCCGGCTCGGCCTCGACCATTCGCAGGTGCAGGTGCTGGCCGAGATCCAGCTGGAGAAGATCATCGCCACGCTGGACGCGCACCGCCCGGCGATCGCGGTGATTGACTCGATCCAGACCGTCTACTCCGACCAGCTCACCTCGGCCCCGGGCTCGGTGGCGCAGGTGCGCGAATGCGCCGCGCACCTCACGCGCTTCGCCAAGGCCAGTGGCACCGCCATCGTGCTGGTGGGCCACGTCACCAAGGAGGGCGCGCTGGCCGGGCCGCGCGTGCTGGAGCACATGGTCGACACGGTGCTGTACTTCGAGGGCGAC
Organism: Variovorax sp. J31P207; assembly: GCF_030316965.1. Taxonomy (NCBI): domain Bacteria; kingdom Pseudomonadati; phylum Pseudomonadota; class Betaproteobacteria; order Burkholderiales; family Comamonadaceae; genus Variovorax; species Variovorax sp. J31P207. The sequence goes on from NZ_JASZYN010000003.1 coordinate 169,481, forward strand.
ACGCATTCGAGCTTCCGGCTGGTGCGCGCCATCAAGAACCGCTTCGGCGCGGTCAACGAGATCGGCGTCTTCGCGATGACCGAGCGCGGCCTGAAGGGCGTGGCCAACCCGAGCGCGATCTTCCTGAGCCAGCACGCCGAGCCGGTGCCTGGCAGCGTCGTGCTGGTCACGCTGGAGGGAACCCGGCCGATGCTGGTCGAGATCCAGGCGCTGGTCGACAACGGCGGGCCGAGTCCGCGGCGGCTGTCGGTCGGCCTGGACCGCGACCGGCTGGCGATGCTGCTGGCGGTGCTGCACCGGCATGCGGGCGTGGCCTGCATGGACCAGGACGTGTTCGTCAACGCGGTCGGCGGGGTTCGCATCAGCGAACCCGCGGCCGACCTCGCCGTGATGCTCGCGATCACGTCCAGCCTGCGCGGCAAGCCGCTGCCCAAGGGCTTCATCGCCTTCGGCGAGGTGGGCCTGGCCGGCGAGGTCCGGCCGGCGCCGCGCGGACAGGAGCGCCTGCGCGAGGCGGCCAAGCTGGGCTTCAGCGTGGCGGTGGTGCCCAAGGCCAATGCGCCGCGCAAGGGCACGAAGGAGATCGAGGGCCTGACGATCCATGCGGTGGAGCGGATCGAAGAGGCGCTGGATATCGTGCGGCAGCTGCAGTAGGCGCCGCCCTGGCGGCCGTCAGCCGTCCGAATCCCAATACGGTGGATCCCCGAAAGCGGCCTTCAGCGCATCCGTCATGGCCCGCAGCTTGGCCGAGGGCGAGCGCCCTTCCGGATGCGCCACGTACAGGAACTCTTCCTCCGACGGCAGGCCGATGTCGATGGCCGCCAGCCTGCCGGCACGCAGCGACTCGCCGACGATGAAGGTGGGCAGCAGCGCGATGCCCAGGCCGGCCTCGCAGGCGTCGCGCATCATGTCGCCGTTGTTCACGCGCAGGGCGCGCGAGGCGCGCACCGACACCAGCTCGCCATCGCGGCGGAACTGCCAGTCGGCCGCGCCGCGGTTCGTATAGAAGACGCCGCGATGGCGCTGCAGGTCCTCGGCGCTCGATGGCCGGCCGTGCTGCGCCAGGTAGTCCGGCGAGGCGACCAGCGCGCGGCGGCTGCGGGCCAGCGTCCAGGCCACCAGGCGCGAATCGGTCAGGGGCCCGTTGCGGACCACGCCGTCGTAGCCGTCCGATGCGGCATCGACTCTCCGGTCGTCGAGTTCGAGCGTCAGCTCGACGCCCGGATGGGCCGCGATGAACGGATAGAGCGCCGGACCGAGATGCATGCGCCCGAAGGTGACCGGCGCGGAAATCCGGAGGGGCCCGACCAGCGTGCCGCGCCGCTGCGCCAGCTCGGCGGTGGCCTCCTCGATCTCGCGCATGATGGCCGAGGCCCGCGCCAGGAAGGTGGCGCCGTCTTCGGTGAGCGTGAGCTTGCGGGTCGAGCGATGCAGCAGCCGGACGCCGAGCTCTTTCTCAAGGTCGGCCAGGCGCTCGCTGACGACCGACTTGGAGAAGTTCAGTCGCCGCGATGCTTCGCTGATGGAGCCAGACTCCGCGACCGCCACGAAGGTGGCCATGCCATCCAGCTTCACCATGCCCAGGGTCCTTGTTGTGACGCACGGCAAGCACTTTAGTCTTTCCTGCTGGCCGGGCGCCAAGGAGCCGCATTCGCTGCTTCAGGTGCGGGTGATGGAGGCACCGCCGTCGACCAGCGATGCGGTGCCGGTGACGAAGGAAGAGTCGTCCGAGGCCAGGTACAGCACCGAGCGCGCCAGCTCCTCGGGCCGCGCGACGCGCTTGAGCGCGTGCAGGTTGGTGATGAAGGACTGCGACTCCTTGGTGTCGTTCATCGTGCGGTACATGTCGGTGTCGACCGCGCCCGGCAGGATCGCATTGACGCGAACGCCTTGCGGGCCGTACTCGGCGGCCAGCGCCTGGGTGAGACCGATCAGGCCCGCCTTGCTTGCCGCATAGGCGGCCACGCCGGGGAAGGCGAAGCTGTGGCCGACGAAGGTCGAGGTGAAGATCACCGACCCGCCGCCGTTCTCCAGCATCTGCGCGACCTGGTGCTTGGCGCCGAGGAAGGCGCCGGTCAGGTTGATCGCCAGGGTGTCGGTCCAGCCGGCTTCGCTGACGCCGGTGCTGGGACCGCCTTCGCCCAGGGTGCCGGCGTTGTTGAAGGCGACGTCGAGTCGGCCGTAGGTCGACACGGCCAGCGCGACCAGGGCGCGTGCGTAGTCTTCCGAGCGCACGTCGCCGGCGAGCGCGACGGCCTGTCCGCCGGCGGCGCGGATCTCGGCCACCAGCTGGTCGAGCTCGGCCGCCCGGCGTGCGCCGACGACCAGCCGGGCGCCTTCGGCCGCGAAGAGCTTGGCGGTGGCATGGCCGATGCCAGCGCTGGCGCCGGTGATGAGGGCGACTTTTCCTTCGAGACGGTTCATGGTGGATCCTTTGATTGGCGAGGTGGATTGAACAGATGTACGAAGTGTGGGGTCGGCGGATCGTTTGGGGTAGCCGTCGGATGGCGATGCTGGCTTTCGGGAAAACCGAACGTCAGACGTCGCGTCCCGAGCCCGCTGTGCTTGACCAAGGTCTTGTACGGAGCTATAAATAGCTCCAAATACGGAGCTATTTATGGAAGTGATCCTTGCCGATGTCGCCGTGAGCATGTCCGAGTTCAAGAAGAATCCGGCTGCGGTTCTCAGGGAGGCGAACAACCGTCCCGTGGCAGTGCTCAACCACAATCGCGCCGCGTTCTACATGGTCGAACCCCGTCTGTTCGAGGCCATGATGGAGGAGCTCGCCGACCAGGATCTGTACCGCAAGGCGATCAGCCGCTTGGCCGAGAAGTCGCGCGCCGTCGAGGTCGACATTGACGACCTCTGAGGGGAAGTCGAAGCACAAATACAAGCTTCGCTTCATGCCGGAGGCCCTGGACGAGTGGCGCAAGCTCGATGGCTCCGTTCAGGCGAACCTCAAGAAACTGCTCGCCAAGCGACTCGACAACCCCCATGTTCCTGGCGGAGAGTTGCACGGGCCGCTCGCCGGCTGCTACAAGATCAAGCTCCGACAGCAAGGGGTGCGCTTGGTCTATTCGGTCGAGGACGACCACTTGCTGGTGACCGTCGTGGCCGTCGACAAGCGAGAGGACGGTGTGGTTTATCAGTCCGCTGTCGCGCGCCTTTCTGTCGCGGCGTCTGCGCTGTCGAAGGCCCTGCGCGACAAGCTCAAGAGGTAGCCAGCCTGCCGTTTCGGGTTTTCCCGGGTCCTGCGCCATGTCGATTTTCCGCAGGCTCGTCCGACGTACCCATCGAGGGTCATCCTCTGCACATCCAGGAGAACGCAACCATGGCTACCAACACCGTCCGTCTGCACCGCGTGCTGCGCACCCCGCCCGAGCGGGTCTACCGCGCCTTCGTCGAACCCAAGGCTTTCGAGCGCTGGCTGCCGCCCTTCGGCTTCACCGGCGAAGTCCACAGCATGGAGCCCGTGGTCGGCGGCGCCTGGCGCATGTCTTTCACCACCTTTGGCAGCGGCCACAGCCACTCGTTCGGCGGCAAGTACCTCGAACTCGTGCCCGGCCAGCGCATCGCCTACGACGCGAGCTTCGACGACCCCAACCTGCCGGGCACCATGAAGACCACCGTGACCCTCACCGCCGTGTCCTGCGGCACTGACGTGGCGATCGTGCAGGAAGGCATCCCCGAGATGATTCCCGTCGAGATGTGCTACCTGGGCTGGCAGGAATCGCTCGTATCGCTGGCCCAGTTGGTCGAGCCGAACATTCCGAATTGAAGCGCCGGCATCCGGCAGCCTCAAGCCGGCTGGTTGCGCAGCCAGGTCTCGCGGCCGAGCCGGTACAGGCACATCCGCTTCAACTCGCCCTCCGGCAAGGCCGGATTGGGGTGGTCGAAATCCTCGTCGGCGTGGGTGGTCATGCCGACGCGCTCCATCAACGCGCGCGAGGGCAGGTTGACCAGCGGCGTGAACGACACGATCTCTTCGAGCCGAAGCTGCTCGAAGGCCACGTGCAGCGCCGCCTTGGCACCCTCGGTGGCGTAGCCCTTGCCCCAATGCGACCGGGCCAGGCGATAGCCGAGTTCCACGCACGGCATGAAGGGCAGGGCCCGGCGCGATATTGACAGGCCGATGAAGCCGATGAAACCCAAGGACTCGCGCGTCTCCACCGCCCAGTTGCCCCAGCCCCGGGCGTCGAAGCCGGCCTGCCAGCCGTCCAGCTCGCGATCGCTGGCCTCGCGCGTCATCACGCTGGCGAAGAAGCGCATGACCATCGGGTCCGCGTTCATCTCGGCGTACGGCTCGCGATCGGACTCCTTCCATTCGCGAAGCTGCAGCCGCTGGGTGGTGATCCGGATCGAGGCGGTCATGGGTGCTGCCGCTCGACCAGTTGCTTCAACGCGGCGAGGTCCCGGCGCACATGCGCGATGTCCGCCTCGAAGCTCTGCAGGGTGGCGTCCGCCGGCCGAATGACCACGAAACTCAGCAGGCTGCCGTCGCCGCAGGGCGTGACCCGGAACGCGTTGTGGACGCTGACGCCGTTCGGCAGCGTGACGTCATGGTCGAGCACGCCGAAGGCATTGACGGGCGCCATCGCCACCTTGACCTCGCCCATCGGCGAGTCGGCGAACCATTCGCCGCCGCGCTGAGCGATGCCCTTGGCCAGGCCGGATGCCCAGAGCGGCAGCTTGTCCATCTGGCGGGCGAAGGCGTAGACCACGTCGGCCGGGGCATCGACGGCCTGGCTGACGACCACCGCTTCGTTCGACATCGCCATGCGGTTCCTTTCGACGAATTCGGCGTCGATTGTGGCTCTGGCAGGCGGTGCCCATTGTTACCCTTTGAGTGAATAATCATTCACCAAAACGCCATAAAGCACTAAGATCGCCCCCGTGAAACCCAAGGACGAAGAAAAGCTCCGCGCCATCGCCGAGGCCACCTTCACGCTGGTCGAGCAGACCGGCCTGAGCGGCCTCACCATGGCGGCCATCGCGCGCGAGGCGGGCCTGGCCACGGGCACGCTGTACGTCTACTTCAAGTCGAAGGAAGATCTGATGGTCGCGCTCTACGAGCAGGCCAAGACCTCGACCACCGCCAGTCTCATGCACGGCGACGACCCGAAGGCGCCGTTTCGCAGCCGCTTCCAGCACATGTGGATGAACTGGCTCGAGCACCGCCTCACGCACTATGCGCAGGTCGTCTTCATCGAGCAGTACTACAACTCCCCCTGGTTCAGCGAAGAGAGCCGCAACCTCTCGGCTCGGCTCATCAAGGGCTGGATCGACCTGATCGAGGCCGCCAAGTCGCAGCAGATCCTGAAAGACGTGCCGACCGTGCTGCTCATCAACAGCTTCGGCGGCTCGGTGCGCGAGACCGCCAACCTGCTTCGCTCGGGCGCCCTCCAGCGCACCGAAGCCAACCTGGCGATGGCCTTCGGCCTCTGCTGGGACGGCATCAAAGCCTGAAACCTCTTGACCCGCCCCAGCTACAGGTCTATCGTTTAGCCGAACATTTGTTCACCCAAAAGAAGAGAACCCCACCATGACCACCCTCAGCATCAACGGCAAGGACCGGCAGGTCGACGCCGACCCCTCCACCCCCATCCTCTGGGCCTTGCGCGACACGCTGGGCATGACCGGCACCAAGTTCGGCTGCGGCGCGGCGCTGTGCGGGGCCTGCACGGTGCACCTCAACGGCCAGGCGATCCGCTCGTGCATCACGCCGATCTCGGCCGCGGCGGGCCAGAAGATCACCACCATCGAGGCCGTCACCGACGGCAGCGACAAGGTCGGCAAGGCCGTGAGCGCCGCCTGGGTCAAGCATGACGTGGCGCAGTGCGGCTACTGTCAAAGCGGGCAGATCATGTCGGCCACGGCTTTCCTCAAGACGGTCGCGCCGGGCAAGCTGCCCAGCGATGCCGACATCGATTCGGCGATGGCCGGCAACATCTGCCGCTGCGGCACCTACGCGCGCATCCGCGCCGCGGTCGCCGACGCCGCCAAGGCACTGGCTTGAAGGACAAGGGGATCACCACCATGAACTTCGACCCAACCACCTTCGAGCTGCCCGCCAACCTTCGCGCGCTGATGACCACGCGCGACGATGAACAAGCCGAACCCCAGGGCCTCCCGCGCCGCAGCTTCCTCAAGCTCACGGCGGCGGGCGGCTTCGCGCTCGGCGTCTTTCCGGCGGCCGTGCTGGCGCAGGACGACAGCAAGAGCGCTGCTGCAGCAGCACCCGCCAAGGCCGCCGCAGGCCTGAAGCCGCTGCAGCAGCCGGCTGCCTTCGTGCACATCGACCGCGACGGCACCACCACCATCACCATCAACCGGCTCGACTTCGGGCAGGGCGTGCAGACCGGCCTGCCGATGATCCTGGCCGAAGAACTCGACGCCGACTGGTCGAAGGTCAAGAGCGTGCACGGCAGCAACGACCCGGCCTACGTCGACCCCGCTTTCGGCATGCACATCACGGGCGGCTCGGGCTCGATCAAGAACTCGTACACCCAGTACCGCGAACTCGGCGCCCGCATGCGCGCCATGCTGGTCGGCGCGGCGGCGGCCCAGTGGAAGCTCGCCCCGGCCTCGCTGCAGACGCGCGACGGCTTCGTCATCAGCCCCTTGGGCAAGAAGCTCGGCTACGGCGAGCTGGCCGAAGCGGCGATGAAGCAGCCGGTGCCCGAGACGGTCAAGCTCAAGGACCCGAAGGACTTCCGCCTCATCGGCAAGCCCACCGGCCGGCTCGATGCGAAGGCCAAGTCCAGCGGCCACCAGGACTACGGCATCGACATGAAGCTGCCCGGCATGCTGACCGCCGTGGTGGCGCATCCGCCGGTGTTCGGCTCCAAGCTCAAGTCGGTGGACGACAGCGCCGCGAAGGCGATCAAGGGCGTCAGGGCCGTGCTGCGCGTGCCGCTCGACCGCGGCGCCGAAGGCGTGGCCGTGGTCGCCGATGGCTACTGGCCCGCCAAGCGGGGCCGCGATGCGCTGAAGATCGAATGGGACGCGAGCGGCGTCGAGAAGGTCGACAGCGAGAAGCAGCTGGTGCAGTACCGCGAGCTCGCCACCAAGCCCGGCGCGCGCAAGTACGACGCCGACGTCTCGAAGATCGCCGGCGCGCCGCACAAGATCGATGCCGAGTTCGTCTTCCCCTACCTGGCGCATGCGCCGATGGAGCCGCTCAACTGCACCGTCCACCTGGTCGGCGGCAAGGCGGTCGTGTGGACCGGCACGCAGATGCCGGGCATCGACGGCATGGCGGCCGCCAAGGTGCTGGGCGTGCCGCCCGAGAACGTCAAGGTCAACGTGCAGATGGCGGGCGGCGGCTTCGGCCGGCGCGGCCTCTTGACCAGCGACTTCGTGGTCGAGGCCTGCGGCGTGGTCAAGGCCGCGCAGGCGGCGGGCATCAAGGCGCCGATCCGCACCTTGTGGAGCCGCGAGGACGACATCAAGGGCGGCTACTACCGCCCGATGCACCTGCACACTGCCAAGATCGGCTTCGACGCGCAGGGCAACGTCACGGGCTGGGACCACGTCATCGTCGGCCAGTCGCTGCTGATGGGCAGCATGTTCGAGCCGATGATGGTCAAGGACGGCATCGACGCCACCGCGGTCGAGGGCATGAAGGAGCCGTACGCGCTGCCGATGCGGCTCACGGTGCACCACCCCAAGCTCAACGTGCCGGTGCTGTGGTGGCGCAGCGTGGGCTCGACCCACACGGCCTTCGTCATGGAGACGCTGCTCGACGAGATCGCGCGCACCACCAAGCAGGACCCGGTCGCCTACCGCATGAAGCTCATCGGCGACAAGCACCCGCGCCACAAGGCGGCGCTGCAGCTGGCGGTCGACAAGTCCGGCTACGGCAAGAAGAAGCTCGAAGCCGGCCGGGCCTGGGGCGTGGCGGTGCACGAGTCTTTCGACTCGGTGGTGGCCTATGTGGTCGAAGCCTCGGTGAAGGACGGCACGCCCACGCTGCACAACGTGACGGCGGGCGTGCACTGCAACCTGGTGGTCAACCCGAAGAGCGTCGAGGCGCAGGTGCAGGGCGGCGCGGTGATGGCGCTGTCGATGTGCCTGCCGGGCGCGGCGATCACCTTGAAGGACGGCGTGGTGCAGCAGAGCAACTTCGGCGACTTCGTGGTGCCGCGGATGACGGACATGCCGCAGATCGCGGTGTTCACTGTCCCCAGTGCGGATGCGCCTACGGGGATGGGCGAGCCGGGCTTGCCGCCGTTGGCGCCGGCGTTCGCGAATGCGGTGGCGGCGATCACGGGGAAGTCGGTGCGGGAGCTGCCTTTCAAGCTGGCTTGAGGGCGAGCGGCGCCGTGCGCAGATCGCTGGCGGCCCTCTGCGCGGTGGCGCTGGCCACGCTGTGCGCCATCGCGATGCCGGCCGGCGCGCCACGCGCCGAGCCGGCCCGCGTCGAACCCGTCGCCGCGGGCTGGAACGCCGCGGCGCTGGACGCGCTGATCGACTATGTCGCCCGCCAGAAGTCGACCGGCCTGGTCATCATCCAGGACGACAAGCTCATCGCCGAGAAACTCTGGCCGCCAGCCGCGAATGCCAGGGGATTCCGCGCCGCCTTCGTGCACGGCACGGTGGCGGATGGCGCAACGCTGGAGGACGTCGCCTCGCAGCAGAAGAGCTTCGTCGCGATCCTCGCCGGCATCGCGGTCGACAAGGGTTTGCTGGATGTGTCGCGGCCCGTGTCGTCGTACATCGGCGCTGGCTGGTCGAAGGCGACGCCGCAGCAGGAGGCCGCGATTGCCGTGCGCAACCTGATGGAGATGAATTCGGGGTTGAAGGAAGACCTGGGATTCGACGCGGCGCCGGACACGAAGTTCTTCTACAACACGCCGGGCTACGCGGTGATGAAACCGGTGCTCGAAGCGGCGGCGAAGCAGCCGCTGGCCGAGATCACGCAAGCCTGGCTCGCGCGCCCCGCCGGCATGAATGACACGGCTTGGCGAAAGCGGCCGGCGTTGATAGCGGATGTCGGCAACCCGACTGGCCTGGTGACGACGCCGGGGGACATCGCCCGCATGGGGCAGGTCGTGTTGAATGGCGGAGTAACTGATGCGGGCGCGCGCGTGATCTCCAAGGCGCAGGTCGATGCGCTTTTCGTGCCGACGAAGACGAATCCTTCCTATGGACGGCTTTGGTGGCTCAACGGTGGCGCTGAAACCGTGGGTGTGGGCGCCAATGCGCGGCGTCGGCCCGGTCCGTTGGTCGCGGCTGCTCCCACGGACATGGTGGCTGCGATGGGCGCGCTGGACCGCAAACTGTTTGTCGTGCCGAGCCGCAAGCTTGTCGTCGTGCGCACGGGGCAGGCGGCGGTGGACCGGGACTTTGATGAGCAGCTTTGGCGGCTGCTGGTTAGGGCGATGCCTGCCAGTTGATGGAGCGGAAGGTGGGTGCCGAAAATTCGGGCGAAAGTTCGGATCTAGTCGGTGCTTGAATGCGTGCATCTGCGGCAAGAGCGTCGGCATACTGCGCGAGTCGCGTCGGCAACGGCGTGATCGGGTTTGGAAGCCCGCGAATGACATTCTTATGGCGGAAGCCGCAGTTGCCCTTTGGGCCTGCGGCTTCTCGCCGCTCGGCCCCTTTTTGGCGGCTCGGGCGGGAGGGCGCAAGCCCTGCCGGTTTTTTCGTAAGAATGTCCCCGGTCTTCCAACCCGTTCGAGCCGCCGCCTTCGTTTGATTTTGGAGGCGGCGGGTGAGGCAAGTCTGCATTCACTAGGGAGGCCGAAAAAATGGCTACGTCTGCTCGCGCGCTCGCGCACTCCTCGAAGATCTCCAAGTCGGTAAAGGCCGGAGCAGTCGCTGCGAAGCGGTCTCGGGTGCCAATCGTCGATCCAAAATCTCCATCGATTTCTGCGACTTCAAAGGCGGAAAAGATAGACATCTCGGACGTCGAGATCGCGTTCTGCGATTTGAAGGATTCGTTCCGTGCCTACGAATGCCTGCAGAGCTTCCTGTCGCCCCGCTACCCACTGAGGGGCATCGATGAATTTCACATCGAGCCGGTTGAACTGCGGGGGCCGGTGACGGTGCTCAATGCTGATATGGAACGGCATCTTCTGACGTTGAGGGGTGCGATTGATGAGGTGCGGGTGAAGACTGGGGGAATAGTGCCGCGTCGGGCCTGAGTTGAGCGGAGCCGCGGGGAGGGCGGCTTCGAAATGTCTGCTGAAGACTGGTTGCTGCCGGTCGCTTGCGACCCGTGGATGGCGCAGGTGGGCCCGTTGCGGACGGTCGACCCGCTCTGGCAGAGGACGCTCAATGCCTTCGCCGCCGGCACCATTGCTCTCCTTGACCTGCGGGTAGCTGGGTTGGCATGATTCAGTGTCACCGCCTCCCAATTCGGGGGCGGATTCAAGACTGCTAGGAGGTGGGGCATGATTGACCGTCGTCGGATCATCTCTGGCTTCGCTTGCGCCCTTGGGACCACGGCGCTGGCCCAGGTTCGGGGCCGGACGTATCACATCGCCTGGTTCGGGCTCACCGCAAAGAACTCCGCAGAAGATGATCGTATCAATGCGGCATTCATCAACCGACTGGCTGAGCTCGGCTTTGCGGAAGGCAGGAATCTGACCATCGATTGGCGCTACGCGGAGGGAAAGAGTGAACGCTACGCTGAGTTCGCTGTTGAGATGCGAGACAGGGGTATCGACCTGGTGGTTACCGGCACTGCGACGGCGGCACGTGCCGTGGTCGAGGCAAGCCGCGACATTCCAGTAGTCACGTGGGGCATCACCGATCCGCTGAGTACGGGTCTCATCGCGAGCTTTGCACATCCGGGCGGGCAGGTCACGGGAATGTCGAACTTCGCTGGCGACCTCGTGCCAAAACGGATCGAGTTGTTCAAGGCCGCGGTCCCGACTGTCTCCAAGATCGCATTTGCCCGCTGCCCGGAATGCGCAAGGCTGTCGGGAGTTAGCCGCGCAAGTTACGACGCGGCTTTCGAGGGCTACCGTGAAAGCGCCCGATCGCTCGGAATCGCAATGATTCCGCTGGACATCAACGCGGCTGCAGATTTCTCGTCGGCAATGGCATCGATCGGGAGCCAACAGGCTCACGGAGTACTCTTGGCTGCGAATCAGATCAACGCGAAGTTACGAGACGACTGGGTTGCCTTCGAGGCATCGCATCGGGTGCCCGTGATGGTCGACTATCGCGGCTTTGGATGTCTCCTGTCTTATGGCCCTGACTACGCAGCGATGTTCCGTCGCGTGGCAGAGATTGCGGCGCAGATACTCAACGGCGCAAAGCCCGGTGACCTGCCGTTGGAACAGCCGACGAAGCTCGAGTTCGTTGTCAATCTGAAGGTTGCCAGAACAATCGGATTGACCATCCCGCGGAGCGCGCTCTTGCGGGCTGACGAAGTCATTTCGTGAGTCTGATCCTTGCGGTGGCTTCTGCCGCGAGATTGACGAGCCGCTGTCGCTAATGAGTGCCCCGCGAACGTTGGGTATCTGGCAAGTTCTGCGGCGCGGCCGACCGGCCGCTCCTGGCCGAACTGAGCCGTAGACCGTCGCCGTGCGGAAGGCAGCAATGGCTGCCCGCTGGGTTGCTGTGGGCGCATCAGACAACCCAACGACGATCCGGCAGCTAGCGGGGCGCCTCGTCCACGCCGCCGACCTCCGTGTACTCGGGATCAAATGCATGAACCCGAGTTGCTGGCTTCTTGTTGAAAAGAAGCCGTACCACGTCCGGCCGCGAATAGTGGCCGGTCGGATCATAGGCGGCCTTGGCCACGCCGATGAATCCTAGATCGATGTCAGCGTAGAGCAGACCTTCGGCGGTTTCCGACAGAGGTTCGCACATGGGCTTGGCATCAGGCCCGAAGATCTGGGCGTAGCCTCCACCTTCCAGCAGCAGCTGTCGTTTGGCTGGCGTGTCTGCCAGCATGTCCATCATTTCCTTGGACACGGTGGCACATGGCGCCACGACGTAGCAACCGCCTTCCAGCGCGTAGACCTGGCTCGCCGCGAGGTTGGCTTCGGCGCTGAGTTGGAACGCCGCACCTCGGTAAACCGAGAAGCTGGGCCAAGCCGCGATATGAATCTGCTCGTGCTGCGAGAACATGGCGTACTTGGAAAGCGGCTGGATGTGCTCCGCGCACGACAGAGCACCCATGCGGCCGAGCGTGGTGTCATGCACTGCCAGATCGCTGCCGTCGCCCTCGCCGTACACGGTGCGCTCGGCGTGTGTCGGCTTCAGCTTGCGACGCGTCGCGACCACCTTGCCCTGGTCATCGATGATGGCTTGCGCGATGTAGAGCGTCCCGCCCGAGCGCTCGCAGAAGCCAAGGACGACGAAGATGCCGTTGTGCGCCGCCGCGTCGCAAAGGCGCTGCCACTGCGGGCTGCCTACGACCAGTGCATTCTCGAAATGGCGTTGCACGAACTGCATGCCCCACGCGGGCGAGTCCAGCCAGATCCACCATGGGTATCCCGGCAGGAAAACCTCCGGGAATGCAATCAGGTCGGCGCCGGCCTTGGCTGCCTCTTCGATCAAGCGGATCGACTTGTCGATGCCTTTGTCGAGGTTCAGGAACTCAGGCGCTGCCTGCACGGCGGCGACCTTGTATTGGGTGCGGACGGGACTGCTCATGTGCATGGCTCCAGAAGGTTTGCCGAACGTTGACGAAGTACGGCCGAGATGATCGAATGCCAGCGCCGCCGCGGCTGTGCTCACTGCGAACAATGGCTTTGCCGCAGCCGACTTGTCGGCACACTCGTTGCGTGGACGTCGTTGCCCTCACCCTTTGCCATCACGAGGTTTCAAAATGGTGCAGATACCGCAGCCCGGCATCATCTTTGTACGCGCCGACACATCGCGCGAGCGTCCCGCCGATCGCGCCGAGTTCTGGAACGAAGTGGTCCGCAAGCAGGTCGTCGAACTCGAATGCAGGACTGATGCCGGCCGAGACCTCCTCTGCACGCTCGATGGATTTTCGTGTTCGGCCGGCTCGGCCAACGCCATTCGCGTCGGAAAGATGTCGGTGCGCCGCTTGGTCAGGGCGGTCGATAGCGAACCGTCCGATGCTGTCGTTCTGAATCTCCTTGTGCGGGGCGAAATGCACGTCGCCCAACTTGGCAACGAAGGGGTGCTGAGGCCAGGAGATTTCTCGATTTGCGTCGCGGACAGACCCTACGAATTGCAGATTCCTGTAGGCATGCAGATCGCCAGCTTCCGGATACCCGTGGAGCAGATGGGCTGCAACAGGACCGTGCTGAAGCGACTTGCTGCCCGCACCTTCAGTGGCGAGAGCGGGATGGCCCCGCTCGTCAGGGCCTACGTCTTGGCCTTGATGAAGCAACGGATGACCGCAAATGCAAAGACGGCTGACGCGGCGATGCGGCAACTGGGGTCGTTGCTGGGAGCAACAGCCCAGGAGGCGCTACAGGAAAGCAGCGTTCAGCGAACGGAACATCGCGAGCGTTTGGTTCTGCAGGCGAGGTACTGCGTGGACAGGAACATCGACAGCGACGAACTGAGCGCCGCCTCGGTGGCAGCGGAGATGAGAGTGTCGACGCGCCATCTGCAGCGGTTGTGGGCCAACGAAGAGGATTCGCTGGCGGACTACATCGCCAGACGAAGACTGGAACGCGTCACAGCCAGCCTGAGCAATCCGGCGCGGTCGATGGAGTCCTTGACGCAGATTGCCATGTCTCACGGCTTCGTGAACATGAGCCATTTTTCGCGCGTGTTTCGGGAGAGCCATGGAATGTCCCCGAGTGCGTTCCGGCAGCGCGCAGCGATTGGCTCGACGGCTATTGGCGTGGCTGCATGAAGAGGCCGAGCCAGTCTTCCATGTGCCGGAGCTCAGCAGGTAGAAGGCCGAAAACACCCTCGAAGCACTGAAGGTCCGGGCCTGTTTTGCTTCTCGCACCGATGGAAGCCGGTCGCCAGCCTTCAGCTGACCAGTGCCAATTTGCTGGGTGACTTCCTCAGCGTAGAGCTCATATCGCGTTGCGGGCACAGGTCGTCTGATATGGTGAAATTCACGGATTCTGAACCTATGCATACCAGACGTTTATCGCGAGACTATCGGTCACGCGCAAAGCGGCTATCGCGTCGGGCGGCCACGAGAAGCCGCGGTGACAGACACGATTTGACGTCGTGCTGCTCACGATAGATGGTATTGGGATAACCTGGAAATACTCGAAACAATGGATTGGGTACCTATAGTCTTTGTTACGTTCAAGGTTCTCGCGTTCGTCACGTGCATGTTCCTCGCCATCAAGTGGCATTACGAACGAGGAAAGAAGGAGAAGGGGACGGAGAAGCGCGGCGCGGTGCTGCGCGCGGGCGGCAAGGTGGCCGCAATCTTCGCGCTGTCGCTCCTGGGCATCTTGCTCCTGACCTTCGGGCTTGGCAGGATCCTCGGTTTGGACCTGACTTTCCCATGAGGGCAAAGAATAGGCGGCAGATATCCGCAGCTGGGCGCTGATGGACGAATGCGCGAAGGCACTGATGCGCCGCCGCCTGCCGTGGCGAATGCGGTGCCCGTGTGAGCGGCCATTGGCGGCGCTTCGACGCCCTCGAGAGCACGCGTGACCGATCGGATCGAGTTCACCTTGGTTGCGATTTCGCTTCGCTGGTCGCAGGCTGAGTTCTGCTCTGTTCGAGCAGCACCGAGGACAGCGCAAGAACATTCGCCTGAGGCGCCTCCTTGCGCCAGATCAGGCAGGTCTTCGCATGCCCGAATGTCGAGAGAAGCTTGTGAACGCTCAGCCGATCGCGCTCCGCATAGACCTGGAGCACGCTGCGAGGCAACAGCGCGATGCCCATGCCGACCGCGACGCAGCCGAGGATGAGGTTGTACGAGGCGACTTCGACGATGCGCTCCGGCGTTACGTGCGCGCGCGCAAACCAGTCTTCGAGTCGCTTGCGATGCGGGCAGCCTGGATGGAAGGCAAGTATCGTTGTCGAAGACAGGTCCTTCGGCCCCGAGATCGTGGCGTGCTTCGACTCGGCCACGATGACCAGCTCCTCGTCATAGATGACCATCGACGCCAGCCTGCGGTCCGTCACCGGTTCCGCGATGAGTGCCGCATCGAGACTGCCATCGACAACCTGGTCGATCAGCTGCTGTGGATTCCCTGAGTAGAGCTCCAGCGCGACCTCCGGGTAGCGCTCGTGAAATCGACCGAGCGGCTCCGGCAGGCGCACCGCCGCCGTGCTCTCCATGGCGCCAAGCCGCATCACGCCGATGGGCCGATCCATCCGAACCGCACTCGCGGCCTCGCTGGCCAGATCCAGCAGCCGGTCCGCGTAGGTCGCGAGGATTCGGCCAGACGGCGAGAGATGCATCTTGAGGCCCTCCCGCGTGAACAGCTCCACGCCCAGCTCAGCACCTGAATGCGCGCGGACACGCTCGACTGAGCACGATGCAGCACTTCCCCTGCGCGCGCTATGCCGCCGGCCTTGATCACTGCCCTGAACACTTGAAGATCAGATAGCTCCATACATCGCCCGTTCCGAACTTTTCGTTCTCGATAACTCGTTTTCTAGAAAGTGGGGTTTTGCCTAAAGTGAGTACAGCCCAAATCGGTCCGCTAAAGCGGCAAAGGAAAGCTCTCACATGAAAGTTGGAATAGTCGGCGTCGGTGTCATGGGCGAACCCATGGCTAGAAATCTCCACAAGGCAGGGCATGGCGTCTCGGTCTACAACCGAACACCCAGCCGATGCGATCCGCTGAGGCCATTGGGCATCCAGGTTGCAGAGTCCGCTCGCGAAGTCATCGAGGTTTCCGAGGTGGTCATCCTCATGGTGCCCAGTCACCTGGAAGTCGACCAGGCGTTGCAGCGTACGCCGCAAGGCGCGATCCGGGCGCCGGTGAGGGGCAAGACCATCGTGTTGATGGCCACTGTCGCGCCGGCCTATTCAGTCGAGCTTGCCAAGAGCCTCGAAGCCGTCGGCGCGCTACGTCGAGGCTCCCGTTTCGGGTTCCAGGCAGCCAGCGGAGACGGCGCAACTCGTCATCCTGGCGTCGGCTGCAGAAGAAAGCCATATCGACGACGTCCAGTCGATCTTCGATGCCGTCGGCAAGAAGACGGTGCGCTGCGGGCCGGTCCCGACCGCCATGCGGATGAAGCTCGCCAATCAACTCTTGCTGATCGCATGCTTCGAGGCGATCTCCGAGGCAACGCACTTCGCCGCAGGCATCGGCCTCGACGTGCCGCTGTTCCTGGAGATGGCCCAGGCGGGGCCGCTTGCCAACGACGTGTTGCGTTCCAAGGTCGCCAAGCTGGTGGCGGACGACTTCACGCAGCAGGCGCCCATTCGCCACGTGGCCAAGGACATCGGTCTGGTTTGCGAGGAGGCAGCTCAACGTGGCGTGTGGCTGCCGATCGCCACGGTCAATCACTCGTTGTTCGCCGAGGCGATGGCGGCCGGGCAAGCGCAGGACGACGCCATCGGAATCATCAAGCTCTTGCGCAAGGGAAGATGAGGTGGCCGCGGTACTCAATCAATTGCAGGCCGGCTCCGCCGGTCGACGGGCCATCATCCTTGGGGTGCTCTGCGGCCTGGCTGTCGCACTGATCTGGTCGAGTTGGTCGGTCGCCACGCGCTTTGCCGTCACCACCACGCTGGGGCCGCACGACGTGACCTTCCTGCGCTTCGGTGTTTCGGCGCTTTTGCTATGGCCGATCTTGGTTCGAAACGGCTTCGGGATCGAAAGAATCGGCGTCGTGCGAATGCTCGTGATGGTGCTCGGTGCGGGCGTTCCTTTCATGATGCTCGGGTCGGTGGGCATGCAGTTTGCGCCTGCATCGCATGTCGCCACGCTCATGATTGGCACCATGCCGATCTGGGTCGCGGTGCTGTCCGGTCTCTTCTTCGGAGAGCGGTTCGCGAAGCCGCAGTTGGCAGGCATGGTGGTGGTCGTGGCAGGCGTGTTCTGCATCGGCGGCTATGCATTGCTCGCGAACCGGGCGGCGGGCGAATGGCGGGGTGACTTGTTGTTTCTGCTGGCCGGCCTGTGCTTTGCCGGCTTCACGATTGCCCAGCGGCGTTCCGGCGTCAGCCCTTGGCATGCGACTGCTTTGGTGAACGTGTGTTCCGCCGTCTTGTTCGCACCCGTCTATTTCATCTGGCTGAAGCCTAACCTCTTCTCGGCGCCGCCTGCGGCCGTGGCGTTCCAGGTGCTCGCGCAGGGGATCGCGGTGGCCATCCTGGGGATGTACTTCTACACGGAGGCCGTGCGCCGGCTGGGTGCGCCCAGGGCTGCGATCTTCGGCGCTCTCGCACCGGGCTTTGCCGTGTTGATCGGCATGCTCTTCCTGAAGGAAGTACCAGCGCCGGTAACCCTGGTTGGCATTGCGCTGGTGATGGGTGGCGTCGCGCTTGTGGTGATGGGAGGACGACGCAAGGCAGGCTGAATGATCCAACCGACTTTGGACGTTCATCACGAGGGAGGGATGACGATGCCCTTGGAATCATCGACGCCAGCCTCGAACTACATCGAAGCCGCGCCCGCATTCAAATCCGCCTGAGATTTCTTGGGGAGCATCCACGTCGCGGCACTGGCGATCCACCGGATCGGCGGGATCAGCAGCGTCACGCCGCGCAGCACGGGAAGGATCAGCAGCATGGCGGCCAGCGCGACGCCCCACCAGCCAGCCAGGATGGCGATCCACGCCGGAATCCCAATCAGCTTTCCCAGTGCGCCGAAGACGCCGCTGAGCAGGCTTGGGTGACGCACGACGAGGTAGACCGACGCCAGCGTGGCACCCAGTTTCGCCACGCGTGCACCGACCCTTTCGCCGAGCAGAACACTGCTGCCCATCAGCGAGGTGCGGCGGCCGACGACCGCGGCCTCTTCGACTGCCTTGCCCGGAACAGCGGCCTTGCCGAGAAACGCCACCGCCTTGGTCGCGCCGAGGACCGACAGGACATCGGCGCCCGCCCAGGCGACATCGGTCATCGAAATGTCATCGCCCTTGCGGTATTTGGATTCGAGACCGCCGAGGCCGCCCGCAAGAAGATCCTTGAGGGTCTCGAGCACCCGGTCCGTCTGGACGCGCTGCGGCTGATTGTTCTTGTCAAGAACGAACTGCCCCAGGAAGTGGTGTCCATCGGCGAGGATGGTCTCGATCGCGGAAATGCCTCGAAGCCGGGGGCCATAGACGAGCCTCTCTTGATCGCCCGGCTGAGACGCCTCGCCTCGAAACATCTTGGCGATGGATTCCCAGGCAGGCGCCATCTTCGACATCGCCCACAGCGTAGCGATGTCATTGACCATGAAATAGTCGATGACCGGTATCACGACCTCCCCATGCCTGCGCAGGACTTCCTGAAACCGTGGATCGCTGCCAAAGGCTTCGAGCACGTTTCGCGCGCGGCCTGGGTACTTCAGCAGCGCGAGCTCCAGCTTGAGCGTGAGCTCGCGGTCACCGGCTGCGTCGAGAAACAGTTGCCTCAGTTGCGGCGACTCGCGGAGGGCGCCGTAAGCGTCCTCGGAAAACCCGCGCACGGTGAGGATGTCGGCGAGTTGCTGTTCATAGCTTGCGGTGCCTGTCCAAGAGGCGACACCCGTCGCCAGGACGAGGGCGGCGCATCCCAGCGCGCACCAGCGCGTGAGGCGGGAAGCGGGTTGCGATTCGACCGAAAGTCGGTTGCCAGAAACAATCTCGTTGATGCTCATTCGGTTTGCTTCAGCGCCCGCCCCAAGGCATCGCGCAGCCTCAGGTATCGGTCGCGGTCCTTGTCCTTCAGCAACGCCAGGTCGGAGGCAATCCGCCCGAGTCGTTCCGCCGCACCTTCGAGCTTCACTTTCTCGATTTCGTTCCACATCGTCAAGAAGTCCTTCAGCGGTCCGGTCTCGGGCGGCTCGGGGTGCGCATCCTGGATCAATACGCGAAGAGCATCCGAGATGCGGCCGATCTGGCGACCGTAGCTGTGCTTGGCGATGATGTCGACCTCGGTCTCGGGTGCCGTGGAATTGTTGCTGTTGATGTTCAGCGACCAGCCCGGCAGTATGGGCTGGACGAAGGCACCAGATGGCTGTTGCATCCACTGGCGCCAGAGATCGAAGGCATTCCAGCTCATGTTCGGGTTTGCGGACATCGACTTGCTCCTCCTCGATGGAAATTGGGGCCCGCAGGCGCGCCTGGGCCGGTTGTTGCAGCGCCGAGTAGGCTAGGCACGAGCGCCGGTGCCCGAATCCCCAATTCTGTGGGCGCGATGCCGTTCAGCTGGCTGCGGGCAGTCCTCTGCTGTGGGCACTCGAAAGCACCCGTCAGCCTATCTCCAACTCGGCGGGATCAGCGCAAGCGCGTCGGGGTCCGAAAGCGAGTACTGCCGCACATAAGGCTCACGGTCGAAAATCTTGGCGTGGACCATCGGATCGATCCTGGGCTTGCGCAAGTCCTGCTTGCCGAGGAACTTCTTGACGCTCTCCATCGAGTCCCACAACGCCAGGATCACTACCTCGACCGTTCCGTCCGCCTGATCGCGAAACAGCGCTGTCGACCGTAGATTTCCTGGGCTCTCGATCAGTTCCCTGAGCGTGTTCGCCTCAAGGAACTCGCGACACTCGTCGCGCAGCGAGGAAAGAATCCAGAAGCCGTAGGTGCGCAGGATTGTTTCGGTGTTGCGCGTAGTCATGTTGGCTTCGAGGAGGTGCGTTGATCCTATCGGCAACGGGCGGCGAATCGCCTCGATGGCGGCCGAGTTCCCCCACAAATCCTGGGCGAACGCGAAATATCACGCTTTTTGCCCTCTGCACGAGCAAGGGAAGCCCCTCCTGTTGCCGGCTTTGGCGATCAGGCCGAAGCGCCTCCGTCAACATCGAGCGAAATGCCCGTGATGAAGCCGGCGTCGGGGCTAGCGAGGAAGGCGACCGCCGCCGCGATCTCTTCGGGCCGGCCATAGCGGCCGAGCGGAATGGCTGCCTTCTGCACGGCGGCGAAGTCGCCGTCCTGCGGGTTCATCTCGGTGTCGATCGAGCCTGGCTGCACCGTGTTGACGGTGATGCCGCGTGGGGCGAGGTCGCGCGCCCAGCCGCGGGTGTAGGCGGATACAGCTGCCTTCGTCGCCGAATAGTCGGCCACACCTGGCCAGGGCGTGCGATCGGCGGCGCCGGAACCAATCGAGATGATGCGGCCATGGTCGCTGATGAGTGGGACTGCGGCACGCACGGCAGCGGCCACGCCGCCGACGTTGATGGCGAACTGGCGTTCCAGGGCGGCGACGTTGCTGTCTGGCGCGCCGACCTGGCCGACCACGAACACGCCGGCGTTGTTGACGAGGATGTCGAGCCTGCCGAAACGGCGAGCGGTGTCGTTGACCAGCGCCTCGACCTGCAGCGGATCGGCTTGATCGGCCCGCAAGGCTGCGGCGCGCACGCCCAGTTCCTGCAGTTCCTTGACCAGCGCTTCAGCGCGGTCGGCAGAGGCCGAATAGCTGATGGCGACATCGGCGCCGTCGTGCGCCAGGCGGCGCGCGATGGCGGCACCGATGCCGCGTGAACCGCCGGTGACGAGGGCTACTTTGTCAGAGAGGGGCTTGGACATTGTTTTCTCCGGAAGGATGAGTGGTTCGTCGCGCTCGCTGTCGAGTCGACAGCGAGCTTCGGTTTCTGACGAGGCCGAGTTATTGCGCAGCCAGGGCTTCCGCGGCAATCACGTTCGTGGCGACGTCGATGTTGCCGTGGACGGCCTTCGAATAAGGGCACATCTGATGCGCTGCATGCGCGATGGCCTCGGCCACGTCGTGTGCGACGCCGGGCATGCGCACATCGATCCGAGCCTGGAGAAAGTACGCACCGCCGGTCTGGCCGAGGTCGACTTCGATGTCGACGGCCATGTCGGCGGGCAGCGCCACCTTCTTCGCCTTGGCTGCGACGCCCAGCGCACCGGTGTAGCAGGCCGACCAGGCTCCGGCAAACAACTGTTCTGCGGTGGGATGCAGCGGGGTCGCCTCAAGCACGATGTCATTGCCGGCCTCGCCGGGCGTCGACATCCGGATGTCGACGCGCTCGTCGCCGCGCGGGTCGCCTGCGCGGCGGCTGGCCGTCGTATGGGTCTTGCCCGTCATGAGAACTTGTTGGATCTTGGTGGTCATTTCGATATTTCCTTTTCGGCTGGTTGGCCCTGTGGTTGGAGCGCAAACGCTTGCGTGCGTCCTGCGCCAGTGGCTTCGCGATAGGGCTTGGATCGCTTGCCGGCAAGTGTCGGCTTCGACCCCGAGGCGACCAAGATGGTGAGCGGGACATGTTTATTTCCAGATCGCCAATAATCTGGCGGTGGACCAGATCGCAGCCATGCGCGTTTTCGCCCGGGTCGTCGAAGCCGGCACCTTTACGCGGGCGGCCGATCTGCTGCAGTTGCCGAAGCCCAGCGTGACCAAGCTCGTTCAGCAACTGGAGAGCCACTTGCGTGTGAAGCTGCTGCAGCGCACGACGCGACGTGTCACGGTGACGCCCGAGGGCGCGGCTTACTACGAGCGCATCTTGCGGGTGCTGGACGAGATCGACGACATCGAGGCCGATGTCACGAATGCACAGACCCGTCCCAGAGGCCGGCTGCGTGTGGACATCGGCTCCTCGCTGGCCAACCGAATCCTGATCCCCAGGCTGCCGGCGTTTCACGCACGCTACCCGGACATCCTGCTCGAACTCGGCGTGGGTGACCGGCCGGTCCACCTGATCGGCGAAGGGGTGGATTGCGTGCTTCGCGGCGGGGTGCTGAGCGACCCGTCGCTGGTGGCACGTCGCGTCGCTCAGATGTCCTACATGACCTGCGCGACGCCTGACTACCTGAAGCGCCACGGCGTGCCCGCGACGCCGGCCGACCTGCTCGACGGACACCGGGTGGTGAGCTATTTCTCGTCGCGTACGGGGCGCTACATTCCTCCGCACTACGAGCGCGGCGAAGAGCGCATCGAGATCAACGGGCATGCGGTCATCGCGGTCAACGAGAGCACGGCCCACCTGACGGCGCTACTGACTGGGCTTGGCGTGGCGCAGACCTTTGCGTTCATGGCGCAGCCACACGTCGAGAGTGGGGCACTGGTCGAGTTGCTGGCCGACTGGGAACCGCCGCCGATGCCCGTGTCGATAGCCTACCCGTCCAGTCGGCACCCGAGCGCCAAGCTGCGTGCCTTTGTCGACTGGACTGTGGAGGTGTTCGCGCCGTACGGCGTCCGTTGACGTACGCCCACCTCCCGGTCGAGAGCGCGCCGGAAACTGTCGGTATAGTTTTGCGGCGCTGGTATCTCCTGCAACAACGCTTGGTCGAACATGGCACTCACCGGAAAACTCAGAAGTTGGAACGACGAGCGTGGCTTCGGCTTCATCGCGCCGCGAGACGGCGGCCGCGAACTGTTCGTCCACATCAGCGCGCTCCCAAGGGACGGATCCCGGCCCACGGTGGGCGAGACGGTCACCTACGAACTGGGTCGCGGCAAGGACGGGAGGCCGCAAGCGGTGAACGTCTATCGGGAAGCACTCGGCAGGCCGTCCACATATCCGCGTTCGCCATCGCGGTCTACGGCTGTCGGAAGACGCTCGCCGATCGGCGCTCTCATCGGCTTCGTGATCGTGGTCGTCATCGGGGCCTACGGCTATTCGCAATACCAACGTCACGCGGCGCGGCTTGCGCCGGCTGCCGCTCTGCCGGCTGCGGAGGCCGTCATCGCCGAGCCGGTGGTGGGCGGTTACCGATGCGACGGTCGGACCCATTGCTCGCAGATGACATCCTGCAGCGAGGCCAAGTTCTTCCTGAAGAATTGTCCCGGCACTCAAATGGACGGCAATCACGCCGGCGTGCCCTGCGAGCAGCAGTGGTGCACCAGTTTCTTGTCCAAGTAGGCGGATGGCCTACGGCCTGGTCGCAGGGCCGAGCTGTAAGGCCGCCTGCTTGCCGCGAATGAACTCAGACGATCAACGGGAACGCCTTACTTGAGTTTCCCAGTCCGGTCCACCACAGCCCGCGCCGCCCGCCTATAGGTCGCGATCATCCCCGCCAGCCCCACCAACGCCGCGAGGTTCACCGCCAGGGCCAATCCGAACAGCAGGCCCCCCGCTTCCAGCAGGAGCAGCGCCACCACCACCGAGGCCGCCCATAGCGCGCCCCAGCGGAGGATGTACATGTCCATGTAGGTCTTGAGCCAGAGATCGTTGCGTTGCGCGATGACTTCTGCCTCTTCGTCGGAGGCCTCGGGCGGAAACCGCTCGAGGAAGCTCTTCGGAGACCAGAAGCGGTTCCAGACGGAGGCGGGGCGAGGTTCTGGCTGGCTCATTTGCATGGAGGTTACCCGCTGCGGCCGAGCACGGCCGGGCCCCACCTCAGCGCTTCACTGTTCGCGCAGGCAGCAAGTCCGCGTCATCCACCGCAGGAGGATGTTCAAGCTCGTCGGTGAACTCCTGCATCGGCCCCGAAGACGGCCGCTCCTCCAACCGCTGTCGTGCCGACTCCCGCATCTCCCTGTGGCGTCGATCGCGATCCGACTCGCGCCGCCGCCACGCAATGATCATCCCGACCACGATGACGCAGCCGGAGAAAGCAAGAAATGTGGACGCACCGAAGAGGGTGCCGATCCATTCCGGCGCAGGCTTCCCCTGGCGGATGAGCCAGGCGACGGCGGCCGGACCGCCGAGGCTCAGCGCCAATGGGAGCAGCAGACGCGACGGGCGCCTTGCACGCACCGCGCGCCGGACCATCATCCAGAGCCCCAGCGCACCCACCGCCGCGTAGAACACCGCCAAGGCGGGGTCGCTTTCGACCGCTGTGTTGCGCAGGCCGATCTCGTAGGCGGCCAACATTCCGCAGACCAGCCACAGGGCAATCCAGAAAATGCGTTCGATCATGGACCTCCTTTCCTGCTAAGCGGGCAGCACATCAAGGCCGATGGCGCCCGGCAGGGCATGAAGGCTCATCGAGGTCCGAGTGCCGTAGTCGTGACTCAGCACGGTGCTGAATTCCATGAAATCGGCGAGGACCTCGGCGGGCGTCAGCGTGATGATGACATAGCCGCGCCTGCTCGTCTCCGCATAGCGCAGGTCGCCGGAGGCGGGCTCCTTCTCCGGGGCACTCGGGCAGGTGGCATCGCGTATGGTTAGCTCCTTGAGCCCGGCAAGCCACTCGCGCCCTCCGCGCGTGGCTCCCGCCGGAGATGCAGCATTTCAGATCGCGCGTGCATCGGCGCCCGTAGGCCGCAGCGAAGCGATCGCGTGAGGCAATCGCTGACAAGCGCTCACATGGGGTTGCAGCGAGACGCGGGGCGGGCGCGCCGCTACGCGGGGATGACCTCGGAGTTCACCGTCTGCCGCAGGCCCTCACCCGAAGACAGGCCTGAAGAAGCTGCGTTCGTAGCTGAGGATGCAGCGCGTGTCTTCCGCGTACTTGAAGGCAGCCTGACACTCTGCGTCGGCCGCGGACAAGGTGCGATATTCCTCGTACGCCGCAAGGCTTGGAAACGTGAACATCGCGAGCGCGATGTTGTTCGCGCCTTCCGATGGCAAGAAATAGCCATGGTGCTGGCCGCCGAACTTCTCGACCAGGGGAATCCACAGCTTGCCGTAGTGCTCGAATTCCTCGAGCTTGAACGGATCGATGAGGTAGCGCAGGTAGCAGGTGACCATGGGATATATCAGCTTGGCTGTCTGGATGGGGCTGCGCCCGAAGGCACCGAGTAGGTGAGCTCCGCAAAGCCCGGCCCGACGAACTTCGCCGCCGTGAGTTGCAAGGACGGCGACACGATGCGACGCGGAAGCAGGGGCCTGCCCGAGCCCAGCGTCACGGATCCGACCTGGACGATGACTTCGTCGAGCAGCCCGGCGTCATGAAACTGCCCGACCAGGTCGCCGCCGCCGACGAGCCAGATGTTCTTGCCCCCGGCGGCCCTTTTCATGGCATCGTGCACCGGCCGCACATCGCCTCGGACGAAGTGGATGGGCGCCGAGGGAACGCCGGGCAACGCGCGGCTGCTGAACACCCATGCGGGTTGCGTGTAGGGCCACGCGGCCCCCGCCCCGACGACGTGGCGCAGCATCCATTCGTAGGTCGACGATCCCATCGCGAGTGCACCGACGCCCTGGATGAAAACGGGGTAGCTGGTGTCGTTGATGTCGCCGAGCGGGAACAGCCATTCCAGCGAATGGTCGTCCGTGGCGATGAAGCCGTCCAGGCTGCAGGCGGTGTAGTACTGGGTCTTCATGCTTCAGGCCGCGGGCACGGCCGCGCCCACCTGCTGGTACACCCCCAGCTCGAAACCCATCAGCGTCTCGACGACCGGCATGTCGAAGAAAGGCAGCAGCTGCGTCATCAGCACGCCGCCGATGCCCTTCGCGCGGTCGATCCAGTAGTAGGAATTGAAGACACCGGCCCAGTCGCCGGTGCCGTTGCTGCGCATGCCCGGCAGGTCGGCCAAGGTCAGATGGAAGCCCAGGCCCCAGCCCTGCGGGACCGGCAGTGCGGGCACGTCGTTCGACAGTTCCGGCACGGTCGACTTCATCAGCGCCGGCAGCTGGATCCGTCCGATGTGGTTCTGCAGCGCCAGTTCGACCGTGGCCGGCTTCAGGATGCCGGCGCCATCGTTGAGCCAGGCCTGCACGAAGCGGCCATAGTCCTGCGCCGTGCCATAGGAGCCGTGGCCGGCGGCTTCCCATTCCGAGCTGGCGGGCAGGTCGAGCGCCGAGGGCGCGAGCTTGCCGTCGGGCTGGCGCTGCATCACGCGCAGCAGGCGCTCGCGCTGTTCGGGGCTGGGTGCGAAGGTCGAGTCGTTCATTCCGAGCGGCCCCCAGACGAACTGGCGCAGGTAGCTGCCCAGGCTCTGGCCCGAGATCTTTTCGACGATCAGGCCCAGCCAGTCGGTGTTGACGCCGTACTCCCAGGCGGTGCCCGGGTCGTTGACCAGCGGCGCCGACAGGCTGCGCTTCAGGCCCGACAACGGGTTCGGCTCACCCGTCAGCGCGTGGTAGCGCAGCAGTTTTTCGTTGGTGAAGAAGTAGCCCAGCCCGGCCGTGTGCGTCATGAGCTGGCGCACCGTGGCCTGGCTGGCGGGGGGCCGCAGGCGCGGCGTGTCGCCGTCGAAGCCGTCGAGCACCAGCAACCGGCCGAACTCCGGCAGGATCGATTCGACGGTGGCATCGAGGCCGAGCCGCCCCTGCTCCATGAGCTGCAGCGCCGCCGTCGTGGCCGCCGCCTTGGTCATCGACGCATTGCGGAACATGCTGCCTTCGTTCGCCTCGCCGGCGGCGTGATGGAACAGCTGGCCGTTGCGATCGACCACCACCGCCGCCACGCCGTGCAGGGCGCCCTTGGCGACTGCTGCGTCCAGAACTGCCGCGATGGCCGAACCATTGAATGCCATGATCGTCTCCTTGTCTCGAGGTGATGAATCCGCGAGCCCGTTTTTTTTGCTGCGCGGGCGGAGCATTCTGCGCCAACCCGGCGGCTGTTTGGCGTACGCTTGCGCCGGCCCGCCGGCCGTCGGATTCAAGGGGCACCCGCATGAACAGATTGCTCGAGATCGGCTTCGACCCTGCAGGGCACTGGCTCCTGGACGGCGGTGCGCTGGACTTTTCACTGGCGCGGCATTCGACCCAGCGCAATATCCTCTATGCGTTCGTCTGCGACGGCCAGGTCATGTACGTCGGCAAGACGGTGCAGCCGCTGGCCAGGCGCATGGCCGGCTACCGACGGCCGGCGCCGACGCAAAGCACCAACGCCCGCAACCACAAGAACATCCGGGCCCTGCTCGAGCGCGGCTCGGCGGTCGAGATCCTGGCCCTGCCCGACAACGGCCTGCTGCACTATGGCCAGTTCCACCTGAACCTGGCCGCCGCCCTGGAGGACGACCTCATCCAAGTGATCGATCCGCCCTGGAATGGCGGCCAGGTGGACGATGGCATCCATCCCCCGGAGACACCCGAGGAGCGCGCCCGCGGCGAGGAGGACGGGGCCGAGCCCGCGGCCTCCGCCGTCGGCGGCTTCACCTTCATCCTCCAGCCCACCTACTTCGCGCAGGGCTTCTTCAATGTCGGCGTTGCGGCCCAGCGCCTGCTGGGCCAGGACGGCGAGACCCTCGAGATGTTCCTGGGCGACGATCCGCAGCCGATCCTCGGCACCATCAACCGCCGCGCCAACACCAACGGAACGCCACGGATCATGGGCGGGGTCGGCCTTCGCAACTGGTTCCAGGCGGCGGCCACGGTGTCGGCATCGATCTCGGTGGAGGTGCTGTCGCCGACGTCGATCCGCCTGCGCGCGCCGCCGCGGCAGCCGCAGGAGGCCGGCTCTGCCTTCGGCATCGAGCGGACCACGCAGGCCGCCATCTGGCCCCGCCGCAAGGAGTTCCACGTTCTCACCTACGCCGAGGGCGGCCTGGCGCCCCTGAGCACGTACGCGCGGGAATACGGCATCGACAGCACGACCCTGAGCGACTTCGCGGACGACGTCAACCGGCTGGGCGAACCCGGCTCGCTGCACCCGCGGGCACCGGTGAGCGCCGTTCCGCGCGCGCTGGTGCGCGCCGCCGAGGACCCGATCGCCCTGAGGGACCAGATCGTCGCCTTCCTGCATGCCAACGAAGCCACCATTCATGCAAGCAGGCTGCTGCTCGACTTCCGGGCGCCGGGTGTCGCGCCCTTCGTGATCACGGCGATCGAACTGGCCCTGGTCAGTGCGGCGCCATTGCTCGAAGAGGTCGTGGTCGTCGAATGACGAACGCGTCTCGAGACGTTCAAGCCTCGATGGGCAGGCCGGTGAAGTTGTCGGAGAACTGAAGGCGCCCGGCTGGCGTGCCGGTCATGTAGTTGAGGTCTGCACGTTTGAGGCGCTGCGCGAAAACGCTGTCGCCCGAGAACCGATGAACCATGGTGCACAGCCCGCCAGAAAAGCGCTGCACCAGCCACATGCGCTTCAGGCAGGTCTGCGAATAGCCTGCCAGACGGCCTTCGTCCGCACGCTGGTAGTACGCGGTCAACGCCCGGCCCAGCACCTTGACGTCAGCCATCGCAGAGTTCAGACCCTTGGCGCCCGTGGGCGGCACGATGTGCGCGGCATCGCCGGCCAGGAACAGTCGGCCGTGCTGCATGGGCTCCGACTGGAAGCTGCGCATGGCGGTGACACCCTTCTGGATGATCCGCCCCTCGTTGATGGGTGGCATGCCCGGCACATCCAGGCGCTGGTGCAACTCGGACCAGATGCGGTCGTCCGACCAGTTGTCCGGGTTCTCGTCCGGCTCGCATTGAAGGTAGAGCCGGGTCACGCTGGGCGAGCGGATGCTTTGCATCGCGAACCCGCCTTCGTCGCAGCCCCAGACCACTTCGTTGGTCGAGGGCGCCGCTTCCGCAAGGATGCCCAGCCAGCCGAACGGATACACCCGGTCGTAGGTCTTGAGCACGCTGGGCGGTATCGCCCCACGACTGATCCCGCGAAACCCGTCGCAACCGACCACGAAATCGCAATGCAGTTCGCGCGGCGCGCCGTCCTGCGTGTAGTGCAGCACGGGGCGAGCGGTATCGATGCCTTCGATGCGCTCGACCGGCGTATCGAAGCGCAATTCGGCGCCTGCGCGCAGCCGGGCAGCCATCAGGTCGGCGACCACCTCGTGCTGCGGATACACCCACGCGCTGCGTCCGCCGGTGGCTTCGTGGAAGTCGATTCGATGCGACTCGCCACCGAAACGGAAGTCGATGGCGTGCTGCTCCAGGCCGACGCTGGCGATGCGACCGCCAAGGCCGAACTCCCTGAGCATCTCGACGGTGCCATGCTCGAGGACCCCGGCTCGCAGCCGACCTTGCACATGTTCGCGCCCGGCGCGTTCGATGATCACCGATTCGATCCCCTCCATGTGGAGCATGTGGGAGAGCATCAATCCCGCCGGACCCGCCCCGACGATACCTACCTGTGTGCGGTTCATGCGTCCCCCTCCAGCGTGATCAGACCCATGCCGGTCGTCATCGGCGCGTAGTAGTTGCGATGGATCCGACGCACGTTGTCGGGCAACGCGCCGCGCATCACGAGCCACATGATCAGTTCGATGCCTTCCACTCCGAATCTCTCCATCAGTTGCTGGTGCGTGAGTTGCAGCAGGCTTTCGGGGTCGGACTCGATACGCTCCAGGAAGTCCAGGTCGTTCTCTCTGTGCATGGCGCCGAACTCTGTGCCGGTCAACTGGTGCGACATGCCGCCCGTGCCGATGATTGCCACGCGGATGTCGGGCTTGAAAGACGCGACCGCACTGCGGATCGCCTGGCCCAGCCGATGGCAACGGCGCGCAGTCGGCAATGGATGCTGCAACACGTTCACGGCGATCGGGATCGTCGGCACGGGCCAGGTCTCGCCGTGTTCGAAGCACAGGTGCATCGGCACCAGGAAGCCGTGCTCGACGCGCATCTCCTGGCAGACGGTGATGTCGAATTCGTCGTAGACCAGCGAGCGACACAGATGCTGCGAGAACTCGAGGTCCCCCGGAATGACCGGCAAGGGCCTCACGCCGAAGCCTTCGTCGGCAATGGCGTAGCTTTCCGCGCAGCCGACCGCAAAGGTCGGATACTTGTCAAAGAAGAAATCCGCGCCGTGATCGTTGTAGACCATGATGGCGACGTCCACCTCCATCTCTTTCAGCCAGGCGCGCACCGGCACGTAGGCGTCGAAGAGCGGCTTCCAGGCCGGCGTGCTGTCGCGACCCCGGTCGTATGCCCCGCCGATCGAAGGCACGTGGGAGGTTCCGATCCCTGCAACGATGCGTCCCATCAGACGGCCTCTCTCTGGTTGCGGGTGGAGAGAAATTGCTCGTAGCTTTCGCCACGCATCTGGGCACCCATGTGATAGAGCCCGTTGCGCGTCACCACGCCCAGCTTGATCAGGAAATAGATGTTTCCGCCGGCGGCCAGGAGGCCCGGGAAGTCGCGTTTGCGCACCAGCTCCTTCTCGTCGTCCGTGAGTGAGTAGGCCGCCATGAAGGCTTCCTCGTCCTGTGCGTAGGCGTCGCGGTTCTGCGCCTGCGACAGCGCATTGCACATCTTGTTGATGCGGTAGCCCCGCCACGATGTGCTCAAATCAAAAACGTCGGAACCCGCTACTCTGGCACCGCGCTCAAGCTGCTGAATCATCACCAATCGCCCTTTCGTCATGGAAGTTGCGGGCGAGTCTAGGAGTCGATGCGGTAGTTCTTCTATACAACCATCGATCGGAATCGTCTCGAGATTCCGTCGCGAAGGCCTTGCTGTCATGTCGTTCGCCCAGCCTGTCGTCGTCGAGGACCTCCTGAACTACAAGCTCAGTCGCCTGCTCGCCAGCAGTGGCGCCATGGTCACGAAGCTGTGCGAAGGCCGCTATGGCATCACCCGGCGCGAATGGCGGTTGATCTGCATGCTCGCGTCGCAAGACGGCCTGTCTCCCTCTGCGCTGGCGCAACGTGCCCATCTCACACGCGCGCGAATCTCACGCCACATTGCCGACCTGACCGAAAAGAAGCTGGTGACGCGCCAGATCGTTGCGACCGACAAGCGCCGCTCGAGGATTTCGCTCACCGCCGCCGGACGAACCATCCATGACGAGCTGTTTCCGAAATCCGTGGCGTTCAACAACATGGTGCTCGGCGCGCTGTCGCCTGCCGAGCTTCGGAAATTCGATGCCACCTTGCAGAAGCTCACGGATGTCGCGGACGCATTGAATGCCTCGGTCGTGCCGGAAGAGAAGGCCGATCGCCGGCATGGAGGCAGCCGTCGTTTCTCTCGCCTCACCTTCGACAGCCGCTTGTGACGATGCCGCCAGCTCTCGAATGAAGTACTAAAATGCTCGCCCCTCAAATCTGCAAGGAGAGTCGCCATGGGTACTCCCACCGAGATTGCGAAGCAGGGCTACGCCGCGTTCGGCCGCCGTGACATTCCGGCGCTGCTCGAGCTCCTTGCCGACGACGTGGAATGGCGATTCCTGGCCAGCCCGGAAACCGGCACGCCCTACGGCGGAACCTGCAGGGGCAAGCAGCAGGTGGCCGAGTTCTTCGGCAAGCTGGCGCAGGCCGACGAGATCCTGGAGTTCGAGCCGCGCGAGTTCCTCGAAGGCCCCGGTCACGTGACGGTGCTGGGCCGCACCAAGGGCCGGGCGCGCCCGGACGGCAAGGTGCACGAGACCGAATGGGTCCAGGTCTTCAGCTGGAAGGACGGCAGCAAGATAAGCCGCTGGGTCGGCACGGCGGACACGGCCGCCCGGCTCGCCAAGTAGGCCTCAGCGCCCGCCGCTCTCGCGGATCTGCCCGATCAGCACCTCGAGAAAGGCGGCCGCCGGCGGCGCGACCGGCCGCGTCGGATGCGAGACGCAAACCAGCTCGCGCGCCAGCGCCGGGCCGACCACCCGGTGCGCCCGCAGGCTGCCCTCCGCCAGCCGGCTGCGCACGGCGGTGCGCGGCAGCAGCGAGGCGAGTTCGGGCCGCTGCTGCACCAGTTGCATGATCGCGCCCAGCGAATCGATCTCCCAGGCGCAGTGCAGCTGCAGGCCGGTGGCCTCGCAGGCGCTCTCGACGATCGCCCGCAGGCCGTGCTGGCGCGTCGGCAGCACCAGCGGCATCTTCACGGCCTGGCGAAAACCGACCTGGGCCGGCAGGGGCCGGTGCGAGGCGGCGGTGACCAGCACCAGGCCCTCGCGCAGCACCGGCTGCGCCTTCAGCATCAGCCGCCGCGGCTTGTTGACGATCGCGGCGTCGAGCTGGCCCGCGGCCACGCCCTGCACCAGCGCCTCGGTGTAGGCCTCGGTCACCGAGACGCGCACCTGCGGGTGCCGGGACGAGAACGCGAGCAGCGCCGGTGCCAGGATGTCCTGCGCGATGCTGGCCGGCAGGCCGATGCGCGCGTGCCCGGCCAGTTCGCTGCTGGTCGCGAGCAGCTGGGCCCGCGCCCGCTCGAAATCCGCCAGCACGGGCAGGAACAAGGCGTACATGTGGGTGGCATGCTCGGTCGGCGTCATGCCCTTGCTGCCGCGCACGAACAGCTGGCGGCCCAGCTCCTCTTCGAGCTTCGCGATCTGCATGCTCAGCGCCGGCTGCACGATATGCAGCCGCTGGGCGGCCCGGGTCACCGAGCCCTCTTCGTAGAGGCAGACGAAGTACTGGATCTGTCGCTGGTCCATGCGATACGGTATCAGTTGAATTGATGGCGATGTCAGAAAACATTATTTGACCTGATTGCCTCGCGTTCCTAGATTAGGACCACGGCGCGCCTTCCGCGGGACGCGCCGACCCAACAGGAGACAACAGGATGAAGATCGCCACCCGCCTGCTCGGCGCCGTCGTGCTGGGCCTTTGCGCCTGGTCGGCGTCGGCCCAGACCTATCCCTCGCGCCCGGTGCGGGTGATCATTCCGTTCCCGCCCGGCGGCACCCTCGACACCCTGGGGCGCGCCGTGGCCCAGAAGCTGCAGGACCAGCTCGGCCAGCCCTTCGTGATCGAGAACAGGGCGGGCGGCAACGGCGTGATCGGTGCCGACCAGGTCGCCAAGGCGGCGGCGGACGGCCACACGCTGCTGTTCAACGCCTCCACCTTCGTGACCGCGCCCATGACCATGAAGTCGGTGCCGTATGCGGTGACGCAGGACTTCGCGCCGGTGGCGCTGGTCGCCAAGGCGCCGCTGTCGGTGGCGATCAGCAAGAGCCTGCCGGTGACCGACATCGCCTCGCTGCAGGCCTATGCCAAGGCCAATCCCGGCAAGATGACCTTCGCCGTCGGCTCGATCGGATCGGCCGGGCACCTGGCCACCGAGCTGCTGAAGCGCTCGGCCGGCATCGACTACCTGGTGGTGCCCTACAAGGGCACGGCGCCGGCCTTCCAGGACCTGATCGGGGGCCAGATCGGCGGTTTCATCGACCCGATCCTCGGCTCGCTGCAATACCACCGCTCGGGCATGCTGCGGGTGATCGCCGTGACCTCGGACAAGCGCGCCGCCAGCCTGCCGGAGGTGCCGACCGTGGCCGAGAGCCTGCCGGGCTTCGAGTTCTACAGCTGGTACGGCTTCTGGGCGCCGGCCAAGACGCCGCCCGAGATCGTGAAGCGGCTCAACGCCGAAGTGAACAAGGCGCTGGCCTCGGAGCTGCGCGAGCGCTTCACGCAGCAGGGGCTGGTCTTCACGCCGGGCTCGGTGGAGGACTTCGCCCGCTTCCAGGCGGCCGACATGGCCAAGTCGCAGAAGATCATCACCGAAGGGCAGATCCGTGTCGAGTGAGGAACGGCGGGCGCTGGTGAGCGGCAGCAGCTCGGGCATCGGGCTGGCCATCAGCCGTGCGCTGCTGGCGGAGGGCTGGTCGGTGACCGGCCTCGACTGCGCGCCGGCGCAGATCGAGCACAGCCGCTTCGGTTCGGTCGAATTGGACCTGTGCGACGCCACGGCGACCGAGGCCGCTCTGCATGCGCAGGGCCCGGTGCAGGCGTTGGTGCACGCGGCCGGCGTGCTGCGCGTCGGCCGGCTGGGCCAGCTCGACGTCGCCGCGGGCGAGCAGATGTGGCGGCTGCACGTGGACGCCGCCGCCCGCCTGGCCGACCGGCTGGTGCCCCGGATGGTGGGCGCCGGCGGCGGGCGGGTGGTGCTGGTGGGCAGCCGGGTGGCGCGCGGCATCGCCGGCCGCAGCCAGTACGCGGCCACCAAGGCGGCCCTGGTTTCGCTGGCGCGCAGCTGGGCGGCGGAGGTCGCAGCCGCGGGCGTCACGGTCAACGTGGTCTCGCCGGCGGCCACCGAGACCGCCATGCTGCAGGACCCGCGGCGCCAGTCGTCGCAGCCCCGGCTGACGCCCATGGGGCGGTTGATCCGGCCCGAGGAGGTCGCGGCGCTGGTGGCCTTCCTGCTCTCGCCGCTCGCCGCGGCGATCACCGGGCAGGACATCCAGGTCTGCGGCGGCGCCTCGCTGGAGGCATGAATGAAACACCCTCCGATGCGCCTGCGGCGCCTCCCCCCTCCAGGGGGGCGATACCAGCGGCCCGGCAAAGCCGGTTCCGCGGTATCCCTGGCGTTTGGCTGCGCCGGTTTCATGCGTCACGGGTCATGCGACACGTGGTGGAGCACCTAGGATGAACATGCCCTCCCCGACCATCGGCATCGTCGGCCTCGGCCTGGTCGGCCAGGCCCTGGGCCTGCGCCTGCGCGCGGCCGGCTGGCGCACGCTGGGCCATGACCTGCGGCCGGAGGCGGTGCAGGCCTTCGAGGCCGCGGGCGGGGAGGGCGCCGGCTCGCTGCCGGCGCTGGGCCGCTCGGTCGACACCGTGGTGCTCGCCGTGTTCGACACCCACGGCGCGCTCCAGGTGCTCGAAGGCGAGCCGGGGCTGCTGGGGCCTGGCAGCCGGGTTGGCCTGGTGATCGACTGTTCCACCGGTTCGCCGGACCTGCTGGTGGCGCTGGGGCGCCGGCTGCATGCGCGCGGCATCGACCTGGTCGAGGCGCCGCTCTCTGGCTCGAGCCAGCAGATCGGCGAGGGCGAAGCGACGGCCCTCGTCGGCGCCGACGACGCCGGCGTGGCCCGGGCGGCGCCCGTGCTGTCGGCACTCGCCAGCCGCTGGATCCATGTCGGTGCGCCCGGCATGGGCGCCAAGGCCAAGCTGGCCACCAACCTCGTGCTGGGCCTCAACCGCGCGGTCTTCGCCGAGGGCCTGGCCTTCGCGCAGAGCCTGGGCCTCGACCCCCGCCGGTTCCTCGAACTGGTGCTGGCCAGCCCGGCGAGTTCCGAGGCGGCCAGGATCAAGGGACCGCTGATGGTCGAAGGCGACTTCGCGCCGCGCTCGCGCATCCGCCAGCACCTGAAGGACGTGCGGTTGATGCTGGACAGTGCCGGTGCCGCCGCGCTGGAGCTGCCGTTCTCGCGTGTCCACGCGCAGCTGCTGGAGGAGGCCGTGGCGCAGGGCGAGGGCGAACTCGACAACGCGGCGATCCTGCTGCGGCTGCGCGGGCGCGCGCCACGACCCTAGCGCGCCAGGGCCGACGCCAGCACCGCGCGGTCGAGCTGGTAGGTGCGGTCGTCGCGATGCCGCGCGAAGCCCAGGCGTTGGTTGATCGACAGCATGGGCGCATTGGCGTGCGCGTTGTGGGTGATCATCGTTCGAACGCCGGGGTGCCGCGCGTGGACGAGCTCCAGCATCGCCGCCTTCACCGCCTTGGCCAGGCCACGCCCGCGCCAGGGCCGGGCCACGGCGGTGAGCTGCTGGTAGACGCGTTCCGGAAAGCGCGCGTCCCAGCTCGCATCGCACATCGCGGCCACTTCCTCGCCGTGGCACAACAGCACCAGGAAGTGCTCGCCGCCCCGGCGGTCCATGTCCTCGTACCAGGTCACGTAGCCCGGCAACTCGTAGCGCATGCGCGGCACCTCCAGCGCGTCGAGCGGCTGCTCGTTGATCAGCGCCGAGAAGGGCGCCATCAACTGGCCCAGCCGTGCCATCGGCACCTGCCCCGCGTGCACCTCCCAGCGCAGTCCGTCGGCGGCCAGCGGCACCGCCTCGCGCCAGCGCGCGAGCGACGGCCAATCGAGTGCATCGAGCCGCAGCCGGTTCTCGGCACTGTGGTACTTGCCGACGGCGCCGAGTGCCGCCATGAACGCGTTGCCATCGGGCAGGTGCACCTTGAAGGTGGCGGTCGTCCGGCCCTGCGCCTGCATGAACGCGAGCAGCGTCCTGGCCAGCGCCCTGCCGATGCCTTGGCGGCGATAGCCACGCAGCACGCCGCCGGCCGCATCCACGTGGGCCGCGAAGTCCTCGCAGCCGGGCGAGCCGTCGCGGCGAAACATCAGGATCAGGTTGCCGACGAATTCGCCCTGCCGGGTGGCGATGAAGCGGCGCGACTCGCCGAGCGGGCGGCGCAGGCGCAACTCGCGCTCGAAGTCCGCGTCGGGCAGCACCGGCTCGCCGGGAAGGTCTTCGGCGTGGCGGGCGCGGCGGAACGCGTGCAGCCGCGTCCAGTCCTCGGGTGAAGCGGCCTCGGGATCGAAGAAGCGGACCGCGGTCGAATCTCTTTCGTTTCCAAACATGGGGTTGCCTTGATTTCAAAAGACGACAGGGCCGCTGCCGGCACATGCCGGCGGCGGCAGCTGGAACTCAGGCGGTTCGAGGCGATGCGACGGGGGCAGCGGCGCGGGGCCGCCAGCTTCAGCCAGCCAGGTGGGACGCGACGGACCGGGTGAGCGCGATGGATGGGGCGATGTGGCTTTCCATGGTGACCTCCGGTCGGTGGTTGAAAGAGGCGCAGATCTTAGCCTGCGCGGTGCGATGTCATCGTCGCTTCATCGCGACGTCACGGCGCCTGCCTAGTCTTCGATCGCCCCACGATTCCAAGACACGGAGTGTTCCCCTATGTACCCATGGCCCACCTTTCGCGCATTGGCTGCGCTCTCGACCCTGGCCTGCGCCCTGACCGCCTGCGGCGGCGGCAGCAGCGGCAGCGCGGGCACCGGCACGTCGGCCGCCGCGGCCGGCACCAGCGGCAAGGCCACGACCGACACCGCTTCGACGGCCTCCTCCGACGCGAGCAGCCAGCCCAGCGTCAGCTACGCCCCCTGAACCCGCTTGATATTCCCCGACACTCGCCCTGACATGACCTCACGCCGCAACTTCCTCCAGAGTTCCGCCACCACCGGCATCGCCGCCGCCACGCTGGCCGCCTTTCCGCCCAGCATCCGCCGTGCGCTGGCCATCCCCGCCCATCACGACACCGGCACCATCAAGGACGTCAAGCACGTGGTCCTGCTGATGCAGGAGAACCGTTCCTTCGACAGCTATTTCGGCACCTTCAAGGGGGTGCGCGGCTATGGCGACCGCATGGCGGTCCCGGCGCCCAACGGCAAGAACGTCTTCTACCAAAGCTATACCAAGACCACGCCGCCGAGCACCTACGTGCCCTACCGGCTCGACGAGAGCAAGGGCAACGCGCAGCGCGCCGGCAGCACGCCCCACACCTGGGCCGATTCGCAGGCGGCGTGGGACCACGGCCGCATGTTCAAGTGGCCTGATGCCAAGAACCTGCTGTCGATGGGCTACTACGACAGCGCCGAAGTCCCGTTCCAGCGGGCACTGGCCGAAGCCTTCACGCTGTGCGACCACTATCACTGCGGCATGCACACGGGCACCATCGCGAACCGCCTGTTCTACTGGAGCGGCACCAACGGCCCGAACGGCATCAGCCCGGTCGACGGCAGCAAGGTCCAGGTGGCGGCGCTGAACAACCAGTTCAACGGCGGCAACGACATCGGCCCGTCGACCCAGGGTTGGACCTGGACCACCTATGCCGACCGGCTCGAGAAGGCCGGCGTCAAGTGGAAGGTCTACCAGAGCCTGATCGACAACTACGGCTGCAACGAGATGATGGGCTTCCGCCATTGGCGCGCCGCCATCGAGCAGATGCCGCCAGCGCGGCGCCCGGTCTACGTGGCGGCCACCGACATCACGCAGCCGGTCGATGCCGCCGGCCCGCTCTACGACGCGTCGGTCGACGATGCGCTCAGCCCGCTGGCCAAGGGCTTCGGCAACACCATGCCGCAAGGCTTCCTGGAG
Source organism: Variovorax sp. J31P207 (assembly GCF_030316965.1). Lineage (NCBI taxonomy): Bacteria > Pseudomonadati > Pseudomonadota > Betaproteobacteria > Burkholderiales > Comamonadaceae > Variovorax > Variovorax sp. J31P207. Next base: position 206,961 of record NZ_JASZYN010000003.1, read on the forward strand.
ACCTTCCGCGAGGACATCAGGAACGGCACCCTGCCGGCGGTGTCGTGGATCATCTCGCCATCGGCCTACAGCGAGCACCCCGGGCCGTCGAGCCCGGCCAAGGGCGGCTGGTACGTGCAGGAGGTGCTGGATGCGCTGACCTCCAACCCGGAGGTCTGGAGCAAGACCGTGCTGCTGGTCAACTTCGACGAGAACGACGGCTTCTTCGATCACTTGCCGTCGCCGGCCGTGCCTTCGCGCAATGCCGACGGCACGCTGGCCGGCGCCTGCACGCTGGCCGCTGCCGATGTGGCGGTCGAGTACCACGACTTCGCGCCCGCCACCACCAGCCAGCCCGCGGTCGACGGCCGGCCCTACGGCCCCGGCCCGCGGGTGCCGATGTGGGTGGTCTCGCCCTGGAGCCGCGGCGGCTGGGTCAACTCGCAGGTCTGCGACCACACGTCGACGCTGATGTTCCTCGAGAAGTGCTTCGGCGTGGTCGAGCCGCAGATCAGCAAGTACCGCCGCGCCGTCTGCAGCGACCTCACCAGCGCCTTCAATTTCGAGCGCCCCAACAACGAGCCGCTGCCGACCCTGGCCGGGCACACGACCAAGGGCGACGCCGACGCGCTGACCGCCGCGCAGCAGGCGCTGCCGAAGATCACCCCGACCGCCGATGCCGCGCTGCCGGTGCAGGCCACCGGCGTGCGGCCCTCGCGGGCGCTGCCCTACGAGCTTCACGCCAGCGCGCGCACCGACGCGCTCAACGGCCGCGTGCAGCTGCTGTTCGCCAACAGCGGCCGGGCCGCCGCGGTGTTCCACGTCTACGACAAGCTGCACCTGTCGGACCGGCTGCCGCGCCGCTACGTGGTCGAGCCCGGCAAGCAGCTGGCCGGCGACTGGGCGTCGATGACCGACGACGCCGGCCTGTACGACCTCTGGGTGCTGGGGCCGAACGGCTTCCACCGCCACTTCAAGGGCGACCTGAACCGGCTGCGCGCCGGCGGCGTGGCACTGCCGGAGATCCGCGTGGGCTACGAGCGGCGCCAAGGCGACCTTTACCTGCAGCTGCGCAACGACGGCCGCCGCGATTGCAACTTCACCGTGCAGTCCAACAAGCTCTATGCGCGACCCGAGGCCTTCGAGGGCGGCGGCAAGGACCGCCACGACGACCACGGCCATGGCAACGACGACCGCGACGAGCGCGGTCGCTACAACGGCAACAAGGACGGCTCGTGGAGCGTCCGGGTCAAGGGCGGCGACGACACCCGCATGCGCTGGAGCCTGGACGCCAGCGGCCAGTGGTACGACTTCGTCGTCACCTGCGATGCCGACCCGGCCTTCTACCGCCGCCTGGCCGGCCGGCTGGAGACCGGCCGGCATTCGGTCAGCGATCCGGCGATGGGGCTGGCGGACCGCTTCTGAGCGAGCGAGGGCGGGCGAGGGGCTTGCCCCTTCGCCCGCAGCGTCCAGGCGGCCGACGTATGCTCCCGCCTCGTATCTCTTTGACAGCCTGGAGCATCCCCATGATCGTCGAGCGCATCTGGACCGGCAACGCCTACCGCAACTACAACTACCTGATCGTCTGCCCGGAGAGCGGCGAGGCCCTGGCCATCGATCCGCTGGACCACCAGAAATGCCTGGCCGCCGCCAAGGACAAGGGCTGGCAGATCACGCAGATCCTCAACACGCACGAGCACCACGACCACACCGGCGGCAATGCGGCCGTGGTGGCGGCGACCGGGGCCAAGCTGATCGCGCACCACCAGTCGGGCTCGCGCATCGCCGGCGTGGACCGCGGCGTCAAGGCCGGCGACGTGATCAAGGTCGGCCGGACCGTCGAACTCGAATGCCTCGACACGCCCGGCCACACCATGTGCCACATCTGCCTGCGCTCCCACACCGACAGCCCGGCCCTGTTCTCGGGCGACACGCTGTTCAACGCCGGTGCGGGCAACTGCCACAACGGCGGCAACGTCGAGGACCTCTACGCCACCTTCGTCGACCAGCTCGCCAAGCTGCCCGCCGACACGCGCGTCTACCCGGGCCACGACTACATCGAGAACAACCTGCGCTTCACGCTCGCGCGCGAGCCCGACAACGCGGCCGCCCAGGCGCTGCTGCCGCAGGTGGCCGCGCAGGACCCGGCGACGGCCCGGGTCACGACGCTGCAGGAAGAAAAGCAGATCAACACCTTCCTGCGCCTGAGCAGCCCGAGCGTCATCGCTGCGCTGCGCGAGGCCTTCCCCGATCTTCCCGACCAGCCGGACCCGAAGACGGTGTTCACCAAGCTGCGCGAATTGCGCAACAGCTGGTGACCTGGCTCAGGCACGCGCGCGTGTCGGCCGGCCCTGGAAGGCGGAGAACCCGGTCCGGATCTCGCCCAGCAGGCTGCCCGCCGCGACCGACAGCGGCCGGCCGCGGCGCACCACCAGCCTGACCTGTGCCGAGCGGCACAGCGGGTGCGCCAGCTCCAGCGCCACCAGATGCCCGGCCGCGATCTCCTTGGCCGCCGCCAGCCCGGCGCCGATGATCGTGACGCCGTCGGTGCTGCGCACGAAGCGCTTGAGGCCGACCACCGAGTTGCTGCGCAGCGTGATGTGCAGCTTCAGGTTCTCGGCGTATTCGAGCATCTCCACCAGCAGGCCGACCCCGTAGCCGGGCGGCATCAGGCCCAGCGGATAGCCGGCGATCTGCCGCAGGTGGAGCGGCCCGGACAACCGGGTCAGCGGATGCCCCGCCCGCACCAGCAGCCTGGCCGGCGCCGGTGCGCTGGCGACGGTCTCGAGCCCGGGCTCGGCCGGCGGGTTGTAGGCAATGCCGATGTGGGCCTCGTCGTCGACGACGGCGCGCACCAGCTCGTTGGCGGGCGAGGCGTCGACCATCACCGCCAGCTTCGGATGCGCGGCGCAGAAGGCGGCGACGACCTGCTCCATCAAGCCGTCGATGAAGCCCTCGCTGGCGACGATCCTGACGCTGCCGGCTTCGAGCGATTCGATCGCGCGCAGCCGCTCGGCCAGCTGTTCTTGGTGGGCCTGGCAGCCACGCCAGTATTCGAGCAGGTGCTGCGCGGCGTCGGTCGGCGCCACGCCCCGCGCCTGCCGCTCGAACAGGGTCAGACCGAGCTCTTCCTCCAGCAGCGCGACCTGCCGGGTGATCACCGAGGGGGCGGTGCCGAGGGCGTCCGCGGCGCCGCGGATCGAGCCGTGGACGAGCACCTCGCGGAAGTAGCGAAGGCGTTTCTGGTTGATTTCTCGCATCACCGTAGTGTTGCCCAACAGGCAACGAAGTGGTTAAAAAAATGCTGTTGGTCGAACAGCCAGAACGGCGAAGAATTCGCTTCGTCGAATCACGGAGAGAACCTCATGTCCGAAGCCTTCCAATTGCAACGCCGGGCCTTCCTCGGCAGCGCTGCCGCCGGCATCGCCCTCGCGGAATCCCTTCTCCCGGCATTCGCCGAGGCCGCCACGCCGCCGTCGGGCAAGCCGGCGGCGGGCCCCGGCGCCGCGCCCCGGCAGCTCGAGCCGATCCGGCAGATCCGCGCCGGCGAACTCGATGTCGGCTACTACGAAGCCGGCCCGCGCGACGGCACGCCGGTGCTGCTGATGCACGGCTATCCTTACGACATCCACAGCTATGCGGAGGTCGCGCCGCTGCTCGCGGCGCGCGGATTCCGCGTGATCGTGCCGCACCTGCGCGGCCACGGCACGACCCGTTTCATCGACCCGCAGGCGCCGCGCAATGCCCAGCAATCGGCGGTGGCGCTCGACCAGATCGCGCTGCTCGACGCCCTCGGCATCGAGCGTGCCCTGATGGTCGGCTACGACTGGGGTGCGCGCACGGCCTGCGTGATCGCCGCCCTCTGGCCCGAGCGCTGCCTGGGCCTGCTCACGGTCGGCGGCTACATCGTGACCAACCTCGCCGCCGCCGCGATGCCCTTGCCGGCCAAGGCCGAGCACGACTGGTGGTACCAGTACTACTTCGCGCTGGAGCGCGGCCGCGCAGGCCTGCAGGCGAACCGGCGCGACATCGCCCGGATCCTGTGGACGAACAACTCCCCGAAGTGGGACTACGACGAAGCGACCTTCCTGCGCAGCGCGGCCTCGTTCGACAACCCGGACTACGTCGACATCGTGATCCACAACTACCGCTGGCGCCTGGGCCTGGCGCCGGGCCAGCCGCAATACGACGCGTGGGAGCGACGGCTCGCGACGCAGCCGGTGATCACCGTGCCCACGATCACGATGGACGGCGCCACCAACGGTATCGTGCCGGCCGGCGATGGCCGGGCGCAGGCGGCGAAATTCAGCGGGCCGCGTTCGCACCGGGTGGTGCAGGGCGGCCACAACCTGCCGCAGGAAGCGCCGCAGGCGTTCACCGACGCCGTCCTGGCGCTCGCCGCGGGGCACGTGTGAGCGTGACCCTCGCCGCCGTGGCCTATCTCGGCGGCGTGCTCACCATCGCCAGCCCCTGCGTGTGGCCGGTGCTGCCGTTCGTGTTCTCGCGCGCCGGGCGGCCGTTCGCATCGCACGGCCTGCCGATGCTGGCTGGCATGGCGCTCGCCTTCGCGGGCGTGGCCTCGCTGGCGGCGATCGGCGGCGCCTGGGCGGTCGCCCTCAACGAGTACGGTCGCTTCGCGGCCATCGCATGGATCGCCCTGTGCGGCTGCGCGCTGCTGTGGCCGCCGCTGGCCGATGCGCTCGGCCGGCCCTTCGTCGCGCTCGGCCAGCGCCTGTCCGCGGGGCCGCAAGGCGATCCGGCGCGGCGCTCCGGCCTGCTGTCGTCGGCGCTGCTGGGCCTTGCGACCGGCCTGCTGTGGACGCCCTGCGCGGGTCCGATCCTCGGCCTGATCCTGGCCGGCGCGACCCTGAACGGCGCCAGCGCCACCACCTCGCTGCTGCTGCTCGCCTATGCCGCCGGCGCCTGCACTTCCCTGGCGGCCGCGCTGGTGCTCGGCGGACGCCTGCGGCCGCTGGTCAAGAGAACGGCCTTGTCGGGTGCTGCGATCCGGCGCGTTGCCGGCGCCGGCATCCTGGTCGGCGTGGCGCTGATTGCGACCGGCATCGACACCCGCCTGCTGAGCCGGATCTCGTTCGCGGCGCCCGCCGGGCTGGAGCAGTCGCTGGTCGAACGGGTCCGGCCGGGCCCGCCCCCGGCGTCGCCCGTGGCGCAGCGCGTCGACCTGTCCGCCCCGCGCGTCCTGTCCGAAGGCGACTTTCCCTCGCTGGCCGGGGCGACCGAGTGGATCGGCTCCGGGCCGCTGACGCCCGAGAGCCTGCGCGGCAAGGTGGTGCTGGTCGATTTCTGGACCTACTCGTGCATCAACTGCCTGCGCACACTGCCTTACGTGCGGGCCTGGGCGCAGAAGTACCGCGATGCCGGCCTGGTGGTCGTCGGCGTGCACGCGCCCGAGTTCGCGTTCGAGAAGCGCCCGGAGAACGTGCGCCGCGCGGTCGCCGACCTGGGCATCGGCTTTCCGGTCGCCGTCGACAGCGACCATGCGGTGTGGCGCGCCTTCGGCAACCAGTACTGGCCGGCGTTCTATTTCATCGACGCGCAAGGCCGGGTGCGCGACCATCAGTTCGGCGAGGGCGGCTACCAGCGCGCGGAGCAGCTGATCCAGCAGCTGCTGGCCGAAGCCGGTGGCGTGGTTCCGTCCGGCGTGGTGTCGCCGCAGGGGCAGGGCGTCGAGGCGGCCGCGGCGCCGACACCCGCGCTCTCGGAGGAGTCCTACCTGGGGTACGAGCGTGCCGACGGCTTCGCGTCGCCCGGGCGGCTCGAACGCGATCGCGCGCGTGCCTACAGCGGCGTCGCATCGCTGGCGCGGGACCATTGGACGCTCGACGGCCAGTGGACCGCCGAACGCGATCGCGTCGTCTCGGCGGCGGCGCACGGGCGCATCGCCTATCGCTTCCAGGCCCGGGACCTGCACCTCGTGCTGGGCCCCGCGGCCGACGGCCGGCCGGTGCATTTCCAGGTGCGCGTCGACGGCCGGCCGCCGCTCGCGGACCATGGCTTCGACACCGACGCGCAGGGGCGCGGCACGATCGACCGCCAGCGGCTCTACCAGCTCGTGCGCCAGCGCGCGGGCAGCGCGGAGCGCAGCTTCGAGATCGAGTTCATCGAGCCGGGTGCGCAGGCGTACGTGTTCACCTTCGGCTAGGGCGTGTTCACACTATTCCAGGGTCGCGAAGGCATGCCAAGGCGGGCCAATCAAGGCGCGCGACGCCGCACGTGCGTTGGCACATGCAAGGAGTGCAACGCGGAGTGGCACGCCTTGGCATGCCTTCCCTTCGGGTTGCCCGGGCAACGCGATCCCTGGAATAGTGTGAACACGCCCTAGCAGCAAAGGACAGGTTTCCCGTCGCCCGCTGTCGCGCTATGCTTCGATTCGGTCCCCCATTCGAACCCGAACCACTGGAGCCAGCCATGTCCCTTCGCATCAACGACACCGCCCCCAATTTCACGGCCCTCACCACGCAAGGCAGCATCGACTTCCACGAGTGGATCGGCGACAGCTGGGCGATCCTGTTCTCGCATCCCAAGGATTTCACGCCGGTGTGCACCACCGAGCTGGGCTACATGGCCAAGATCGAGCCGGAGTTCACCAAGCGCAATTGCAAGCTCATCGGCCTGTCGGTCGATCCGGTCGACAGCCATGGCAAGTGGGTCGCCGACATCGAGGAGACCCAGGGCGCGGTCGTCAAGTACCCGATGATCGGCGACACCGACCTGGCGGTGGCCAAGCTCTACAACATGCTGCCGGCCGAGGAGCCGGGCACCTCCGACGGCCGGACGGCCGCCACCAACGCCACGGTGCGCTCGGTGTTCATCATCGGGCCGGACAAGAAGATCAAGCTGATGCTGACCTACCCGATGACCACCGGCCGCAACTTCGACGAGATCCTGCGCGTGCTCGACTCGATGCAGCTGACCGTCAAGCACCGGGTGGCGACGCCGGTCAACTGGAAGAACGGCGAGGACGTGATCATCACGACCGCGGTCACGAACGAAGAGGCCGAGAAGGCCTTCCCCGGCTTCAAGACCATCAAGCCCTACCTGCGCACCACCAAGCAACCCGGTTGAAGAGGGGCCGAAGCCAGCCGGCCGCGGTGTCGTAGCCGCGGCAGGCCCCGCTGGCCAGCAGACCGGTGACGGCCAGCATCGCGGCGCCGTGGACGCCGACGGCGGCCAGGGCCAGCGCCAGCGGCCCGGCCGCGCCGGTGCCACTGCCTGGCGCGGCGCCGATGCACAGCGGCATCAGCGCCGGCACCAGCATCAGGCCGGCGCCATGGGCGGTGGACATCATGAACGACCACAGCGCCAGCCCGGCATGCCCGGCCGGCGCCCAGGCCCGGGCGGGCCGGCGGCGCCAGAGCCGAAGGCCCGCGACCAGCACCAGCGCGCCGCCCGCCAGGGCCTGCAGCAGCTGGCGGTCCAGGGACAGGCCGAACGCCACCGCCGCGGCCACCAGCGCGACCGATGCGGCATGCCCGGCCGCGATCGGCAGCAGGGCCCGCAGCGCCTGCGCCCGGTCATGCGAACGCAGGCCCCAGGCGGCCGCGAGCATCCAGCCGTTGGCCGGGTTCAGGCCGTGCAGCGCGCCGATGCCGGCGATCGCCAGCCATGGCCAGAGGCTTGCCATGATCCGCTCGCCTGTTCAAGGGTGCGAGGCGCAGCACGACCCGGCCGCGGCGGTGTCGTAGCGGTCGTGGTGGCGCACCCAGTCCATGGTGTGGCCCGGGTTGTGTTCGTCGCGACCCTTGGGCGTGAGGTCCAGCAGGTCGTAGGTTCCCATCATCACTTCCACCCCGCGCCCGTAGGTCGAGTAGGTGTGGAAGACCTGGTCCGCGTCGTCCTTGTAGAACACGCTGATCCCGGGCGCCTCCTCGGCCGGAAAGGCCTGCGTCACGTAGTTGTAGCGGACCTTGCCGCTGGCGATCTCTTCCGGCGTGAACGAGACGCCGAAGTCGCGGTTGAAGTCGCTGCCGTGCGAAGACACCCACTGGAACCGCCAGCCCATGCGGGCGCGGAAGCGCTCGATCTCGGCCAGCGGTGCGCGCGACACCACCCGCAGCGTGACGTCGCGCTGCATCAGGTGCACCTGCATGCCGTCGAGGTGGTCGGCCATGTACGAGCAGCTCGGGCAGCCCTCGGCCCAGCCCGGGCCGAGCATGAAGTGCTGAACCAGCAGCTGGCGGCGGCCTTCGAACAGCTCGGCCAGCGTGCGCCGGCCCTCGGGCGTGTCGAAGGCGTAGTCCTTCTGGATGCGCACCCAGGGCAGCGCGCGGCGCTCGCGGGCGAGCTGGTCGCGCAGCCGGGTGATTTCCTTCTCGCGCGCCAGCAGCAGCTTGCGCTCGGCGAGCCATCGGTCCCTCGACACGACGGGATGGTGGGTGGTGCTGATCTCGGCGGTGGCGGTGTTCATGGTGTGCTCCCGGGGATTCAGTTGGCGGCCGTCCCGGCCTTGCGCGTGGACGCCGGGCGGCGCACCGCGCGGACCTTGCCGCTGTTGCCGCCGCCGCAATAGAAGAGATCCGCACCGTCCGACTCGAGCCCGCTGATGCCGACGCCGTGCGGCATCTCGAGCCGCTCGAGCACCGCGCCGCTCTGCGGGTGGATGCGGCGCAGCTCGCTCTCGTCGCCTTCCCAGGTGGCGTGCCAGAGCTCGCCGTCGACCCAGGTCACGCCGGTGACGAAGCGGTTCGACTCGATGGTGCGCTTGACCGCGCCGGTCGCCGGGTCGATCTGGTGGATCTTGCGATCGCGGTATTGCCCCACCCACAGGCTGCCCTCGGCCCAGGTGAGCCCCGAGTCGTAGCCATGGCCGGGGGCCGGGATCGACGCCACCACCTCGCCGGTGGCCGGGTCGATCTTGTCGATCCGCGACTCGGCGATCTGGTAGAGATAGGTGCCGTCGAAGGCGGTGCCGGCATCGCAGGCGTGTTCCAGCGTGCGCGTGGGTTCTCCGCTGGCGGGGTCGAAGGCGACCAGCCGGGCGCCGGTGGCGGCCCACACGTGGCGGCCGTCGTGGGTGACGCCGTTCACCTTGTCGGCACCGGGGAACGGGCCGTACTCGCGCACGATTTCGGCCGCTTGCACCGTGGCCTGGGGACTCTCGTTGCCTGTCTGGCGGGTCATTGCTCTGGCTCCTTGTGAAGGGCCTCGAACCGGGGCCTTGGGACGACTCTATTCAATCGGGAGCGCGGTGGGGAGTAACAAGATCGTCGTGAAACCCGCCAGCGGCGGCGACAGCCAGCGCCGCGCCCGGGCCTGCCCGATCGAGCGCACACGGCCTTCGGCCTCGAGCTCGGCCAAGGCGCGCTGGACGGTGCGCTGGCTGGCCCCGAGCGCCAGCGCCAGGGCCGAGGTCGACCAGGCCGCGCCGTCGGACAGCAGCGCCAGCAGCGAGGCCTGGTCGCCGTCGATGGGCGGTGCCAGCACGACGGCCGGGCGCTGGTCGCGCGGCTTCAGGACGAAGCCGCGCGGGGTGGCCTCGATCTGCGCCAGCGCCGCGACCAGTGCCCGCAGGCGCCCGATTTCGACCCGCAGCCGCGCCCGGTGCGTCTCGTCGGGGCGGCGGGTGCGGAACGCGTCCGCGATCAGGGCTTCCCGATCGGCGGCGTCGGGCCAGGCCTCGGCGAGCGTGCGCGCCAGCGCGAACAGCACTGGCCGGCGCGTCAGCGGCAGCCAGTCGTCGCGGGTGCGCAGTCCGTGGCGGCAGGCATCGATCACCAGCGCGCCCGAGGCCAGCAGGGCCGCGACCTCGCCGAGGCGCAGCGCCTCTTCGCCGTCGCGGGAGAGGCGCCGGGCGGCCGGATGTTCGAGCGCCGCCCGCGCCTCCGCCACCTCGGCCAGCAGTGCCGGCACGCGCGCGCGGCCGGCCGCCTCGTCGGCGCGCGCCAGCGCCGCCTGCGCCGGACCGATGCGCAGCGAGCGCAGCGCCAGCTCGGCGGCGGCCAGCTCGGCCACCGCCGCCAGCGACGCCGGCAGGCCCTGGGCATCCAGCTGGGCCAGCGCTGCCGTCGCTTCGTCGAGGCGGCCGAGCAGCAGCAGCCGGCGCGCCGCGATCAGCCGCGCCTGCAGGGCATTGGCGGGGTCGGCATGCGCGTCGAGCGTGGCCGCCGCCGCCGACAGCGCGCGCGGCGAGCCGCCGAGGTCCCGCATCGCCAGCGCCACTTCGGCCTCGGCGACCACGCAGCGGGCCCGCGCCAGCGCTTCGTGGGCGCCGAAGCCGCGGGCCGCCAGCCGGAGCAGCTCGCGCGCCCGCGGGTGCTCGCCGAGCTGGGCCATGGCGATGCCGCGCAGTGCCAGCGCCGGCGGGTCGTCGCGCAGCGCGATCCGCTTGAGGGCACCGAGCGCATCGCCGGCGGCGAGCGCCCGCGCCGAAGCGGAGATCAGGGAATCCATGGCGACAGGCTACCGCGAACGTGGTGGACGGCGGCGGGCGCATCGCTTCACAATCGTCCGATGGACAAACGACATTTCCTGGGCAGCGCGGCGCTCGCCGGGCTGTGGCCCGTGGCCGGCGTGTCGGCGGCGGAGCCGGCGCGAGGCGGTCCGGGCCTGCTGACCGTCAGCGGAATGGTCGGCAAGACCAACCGGGGGCCGGTCGATCCGGCGCTCGACCAGCTGATGGTCAAGCACGGCGTCAAGTTCGACCGGGCCTATGTTCTGGACGCCGAAGCGCTGGGCCGCCTGCCGGCGGTCGGCATCAAGGCCACGCTCGAATACGACGCCAGGCTGCATGCGCTCGCCGGACCGCTGCTGGCCAGCGTGCTGGAGGTCGCGGGGGTCACCGGCGACGTGATGCTGGGCCTGCGGGCGGTCGACGGCTACGTGGTGCCGCTGCGCCTGGCCGACGCGCGCAGCTGGCGCATGATCGTGGCCACCGAGATGGACGGCAAGCCTCTCGCCCTGGGCGGGCTGGGCCCGCAATGGGCCATCTACGAGGCCGACACGCTGGCCGCCTTCAAGGACAAGCCGCTCAAGGAGCGCTTTGCCTTGTGCCCCTGGGGCCTCTACAGCATCGAGGTCTCGCGCGCCTGAACCCGAGGAAACATCCGATGGCCAAGCTTTGCGTCCGCAGTTTCGCGGTGTCCCTCGACGGCTACGGCGCCGGACCGAGCCAGGATCTCCAGAATCCGCTCGGGCTGCGCGGCCCCGAGCTGATGGAGTGGTTTTTCCCCACGCGCCTGTGGCAGACCATGCAGGGCAGCCAGGCGGGCGGCGAGACCGGCATCGACAACCGCATGGCCGAGCAGGGCTTCGAGGGCATCGGCGCCTGGATCCTCGGGCGCAACATGTTCGGCCCGGTGCGCGGCCCGTGGCCGGACGACAGCTGGAAGGGCTGGTGGGGTGACGAGCCCCCGTACCACACGCCGGTGTTCGTGCTCACGCACCATCCGCGCGCGCCGCTGGCGATGGCCGGTGGCACCGAGTTCCGCTTCGTCACCGAAGGCATCCACGCCGCGCTCGAGCAGGCCAGGGCGGCCGCGGGCGGCCTCGATGTCCGCCTGGGCGGCGGCGTGTCCACCGTGCGGCAGTACCTGGCCGCCGGGCTGATCGACGAACTGCACCTGGCCGTCCGGCCGGTGCTGCTCGGCGCCGGAGAGGCGCTGTTCCAGGGGCTCGACCTGCCGGGCCTGGGCTATGAGGTCTCCGAGAGCATCGCCGGCGAACGCGCGACGCACGTGTTCCTGCGTCGGCGCTGAGGCTCATCGGCGCGGCAGGCGCTCCAGCTCTTGCCGCATTCGCTGCACGAGCATGTCGACCAGCTCTTTCGACTGCAGGATCGAGCTGTGGTCCTCGTCGAAGCCGTAGACGAAATCGGCCCGCGACTGCATGCCGCCGCCCAGCATGCTTTGCATCGACACCACGCCGTCGTTGTTGCCGGAGACGAAGCGCGAGCGGCCGCTGTAGCCGAAGAAGAGCGTGTAGCGGATGTCGGCCGGCCGCGGCACCACCGCCAATTCGCGAAGGTACGGGGAGTCGGGCGCCATGTCGAGCCACGATCCGGGCACGCGCGTCGGCCCGATGTCCGCCCAGCGCGCCGCCGCGTGGCCCTCCCACGGCGTGGAGATCGTCACCACGTGGTGCACCGGCGGCGTGCGGCCCTCGCGCTGGATGACGTTCAAGGTGCCGCGCGCCACCACGCCGCCCATGCTGTGGGCGACCACGATGCTGGTCGGGAAGGCGTACCGGTAGTGCAGCTCGTCGACCGCGTTGTTGAGCAGCAGGGTCGACAGCCCGATGGAAACGCCCGAGGGGTAGAAGAAGACCCAGGGCTGGAAGCGCGTGCGGTCGAGATGCTCGATGACGTATTCCCAGTCGCGCGGCGACCCGCCGATGCCGTGCACGAAGATCACCGGCACGCGCTTCGGGTCGAAGGGCTCGAGCAAGAAGAGGCCCGCGCGGCCCTCCTCGAGGAAGCGCAGGGGCTGGAACATGCCCTCGCGCACCCGTCCCGGCGCGAACCGACCTTCGTCGATGAGGGCGGGGGCGCCGAACTCTTCGTTGCGTCGCCTGGCCAGTGCGGCGTAGGCATCGCCGAAGATGGCCGGGAGGGCGACGTCGGGCGGCTTGGACGCGATCCGGATGCGGCCCAGGCCGGTCGCGGCGGTGGGCGGCTCGTCGACCGCTGTCAGTGGGAGGGCGGTGCCCTCGTAGAGGCTGGCGGGCTCGCCGGCTTCGTAGGCCAGGTCGCGGTTGACGTCCTCGAACGCGAGGATGCCGTAGCGGCCCGGCGGGGCCGCCAGGTGGTAGACGCCTCGCGTGCGCGGAACGACGTCGAGAAACACCGGCTCGGGCGGGTTGTCGAGCTTGTACAGCACGACGACGATGGGGCCCCGGGCTTCTTTCTCGGTCTCGACGATGCCGGTGAAGTACATCGCCTCGCCGAGCCGCTTCATGTGGCTGTCGGCCTGCAGCAGCGCGCAGCCGCTGGACATCGCGCAAAACGCCATCGGGAGCAGGAGCGCGCGAGCCAGACGCATCGTTGTCGGAGTTGCCGTGATCGCGGAAGTCTCGGGGGCGCGGGCGCGGCGGTCAAGCCGCCGGGCGACCGAGCGACAATCCACCCCATGAATTTCGGAAGACTCCTCGTTCCCGTCGGCGGCCTGGTGCTGCTCGGCCTGGCCTGGCGCAGTTACGGTTGGGGCGGCGTGGCACTGGTCGGTGGCGCGATCGTCATGTTCCTGCTGATGCATTTCAACCGCACGATGCAGGTCCTGAAGCGCGCGGCCGACCGGCCGATCGGCACCGTCGCCAGCGCCGTGATGCTCAATGCCAAGCTCAAGCCCAAGGCGACCTTGCTGCACGTGATCGCGATGACGCGCGCGCTCGGCGAACTGCGTTCGCCGAAGGACACGCAGCCCGAACTGTTCCGCTGGACCGATGCCGGCGGCTCCTGGGTCGATTGCACCTTCGCGGGCGGCAAGCTCGTCGAGTGGAAGCTGACCCGGCCGGAGGTGGCCGAGGACGAAGCCGCGGCGGACGCACCGAGCGCGGATGCGGTCAAGCCCGGCGCGGCGGACGCGCTGCGCCCGCCGGTCTGAGCTTGCCGGCCCTAGAACGGCGCTGAGTCGTCGACCAGCGCTTCTTCGGCGCCGGCCTTGGCGGGGGCTGCGGCGGCCGGTTCCGCGGCCGCGGTCCCCAGCTTCATCTCACCGCCCAGGGCCTCCAGCAGTTCGGGCACCAGCTGCCCCAGCTCCCCGGTCGCGATTGCCGCGTTGGCATCGAAATCGTCTTCCTTGCCCGACGAGGCCGGCGCATCGTCCAGCGTGCCTTCCAGGAACACGATCTTGCGGATCTGGAGCCCCTCGGTGAGCTCGAACGAGACCCGGTCGTCCCAGGTCATCGCGAGCCGGGTCGGGCGCTTGCCGGCGGCGATGTGCTCGCGCACCTCGTCGATGTCCAGCGGGTGCTTGGCGTAGCGCACCACGGCCTTCGATTCGTCGGTGGCCTTGAGCTCGCATTCGCGGTCGATCGTGAATCCCGCCGGCGGCTCCTGGCTGGACAGCCATTCGGACATCGCCGCCGCCGGCTCGACCTGGGAGTTGACCAGCGCCACCGCGAAGCCGTCGAGCGACTTGACGAGGCTGGTAACCACTTCGTCGGCGCGCGCAGCATTGCTTGAATTCACGACCAGGCGCCGGGCCGTGGGGTCGATCCACACCGCGACCCGCGCATGGCGCGTGAAGGCCAGCGGCAGCAGTTCGTGGGTGACGTCTTCCTTGAGTTCCTTCTTTTCCTTCTTGCCGGGCTTGCGGCCGGTGGTGGCCTCGATCTGGGCGGCGCGCTCATCGACCTTGCGGCGCACCACCGAGGCCGGCAGGGTCTTGGTCTCGACCATGTATTCGAGCAGCCACTGGCCGCCGACCGATTCGGCCAGCGGGCCGTGTTCCTGGCCGCGGGGCTCGACCCAGCCGGTGGCCTTTTCCTGCGATGGGCTGCAGGGGACGAAGCGCTGCGTGGCCAGCCCCTGCTCGACCTGGTCGAGCGACTGCGACCACGTGGCTTCGATGCGGTAGACGATGACGTTCTTGAAGACGGACACTGAAACCCTTTTATCTGGCTGGTTGGCAAAACCCGCCATTGTCGGCCCGACGCTGGCGGCCCGCCGCCGTAAAATCGAAAGCTTTTTCGACATACCCCCGGTTGAAGGACAAAGACATGAGCGCACTGCCCCCCGCACTGGACGATCGTGACGGCAAGATCTGGATGGACGGCGATCTCGTGGACTGGCGCGACGCCAAGATCCACGTGCTGACCCACACGCTGCACTACGGCTGCGGCGTCTTCGAGGGCGTGCGCGCCTACAACACGGTCAACGGCACCGCCATCTTCCGGCTGGCCGAGCACACCGAGCGGCTGTTCAACAGCGCCAAGATCCTGCGCATGAAGATCCCGTTCAGCCAGGAACAGGTCAACGAGGCCCAGAAGCAGGTGGTGCGCGAGAACAAGCTCGACAGCTGCTACCTGCGGCCGCTGGTCTGGATCGGCTCCGAGAAGCTGGGCGTCAGCCCCAAGGGCAACAAGATCCACGCCATGGTCGCGGCCTGGGCCTGGGGCGCCTACCTGGGCGAAGAGGGCATGAAGCGCGGCATCCGCGTCAAGACCTCGAGCTACACGCGGCATCACGTCAACATCACGATGACGCAGGCCAAGGCGGTCAGCAACTACAGCAACTCGATCCTGGCCAACATGGAAGCGCTCGACGACGGCTACGACGAAGCGCTGCTGCTCGATGCCAGCGGCTTCGTCTCCGAAGGCGCGGGCGAGAACATCTTCGTGGTCAAGGGCGGCGTGGTCTACACGCCCGACCTGTCGGCCGGCGCGCTCAACGGCATTACGCGCAACACCATCCTGCACATCTGCAAGGACCTCGGCATCGAAGTCGTGCAGAAGCGCATCACGCGCGACGAGGTCTACATCGCCGATGAAGCCTTCTTCACGGGCACCGCGGCCGAGGTCACGCCGATCCGCGAACTCGACCGCGTCGAGATCGGCATCGGATCGCGCGGGCCCATCACCGAGAAGATCCAGAGCGCCTTCTTCGACATCGTGAACGGCAAGAATCCCAAGTACGCCCACTGGCTCACCAAGGTCTGAAAAAGCGATGTCCACCCCCAAGAGCACCATCGAACTCCTCGCCCGCGACCTGAACGACCAGGGCGGCGTGTTCTGCCCGAACCCCAAGGCCGACATGCAGCTCTGGAGCGCGCATCCCAAGGTCTACCTCGACGTCGCGCGCACCGGCGAGGCCAAGTGCCCCTATTGCGGCACGGTCTACCGCCTCAAGGCGGGCGAAGCCGCCGGCAGCCACCACTGAGCCTTCCGGGGTTTCCGTGCGGGGCTTGTTCCTGGTCAACGTCAAGCTCGGCCGGGGCTCGAACGGCACCCTGCCGTCGACCCTCGCGGGTGCCTACGTGTCGGCCTACGCGACGGCGCCGGACCCCGAGTCAGCCACCCGGCTCGCGGTCAGCAAGCTGACCTCGAAGGGCTTCGAGTTCCTGGCCACCCAGGGCCCGATCAGCCGGCTCGACCCGCGCGAGTGGTCGCGCCATGTCGCGCAGTCGTGGCCCGAATTCATCGACGAACTCCCGAAGCAGGACGACATCGAGGCCGGCCTCGATCGCGAGATGGTGTTCTTCGGCCCCTTCGTGGGCTACGAACGGGCGCCCGAGGGCAGCAGCCCGCGCCACGAGTCCCCCGGCGCCTGCGCCAGCCGCAGGTAGACCATCGCCACCCACAGCAGCGCGAGCCCGATCTGGGCATCGCGCAAGGCCGAGTTCACGCTGGTGGCGATCAGCATCACGAGGGTCGCGACGAAGGCCTGCCGGCCGGCGAAGTCGTCCCGTCGCCAGGCGATCCAGACCGCCACCCCCATGATGACGAGCAGGCTCAGCGCGCCGGGAAAGCCGCTTTGAGCGCCCATCCACAGGAAGTCGTTGTGGGGCATGTTCTTGTAGTCGAGCAGCTTGGGGCCGCGCAGGTGCCATTGCTCGGTCCAGCCGCCGATGCCCCAGCCGGCGAAGGGCCGGTCGATCATCATGCGGGCGGTGTCGCGGTACATGTAGTAGCGCACCACCCAGCTGGCTTCCGAGATCTCGCCGGCCTGGGCGGCCTCGATCTCCTGGATGCCGACCGCGAATTTCTGCTGCACCACGGGTGAGTTCCACAGCACGCCGGCCGCGATCACGCCGCCGGCCATCAGCACCAGGGCCAGCACCTTGAGCTGGCGGCGCCACTGGTGCACGCAGGCGGCCGGGATCACCAGCAGCAGCGCCAGCAGCGAGGTCCGCGAGGGCAGGCTGAAGGTGATGATCGCCATCACGGCGGGCACCAGCGCGAACGCGGCGATGGCCTGCCAGCGGCGATGCCCGGCGAGCGCCTGGAGTCCGTACACCGCGGCCGTGGCGGCCATGATCGTGAACAGGAGCGCGTTGCTGATCGACTTGTTGCCGATCAGGATCAGCACGCCGCGCCAGGGCTCCAGCATCGGGAACCCCACCGAGTAGTACAGCGCGATCATCACGATGTTCACCAGTCCGATGATCCAGAAGCCCCGCACGGCCCAGATCGCCTCGTCGCGGGTCAGGGCCAGGGCCATCAGGATGGTGGCCGCGATGCGCAGCCCGTGGAACAGGTTGGAGCCGGTCTCGGGGTAGTGCGGCTCCAGCGCGAGCACGGCCAGCGTCCAGACCACGTAGGCCATCACCGGCCACCACATCGGGTTGCCGCGCAAGCGGAGGGCCCGCTCGCGCCAGCCGCCGGCGACCAGCAGCGCGACCATCAGCAGCAGGAAGGACACATAGGTCACGCCGACCGGCATGAACACCGTGAGCCCCCAGAACATGGCTGCGGCGCGAACGATGTGCGATCTCTGCATAGGGGGCGGATTTTAGAGGCCGGCGCAGGCGGGCCCGACGGCGTTGCGTCCCGGCAGGAAGGGCGCGCCTAGTGCGGCAACGTGATCACGAAGCTCGCACCCCCGCCGGGCCGGTCTTCGCAGCGCACGCTGCCGCCGTGGCGCTCGGTGATCGATTTCACCAGCGCCAGGCCGAGCCCGACGCCGCCGTTGCGCTCGCTGGCGCCCGGCAGCCGGTAGAAGGGCTCGAAGATGCGCTCGCGCTGCGTCACCGGCACGCCGGGCCCGCGGTCGTTGACCCGGATCTCGGTCTGGCCGGCACGGCTGCCGATCTCGACGCTGGTCTGTCCGGCGCCGTAGCGCCCGGCGTTCTCGAGCAGGTTGCGGATCGCGCGGCGCAGCAGACGCGGCACGCCGAGCACTGTCAGGGCGCTGCTGTCGGTGCCTTCCTTGACCTCGAGGTCGGCATCGACGCGGGCGCACTCCTCGGCCGCGAGGCCGGTCAGGTCGACCGTCTCGACGGTGCCCATATCGGCCTCCTTGGCATCGAGCCGGCTGGCCAGGAGGATCTCGTCGATCAGCTGGTCCAGCTCGGCGATGTTGCGCGAGATCTCTTCGCGCGCGCCCGGGTTGGGCCGGTCGCCCATCAGCTCGAGGCTCATGCGGATGCGGGTCAGCGGCGAGCGCAGTTCGTGCGAGGCATTGGCCAGCAGCGACTTGTGCGAGCGCACCAGTTGTTCGATGCGGGCCGCCGCGGCATTGAAGCCGTTCGAGAGGTCGGCCACTTCGTCCTGCCCTTCCTCGGGCACGCGCACCGACAGGTCGCCTTCGCCCCAGCGCTGGACGCCGCGCTGCAGCAGTTCGAGCCGCTTGGTGAGCCGGCGCACGATCGGATAGACGCCGAGCGCGACGATGAAGCCCACGATCGCCACCATCCAGCCGAGGCCGAAGGGCGTGCGCCAGGCCAGGATGCCCGGCGGCGGGCCCGGCGGGCGGCCGCGTGGCGCCACCTGCATGGTGAGGGCGCGGCCGTCGTCGAGCGTGACGTCGAAGGTGAGCCCGGCGCCAGGCACGCGGGTGGCCGTGCCTGAGCCGATCGGCTTGTCGTTCGAATCGAGCACCGCGACTTCGCGCGGCAGGGGCGCCAGCCGCTCGCGCTCGCTCTCGGCCGCCTCGCGCACGATCCAGTTGGCGGTCAGCGTGAGGATGAAGACGCCGGCCACCACCGCCAGCCAGATACGGACGTAGAGGTGGCGGCGGTAGAGGTTGAGCAGCATGTCGGCGCCCGCGCCCTAGTCCTGCTGCTTGGCGAAGACGTAGCCGACGCCGCGCACGGTGAGGATGCGCTTGGGGTTCTTGGCGTCGACCTCGATCGCGGCGCGGATGCGGCCCATGTGGACGTCGATCGAGCGGTCGAAGGCCTCGAGTTCGCGGCCGCGCACGGCCTCCATGATCTGGTCGCGGGTGAGCACGCGGCCGGCGCGCTCGGCCATCGCCACCAGCAGGTCGAACTGGTAGGAGGTGAGGTCGGCCGGCTCACCGGCGACCGTGACGCTGCGGGCGTTGCGATCGATGTCCAGCGAGCCGAAGTGCATGACGGCCGGGCCTTCGGCCTCGCTCGGGGTTTCGCCGCGGCGGCGCAGCACGGCGCGGATGCGCGCCAGCAGCTCGCGCGGCTCGAAGGGCTTGGGCAGGTAGTCGTCGGCGCCGATCTCCAGGCCGATGATGCGGTCCATCGGGTCGCCCTTGGCGGTCAGCATCAGCACCGACACCTTGGCCTGGCTGCCGGGCAGCGCACGAATGCGGCGGCAGACTTCGAGGCCGTCGGTGTCCGGCAGCATCAGGTCGAGGATCACCAGGTCGGGCGAGCGCTGCTGCAGCAGCTCGAGTCCGCTCGCGCCGTCGAGGGCATGCGCGAAACCGAAGCCCGACTGGGTCAGGTATTCGCCCACCATCTGCGCCAGGCGGGCGTCGTCTTCGATCATCAGGAGTTGGGGGGTGCTCATCGGTAGGTCTCCGTGCGGCGTGCCACGGTGGTTGTGCTCAGGTGGGTAGCTTGGTCCCACGCGGTCGCGTGGGCTTGAACGCTTCGTAAAGTTGGGTAAACCTTGGTGACGGCGGTTTCGTTTTCATGCGGGTGCAAACAGCAGCGTCTCGGTCTGCGTGCCCTCGGCCGCCGCAGGCGCCCGCGCCAGCAGGGCGGCCAGCGCCGCCCCGTCCAGGCCCGGATGGTCGCGCGTCGCGCGTCCGAGCAGCTCGACGGCCAGGGCCGTCAGCCGGTCGACCGACTGGTGCATGCGGCGCACGAAGGCGTCGTCGTCCAGCCGGTCGTTGAGGCTGCGGTTGAGCTCCGCGAACCACGGCAGCGCGGCGTGGTCGAGCATCACGGCCGGGTTGCGCCGATGGCTGACGGCCGACCAGGCGCGAAAGAAGGACTGCACCGCGAGGTTGAGCTGCTGGCAGTGCTGGAGCTCGTCGCGCACCCGCCCCAGCACGGGCAGGTCGGTGAGCCGCTGCTGGAAGAAGATCTGCGCCAGCACGCCCCAGTAGTAGGTGTAGTCCCAGATGACCTTGGCCGGCAGCACCTCCGGGTCGCCGAACAGCGGGTACTGGTCGGTGTAGAGCGCCAGCGTGCTCTCGTAGAACGAGTGGTAGATCTGGTCGTAGAGCCGGGCCCGGGCCTCCAGTGCATGGCCGGCGCGGTCGTGCGCGACCAGGTCGCAGATGTAGGTGTTGCCGAACGCGATGAAGTCGCTGCCCGGCGAATAGAAGGGATCGAGGAACAGCCCGGCCTCGCCGGTGAGCGCCCAGCGCCGGCCCGAGAACACCTGCTTGCAGCCGTACGAGAAGTTGCGCAGGAAGGCGAAGTCCTGCAGCAGGTGGCGCTTGTCGGCGAGCGCATCGTGCAGGCGCGGCTGCCAGGTCTCGAGCCACTGCATCGCGCGCTCGAAGCTGTCCATGCGTTCGAGCGGATGCAGCCGCGGGTCGGCCACGATGCCGACCGAATGCGAGCCCGAGGCCAGCGGGATCAGCCACACCCAGTAGCCGGCGCCGACCAGGTGGTTGGTCGACAGCCAGCGCGAACCGGGTTCGCAGCGTGCCCGCCAGCCGGGGTCGTCCGACCAGTCGTCGATCGCGATGCGTTCGCCGATGCGGAACCACACCGCGTTGCATTCGTGCGCGTTGGGCTGCTGCAGGCCGAGCTTGCGCTTGAGCATGCCGGCGCGGCCGCAGGCGTCGACCAGCCAGCGGGTGTGCAGCGCCTGCGTGCGCTCGCCGTCAGACCATTCGAGGCGGTGCGGCGCGCTGGCGTCGTCGGCCAGGTCGATGCGGCGCACGGTCGCGCCGTCGATGAAGCGCACGCCCTGGCGCGCGGCCTCCTCGGCCAGGAAGTTCTCGAAGATGCCGCGGTCGATCTGGTAGCTCGGCACCGAGAGGTAGCGGCTGGCGCCGATCTCGGTCACCTGGTCGATGTCGCGCCGGCCTTCGCTGAAGAAGAAGCGGAAGCCGAACTTGCGCAGCTGGGCGCCGTGCAGGTGCGGCTTGAGGCCGAGCACCGTGTCGAAGTAATGGGCCCCGATCTCGACCGAGGATTCGCCCACCTTGTGGGCCGCGTGCGGCACCGGATGGGCGCGCCGCTCGAGCACCACGACATCGATGCCGGGAAAGCGCTGGCGCAGCTGCAGCGCCAGCGTCAGCCCCGCCAGACCGCCGCCCATGATGGCGACGTCGTGCGCGGGGCGGCTCGGGTCCATGGCCGTCAGCTCAGCGCTTCGAGCTGGAGTTCGGGTTGCAGCTGGACCTGCAGCGACAGCGTGGCCGACAGCGGCAGCGTCAGCGATTCGGATTCGCCGCGCGCCAGTGCCTCGAACAGCGGCAGCGCGTCGGCCATCGCGTTGACCTGCAGCGCGCGCGCCGCGTCGCTGCGTACCGGCGTCGCCGGCTGCGCGCCGGCCGCCAGCGACCATTCGAAGGACGCCACGGTGCGCGCGCTGCGCGTCGGCGACAGCACCAGGGCCACGGCCAGCATCTCGCGGCTGGTGGTCACCGAGGCCAGCGCGCCCACCGCCGGCATGTCGTAGCCGGCCAGCAGCACGGCGCGGTGGTCGGCCGCGCACTGCGCCGCCGCCTCGAGCAGTCCCGAGGCGAAGCTGCTCTCGTAGGCGGCGAGCGAATTGCTGGCCGCCATGCAGCCGGTGCCGATGGTCCAGTA
Organism: Variovorax sp. J31P207; assembly: GCF_030316965.1. Lineage (NCBI taxonomy): Bacteria > Pseudomonadati > Pseudomonadota > Betaproteobacteria > Burkholderiales > Comamonadaceae > Variovorax > Variovorax sp. J31P207. Next base: position 228,524 of record NZ_JASZYN010000003.1, read on the forward strand.
GCCGACCGCGGCGTTGTGCACCGAGTTGTGGAACTTGATCGGCGACAGCAGCAGCGGGTCGGCCGCCAGCGTGCCGCACATGTAGTCGTTGATGCCGAGGTCGCCGTGGGCCGAGGCGAAGACGCAGGGCAGGTCGGCCGGGTTGCGGCCGGAGGCCGCGACCGCGGCGCCCGCCACCTCGAGCGCCAGCGCCACCGTGTCGGGCGCACGGCGGCGCTCGGCCGGTGCCAGCAGCTGCGGCGATGGCCGCTTGGCCGGTGGGTCGGCCGGTGCACCGTCGCCGCGGAAGACTGCGCTGGCGATCTCCCAGCCCGGCAATGTCGCGGCCCAGAAGGCCGGGCCCTCGATGTAGAGCATAGGGGTCTTGGAGGTGGTGGTCATACTGCGGCTCCCTTGCCGAAGACCAGCGAGCAGTTGTTGCCGCCGAAGCCGAAGGAATTGCTCAGTGCATGGCGCACCTCGCCGCGGGCCGGCCGCAGCTTGATCTGCGGGCCGCACTCGGCGTCGAGCGTGGTGGTGTTGACGTTGCCCGGCTTGAGGCCGGTCTCGATCGCCAGCAGGCTGATCACGGCCTCGACGATCCCGGCCGCACCCAGCGTGTGGCCGGTGAAGCCCTTGGTCGAGCTGGCGTGCGTGGTGCCGGGAAAGCGGCGTGCCACCAGGGCCCCTTCGACCTCGTCGTTCTTGGTGCTGGCGGTGCCGTGCATGTTGATGTAGTCGATGGCGGCGGCGGCCAGGCCGGCGCGGGCCAGTGCATCGTCGAGCGCCTTTTCGGCGCCCAGGCCTTCGGGATGCGGGGTCGACATGTGATGGGCGTCGCTGGCCTCGCCGTAGCCCAGCAGTTCGAGCGGGCCGCGGCCGCGCTCGAGCAGCGCGAATCCCGCGGCTTCGCCGAGGCTGATGCCGTTGCGCGCGGCGTCGAAGGGCCGGCAGGGCTCGGGCGACACCAGTTCGAGGGAGTTGAAGCCGAACAGCACGCTGCCGCACAGCGTGTCGACGCCGCCGACCACGGCCGCGTCGACCAGGCCCAGGCGGATCAGCCGCTCGGCCGAGGCGAACACCTTGGCGCTGGACGAACAGGCGGTGGAGATCGTCTCGGACGGGCCTTCGAGGCCCAGCGCCTGCTGCACGAATAGCGAGAGCGAATGCGGCGTGTGCACCTTGGGGCGCTGCTGGTCGGCGGGGAAGGCGCCATCGGCCAGTTGCGTGTAGGCCAGCTCGGTCTCGCCGATGCTGGAGGTCGAAGTGCCGAGGATCAGCGCGATGCGGGTCGGGCCGTAGCGCTTGCGGGCGGCCGCGACCGCTTCCATGAAGCCGTCGGCCTGCAGGCCGAGCCAGGCGAGCCGGTTGTTGCGGCAATCCCAGGCGGCGAGTTCCTCGGGCAGGCGCAGTTCTTCGAGGCCGTCCACGCGGCCGATCCAGGTCGGCAGTGGCGAGGCGCCGAAGTCATTGGCCCGCAGGCCGCTGCGCGATTGCGCGAGCGCGTCGGCGAGGGCGGTCTTGCCCACACCGACGGCCGAGGTCGCGGTGAAGGCGCTGATCTTCAAGGGGGGGATGCGTGAAGGTGTCACGTTGGGCGGGGTGTGATGGCCAAAACACGACAGCCTACCAGCAGCACGGCGCCCACCGCAGTCGGCCAAGGCCTCGACCTTGCACCGCCGGGCGGTTCAGGGCAGGGCGCTCAGGTGCGCCTGCGCGGCGGCGGCGAGCTTGGCGTCGAAGGTGGCCAGCGGCGCCTTGAGCTCGGCTGCGAGCCAGAGGTAGGCGGCGTCATAAGCGGAAAGCTGATAGCGCACGGCCAGTTCGTACTGCGCGCCGAGATCGACGGGGTGCAGGTCGATGGCGTAGCCGGCGTAGTCGGCCAGCGCCAGCGCCAGGGAGTCGGCGGGCCAGGACTGCCGCCGCTTCTTGAGCGCGACGCTGACGATCTCGTGGTCGAGCAGGTTGGGCGCATGCAGCGCATGGCCGGCCAGGCGCGCCAGCGCGGCGTCGCGCGCCGGTTCATCGAACAAGATGGCAACGATCGCGCTGCAGTCCACCACCATCGGCGGGCGCAGGCGATAGGCGGCCGGCGGCTCGGCCACGTGAAGCGCAGGCGCGCTCAACGGGCGTCCCGGTCGGCGCGGACGATGTCGACCCCGAGCGGGCCGGCGTCGATCGGGGACGGGAAGCGGGCGCGGTGCTCGGCGGCGATCTGCTCGATCGGCTTGCCGCCGCGCCGCACGATGGCGCGGCCGCCCCAGCCCATGCCCACCTCCTGTGCCGGCGCGGATGCAGGCCGCGGCGCGTCATCCGCGTCGCGCACCGCCTGCTCGATGATCGCCATCAGTTCGCCCTGCAGCGAGCGATGGTTGCGGGCCGCGCGTTGACGCAGCCGCTCGGCCAGGTCATCCGGAACGTCCTTGACTGACAGGTTGGCCATGCAGTTCCCTCCAAATTGGAGCCATTATGGCGCCAATTCAGATCCTTGTGCGGGCGCCTGGTCGGCCGCCTTGCCGGCGGCCTTGCCGTTCGCGGCTGCTCGCGATGCCAGCGCCACCAGCACCAGCACCGGCAGCCCCAGCGCTGCGGTGCCGATGAAGAATGCCTTGTAGCCGAAGGCGTCGACGAAGACCCCCGAGTAGCCGGCGATGAATTTCGGCAGCAGCAGCATCAGCGAGCTGAAGAGGGCGTACTGGGTGGCCGAATAGCTGATGTTGGTCAGGCTCGACAGGTAGGCGATGAAGGCCGCCGAGGCGATGCCGCCGGCCAGGTTGTCGGCCGACACCACCAGCACCAGCGCCGTGAGGTCGTGCCCGCGCGAGGCCAGCCCGGCGAACAGGAGGTTGCTGGCGGCGCTCAGCACCGCGCCCAGCATCAGCACCCGCATCACCCCCAGGCGCATCGAGAGCACGCCGCCGACGAAGGCGCCGGCCAGCGTCATCACGACGCCATAGATCTTGCTGACCGTCGCGACCTCGTCCTTGGTGAAGCCCATGTCGACGTAGAAGGGGTTGGCCATGATGCCCATCACGACGTCGCTGATGCGGTAGACCGCGATCAGCGACAGGATCAGCGCCGCCTGCCAGCGATAGCGGCGGATGAAGTCGGCGAACGGCTCGATCAGTACGCTCTGCAGCCATTCGCCGGCGTTCTTCGGTTTCGGCAGCGCGACGCGCACCGGTTCGGGCGACAGCAGCACCGTGACGACCCCGATCGCCATCGATGCCGCCATGACGAGGTAGGCGGTCTTCCAGGCGCCGTTCTGGTAGCCCGCGAGGCCGGGCAGTTCGACCCAGGCAGCGACCCACAGCACGCCGGCGCCGGCCCAGATCATCGCCAGCCGGTAGCCGGTCTGGTAGCAGGCGGCCAGCGCGGCCTGCTTGCGGGTGGCGGCCGACTCGATGCGGAAGGCGTCCAGCGCGATGTCCTGGGTGGCCGAGCCGAAGGCCGTCAGCAGCGCGCACCAGACCAGCGGCGGCAGGCCGTCGCGCGGGTCGTTGAAGGCCATCCCGGCCAGGCCGGCGACCACCGCCAGCTGCGCCAGCAGCAGCCAGCCGCGACGGCGCCCGAGCAGGGTGGTCAGCGGCGGTATGGGCAGGCGGTCGACCAGCGGCGCCCAGACCCACTTGAAGCCGTAGGCGAGGCCGACCCAGCTCAGGAAGCCGATGGTCGAGCGGTCGACGCCGGCTTCGCGCAGCCGGAAGCTCAGCGTGCCCAGCACCAGCAGCAGCGGCAGGCCGGCCGAGAAGCCGAGCGCCAGCATGCGCAGCGAGGCGGGTTCGAGATAGACCTTGAGCGCATCGCGCCAGGGCAGGGAAGGAGGGGCTTCGGCAGCCTGGGGTGCGGACATTCGGTGGCGGAGGTTGAGGCCTCGCATTATTCCCGCATGCGCGGGGGCGGCTGCGGGACCGAAGCCTTTCTCCGGTGGGCCTTCGCGCCTGGCGAAGCGCTTTTCATGTGGGGGAAGCGGTGACCGTGGCCTTCGCCTCGGCCAGGTACGGCGCCATCGAATGGTGCCGATACGCCACTTCCCCGATCTCGTCGTAGCTGCAGTTCCCGCACTGGAATGACGAGGTCGTCGCGGTGCCGTCGGCCAGCTGGTTCAGCGTCTCCTCGCTCACCAGCAGGTACTCGGACTCGGGCACCTGATTCTTCAACAGCCGGTGCGCGACGATGATGCTCTTGCCGATGAATTTCGAATGTCCCTTGACCTGCATGGTCCTGGCCGGCCCGAAATGGGCGACGAACTTGAGCGACAGGCAATGGACGCTGGAACACGCGCCGCACGTGCAGGTGCGCATGATCTCGATCCGCTTGATGTGTGAATGGAAGTCCACGAACATCTTCCGTGCCTGCGCCAGAAGCTCGTCCAGCGATGGCGGCGCGCCGGGACGAACGAACAGCACCGCATCGCCTTCGAACTCGGACACCTCCAGCCCGAGCTGGTTGGCGTCCACGATCAGCTCCAGCAGTTCCTGGATGATGTGCTGGCTATGGCTCACTTCGGTCTCGGTCACGAACTTCGTGAAACCGCTGATGTCCGGGATGAAGAAGAGCACGTTGTCGGGATTTGCTGTCGCCACGCTCGCTCCAAGGATTTGCGTCATCGCATTCAACCACGCGCCCACGCGGGGCAGGCACGGCCACCACAAGACCCCGAAGGCAGCCCCGTCTAAGGTTGCCGCGCGCCTACGGCGGCTGCGGCTGGCACATCCTTTGCAAGGCATCTTGTACACAAGACAGGATGCTTGATGATGGTGCATGAACAGGCGGTGCGCCCGGGCGATGCCGGGCCGCGGGTGGAAGGACGGGCGAGCGCGGCGTGGATCACGCGGCTCGCGTCGCCGCTGGCCGGTGCCGGCGCGGGGCCGCTGGCCGGCCTGCGCTTTGCCGCCAAGGACAACATCGACGTCGCCGGCGTGCCGACCACGGCCGCCTGCCTGGCTTTCGCCCGCACGCCGACGGCCCACGCCCACGTGGTGCAGCGCCTGCTCGACGCCGGTGCGTCGCTGCTCGGCAAGACCAACCTCGACCAGTTCGCCTGCGGCCTGAACGGCACCCGTTCGCCCTACGGGCCGGTGCCCAACAGCTTCGATCCGCGCTATGTCTCGGGCGGGTCGAGTTCGGGGTCGGCCTATGTGGTGGCCACCGCGCAGGCCGACTTCGCGCTCGGCACCGACACCGCGGGCTCGGGCCGGGTGCCGGCCGGTCTCAACAACATCGTCGGCATCAAGCCTTCGCGCGGCCTGCTCAGCGCCCGCGGCGTGGTGCCGGCGGCGCAGAGCGTCGATTGCGTCTCGATCTTCGCCCGCACGGTGGCGGTGGCGGCACGGGTGCTGCAGGCGGCGATGGGCTTCGACCCCGAGGACCCCTACGGCCGCAGCCTGGCGCTCGCCACCGCGCCGCTGCCCGCGGGCTTCCGCTTCGGCGTGCCTTCGACGCTGAACTTCTTCGGCGATACGCTGTCGCGGGCGGCCTTCGAACAGGCCATCGGCCAGTTGTGCGCGCTCGGCGGCGAACCGATCGAAATCGACTATGCGCCGCTGGCCGAAGCCGCGGCCCTGCTCTACGACAGTGCGCTGGTGGCCGAGCGCTACGCCGCGGTGCGCGATTTCTTCGACACCCACGAGGCCGAGGTGGTGGAGCCGGTGCGCAGCATCCTCGCGCAAGGCCGCCGCTACAGCGCCGCCGATTTCGTCACCGCCCGCACCCGGCTGCAGGCGCTCGGCCAGCAGGCCGCGGCGATGTGGAACGACATCGACGTGCTGGCGGTGCCGACGGCGCCGGCCCACTACACGATCGAGGCGATGCAGGCCGACCCGGTGGTGCTCAATCGCAACCTGGGCGAATACACCAACTTCGTGAACCTGCTCGACTACGCGGCGATCTCGGTGCCGGCCAGCCTGCGCGCCGACGGCCTGCCCTTCGGCATCACGCTGATCGGCCGCGCCGGCAGCGACTTCCAGCTGGCCGAGCTGGGCCAGCGCTTCCATCACGCCACCGGGCTGCCGCTCGGCGCGACCCGCGAGCCGCTGCCGGCGATCGAGCCGCTGCCGCTGATCGCGGCGCCGCCGACCGTGCAGGTCGCGGTGGTCGGCGCCCACCTGTCGGGCATGCCGCTCAACAGCCAGCTCACAGAGCGCGGCGCCCGGCTGATCGCCGCCACCCACACCTCGCCCGACTACCGCCTCTATGCGTTGCCAGGCACCGTGCCGCCCAAGCCCGGCCTGCTGCGCGTGGCGGCCGGCGAGGGCGCGGCGATCGCGCTCGAGATCTGGGAGATGCCGCTCGCGCACTACGGCAGCTTCGTCGCCCTGATCCCGGCGCCGCTCGGCATCGGCAGCCTGCGGCTGGCCGACGGCCGCAGCGTCCAGGGCTTCGTCTGCGAGGCGCTGGCGGTGGCCGGCGCCGACGACATCACCGCGCTCGGCGGCTGGCGCGCCTACATCGCGGCGCGCAGCGCAGCGCCGACCTGAATCTCTTCCTCAATCTTTCATCCGGAGTACGCCATGGCCCTCAGCAAGAAACCCCTGACCCTCGCCGCCCCGGCCTCGCGGCGACAGCTGCTGCAGGCCGGCGCGGCCGGCCTGGCCGTGCTCGCCGCGCCTGCGATCGTGCGGGCCCAGGGCGCGCCGAAGATCCGCATTGGCTACTGGCCGATCGCGGCCGGCCTGCCTTTCTACTCGGCCGTCGAACTGGGCTACTTCAAGGCCGCAGGCCTCGACGTCGAGGTGCAGCGCTACGCCGGCGCGCAACAGATCATGGAGGCGATGCTGGCCGACCGCTGCGACGGCAGCGCCAACGGCACCGGCTCGGCCAACATCGCGATCGGCGAGATCGCCGCGCCGGGCAGCTTCAAGATCTTCTGCTCCAACCCCAGCAACGTGAAGAACGTGCTCGACCAGGTGCTGGTGCCGACCGCCAGCACCGCCAAGGTCATGGCCGACCTCAAGGGCAAGCGGGTCGCCTCGGGCCCGGGCATCCAGAACGTGACGCTGGCCAAGGCGGTGCTCGAGCGCGGCGGCGCCACTGGCGCCACGGTGGTCGAGCTCCCGATCGGCCAGCACGTGGCGGCGCTCGCCGCCGGCCAGGTCGACGGCTGCTACACGCTGGAACCGACCGGCACCATCGGCCGCCTCAACGGCAGCACGCGGGTGCTCGAGGCCGGGGTGATCGCCAAGTACGTGCTGGGCGATCCGATGGCGCCGTGGTTCGGCGGCTCGGCCTCGCTGACCTCGGCGCTGATCAAGAAGAACCCCGAGGCGGCGAAGAAGTTCATCGGCGCCTACGGCCAGGGCGTGGCCTTCGTGCGCAGCAAGCCGGCCGAGGCGCGCCAGTACCTCAAGGGCTACACCGCGATCGAGGGCCCGCTGACCGGCGAGGTGCCGCTGGCGGCCTACACCATGTACAACGAGTTCACACAAGGCGACATCGCCTACTTCCAGAAGTTCTTCGACCTGTTCTCGGACAAGGGCATCTTCTCGTCGCGCCTGATGGTCGACTCGATGCTCTACAAGGGCTGAGGTCATGAGCACGCCTTCATCAGCGGCGCCCTGGTCGCCTCCGGCTGCAAATGCTGCCGCCTCCGCGCCGCCGCGCGAGTCGCACTGGGTCAAGGCGCTGCCCTTCATCGGCCCGGTGGTGCTGTTCATCGTCTGGGACCTGGTGGTGCGCTTCGGGCTCATCAAGGCCATCTTGCTGCCGATGCCGGGCGACACGCTGGTCACGCTGCTGTCGGGCCTGGCCGGCGGCGCCCTGCTGGGCGACTTCGCGGTCACGGTCTGGCGCACGCTGCAGGCCTTCCTGATCGCCGCCGTCGTCGGCGTACCGCTGGGCGTGCTGCTCGGCAGCAACGAGCGGGCCTACCGCAGCGTCGAATTCCTGATCGACTTCTTCCGCTCCACGCCCTCGTCGGCGCTGATTCCCCTGTTCCTCATGATCTTCGGCGTCTCGGACGTCAACAAGGTGGCGATCGCGGCCTTCGGCGCCTTGCTGATCGTGGTCTTCAACAGCGCCTACGGCGTGATGAACGCGCGCAAGCAGCGGGTCATGGCGGCCAAGGTGATGGGTGCATCGCGCTGGCAGATCTTCCGCGACGTGCTGGTCTGGGAAAGCCTGCAGCCGACCTTCGTCGGCCTGCGCTCGGCGGTCTCGATGGCGCTGGTGATCGTGATCGTGGCCGAGATGTTCATCGGCTCCGACAGCGGCCTCGGCCATCGCATCATCAACTCGCAGCAGGTGATGAACGTCAAGGACATGTACGCCTCGATCATCGCGGCGGGCGCGCTCGGCTATGCGCTCAACATTCTTTTCCTCGTGGCCGAGCGCCGCATCGTGCACTGGAGCGGAAGATGAGAGCAGCCGTAGAGAACGTCATCAACGGCCCGGTCTATGCCGACGTGCCGAAGCCGGCCTTCGTTCCGGGCCCTGCCGGCACCCACATCACGATCCGCGGGCTGACCAAGTACTTCGCCGGCTGGCCGCTGTACGAGAACTTCGACCTCGACATCCCGAAGCAGAAGATCGTCTCGGTGTTCGGCCCCAACGGCTGCGGCAAGTCGACCCTGATCAACATGATCGCCGGCCTGATCCCGATCGATTCGGGCGAGATCCTGTTCGACGGCAAGTCGCTCAAGGACACCAAGATCGGCTACGTGTTCCAGAACTACCGCGAGGCGATGTTCCCGTGGATGCGGACCATCGACAACATCGCCTACCCGCTGAAGCTCGAAGGCCGCTCCAAGGCCGAGGTCGATCGCCGCATGGAGGAACTGGTGGCCTCCTTCGACGTCAAGTTCGACCTCAAGCGCTACCCCTACGAGCTGTCGGGCGGCCAGCAGCAGACGGCATCGATCATGCGGGCGCTGGCGCCCAACCCCGAGGTGCTGTTCCTCGACGAGCCCTTCTCGGCGCTCGACTTCGAGATGACCCTCTTCATCCGCGAGAAGCTGCAGGAGGTGTTCATGAAGACCGGCACCACGATGCTGCTGGTGTCGCACGACCTCGAGGAAGCGGTCTACCTCGCCGACCAGGTGCTGCTGCTGACCAAGCGGCCGACCAAGGTGGCCGAGATCCTCGACTACCGCGACCAGCGCCCGCGCACGCTCGAGACCTTGAGCTCCGCCAGCTTCGTGGCCATGAAGAAACTCAGCCTGGAAATCTTCCAGCGCGAAGTACGCCGCTAGGAGGTCCGCCATGACACCTTCGGAGATCGAAGCCTATGTCGATGCATCGGCGGCCGCGCTCGGCCTGAAGCTCAGGTCCGACCACCGGCCCGGCGTGCTGCGCTACTTCGCGCTGGCGGCCGAGTTCGCCGCGCTGGTCGATGCCGTGCCGCTCAGCGAGCGCGACGAGCCGGCGCTGAGTTTTGCGCCGGTGTCGCCGCGGGAGAAAGAGCAATGAGCGCATCTGATCTGCTGCGCCAGGATGCTTGCGCGATGGCCGCCGCGGTCCGCAGCAACGCGGTCAGCGCGGTGGCGCTGGTGCAGGCCAGCCTGGACCGCATCGAGGCCACCGATCGCCGCGTCAACGCCTTCACCGCGGTGCTGCGCGAGCGGGCGCTTCGGCGCGCCGCGCAGGTCGATGCCTCGCTGGCCTCTGCCAACGGACCGCGAACGCGCGAACTGCCTCTGCTGGGCGTGCCCTTCGCGGTCAAGAACCTGTTCGATATCGCCGGACTCGCGACCCTCGCGGGCTCCAAGATCGAACGCGGGCACACGCCTCCGCGCGACGACGCGGCGCTGGTGCGACGGCTCGAGAGCGCCGGCGCGGTGCTGGTCGGCGCGCTCAACATGGACGAGTACGCCTACGGCTTCACGACCGAGAACAGCCACGTCGGCCCCTGCCACAACCCGCACGACCTGACCCGCATCGCGGGTGGCTCGTCGGGCGGTTCGGGCGCCGCGGTCGCTGCCGGCCAGGTGCCGCTCACGCTGGGCTCCGACACCAACGGCTCGATCCGCGTGCCGTCGTCGCTGTGCGGCGTGTTCGGGCTCAAGCCCACGTTCGGGCGGCTGCCGCGCACCGGCAGCTTCCCGTTCGTCTCCAGCCTCGACCACCTGGGGCCGTTCGCGCGTTCGGCACGCGACCTGGCCCTGGCCTACGACGCGATGCAGGGCCCCGAGGGCCGCGGCCCGCACGACCCCGGCTGCGCGCAGCGGGCGGCCGAGCCGGTCGCCGCGGCGCTGGCGCTGGGCACGCAGGGCCTGCGGATCGGCGTGCTCGGCGGCTACTTCCGCCAGCATGCCCAGCCCGAGGCGCTGACCGCGGTCGATGCCGTGGCCCAGGCGCTGGGCGCCAGCCGCACGGTCGAGTTGCCGATGGTCGAGGCCGGCCGGGCCGCGGCCTTCCTGATCACCAACTCCGAAGGCGCGGCGCTGCACCTGCCCGACCTGCGCCGCCGCGCGCCGGACTTCGAGCCGCTGTCGCGCGACCGCTTCCTGGCCGGCGCGCTGCTGCCGGCCGCCTGGGTGGCGCGCGCGCAGCGGGTGCGGCGGCTCTATGCCGAGCAGGTGGCGCGGGTGTTCGAGCAGTACGACGTCCTGCTGGCCGCCGCGACGCCCTCGGCGGCGACGCCGATCGGCGCCGAGTTTTTCGAGATCAACGGCCACCGGCTGCCGGTGCGGCCCAACATGGGCCTGCTGACCCAGCCGATCTCGTGCATCGGCCTGCCGGTGTGCGCGGTGCCGGTCTGGGGCGCCCACCCCGACCTGCCGATCGGGGTGCAGGTGATCGCCGCGCCATGGCGCGAAGACCTGGTGCTGCGGGTGGCCGCGGCGCTCGAATCCGCGGGGCTCGTGCATGCGCCCGTGGCGGCGCTGGCCTGACATGCGAAGCGCCCCGCGAGCACAAAGACGGGGCGCCGGGGCCGCAGTGGCGAGCGCGCCGCACAAGGCTGGCGCGCCGCAGGCCGATTTGGCCGCCAAAGCGCTGGTACGGTTTATGCACACCATCTTGTATCCAAGACAGGACATCCCGGCCCCCTGATTCCTCACCCATCACCTGGAGTAAGCACCATGAGCCAGTTCAACCGTCGCGATTCCCTCAAGTCCCTGGCCGCCCTGGCCTCCGCCACCACGCTGGGCGGCTGGAGCGCGCTGGCCAACGCCCAGAAGCCGCTGACCGTCGGCGTGATCTACGTCGGCCCGCGCGACGACTACGGCTACAACCAGTCGCATGCGCTGGCGGCGGCCGAGCTCAAGAAGATGCCGGGCCTCAAGGTGGTAGAGGAAGAGAACGTGCCCGAGACCGCGGCGGTGCAGAAGACCATGACCGGGATGATTTCGCAGGACGGCGCCAAGCTGCTGTTCCCGACCTCGTTCGGCTACTTCGATCCGCACATCCTGGCCGTGGCGCCGAAGAATCCCGATGTCCGCTTCTCGCACTGCGGCGGCATGTGGACCGAGGGCAAGCACCCGAAGAACGTCGGCAGCTTCTTCGGCTACATCGACGAGTGCCAGTTCCTCAATGGCGTGATCGCCGGCCACATGACCAAGAGCAACAAGATCGCCTTCGTCGCCGCCAAGCCGATCCCGCAGGTGCTGCGCAACATCAACGCCTTCACGCTCGGTGCGCGCTCGGTCAAGCCGGGCATCACCTGCAGCGTGATCTTCACGGGCGACTGGTCGATGGCGGTGAAGGAGGCCGAGGCCACCAACAGCCTGGCCGACCAGGGCTGCGACGTGTTCACGATGCACGTGGACGGCCCCAAGGTGGTGGTCGAGACGGCCGCCAAGCGCGGCAAGATGGTCTGCGGCTACCACGCCAGCCAGGCCAAGCTCGCGCCCAATGCCTACCTGACCGGCGCCGAATGGAACTGGATCACGGCCTACAAGACCATCGTCGACGCGGCCCAGGCTGACAAGCCGCATCCGAACTTCCTGCGCGGCGGCCTCAAGGAAGGCTACGTGAAGATGTCGCCCTACGGCGCCATGGTGACCGACGCGGCGAAGAAGAACGCCGACGACATCAAGGCCAAGATGCTGGCGGGCAGCTTCGACATCTTCACCGGCGGGCTGAAGGACAACAAGGGCGTGGTCGTGATCCCGGCCGGCAAGGCGCTCAAGCAGACCGACCTCGAGCTCGAGAAGATGAACTACCTCGTCGAAGGCGTGGTGGGTTCGGTCGGCTGACCGGCGACCGCCTTCAACCCGCGAGCCGACGATGCGCAACGCATTGAAAGAGATCGCGCTGCCGGTGTTCGCCATCGCGGCGGCACTGCTGCTCTTCGGCGTCTTCGTCTGGTTCGCCGGCGTGAGTCCGCTGGAGGTCTGGGTCATCCTCTTCAAGGGAGCCTTCGGCGACTGGTTCTCGTGGCAGAACACGCTGCAGCGCGCCGCGCCGCTGATGCTGACCGCGCTGTGCGTCGCGATTCCGGCGCGCGCCGGGCTGGTGATCATCGGTGGCGAGGGCGCGCTGGTGCTCGGCGGGCTGGCCGCCGCGGCGCTGCCCTACGCGCTGCCGCTGCCCGCGAACCTCGTCGGCACGCTGGCCCTGTGCGTGGCCGGCGCCATGGCCGGCGCCGCCTGGATCGCGCTGGCGGGCTGGCTGCGCCAGTACCGCGGCATCAACGAGACCATCAGCAGCCTGCTGCTCGCCTACATCGCGATCGGGCTCTTCAAGCACCTGGTCGAGGGCGTGCTGCGCGATCCGGCCAGCCTCAACAAGCCGGCCACGCGCTCGATCGCCGAAGGGCTCGGGATCGGCGGCATCGGCGGCTCCGACGTGCATTGGGGGCTGCTGATCGGCATCGTCGCCTGCCTGGTCTCCGGTCTTTGGCTGCGCGCCACCGCATCGGGCTTCTCGGTGCGGGTGGTCGGCGGCAATCCGCGCACTGCGCAGCTGGTGGGCCTGCCGGCCAGCGGGCTGATCCTGGCCGCCTGCGGGATCGGCGGTGCCTGCGCGGGCGTCGCCGGTGCGGTCGAGGTGGCGGCGGTGCACACCAACGCCAACGCGTCGCTGATCGCGGGCTACGGCTATGCCGGCATCCTGGTGTCCTTCATTGCACGCCACAACCCGGTGGCGGTGATCCCGGTGGCGATCCTGTTCGGCGGCTTCGGCGCCGCGGGCAGCCTGCTGCAGCGCCGGCTGGGCCTGCCCGATGCCTCGGTGCTGGTGCTGCAGGGCATGGCCTTCGTACTGATCCTCGCGAGCGAAGGGCTGCGCATGATCGACTGGAAGACGCTGCTGAAGAACCGCATGCCGCGCGCCGTGCAGCCGCGCATGACCAAGGAGCCCGCATGAGACGCCGGGCCGCTCCCAAGTCGAATACCGCAGCGCGCAGCGCGGAGGTTGCACCATGACCGCCGACCAGTGGATCGCGCTCGTGGCGGGCATCGTCGGCGGCGCCTTGCGGGTCGGCGCGCCTTTTCTCTTCGTCAGCCTCGGCGAGTGTCTGACCGAGAAGTCCGGCCGCATCAACCTCGGCCTCGAAGGCGTGCTGGTGCTCTCGGCGATGGCCTCCTTCGGCGGCGCCTGGCTCACCGGCTCGGCCTGGCTCGGCGTGCTGATCGGCGGCGCCGCGGGCGCGCTGCTCGCGCTGCTCCACGGCCTCTTGTGCTCGCTCGACCGCGTCAACGACGTCGCCACCGGCATCGCGCTGATGCTGTTCGGCACCGGCCTGGCCTTCTATCTCGGCAAGCCGCTGATCCAGCCGCAGGCGCCGCAGCTGCCGGCGATCCCGCTCGGCGACTGGAGCGACAACCCGGTGATCCGTTCGGCGCTGCAGGTCAACTCGCTGGTGCCGGTCGGCATCGTGCTGGCGGTGTTCCTGTGGTGGGGCTTCGCGCGCACCCGCGCCGGCCTGCTGGTGCGCATGGCCGGCGATTCGGCCAATGCGACGCGGGCGCTCGGCTACTCGGTGGCCGGACTGCGCATCGCGGCCACCACCGCGGGCGGCTTCATCGCCGGACTCGGCGGCGCCTCGCTCACGCTGTTCTATCCCGGCAGCTGGAACGAGGGCATATCGAGCGGGCAAGGCCTGATCGCGGTGGCGCTGGTGATCTTCGCGCGCTGGAGCCCGCTGCGCTGCATCGGCGCGGCGCTGCTGTTCGGCGGCGCCGGGGCGATCGGGCCGGCCCTGCAATCGATCGGCGTCGGCTGGGGCTACCACCTCTTCAACACCGTGCCCTATGTGCTCACGCTGGTGATCCTGGTGCTGACCTGCAAGCCGGGCAGCGTGGCGGTCGGCAGCCCGGGCGAACTCTCGTCCACACGATGAACAAGCAAGGAAGCTGATCGATGAGCGGTCTCGGTGGTCTCAACAAATCGGCGCGGGGCGTGGTCGTCGGCCTGGTGCAGCTGCAGCTGCCGGTGGTCAAGACCCCGGCCGACCTGGCGGCGCGGACCCGGCGCATCTGCGACCTGGTCGCCAAGGCGCGCCGCAACCAGGGCACGATGGATCTCGTCGTGTTCCCCGAGTACGCGCTGCACGGGTTGTCGATGGACACCTCGCCCGAGATCATGTGCTCGCTCGACGGCCCCGAGGTCGCGGCCTTCCGGCAGGCCTGCATCGACAACCGGATCTGGGGCTGCTTCTCGATCATGGAGGCCAACCCCGGGGGCAACCCGTACAACAGCGGGCTGGTCGTCGACGACCACGGCGCCATCCGGCTCTACTACCGAAAGATGCATCCGTGGGTCCCGGTCGAGCCCTGGGAGCCGGGCAACCTCGGCATCCCGGTGTGCGACGGGCCCAACGGCAGCAAGCTGGCGCTGATCATCTGCCACGACGGCATGCTGCCCGAGATGGCGCGCGAGGCCGCCTACAAGGGGGCCGAGATCATCATTCGCACAGCAGGCTACACGGCGCCGATCCGTCATGCCTGGCGCGTCACCAACCAGGCCAACGCCTTCTGCAACCTGGCGTATACGGCGAGCGTCTGCATGTGCGGCAGCGACGGCACCTTCGACTCGATGGGCGAGGCCATGTTCTGCAACTTCGACGGCACCGTGCTGGTCGAGGGCGGTGGCCGGCCCGACGAGATCATCACGGCCGAACTGCGGCCCGACCTGGTGCGCGAAGCCCGTACCGGCTGGGGCGTCGAGAACAACATCTACCAGCTCTATCACCGCGGCTACGTGGCGGTGAAGGGCGGCGCGCAGGACTGCCCCTACACCTACATGCAGGACATGGCGGCCGGCCGCTACCGGCTGCCCTGGGGCGAGCAAGTCAAGGTCACCGACGGCAGCGGCTTCGGCTTCGCGACGCCGGTCCGCAACTACAAGGGCCCCGAGGCGCATCCCCTGGTGCCGCAGGCGCCGCCGACATCGGGTTCACCGTCATGAGCACCACCTACGTTTCCGCCGACCCGTACCGCTGGCCCTACAACGGCGCGCTCCGGCCCGACAACACGGCGCTGATCGTGATCGACATGCAGACCGATTTCTGCGGCAAGGGCGGCTATGTCGACGTGATGGGCTACGACCTGTCGCTGGTGCAGGCGCCGATCGCACCGATCGCACGCACGCTGGCGCGGCTGCGGCCGCTGGGCTTTCACATCATCCACACGCGCGAAGGGCATCGCCCCGACCTCGCCGACCTGCCCGCCAACAAGCGTTGGCGCTCGCGGCAGATCGGCGCCGGCGGCGTGGGTATCGGCGATGACGGCCCGTGCGGACGCATCCTGGTGCGCGGCGAGCCGGGCTGGGAGATCATCCCGGCGCTGGCGCCGTTGCCGGGCGAGGTGGTGATCGACAAGCCCGGCAAAGGTTCGTTCTATGCGACCGACCTCGAACTGGTGCTGCGCACGCGCGGCATCGAGAACCTGATCCTTGCCGGCATCACGACCGACGTCTGCGTCCACACCACGATGCGCGACGCCAACGACCGCGGCTTCGAATGCCTGCTGCTGTCGGACTGCACCGCGGCCACCGACCACGGCAACCACCTGGCGGCGCTGAAGATGATCACCATGCAGGGCGGCGTGTTCGGCGCCCATGCGACGTCGGCGGCGCTGCTCGACGCGCTGCCCGCCCAGTAGAACGGAGAGCCGCACGATGATCGCACCGGTCCACCCCGCACCCGCCGCCACCGGCGCGCTGGCGCTCGACACCTACGAGCTGACCAAGCGCTTCGGCAGCTTCACCGCGATGGACCGCGTGACCATGCACGTGGCACCCGGCACGGTGCACGCGCTGCTCGGCGAGAACGGCGCCGGCAAGAGCACGCTGGTGAAATGCGTGGCCGGCTTCCAGCGCGCCGAGGAGGGCGCGATCCTGATCGACGGCCGCGAGCAGGACATCGCCAACCCGGTGGTGGCGCGCACCCTCGGCATCGGCATGGTCTACCAGCATTTCACGCTGGCGCCCGGCATGACGGTGGCCGAGAACCTGCTGCTGGCCGGCGGCAAGACGCCGGCGCTGATCGATTGGAAGCGCAAGCGCGCCGAACTCAAGGACTTCCTCGCGACCACGCCCTTCAGCCTCGACCTCGACGTGCGGCCGTCGGAACTCGCGGCCGGCGAGAAGCAGAAGCTCGAACTGTTGAAGCAGCTCTACCTGAAGCCGCGGCTTCTGATCCTCGACGAGCCGACCTCGGTGCTGACGCCGCAGGAGGCCGACGAGGTGCTTGGCCATGTGCGCGAGTTCGCCAAGAGCGGCCTGTGCACGGTGCTGATCATCACGCACAAGTTCCGCGAGGTGATGGCCTATGCCGACAGCGTCACGGTGCTGCGGCGCGGCAAGGCGGTGCATCACTGCCAGGTGGCCGACACCAACCCGGCGCGGCTCGCGGCGGCGATGATGGGCGAGGGCGAGGCGCCGCCGCCCGCCGAAGGCGATACCGCTGCGCCGACCGGCCGTGCGCTGCACGCGATGCAGCCGACCGCGGCCAACGCCGCCATTGCGCTGCAAGTCGAGGGTCTGCGAGCGCTGGGCGACCGTGGCACGCTGGCGGTGCACGACCTGAGCCTGTCGGTGCGCTCGGGCGAGATCCTCGGCGTCGCGGGCGTGTCGGGCAACGGCCAGCGTGAACTCGTCGAGGCCCTGGTCGGCCAGCGGCCGCGGCTCGCGGGTCGCGTCACGGTCATGGGCGAACCCTACGAGGCCAGGCGCGAGGAGAACCGCCGCCTCAAGGTCCGCAGCCTGCCCGAGGAGCCGCTGCGCAATGCCTGCGTCGGCGACCTCAGCGTGGCCGAGAACATGGCGCTGCGCGATTTCGACCAGCCGCCGCTGGCCTGGCCGGCGTTCGGCGCCGACGTGCTGAACTTCCCGCTGTGGCGCAGCCGGGCCCGCGAGTGGATCGCGGAATACGGCGTCAAGACCCAGGGCGAGGGCGCGCCGATCCGCAGCCTGTCGGGTGGCAACGTGCAGCGCGCCGTGCTGGCGCGCGAACTGGCCGGCGACATCAACGTGCTGATCGCGGCCAATCCGGTGTTCGGGCTGGACTTCGCGGCGGTGGCGGAAATCCACAGCCGCATCGTTCAGGTGCGGGCCCGCGGGGGCGCGGTGCTGCTGATCAGCGAGGACCTCGACGAACTGCTGGAGATGGCGGACCGGATCGTGGTGATGAGCGAGGGGCGGGTGGTTTACGAGACGGATGCTGCGACTGCTGAAAGGCATGTGCTTGGGGCGCACATGGGTGGGGGCGATCATCAACATGCGCCGGTGGCTGCATGAGGTCTTCCTTGTCTTTGGGGCGGGCGCCCGGCACGCGGTGCGGGCCGTGCGACCCCACTGCGCCGGCCCTTCGGGCTTCCTTGCGGTGCTCGCTTCAGGCGGGGTCCGCGCAAACTCGCTTCGCTCAAACACGCGCGGCCCTTTTTCCGCCTGAAGCTGCGCTCCTCAGCGGCGCAGAGGGGATCGCCCGTCCCGCACCGCATGCCGGGCGCAGGGGTGTGCGAACAATCCAAACTTCTCCAACGCCGATGCAACCCCGACGTTTCAGCGGTGGCGGGCGGTATGCCCTGGGCCGGCCGTTGAGGCACCGCCGAGCAGCGCAGCGGTGCGCGGAAAAAGGGCCGCGCTTGTTTGAGTGGAGCGAAGCGGAGCGTGTTTGCGCGGACCCCGCGTACCGCGAGCAGCGCAGGGCAGCCGCGAAGCGGCCGGTGACGTCGGCCGGCCCAGGGCATACCGCCTGCCATCGCCGCCCACAAGCCCACAACCAAACATCGTCGAAAGCCAGGAAATGCAGATAGAAGCCCAGCCCTTTACCTACGAATTCGACCTCACCAAGACCGCCTTGGTCCTGATCGACATGCAGAGGGATTTCATCGAACCCGGCGGCTTCGGCGAAACCCTGGGCAACGACGTCTCGCTGCTCGAAGCCATCGTCCCCGCGACGAAGACAACCCTCGAAGCCTGGCGAGCCGCGGGCGGCCTGGTCGTCCACACGCGGGAGGCCCACAAACCCGACCTCTCCGACTGCCCCCCCGCCAAGCGCAACCGCGGCAACCCCACATTGCGCATCGGCGACGCCGGCCCCATGGGCCGCATCCTTGTCATGGGCGAACCTGGCAACCAGATCATCGACGCACTGGCGCCGGTCGAAGGCGAGATCGTGGTCGACAAGCCCGGCAAGGGCGCCTTCTATGCGACCGGCCTGCACGAGACGCTCAAGCGGCGCGGCATCAGCCACCTGCTGTTCGGCGGCGTCACGACCGAGGTCTGCGTGCAGACCAGCATGCGCGAGGCCAACGACCGCGGCTACGACTGCCTGCTGCTCGAAGACTGCACCGAAAGCTACTTTCCGGCCTTCAAGGCGGCTGCTGTCGAGATGATCCGTGCCCAGGGCGGCATCGTCGGCTGGACCGCGCCCAGCGCCGCCTTGCTGGCCGCGCTCGGCACCCACTAACATGGCCTACGTGTCGACCGTTCGAATTCCTTCCAAGCCCCCCGCCATCGATCCCGTGTTCCGCACCCGGGCCGACGAGGTCTATGCGCAGCTCAAGCGCGACGTCGCCGAATTCAGCCTGGTCCCCGGCGACCGCTTCACCGAAAACGAGATCAGCGAGCGTCTCGGCGTCTCGCGCACACCGGTGCGCCAGGCGCTCTTCCGGCTGCAGCAGGAGGGCTTCGTCGAAGTGCTGTTCCGCAGCGGCTGGCGCGTGCTGCCCTTCGACTTCGACCAGTTCGAGCAGCTCTACGACCTTCGCATGGTGCTCGAGACCACCGCCGTGCACCGGCTCTGCGAAAGCGACCACCGCGTCGACCGCAGCCTGCTCGACACGCTGGCCGAAATCTGGCTCGTGCCGGCGGCGCAGCGCAGCGCCGACACCGTGCAGGTGGCGCAGTGGGACGAGGCCTTCCATTGTTCGCTGGTCGCTGCCGCCGGCAACGGCGAGATGGCCCGCGTCCACCGCGACGTGACCGACCGCATCCGCATCATTCGCCGGCTCGACTTCACCAAGCAACCGCGCATCGACGCCACCTACGACGAGCACGCCAAGATCCTGAAGGCGATCCGCGCCAACCGCGGCGATCAGGCCGCGATGCTGCTGCGCGCCCACATCGAGACCAGCCAGGCCGAGGTGCGCAAGATCACGCTGCATCAGGTGCATATGGCGCGCCATGCGGGGCGCACCCCGATACGCCGAGGCTGAGCGTCGTCTACAGCGTGAAGTCGTAGTCCACCGTGATCGGCGCGTGGTCGCTGAACTTGATCGTCTTGAAGATCTGCTCCTCGCGCGCCAGCGCCGCCAGCTTCGGCGTCGCCAGGTGGTAGTCGAGCCGCCACCCGACGTTGTTCGCGTAGGCCTGGCCGCGGTTGCTCCACCAGGTGTAGGCGTCGCCCGTGGTCTCGGGCTTGAGCATCCGGTAGACGTCGACCAGCCCCGCGCCATCGGCGCCGGCGTCGAGCAGCTTCGTCATCCAGGCCCGCTCCTCCGGCAGGAAGCCGCTGTTCTTCTGGTTGCCGCGCCAGTTCTTGAGGTCGATCTCCTTGTGGGCGATGTTGATGTCGCCGCAGAGGACGAACTCGCGCTCGCGCTTGAGCGCGTTCAGGTGCGGGAAGAAGCCCTTCAGGAAGCGGAATTTCGCCGCCTGCCGCTCTTCGCCCGAAGAACCGCTGGGGAAGTAGCAGCTGATGATCGACAGCTTCCGCTTCGGGGTGTCGAAGCGCAGTTCGAGGTAGCGGCCCTCGGCGTCGAACTCGGCGTCGCCCCAGCCCACCACCACGTCGCTGGGCGCATGCTTCGTGTAGATCGCTGTGCCCGCGTAGCCTTTCTTCTCGGCGAAGTGGAAGTGCCCCTTGAGCCCCGCCATCTCCTCGAAGCGGCCCTCGATGTCGCTCGCCTGGACCCGGATCTCCTGCATGCAAATACAATCCGGCCCCAGTCCGCCGACCCAATCGGCGACGCCCTTGGTGGCAGCCGATCGCAGGCCGTTGAGGTTGAGGCTGGTCAGTTTGAACACGAGGAATTCCTATGGCTGAGAAGATTGAAGAGGGCGGCGCACTGGCGCAGGCTTTCGTGCAGTTCGCGCTGGAGTCGGGGGTGCTGCGCTTCGGTCAGTTCAAGACCAAGGCCGGCCGCATCAGCCCCTATTTTTTCAACGCCGGCCTGTTCGACGATGGCGCCAAGCTCGCCCGGCTGGCGGAATTCTATGCAGACCGGCTGATCGCCAGCGGGCTCGAGTTCGACATGATCTTCGGCCCGGCCTACAAGGGCATTCCGCTGGGCGCCACGGTGGCGGCCGAACTGGCGCGCCGCGGCCGCAACGTGCCCTTCGCCTACAACCGCAAGGAAGCCAAGGACCACGGCGAGGGCGGGACCCTGGTCGGCGCCCCGCTGAAGGGCCGGGTGCTGATCGTTGACGACGTGATGTCGGCCGGCACCGCGGTGCGCGAGTCGATCGCGGCCATCCGCGCCGCCGGCGCGACCCCGCACGCGGTCGCGATCGCGCTCGACCGGCAGGAGAAGGCGACCGAGAACGGCGCCGACGTGGACCACAGCGCTGTGCAATATGTACGCAATCAGCTCGGCCTTGCAGTTATTTCCATCGCAACGCTTGACGACTTGTTACAGTATCTGTCAGGCCGCGCGGACGACGAACTGGGCGCCCACCGCCAGAACGTGCTGGCGTACCGGGCGCGTTACGGCGCGGGCTGATTCAACCCGTCTGAAGGACTGATGTTGGCGAGCACCCAAGCACTGAAGGCATTCCTGGTCCTTTCGCTGGCCGCAGCCGGCATGGCGCACGCGCAACAGGGGTCTGGCGCGCGCGGGGCGCCCAATGCCGCGGGCATCTACAGCTGCACCGACGCCAAGGGCAGGACGATCACCGCCGACCGTCCGATTCCCGACTGCCTCGACCGCGAGCAGCGCGAACTCAATCCGAGCGGCACCACCCGCCGCATGGTCGAGCCCTCCTACACGGCGCGCGAGCAGGCCGAGCGCGAGGACCGCGAACGGGCGGCGCAGCTGCAGGCGGCCCGGCTGGTCGAGGAGCGGCGGCGCGAGCGCGCCCTGCTGGTGCGCTACCCGAACCCCGCGGCCCACGACCGGGAGCGCGCCGAGGCGCTGGTGCAGATCGACGTCGTGATCCAGGCCGCCCGCAAGCGGCTGGTTGAACTCGGCGAGGACCGCAAGCGGGTCGACGACGAGCTCGAGTTCTACAAGAAAGACCCGGCCAAGGCGCCCGACGCGCTGCGGCGCCGGACCGAGGACATCGCCCGCAGCGTGGCAGTGCAGAACCGCTTCATCGGCGAGCAGGAAGACGAGAAGAAGCGCGTCAATGCGCGCTTCGACGAGGAGCAGGCCAAGCTCGCGCCGCTCTGGGCCGCGAACACGTCTGCGGCCCAGAAGTCGAAGTGAGCCGCCCCAGGGCTAGCTAGCCCAGTTTCGACTTCAGCAGCGCATTGACCTGCGCCGGGTTGGCCTTGCCCTGGCTGGCCTTCATGACCTGGCCGACCAGCGCGTTGAAGGCCTTGTCCTTGCCGGCGCGGTATTCGGCGATGTTCTTCTCGTTGGTCGCGAGCACCTGGTCGATGATCTTTTCGAGCGCGCCCGAATCGCTCATCTGCTTCAGGCCCTTGGCCTCGATGACCGCATCGACGTCCTGGCCTTCGCCGGTCCAGAGGGCGTCGAACACCTGCCGCGCCGCATTGTTGGAGATCGTGCCGTCGCCGATGCGCGCAACCAGCCCGGCCAGTTGCGGCGCCGTCACCGGGGCCTCGGTGATCGCGATGTCCTGCTGGTTCAGGCGCCGCGCGATCTCGCCGGTGATCCAGTTGCTCGCCAGCTTGGCGTTGGCACCGGCGGCCACCGCACCCTGGAAGTAGGCTGCCAGGGCCGGGCTCTGGGTGAGCTGGGCGGCGTCGTAGTCCGACAGCCCATGCTCGCGCACGTAGCGCTCGGCCATCGCGCGCGGCAGCTCGGGCATTTCGGCGCGCACGCGCTCGATCCAGTCGGCGGCGATCGCCAGCGGCGGCAGGTCGGGGTCGGGGAAGTAGCGGTAGTCGGCGGCGTCTTCCTTGGTGCGCATCGCGCGGGTCTCGCCGGTGTCGGGGTCGAACAGCACCGTGGCCTGCTGGACCGTGCGGCCGTCCTCGATCTCCTCGATCTGCCAGCGGATCTCGTAGTCGATCGCCTGCTGCATGAACTTGAAGCTGTTCAGGTTCTTGATCTCGCGCCGGGTGCCGAGCTTGTCGCCGGGCCTGCGCACCGACACGTTGGCGTCGCAGCGGAAACTGCCTTCCTGCATGTTGCCGTCGCAGATGCCGATCCAGGTGACGATCTTGTGCAGCTCGCGCGCATAGGCCACGGCCTCGGCGGTGGAGCGCATGTCGGGCTCGGTCACGATCTCGAGCAGCGGCGTGCCGGCGCGGTTCAGGTCGATGCCCGACTGGCCGACGAAGTCCTCGTGCAGCGACTTGCCGGCGTCTTCTTCGAGATGCGCGCGCACCAGGCGCACGGTCTTGGGCTCGTCGCCGACGAAGAAGCTCACCGAGCCGCCCTGCACCACGGGGATCTCGAACTGGCTGATCTGGTAGCCCTTGGGCAGGTCGGGGTAGAAGTAGTTCTTGCGCGCGAAGACGCTGCGCGGCGCGATCGTCGAGCCGAGCGCGAGGCCGAGCTTGATGGCGCGCTCGACCGCGCCCTTGTTCATCACCGGCAGGGTTCCCGGCAGCGCCAGGTCGACCGCGCAGGCTTGGGTGTTGGGTTCGGCGCCGAAGGCGGTCGAGGCACGGCTGAAGATCTTCGAGGCGGTCGAGAGCTGGGCGTGGGTCTCGAAGCCGATCACGACTTCGTAGCCCCGGACCAGCGGGCCGGTCGGCCGCCCGGCCTGCAGTTGTTCGGTGGTGCTTTGTTGCTGCTGCGTCATGTCAATAGCCTCCCGGGGTGCGGAGGTGCCAGTCGGTGGCCTGCTGGAAGGCGTGCGCCGCGTTGAGCAGCTTCGCCTCGGCGAAGTAGTTGCCGATCAGCTGGAGGCCGACCGGCAGGCCGCCGTCGAAGCCGGCCGGCACGCTCATGCCGGGCAGGCCGGCGAGCGAGCCGGGCAGGGTGAAGATGTCGGCCAGGTAGTCGGCCACCGGATCATCGCCGTGCTCGCCGAGCTTCCAGGCCACGCTGGGCGCGGCCGGGCCGGCAATGACGTCGCATTGCGCGAAGGCTTGCTGGAAGTCGTCGGCGATCATGCGGCGCACCTTCTGCGCCTGCAGGTAGTAGGCGTCGTAGTAGCCGTGCGAGAGCACGTAGGTGCCGATCATGATGCGGCGCTTGACCTCGTCGCCGAAGCCCTCTTCGCGGGTCTGGGCGTACATGTCGGCCAGGTCGCGGTAGTTCTTGGCCCGGTGGCCGAACTTGACGCCGTCGAAGCGGCTCAGGTTGCTCGAGGCCTCGGCCGCCGCGATGATGTAGTAGACGGGGATCGACAGTTCGGTGCGCGGCAGCGTGATCTCGACTCGGCGGGCACCGAGCTTCTCGTATTCGGCCAGCGCGGCATCGACCGCGGCACGCACGCCCGGCGCCACGCCTTCGCCGAAGAACTCCTTCGGCACGCCGATGCGCAGGCCGTCGAGCGAGCCCGCGAGCTGGCGCGAGAAGTCTTCCGCCGGGCGGGCCAGCGAGGTCGAGTCGCGCTCGGGGTCCGGCCCGCACATGGCCGACAGCAGCAGGGCGCAGTCCTCGGCCGAACGGGCCATCGGGCCGGCCTGGTCGAGGCTGGACGCGAACGCGACCATGCCGTAGCGCGAGGCCCGGCCGTAGGTCGGCTTGATGCCGGTGACGCCGCAGAACGAGGCCGGCTGGCGGATCGAGCCGCCGGTGTCGGTGCCGGTGGCACCCGGTGCCAGCCTCGCGGCCACGGCCACGGCGCTGCCACCCGAGGACCCGCCGGGAATGCGGCCGGTGTCCCAGGGGTTGCGCACCGGCACCGCGTGGTCGAAGCCGATGGCCGGCACGGCGACGTTCTCGTTGGCCGAGCCCATCGCGAACTCGTCGCAGCTGAGCTTGCCCAGCGTCACGGCGCCGGCCTCGCCCAGCTTGCGGACCACGGTGGCGTCGAAGGGCGAGCGGTAGCCGGCCAGGATGCGCGAGCCGGCGGTGGTCGGCAGGTCGGCGGTGACGAAAATGTCCTTGTGGGCGATCGGCACGCCTTCGAGGGGCGCGGCCGAGCCGGCGGCGATGCGGTCGTCGGCGGCTCGGGCCTGGGACAGCGTGAGCTGTTCGTCGATCGCGACGAAGGCGCCGAGATCCTGGTGGGCGCGGATCCGCGACAGGTGGTGGTGGGCGGCCTCGACCGCCGAAACCTTGCGCTCGCGCAGGGCCGCGGCCAGCCCGGCCACGCCCAATTGGTGCAGTTCGGCGCTCATTCGATCACCTTCGGGACCAGGAACAGCCCGTTCTCGACCGCCGGCGCGCTGCGCTGGTTGGCTTCGCGGTTGTTGGGCTCGGTCACCACATCTTCGGCCAGGCGAAGCGTGATGTCCTCGATCGCGGCGACCGGGTGGGCCAGGGGCTCGACGCCGGTGGTGTCGACCGCGCGCATGCGCTCGACCAGGTCGAAGAAGCCGTTGATCTGGCCGCGCATCCGCTCGCTTTCGTCGGGGGCCAGTTGGAGCCGCGCCAGCGAGGCAATGCGGGCGATATCTGTGGAGGTGAGGGACATCGAAAATTGGCGTTTCCGGACCGAATCGAGGTACTTTCGCACCCCGCAAAAGGGCTCGGAAACGCGGAGCTGTCAGGGGATTCGGTTATTATCCCGCCTTTGCCGCAACCCCCGCGAACGCGCCGGCTTTTGCCGCAAAAACCTTTCAAACCACCCGTCACACGACCAAAAATAAGGCGACGGCCTGCCGACGCGCATGCCGTGCCCCAGAGGATTCCACAATGTTTGGAGCTTTTCGTCGGTATTTTTCTACCGACCTGGCGATCGACCTCGGCACCGCCAACACCCTGATCTTCGCGCGCAACAAGGGCATCGTGCTCGACGAACCCTCGGTCGTCGCGATCCGCCACGAAGGCGGTCCGCACGGCAAGAAGGTGATCCAGGCCGTGGGTCGCGAGGCCAAGGCGATGCTCGGCAAGGTGCCCGGCAACATCGAGGCCATCCGGCCGATGAAGGACGGCGTGATCGCCGATTTCGTCATCACCGAGCAGATGATCAAGCAGTTCATCAAGATGGTGCACCCGCGCTCGCTGCTCACGCCGAGCCCGCGGATCATCATCTGCGTGCCGTGCGGCTCGACCCAGGTCGAGCGCCGCGCCATCAAGGACGCGGCCGAAGCCGCCGGCGCCACCTCGGTCTATCTCATCGAAGAACCGATGGCCGCCGCGATCGGCGCCGGCCTGCCGGTGTCCGAGGCCAGCGGCTCGATGGTGGTCGACATCGGCGGCGGCACCACCGAAGTCGGCGTGATCTCGCTCGGCGGCATGGTCTATAAGGGCAGCGTGCGCGTCGGCGGCGACCGCTTCGACGAGGCCATCATCAACTACATCCGCCGCAACTACGGCATGCTGATCGGCGAGCCGACGGCCGAAGTCATCAAGAAGAACATCGGCTCGGCCTTCCCGGGCTCCGAAGTCAAGGAGATGGAAGTCAAGGGCCGCAACCTGAGCGAAGGCGTGCCGCGCAGCTTCACGATCAGCAGCAACGAAGTGCTCGAAGCCCTGACCGATCCGCTCAACAACATCGTGTCCGCGGTCAAGAACGCGCTCGAGCAGACGCCGCCCGAACTGGGCGCCGACATCGCCGAGCGCGGCATGATGCTGACCGGCGGCGGTGCGCTGCTGCGCGACCTCGACCGCCTGCTGGCCGAGGAAACCGGCCTGCCGGTGCTGGTGGCCGAAGACCCGCTGACCTGCGTGGTGCGCGGCTGCGGCATCGCCCTCGAGCGCATGGACCGCCTCGGGAGCATCTTCACCAGCGAGTGAAGATCCGGCGGCGCCGGATTCGCCGCAACCCCCTTCAACCCTTCAAACAGCGCAGCTCTCGTGGCATAACGCGTCATGCCGCTCGGCACTCTGGACCGCACCGCCCCGCCCCTCTTCAACCAGGGGCCGTCGGCGCTGAGCAAACTGATCTTCTTCAGCGCGCTGGCGCTGTTCCTGATGGTGGCCGACGCCCGCTTCCACCTCGTGCAGCCGATCCGGCTGGCGATCGGCACGGTGCTGTATCCGGTGCAGTGGCTGGCGCTCAAGCCGGTGCAGCTGGTGGTCGGCGGCGGCCGCTACCTCGAAGACCTGCAGACCGCGCAGGGCAACGAGGCCGAGGCCCGCAAGGCGCTCTCACTGCAGTCCGAGCGCGCCAGCCAGGCCGACACGCTGGCCCAGGAAAACGCCCGGCTGCGCTCGCTGCTCGAGCTGCGCCAGGTGACGCAGACGCCGGGCCGGGCGGCCGAGGTGCTGTATGACGCCGCCGACCCCTACACCCGCAAGCTGGTGATCGACCAGGGCCTCATGAACGGCATCGCGGCCGGCTCGCCGGTGATCGACGAGCACGGCGTGCTGGGCCAGGTGACGCAGGTGCAGCCGTTCTCCAGCGAGATCACGCTGGTGATCGACCGCGATCTCGCGATCCCGGTCCAGAACGTGCGAACCGGTGCGCGCAGCGTCGCCTTCGGCGATGCCAGCGCCCATGGCGGCGGCCTCGAACTGCGCTTCATGCAGGCCAATTCGGATGTCCAGGAAGGCGACGTGCTGACCACCAGCGGCGTCGATGGGGTCTACCCGCCGGGCCTGCCGGTGGCCCGGATCGACCGCATCGAGCGCCGTGCCGATTCGGCCTTCGCCCGCATCCATTGCGAGCCATTGGCCAAGGTCACGGCCGCGCGCTACGTGCTGGTGCTGGCGCCCACGGGGTCCCAGTCGGTGCCGAAGCCGACGCCGGCCAACACGCCCTCGGCGGTCGCCGCCAAGAAGAAGGCCGACAAGGCCGATGCCAAGGCCGATGCCAAGGCGGACGCCAAGGCCGCCAAGAAGGCCGACAAGAAGGAAGCGGGTCCGCGATGATCATGCGCCCCGGCCAGCAGCAGCTCTTGCTGCCCGTCAGCCCGCTGTTCATGTGGACCAGCCTGGTCGTCGCGCTGCTGGTCAACATGGTGCCGATCGGCCGCGCCGCCTGGACGCCCGACCTGCTGGCGCTGGTGATCGTCTTCTGGAGCGTGCACCAGCCGGCGCGCATCGGCATCGGCGCGGCCTTCGTATTCGGCCTGCTGATGGACGTGCACCAGGCCGCCATGCTCGGGCAGCATGCGCTGTCCTACACCACGCTCGGCTTCCTGGCGACCATGATCCACCGGCGCCTGCTGTGGTTCCCGCTGGTCTCGCAGGCCCTGCAGGTGCTGCCGCTGTTCGCGCTGTCGCACCTGATCGAGCTCGCGATCCGGATGATCGGCGGCGGCGCCTTCCCCGGCTGGTCGCTGCTGGTGGCACCGGCGCTGGAGGCGGCTCTGTGGCCGCTGGTCAGCCTGGTTCTTTTGGCGCCGCAGCGCCGGACGCCGGAACCTGACGCCAACAGACCACTCTGACAGCCTGCCCGCCGCCGTTCCGCAGCCCATTGCCTGCGGCCGATCGGCGGCCTAAGCTCCAGTTCCCAAATGACCGAGATCCGCAACGTTGCCGCCGACCTCTCCCGCTTCCGGCGGCGGGTGTTCGTGATCGGCGCGGTCGTGCTGGTCTGCTTCGGGCTGCTCTGCGCGCGGCTGGGCTACCTCCAGGTGGTGCGGCACGAGGACCTCGCCGAGCAGGCCGAAAGCAACCGCACCGCGATCGTCCCGGTGGTGCCGAACCGCGGCCTGATCCTGGACCGCAACGGCATCACGCTGGCATCCAACTATTCGGCCTACACGCTCGAGATCACGCCGTCCAAGGCCGGCAACCTCGAGGACACGATCGACGCCCTGACCGAGGTGCTCGAGATCTCGCCGCGCGACCGCCGGCGCTTCAAGCGGCTGCGCGAAGACTCGCGCAGCTTCGACTCGGTGCCGATCCGCACCCGCCTGAGCGACGAGGAGGTGGCCCGCTTCGCCGCCCAGCGCTACCGCTTCCCGGGCGTCGAGATCAAGGCCCGGCTGTTCCGCAACTACCCCCACGGCGAGCTCGCCAGCCACGTGCTCGGCTACATCGGCCGCATCAACCAGGCCGAGAAGACGGCCATGGAAGACTGGGAGGACGAGGACCTCGCCAACTACAAGGGCACCGAGTACATCGGCAAGCTCGGCATCGAGCAGAGCTATGAGAAGACGCTGCACGGCCAGACCGGCGTCGAGCAGATGGAAACTTCGGCCGGCGGCCGCGCGGTGCGCCGGCTGGCCGCCCATCCGGCGACGCCCGGCAACACGGTCATGCTGTCGCTCGACATCAAGCTGCAGAAGCTGGTCGAGGACATGTACGGCGAGCGCCGCGGCGCGCTGGTCGCCTTCGATCCCAAGACCGGCGAGATCCTGGCCTTCGTGAGCAAGCCGACCTTCGATCCCAACCTGTTCGTCGAGGGCATCGACGTCGAGAGCTGGAAGGAGCTCAGCGAATCGCTCGACAAGCCGCTGCTCAACCGGGCGCTGCGCGGCACCTACCCGCCGGGCTCGACCTACAAGCCCTTCATGGCGCTGGCGGCGCTGCAGACCGGCAAGCGCGGTCCCAGCGTGCTGGTCAACGACCCCGGCTACTTCAATTTCGGCGGCCACCGCTTCGGCAGCCCCGAGGGCAACATCGGCAATGTCGACATGCGCCGCTCGATCCAGCTGTCGAGCAACATCTACTACTACTCGCTGGCCAACGAGATGGGCGTGGACCTGATCCACGACGCGATGAAGCCGCTGGGCTTCGGCCAGATCACCGGCATCGACATCGGCGGCGAGGTGCGCGGCGTGCTGCCGAGCACCGAGTGGAAGCGCAATGCCTACCGCCGGCCCGAGCAGCGCAAGTGGTATGCGGGCGAGACCATTTCGCTCGGCATCGGCCAGGGCTACAACGCGTTCACGATGCTGCAGCTGGCGCAGGCCACGGCGATCGTGGCCGACGGCGGCATCAAGCACAAGCCGCACCTGGTGCTCGGCATCCGCGACACCGTCACGGGCGAGGTCAAGCCGGTCGAGCAGCCGCCGGCCATCAACCTCGGCTACCGGCCGGCCGACATCGCCGTGGTCCGAGAGGGCCTGACCGCGGTCGTCACCGGCGGCACCGCGCGCGGCGTGTTCGCCGGCGCCGCCTACCAGGCGGCCGGCAAGACCGGCACCGCCCAGGCCGTGACGCAGGCGCAGAACACCAAGTACAACGCCAAGGCGCTCGAAGAGCACCAGCGCGACCACGCCTTGTTCATGGCCTTCGCGCCGGTCAACGACCCGAGGATCGCGGTCGCCCTGATCGTGGAGAACGCCGGCTGGGGCGCCGGCGCCGCGGCCCCGATCGCGCGCCGGGTG
The DNA here is from genome assembly GCF_030316965.1 of Variovorax sp. J31P207. Taxonomy (NCBI): domain Bacteria; kingdom Pseudomonadati; phylum Pseudomonadota; class Betaproteobacteria; order Burkholderiales; family Comamonadaceae; genus Variovorax; species Variovorax sp. J31P207. Next base: position 258,300 of record NZ_JASZYN010000003.1, read on the forward strand.
TTCGACTACTGGCTCATGAACCAGTACCCGAGCGAGGCCGACATGGCGGCGATCCAGATCGGCAAGGCGACGGCGCCGATCGGCAAGCCCCGGGTGGCCAGCGAAGTCGCGTGGCCGCCCGCCGGCAGCGCCACCCAGAGCGCGGCCGCACCCTGAACCGTCAGCGCAGGAAGGCGTCGTACGCCGTTTTCAGGATCAGCGCGGCGACGACGCCGATGAAGACCTTGCGCACGAAGGTGGCGCCATGCTTGATGGCGACCCGGGCCCCGACCACGCTGCCGGCCACGTTGGCCACCGCCATCGTCAGCCCCAGCTGCCACAGCACGTGGCCCTTGAGCCCGAGCAGCAGCAGCGCCCCCAGGTTGGTCATGACGTTGAGCAGCTTGGCCGAGCCGGCCGCGTTGAGGAAGTCGTAGCCCAGCCAGCGCACGAACAGGAAGACGAAGAAGCTGCCGGTGCCGGGCCCGAAGAAGCCGTCGTAGACGCCGAGCAGGGCGCCGATGGTGGCGGTGGCGAGCAGTTCGGCGCGGCCGCTGAAGCGCGGCGCATGGTGCACGCCCATGTCCTTGCGCGCCAGCGTGTAGACCAGCAGCGCGACCAGGATCACCGGCAGCAGCTTGCGCAGGAACTCGCCCGGCACCACCGTCACGGCCCAGGCACCGACCAGCGAGCCCGCGAAGGCCAGCACCCCGGCCGGCAGCAGGTTGCGCCAGCGCAGGCCGACCCGGCGATGGAACTGCGCGGCCGCCGCCGCCGTGCCCCAGACCGAGGCGCTCTTGTTGGTGCCCAGCAGGGTGGCAGGGGCGGTGCCCGGCAGCACGCTGAACAGCGCCGGCACCAGGATCAGGCCGCCGCCGCCGACGATGGAATCGATGAAACCCGCGAACAGCGAGGCGAGGGTCAGCACCAGAGTTTCCATGCGGGCGGGATTGTCTCATTCCGGGTTGCTATTGATTTGATAGCGCACCCTCGGCAGCCCCGCTTGCCGATCGCCCAAAGAAAAGGCGCCGACCAGCGGCGCCTTGTCAAAAAAACGGCATCTCGTGCGGATGCCTTGTGTGATCTTTTTCTGGTTCTCCGAAAGATTGTCTCCTCGGTCCCCCGCGCTGCGGGCTGGCCCGTTTGCGAGTACCGATACTTTAATTCGGCGCACCTTGGCAGTGCATCGGGGATTACCCGCCAACGGAAACTAATTGATACACCGCCAAGTCACACCGCGGCTTCGCGGACCCAGCCGGCCGCCTTCTCGGCCATCATCAATGTCGGGCTGTTCGTGTTGCCGCTGGTGATGGTCGGCATGGCGCCGGCGTCGACCACCCGCAGCCCCTGGATGCCCCGCACCCGCAGCCGCGAATCGAGCACCGCCATCGGGTCGCCGTCGGCGCCCATCCGGGTGGTGCCCACCGGATGGAAGATGGTGGTCGCGATGTCGCCGGCCAGCCGCGCCAGCTCCTCGTCGCTCTGGTATTGCACCCCTGGCTTCCATTCCTCGGGCGCATATCTGGCGAGCGCGGGCTGGGCCGCGATGCGGCGCGTGACGCGCAGCGAATCGGCCGCCACCTTGCGGTCCTCGTCGGTGCTCAGGTAGTTGGGCGCGATCGCCGGTGCGTCGCTGAACTTGCCGCTCTTGATGCGCACCGTGCCGCGGCTGGTCGGGTTCAGGTTGCAGACGCTGGCGGTGAAGGCCGGGAAGCTGTGCAGCGGCTCGCCGAAGGCATCGAGCGACAGCGGCTGCACGTGGTACTCGAGGTTCGGCCATTCGTGCTCGGGGGAGCTGCGCGTGAAGGCACCGAGCTGCGACGGCGCCATGCTCATCGGGCCGCTGCGCTTGAACAGGTATTCCATGCCGATCTTCGCCTTGCCATAGAGCGAAGAGGCCAGCACGTTGAGGGTCGGCGCGTCCTTGATCTTGTAGACCGCGCGGATCTGCAGGTGGTCCTGCAGGTTGGCGCCGACGCCCGGCAGGTCGGCGACCAGCTCGATGCCATGCTGGCGCAGCAGGTCGGCCGGGCCGATGCCCGAGAGCTGCAGCAGCTGAGGCGAGCCGATGCTGCCGGCGCACAGCAGCACTTCGCGCGTGGCGTGCGCCGTGACCATCTCGTGGCCGTCCCAGACCTGCACGCCGGTGCAGCGCCGGCTGCCGTCGGCCTGGGTCTCGACGATCAGCTTCGTCACGTGGGCATTGACCCACATCTCGAAGTTGGGCCGGCCGTAGCAGGTCGGCCGCAGGAAGGCCTTGGCCGTGTTCCAGCGCCAACCGTCCTTCTGGTTGACCTGGAAGTAGCCCACGCCCTCGTTGCTGCCGCGGTTGAAGTCGCTGCTGTGCGGGATGCCGGCCTCCTGCGCGGCCTGCGCGAAGGCGTCGAGGATGTCCCAGCGCAGGCGCTGCTTCTCGACCCGCCATTCGCCGCCGGCGCCGTGCATTTCGTCGGCGCCGAGGTAGTAGTCCTCGTGCTGCCTGAAGGCCGGCAGCACGTTGTTCCAGCGCCAGGTGTCGTCGCCGGTGAGCGCGGCCCAGTTCTCGTAGTCGCGCGACTGGCCGCGCATGTAGATCATGCCGTTGATGCTCGAGCAGCCGCCCAGCGTCTTGCCGCGCGGGTAGCGCAGCGTGCGGCCGTTCAGCCCGGCATCGGGCTCGGTGCTGTAGAGCCAGTCGGTGCGCGGATTGCCGATGCAGTAGAGGTAGCCCACCGGGATGTGGATCCAGTGGTAGTCGTCCTTGCGGCCGGCCTCGATCAGCAGGGTGCGCTGCTGCTTGCTGCGGGTCAGGCGGTTGCACATCAGCGCGCCGGCGGTGCCGCCGCCGATCACGATGTAGTCGAAGGTGGTGTCGCTCATTCTGGTCTTGCTTGTCTCTTGTCGTTATGGGGGATGCGGCCACCGCCGGCGGCGGGCGCGGCCTACTTCGCGGTCGGCATCACGAACTCGGCCCCTTTGCCGATGCTCTCCGGCCAGCGCTGCATGATCGACTTCTGCTTGGTGTAGAAGCGCACGCCTTCCTCGCCGTAGGCGTGCATGTCGCCGAACAGGCTCTTCTTCCAGCCGCCGAAGCCGTGCCAGGCCATTGGCACCGGGATCGGCACGTTGATGCCCACCATGCCGACCTGGATGCGCCGGCTGAACTCGCGCGCTACGTTGCCGTCGCGCGTGAAGCAGGAGACGCCGTTGCCGAACTCGTGGGCGTTGATCAGGTCCACCGCCTCCTTGAGGTCGTGCACCCGCACGCAGGACAGCACCGGGCCGAAGATCTCTTCCTTGTAGATCCGCATCTCGGGCGTGACGTGGTCGAACAGCGTGCCGCCCATCCAGAAGCCCTCGTCGCAGCCTTCGCCGGCGGCGCTGGCGTCGAAGCCGCGGCCGTCCACCACCAGCTTGGCGCCTTCCTTCTCGCCCTGGGCGATGTAGCCCGTGATGCGCTCGTGCGCGGCGCGGGTGACGATCGGGCCCATCTCGGCGGCCAGGTTGGTGCCGTTGAGCACCTTGAGCGTCTTCGCCCGCTCGGTCAGCAGCGGCATCACGCGGTCGGCCACGTCGCCCACCAGCACCGCCACCGAGATCGCCATGCAGCGCTCGCCGGCCGAGCCGTAGCCCGAGCCGATGAGGGCGTCGACGGTCTGCTCGATGTCGGCGTCGGGCATCACCACCATGTGGTTCTTGGCGCCGCCGAGCGCCTGCACGCGCTTGCCGTGGCGGGCGCCCGTTTCGTAGATGTAGTTGGCGATCGGGGTCGAGCCGACGAAGCTGATGGCCTTCACGTCGGGGTGCTCCAGCAGCGCGTCGACCGCCTCCTTGTCGCCCTGCACGACGTTGAAGACGCCGTCGGGCAGCCCGGCCTCCTTGAGCAGCTCGGCCATGCGCAGCGAGGGGCTCGGGTCGGTCGGGCTGGGCTTCAGCACGAAGGTGTTGCCGGCCGCGATCGCCACCGGGAACATCCACATCGGCACCATCACCGGGAAGTTGAAGGGCGTGATGCCGGCCACCACGCCGAGCGGCTGGCGCAGGGTCCAGTTGTCGATGCCGGTCGAGACCTGGTCGGTGAAGTCGCCCTTGAGCAGCTGCGGGATGCCGCAGGCGAACTCGACGATGTCGATGCCGCGGGTGACCTCGCCCTGGGCGTCGGTGAAGACCTTGCCGTGCTCGGCCGTGATCAGGTGGGCCAGCTCGTCCTTGTGCTTGTTGAGCAGCTCGAGGAACTTGAACATCACGCGGGCGCGGCGGATCGGCGGCGTGTCGGCCCAGGCCGGGAAGGCGGCCTGGGCGGCGGCCACCGCGGCATCGACGTCGGCGCGGTTGGCCAGCGCGACGCTGCCGGTGGCGGCGCCGGTCGCGGGGTTGAAGACATCCTGGGTGCGCGAGGATTGGGGGGCCGCGATGCGGCCACCGACGAAATGGTGGATCGGGGTCTTGCTCATCTGCATGGCGTTCTCCTGCCGGCGCCGCCGGCGAGTGGGGGAAGAAAAATCGAAATCGGCGGCCATCCGGCCCAGCCGCCGATTGTGGCAAAGCGCCGGGGGTTGCGCGAAACGCCTACGCGCGGGGGCGGAAATCCGGAGCGTGGGCGCAGACGCACCCGGTTACGATGCTGCGTTCTTCCGTTCGCTCTACGCCTGCCGCCGCCCTCATGCCGACCGATTCGCCGATGCCCGCCGAAGCGCAAGAAGCGCAGGGCACGCAGCCGCGCGTCGACGAACGCGAGCAGGCGGGCGGGCGCTGGGCCGTCGCCAGCGGCCGCTGGACCGTGCTGGCGATGTCGTCGATGCCGGCCTGGACCACGCTGTCGGACAGTCTCAAGGGCGTGCCGGCGCAGCAGGGCCGGCCCTGGGACCTGCGGCCGATCGAGCAGCTCGACCACATCGGCGCCCAGCTGCTGTGGAACCACTGGGGCCAGGCCTGGCCGGCGCGGCTCGAAATGGATTCGCAGCACAAGGCGGTGCTGGACCAAGTCGCGCTCTACACCTGCAGCCCGCCGGTCGAACCCACGGTGACCTTCGCCGAGCGCTTCAGGCACTTCGCCCACAACGGGACGCGCATGATGTTCGTGGCGCGCGATTTCCTCGGCCTCATCGGCCAGCTGGTGCTCGACGTCGGCAAGCTGCTGCGGGCGCCGCTGCGCGGCCCGTGGCGCGACTTCTCGGGCCAGATCTACCAGTTCGGCACCACGGCGCTGCCGATCACCGCGCTGGTCGGCCTGCTGATCGGCGTGGTGCTGGCGTACCTGACCTCGCAGCAATTGCGCCAGTACGGCGCCGAGACCTTCATCGTCAACATCCTCGGCCTGTCGCTGATCCGCGAACTCGGTCCGGTGCTGGCGGCGGTGCTGATCGCCGGCCGCTCCGGCTCGGCCATCACGGCGCAGATCGGCGTCATGCGGGTCACCGAGGAACTCGACGCGATGCGCGTGATGGGCATCCCGCACGGTTTCAGGCTGGTGATGCCGCGGGTGCTGGCGCTGGCCATCACGATGCCGCTGATCAGCATGTGGACCTCGATGGCGGCGCTGTTCGGCGGCATGATCGCGGCCGACCTGTCGCTCGACATCTCGCCGGCCTACTTCCTGTCGGCGCTGCCGCGCGCGGTGCCGATGTCCAACCTGTACCTCGCGCTGTCCAAGTCGGCGGTGTTCGGCATCCTGATCGCGCTGATCGGCTGCTATTTCGGCATGAAGGTGAAACCCAACACCGAGAGCCTGGGCCGCGGCACCACCTCCTCGGTGGTGACCTCGATCACGGTGGTGATCCTGGTCGATGCGCTGTTCGCGGTGCTGTTCAAGGGCGTGGGGTTGCGCTGATGACCTTCATCATCCCGCCTGACGCCGAGCGCGTGGTCGAGATCCGCAAGCTCTGGACCGTGTTCAGGTCGCCCGACGGCGACCAGGTGGTGCACCGCGACCTCGACCTGACGATCGTGCGCGGCGAGGTGCTGTCGCTGGTCGGCGGATCCGGCACCGGCAAGACGGTGCTGCTGCGCCAGATCCTCGGGCTCGAGCATCCGACCAAGGGCGAGGTCACCGTGCTCGGCCACGCCCCCGCGCGGCTCAGCGCGATGGGCGCCGCCAATGTCGGCATGCTGTTCCAGCACGGGGCGCTGTTCTCGGCCTTCAGCGTGCTCGACAACATCGCCTTCCCGCTGCGCGAACTCAAGCTGCTGCCCGACGACCTGATCCGCGATGCCGCACTGGTCAAGCTGCAGATGGTCGGGCTGAGTCCGCAGCAGGCCACCAAGAGCCCGTCCGACCTGTCGGGCGGCATGATCAAGCGGGTGGCGCTGGCGCGCGCGCTGATCATGGATCCGCCCCTGCTGCTGCTCGACGAGCCGACCGCCGGGCTCGACCCCGAGAGCGCCGACGGCTTCTGCGACCTGCTGCGCGGACTGCACCGCGAGCTCGGCCTCACGGTGGTGATGATCACGCACGACCTCGACACCCTGTTCGACCTCAGCAGCCGGATCGCGGTGCTGGCCGACCAGAAGGTGATCGTCTCCGGGACCACCCGCGACGTGATCGCCTATCCGCATCCGTTCATCCACGAGTACTTCCTCGGTGGCCGCGGCCAGCGCGCCATGGAAGCACTGCACGAAGGGGCCGCCAGCCGGCCGGTCCCGCTGTCTGAAAGGTAGCCGCCATGGAAAACAAGTCCCATGCCATCGCCGCCGGGGCCTTCGTGCTCGGCCTGGTCGCCGTGCTCGTCGCGCTGGTGGTCTGGCTCACGCGCGACGACACGGTGCGCAACGTGTATGAGCTGTCCACCCGCGATGCGGTGAGCGGCCTGCAGCCGCAGGCGATGGTGCGCTACCGCGGCATCGCGGTCGGCCGGGTCAGCTCGATCGACTTCGACCCCAAGGTCAAGGGCAACGTGCGGGTGCGCATCTCGGTCGACGAGCGGGTGCCGCTCACCACCTCGACCTTCGCGACGCTGAGCTACCAGGGCGTCACCGGGCTGGCCTTCATCGCGCTCGACGACAAGGGCGAATCGCAGGTCTCGCTGCAGCCCGACAACGCCAATCCGCCGCGCATCCCGCTCAAGCCCTCGCTGCTGGCCCAGTTGCAGGACCGTGGCGAGGTCATTCTCGGCCGCGTCGAGGAGGTCACCAAGAAGGTCAACCTGCTGCTCGGCGACGACAACCAGCACCGCATCGCCGACGCGCTCGAGAACATAGCGGCCGCCGCGACCAGCGCCAACCAGCTCACGAAGTCGCTCGACAACACGGTCAAGACCGGGCTCAACCCGGCGCTCAAGGCGCTGCCGCCGCTGGTCGACCGCACCCGCGACACCATGGTCGCGGTCAAGGGCGCGGCCACCGACATCTCGCGGGTCGCCAACAGCTTCAACGCGACCGCGACCCGCCTGAATGCCAAGGACGGCCCGATCGAGCGCCTCGGCGACGGCACCAGGTCGCTGGCCCTGGCCGTCGATTCGTTCAACAACGCGACCCTGCCGCGCGTGAACCGGGTCGCCGACGACACCTCGCGCGCGGTGCGCCGGCTCGGCCGCGCCGCCGACGGCATCAGCGACAACCCGCAATCGCTGCTGTTCGGCAACGGCGGCGTGGTCGCCGGCCCGGGCGAGCCCGGCTTTTCGGCGCCGGCGGCGTCCGCCAGTCCGTGAAGGCCCCTTCCATGACGTCCATGACCCTGAAGAACTCCCTGGCCGGCCTCGCGGCGGCGATCTGCCTGGCCGGCTGCGGCGCGCTGCCCGACAAGCCCGCGCGCGCCGCCCTCTACGACTTCGGACCCGGCCTGGCGGCGCCGGCCGCGCCGCCGGCCAGCGCCGCCGGCTCGGCGCCGCGCGCCCTGCCGATGATCGCGCTGGCCGAGGTCGATGCCAATTCGCGGCTCGACGGCACCCAGCTGCTGTACCGCCTGGGCTACGCCGACTCGAACGAACTGCGACCCTACGGCCAGTCGCGCTGGAGCCAGCCGCCGGCGCAGCTGCTGCGCCAGCGGCTGCGCGAAGGGCTGTCGGCCGGCCATACGGTGCTCGGCCCCGAGGAGAGCGCCACCATCGCCCGCACCGAAGGCCGCCTGCCCGATTCCCTGCGCGTGACGCTCGAGGAGTTCAGCCAGTACTTCGAATCGCCGGAGCGCAGCGTCGGGCTGGTCCGCGTGAGCGCCACCCTGACCCGCAGCCAGCCCGGCGGCGACCGGGTGCTGGCCCAGCGCAGTTTCACCGCCCGCAAGCCGGCCCCGACCGCCGACGGTCCCGGCGGCGTCAAGGCGCTGGCCGCGGCCAGCGATGCGGTGGTGGCCGAGCTGGTGGCCTGGGTCGACCAGGCCCGCTGAAACCCGAGCCGTCGGCGGCCGCATGCGCATCGGCGTGATCTCCGACACCCACGGGCTGCTGCGGCCCGAGGCGCTGGCCTTCCTTCAGGGCAGCGACCGGATCGTGCACGGGGGCGACATCGGCGATCCGCGCATCCTCGACGCCCTGGCGGCGATCGCACCGCTGACCGTGGTGCGCGGCAACAACGACGGCGCCGCCTGGGCCGTTGGCGTGCCGGAGACGGCGCTGCTGGAAGTGGGCGGCCTGCGGCTGTTCGCGATCCATGATCTGGCGCTGTTGCGCATCGATCCCGTGGCCGCCGGCATCCAGGTCGTGGTCAGCGGCCATTCGCACCGCCCGCTGGCCGAGCAGCGCGGCCCGGTGCTCTACCTCAATCCGGGCAGCGCCGGTCCGCGCCGCTTCAAGCTGCCGATCTCGGTCGCCGAACTGCGCATCGAGGGCGACGCGATCACGCCGCGGCTGGTCGCGCTGTAGCGCTTCAGGCCGCGCGGTGCAGCACCGGGAAGAGGGTGCCCAGTCCGTCGGCCATCACCTCGACCGCCAGCGCCGCGAGGATCAGGCCCATCAGCCGTGTCATCACGTTGATGCCGGTCTTGCCGAGCACCCGCGCGATCGGCTCGGCCAGCGAGAAGGTGACGCCGGTCGCCAGGCCGATCACCACGCCGTAGCCGACCAGGATCGCCAGCTCCCAGACATGCTGCGTGCGGTCGGCGAAGATGACCACCGTCGACATCGTGGCCGGGCCGGTCAGGAGCGGGATGGTCAGCGGCACGACCGCGATCGAGGCGCCGAGCGAGGCCTTGACCTCGGTGGCGCGGATCTCGTCCTTGTTGGTCTTGGACTCCGCCGGCTCGGCGTTCAGCATCGACAGCGAGCTGATCAGGAGCAGCATGCCGCCGCCGACCTGGAAGCTCGCGATCGAGATGCCGAAGAACGACAGCAGCTGCAGCCCCAGCAGCGCGCTGACCGCGATCACGACGAAGGCGCTGAAGGCCGACACCCAGGCCGTGCGCTTGCGCTGGAGGTCGGTGCAGCCCTGCGTGTAGTGGATGAAGAAAGGCACGATCGCCAGCGGGTTCACGATGGCCAGCAGCGTGATCAGCGGCTTGATCATGTCCATCGCGGGCGTGGCCATCAGCGACCACCCGTGACGTCGAGGGCGGTTCCCGTCACATAGCTGGCCTCGGGCGACAGCAGCCAGACGATGGCGTTCGCCACCTCGTCGGCGCTGCCGGTGCGCTTCATCGGCACGGTGGCGGCGAGCTGGAAGGCGCGGTCGGGCAGGCCGCCCGAGGCGTGGATCTCGGTGTCGATCAGGCCCGGGCGCACCGCGTTGACGCGAATGCCCTCGCCGGCCACCTCCTTGGCCAGCCCGACCGTGAAGCTCTCGATGGCTCCCTTGCTGGCGGCGTAGTCCACGTACTGCCCCGGCGAGCCGAGCCGCGCGGCCGCGCTCGAGAGGTTGACGATCACGCCGCCGCGGCCGCCGTGCTGGGTGCTCATGCGCCGCACCGCCTCGCGGGCGCAGACGAAGCTGCCGATCACGTTGATGCGCAGCATGCGCTCGAGCCGCGCCACGCTCATCTGGTCGACCCGGGCCTGCATGTCGACCACGCCGGCGTTGTTGACCAGCGCCGTCAGGCGGCCCAGCTTGGCGTCGACTTTCTCGAACATGGCGATCACCTGGGCCTCGTCGCCGACGTCGGCCTGGACCGTGATCGCGGTGCCGCCGGCGGCGCGAATGCTGCGCACCACTTCGTCCGCGGCCAGCGAGTTGCTGGCATAGTTGACCGCCACGGCCCAGCCGCGGCGCGCGGCCTGCAGCGCGGTCGCCGCGCCGATGCCCCGGCTGGCGCCGGTGATCAGGAGTACCTGGTCCAAAACCCACCTCCTGCACGGAAGCCGTGCGTCAGTTAAAACCGTCTGCGTCGGATTACATCATCGAGGAGACGCTCTTGAGCCGCACCATCGACTACTACTTCACGCCGCACAGCCCCTGGACCTACCTCGGGCATGCGCGCTTCGCCGCCATCGCCAAGGCCGCCGGCGCCGCCGTGCGCGTCCGGCCGATCGACTTCGGCTCCGTGTTCCCGGTCTCGGGCGGCCTGCCGCTCGGCAAGCGGGCGCCGCAGCGGCAGGCCTACCGGCTGGTCGACCTGGCGCGCTTCTCGAAGCACCTCGACATCGAGCTCAACCCCAAGCCCAAGTTCTTCCCGGTGGCCAGCGACGACGCCGCCCGCCTCATCATCGCCACCGACGTGCACGACGGCACCGAGCGGGCCATGTCGCTGTGCGGCGCGGTGTTCGCCGCGGTCTGGGTCCAGGAGCGCAACATCGCCGACCCGAAAGTGCTGGAGGCGCTGGCGGCAGAATGCGGGCTCGACGCCCGCCGGGTCGACCAGGCGCAGAGCCAGGCGGTGCAGGAGCGCTACGAGGAATACACCCAGGAGGCCATCGACTGCAAGGTCTTCGGCGCCCCCAGCTACGTCATCGACGGCGAGATCTTCTGGGGCCAGGACCGGCTCGATTTCGTCGAACGCGCATTGAAACAACAACCAACCTCTCAAGGAGCATGACCATGGGTCAATTCATCGATCTCACCGCCAAAGACGGCTTCACCTTTCCCGCCTACGTCGCCGAGCCGGCGGGCAAGCCCAAGGGCGCGGTGGTGGTCGTCCAGGAGATCTTCGGCGTCAATTCGCACATCCGCTCGGTCGCCGACGGCTACGCGGCCGAAGGCTACCTGGCGGTCGCGCCGGCCACCTTCCACCGCGTGCAGCAGGGCGTCGAGCTGGGCTACACCGAGGACGACATGAAGAACGGCTTCGGCCTCAAGACCGCGGTCGAGGCGCTGCCGGCACCGGGCGTGCTGCAGGACCTGCAGGCGGCGGTCGACTATGCGTCGAAGGCCGGCAAGGTCGGCATCGTCGGCTACTGCTGGGGCGGGCTGCTGACCTGGCGCGCGGCGGCCGAGGTGTCGGGCCTGTCGGCGGCCGCGCCCTACTACGGCGGCGGCATGACCAGCCCGGAGGAAACGGCGCGCAAGCCCAAGGTGCCGGTGCTGGCCCACTTCGGCAACAACGACCACTGGATTCCGCTCGACACCGTCGACGCCTTCAAGAAGGCGCATCCGGAGGTCGAGGTGCATGTCTACGAATGCGGCCACGGCTTCAACTGCGACCAGCGCGGTTCCTACGATGCGGGGGCCGCCAAGCTCGCCAGGGAGCGCACGCTGGCCTTCTTCGCCAAGCACCTCGGCTGAGCGGCGCGCGGGCCGTGGCTGGCGGGCGCCTTCGCTTCGCAACGCTCGCCCTGGCGGCGGCGCTGCTGGCACCTTGCGCAGGGGCGGCCGACTACGCCGGCCCACTGTTCGACACCCACCTGCACTACAACCAGGAAGCCTGGGACGGCCACGCCGGGCCTTATCCGCCGGCCGAAGCGCTGGCCCGGATGCAGCGCAACGGCGTTCGGGCGATCGTCGCCAACTCGCGCCCCAACGCCGGCACCCAGACGCTCGCGGCCGCCCGCGAGACGCGCGCCGCCGACGTGACGGTGGTGCCCTTCGTGCGGCTCTACCGCCACCGCGACGACTACGACAACTGGTTTCGCGACGACAGCATCTACGAGATGGTGCAGGCCGAACTGGCCCGCGGCACGGCGAGCGGACCCTACCGTGGACTGGGCGAATTCCATCTCTACGACAGTGCCAACGCCAACGGGCCGGTGGCCCGCAAGCTGATCGCGCTGGCCGAGCAGCGGCAGTTGGCGGTGCTGGCGCACGTGGACGACGTGGCGATCGACCTGCTGATGGCCAACGCGCCGTCCCGGGGCCGGTCGCTGCGCCTGATCTGGGCCCACACCGGCATCGGCGGGCCGCCGGTCGCGCGCGTCCAGGCGCTGCTCGAGCGCTATCCGCTGCTGATGGGCGAGCTGTCGTACCGGCCGGGCCTCACCTGCGACGGCGGCACGCTGTGCCCCGAATGGCGGGCGCTGATCCTGAAGTACCCGGAGCGCTTCCTGGTCGGTTCCGACACCTGGGTCAACCAGCGCTGGAGCGCCTACGACGAGATCATGCGCGGCTACCGCACCTGGCTCGGCGACCTGCCGTCCGAGGTCGCGCAGCGCATCGCCTGGGGCAACGCGGCGGGGCTGTTCGGAATCAAGTGACCGGCTCGGGGTCGCGCACCCGGGCCTCGAGGAAATCCAGCAGCGCCCGCAGCGCGGCGCTGTTGTGGCGGCGCTGCGAATAGGCCGCGTACAGCCAGAGATCGCGCGGCATGAAATCCTTCAGCACCGGCACCAGCGCGCCACGCTCGATGTGCGACTGCGCCATCATGACCGGCACGCAGATCGCGCCGAGCCCGGCCAGCGCGACGCCGATCAGCGGCGCGGCGTCGTTGGCGTCCATCCGGCTGGTCACCGGCACGCTGTAGGGCTGGCCGTCGACCTCGAACGGCAGCTGCGGCCCGCCGGCGGCCAGCGAGTAGGTCAGGACATCGTGCCGGCGCATGTCGTCGGGCTTCTTCGGCATGCCGCGGCGGGCCCAGTAGCCCGGTGTGGCACACAGCGCCAGGTCCATCAGGCGCAGCCGGCGGACGATCACGTTCTCGTCGCGGATGCGGCCCAGCCGCAAGGCGATGTCGACGCCTTCCTCCACCAGGTCGATCACCCGGTTGCTCAGGTGCAGGCTCACGTGCACGTCGGGGTAGGTGACCATGAACTCGCCGATCAGTCCCGAAAAGCTGCTGCTGCCCAGCCCATGCGGCGCTGTCACCCGCAGCCGGCCGCGCGGGTGGCCGGCGTGGCCCTGCAGCTCGGACTCGGTGCGCTCGATCATTTCGAGCAGGGGCTTGCTGCGCTCGAGCAGCAGGTGGCCGGCATCGGTCAGGCTGACCGAGCGCGTCGAGCGATTCAGCAGCCGGACACCGAAGCGGGTTTCCAGCTGCGCCACGTACTTGCTGGCGTTGGCCTTGGACATCCCGAGCGACGTGGCAGCGCGCGAGAAGCTGCCGCGCAAGGCGACCTCACGAAAGGTTTTGAGCAGTTCGAGACCGTCCATGGCACTCCATTGTTTCGATTTGATGAACACCTTGATTCAATTTCATAGGGTTTCTACCTATAAATCCGAGGCAAACTCTATCCCACTGAGCCAAGGCTCTCCTCACTCCATGAAAGACATCGAAATGAAGACCTCGAAGATCATCGCCGCCGCCGCCCTGTCGATCCTGGCCGCCGCCGGTGCCCAGGCCGAAACCTACCAGGGCGTGCAAGCCCCGGTGTCGGCCAACAGCCGTGCCGAGGTGAATGCCCAGGCCGTGGTCGCTGCTCGCAGCGAAAACCCGTACGCCGACGGCGTGTCTTCGCGCGTCGCCCCGGCGCTCACCGCATCGGCCGACCGCGCCGTGATCCAGTCGCAAGCCGTCGCCACCGCGCACGAGCCGAACCAGAACCTGGACCGCAAGGCATTCGTGAACAGCGTGGTGCCGTCGCAATACAACATCACCCGCCCGGTGACGCAGCAAGCCGGCCTCTGATCCGATTCTTGTCTTGCCAAGGGCCGGCCGCGCGAAAGTGCGGGCCGGCTTTTTCCTTGGGTGCCTGGGGAATCTTCATTGTTTCGAATAAGGAAACTCGGTGTCTCTTTTTCTGGTGTTTTCCCCTAGGGATTCGCCTGGACACTAGCCCGCACAGGCCAGCGACAGCGAGCCTGGTTTGAAAACAAATCCGACGAAACCCAAGGAACTTGAAATGAAGACCTCCCGCATCCTCGCCGCTGCCGCCCTGTCCTTCCTCGCCGCCGCAGGCGCACACGCCGAAGCCTACCAAGGCGTGCACGCCGGCGCTTCGGCCAAGAGCCGCGACGAAGTCAGCGCCGAAGCCGCCCGCACCGCGGCCGCTCCGAACCAGAACGTGGTGCGCGGCTCGCGCGGCGCCGAACCGTTCAACTCGGTCGCCAACACGGAAGCCGTGCGCGCCCAGGCCGTTGCCACCGCCAACGCACCCGACCAGAACGTGAGCGCCGGCTCGCGCGTCAACAGCCGCGTGATCTCGACCATGAACAAGACGGCCGAGCCGCGCGTTCAAGCGGGGAAGTAAGTACTCCCCCAGGTTGGCTCACTGCGTGTAGCCGCCTCGAGTCGCTGCCAGACGCAGCGGCCCTTCGGAGCCGTCCAAGCCTGCGCAGGCAGGCTTGGAGCCGCGGCTCCTCAGCCCCCTCGCCGGGGGCAACACCTGCGGCCCGGCGAAGCCGGTTCCGCGGTGTTTCACGAACAAAGCCCGGGCTTCGCCGGGCTTTTTCCGTTTTGCGGTGGTTCTCTTATCGGGTTCTTGCCAGGTAGCGCTTGCGCCAGAAGATCAGGACCAGCGCGATCGCGATCGCGCCCATCGAACCCATCGCGATCCAGAAGCCGTCGGCCTTGTGCACCAGGGGGATGAACTCGAAGTTCATGCCGAAGATACCGGCGATCAGGTTGAGCGGCAGGAAGACGGCGGTCAGCACGGTCAGCACCCGCATGATGTCGTTGGCGCGATGGCCCTGGACGCTGAAATGCATCTGGACCGCGGTCTCGGCGTTCTGCTCCAGGCGCCGCACGTGGTGCACCACCCGCTCGATGTGTTCGAGCACGTCGCGGCTGCGCACCATGATCAGCTCGCGTTCGCGCTGCTCGCCGGCGCCGGCGGGCGCCGGCAGGGTCTCGAGCGAGTCGATCCAGTCCTGTATGGCCGCCCGCTGGTCCTCGCAGATCTCGTCCAGGTGGTAGAGCGACTGGCGTGAATCCATCAGCGCGCTCCAGTTGGTGAAGCGGCTGTGCGGGTCGATCAGTTCGGCCTGCCAGTGGTCGAGCTGGCGGGTCAGTTCGCGCCGCAGGTCGAGGTAGGCGTCGACGATCTGGTTGATCACCCGCAGCATCAGGTCGGCCGGCCCCGAAGGGAGGCGCGCCGAGACGGCGCGGACATCGAGCGCCGGGACCGCGCCGCGGCCGTCCGGTGCCGCTGCCGCCAGCAGCTTGGCGGCGAAGGTGTCGCGCACGGAGCCGTCCTCGGGGTGCACCGACAGCAGCACCCGGTCGAACACCGCGAAGCCCACCGGCCGCGTGTCGACCCGGCGCAGCACGGGCGGACCGCCCCGCGGGGAGGCGTCGGCCTTCGGCGCCGGCTCCTTGCCATTGGCGGCCGCCAGCCGGCGGAACACCATCAGGTCGTACTGCGAGGTGTAGTCGAAGCGCGAGGGCAGCTGGTCGTTCACCAGGTCGCTCACGTGCAGGTCGAGCAGCAGGGTGCCGCACAGCGACTGCAGCACCTCCTGCACCTGCGGCAGCGAGGCCTGGAACTCCTCGCGCGTCAGCGACAGCCACAGGTAGCCCCGCTCGCAGGCGCCGGGCGCGGCCATCGGGGCCAGGGCGTCGTGCTCGGTGACCTGGGTGCCGTCGATCTTGAAGATGCGCATGAAAGCGGCCGGTCTCAGGACTTTTTGAGCAGCCTGGCAGCGTCCAGCGCGAAATAGGTGAGGACGCCGTCGGCGCCGGCGCGCTTGAAGGCCAGCAGGCTTTCGAGCATCACCGCGTCATGGTCCAGCCAGCCATTCTGCGCCGCCGCCTTCAGCATCGCGTACTCGCCGCTGACCTGGTAGGCGAAGGTCGGCACGCGGAACTCGTCCTTCACCCGGCGCACGATGTCCAGGTAGGGCATGCCGGGCTTCACCATCACCATGTCGGCGCCCTCGGCGATGTCGATCGCGACCTCGCGCAGCGCTTCGTCGCTGTTGCCGGGGTCCATCTGGTAGACCTTCTTGTTGCTCTTGCCGAGGTTGGCGGCCGAGCCGACGGCGTCGCGGAACGGGCCGTAGAAGGCGCTCGCGAACTTGGCGCTGTAGGCCATGATCCGCGTGTGGACGTCGCCGCGCGCCTCGAGCGCGGTGCGGATGGCGCCGATCCGGCCGTCCATCATGTCGCTCGGCGCCACGATGTCGACGCCGGCGCGCGATTGCGCGAGCGCCTGCTTGACCAGCACTTCGACGGTCGGGTCGTTGAGGATGTAGCCGCTGTCGTCGAGCAGCCCGTCCTGGCCGTGGCTGGTGTAGGGGTCCAGCGCCACGTCGGTCATCACGCCCAGTTCCGGAAAGCGCGACTTGAGCGCGGCGACGACGCGCGGGATCAGGCCATCGGGATTGAAGGCTTCGTCGCCGGCCGGTGTCTTGAGCCCGGAATCGATCACCGGGAACAGGGCCATGACCGGAATCCCGAGTGCCACGCACTGCTCGGCGACCGGCAGCAGCAGGTCGAGGCTCAGGCGCTCGACGCCCGGCATCGAGGCGACCGCGTCGCGCCGCTTCTCACCCTCCTGGACGAAGACCGGATAGATCAGGTCATGGGAAGAGAGCGAATGCTCACGCACCAGGTTGCGCGTGAAGGCGTCCCGGCGGAGTCGGCGGGGGCGACCCGCGGGGAAAGGGGCAAGGAGGGTCATGGCGAAAATTGTGCCCCAAGCGCGTGCCGTTTCCGGAATAGGGCGCATTGGAGGGGGCTGCTGTCCGTTTCTGTTTATAACCAGTCAAGAACGAGTCTGTTTGTACTAAGGATTTCAGCCATAAGTTCAAAAAAATGGCAATCCTTGCTTGATAGGTTGTTTTGCCTTTGTTAAATTCTGTCTTGGGCGGCTTGCTGCCCCCCGCTTTTCCTCCCTGAGCGGGTGCCTTGATGTGTGACAGCAAAAGGGCTTCCCAAGCCCGACGTTCTGACGTCGGGCTTTTTTTTGCGCGTCCGCCAGCGGACGGCCGCGACCGCGCGGCCACTAAACTGCCGCCATGCTCTGGGTCAAATCGCTGCACATCGTCTTCATCGCCAGCTGGTTCGCCGGGCTGTTCTACCTGCCGCGCATCTTCGTCAACCTGGCGCTGGTGGCGCCCGAATCGGTCGCCGAGCGCAGCCGCCTGCTGCTGATGGCACGCAAGCTGTTTCGCTTCACCACCTTCCTGGCGCTGCCGGCGCTCGGGTTCGGCCTCTGGCTCTGGCTTGGCTACGGCATCGGGCGCGGACCGGGCAACGGATGGATGCATGCCAAGCTGGCCCTGGTGGTCGTGGTACTCGGCTACCACCATGGCTGCGGCGTGCTGCTGCGCCGCTTCGTCGCCGGCACCGATCGCCGCAGCCACCGCTTCTACCGCTGGTTCAACGAACTGCCGGTGCTGCTGCTGCTGGCGATCGTGATCCTGGTGGTCGTCAAGCCGTTCTGAGTGCGGTGGCCACGCAGCACAAGTCCGTCGCCTTGCCCCTGGCGCTGGCCTATGCGGCGCTGATCGTCTACGCCAGCCTCTACCCGTTCGCCGACTGGCGCGACCAGGGCATCGCGCCCTGGGCCTACCTGGCGGCGCCCTGGCCCAAGTACTGGACCGCCTTCGACTTAGGCATCAATGTCGTCGGCTACATGCCGCTGGGCTTCCTGGCCGCGATCGCGGTGATCCGCAACCGGCCGGGCACCGGCGCCGTCGGCGCGGTGCTGCGGGCCACCGCGGTCGGGGCGGCGATCTCGTTCGCCATGGAGACGCTGCAGAGCTACCTGCCGGCGCGCATTCCGTCCAACGTCGACCTCGGGCTCAACATCGCCGGCGCCCTGGCCGGCGCGGTGACGGCGGCGGCGCTCGAGCGCCTCGGCGCCGTGGCGCACTGGCAGCGGACCCGATCCAACTGGTTCTTCGAGGATTCGCGCGGCGGCCTGGTGCTGCTGGCCCTGTGGCCGGTCGCGCTGCTCTTTCCGGCCGCGGTCAGCTTCGGCCTGGGCCAGGTGTTCGAGCGGCTCGAAGCCGCCATCGCCGACTGGCTGGTCGACACGCCCTTCATCGACTGGATGCCGGTGCGCCAGTTCGAACTCGAGCCGCTGGTGCCGGGGGTCGAACTGCTGTGCGTCATGCTGGGCGCGCTGGTGCCCTGTCTGCTCGGCTTCCTGATCACGCGCTCGGTCGCCCGGCGGGCGATCCTGCTGCCCTCGATCCTGCTGGCCGGGGTGGCGGCCTCGGCGCTGTCGGCGGCCCTCAGCTACGGCCCCCCGCACGCCTGGGCCTGGCTGAGCCTGCCGGTCCAGGTCGGGATCGCGGCGGCGCTGATCGTCGGCGTGCTGCTGCTCGGCGCGCCGCGGCGGCTTTGCGCGGCCCTGCTGCTGATCGCGCTGGTGGTGCACCTGAGCCTGCTGAATCAGGCGCCCGAGAGCGCCTATTTCGCCCAGACGCTGGCGACCTGGGAGCAGGGGCGGTTCATCCGCTTCCACGGGCTGGCGCAGTGGGTGGGATGGCTCTGGCCGTTTGCAACCCTCGCTTACGTGCTGGCCGTTCTCTCGCGTCGCGCGCCGGGGGCGCCGGCTCCATAGAATCGGACGATGTCGAGTTCCAGCACGCCCCCGCCGACGGGTTATTACGGCCGCCACATCTTCTTCTGCCTGAACGAACGCAAGGGCGACGAGGACTCCTGCTCCAAGCACGAGGCGCAGGCCGGCTTCGACCGCTGCAAATCGCGCGTCAGGGAGGCCGGCCTGGCCGGGCCGGGCAAGGTCCGCGTCAACAAGTCCGGCTGCCTGGACCGCTGCGCGGGCGGCCCGGTCGCGGTGGTCTATCCCGAGGCGGTCTGGTACACCTTCGTCGATGCCGACGACATCGACGAGATCGTCGAGTCGCACCTGAAGAACGGCGAAGTGGTCGAGCGGCTGCTGCTCGCGCCCGACGTTGGGCGCTGAGGGGCGGCCGGCCATGAATTCGCAGACCGAGAAGCTCCGGATCCAGGGCGCCGCCGGCGCCATCGAGGTGCTGCGCGACCGTGCGGCCGACGCTGCGCCGGCGCTGGGCGTCGCAGTGATCGCCCATCCGCATCCGCTGTTCGGCGGCACCATGGACAACAAGGTCGTGCAGACCCTGGCGCGCGCCTTCGTCGGCTGCGGCTGGACCGCGGTCCGCTTCAATTTCCGCGGCGTCGGCGCCAGCGACGGCGTGCACGACGAAGGCCGCGGCGAATGCGACGACATGCGTGAGGTGGTCGCGCAGCTGGCACCCGAGGGGCCGCTGGCGATCGCCGGCTTTTCGTTCGGCGCCTTCGTCGCCAGCTGCGCCGTCGACAAGCTCTGGGCGGCGCGCGACATCCGCCAGGTGGTGCTGGTCGGAACGGCGGCCTCCCGCTTCTCGGTGGCGAGCTTGCCGCCCGCGGCCCACGAGCGCGCGCTCGTGGTGCACGGCGAGCAGGACGACACGGTGCCGCTGGCCGCCGTCATGGACTGGGCGCGGCCGCAGTCACTTCCTGTCACAGTCGTTCCCGGGGGCGGCCATTTCTTTCACGGACAATTGCCGCTGCTCAAGAATCTGGTCGTCCGCCACCTGCGCGCGGGCTAGTCTTCTTCCCCATGAATCGTTTCGTTGAAGCGCTGCGCGCCTTCGCAGTGGCTGCTGCCGCATTTTCGTGTCTTGCCGCCGGGGCCCAGGTGCCGACGCCGCCCGAGGTGGCGGCCCGCAGCTTCCTGTTGCTGGATGTCACGGCCAACCAGACGCTGGCCCAGAAGGACATCGACGCCGCCGTCGAGCCGGCCTCGCTGACCAAGCTGATGACGGCCTACCTGGTATTCGACGCGCTGCGGGCCCAAAAGATCACCCTGACGCAGACCCTGCCGGTCAGTGCGCGGGCCTGGAAGATGCCCGGCGCACGGATGTTCATCGACCCGAAGATGCAGGTCCCGGTCGAGGACCTGCTCAAGGGCGTGATCGTGCAGTCGGGCAACGACGCCACGGTGGCGCTGGCCGAAGGCGTGGGCGGCACGGTCGAGCACTTCGTCGAACTCATGAACGAGCAGGCCAAGGCCCTCGGCATGAAGAACACGACCTACAAGAACCCCGAAGGCCTGACCGAGCCGGGCCACACCACCACCGCGCGCGACCTGGGCATCCTGGCGACCCGCCTGATGCGCGACTTCCCCGAGTACCTGCACTACTACGCGATCAAGAAGTACCGCTTGCCGGGCACGCCCTCGACCAACGAGACCAATCGCAACCTGCTGCTGTTCCGCGACCCGACGGTCGATGGCCTCAAGACCGGCCATACGCCGGCGGCCGGCTACGGCATGGTCGCGACCGCCAAGCGTGACTTCCCGAACCTGACGGGCGGCCGCCGCCTGCTGTCGATCGTGCTGGGCACGGCCAGCGAGAACGCGCGCGCCAACGAGTCGCAGAAGCTGCTGAACTGGGGCTACACCGCCTTCGACGCGGTCCGCCTGTTCGAGGCCAACCAGGCCGTGGCGACGCCCGCCGTCTGGAAGGGCAATCAGAACACTGTCAAGCTGGGCCGTCCCGACGCGATCGTGGTCGCCGTGCCGGCCGGCGCGGCAGCCAAGATCAAGACCCAGGTGGTGCGCCCCGATCCGCTGGTCGCGCCCTTCACCAAGTTCCAGCCGGTCGGCTCCCTGAAGGTCACGCTCGGCGACGAGCCGGTGGCCGAAGTGCCGCTGGTGGCACTGGATGCGGTCCAGCAAGCCGGCGTCCTGGGGCGGGCCTGGGACGCCGTCCGGCTCTGGATCAAGTAGTGCCGGGCTCGGCTACACAAAGTTAGCCCAACCTGGCAACGGGTGTTGTATACTCGTGGGCTTTTCGGAAATTCCGAAGGGATTCACGTTTTCGACCAGTTCTTGGTCGTTTCCCCGTCCGGCCGGTTCACGCCTAGGGCCTTCGGGGCAGTTTTGGGACTTATTCATTCATGCCAACCATCAATCAACTGGTGCGTCAGGGTCGGACGGTCGAAAAGATCAATTCGAAGAGCCCTGCCATGCAGAACTCGCCGCAACGTCGCGGTGTCTGCACCCGGGTCTACACCACGACCCCGAAAAAGCCGAATTCGGCGCTGCGCAAGGTCGCCAAGGTGCGCCTGACCAACGGCTTCGAAGTCATTTCCTACATCGGCGGCGAAGGCCACAACCTGCAGGAACACAGCGTCGTGCTGGTTCGCGGCGGTCGTGTCAAGGACTTGCCCGGTGTTCGCTACCACATCGTGCGCGGTTCGCTCGACTTGCAAGGCGTGAAAGACCGCAAGCAGTCGCGTTCCAAGTACGGCGCGAAGCGCCCCAAGAAGGCTTAAGCCTTCTGTGCCCCAAGAAGGCTTAAGCCCTTCTGTATTTCATTCAGCGGTGTTCGAGTGCCCTGGCCGGCGCATCGAACGAAGTGACCCGATATTGGGTCGAGTAAGTGAGAGTTCTTGTTGGCTCTCGCGGTGCCTGCAAAGGCGCCAACTGAAGCAAAGAGGTTAGTAACATGCCACGTCGTCGCGAAGTCCCCAAACGTGAAATCCTGCCGGATCCCAAGTACGGCAATGTCGAGCTGTCGAAGTTCATGAACGTGATCATGGAAGGCGGCAAGAAGGCGATCGCCGAGCGCATCATCTACGGTGCGCTCGACCAGATCGAGAAGAAGAACCCGGGCAAGGACCCGCTGGAAGCTTTCACCATCGCCATCAACAACGTGAAGCCGATGGTCGAAGTGAAGTCGCGCCGCGTCGGCGGTGCGAACTACCAGGTTCCGGTCGAAGTGCGCCCGGTCCGTCGTCTGGCGCTGTCGATGCGCTGGATCAAGGAAGCCGCCCGCAAGCGCGGCGAAAAGTCGATGGCCCTGCGTCTGGCCAACGAACTCATGGAAGCCACGGAAGGCCGTGGCGGCGCCATGAAGAAGCGCGATGAAGTGCATCGCATGGCCGAAGCCAACAAGGCCTTCAGCCACTTCCGCTTCTAAGAGCTCGTCCCCCCAAATCAGACAGGCTGGAAGCCCGACCCACCGAGAGCGGTGGGCGGGCTTTCATCCGTTAACGGAGTAAATTTCATGGCACGCAAGACCCCCATCGAGCGCTACCGCAACATCGGTATCTCGGCGCACATCGACGCCGGCAAAACGACCACCACCGAACGCATCCTGTTCTACACCGGCGTGACCCACAAGCTGGGCGAGGTGCATGACGGCGCCGCGACCACCGACTGGATGGAGCAGGAACAAGAGCGCGGCATCACGATCACCTCGGCGGCCGTGACCTGCTTCTGGAAGGGCATGGACCACTCGATGCCCGAGCACCGCATCAACATCATCGACACCCCGGGCCACGTGGACTTCACGATTGAAGTCGAGCGCTCGATGCGCGTGCTCGACGGCGCCGTGATGGTGTACGACTCGGTCGGCGGCGTGCAGCCCCAGTCCGAAACCGTCTGGCGCCAGGCCAACAAGTACCAGGTGCCCCGTCTCGCGTTCGTCAACAAGATGGACCGCGTCGGCGCCAACTTCTTCCGCGTGCGCCAGATGATGGTCGACCGCCTGAAGGCCAACCCCGTGCCGATCGTGATCCCGATCGGTGCCGAAGACAAGTTCCAGGGCGTGGTCGACCTCCGCAAGATGAAGGCCATCTACTGGGATGAAGCCTCGCAAGGCATGAAGTTCGACTACCGCGAAATCCCGGCCGAACTGCTCGAGTCCGCCAAGGAATGGCGCGAGAAGATGGTCGAGAGCGCCGCCGAAGCGTCGGAAGAGCTCATGAACAAGTACCTCGAAGAGGGCGACCTCTCCGAAGCCGAGATCACGCTCGGCCTGCGCACCCGCACGATCGCCGGCGAGATCCAGCCGATGATGTGCGGCAGCGCGTTCAAGAACAAGGGCGTGCAGCGCATGCTCGACGCCGTGATCGAGCTGATGCCCTCGCCGATGGACATCCCGCCGGTCGAAGGCACCGACGACGACGAAAAGGAAACCAGCCGCAAGCCGACCGACGAGGAAAAGTTCTCGGCGCTGGCATTCAAGCTCATGACCGACCCCTATGTCGGCCAGCTGACCTTCGTGCGCGTCTATTCGGGCGTTCTGAGCAAGGGCGACACCGTCTACAACCCGGTCAAGGGCAAGAAGGAACGCATCGGCCGTATCGTGCAGATGCACGCCAACGAACGCCTTGAAATCGATGAAATCCGCGCCGGCGACATCGCCGCGTGCGTGGGCCTGAAGGACGTCACGACCGGCGAAACGCTGTGCGACCCCGACGCCATCATCACGCTCGAGCGCATGGAATTCCCCGAGCCCGTGATCTCGCAGGCCGTCGAGCCGAAGACCAAGGCCGACCAGGAAAAGATGGGCATCGCGCTGCAGCGCCTGGCCTCCGAAGATCCGTCGTTCCGCGTTCGTTCGGACGAAGAATCCGGCCAGACCATCATCTCCGGCATGGGCGAGCTTCACCTCGAAATCATCGTCGACCGCATGAAGCGCGAGTTCGGCGTCGAAGCCAACGTCGGCAAGCCGCAGGTGGCCTACCGCGAAACCATCCGCAAGACGGTCGAAGATGCCGAAGGCAAGTTCGTTCGCCAGTCGGGCGGCAAGGGTCAGTACGGCCACGTGGTGCTCAAGCTCGAGCCGAACGAAGCCGGCAAGGGCTTCGAGTTCGTCGACGCGATCAAGGGCGGCGTGGTGCCGCGCGAGTACATCCCGGCGGTCGAGAAGGGCGTGATCGAAGCGCTGACCCAAGGCGTGCTGGCCGGCTACCCGGTCGTCGACGTCAAGGTCACCCTGCATTTCGGTTCGTACCACGACGTGGACTCGAACGAAATGGCCTTCAAGATGGCCGCGATCTTCGGTTTCAAGGAAGGCGCCCGCAAGGCTTCGCCGGTCATCCTCGAGCCGATGATGGCCGTGGAAGTCGAAACGCCAGAAGACTACGCCGGCAACGTGATGGGCGACCTCTCGTCGCGTCGCGGCATGGTGCAGGGCATGGACGACATGATCGGCGGCGGCAAGCTCATCAAGGCTGAAGTCCCGCTGTCGGAAATGTTCGGCTACTCGACCACGCTGCGCTCGGCCACGCAAGGCCGCGCCACGTACACGATGGAATTCAAGCACTACTCCGAAGCACCGCGCAACGTGGCCGAAGCCATCGTGGCGTCGCGCTCGAAGTAATTCATCAGGGGCTCGCCCCGCCGTCTGCGACCTTGTGCCTTCCGCTGCCCGTGGCGGAAGAACCAGCAACAGGGTGCAGACGTTAAACCCCACACGGGCACTGCTCTTTCAAGGATAGAAAATGGCAAAAGGAAAATTCACCCGCACGAAGCCGCACGTCAACGTGGGCACGATCGGTCACGTGGACCATGGCAAGACGACGCTGACGGCGGCGATCGCCACCGTGCTGTCGGCCAAGTTCGGCGGCGAAGCGAAGGCCTACGACCAGATCGACGCGGCTCCTGAAGAAAAGGCACGCGGCATCACGATCAACACCGCGCACGTCGAATACGAAACGGCCAACCGCCACTACGCGCACGTCGACTGCCCGGGCCACGCCGACTATGTGAAGAACATGATCACCGGCGCCGCCCAGATGGACGGCGCGATCCTGGTGTGCTCGGCTGCCGACGGCCCGATGCCCCAGACCCGCGAGCACATCCTGCTGGCGCGCCAGGTGGGCGTGGGCTACATCATCGTGTTCCTGAACAAGTGCGACATGGTCGACGACAAGGAACTGCTGGAGCTGGTCGAGATGGAAGTTCGCGAACTCCTTGACAAGTACGAGTTCCCTGGCGACGACACCCCGATCATCCATGGCTCGGCCAAGCTGGCGCTGGAAGGCGACAAGGGCGAGCTGGGCGAAGGCGCCATCATGAAGCTGGCCGAAGCGCTGGACACCTACATCCCGACGCCCGAGCGCGCCGTGGACGGTACCTTCCTGATGCCGGTCGAAGACGTGTTCTCGATCTCGGGTCGCGGCACGGTGGTGACGGGCGCGGTCGAACGCGGCGTGATCAAGGTCGGTGAAGAAATCGAAATCGTGGGCATCCGCCCGACGGTCAAGACCACTTGCACCGGCGTGGAAATGTTCCGCAAGCTGCTGGACCAGGGTCAAGCGGGCGACAACGTGGGCGTGCTGCTGCGCGGCACGAAGCGCGAAGAAGTCGAGCGTGGCCAAGTCCTGTGCAAGCCGGGCTCGATCAAGCCGCACACGCATTTCACCGCCGAGGTGTACGTTCTGTCGAAGGACGAAGGCGGCCGTCACACGCCGTTCTTCAACAACTACCGTCCGCAGTTCTACTTCCGCACGACCGACGTCACCGGCGCGATCGAGCTGCCGAAGGACAAGGAAATGGTCATGCCGGGCGACAACGTGTCGATCACGGTCAAGCTGATCAACCCGATCGCGATGGAAGAAGGCCTGCGCTTCGCCATCCGTGAAGGCGGCCGCACCGTGGGCTCGGGCGTCGTGGCGAAGATCCTCGACATCTGATTCGAAGCAGCGAAGGAATCACCATGGCTACCAAGCAAAAAATCCGCATCCGCCTGAAGGCGTTCGACTACAAGCTGATCGACCAGTCGGCAGCCGAGATCGTCGACACCGCCAAGCGCACCGGCGCGATCGTCAAGGGTCCCGTGCCCCTGCCGACCCGCATGAAGCGTTTCGACATCCTGCGTTCGCCGCACGTCAACAAGACCAGCCGCGACCAGTTCGAGATCCGCACGCACCAGCGCCTGATGGACATCGTCGATCCGACCGACAAGACCGTGGACGCGCTGATGAAGCTCGACCTGCCGGCCGGCGTCGACGTCGAGATCAAGCTGCAGTAACAGCCTGTCCCTGCACAAGGGCCCGCCCACAGCAATGTGGGCGGGCCTTTTTCATTTCGGCTTCCCGCCGGGTGATCGCGTATCCGCCATGTAACCGCGCGGTATCGCCAAGGCAATGACGCAGCGCGCCTGCCCGCGGCGGCCTAGACTGCGGGCATGGCCCCGGACCGCCGACTTCGCGCCACCGACACCCCCGCGTGGACCGACGCGGCCGAGGCGATGTATCGCGCCGCGCGGGCCGTGGCCGGCGCCCATGGCCCGGGCACCATGGCGGCGCTGGTCCAGGAACTGGCGCAGATCCTGGGCGTGGCGACCGTCTTCGTGGCGGTCTTCACCGACGGCACGCGGAGCACCTTGCGCACGCTGGCCGCCGTGCTCGACGGCAAGATCCTGCGCAACTTCGACTATCCGCTGCAGGGCTCGCCGTGCGCCCAGGTGGTCGGCCGGGCCTTTCGCTTCGTCGCCTCCGGCGTCGCCCGCGAATTCCCGCCGGGCACGATGTTCGCGGCCAAGGGCATGGATTCGTATGCCGCCTTTCCGCTGAACGACAGCGACGGCCGTCCGCTCGGACTGCTGGTGGCGATGGACCCCCGGCCGATCGAGGACGCGGTGCTGGCCGAGGCCCTGCTGAAGATCTTCGCCAGCCGCCTGATCGCCGAGATCGAGCGCAGCAGCGCCGACGAAGCCCTGCGCGCGGCGGCGCTGGCCGTCTCGGCGGCCAGCGGCCGATCGGTCTTTGCGGAGCTGGCGCGCTACCTGGCGACGATCCTGGACGTCGAGATGGCGTTCATCTCCCGCCACCAGTCCGACGACGACGCCACCTTGCACATGCTGGCGATGGTGAGCGACGGCGAGGTGCGCGAAGGCTACCGCTACCCGATCCAGGGCACCCCGTGCGAGCACGTGCTCGGCCAGCAGTTCTGCGTCTATCCGTCGAACCTGCACACGCTGTTCGCGCTCGACCAGGACGACCGGCTGCTCGGCGCCGAAGGCTATGCCGGCCTGCCCCTGAACGACGCCCACGGGCGGCCGCTCGGCACCATCGGCATCGTCTCGCGCCATGCGCTGACCAACATCGAACGCATCGAGTCGATGCTGCGAATCTTCGCCGGACGGGCCGCGGCAGAGATCGAGCAGCTGGGCGCCCGCGAGGCGCTGCAGCGCTCGGAGGCCAGCTACCGTGCCATCTTCGAAGCGTCCGAGGACGCGATCTTCATCCTCGACTGGTCGAGCGGCGAAATCCTCGACGCCAACCCGAAGGCCTGCGAGGCCTACGGCTGCAGCCGCGACGATCTGTGCCGGCTGTCGCTGGCCGACCTGCGCTCGGGCGAGGCGCCCTATACGGCCGAGCAGGGGCTGGCCCACATGCAGCTGGCCAAGCTCGGGCGCTGCCCGCCCTTCGAGTGGCATCGGCGCGGCCCCGACGGTGCGCTGCGCTGGGACGAAGTCCGGCTGAAGCCGGCCATGATCGACGGGCGCCATCACGTCGTGGCCTTCACGCGCGACATCACCGAACGCAAGGAGGCGTTGGCGGCGTTGCGTGCCAGCGAGGCGCAGTACCGCGGCATCTTCAACGCCTCGGCCGATGCGCTGGTGCTGCGCGCCGCCAACTTCGCCATCGTCGACGCCAACGCCACCTACGAGCGCATGAGCGGCTTCCGGCTGTCCGAGGTCCTGGGCGTCGACCGGGTGCTGGCCAACCCGCCCGAGATCATGGCCACGATCCGGGCCCTGCACGATCAGGCGCTGGCCGGTGAGCCGATCCGGCTCGAGACCGAGCTGCTGCGGCGCGACGGCGAGCGCTACGACCTCGAACTGCGCGGCGTGCCGGTGCTGCATCGCGGCGAGCCGCACGTGCTCTACATCGGGCGCGACATGACGCAGAGCAAGCGCGCCGAACGCGCGCTGCGCAACAGCGAGGAGCAGTACCGGGCGATCTTCAACGCCTCCGCCGACGGGCTGGTGGTGCGCGATGCCGGCTACCGCGCGGTCGACGTGAATCCGGCCTACCTGGCGATGAGCGGCTATGCGCGCGACGAGGTGCTGAGCGCGACCCGGGTCCTGACGCAGCCCGACCCAGCGTTGCAGCAGCGCCACCGGGCCCAGCATGCCGACATCCTGGCCGGCCGGCCGGTGCGCTTCGAGGTGCCGGGCGTGCGCAAGGACGGCAGCCCCTTCTACCTGGAGGTCAGCGGCATGCCGCTGACCTACCGGGGCGAGCCGCACGTGCTGTATGCGGCGCGGGACATCACGCAGCGCAAGGCCGCCGAGGCGGAGCGAGAGCGGCTCGAGGCCCAGCTGCGCCAGGCCCAGAAGATGGAAGCCATCGGCCAGCTGACCGGCGGTATCGCGCACGACTTCAACAACATCCTGACCAGCGTCATCGGCTACCTGGTGCTGGGCCAGGAGCGCGCCGAGACCCTGGGCGATGCCCGGCTCCAGCGCCAGCTGGGGCAGGCGCAGCTCGCGGCCCAGCGCGCCCGCGAGCTGATCGCCCAGATGCTGGCCTTCGCGCGGCGCCAGCGCGGCCAGCGCCGCACCCTGGCCCTGGGCCCGCTGGTCGACCAGACGCTGCAGCTGCTGCGCGCCACGCTGCCGGCCTCGGTGTCGCTGGACTTCGCCACGCCGCCGGCCGCCGGCGGCGACGCGCTGCTGGTTGCGGCCGATGCGGTGCACCTCGAGCAGGTGCTCTTCAACCTGTGCATCAACGCGCGCGACGCCATCACCGGGTCGGGCTGGATCCGGGTGCGGCTCGGCCGCCGCGGCGGCGCCTGGACCTGCGCATCGTGCCGTGCCCACGTCGACGCCGGCCACTGGGTCGAGGTCAGCGTCGCCGACAGCGGCGGGGGCATCGCGCCGGACCTGCTCGAACGCATCTTCGAGCCCTTCACCTCGAGCAAGGAGGTCGGCCGCGGCTCGGGCATGGGCCTGGCGATGGTGCACGGCATCGTGCACGACCATGGCGGCCACGTGCTCGTCGAGACCGCGCCGGGCGCCGGCTCGGTGTTTCGCGTGCTGCTGCCGCCCGCCACCGGCGCGGCGGCGGACGCGCCCGGCGCGCCGGACGTCCCGGCGACCGGTGAGGCGCTCTGCGCGCGGGTGATGGTGGTCGACGACGAAGTCATGGTCGGCGACTTCATGGTCGAACTGCTGTCGGGCTGGGGCCTCGAGGTGGTGCTGCAGCGCAGTCCGCTGGACGCGCTGTCCTGGCTGGAGGACAGCAGCCAGCCGCTCGACTTGCTGATCACCGACCAGACCATGCCGCAGCTCGACGGCCTGCAGCTCGCCCAGCGAGCCACCGGCCTGCGGCCCCACCTGCCGGTGCTGCTCTACACCGGCAACGCCGACGGCATCGACGAAGCGGCGGCCAGGCGCCATGGCGTCTGCGGCGTGCTGCACAAGCCGATCGACAACCAGGCCCTGCATGCGCTGATGAAGGCGTGCCTCGGCAAGGCGCGCCGCGGCCCCTGCTCGGGCGCATGAGGACAGGGCCGGCGGATACCGGCCCGATACAAAGGCGCGGCGCCGCGACACGCGGCGAATACCGCGGCCTCGCAGACTGCGTTTGCACGTCGTGGCACCGCGCATTCCGCCCGGACGACGGCGATGTTCGCTTCGGCAGTGCGGCCGGACGCTGCGCGATGCGCGAACGCTGGTTCCGGCCGCACCGACGAGGAGAGCATTTTCATGGTCGACTTTCAAACCCCCCAAGGCGGCACGATCGGCATTGCCGACGCGCCCATCGCAGCGCTGCGCGACTCGCTGCGCGGCAGCCTGTTGCTGCCTGAAGACGCTGGCTACGACGCCGCTCGCTCGCTGTGGAACGCCATGATCGACCGCCGGCCGGCGGCGATCGTGCGCGCCGCGGGCGCCGCCGACGTCATGCAGGCGGTGAACTTCGCGCGCGAGAACAAGCTGTTGCTGGCGGTCAAGGGCGCCGGCCACAACATCGCCGGCAAGGCCGCGTGCGATGGCGGGCTGATGCTCGACCTGTCGGCGATGAAATCGGTGCGGGTCGACCCGGTCGCCCGCATGGCACGGGTGGAGCCCGGCGCGCTGTTGTCCGACTTCGACCGCGAGACGCAGGCTTTCGGGCTGTCCACGCCGACCGGCATCAACTCGACCACCGGCATGGCCGGGCTCACGCTCGGCGGCGGCTTCGGCTGGCAAAGCCGCAAGCGCGGGCTGACCATCGACAACCTCCAGTCCGTCGACATGGTGCTCGCGTCCGGCGAGCTGGTGCAGGCCAGCGCGACGCAGAACCCCGATCTGTTCTGGGCCGTGCGCGGCGGCGGCGGCAACTTCGGCGTCGTCACCTCGTTCGAGTACCGCCTGCATCCGCTCGGCCCGCAGGTGCTGGCCGGGCTGATCGTCTATCCGTTCGCCCAGGCCAGGCAGGTGTTCGACGGCTATCGCAAGTTCACCGCCGCGGCCAGCGACGACATGACGGCCTGGATGGTGATGCGCAAGGCGCCTCCGCTGCCCTTCCTGCCGGCGGAGGTGCATGGCAAGGAAGTGATCGTGGTCGCCTTCTGCTGGATCGGGGAGCCTGCCCAGGGCGAGGCCATGGCCCAGACCTTGCGCAGCTTCGGCACGCCCGTCGGCGAGCACGTGGGACCGATGCCCTTCGCCGGCTGGCAGACCGCCTTCGACCCGCTGCTGCAGCCGGGCGCGCGCAACTACTGGAAGTCGCACGACTTCAAGATGCTGAACGCCGATGTCGAGCGCATCCTGTGCGATGCCATCGTCAAGCTGCCGACCGAAGAATGCGAGGCCTTCATCGGGCACCTGGGCGGCCAGGTCAACCGGACGGCGGTGGCCGACACGGCCTACCCCCACCGCGATGCCGAGTTCGTGCTCAACGTCCACACCCGCTGGCGCGATGCCGGCGACGACCGCCGGTGCATCGACTGGGCGCGCGGGCTCTTCGATGCGCTGACGCCGCATGCCACCGGTGGGGTGTACGTGAACTTCATGCCGGAGGACGAGGCCCAGCGCGTGGCGACCGGCGCCTACGGGTCGAACTATGCGCGGCTGGCAGCGCTGAAGGCGCGCTATGACCCGACCAACCTCTTCAGCCAGAACCAGAACATCCTGCCCAAGGCCTGAGCCATCCCGCCCGCCACGCCCGGGGTCGCAGGGCGTGGCGGGCCAGGGGGGTCAGGCGGCCATCGGAAGCGGCATCTCCGGATGCCGCGGCATCGCGTAGGCCAGTGGTGCCAGCGCGCTCTTGATGCGTTCGCCCTGCGCCTCGTCGAGCATCGGGAACAGCACCTGCTGGAAGCGCGGCGCCATCACCCCCGAGACGATGTATTGCCAGCGGTAAGCCTTCAGCATCGTGTCGTGGATCTGCGCCTGCTGCGCGTCGCTGAAGAGCGTGCCGGCGATGGCGCAGAAATAGCGCGCGTCGGCCATGGCCTGCGCCTGCAGGATGCCGTCGACCGCGCCGACCAGCGCGATCAGGTCGTCGACCGCGGCATCGCGCTCGGCGGCGCCGAGCCGCGCGTTCTCGGCGACGAACTCGAGCTCGTCGAGAATCGCGTGCTGCGACTCCTCGCGCCAGTGGAACAGGAGCACGTCCTTCCACAGCGGCGACAGGTTGGCATCCGGTTCGATGCTGGCGCGGTAGTGCGCCAGCGTGAACAGCTCGATGTCGAGGGTCAATGCCAGCACGGCCCAACTGCTCTTGCCCAGCACGGCCTGCGCCACCGCGTTCGGTTGCGCGGTCATGACGTAGCCGGCCGGCATGTCGGCCGCCATCATCTCTTCCAGGCAGCGGAACAGCGCCTGGTGCTTGATTTCCTCGTCGGCCATGCGGACCAGCGCTTCCAGCGCCACCTGGTCGCCGAAGACGTGTTCGCGGCTCAGGTCGATGACCTTCGACGAGATGAACCGTTCGGCCAGGCCGAAGATGTAGGCATAGGTGCGGCCTTGCACCTGGCTCATCAGGCGTTCGTCCTCCGGGCTCAGGAACGCCAGTTCGTCGGCCAGGGTCAGGCCCTTCGGCAGGAAGGTCCTGGCGTAGTCGAACTGGCGGCCGCGAATGACGTCGCGCTCGATGTCCCAGCGCACGCGCTTGGACACCTCGATGACCTTGGCGTAGCGGTCGGTGGGGGTGGATGTCGACATGGTGATGCTCCTTTGCTGATGGAAATGGCGGGGCGGTGCCCTGCCGCGTGTCGGCCCGGGGGCCATGCCGGCCCGGTGCGCTTCGGCGCCGCCGGGTCAAGGCATGGCAGGCAGTCTGGTCGGCGCCGGTATCCGCCGTGCATCCGCGGATCGCGGTTGTGTCGCCGTTGTGTAGCGGGCCCGCGAGAGCGGCCGCGACAGCGCCTGTGCCACGCGTTCGCGCAGGCGGGCGTTGAAGGGGCTTTGCGGCCGGCTGGCGACGCGTTCGCCGAGCAGGCGCTGCGCCAGTGCCGGCTGGTGGCCGCGCAGGGCCGCTTCGAGCCAGGTCAGGTGCAGCAGGTCGCACTGCGCGCGGCTGCCGCCGCAACCGCGCGCCAGACGCTGCTGGGCCTGCAGCTGCCGTGCGGCGGCCGCATAGCGCTGCCGGCCGAAGGCGATGAAGGCCTCGCACACCGGCAACGCCGCGTCATGCACGGCCCGCCGCAGGTCCGGCGCCTTCCGCGCGCAGTCGCGCAGCGTGTCGAGCAGGCGGCGGGCGCTGGCCCAGCGCTGCGTGGCGACGAAGGCGAGCATGGCGTGCACGTCGTTGAAGGGCCGCAGGCCGGTGGTGGCGCGATCCTCCCAGGCGTCGGCGACCCGCTGCCAGCGGTCCGACACGTCCTGGCCCCGCAGGTGCAGGCGCCACAACAGGGCCGAGCTGTCGACCAGGGTGGCGGTGTCCGGATCGCGGCAGTCCATCAGCCGGCGGTCGAGGATGCCCAGCACGGCGCCGAGATCGCCCTGGTCGAGGCGGAACAGCGATTCGTGCCAGGACAGGTGGGTGGCGAAGGCGGGGCTGTCGGACCAGACGCCGCGCGTGTGGTCGAGCCAGGCGGCGCCGTCGGCGCTGCGCCCCTGCATTTCGAGCGCATGCGCCACGGCGTGCACCGCACCGCACTGGCGGGGTTCGATGCGCAGCGCCTCGCGCCCGACCGCGTCGGCCGACACCGGGTCGGCCGTCTCGGCCAGGCCGAAGGCGTACATCGCCAGCATGTGGCCGTAGCCGGGCTCGTCGGGGTGCCAGTGCCGCAGGGCCGCGACGATGCGCGCGCGCAGCCACTCGGTGCGGCCGAACTGGAGATCGCCGAAATGGGCCACACGCAAGGCCAGCGTGTCTTTCGGGTCGGCTGCGGCGATCTCGCCGTACAGGCGCAGCGATCGCGCCATGTCCTTGTCCAGCCAGGCCTGGGCGGCGGCGAAATGGGCGCGTTCGCGCTCGCTGGCCCGCGCCAGGTGCGCGCGGGCGGTCTGCAAGGTGGCGCCGAGCGCCGGCAGCGCGTCCTCGCGGGAGGCCATCACCAGCCCCGCCGCGCGCAGGCAGTGCGCGGCGGCGAAATCGGGCCGCGCCCGAAGCACCGGTTCGATGACGGCCTGCGGATTTCCCTGCCCGGCATGCAGCAGTTCGAGCGCCTGCCGGCAGGCCGCGGCGGCGGCGGCATCGTCGAACTCGGTGGCGGGCTGCGGAGCGCGTTGCATGGGCCCACTTTGCGGGCCGCTGGTATCGGGCGTGCATCCGTCGGGTGCTGCCGTGTAGCCGTTGCGTAGCGCGCCACTGGTGCAATCGCGACCCCTCGGCGCAGAATCGCGCCATGGACGCGACCGCCCGTCTGCTGATCGTCGACGATGATCCGTCGGTGCGCGCGATGCTGCGCGAGTACCTCGAAGACCACGCCTTCCGCGTCGCCGAGGCCGGCAGCGGTGCCGAGATGCGCGAGCGCATCGAGCGCGAGCTGCCCGACGCCGTGCTGCTCGATATCCGCCTGCCGGGCGAGGACGGCCTCAGCCTGGCCAAGTACCTGCGCGAGCACTACGACCTCGGCATCATCATGGTCACGGCCTCGGGTGACGTGATCGACCGGGTGGTCGGGCTGGAGCTCGGGGCCGACGACTACATCGCCAAGCCTTTCGATCCGCGCGAGCTGCTGGCGCGGGTGAAGAGCGTGTTGCGCCGGCTGCAGGCCAAGCCTCCGGCGGAAGCCCCGCCGCCTGCCGCGCCCAAGGGGGCGCGGCAGCGTTTCGGCCGTTGCGAGCTCGACATCGACGCCCGCCGCCTGTTCGAGTCCGACGGCGCGGAAGTGGCCATGACCGCGATGGAGTACGAGCTGCTCCGGGTGTTTCTCGCCAATCCGAACCGCGTGCTGTCGCGCGACCAGTTGCTGATGCACACGCGCAACCGCGAGTGGGAGCCATTCGACCGCTCGATCGACATCCGCATCGGACGCCTGCGCCGCAAGATCGAGCCCGAGCCGGCCGGCGAACCGCGCTGCATCCGCACGGTGCGCAACGCCGGCTACATGTTCGTGCCGGACGGCTAGCGAACAAAAGAATTCGAGTGAAAAAGTGTCGAAAAGTGTCTAAAAAACCAGAAAAGTCTGAAATTTGATAGGATCAGGAGGAATGTGAATTGGGAATTTTCGGATATTGATGGAAGATCAGTCGAAAATTCCATCAGGGAGTTCCGAATGCAGGCAGTGTGGGCAAGGCGAAGCGTGGCAGTGATGGCGGTGGCGATGCTCGCGGCCTGCGGTGGTGGTGGTGGCGGCGGAGGAGGCTTCGCCGGGTTTCCGGCTGCCAGCAGCACGGTCACACTGAGCGGCACGGCGACCTACGTGTCGATTCCCAACCCCAATGGGGCGCTGGTCTACGGCCAGGCAACGCCCAAGCCGATCCGCGGCGCCAGCGTCGAGATCGTCAGCGGCGCCTCCGCGGCGGTGATCGCAACCGCGACCACCGATGCCAACGGCGCCTATTCGGTCAGCCTGCCCTCGAGCACCCAGGTGCTGGTCCGCATCAAGGCGCAGATGACCCAGGGCGGATCGGGCGCCACCTGGGATGTGACGGTGCGCGACAACACGCAGTCCGATGCCATCTTCGCGCTCGAGACGCCGTCGTTCTCCACCGGCATCGCGGCCGTCACGCGCGACGTCCAGGCGCCGTCCGGCTGGGACGGCAGCCGCTATGCCTCGACCCGGGTGGCCGCACCGTTCGCGGTGCTCGACACCGTCTACGCGGCGCAGGCCAAGATGCTGTCGGTCGCGCCCGCCACGGCGTTCCCGGCGCTGAAGCTCTACTGGAGTGCCAACAACGTGCCGGCGGTCGGCAATCCTGCACTCGGGCAGATCGGCACCACCTCGTTCACGATGAGCAACGGCGCCCGGGCCATCTACGTGCTGGGCAAGGAAAACGTCGATACCGACGAATACGACGCCTCGGTCGTCGCCCATGAATGGGGGCACTACTACCAGTCGGCCTTCAGCCGCGACGACTCGCCGGGCGGCAGCCATGCCCTGACCGACAAGCTCGACCGGCGCGCGGCCTTTTCCGAAGGGTGGGGCAATGCCTGGTCGGGCATCGCCCTGGCGCGCAACAACTACACCGATTCGGTTGGCCAGGCCCAGGGGCAGGGCGCCAACATCGACCTGACGGCCAGCGGTGTCGCCGGCCCCGGGTGGTTCCGCGAAGCCTCCGTCCATTCGATCCTCTGGCGCCTGAACAGCCAGGTCGGCTTCAAGCCGATCAACGACACGCTGACCAGCGCGGCGTTCAAGAACGGCGTGGCCGTGACCTCGATCCATCCGTTTACTGCCGCCTTCGGGCTCGCGGCCCCGGGCAGCGTTTCGGTGCTGGCCGGCCTGCTGTCCGGCGAGCAGATCAGCGCCGCCGCGAACGATCCCTTCGGCGTCAACGAAACGAACGATGGCAGTGTCGCCGGCGTGCTGCCGATGTACCGGCCGGCCACCGTCGGCGGCTCGACCACGGCCTGCGTCACCAATGCGGCGGGCGCCGGCAACAAGCTCGGCAGCTACGTCTACCTGCGCTTTTCGTTGCCAAGCGCCGGAACCCGCACGATCACGGTCTCCGGTCCGTCCGCCGCCGATCCGGATTTCGCGGTCTACGCCGGCCGCCAAGTCGACGAAAGCCTGGGATTCGGCGTCAGCGAGACCAAGGCGGTCAGCCTGCCGGCCGGCGACAACGTTCTGGTGATCAACGACTACAACAACTCCTCGGCCAACACATGTTTCAACGTCAGCATCCAGTGATAACCGCAGCGGCCCTGGCCTGCGCCCTGGCGCTGGCCCTGCCCTTGACCGCCAGCGCGGCCGGTCCGGCCGGCAAGGCGATGACCACCGCGCCGATGAAGTCCAACGGATCCGGCGTCCAGGTCCAGTACCGGGTCGACGGCACGCCCGAGGCCGGCCGTCCGGTGGCGGTGGTGCTCGGCTTCGACGGCATCGCCGCCGCGGGCGCCACGGTCCGGATCGCGACCGAGGGCGGCCTGGCGCTCTCGGGCACCGAAACCACCCGCAGCCTGCCGGCGGGGCAGGCCACCACCTGGACCGTCGAGGTGCTGCCGGCCGCCACCGGCATCGGCTACCTGAACGTCTTCACGACCCAGGGCGGGGCGACCAGCGCCACGTCGATCCCGGTGTCCGTGGGCAAGCCGTCGGCCACCATGCCGGCCAGCGGGGCGCTCAAGCAGTCGACAGACGGCGAAAAGATCCTGCCGATGCAGGTGAAATAGGGCCGCCTGGGGCCTGCGCCGGCCCCTCTTGCGTCCTCTCCCGTTCGCGGGCTATAATCTTCGGCTCTGCCTAACTTGCGTCTTTCTTGGCGCTCGTTAGAGCAGAGTGCAGAAACTTTACCAACCCTCTTTCGTGGGCCAACGTTCGTCGCCGGCCCAACGCTGTCGCCAATTGAAGTGGCAGCGGCGGAAGAGGACTTCCATTTTTGGAGAAAACAAATGAGTCTGAGCAACTCCCTCGGGTTGCTGGGCCGCAAGGTGGGGATGATGCGTCTCTTCACCGATGACGGGGACGCAGTTCCTGTCACGGTGGTGGATGTGTCCAACAACCGCGTGACCCAGATCAAAACCCAAGAGACCGATGGCTACGTCGCCCTGCAAGTGACGTTCGGTTCGCGCAAAGCATCGCGCGTGACCAAGCCGGCAGCAGGCCACCTCGCCAAGGCGGGTGTCGAAGCCGGTGAAATCATCCAGGAATTCCGCGTGACCGCCGATACGGCCGGTCAGCACAAGGCCGGTGGCGTCATTGCCGCGGCCAGCGTGTTCGCGGTGGGCCAGAAGGTCGACGTGCAAGGCACCTCGATCGGCAAGGGCTACGCTGGCACCATCAAGCGCCACAACATGAGCTCGCAGCGCGCGTCGCACGGCAACAGCCGTTCGCACAACGTGCCCGGCTCGATCGGCATGGCGCAGGATCCTGGTCGCGTGTTCCCCGGCAAGCGCATGACGGGCCACCTCGGCGACGTCACCGTGACGACCCAGAACCTCGACGTGATCCGCATCGACGAAGCACGTCAACTGCTTCTGATCAAGGGCGCGATCCCCGGCTCGAAGGGTGGCTTCGTCACCGTGCGTCCGGCCGTCAAGGCCAAGCCGCAAGCCGCTGAAGGAGCCAAGTAATGGAACTCGAACTCCTGAACGAACAAGGCCAGGCCGCGTCGAAGTACGACGCCCCCGAGACCGTGTTCGGCCGTGACTACAACGAAGACCTGGTTCACCAGATCGTCGTCGCATTCCAGGCCAACGCCCGCCAAGGCACGCGCGCCCAGAAGGACCGCGAGCAGGTCAAGCACTCGACCAAGAAGCCTTTCAAGCAAAAGGGAACGGGCCGCGCCCGTGCCGGTATGACGTCCTCGCCGCTGTGGCGCGGGGGTGGCCGGATCTTCCCGAACATGCCTGACGAAAACTTCTCGCAGAAGATCAACAAGAAGATGTACCGCGCCGGCATGGCGTCGATCTTCTCGCAGCTCGCTCGCGAAGGCCGTCTGGCCGTGGTCGATTCGTTGACCGTCGATTCGCCCAAGACCAAGGCGCTGGCCGCCAAGTTCAAGGCGATGAACCTCGAGTCCGTGCTCGTGATTGCCGAAGAAGTCGACGAGAACCTGTACCTGGCCTCGCGCAATCTCGTCAACGTGCTCGTGGTCGAGCCGCGCTACGCCGATCCGGTGTCGCTGGTCCACTACAAGAAGGTGCTGGTCACCAAGGGTGCGGTCGACAAGCTCAAGGAGATGTTCGCATGAGCCGCATGAACCCTACGCCCAAGCAGCGTCAGTTCGACGAAGGTCGCCTGATGAACGTGCTGGTCGCCCCGGTCGTGTCCGAAAAGGCCACGATGGTCGGCGAGAAGTCCAACGCCGTCACCTTCAAGGTGCTGCAGGACGCCACCAAGCCTGAGATCAAGGCCGCTGTTGAACTGATGTTCAAGGTCGAAGTCAAGGGCGTGTCGGTGCTCAATACCAAGGGCAAGTCCAAGCGCTTCGGAAAGTCCATGGGTCGCCGCGACAACGTTCGCAAGGCCTATGTCACGCTGAAGGCTGGTCAAGAGCTCAACCTCGTCGGGGAAGGCGCTTAATCATGGCCGTCATCAAGATGAAACCCACTTCGCCGGGCCAACGCGGCGCGGTGAAGATCTCGCGGGACCACCTGTACAAGGGTGCTCCTCACGCCCCCCTGCTGGAACCGCAATTCCAGAAGGCCGGCCGCAACAACAACGGTCACATCACGACCCGTCACAAGGGTGGTGGCCACAAGCACCACTACCGCGTGGTGGACTTCGTGCGCAACAAGGACGGCATCCCGGCCAAGGTCGAACGCATCGAGTACGACCCGAACCGCACCGCCCACATCGCGCTCGTGTGCTACGCCGACGGCGAACGCCGCTACATCATCGCCCCGCGCGGTCTTGAAGCCGGCGCAACGCTGCTGAGCGGTTCGGAAGCCCCGATCCGCGCCGGCAACACGCTGCCGATCCGCAAC
The DNA here is from genome assembly GCF_030316965.1 of Variovorax sp. J31P207. NCBI lineage: Bacteria > Pseudomonadati > Pseudomonadota > Betaproteobacteria > Burkholderiales > Comamonadaceae > Variovorax > Variovorax sp. J31P207. The sequence goes on from NZ_JASZYN010000003.1 coordinate 297,112, forward strand.
ATCCCGGTCGGCTCGACCATCCACTGCATCGAACTGCAACCCGGCAAGGGCGCGCAGATCGCTCGCTCGGCTGGTACGTCCGCAACGCTGCTGGCCCGCGAAGGCGTCTACGCCCAGGTCCGCATGCGCTCGGGTGAAGTGCGCCGCGTGCACGTCGAATGCCGCGCCACCATCGGTGAAGTCGCCAACGAAGAACACAGCCTGCGCCAGCTCGGCAAGGCCGGTGTGAAGCGCTGGATGGGTATCCGCCCGACCGTTCGCGGCGTGGTGATGAACCCGGTCGACCACCCGCACGGTGGCGGCGAAGGCAAGACCGGCGAAGGCCGTCATCCTGTCGACCCATGGGGCAATCTGACCAAGGGTTATCGCACCCGTAACAACAAGCGCACGCAAGTCTTCATCGTGTCGCGTCGCAAGAAGTAAGGGTTAGCACATGACTCGCTCTCTCAAAAAGGGTCCGTTCGTCGACCACCACCTCGTGGCCAAGGCCGACAAGGCCGTGACGACCAAGGACAAGAAGCCGATCAAGACCTGGTCGCGTCGCTCGATGGTCCTGCCCGAGTTCATCGGCCTGACCATTGCCGTGCACAACGGCAAGCAGCACGTGCCCGTGTACATCACCGACCAGATGGTCGGCCACAAGCTCGGCGAATTTGCGCTCACGCGCACGTTCAAGGGGCACCCCGCGGACAAGAAAGTCCAGAAGAAGTAAGGAACGACCATGTCTGAAACACGTGCAGTCCTCCGCGGCGTCCGCCTCTCGGTCGACAAGGGCCGTCTGGTCGCTGACCTGATCCGCGGCAAGAAGGTCGATCAAGCGCTCAACGTTCTGCAGTTCACGCAGAAGAAGGCCGCTGTGATCATCAAGAAGGTGCTCGAGTCGGCGATCGCCAACGCCGAGCACAACGACGGTGCCGACATCGACGAACTGAAGGTCAAGACCATCTACGTCGAGCAAGGCGCCACGCTCAAGCGCTTCACCGCGCGCGCCAAGGGTCGCGGCAATCGCATCAGCAAGCCCACGTGCCATGTGTACGTGACGGTTGGCAATTAAGGCTGGAAGAAATATGGGACAGAAAATCCACCCAACCGGCTTCCGCCTCGCGGTCAGCCGTAACTGGTCCAGCCGCTGGTACGCAAGCAACAAAGACTTCGCCGGCATGCTGGCCGAAGACATCAAGGTGCGCGAGTACCTGAAGAAGAAGCTCAAGAACGCATCGGTTTCGCGCGTGCTGATCGAGCGTCCCGCCAAGAACGCCCGCATCACGATCTACTCGGCACGTCCGGGCGTCGTGATCGGCAAGAAGGGCGAAGACATCGAGAACCTCAAGCGTGAACTCGGCCGCCAGCTCGGCGTGCCGGTCGCGGTCAACATCGAAGAAGTGCGCAAGCCCGAAATCGATGCCCAGCTGATCGCCGACAGCATCACGCAGCAGCTCGAAAAGCGGATCATGTTCCGCCGTGCCATGAAGCGCGCCATGCAGAACGCCATGCGCCTGGGTGCCCTCGGCATCAAGATCATGTCGTCGGGCCGCCTGAACGGCATCGAAATCGCTCGTTGCGAGTGGTACCGCGAAGGTCGCGTGCCGCTTCACACGCTGCGCGCCGACATCGACTACGGCACCTCGGAAGCCAAGACCACCTACGGCGTCATCGGCGTCAAGGTCTGGGTCTACAAGGGCGACACGCTGGGTCGCAACGACCTGCCGGCCGTCGAAACGCCGCGTCCCGACGACGAGCGCCGCCCCCGCGGTCCGCGTCGCGATGGCCGCCCGGGTGGCGACCGTCCGGGTTCGGACCGTCGCGGTCCTGGCCCGCGCGCCGGTGCCCGTGGCCCGATCGGTGGCAACACCGCGCCGGCCGATGGCAGCGACAAGCCCGCAGAAGCCACTGGTGGAGCTCCGGCTCAACCGGGTGCAGACTCGAAACCCGCCGTTAAGCGCGTACGCAAAGCCGCGCCAGCTGCAGCAGCTGACGGTGCCAAGACCGAGTGATCGGTCTTAGAACTACGGAGTAACAAAAATGCTGCAACCTGCACGCAGAAAGTTCCGCAAGGAACAAAAGGGCCGCAACACCGGCATCGCGACGCGCGGCAACGCAGTGTCGTTCGGTGACTTCGGCCTGAAGTCGATCGACCGCGGCCGCCTGACGGCCCGCCAGATCGAAGCCGCACGTCGCGCGATCTCGCGCCACGTCAAGCGCGGTGGCCGCATCTGGATTCGTGTGTTCCCCGACAAGCCGATCTCCCACAAGCCCGCAGAAGTGCGGATGGGTAACGGCAAGGGCAACCCCGAGTACTACGTCGCCGAAATCCAGCCTGGCAAGGTGATCTACGAGATCGTCGGCGTGCCCGAAGAACTCGCTCGCGAGGCCTTCCGTCTGGCCGCTGCCAAACTGCCGCTGCGCACGACCTTCGTCGCACGCCAGCTCGGCGCCTGATCGAGGACAACACCATGGCAACACGTAAAAAGAAGGAAGTCGCGGCCCCGGCCAAGACTTCGAAGGCCGCAGTGCTTCGCGACAAGGACGTCGCCGGCCTGCAAACCGAAATCAAGGACCTGCAGAAGGCCCATTTCGGCCTGCGCATGCAGAAGGCCACGCAGCAGCTGTCGAACACCTCGACGCTGCGCGTCACCCGCCGCGACATCGCGCGCGCCAAGACCATTCTTGCTCAGAAGCAGCAAGAAGCCGCCAAGTAAGGAGTGACCATGACGGAAGCTAAAAAATCCCTCAAGCGCACCTTGATCGGCAAGGTGGTCAGCGACAAGCGCCAGAAGACCGTGACCGTGCTGGTCGAGCGTCGTGTCAAGCACGAGCTCTACGGCAAGATCGTGGCCAAGACCAGCAAGTACCACGCCCATGACGAAAAGGGCGAGTACAAGCTGGGCGACACCATCGAGATCACCGAAAGCCGGCCGATCTCGAAGTCGAAGAACTGGGTCGTGACCCGCCTGGTGCAGAAGGCCGTTCTGGTCTGATCGCCCCCGGTCGTACCAGCGTGTACGTCCAACCCGAAAGCGGCCCACAATGTGGGCCGTTTTTCTTTTTCTGGAGCACACACATGATCAAAGTCGGCGATTCCCTTCCTTCGGCCACCCTGCAGGAGTATTCCGAGGTGGAAGGCGAGGGCTGCAGCATCGGACCGAACCCGGTCGACGTCACCAAGGCGGCCGCAGGCAAGACCATTGCCTTGTTCGCGCTGCCCGGCGCCTTCACGCCCACCTGCTCGGCCAAGCACGTGCCGGGCTACGTGCAGCACTACGATGACTTCAAGGCCGCCGGCGTCGACGAGATCTGGTGCGTGAGCGTCAACGATGCCTTCGTGATGGGCGCCTGGGCGCGCGACCAGAACACCGGCGCCAAGGTCCGGATGCTGGCCGACGGCAGCGCGGCCTTCGCGACCGCCACCGGCCTCACGCTCGACCTGACCTCGCGCGGCATGGGCGTGCGCAGCAACCGCTATTCGATGCTGGTCAAGGACGGCAAGGTCGCGAGCCTCAACGTCGAAGGCCCGGGCAAGTTCGAAGTCAGCGACGCCGACACCCTGCTGGCCCAGGCCAAGGGCTAAAGGTCGACTTTCAGGTAGTGCGACCCCGCGATGGGGTTGTGATAATAGGGTGGCACTTCGGAGAAGCCCAGGTCCTCGTAGAGGGCCCGGGCCGACTCCATGTCGTCCAGGGTGTCGAGCAGCACGCAGGCATAGCCGGCGCCGCGGGCGGCATCCAGGATGGCCTCGGCGAGCTGGCGGCCGAGCCCCACGCCCCGGAACTGCGGCCGGACATAGAGCCGCTTCATCTCGGCGGCATTGGGATAGTCGGCTGTGTCGAGCGGCCGGAGCGCACAGCAGCCGGCCACGTGCGCCAGCTGGCCTTGCGTCCTTGCCAGCGGCTCGGCATCGACCGGCACCGCCACTTCGCCGACATCGACCACGGCCAGCAGCAAGGCACCGCGCGGCTCCGCGTACTCGCCCGGCAGGCTGGCCAGTTCCTGGTCGAAATTCTGGAAGCCGAGATCGATGCCGAGCGAATCGGCATAGTCGCGGAAGATCGCGCGCACGGCGTCCAGCTCGTGCGCCTCGTCCGGCGTGATCATGACGATCTCCGGCGTGTCTGCCAGGGGCAGCGGACGCGACAGGGAATGGCTCATTGGCGGCTCAAGGGCGCAGCGACGCAATCCAGGTCGCGAAAGCGGCACAGGCCGCGAACACGGCCATCGCCAGCAGGCGCGAGGCGGCATCGTCGCGGCTCGGCGCCGTGCCGCCGTCCGCAAGCCGCTTGTCGCCGGTGATCATCGGCCGCACCAGCCGCTGGCGCCGGACGCCCACGTAGAACAGCACCGCCAGCACATGGAGGCTGGCCAGGCCGATCACGATCCACTTGCCGATCACCGCATGCCAAAAGGTCGCTGCGCTGACGATGGCGCCGGAAACGAATTGCGCCAGCGGCCCGGAGGCGGCGATCTCGTCGTCGGCCACCAGCCCGGTCGCGACCTGGAGCGCCAGCAGCAGAAGCAGGGCGAACACCGACAGCGCGCCGAGCGGCGAATGGCCGACCAGGTGGTCGGGATGGGCCCGCCCTCGCAGGTAGTCGCGCAGCGAGCGCGGCGAATAGAGAAAAGACGAGAAGCGCGACCAGCGCCCGCCCACGAAGCCCCAGGCGATGCGAAACAGCAGCAGCGCCAGCAGCGCGTAGCCGATGCGGAAATGCCATTCCATGGCGCCGCCGAAGCCGGTCGCGATCTGGGCGATCACTGCCACGGCCAGCACCCAGTGGAACACGCGCGTCGGGAGGTCCCAGATGCGGGTCTGCGTGGCGGGAGTGGCGTCCAGCCCCGCGCGCTGCGCCTGGGCCGGGATGGAAGCGGTCATCGGTGGGAAAGAAGCGGCTGGATGCGCAGATTAGCAAACTTCCGGGGCCCGAGACCTGCGGGTTGTCTCTAGTCGTATGCGGCGGCAAATCCCTAAACTGGCCCGGCGGCATCGCCCGCGCCCAAGAAGAAGGACCCACGAATGAAGAATTCAGCCCTGCTGGCCCTGGCGGCCGCCTCTTTCGCGCTGGCGCTGCCGGCTTCTGCGCAGTTCGCCAAGCCCGAGGATGCGGTCAAGTACCGCCAGAGCGCGATGTTCATCCAGAGCCAGCACTTCGGCCGGGTTGCGGCGATGGCGACCGGTCGGGTCCCCTATGACGCGGCGGCCGCGACCGCCAATGCGGAGCTGGTGGCGATGATCTCGAAGCTGCCCTGGGCCGGCTTCGGGCCGGGCACCGAGGGCGGCAAGGCCAAACCCGACATCTGGAAGGAGCAGGCCAAGTTCAAGGAACTCAACGAGCGCCTGATGGCCGAGACCGAAAAGCTCGCAGCGGCCACCAAGGCCGGCAACCTGGACGCAGTCAAGGCCGCCGTGTCGAGCGTCGGCGAGACCTGCAAGACCTGCCACGACACTTTCCGCAGCCGTTGAAGACCGCGGCTACGCTTCGGCGAGCAGTTTCTCGATCAGCTTGTGGAGTTCGGCGAAGTCGGGTTCGCCGACATAGCGCTTGACGATCTCGCCGCGCTTGTTGACCACGTAAGTGGTGGGCGTCAGCTGGACATCGCCCCAGGCCTTGGCGACTGCGCCGGTGTTGTCGATCGCGACCTTGAACGGCAGCTTGCGCGTTTCGGCGAAATTGACCACATAGCTCGGGGGGTCGTAGCTCATGGCCACCGCCAGCGTGTCGTAGCCGCGCCCCTTGTACTTGTCGTAGGTGGCGATGACCTTGGGCATCTCGCCGACGCAGGTGACGCAGCTGGTGGCCCAGAAATTGACCAGCGTGACCTTGCCCTTGAGGTCCTCGGTGCTCTTCTTGCTGCCGTCGAGCAGCACGAAAGTCGAGGCCGGCGCCGCCGAGACGCCGGTGTTCAGGTAGACGCCGACCCCGACCGCCAGGGCGAGCGCGACAGCGGCGGCGGATATGACTTTTTTCATGGGCAAGGGATGGAGCGGGCCGCCGGATTTTAGTTCCGATCGGCCGCAGTTCGATAATCGATCTCCCGATGCCCCTGTCCACCCGTTCCCACGCCGCCGCCCTGGCCCTGGCCGGTGCGCTCGCCGGCTGCAGCCCGACCTTCAATTGGCGCGAAGTGCCGATCGGCAGCGAGGGTGTCATCGTTTTGCTGCCCTGCAAGCCGGACCGGGCGACGCGCGCGCTGCCGCTGGGTGTCGAGGCGGTCACGGTGGACATGGCCGGCTGCGAGGCCGGCGGCGCCACCTTCGCGGTGGCCCATGCGGTCGCCGGCAGCCCGGCGCAGGCCGAAGGCTGGGCCCGGGCCTGGCGGGCGGCGACGCGCAGCCAGCTGGCCGGGGCCCCGGCGACCGAGCGCCCGGCCGACCTGCCGCGGGCGGCCTCCGCGCCGCCACCGGTCCGGCTCGACACGCCCGAGGGCGGCGGGCTGCACGTGCTGTGGTTCGCTCAGCAGCGTCCGGACGGCGTCTCGCTCTACCAGGCGACCGTGCTCGGCAGGCCGTCGTCGGCCGAAGCGCTCGCCACCTTCTTCGAGGGCTTGCGCCTGCCATGAACCCTACCGAGGTTGCCTGACGAGCCCGCCCCCGCATAATCGAGAGACCGTCCACCGATCCGCATGACCAGCATCTTCATCATCGCCCACTCGCCGCTCGCCCAGGCGCTGCGCCAGTGCGCGCTGCATGTCTTTCCCGACAGCGAAGCGTCGATCGTCGCGCTCGACGTGCTGCCCAACGTATCGCCGGACGAAACCCTCGCCGCCGCCCGCATCATGCTGGCCCAGCTCCAGACCGCCCCGCGTTCGCAGGTGCTGGTGCTGGCCGACGTGTTCGGTGCCACTCCCTGCAACGTGGCGCAGAAGCTGGTCGACGGCGTCCGCTCGCGTCTCGTGGCGGGGGTCAACCTGCCGATGCTGCTGCGCGCGGTGAGCTACCGCAACGAGCCGCTCGACACGCTGGTGCAGCGGGCGGTCACCGGCGGAACGGCCGGCGTCATGCAGGTGGCCGTGGCGGCGCCGCAGAACCAGGCAAGAAGAAAGCACAGTGACCAAGACATCCGTGACCATCAGCAATAAGCTGGGCCTGCATGCGCGCGCCTCGGCGAAACTCACCAAGCTCGCAGGCAGCTTTCCGTGCGAGGTCTGGCTGTCGCGCGGCGACCGCCGCGTCAACGCCAAGAGCATCATGGGCGTCATGATGCTGGCTGCGGGCATGGGCGTCACGGTGGACGTCGAGACGATCGGCGACAGCGAGCAGGAGGCGCTCGATGCCATCGTCGCCCTCATGAACGACAAATTCGGCGAGGGCGAGTGACCTTCGTCGTCCACGGCCTTCCCGTTGCCCGAGGCATCGCCATCGGGCGGGCGGTGCTGGTGGTCTCGAGCCGCATCGACGTGGCTCACTACTTCATCAAGCCGGAGCAGATCGAGGCCGAGATCGACCGGGTCCGCATTGCGCGCAACGCGGTGGCCGAAGAGCTGCTGAAGCTGCAGGCCAACGTCGCGCTGATGGGCCCCAACGACGCGCCGCACGAACTCGCGGCCCTGCTCGAAGTGCACCAGATGCTGCTGCAGGACGAGGTGCTGACGGGCGGCGTCAAGCACTGGATCGTCGAGCGGCTCTACAACGCCGAGTGGGCGCTCACCACCCAGCTCGAAGTGGTGGCGCGCCAGTTCGACGAGATGGAGGACGAATACCTGCGCGAGCGCAAGGCCGACCTGGAGCAGGTCGTCGAGCGGCTGCTGCACCGCATGAAGGGCACGGCGGCGGTGCTGGCGCCGACACCGCCGCGGCGCAAGCGCACCGCCGACGAGGACGACCACCACGACCTGATCGCCGGCGATGCCTTCGATGCGCCGCTGGTGCTCATCGCGCACGACCTGTCGCCGGCCGACATGCTGCAGTTCAAGAAGAGCGTGTTCGCGGGCTTCGTGACCGACGTCGGCGGCCGCACCTCCCACACCGCGATCATCGCCCGCAGCATGGACATCCCGGCCGTGGTCGGCGCTCGCAGCGCCAGCCAGCTGGTGCGCCAGGACGACTGGGTCATCATCGACGGCGATGCCGGCGTGATGATCGTCGACCCGTCGCCGATCATCCTCGCCGAGTACGGCTTCAAGCAGCGCCAGGGCGACCTCGAACGCGGCCGGCTCTCGCGGCTGCGCCACAAGCCGGCCGTCACCCTGGACGGCCAGCGGATCGACCTGCTGGCCAACATCGAGATGCCCGAGGACACGATCGGCGCGGTCAAGGCCGGGGCGGTCGGCGTCGGCCTGTTCCGCAGCGAGTTCCTGTTCATGGGCCGCGAGGCGCACAACCTCGCGCGGCTGCCCGACGAGGAGGAGCAGTACCAGGCCTACCGGCGCGCGGTCGACGGCATGAAGGGCATGCCGGTGACGATCCGCACCATCGACGTCGGCGCCGACAAGCCGCTGGACGGCAAGCAGCAGCGCGAGGACTACCACCTGAATCCGGCGCTGGGCCTGCGCGCGATCCGCTGGAGCCTGGCCGATCCGGCGATGTTCCTGACCCAGCTGCGCGCCATCCTCAGGGCCGCGGCGCACGGAGAGATCCACCTGCTGATCCCGATGCTGGCGCATGTCAGCGAGATCCGCCAGACGCTGTCGCTGATCGACTTCGCGCGCGCCGAACTCGACAACCGCGGGGCGGTGCACGGCAACGTGAAGCTGGGCGCGATGATCGAGATCCCGGCCGCCGCGCTGACGCTCAAGACCTTCCTGAAGTACTTCGACTTCCTGTCGATCGGCACCAACGACCTGATCCAGTACACGCTGGCGATCGACCGCGCCGACGAATCGGTGGCGCATCTGTACGACCCGGCGCACCCGGCGGTGCTGCGCCTGGTGGCCGAGACCATTGCCGAGTGCCGGCGCCAGGGCAAGGGCGTCAGCGTCTGCGGCGAGATGGCCGGCGACGTCGTCTTCACCCGGCTGCTGCTGGGCCTGGGGCTGCGCAGCTTCTCGATGCATCCGTCGCAGATCCTGGCGGTCAAGCAGGAGGTGCTGCGGGCCGACACCAGCAAGCTCGAGGCCTGGGCGCAGGAGGTGCTGGAGTCGGAGAACCCGGCGGCGGCGCTGGTGCGTCCGTAGCCAGATCCGCTGCAATAAAACGAAACACGCCGAAACCGCCGCGAAAGGACTTCGGCGGGCCCCAAGCCGACCATCGAGTCTTCCGGATCACCCCGATCCCCTCTGAAGGAAGACTCTCATGAAACGCTGGTTCAAACGCTCTCTTTTCGGCATCGCCGGTGCCGCCCTGCTGGCCGGCAGCCTGGCCGGATGCGGCGGCCATCGCTACGGCTGGAGCGGCTCCGAACAGGACCGGGCCGAATTCCGGGCCCGGATGGTCGAACGGGTGGGCAGCAAGCTCGACCTCGACGCCGCCCAGAAGCAGAAACTCACCGTCCTGGCCGAGAAGCTGCAGGCGCAGCGGGCGGCGCTGCGCGGAGGCGGCGACCCGCGGGCCGAGTTCCGCGGCCTGTTCGCCGGCGCCAAGCTCGACCAGGCGCGGGCGAAGCAGCTGGTCGACGACAAGACCGCCGCGGTGCAAGCGGGCAGTCCGGAGGTGATCGCCGCAGCGGCGGATTTCTTCGACAACCTGAACCCGGCCCAGCAGCAGAAGGTGCGTGACTTCATGGACCGTCCGCGCTGGGGGCGCCGTGGCTGAGGCCCCTGTCGCCTGGGGGGCGGCCGGGCGCCGCCCGCGACCGGCCGAATCCGACGCGGTGCCGTCGGCAGGCGCCGCCGCAGGTGGCGTGCGCCTGCTGCTGCGCCTCGAAGGACTGGTCGTGCTCGCGGCCTCGCTGGCCGGCTATTCGCAACTCGGCGCCGGCTGGGGCTCTTTCGCCTTGATGTTCCTGCTGCCCGACCTGTCGTGGCTCGGTTACCTCGCCGGCCCGCGGCAGGGCGCGGCGGCCTACAACGCGGCCCATTCCTACCTGGGGCCAGTGGCGCTGCTGGCGCTCGGCGGCCTGGGCGGCCAGCCGGTGGCGCTGGCGCTCGGGCTGGTCTGGTGCGCCCACATCGGCTTCGACCGGATGCTGGGCTACGGGCTCAAGTACGCGAGCGGCTTCGGCGACACGCACCTCGGCCGTCTCGGACCCGCGGACCCTTGGTGAGCAGCGCGGGCGGTGGGCCAAAATGCAGCGGATGCGCATCCTCCTGATCGACGACGACGAGCACCTCGGTGCCCCGCTGGCGAGCTACTTCGCGCGCTTCGACTTCGAGCTGGACAGCGCCAGCCGGCCCAGCGAAGGCCTGGCGAAGCTGCGCGCCGGGCACTATGACGCCGCGATCCTCGACGTGATGCTGCCCGAGATGGACGGCTTCGCGCTGTGCCGCGAGATCCGCCGGGAGAGCGACATCCCGATCGTCATGCTGACGGCGCGCGGCGACGTGATGGACCGCGTCGTCGGCCTCGAGATCGGCGCCGACGACTACCTGCCGAAGCCCTTCGAGCCGCGCGAGCTGGTGGCGCGCGTCCAGACCATCCTGCGGCGCCGGCGCGCCGTGGCGCCGCCCGCCGCGGCGCCGCAGCAGCGGCTGTTCGAGGGCCTAGCGATCGACCTCGACAAGCGCGAAGTGCTGCGCCACGGCGAGCGGATCGAACTGACCGGCACCGAATTCGAGTTGCTGGCACTGCTGGCCGACCCGCCCGGCCGGGTCTGGAGCCGCGACGAGATCCTGAACCGGCTGCGCGGCCACGAGGCCGAGCTCTACACGCGCGCGGTCGACATCGTCGTCAGCCGGCTGCGCAAGAAACTGGAGCCGCTGGACTGCATCAAGACGCTGCGCAATGCCGGCTACGCCCTGGCCGTCGGGCGGAGCACGCCGCCGTGAGGCCGGCAGGCCCGAGGCGCTCGCGCCGCTGGCGCCACAGCCTGCGGCATTCGCTCAGGGTGCGCCTGATCGTGGTGTTCGTGCTGCTGGCGCTGGCGATGACCGCGGTGTTCCTCGGCGGCGCGCAGCGGGCCTTCTCGACCGGCTGGCGCGACGCTGCCCGGCCGGTCGTGGCCGACTACATGGACCGGATCATGGCCGAACTCGGGACGCCGCCCGATGTCGCCCGCGCCCAGGCGCTGGTCGAACGGCTGCCGATCTCGATCCGCATCGAAGGGCCGCTCGTCAACTGGGATTCGCACCCCGACAGGCATCGCTACGGCTTCGGCCCGCGCGGCGACTGGCTCAGCCGCAGTACCGCGGACGGCCATCGCGTGAGCTTCGGCATCGGCACCTTGCCCTGGCAGCGCGAGCCCCAGGGCATCGGCTGGATCACGCTGGCGCTGCTGCTGGCCCTGATCGCCCTGGCCTATGCCTATGTCCGCAAGCTGCTGCGGCCGCTCGACGACATCCGCGCCGGCGCCGAGCGCTTCGGCCGCGGCGCCTTCGACACGCCGATCCCGCTGCGCCGTCGCGACGAGCTCGGCGACCTGGCCCAGCGCATCAACACCATGGCGCACGACATCCAGGCCATGCTCGATGCCAAGCGCGGCCTGCTGCTGGCGCTGAGCCATGAGCTGCGTTCGCCGCTGACCCGGGCCCGGCTCAATGCCGAGCTGCTGCCGGCGACGCCCGAGGGCGCGGCCGAGCGCGCCGCGCTGCTGCGCGACCTGGCCGAGATGCGCGACCTGATCAGCGACCTGCTCGAGAGCGAGCGGCTGGCCAGCCCGCATGCCGCGCTGCAGCGCGAGCCGGTCGACCTGGCGGCGCTGGTGCGCGAGGTGGTGGCCGAGCATCCCGAGGGCAGCCGCGTGGCCGCGGACCTGGCCGAGGGCCTGCCGGCCCTGGCGCTGGACCGATCGCGGCTCAAGGTGCTGGTGCGCAACCTGCTCGACAACGCGCTGCGCCACGGCGCCGACGCGGCCCAGCCGCCGCGCATCGCTTTGAGCCGCGACGACGCGGGCGTCGAACTGGAAGTGCGCGACTTCGGGCCCGGTGTAGCCCCGGCGCAGCTGGTCCACCTGACCGAGCCCTTCTACCGCACCGACGGTGCGCGCCAGCGCGCCACCGGCGGGGTCGGCCTCGGCATGTACCTGTGCCGGCTGGTGGCCGAGGCGCACGGCGGCAGGCTCGCGGTGCGCAATGCGCAGCCGGGGCTGGCGGTCAGCGTCTGGCTGCCTGGCGCCTGAAGTCGCTCGGGCTGCCGCCGGTGTGTTCGCGGAACACCCTGCTGAAATGCGAGAGGTTGCTGAAACCCGAGGCGAGCGCGATGTCGGTGATCGGGCGCGCCGCGTTCGCCGGGTCGAGCAGCTCGCGGATGCTGCAGGCCAGTCGCTGCTGCAGGATGTAGCCGGTCAGCGTGTCGTCGTCGCCGGCGAAGGCGTTGTGCAGGTGGCGCTTGCTGCAGCGCAGGGCCTGGGCGATGCCGTCGATCGACAGCGCGGGGTCGCGCAGGTGCCGGGCCACGTGCTGGCGGATCCGGTCCTTGAGGGCTTCGCGCTGGGTCCGCGGCGTGTCCTGGCCGGCCAGTTCCATCAGCGACAGCCGCACCAGCTGGATGATCAGGTCGCCGGCCCCGCGCGCGGCCGCCTCGCTCATGTGGGGCAGCTCGAGGTAGGTGTTGCGCATGGTCTCGAGCGCCACCCGCGAGATGCCGCTGCCGCCGCCGACGCGGCGCGCCATCAGCTGGTCGAGCGGCAGTCCGGGCGTCGCGAGCTGCTGCTTCGGCAGCATCACGATGAGGTGGTCGCTGCGCTCGGGATTCGCGACCGTGTAGTCGGTGGTGGTGTCGTAGAGCGTCCAGCCGCCGGCGCGCACCGCGGCTTCGCGGCCGCGCTGCGCGACCTCGGCCGAGCCCTGCCAGGGCGCCACGATCTTCAGGTAGGCGGCCTCGCTGCCGCGGGCCATCTGCGGCGTGCGCAGCACGCGGTGGCGGTTGGCTTCGAGCCGCGTCAGGATCACGTCGCCGGCCTGCGAGGCAGCGAGGTGGCCGTCGAAGTCGCTGTCGCCGTAGAGGTCGGAATCGAGCCCGCCGAAATGGCGCCAGACCCACTCGCGCCAGACCGGCGCACGCTCGCGCGGCGGGACTTCGTCGGTCGACAGAACCAGGGAGGCGGTCATGGGGCTTGCTGGAAGAACAGCGGCTATTTTCCGGCCCGCCGCGCCGGTCCCGACTTGCGGGTTAACCACTAGCGGCGTGCACGCTGCGACAAGCGCATTGTGCGCAGCGGGCACAGCGCCCGGGCGCGCCGCTTCCTACGATGGCGGGACCGGACGCAAACGACGCCCGGAAGGAGACCGCATGCCAAACCTCGCCAATCGCCGCCGCTGGATCCAGGGCACCGCCACCGCGCTCGGCGCCGCCGCCGTCGCTCCCCGCCTGTGGGCGCAGGGCGCGCCGGTGCGCATCGGCTATGCCATCGCCCGCACCGGCCCCTGGGCCGCCGGCGCCCAGGTCAGCCAGGAGCCCAACTACCTGCTGTGGGCCGAGCAGGTCAATGCCGCCGGCGGACTCTCGGTCAAGGGCGCCAAGCGGCCGATCGAGCTGATCGGCTACGACGACCGCAGCGAGACCGAGACCTGCGTGCGTACCTTCGAGAAGCTGATGGGCAGCGACAAGGTCGACCTGATCCTGCCGCCCTGGGGCTCGGGCGCGAACTTCGCCGTGGCGCCGCTCGCCAACCGCTTCGGCTATCCGCTGCTGGCGCCGACCGCGCTGTCGCGCAAGCTGATCGACATGCACCTGCCGTACTTCTTCTCGCTGCTGCAGCAGCCCGACAAGATGATGGGCGCGCTGGTCGACCTGATGGTCGCGAACAACGTCAAGACCATCGCCATCGTCTACATGGACGACCTGTTCGGGCTGGAGAACTTCGCCGCCCTCAACAGCGCGCTCAAGAAGACCTCGATCCAGGTGGTCGACCGCAAGAGCTATCCGCTGGGCGTCAAGGACCTGGCGCCGGTGCTGCGCACCATGAAGGACCTGAACCCGGACGCCTTCATCGGCATCACCTACCCGCCGGACACCATCCTGGCCAGCCGGCAGGCGCGCGAAGTGGGCTTCAACCCGAAGTTCTTCTACGCCTCGGTCGGCACCGCCTTCCAGCTCTACAAGAACGTGATGGCGGGCAACGCCGAGGGCGTGATCGGCATGGGTTCGTGGAACGCCAACACCAGCCCCGAGGCCCGCGCCTATTTCGAGGCCCACAGCAAGAAGTTCGGCAAGGAGCCCGACCGCTGGGCCAGCGGCCACGCCTGGGCCGGGCTCGAGATCCTGCAGCAGTCGGTGGCCAAGGTCGGGCTCGACCGCAAGGCGCTGCGCGACAACATCGCCAAGAGCGAGTTCAAGACCATCCTCGGTCCGATCCGTTTCGACGGCGGCGAGAACGCCTCGATCCCGGGCACCGTCGCGCAATGGCAGAACGGCGAGTTCGAGGTGGTCTGGCCCAAGGACCGCGCCACCGCGCAGCTGAAGCCGAAGCCGGCGTGGAAGTAGCGTGTCGCTGAGCGGATGGGCCGAGCTGCTGGCCGGCGGATTGATCACGGGCGGCATCTACGCGCTGGTGGCGATCGGGTTGAACCTGCAGTACGGCCTGATGCGCATCATGAACATCTCGCACGGCGAGTTCCTGATGCTCGGCGCCTTCCTGACCTGGTGGGCCCATACGGCGCTGGGCATCTCGCCCCTGCTGTTCCTGCCGCTGGCCTTCGTCGCGCTGATGGCGCTCGGCATGGCGGTGCACTGGCTGTGCTTCCGCCAGGTGGCGGCGCGCGCGCCCAGCGTGGAGGTGTTCGAGGCCCGCAGCCTGATGGTCGGCTTCGGCCTGATGTTCTTCGTGCAGAACACGGCGCTCCTGATCTGGGGCGGCGACCTGCGCGGCTACGAGTACCTGGCCGAGCCGGTGCAGTTCGGCGAGATGCGCTTCACCGCCAACAAGCTGGTGCTGTTCGGCGTCGCGCTGGCGCTCAGCTTCGCGCTGATCGCGCTGCTCAAGCTCACCCTGCTGGGCAAGGCCGTGCGGGCGCTCATGCAGTCGCCGGTCGGTGCGCAGCTGGTGGGCATCAACACCAAGCGGCTGCATCCGCTGATGTTCGGCATCGGCCTCGGCCTGTCGGGGGTGGCGGGGGCGCTGCTGTCGATGACCTATGAGATCTCGCCCTCGATGGGCGAGCCCTACACAGTGACGGCGCTGATCGTCATCACGCTCGGCGGCTTCGGCAGCATTGCGGGCAGCCTGGTCGGTGGCCTGCTGCTGGGCGTGGTCGAGGCGCTCGGCATGCACTTCACGAGCCCCTCGCTCAAGATGCTGCTGTCCTACGCGGTGTTCATCGGCGTGCTGATCTGGCGCCCCAACGGACTGTTCTCCCGATGAAGGCGCAACTCGCGAACAAGCCCTGGCTGTGGCTGGGCATCGGCATGCTGGGCGCGGGCTGCGTGCCCTGGATCGCCTCCGACTTCGTCGCCTCGGTGGCGCTCAGCTGCCTCATGTACATCGCGCTGGCGACCAGCTGGTCGCTGTTCTGCGGCGCCACACGCTACCTGTCGCTCGCGACCTCGGCCTTCTTCGGGCTCGGCGCCTACGCCAGCGCGACCCTGCTCGAGCTGCTGCCATGGCCGCTGGTGATCCTCTGCGGCGCGGCGATCGCGAGCGCGGTGGCGGTGCTCATGGGCGCGGCCGTGCTGCACCTGCGCGGGACCTACTTCGCGGTGCTGACTTTCGGCATGACCGAGCTGATCCGCCATGCCGTCACCTTCGTCGAGAAGCAAGTCTCGGGCACGGTGGGCCGCGTGCTGGCGGTGGTGCCGTCGAACGAAACGGTCTACCTGACGGTGCTGGCGATCGCCGG
The DNA here is from genome assembly GCF_030316965.1 of Variovorax sp. J31P207. Lineage (NCBI taxonomy): Bacteria > Pseudomonadati > Pseudomonadota > Betaproteobacteria > Burkholderiales > Comamonadaceae > Variovorax > Variovorax sp. J31P207. The sequence continues at coordinate 312,913 of NZ_JASZYN010000003.1, forward strand.
CGGCGCGATCGCCACCGCGATCGTCGTCAAGCGAAGCCGCTTCGGCCTGGCGCTGGCGGGCATCGGCGCCGACGAGCAGCGCGCCCAGACGCTGGGCGTCGACACCCGCCGCATCAAGGTCGCGGGCTTCGCACTCACCGCCGCCTTTGCCGGCGCGATCGGCGCGGCGATGGCGGTGCGCTGGACCTACATCGAGCCGGCCGCGGTGTTCAGCCCCTTCATCGGCTTCCAGACCGTGCTGATCGCCCTGATCGGCGGCGCGGCCAGCATCGGCGGGCCGGTGCTGGCCGCCATCGTCTTCAGCTTGCTGGCCGAGACCCTGCGGCTGCAGCTGCCCTACGGCTACATGATGGTGCTCGGCCTGCTGCTGATCCTGTGCGTGATGTACCTGCCCAACGGGCTGGCCTCGCTGTGGCAGCGCCGGGCCGCGGCGAAGGGGCGCAGCCATGGCTGAACTGCTGCTGGAGGCCCGCGCGCTCACGGTGCGCTTCGGCGGCCTGACCGCGGTCGATGCGGTCGGCGTCCGCCTGCACCAGGGAGAGCTGGTCGGCATCATCGGCCCGAACGGCGCCGGCAAGACGACTTTCTTCAATGCGATCTCGGGCGTCGTCGCGCCGACCTCGGGCCAGCTGCTGGTGCAGGGCGGCATCGACCTCACGGGCCGCGGCCCGCACAAGTACGCGGCGCACGGCATCGCGCGCACCTTCCAGACGCCGCGCGTGATGGCCGACATGACGCTGGCCGACAACGTGCGCTTCGGCATGCAGTTCGCGGGCCGCCACCGCACGCCGGTCGCCGGCCTGCGCACCGAGGGCGACATCCTCGCCATGCTGGGCCTGGACGCGCTCGCCGACCAGCTGGCCGCCGACGTGACGCCCTCGCAGCAGCGGCTGCTGGAGATCGGCATGGCGCTCGGCACCCGGCCGCGCGTGCTGCTGCTCGACGAGGTCGCCGCCGGCCTGACCGAGGCCGAGGTCGACGCGATGGCGCGCCGCATCCGCGCGCTGCGCGACGACCACGGCCTCACGGTGGTCTGGATCGAACATGCAGTGACCACGCTGCTGAAGTATGTCGAGCGGGTGCTGGTGCTGCACCAGGGCCGCAAGATCGCCGACGGCACGCCGGCCGAAGTGGTGCGCAATGCGGAGGTGGTCGAGGCCTATCTGGGCGACGAAATGGAGGCCGCCGGATGAGTGCCAATTTGACGGTGCGCGGCCTCGCGGCGGGCTACCACGGCTTCCAGGTGCTGCAGGGCCTGGATCTCGACGTGCGGCCCGGCATCACGGTCGTGCTCGGGCCGAACGGTGCCGGCAAGACGACCCTGCTGAAGGCGCTGGCCGGGCTGCTGCCGCGGGTCGGCGACGCCACTCTGGACGGTGTCGCGCTGCCCTCGGGCGAGGCCACGACCTGCGTGCGCCAGGGGCTGGCGCTGGTCGCCGAGGGGCGGCAGCTCTTTCCGCAGATGACGGTCACCGAGAACCTCGAGCTCGGCGGCTGGCTGACGCCGGCTCGCCTGCGCAGCGAGCGCCTGGCCCGCGCCTTCGACGACTTCCCGCGCCTGCGGGAGCGCGCCGCGCAACTGGCCGGCACGATGAGCGGCGGCGAGCAGCAGATGGTGGCGGTGGCGCGCGCCATGATGAGCGGGCCGCGCCTGCTGATGCTCGACGAGCCCTCGCTCGGCCTGGCGCCGCGCATGGTCGACGAACTGCTCGCCATCGTCCGGCGCATCGCGGCCCAGGGCGTGACCGTGCTGATGGTCGAGCAGAACGTGCGCAAGGCGCTGCAGGCCGCCGACCGCGGCTACGTGCTGGAGCGCGGCCGCATCGTCGCCGCCGGCGAGGCGCGGGCGCTGCTCGAATCCGACGCGATCCGCAAGGCCTACCTCGGCGTCGCCTGACCAGCTTTTCTTCAAGGACTTCACCCATGACTTCCATTTCGATGCTCATCAACGGCGAGCGCCGCTCGGCCGAGGGCGGCGCCATTTTCGAGCGCCGCAACCCGCTGGACGGCAGCGTCGCGACCGTCGCCCCGGCGGCCAGCCCGGCCGATGCGGTCGCCGCCGTGGAGGCCGCCGCGGCCGCCTTCCCGGCCTGGTCCGCGATGGGCCCGGGCGAACGCCGCGGCCTGCTGCTCAAGGCCTCCGTCGCGCTCGAGGCCAAGGGCGCTGCCTTTGCCGATGCGATGGCGGCCGAGACCGGCGCCTCCGGCATGTGGGCCGGCTTCAATGTCCACCTGGCCGCCGGCATGCTGCTCGAGGCGGCCTCGCTGACGACCCAGATCAACGGCGAGGTGATCCCCTCCGACGTCCCGGGCAGCCTGGCGATGGCGGTGCGGCAGCCGGCCGGCGTGGTGCTGGGCATCGCGCCGTGGAACGCACCGGTGATCCTCGCGGTGCGGGCCATCGCGACGCCGCTGGCCTGCGGCAACACGGTGGTGCTCAAGGGCTCGGAGCTGTGCCCGGCCACCCACGGCCTGATCATCGAGGCGCTGCAGGAGGCCGGCCTGCCGGCCGGCGTCGTGAACTTCGTGACCAATGCGCCGGCCGATGCGGGCGCGGTGGTCGAGGCCATGGTGGCGCATCCGGCGGTGCGGCGCGTGAACTTCACCGGCTCGACCAAGGTCGGCCGGATCATCGCGCAGACCTGCGCCAGGTACCTCAAGCCGGTGGTGCTGGAACTGGGCGGCAAGGCCCCGATGGTGATCCTCGACGACGCCGACATCGACGCCGCCGTCGCCGGCGCCGCCTTCGGCGCCTTCGCCAATTCGGGCCAGATCTGCATGTCGACCGAGCGGATCGTGGTCGACCGCCAGGTCGCCGACGAATTCGTCGCCCGCTTCGCGGCCAAGGCGCAGAGCCTGCCGCTGGGCGATCCGCGCGAAGGGCCGGTGGTGCTGGGCTCGGTGGTCGACATGGCGACCGTGGTGCGCTGCAACGCCCTGATCGACGATGCGCTCGCCAAGGGCGCCACGCTGGTCTGCGGCGGCAAGGCGCGCAACACGCTGATGCCGGCCACGGTGCTCGACCACGTGACGCCGGCGATGCAGATCTACCGCGAGGAGTCCTTCGGGCCGGTGAAGGCCGTGGTGCGCGTCGACGGCGTCGAGGCGGCCATCGCCACCGCCAACGACAACGAGTTCGGCCTCTCGTCCGCGGTGTTCGGGCGCGATGTCGCGCGGGCCTGGAACGTGGCGCGCCGGATCGAGGCCGGCATCTGCCACGTCAACGGCCCGACGGTGCACGACGAGGCCCAGATGCCCTTCGGCGGCGTCAAGGCCTCGGGCTACGGCCGTTTCGGCGGCAAGGCCGGCGTGGAGGCCTTCACCGAGCTGCGCTGGATCACGGTGCAGACCACGCCGCGGCATTACCCGTTCTGAACCGCGCGGGCGTTGTCGCCTGCGCTACCGGCCGCCGGGCGGCTTGGGTCTACGATGCGCCGGCATCAGACACCCCAAGGAGACCCGCGCATGAGCACCCTCACCAATCGCCAGGTGCGCCTGGCCAAGCGACCCGAAGGCGCCGCGACGCGCGACAACTGGCAGTTCACCGACGAGCCGGTCGGCGAACCGGCCGAAGGCGGCGTTCTGGTCCAGACCCTGTCGCTCTCGCTCGACCCGGCGATGCGCGGCTGGATGAACGAAGGCAAGAGCTACATCGCGCCGGTCGAGATCGGCGCCGTGATGCGCGCCGGCGGCGTCGGCCGCGTGGTGGCCTCGCGCAACCCGGCCTTCGCGGTCGGCGACACCGTGTACGGCACGCTCGGCGTGCAGCGGTACGCGCTGATCCCGCAGGAGGAGATCAAGCGCAACGGCCTGGTCAAGATCGACCTGCGCGCCGGCACCATCGGCCAGTGGCTCAACGTGCTGGGCATGCCCGGCATGACCGGCTACTTCGGCCTCATGGACGTCGGCCAGCCGAAGCCCGGCGAGACCGTCGTGGTGTCGGGGGCGGCCGGCGCGGTCGGCCAGACCGTGGGCCAGCTGGCGAAGATCAAGGGCTGCCGCGTGGTCGGCATCGCCGGCGGCGCCGCCAAGTGCGACTGGGTCGTGAAGGAGCTCGGCTTCGACGCCTGCATCGACTACAAGGCCGGGCCTTCGGCCGTGCGCGAGGGCCTGAAGGCCCATTGCCCGAAAGGCGTCGACATCTATTTCGACAACGTCGGCGGCGACATCCTCGACACGGTGCTGGCGAAGCTGGCGCGCGGCGCCCGGATCATCATCTGCGGCGCCATCAGCCAGTACAACAACACGACGCCGGTGCAGGGCCCGAAGAACTACCTCAGCCTGCTGGTCAACCGCGCGCGGATGCAGGGCATCGTCGTGTTCGACTACGCCGACCGCTACGGCGAGGCAGTGGCCGAACTGTCGGGCTACCTGAAGGACGGCCGCATGAAGAGCCGCGAGGACGTGGTCGAGGGCATCGACACCTTCCCGGAGGCGCTCACTCGCCTTTTCACGGGAGAGAACTTCGGCAAGCTGGTGCTCAAGGTCAGCGACTGATCCCCGCGAGGGCGTGTTCACCCTATTTCCAGGGATCGCGTTGCCCGGCCAACCCGAAGGGAAGGCATGCCAAGGCGTGCCACTCCGCGTTGCACTCCTTGCATGTGCCAACGCACATGCGGCGTCGCGCTCCTTGACTGGCCCGCCTTGGCATGCCTTCGCGACCCTGGAAATAGGGTGAACACGCCCTAGCGCGCCCGCGTGCCCATCACGGCAGCCGAGATGATCAGCACCGCGGCCAGCGCGATGCTCCAGCTGAGGGCCCGCCCGGTGACCAGCATCAGCAGCGCGGTCGAGGCCAGCGGCGTGAGGTAGCTCAGGATGCCGATCTGCCGCGCATCGCCGCGCTTGAGCGCCAGGTCCCAGAAGAAGAAGGCGGCGCCCAGCGGGCCCAGCCCGCAGAGCACGACCAGCATCCAGTCGCGCGGCGACAGCGCGACCGAAGGCTCGAGCAGCGCATGGCAGACCAGCGAGAGTGCCCCGGACAGCAGGCCGAACAGCCCGATCGCGGTGGTCGGGAAGGCCGGCACGCGCTGCGTCCAGAGCGAATAGCTGGCCCAGATGAAGGCCGAGCCCAGCGCCGGCAGGAAGCCCCAGTACGAGGTCGCGCCCGACGCGCCGGCGCCGCCGCGCGCGCCGAGGATCGCGATCGCCGCGCCGGCGAAACCCAGCAGCGCCGCCAGCACGTGCAGGGGACGCAGCGACATGCCGGGCAGCAGCACCGGCGCCAGCACCACCATGAACAAGGGCCAGAGGTAGTTGACGAGGTTGGCTTCGACCGGCGGCGCATGGCGCAGCGCGATGAAAAGCAGGAAGTGGAAGCCGAACAGGCCGTAGACGCCGAGCGCCAGCGTGCGCGGCGGGATCGCCCAGGCCTTGCGGTCGCGCAGCGCCAGCGGCCAGCTCATGACGCTGCCGATGATCAGGGCGAGGCCGGTGAGCAGGAAGGGCGGCAGGTGGGCGAGCGCGGTGCCCAGCGAGGCGAGGGTGGCCCAGAGGGCGATGGCGGCAAGGGCGTTGAGGGTCGGGGACATGGGCGCCGAGCTTAAGCGCAGCGCCGGTGGGCGCCCATGAAGCGCATCACCCCAGCCGCAGCAGCAGCGCCGAGGCCCCGCACACGAGCAGGAACGGGATGCTCAGGCGATGGAATTCGCGCAGCCCGTTCGGCAGCTTCGCCAGCCGCAGTGCGATCAGGTTGGCCAGCGAGCCGAGCACGCAGCCGAAGCCGCCGACGCTCACGCCCGCGGCCAGGGCCGGCAGGTCGTGCACGAAGGGGTCGAGCACGATCGTGGCGGGCACGTTGCTGATGAACTGCGAGGTGAAGATCGCCGCCAGGTAGGCGCGCCAGCCCTCGCCGATCGGCAGGCCGCCGAGCAAGGTCGCCACCGCCGGCAGTTCGGCCAGCTGCCGCAGGTCCACGAACATCAGCGCGATGATGGCCAGCAACGCCCAGTCGACGCCCAGCAGCACCCGCGGGCGCAGCAGCAGGAAGGCACCGAAGACCACGCCGAGGCCGGCCAGCAGCCAGTGGCGATCGAGCGCGATCACGAAACCCACGAACAGCAAGCCCGACAGCGCCAGCAGGCGCGGCTGCACCGGCGCGGTGTCCTCCGATGGCTTGAGCGCGATGGGTGCCCGCGGCACGCCGAACCAGATGGCCGCGAAGAGCCAGAACAGCATCACCGCCACGGTCGGCCCCATCATGGCCACGAAGCCGATGAAGCTCTCGCCCGAGCGATGCCAGAGGAACAGGTTCTGCGGGTTGCCGATCGGCGTCAGCGCCGAGCCGGCGTTGACCGCCAGCGCCTCGATCACCACCAGCCGCGCCAGCGGCAGATGGGCCTGGGTCGCCAGCACCCGCGTGAGCGGCACCAGCAGGAACAGGCTGACGTCGTTGGTCACCAGGGCCGACAACACGGCCGCGCTGGCGGCCAGCAGCAGCACCAGGCTGCGCAGGTCGTCCGTGCGCGCCAGCAGCCGCGCCGCGGCGGCCTGCAGCATGCCGCTGCGCTCGACGCCCTGGGTGATCGCCAGCAGCCCGGCCAAGGACCCGATGGTCTGCCAGTCGACCAGCCGGATGTAGTCCATCGGTGCGCGCGGCCGGACCAGGGCGAAGAGGACGGCCGCGGCGATCAGCACCCAGAGCAGGCCGTTGCCGCCGCCTTCGTGCGGCGCGGCCTCCGGGGTAGGTTCAGCGCGCGACGAGTTCACGCAGTTCGCGCTTGAGCACCTTGCCGATCGCGCTGCGCGGCAACTCGTCGATGAACTGCAGCCGAGCCAGGCGCTGGGTCTTGCCGAGCTGCTCGTTGGTCCATTGCAGGATCGTCTCGGCCGCGGTGTCGTCGCCGGCCCGGCGCACCACGAAGGCCACTGGCGTCTCGCCCCATTGCTCCGACGGAACGCCGACCACCGCGACGTCGGCCACCGACGGATGGGCCCGCACCACGGTCTCGAGGTCGCTCGGGTAGATGTTGAAGCCGCCGCTGATGATCATGTCCTTCTTGCGGTCGAACAGGGTCAGGAAGCCGTCGTCGTCGAAGCGGCCGACATCGCCGGTGCGGATGAAGCGCTTGCCGCTCGGGTCGAACCATTCGGCTTCGCGCGTCTTGGCGGGCTGGCGGTGGTAGCCGACCATCATGCCGGCCGAGTGCCCGACCACTTCGCCGGCTTCGCCGCGCGCCACCTCGCGGCCTTCCTCGTCGATCAGCCGGATGTCGCTGCCCTCGGCCGGCTGGCCGACGGTGTGCAGCTTGTCCGGATGCAGGTGGGCCTCGAGGATGCAGGTGCCGCCGCCTTCGGTCATGCCGTAGAACTCGATCAGGCCGCCGGGCCAGCGCTGGAGCACGTCGGCCTTGAGGGCCGCATTGAAGGGCGCGCTGGTGCTGAACTTGTACTGGAAGCTGGCCAGGTCGTGGGCGTCGAAATCGGGGCGGGCCATCAGGCGCTGGTACTGCACCGGCACCAGCATGGTGTGGGTCACGCGCCGGCTTTCGGCGAGCTTCAGGTAGGCGGCCGCATCGAACTTCGGCATCAGCAGCACGCAGCCGCCGAAGGCCAGGGTCGGGAAGAACACGACCAGCGTGGTGTTGGAGTAGAGCGGCGTCGACAGCAGCGTGACCGTCTCGGGGCGGTACTCGTACCTGGCGCCGCGCTGCACGTGCGCCCAGCGCATACCGTGGCCCTGGACGATGCCCTTGGGCTCGCCGGTGGTGCCGGACGAATAGATGATGTTGAAGGGCGAGGCGCGCTGCAGCTCGACCGGGGCGGGCCGCACGCCGGCTGGTGCGAGCCAGGCCTCGAAGTCGCCGCCGGCGGCCGAGCCGTCGAGCGCGAGGCGCGGGATGGCGCCCGGCGCCGCCGGTCCGATCACCTCGGCCGCCGCCTGGTCGACGAACAGGATCCGTGCGCCCGCGTCCTCGATCATGCGCGCCAGGCTGGCTTGTGTGGAGCCGGGCGCCAGCGGAGCGACCGCGACGCCGGCGCGCAGTGCGCCCAGGAACACGGCCGCGTAGTTGACGCTCGATGCGGCGCAGATGGCGATGGCGTCGCCGGCCGCCAGGCCGTCGCGCTGCAGGCTGGCCGCGATGCGGTCCATCAAGGCGTCGAGCGCGCCGTAGCTGAGTTCATGCGTGGCGTCGGCCAGGGCGGGCCGCTCGGGCGCTTGCTGCGCGTGGATGGCGATCAGATCGGCGATCAGGCCGAAGTCGCGTTGGATGGCTGCCTCGAAATTGCTCATGGTCTCTTCAGCTTCTAGGGGTCGGGCGATGGCCGCGAGGGGCCGCATGAATCTTACGCGTCGGACACGCGGGGCCGACGCGACGGAGCCGCCCCGATGCACTGCGTCAGTCGCGCCACCAGCAGTCTAAGATGGCGCCGGTTCCAATGCGATCCGCCACCCGGAAAAAGGACGCCCGTGTCCACGATCCTCGTCGACATCCCCCATGGCCAGGAGCCCCGATGAAGTCGGACCGCGACCCGAACCTGCCCGATCCGCTGGACGATTTCGATCCGCGCGAGATCACGCTGGATGGCGTCGCCAAGCGGGTGCACGTGGCCGGCACCGGCCCGGCCGTGATCGTCATGGCCGAGATGCCGGGCATCAGTCCGCATGTCGCTCGATTCGCCCGCTGGGTCCGCGACGCGGGGTTCACCGTCTACATGCCGTCGCTGTTCGGCCGCGACGGGGCCGTGCCGGAGGTCGAGGAGGGCACGGCCATCGTCCGGCGAGCCTGCGTCAGCGCCGAGTTCCGGGCCTTCGCGGCCGACCGGGCCAGCCCCGTGACGCAATGGCTGCGCGCCCTCGCGCGCCTGGCCCATCGGCAGTGCGGCGGCCCGGGCGTCGGCGCGATCGGGATGTGCTTCACGGGGAATTTCGCGTTGACGATGGCGCTCGATGCGTCGGTGCTCGCGCCGGTCCTGTGCCAGCCGTCGCTGCCGCTGGACCAGCCGGCGGCCGTCGAGAGCCCGCCGGACGAGCTCGCGGCGGTTCGGCAGCGCCTGGAGCGGGACCAGCTGACCGTCCTGGCCTATCGCTTCGAAGGCGACCGGTTCTGCACCGCCCAGCGCTTCGCCGCCTATGCCGATGCCCTGGGGGAGCGCTTCGTGGCGCGCGTGCTGCCCGACAGCGCGGCCAATCGCCACGCCCTGCCGCCCTTCTTCTCCCAGGTGGTCGCCAGCCCGCACAGCGTCGTGACCGCCCACCTGATCGACGAAGCGGGCCAGCCCACGATCGCGGCGCGCGACGAGATCCTGGCGTTCTTTGCGCTGCGGCTGGGCGGGGGAGGCTAGACGCCCGCGGCGTGCGCCTGCTGGTCCGCGTGGTAGCTCGAGCGCACCATCGTTAGATCCGTCCGGATTCGGAAGTGCGCTGGAAAGACTAGCTGAAGTCGCATGGGTCTCCGCGGAGACCCGGATCCGCGATCTCGACGGCGGCTTGCCGTACCGCACGGATGACGTATTCGACTTCCTCGTCTTCGAGCATGGGATAGAGCGGCAGGGCCAGCGAGCAGTCTGCCAGCTTTTCGCTGTGTGGCAAGGCGCGCGTGCCGTGCCAGGCACGAAGCGCTTCGTGCCGGTGCAGCGGCTGCTCGTAGTAGATGCGGGTGGCAACGCCGGATTCGGCCAGCCGAGCCGCGAGCCTGTCGCGCTCGCGCCGTTCGGGCAAGGCGACGACGAAATAGTTCCAGGCGTGGCCCGCGGCATCGCGCGGCAGCCGCATCGGGCAGCCAGACCAAGCTGCGAGGTAGCGCGTCGCGATCGCTTGCCGCCGCGTGATCGCCGCATGAAAGCCATCCAGCGCCGCGTTGAGCAGGCAGGCCTGCAGTTCGTCCATGCGGCTGTTGTGTCCCAGGCAATGATGGCGGTCGTCGCTCCAGCCGTGGTTGCGCAGCAGGCGCGCCTGTTGCGCGTGGCGCGGATCGCGGAAGGCCAGCGCGCCGGCATCACCGGCCGCGCCCAGCGTCTTGGTCGGATAGAAGCTCATCGCCGTGGCGTCGCCCCAGGTGCCTGCCGGTTCCAGGCAACCCGTTGCGTCGCCCGTGCCGGCGCCCAGGCATTGCGCCACGTCCTCGATCAAGTGCAGTTGCTCGCCCCGGCAGTAGGCGGCGAGCTCGGGCAGGCCGGTGGGATCGCCGAACAGGCCGACCGCGAGAACGGCGCGCGTGCGCGGCGAGCGCGCCTGGCGGAAATCTGCAAGCGAGGGCAAGAAGTCATCGGCGGCGCTGTCGACGAAGACCGGGCGCGCGCCGGCCACGATGACGGCTTCCGCGCAGGCGACAAAGGTGTAGGACGGAAGGAGGACTTCGTCTTGCGCGGTTCCCCCGCCTGCGCTGCCGATGCCCAGGGTCTTGAAGGCCAGCAGCAGCGCTTCGGAACCCGAACCCACGGCCACGGTCTCGCGACCCTTCAGCAAGCCTGACAGCCGCGCTTCGAGCATCCGGACCTGGGGGCCGAGGATGTAGATCCCGCTTCGCAGCACGTCGGCGCAAAGCTTTCCCAGGTGGGCCGCCATCGGTTCGGCGGCGGCCGCCGAGCGGAACAGCGGGATCGTCTTCTTCACGCGTCCAGGACCTGCAAAGCCCGAGTTACGGCTGCCAGTCCGTCGGCACCCGACGCGATGCGGCGGCCCTGACCGTGGATCGCGCGCCGGAAGTCCTGGTATTGCTGCGCCAGCGCGTCGTCGCCTGACGCCAGACGGCGCCCGCCCTCGCGCAGGTCGAGCATGAGCTCGCGGCCGGCTTCGTCGACCTGCAGCCGGGTCTGTGGCGACGCGCTGTCATAGCCGCTTTCCAGGTCGGCGACGAGGCCGCCCAATTGCACGCGCGCGCTGACGCTGCGCATGCCGATCTTTCGGGCGATGACCCGCAGTGGCGCTTCCGTGGGCACGGCGCACAGCCAGGCCAGCAGGTCGATGTCGTGCACCATCAGATCCAGGATGCTGTCGGCGGCCGCGGCATCGCGCGTGGAATAGCGGCGAAAGCGCAGGAACGGATGGGCGCTATCGCGGCGGCCGTGGTCCGCTGCCGCGTGCCGCAGTCGCGCCAGCGTGACGTCGTCGAACACCGGATTGAAGCGTTCAATATGCCCGGTGCTCAGCGTGACACCACATTGCCGGGCGGTCTTGATCATCTGGGCGCCTTCGCGCGGGTCGATGCACAACGGCTTCTCGACCAGCACGTGACAGCCCCGGCGCATCAGGGCCAGCGCGACCTCGGCATGCGCCGCGTCGCTGGTGGCGACGGTGGCCGATGCGATGTCCGACGGCAGTTCGTCCACGTGCGACAGCAGCGGCAGCGCCGCAAGCTCGGCATCGGCTGCCGGCGAACGATCCACCGCGGCGCGCAGGCAAAACCCCGGCAGCCCGGCCAGCTTGCGCGCGTGCGTGCGGCCGAAGCGGCCGAGACCGACGACGGCATGGAGGAGGTCGGCTTCGACGCGACGAGACGGCGGCTGCCCCGTGGGCGCGTCGATCGGGCCGTCTGTGAAGGCGGGGGTCGAGAAAGTCATCGATTCCGGGGGGCGCTTCAGCGAGCCGGTCCGCGCAATCGGTCGGCGACGGCTTGGAGGTGGGCGCCGCGGATCACGTGGCGGTAGACGCCGGCAGCGACGCGTTCTTCGCCGAAGATTTCGAACGCCGGCTTGGCGAGCGCCGCCTCGGCCCGCTCGTAGCGGGTGGGCTGTGCGGCGAAGAGACACTCCCGGCCATAGGCCCGGGCCCCGAACTCGGCGATGAAGCCGTCGAGTTCGCGCTCCAACTGGCCACCGAAACTGCGTGCGTAGCCGTGCATGTCGTCGAGCTTGGCCTGCAGCTCGCGTTCATCGAGCTCGATCATCAGATGCTGCTCCGCAGCCAGGCGGGCCGGCGGACTCGGATGGCCCACGGTCGGATAGCCGAACGCGGCGACCGCATGGCCGCGCGCCGCACAGCGCGCCGCGACCTGGTTGGCCAACAGGCGGCAGAGGTCGTGCGACGGGTTGTAGTCCTCCGCCTCGTCCGCGACGATGCAGTCGATGCCCCGTGCGAGCACATGCGTCGTCAAGGCCTCGAGCCACCGGGCGAAGAGGCGGCTGTCGCCCTCCAGCAGCCCCCGGTAGATATCCGCGTCGGCCACGGGCTGCACGACCTCCGGCAGCCAGTTCGCGCCGGCACCGGCCAGGTTGGCGAGCGTGGGGTCGAGCCGCGGCACGCCGCTCGATCCGGCGCCGTTCGTCAGCACCACGAAATCGGGCCGCTCGTTGCGCAGCCATTTCCACAGCAGCAGTTCGTGCCCCGAATGGGCGGCGATCACGAGGGATTTCATGCGCGCTGGCTTCTCGACAGGAGGAAGGTCGAAATCCGGCGCATCGGCGCGGTCACGCGCCATGAACGGCTGGCGTGGACCTCGCGCAACTGCGCCTGCAGGCCCGCCAGTTCGGCGCGCGCCTGCCGGGTCTGTTGCTCGGCGTCGGCCAGCCTGGCGCTGCATGCGGCCTCGGTGGCTCGCAACTGCTCGGCCTGCGAGGTCGCTCGGTCCGCATGACCCTGCACCTGGGCCTGCCGCGCGTCGAGCTCAACTTGGTGCACGCGCTGGCGGTCGTTGAGGGCTTGATGCAGCACCGCGAGCTGCTGCTGCAACGACGCCATGGCGAGATGCGCTGCCGTGGGGCTGCCGCGCCGGATCCAGTCGTCCATGTAGTGCGCCATCTCGCGTGCGCGTTGGTCCGAAGGGACCTTGACAGTCGGGTATTGCTGCGAGAGTCGCAGTGCGCAGGCCTCCAGCGCGCCCAGCGTCACATCGAGTCCACCTTTTGCGCGGCCCCACGCAGCGGCGGCGCCCGCGTCCTGCGCGTCATACCGGTCGAGTTCGGCGCCCACGTTGTCCCGCGTGATCGGGCGAACCATCAAGCCGCGGCCGAAGTTCCAGCGCCGTGCGTGCGCGACCTTGCCCGCCGTCACCATCTCGCCCATCCCCGCGCTGGGGTCGAGCACCACCACGGCATTGCCGGTCACCAGCGCCTCGGTGGCACAGCGGCCCTTGGCGAAGACCACGTCGTAGCGGCCGAGCGCCGCCGCCGGGTCGGGCATGTGGTTGCCGCTGCCGCTGCCGATCACGTCGAGAGTCAGTCCACGCTGCGCGCAGGCGGCCCGGACTTCTTCGAGTTGCGCATCGTGCGACGCGTAGTTGCTGAACACCAGCGCGCTGCGTGGCCGCACCGGCAGCGCGGGGCGCGGCAGGAAGCGCGAGAGGTCGACCCCGTTCTGGATCAGTTCGATGCGCTCGCGCGTGATCCCGAATTCGTGCACCAGGCGCTCGGCGCAGTTCTCGTCGACGGCCACGTGGCACAGGACCTGGGCGAACCTGGCCGGGCGCCCGTGGTCGGCGCTGCGGTCGTGGCAGATCGTGAGAGTCGGCACGTCGTGGAAATGAAGCAGGGCGCGCACCGTCTCGTGGAGGGTGTTGCCGATGATCACGTCGGGCCGCGCGGCCATGTCGGCCACGTCCGTGACACAGGCGATCGAGGCGTATCGCAGTTCGTCGGCCATGTCGCCAAAGGCGGTGGCGAAGACGGTGACCGCATGCCCGCGCCGACGCAGCCAAAGTGCCAGATCGCGGGTGAACATCTCCGCACCCGTGCGATGCACGAGATAGCACATCGCGAGCAGGATGTTCAGGGGGCGCCCGGCAGCCGGGCCCGGCGCAGTGGTGCGCACTCTCAGCCGAGCGAAGGCGCGCCGGCCAGGACGTGCCCAGCCTGCTGGTCCGCGTGGTAGCTCGAGCGCACCATCGCGCCGACGGCCGCATGGCTGAAGCCCATCTTGTAGGCCTCTTCCTCGAACATCTTGAAGGTGTCGGGATGCACGTAGCGGCGCACCGGCAGGTGGCTGTTGCTGGGCGACAGGTACTGGCCGATGGTCAGCATGTCGATGTCGTGGGCGCGCATGTCGCGCATCACCTGCAGGATCTCTTCGTCGGTCTCGCCGAGGCCGACCATGATGCCGCTCTTGGTCGGCACGTCGGGGTGCAGCGCCTTGAACTTCTTCAGCAGGTTGAGGCTGAACTGGTAGTCGCTGCCCGGCCGCGCTTCCTTGTAGAGGCGCGGCGCAGTCTCGAGGTTGTGGTTCATCACGTCCGGCGGCGCGGCCTTGAGGATCTCCAGCGCGCGGTCGTCGCGGCCGCGGAAGTCGGGCACCAGGATCTCGATCTGCGTCGTCGGCGAAAGCTCGCGGATGTTGCGGATGCAGTCGACGAAATGCTGGCTGCCGCCGTCGCGCAGGTCGTCGCGGTCGACGCTGGTGATCACCACGTACTTCAGGCGCAGCTTGGCGATGGTCTTGGCCAGGTTCAGCGGCTCGTCGGTGTCGAGCGGGTCGGGCCGGCCGTGGCCGACGTCGCAGAACGGGCAGCGCCGGGTGCACTTGTCGCCCATGATCATGAAGGTGGCCGTGCCGTTGCCGAAGCACTCGCCGATGTTCGGGCACGAAGCCTCCTCGCACACCGTGTGCAGGTTGCTCTCGCGCAGGATCTGCTTGATCTCGTAGAAGCGGGTGGTCGGCGAGCCGGCCTTGACCCGGATCCACTCGGGCTTCTTGAGCACCTCGCCCTGCACCACCTTGACCGGGATGCGCGACAGCTTGGCCGCGGCCTTCTGCTTGGCGAGCGGGTTGTAGTTTTCGGGGCCTTGTGCGTCGCGGACGACTTCGACGGTGCTCATGGCAACTCTCTTTGACGGGGCTCAGGGCGCGAGGTAGGCGGCCAGCTTGCGGCCAAGCACCTGCGCGGCTTCGTCCCAGGTTGTTCGAACGCCGATTGTAGAAAGATCGACGGTTTCAAGCCCTGCGTAGCCGCAAGGGTTGATGCGGGTGAAGGGTTCCAGGTCCATCGCCACGTTGAGCGCCACGCCGTGGTAGGTGCAGTGGCGACTGACCTTGATCCCGAGCGCGGCGATCTTGCCCAGGCCCCGGAAAGGGTCGGCGGGATGCTGCGGGCCGGTCAGCGCCGCATGCGAGAACGGGTCGTCCAGCCGCACGTAGATGCCGGGTGCGCCGGCCACCCGGTGCCCCGTGACCTCGAAATGGGCCAGCGTGCGGATCACGGCCTCCTCGATCCGGTAGACGTATTCCTTCACGTAGTAGCCGGCCCGCTTGAGGTCGATCAGCGGGTAGGCCACCACCTGGCCGGGGCCGTGGTAGGTCACCTGGCCGCCGCGGTCGGTCTGCACCACGGGAATCGGGCCCGGGTTCAGCACGTGGTCGGCCTTGCCCGCCAGGCCCTGGGTGTAGACCGGCGGATGCTCGCAGAGCCACAGCTGGTCGGGACTGTCGGGGCTGCGCGCCTGCGTCGCCTGCTGCATGGCGGCGTAGGTCGGGGCGTAGTCGACGCGGCCGAGCAGCGTCGGCGCGAGCGCTGGGGTCAGAGCACCACCTTCACCATCGGGTGGCTCGACAGCGCGCGATAGATGTCGTCGAGCTGTTCGCGGCTGGTGGCGGTCACGGTGATGGTCACGCCGAGGTAGTTGCCGGCCTTGCTGTTGCGCAGCTCGATGGTGGTGGCGTCGAAGGTCGGGTCGAACTGCTCGGCGATCAGCGTCACGGCATGCACGAAGCCATCGGCCTTCGCGCCCATCACCTTGATCGGGAACTGGGAGGGGTACTCGATCAGCGATTCCTTGCGGGCGTCGATCGGGGTGTCGGGGGCTTGGGTCATGCGGGCACTCCTTGAAATCCTTGTCGTTGCGTGCTGCGGGCCTTGGCCTGCTGGTAGCCGGCGTAGAGCGCCTGGTAGATCGGGCCGGGGCGGCCGGCGCCGATGGTGCGGCCGTCGAGCGTCACGACCGGCAGGACTTCCTTGCTGGCGGACGAAAGCAGCAGCTCGTCGGCGCCGAACACTTCGTCGCGCGTGATGCGGCGCAGCGTGAACGGGATGCCGGCGTCGGCGCAGATCTGCTCGATCAGGCCGTAGCGGATCCCGGCCAGCACCAACTGGTCCTTGGGCGGGCCGCTGACGATGCCGTCCTTGACCACCCAGACGTTGCTGGAGGAGGCCTCGCTGAGCCCCTCGTCGCGGAACATGATCGTTTCGGCGGCACCGGCCTCGACGCTGATCTGTCGCGCCAGCACCGCGCCGAGCAGGCTGGTGGCCTTGATGTGGGCCTTCTGCCAGCGGAAGTCGGGTGCGCTCACGCAGGCCACGCCCTGGGCGCGCACCGCGTCGGCGACCGGTTTCATGGGGTTCACCATCACGAACACCGTGGGCGCGAGGCCCTGCGGCATCGCATGGTCGCGCGGCGCCACGCCCCGCGTCACCTGGATGTAGATGCCCTGCATGCCGGCGCGCTGGGCCGGCGGCGCGGCCTCGACCAGCCGCATCGCGATCTCGCGCCATTGCGCGGGCGACAACGGGTTGCGGATCTGCAACTCGGCCAGCGAACGCTCGAGCCGTGCCATGTGCAGGTCGAAGCAGAAGGGCTCCCCGCCGTAGGTCGGCACCACCTCGTAGACGCCGTCGCCGAAAATGAAGCCGCGGTCGAGCACGCTGATCTTGGCGTCGCGCAGCGGCGTATAACTGCCGTCGAGGTAGCAGAGGTTGTCCGGGAGGGCGTGGGCGATCGGGTGCATGGAGAATTATGGTGGGGGCGCGCAGAGCTTTCCCAAGCGGTGTCGGAGCGCCCCGGCGCCTGACTGGGGAACTTTTCCTCCGCATCCGTGTGGGCTGGCGGAACGCCATGGGTTTTTACTTATAATCAATGGCTTTGTAGAAATTCTGGGTCGTCATCCGGGCTTCATTCGAAATGAAAACAATCGCCCGCAATGCATCGAAAGAGGTCCCCGAGGATCCCGAGGATGGCGACGGTCCGGAAGATGAGTTCAAGCCGCTGACCGCCGAAGAGGCCCAGCGGCTGCGCGACCGGAAGCCGCTGATCTCGCCCTGGCGGGTGATCGCGATTCAGGTCGTTGGGGGGCTGCTGGCGGCATTGGCGGCCTGGGGTCTGACAGGGAGGCAAAATCTGGGGTGGTCCGCCGGATACGGCGCGCTCGCGGTGGTCATTCCCGCGGCGGTGTTCGCACGGGGGCTCACCGGACGTTTTGCATCCCTGAATCCGGGCACTGCGGTGTTCGGGTTCTTCTTGTGGGAAATGGTCAAGATGGCCTTGACGGTGGCGATGCTGATCGCCGCGCCAAGGCTGATTTCGGAACTGAGCTGGCCGGCGATGCTGGTGGGTTTGGTGGTGACAATGAAGGCGGCTTGGGTGGCGGTGATGCTGGCCCCCAAGCGCCTGAAACTTTGAGACGAGTAACGGATGGCTGCTGAAAACGCTGCGGAACACGGTATGACCGCTGGTGAATACATCGTTCACCACTTGACGCATCTGCAAAGCTCCAAGCCTGGAGGTGTGGCCGATCTCTCCGTCTTCAACTTCGATTCGCTGTTTTTCTCGATCCTGCTCGGCGTGCTGGGCTGCTGGCTTCTGTGGCGCGCGGCCCGCAAGGCGACTTCGGGCGTTCCCGGGCGCTTCCAGGCCGCGGTCGAGATCCTGGTCGAGGTCGTCGACCAGCAGGCCAAGGGCATCGTGCACAACGTCGAGAGCCGCAAGTACGTCGCGCCGCTGGCGCTGACGATCTTCGTGTGGATCTTCATGCTCAACGCGATGGACCTGTTCCCGGTCGATCTGTTCCCGGCCATCTGGGCCAAGATCTTCGGCATCGCCGGCCACGACCCGGAGCATGCCTACCTGCGCGTCGTGCCGACGGCCGACCTCTCGGTGGCGATGGGCATGTCGGTCACCGTGCTGATCATCTGCCTCTACTACAACATCAAGATCAAGGGCCTGGGCGGCTGGATCCACGAGCTGTTTACCGCGCCTTTCGGCAACCACTGGGCGCTGTACCCCTTCAACTTCGCCATGCAGATGATCGAGTTCGTCGCCAAGACGGTCTCGCACGGCATGCGGTTGTTCGGCAACATGTATGCCGGCGAACTGATCTTCCTGCTGATCGCCCTGATGGGCGGCGCCTGGACGCTGTCCGCCACCGGCATCTTCCTGGCGCTCGGCCACATCATCGCGGGCACGGCCTGGGCCATCTTCCACATCCTGATCATCACGCTGCAAGCCTTCGTGTTCATGATGTTGACGCTGGTCTACATCGGCCAGGCGCACGATCACCACTGATCATTCGTTTTCGTTTTCTTTTCTCTTCAACCAAAGTCCTCTAGGAGTCATCATGGAAGTTATCAGCTTTGTCGCACTGGCCGCCGGCCTGATCATCGGTCTGGGCGCTGTCGGTGCATGTATCGGCATCGGCATCATGGGCAGCAAGTACCTCGAATCGGCTGCCCGTCAACCCGAGCTGATGGGCGAACTGCAAACCAAGATGTTCCTGCTGGCCGGTCTGATCGACGCCGCGTTCATCATCGGTACCGGTATCGCGCTGTGGTTCGCAACGGCCAACCCGTTCCTCTCGCAAATCGCCAACCTGCCGAAGTAATCGGGTCCAGGCTTTCTCGTCGAACCCATGTCGTTCCGCGCTGAATGGCCTCGGATTCATTCCCAAAGAGAGGGTGAAAAGTGAGCATTACCGGTACCCTGATCGTCCAGATGATCGTGTTCCTGATCCTTGTCGGGTTCACGATGAAATACGTGTGGCCGCCGATCGCCAAGGCGTTGGACGATCGTGCCCAGAAGATCGCCGAAGGCCTCGCAGCCGCCGACAAGGCCAAGAGCGAACTGTCCGCCGCCAACAAGCGCGTGGAAGTCGAGCTCGGCCAGGCGCGAAACGAGTCCGCCCAGCGTCTTGCCGATGCCGAACGTCGTGCGCAGGCCATCGTTGAAGAGGCCAAGGGCCGCGCCACGGAAGAAGGCAACAAGATCGTTGCGGCCGCCCGCGCCGAAGCCGAGCAGCAAGCCGTGAAGGCCCGCGAGGCCCTGCGCGAGCAAGTCGCCGCGCTGGCCGTCAAGGGCGCCGAGCAGATCCTGCGCAAGGAAGTGAATCCGGCCGTCCACGCCGATTTGCTGGCCCGCCTGCAGACCGAACTCTGATCACGCCATGGCCGAACTCGCCACCATCGCACGTCCCTACGCCGAAGCGCTGTTCAAGGCGTCTTCGTCGGACCTCGCCGGAACCGGCGCCTGGCTCGACAACGTCGCCGCCATCGCCGCCAATCCCGAGTTGCTCCAGTTTGCGGACAACCCCAAGGCCACGCCCGAGCAGGTGCTCGGCGTTGTCGCCGCCGCGCACGGTTCGCCGCTGCCGCCCTCGGCGAACAACTTCCTGATGGCGCTGCTCGAGAACGGCCGCTTCACCGCGCTGCCCGAGATCGCCAAGCAGTTCCGCGTGCTGGCCAGCGCGCAGAGCGGCACGTCGGATGCCGTGGTGTACAGCGCCTTCCCGATCGACGGCGCCGCCCTGGGCAACATCTCCGCCGCGCTCGAAAAGCGTTTCGGCCGCAAGCTGCAGTTCACGGTCCAGCAGGACCCGTCGCTGATCGGCGGCATTCGTGTGGTGGTCGGTGACGAAGTGCTCGACACCTCCGTCAAAGCGCGCCTTGAACAAATGAAAGTTGCGCTGGCAGCCGCTTGAGGCCGCCAGCCCCTTACAAAGAAAGAAGGAAAGAGTCATGCAACTCAATCCCGCAGAAATTTCCGAACTGATCAAGAGCCGCATCGAGGGTCTCGGCGTCAGCGCGAACATCCGCAACGAAGGCACCGTGGTGTCGGTGACCGACGGCATCGTGCGCGTGCACGGCCTGTCGGACGCAATGCAGGGCGAAATGCTCGAGTTCCCGCCGTCGGCCGACGGCACGCCGTCGTTCGGCCTGGCGCTGAACCTCGAGCGCGACTCGGTCGGCGCCGTGATTCTGGGCGAGTACGAGCACATCTCCGAAGGCGACACCGTCAAGTGCACGGGCCGCATCCTGGAAGTGCCGGTGGGCCCCGAGCTGATCGGCCGCGTGGTGAATGCACTGGGCCAGCCGATCGACGGCAAGGGTCCGATCAACGCCAAGATGACCGACGTGATCGAAAAGGTCGCCCCGGGCGTGATCGCCCGCAAGTCGGTCGACCAGCCGATGCAGACCGGCCTGAAGTCGATCGACTCGATGGTGCCGATCGGCCGTGGCCAGCGCGAGCTGATCATCGGCGACCGCCAGACCGGCAAGACCGCCGTGGCGATCGACGCGATCATCAACCAGAAGGGTCAGAACATGACCTGCGTCTACGTCGCGATCGGCCAGAAGGCTTCGTCGATCAAGAACGTGGTGCGCGCCCTGGAACAAGCCGGTGCGATGGAATACACCATCGTGGTTGCAGCTTCCGCTTCGGAATCGGCCGCCATGCAATACGTGTCGGCCTACTCGGGCTGCACGATGGGCGAATACTTCCGCGACCGCGGCCAGGACGCGCTGATCGTCTATGACGACCTGTCCAAGCAGGCCGTGGCCTACCGCCAGGTCTCGCTGCTGCTGCGCCGCCCGCCGGGCCGCGAAGCCTACCCCGGCGACGTGTTCTATCTCCACAGCCGCCTGCTCGAGCGCGCAGCCCGCGTCAACGCCGACTACGTCGAAGCCTTCACCAAGGGTGAAGTCAAGGGCAAGACCGGCTCGCTGACCGCGCTGCCGATCATCGAGACGCAAGCCGGCGACGTGTCCGCTTTCGTTCCGACCAACGTGATCTCGATCACCGACGGCCAGATCTTCCTGGAAACCAACCTGTTCAACGCCGGTATCCGCCCCGCCATCAACGCCGGTATCTCGGTGTCGCGCGTGGGTTCGTCGGCCCAGACCAAGGTCATCAAGGGCCAGTCGGGCGGTATCCGTACCGACTTGGCGCAGTACCGTGAACTGGCTGCGTTCGCGCAGTTCGCCTCCGACCTCGACGAAGCGACCCGCAAGCAGCTCGACCGCGGCGCCCGCGTGACCGAACTGCTCAAGCAGACCCAGTACAGCCCGCTGCCCATCTCGCTGATGGGTGCCACGTTGTTCGCGGTCAACAAGGGTTTCATGGACGACATCGAGATCAAGAAGATCCTGCCCTTCGAACACGGCCTGCACCAGTTCCTGAAGTCCAGCCATGGCGCGCTGCTCGACAAGATCGAGCAGTCCAAGGCGCTCGACAAGGACGCCGAAGCCGAACTGAACACGGCGGTCGCCGCGTTCAAGAAGTCGTTCGCCTGATCGACGACCAAGGAAGGAACGCTCATGGCAGCTGGTAAGGAAATCCGCGGCAAGATCAAATCGGTGGAGAACACCAAGAAGATCACCAAGGCCATGGAAATGGTCTCGGTTTCCAAGATGCGCAAGGCGCAGGAACGCATGCGCGCGGCCCGCCCCTACAGCGAGAAGATCCGCGACATCGCGGCCAACCTCGGCCAGGCGAACCCGGAGTACACGCACGCCTTCATGAAGACGAGCGAGGCCAAGACGATCGGGTTCATCGTCGTGACCAGCGACAAGGGCCTGTGCGGCGGCTTGAACACCAACCTGCTGCGCGCCGTGACCGCCAAGATGCGCGAGGCGCAAGGCGCCGGCAAGACGATCGACTCGGTCGCCATCGGCAGCAAGGGCCTGGGCTTCCTGAACCGCATCGGCGCGCGGGTCGTTTCGCACGTCACGCACCTGGGCGACACGCCGCACCTCGACAAGCTCATCGGGCCGGTCAAGGCGCTGCTCGACGCCTACGCCGAAGGCAAGGTCTCGGCCGTGCACCTCTGCTACACCAAGTTCATCAACACCATCAAGCAAGAGCCGGTGGTGGAGCAACTGCTGCCCCTGGCCGCGGACACGCTTCGCACCGAGTCGGGCCATCACTCGTGGGACTACATCTACGAGCCCGATGCGCAAAGCGTGATCGATGAACTGCTGGTGCGCTATGTCGAATCGCTGGTGTACCAGGCCGTGGCCGAGAACATGGCGTCCGAGCACTCCGCCCGGATGGTGGCCATGAAGGCCGCGACCGACAACGCGGGCAACGTGATCGACGAGCTCAAGCTGGTCTACAACAAGACCCGCCAGGCAGGCATCACCAAAGAGCTGTCGGAAATCGTCTCGGGCGCCGCGGCGGCCGCCGGCGTCTGAGCCTTTCGGCCCTCAACAGATTTAAATTTTTATCGGAGCAGACATGGCTCAAGCAGAAGCAGTTCAAGGCAAGATCGTTCAATGTATCGGCGCCGTGGTCGACGTGGAATTCCCGCGCGACAAGATGCCGAAGATCTACGACGCCCTCAAGTTCGAAGGCAGCGCACTGACCCTCGAAGTGCAGCAGCAGCTCGGCGACGGCGTGGTTCGCACGATTGCGCTGGGTTCTTCCGACGGCCTGCGCCGCGGCCTGATCGTGACCAACACGCAAGCCCCGATCACCGTGCCGGTGGGCAAGGGCACGCTGGGCCGCATCATGGACGTGCTCGGTTCGCCGATCGACGAGCGCGGCCCGGTCGACCAGACCCTGACCGCCTCGATCCACCGCAAGGCCCCGGCCTATGACGAACTCTCGCCCTCGCAAGACCTGCTCGAGACCGGCATCAAGGTGATCGACCTGGTGTGCCCGTTCGCCAAGGGCGGCAAGGTGGGCCTGTTCGGCGGCGCCGGCGTCGGCAAGACCGTGAACATGATGGAGCTCATCAACAACATCGCCAAGGCGCACTCGGGTCTGTCCGTGTTCGCCGGCGTCGGTGAGCGCACCCGCGAAGGCAACGACTTCTATCACGAGATGGCCGACTCCGGCGTCGTGAACCTCGAGAACCTCGGCGAGTCGAAGGTGGCCATGGTCTACGGCCAGATGAACGAGCCCCCGGGCAACCGTCTGCGCGTGGCGCTGACTGGCCTGACCATCGCCGAATCGTTCCGCGACGAAGGCCGCGACGTTCTGTTCTTCGTCGACAACATCTACCGCTACACGCTGGCCGGTACCGAAGTGTCGGCACTGCTGGGCCGGATGCCTTCCGCCGTGGGCTACCAGCCGACGCTGGCCGAAGAAATGGGCCGCCTGCAAGAGCGGATCACGTCGACCAAGGTCGGCTCGATCACCTCGATCCAGGCCGTCTACGTGCCGGCCGATGACTTGACCGACCCGTCGCCCGCCACCACCTTCGCCCACTTGGATTCCACCGTGGTGCTGTCGCGCGACATCGCATCGCTCGGTATCTACCCGGCCGTGGACCCGCTGGACTCCACCTCGCGCCAGCTCGATCCGCTGGTGGTCGGCGAAGAGCACTACGAAGTGGCCCGCGCCGTGCAAGGCACGCTGCAGCGCTACAAGGAACTGCGCGACATCATCGCCATTCTGGGCATGGACGAACTGGCACCCGAGGACAAGCTGGCCGTGGGCCGCGCCCGGAGGATCCAGCGCTTCCTGTCGCAGCCTTTCCACGTCGCCGAAGTGTTCACCGGCTCGCCGGGCAAGTACGTGCCGCTGGCCGAAACCATCCGTGGCTTCAAGATGATCGTGAACGGCGAAGCCGACCACCTGCCGGAACAAGCGTTCTACATGGTGGGCAGCATCGACGAAGCGTTCGAAAAGGCCAAGAAGGTCGCTTAAGGAATCCCCATGGCAGGCACCATTCACGTCAACGTGGTCAGCGCCGAGGAGTCGATCTTCTCGGGCGAGGCCAAGTTCGTTGCTCTGCCCGGTGAAGCCGGCGAGCTCGGCATCTACCCGCGCCACACGCCGCTGATCACGCGCATCCGCCCCGGCGCGGTGCGCATCGAGACGGCCGACGGCGGCGAGGAATTCGTCTTCGTGGCGGGCGGCATCCTTGAGGTGCAGCCCACCACCGTGACCGTGCTGTCTGACACCGCGATCCGCGGCAAGGACCTCGACAGCGAAAAGGCCAACGCCGCCAAGGCCGCGGCCGAGGAAGCGCTCAAGAGCGCCAAGACCGACATCGACATCGCGATGGCGCAGTCGGAACTGGCCGTGATGGCGGCTCAGCTGGCCGCCCTGCGCAAGTACCGCCAAAAGAAGTAGGCGCGCCCGCGCTTGCCGAGCCAAAGCCGCCTTCGGGCGGCTTTTTCGTTTCAGCGCCTGACAGCCAACGACTTCGGACTGTATTTGGTCGAAGATGGGACTTGTTTGGCTGAAGCCGCGACCCTAGTATTCGCCATCGTTCCGGCCGGCCCCGGCCAGGCGCGACAGAAGAACGAATACCGGAGACAAGCACTTGGCCCCCTGGAGCCGATTGACCGCGGACGAGATGCAGCTGCTGGAGACCACCTTCTGGTCGGCCGGCGGGTCGCGCCACGGCATGGCCGAACAGCTCGGCTTCTCCAAGAGCAAGACCAACGCGCTGATCGCCGGATTGGTGGAGCAGGGCCTGCTGGCCGAAGCCGGCCTGCAGCGCTCGTCGGGCGGACGCCGGCCCGAGAACCTCCAGCTGCATGCGGGCCTGGGCGTGGTGGTCGGCATCGACATCGGCGCCACCAGCGTCGACGTGGCGGTGCTCGGTCCCGACCTGGCCGTGCTGGCCCACCATGGCGAGCCGGCGGACGTGCGCGAGGGCCCGGGCGTGGTGCTGGCGCGGGTGCGGGTGCTGGTGCGCGAACTGCTGTCGCGTGCGGGTTTCGCGCCGCGCCAGGTGATCGGCATCGGCATCGGCGTGCCCGGCCCGGTCAATTTCGAGATCGGCCAGCTCGTGAATCCGCCGTTGATGCCGGCCTGGGACAGCTTCTCGATCCGCGACTACCTGCGCGAGGAGTACGCCGCGCCGGTGTTCGTCGACAACGACGTGAACCTGATGGCGCTCGGCGAGCTGTGGCGGCTGCGGCGCTCGCTCACCAACTTCCTGGTGATCAAGGTCGGCACCGGCATCGGCTGCGGCATCGTCTGCCACGGCGAGGTCTACCGCGGCGCCGCCGGTTCGGCCGGCGATGTGGGCCACATCTGCGTCGACCAGGAGGGCCCGCGCTGCCATTGCGGCAACCTGGGCTGCGTCGAGGTGATGGCGGCCGGCCCGGCGATCACGCGGATGGCGATGGAGGCGGCCATGGCCGGCGAGAGCGCCGCGCTGGCGGAATGCCTGCGTGCCCAGGGCCGGATCGACGCCATCGATGTCGGCGAGGCCAGCCGCGCCGGCGATGCCTCGGCCAATGCGATCGTGCAGCGCGCGGGCAGCCTGATCGGCCAGATGCTGGCGTCGATCGTCAATTTCTTCAATCCCTCGCATGTGTTCATCGGCGGCGGCATCACGCGGATCGGCCCGCTGTTCCTCGCCGCAGTGCGCCAGAGCGTCTACCAGCGCTCGCTGGCACTCTCGACGCGTCACCTCGAGATCCAGTACACGCCGCTCGGGGCGCAGGCCGGGCTGATCGGCGCCGGCGCGCTCGCGATGCACGAGACGCTCAAGGTGCGGGGGGTGGCGCCATGAAGAGCGTGTCGGTCTCGTTCGAGCAGGTGCGCAAGTCCTTCGGTCCGGTGCAGGTGCTGCACGGCGTGACATTCGCGCTCGAGCCCGGGCGGGTGTACGGCCTCCTGGGCGAGAACGGCGCCGGCAAATCGACGCTGATGAAGATCCTGGCCGGCTACGAATCGCTCACCGAGGGCACGCTGCGCGTGAACGGCGAGGCGCGCCATTTCGCCAGCTCGCGCGATGCCGAGGCGCTGGGCATCGTGCTGATCCACCAGGAGTTCAACCTCGCGGAAGACCTCAGCGTGGCGCAGAACATCTTCCTCGGGCATGAAAAGAAGAAGGGCTGGCTGCTCGACGACGCCGCGATGGAGCGCGAGGCGGCGAGCGCGTTGGCCGAGGTCGGCCTCGACGTCGACCCGAGGACCAAGGTGCGGCGGCTGATCGTGGCCGAGAAGCAGCTGGTCGAGATCGCCAAGGCGGTTTCGCGCCATGCCCGGCTGCTCATCATGGACGAGCCGACGGCGACGCTGACGCCCGGCGAGACCGAGCGCCTGTTCAAGCTGATCGCGCAGCTGCGCGCCGACGGCGTGACCATCGTCTACATCTCGCACAAGCTCGACGAGGTGGAACAGGTCACGGACGAGGTGATCGTGATGCGCGACGGCCGCTTCGTGACCCGGGCGCCGACCGCCGAGGTCACGCGGCAGCAGATGGCGAACCTGATGGTCGGGCGCGAGCTCGCCGACCTCTATCCGCCGCGCGACGTGGTGGTCACCGCGACGGAACCGGCGCTGCGGGTGCGTGATTTCGTCGTGCCGGGCTGGGCCCGGGACGCGAACTTCGACGTCCGTCCCGGCGAGATCCTCGGCTTCGCGGGCCTCGTCGGCGCCGGGCGCACCGAGCTCTTCGAGGGCGTGCTGGGCCTGCGCCCTGCGAGCGGCTCGGTCGAGATCGACGGCCACGTGCGCAGCTTCCGCAATCCGCGCGACGCCGCCCGCCATGGCCTGACCTACCTGAGCGAGGACCGCAAGGGCAAGGGCCTGCACGTCAACCTGGGCCTGCGCCAGAACCTCACGCTGATGGCGCTGGAACGCTATGCGCAGCCCTGGCTCAAGCCCGACGCCGAGCGCGCCGCGCTGGCCGAGGCAGTGAAGGACTACGGCATCCGCACCGGCGACCTTGACGCCCGCGCCTCGTCGCTGTCGGGCGGCAACCAGCAGAAGCTGGCGCTGGCCAAGGTGCTGCAGCCGCAGCCCAAGGTGGTGGTGCTCGACGAGCCGACCCGCGGCGTCGACGTCGGCGCCAAGCGCGACATCTATTTCCTGATCCAGCGGCTGGCCCGGCAGGGCTTGGCCGTGATCGTCGTCTCGTCCGAGCTGATGGAGCTGATCGGACTCTGCCACCGCGTCGCCGTGATGCGTGCGGGCAAGCTGGTCACCACGCTCGACGCCGAACATCTCACCGAAGAGGAGCTCATCGCCCATGCCACCGGAACAGCTCCCTAGCACCGACACACAGGCCGCGCACCGCCCGGTCGTCCAGCCGCGCTGGACCGAGCGCCTGCATGGCTTCGGTCCGGTCATCGGGCTGGTGCTGCTGTGCATCGCCGGCACCTTGCTGAACGGCGATTTCGCCACGCTCGACAACGCGATGAACGTGCTCACTCGCACCGCCTTCATCGGCATCATCGCGGTCGGCATGTGCTTCGTGATCATCTCGGGCGGCATCGACCTGTCGGTCGGCTCGATGGCCGCGCTGATCGCCGGCTGCGTGATCATGTTCATCAACGCGATGGGCCCGGCGCTGGGCTCGCCGCTGCTCGCGGTGGTCCTCGGCGCGGTGCTGGCCGTGGTGCTCGGCGCCGTGTTCGGCCTGGCGCACGGCCTGCTGATCACCAAGGGGCGGATCGAGCCCTTCATCGTGACGCTCGGCACGCTGGGCATCTTCCGGGCCTACCTGACCTACTTCGCGGACGGCGGCGCGCTGACCCTGGACAACGAGCTGTCGGACCTCTATGCGCCGGTGTATTACGCGAGCCTGCTGGGCATTCCGGTGCCGGTGTGGGTGTTCTTCATCGTCGCGGTGATCGGCGGGCTGATCCTCAACCGCACCGCCTACGGGCGCTACGTGCAGGCCATCGGCTCGAACGAGCAGGTGGCGCGCTACGCGGCGGTGGGCGTCGACAACGTGAAGATCATGACCTACGTGCTGCTGGGCGTGTGCGTCGGCATCGCCACCTTGCTGTATGTGCCGCGGCTCGGCTCGGCCTCGCCCACCACCGGCCTGCTGTGGGAACTCGAGGCGATCGCGGCGGTGATCGTCGGCGGCACGGCGCTGAAGGGCGGTGCCGGCAGCATCACGGGCACCGTGATCGGCGCGATCCTGCTGTCGGTCATCAGCAACATCCTGAACCTCACCAGCATCATCAGCGTGTACCTGAACGCCGCGGTGCAGGGCATCGTGATCATCGTCGTGGCCTTCCTGCAGCGCGGCAAGCGCTAGGGGCCGAATTCGCTTTCCCGTCCGTTCCACTTCTTTTTCACAACAGGAGACAAGCAGCATGACTTCCCTCACTCGACGCCTGGCGCTCGGCGCCATCGCCGCCGCGAGTATCGCGGCCTTCCCGGTGCTGGCCGCCGCCGAGACGGTCAACCTCGGCGTGTCGATCCCGGCCGCCACGCACAGCTTCATGGGCGGCATCAACTACTGGGCCAACCAGGCCAAGAAGGACCTCGAGAAAGAGCACAAGGACCTGAAGATCACGATCAAGACCGCGGCCAATGCGCCCGAGCAGGCCAACCAGCTGCAGGACCTGTCGACCGTGACCAAGATCAACGCCCTGGTCGTGTTCCCGTTCGAGTCGGCGGCGCTGACCAAGCCGGTGGCCCAGGTCAAGGCCAAGGGCGCCTACGTCACGGTGGTCGACCGCGGCTTGACCGACACCAGCGCGCAGGACGCCTACGTGGCCGGCGACAACACCGCCTTCGGCAAGATTCCGGCCGAGTACATCGCCAAGAAACTGGACGGCAAGGGCAACGTGGTGGCGCTGCGCGGCATCGCGACCACGCTGGACAACGAGCGCATGGACGCCTTCAACAGCGTGCTCAAGAACTACCCCGGCATCACCTTGCTGGACGCCAAGTACGCCAACTGGAACCGCGACGATGCCTTCAAGGTCACGCAGGACTACCTGACGCGCTTCAAGAAGATCGACGCCATCTGGGCCGCCGACGACGACATGGCGGTGGGCGTGCTGAAGGCGATCGAGCAGGCCAAGCGCGACGACATCCTGGTGGTGTTCGGCGGTGCCGGCGCCAAGGGCATGGTCAAGACCATCATGGACGGCAAGGACCCGCGCATCCAGGCCGACGTGAGCTACTCGCCGAAGTTCATCTACGACGCGATCAAGCTCACGGCCGAAGCCCGGCTGAAGGGCGAGAAGCTGCCGGCGACGACGATCATTCCGTCGGTGCTGATTACCAAGGACAACGCGAAGAGCTTCTACCACCCCGACTCGCCATTCTGATGTCTTCGCAGACCTCTGGCCGCAAGCTGCGCTACGCGATGGTCGGCGGCGGGCGCGACGCCTTCATCGGCGCGGTGCACCGCAAGGCGATCGCGCTCGATGGGCAGATCGAGTTGGTGGCCGGCGCGCTGTCATCGAGCGCCGAAAAGGCGCGTGCCTCGGGGCGCGACCTGTTCCTGGCCGACGATCGAAACCATGGCGACTGGCAGGCGCTGCTCGATGACGAATCGAAGCGCCCGGAAGAAGAGCGCATCGACTTCGTCTCGATCGTCACGCCGAACCATGTGCACTACCCCGTGGCGCAGGCCTTCGTCGACGCCGGCTTCCACGTCGTCTGCGACAAGCCGCTGGTGCATACGCGCGACCAGGCCGATGCGCTGGTCGCGGCCGTGGCGCGCCGGGGCACGGTGTTCGGCGTCACCTACAACTACACCGGCTACCCGATGGTGCGGCAGGCACGCGAGATGGTGCGCGCGGGCGAGCTCGGCGAGATCCGCAAGGTGGTGGTCGAATACAACCAGGGCTGGCTCGCGACCCGGCTCGAGGGCGAGGGCAACAAGCAGGCGGCCTGGCGCAGCGATCCCGCGCGCAGCGGTGCCGCCGGGGCCATCGGCGACATCGGCTCGCATGCGGAGAACCTGGTGGCGACCGTCACCGGCCTCGAGATCGAGAGCCTCTGTGCCGACCTGAGCGCGCTGGTGCCCGGGCGGCCGCTCGACGACGACGGCAGCCTGCTGCTGCGATTCCGCGGCGGCGCGCGCGGGGTGCTGATCGCATCGCAGGTCAACACCGGCCTGGAGAACGACTTGCGGCTGCGGGTCTCGGGCACGCTCGGCACGCTGATCTGGCGGCAGGAGCAGCCGAGCGAGCTCGTGCACTTCCCGCACGACGGCCCGAAGCGCATCTTCACGCGCGGCGCGCCTTGGCTGTGCGAGTCGGCGCGGCGCGCGAGCCGCTTGCCGAGCGGGCACCCGGAGGGCTTCATCGAGGCCTTCGCCAACGTCTACGGCGGGGTGGTCGCGGACATCCGGGCGAGGCTCGCGGGCCAGGCGGCCGATCCTCTCGCGGCCGACTATCCGCGCGTCGAAGACGGTGCGCGCGGTGTGCGGTTCATCGAACGCACGGTGGCCTCGGCGGGCAGCGAGCAGAAATGGACGGCGTGGTAGGGCACCGGGCGCGCGCGTAGGCCCCGGCCCACATCGCGTCGCGCCCGCGTCACGGCGCTGCCGGCCCTTGCGCGGCCTACCATGGCGGCAACCATGGTCACTGCGCCGCCCACGTCCTCCGGCGACCTCGTCGTCGCCCGCCCCGAAGGCCTCTACTGCCCGCCGGGCGACTTCTACATCGATCCATGGCGCCCGGTCGACCGCGCCGTCATCACCCACGCGCACGCCGACCATGCCCGCGTCGGCCACGGCCACTACCTGGCGCACACCGACAGCGAAGGCACGCTGCGCACGCGGCTCGGCGAGATCACCTTGCAGACCCTGCCCTACGGCGAGTCGATCGTGCAGAACGGCGTGCGCATCTCGCTGCACCCGGCCGGCCATGTGCTCGGCTCGGCCCAGGTGCGGCTCGAACACGGCGGCCGGGTCTGGGTCGCCTCGGGCGACTACAAGACCGAGCCCGACGGCACCTGCACCCCCTTCGAGCCGGTGCCCTGCGACACCTTCATCACCGAGTCGACTTTCGGCCTGCCGATCTATCGCTGGCCGACGCAGGCGGCGCTGTTCGCCGAGATCAACGACTGGTGGCGCGCCAACGCCGAACAGGGCAGGGCGTCGGTGCTGCTCTGCTATGCATTCGGCAAGGCGCAGCGGATCCTGCACGGCGTCGATCCTTCCATCGGGCCGATCGTGGTGCACGGCGCGGTCGAGCCGCTCAACGCGGTGTACCGCGCGGCCGGCGTCGCCCTGCCGCCGACCGTGCGCGTGACCGATCCGGGCGTCGATGCCGCGATGCTCAGGCGCGCGCTGGTGCTGGCGCCGCCATCGGCCCAGGGCACCCCGTGGATGCGCCGCTTCGGCAACTGTTCGGATGCCTTCGCCAGCGGCTGGATGCAGCTGCGCGGCACGCGGCGTCGGCGCGGTGTCGATCGCGGCTTCGTGATGTCCGACCACGCGGACTGGCCCGGCCTGCAGCAGGCCATCGCGGGCACCGGCGCCGAGCGGGTGTTCGTCACCCACGGCAGTGTCGCGGTGCTGGTGCGCTGGCTGACCGAGAACGGGCTCGAGGCCCAGGGCTTCAAGACCGAATACGGCGACGAGGACACGGAGCCGGTCGCGCCTCCGCCATGAAGCAATTCGCCGCGCTCTATCGCGAACTCGACGCGACCACCTCCAGCCTCGCCAAGCAGGCCGCGCTGCAGCGCTACCTGCAGGATGCACCGGCGGCGGACGCGGCCTGGGCGGTGTACTTCCTGGCCGGTGGCAAGCCGCGCCAGCTGGTGCCCGCCAAGCTCTTGCGGCTGCTCGCGCAGGAGGCCGCGGGCCTGCCCGAGTGGTTGTTCGACGAAAGCTATGAAGCGGTCGGCGATCTCGCGGAGACGATCTCGCTGCTGCTCCCGGCGCCGACCGACAGGCACGACACGGGCCTTGCCGAGTGGATCGAGGCGCATCTGCTGCCGCTGCGCAAGACGCCTCCGGACGCCTTGCCCGATACGCTGCGAGCGCAGTGGCAGCGCCTCGCCATCGACGAGCGGCTGGTCTACTTCAAGCTCATCACGGGCGGCTTTCGCGTCGGCGTGTCGAAGCTGCAGGTCACGCAGGCGCTGGCCGCGGTCGGCGCGCTCGATCCCAAGCGCGTGGCCCAGCGGCTCATGGGCTACACCCACATCAGCGGCCAGCCGACGGCCGCCGACTATGCGGCGCTGATCTCGCCCGAGAGCACCGGCGAGCGCGACCAGAAGACCAGCGGCCAGCCCTATCCCTTTTTTCTGGCCCATCCGTTCAATCTGCCACTCGATCAGTTCGATGCCGCCCTGGGTGCGCCTTCGCAATGGATCGTCGAATGGAAGTGGGACGGCATCCGGGCCCAGCTGGTCAAGCGCGCGGGCCAGGTCTGGCTCTGGTCGCGCGGCGAGGAGCTGGTGACCGATCGCTTCCCCGAGCTCGCCGTGATGGGCGATGCATTGCCCGACGGCACGGTGCTCGACGGCGAGATCGTGGTCTGGCGCGAGGACCGCGTGCAGCCCTTCGCCGAGCTGCAGAAGCGCATCGGACGCAAGACGCTGGGGCCGAAGCTGCTGCGCGAGATCCCGGTCGTGCTGCTGGCCTACGACCTGCTCGAATGGCAGGGCCGCGACCAGCGCGCCATGCCGCAGCAGGCGCGCCGCGTGTTGCTCGACGACCTGCTCGCCAGCGTGCAGCATCCGTCGCTGATCGCGAGCCCGATGTTGCACGGCGACGAGTGGCCGGACCTGGCACGGCAGCGCGAGGCGGCGCGTGCCATGGGCGTCGAAGGGATGATGCTCAAGCAGCGCGACGCCCACTACGGCGTCGGCCGCACCAAGGACGTCGGCACCTGGTGGAAATGGAAGATCGACCCGCTTTCGATCGATGCGGTGCTGGTCTACGCGCAGCGCGGCCATGGCCGCCGCGCCAGCCTCTACAGCGACTACACCTTCGCGGTCTGGGACGGGCCGCCCGAAGCGGCAGAGCGCAAGCTCGTGCCGTTCGCGAAAGCCTACTCGGGCCTCACCGACGCCGAGATGGCGAAAGTCGACGCGGTGATCCGCAAGACCACCATCGAGAGCTTCGGTCCGGTGCGCAGCGTGCGTCCGACGCTGGTGTTCGAGCTCGGTTTCGAAGGCATCGCGCGCAGCACGCGGCACAAGAGCGGGATCGCGGTGCGCTTCCCGCGCATGCTGCGCTGGCGTGAGGACAAGACCGTCGAAGACGCCGACACCCTGCAGATGCTGGCGGCGCTGCTGCCTTCGTGATGGCGGCGAAACAAGCGCTCGATGCCTGGTTCGCGGCGCGTGGCTGGAAAGCCTTCAAGTTCCAGCGCGCCGTCTGGAAGGCGGTGGCGCAGGGCCGCTCGGGCCTGTTGCACGCGACCACAGGGGCCGGCAAGACCTACGCCGTCTGGCTCGGCGCGCTGCTGGCCTTCGCGTCGCCGCCGCAAGGTTCCGGCGGCAAGCGACCACAAGCCCCGCCGCCGCTCACGGTGCTGTGGCTGACGCCGATGCGCGCCCTTGCCGCCGACACGCTGCGTGCCCTGCAGCAGGCGCTCGACGCCGCCGGTGCCGAGATGCACCCGTGGAGCGCTGGCGCACGCAGCGGCGACACCGGCTCGGCGGAGCGCAGCGCGCAGAACCAGCGCCTGCCGACCGTGCTCGTCACCACGCCCGAGAGCCTGTCGCTGCTGCTCGCGCGCGCCGATGCGCGCGAGGTGCTCGGCACGCTGCGCATGGTGGTGGTCGACGAATGGCACGAACTGCTCGGCAACAAGCGCGGCGTGCAGGTGCAGCTGGCGCTGGCGCGCCTGCGGCGCTGGAACGACCGGCTCTGCGTGTGGGGCATGTCGGCCACGCTCGGCAATCTCGAAGAGGCGATGCGCACCCTGCTGGGCGACGAGCCGGGCCTGCTGGTGCAGGGCGACGTGCCGAAGAAGCTGATCGTCGACTCGCTGCTGCCGGGCCGGGCCGAGCGCTTTCCGTGGGGCGGCCACCTGGGCCTCACGATGCTGCCGCAGGTGATCGAGGAAATCGCCGCCAGCACCACCACGCTGGTCTTCACCAACACCCGCTCGCAGTCCGAGATCTGGTATCAGGCGATGCTCGAGGCGCGGCCCGACTGGGCCGGACAGATCGCGCTGCATCACGGCTCGCTCGACCGCACGGTGCGCGAGTGGGTCGAACGGGGCCTGAAGAACGGCGAGCTCAAGGCGGTGGTCTGCACGTCGAGCCTCGACCTGGGCGTCGATTTCCTGCCGGTCGAGCGCGTGCTGCAGATCGGCTCCCCGAAGGGCGTGGCAAGGCTGCTGCAGCGCGCGGGCCGCTCCGGCCATGCGCCGGGCCGGCCATCGCGCATCACGCTGGTGCCGACGCACAGCATCGAGATGGTCGAGGGCGCCGCGGCGCGCGCTGCGATCGCGGCCGGCCACATCGAATCGCGCAGCTCGCCCGAGCAGCCGCTCGACGTGCTGGTGCAGCACCTGGTCACGGTGGCGCTTGGCGGCGGCTTCGTGCCCGACGCGCTCTACGACGAGGTGCGCAGCACGGCCGCCTATGCCGCGCTCTCGCGCGACGGCTGGCAGTGGTGCCTGGACTTCGTCTCGCAGGGTGGCGCATCGCTGGCCGCCTACCCGGACTACCGGCGCGCGGTGCCTGATGCCGAGGGCGTCTGGCGCGTGCCCGATGCGCGGCTGGCGCGCCGCCATCGCATGAACATCGGCACCATCGTGAGCGACGCCAGTCTGTCGGTGCAGTACCTGGGCGGCGCGAAGATCGGCAGCGTCGAGGAGGGCTTCGTGGCGCGCATGAAGCCGGGTGACTGCTTCCTCTTCGGCGGCCGCCTGCTTGAACTGGTGCGCATCCACGACATGACCGCCTGGGTGCGGCGCGCCAGCGGCAAGCGCTCTGCGGTGCCGCGCTGGAACGGCGGCCGGATGCCGTTGTCGAGCACGCTGGCCGATGCGGTGGTGCAGCAGCTTGCCCTCGCCGACGAAGGCCGCTATGAGACGCCCGAACTGCAATGCGTGCGTCCGCTGCTCGAGATCCAGCAGCGCTGGTCGGCGCTGCCCACAACCGATACGCTGTTGGCCGAAGTGCACAAGTCGCGCGAGGGCTGGCACCTGTTCCTGTATCCGTTCGCGGGCCGGCCGGTGCACCTCGGGCTGGCGAACCTGGTCGCCTGGCGCGTCGCGCAGCACCGGCCGCGCACCTTCTCTATCGCGGTCAACGACTACGGCTTCGAGCTGCTCAGTGCCACCGAGGTCGACTGGCCGACCCTGCTGCCGCAGGTGCTGGTGGCCGGGCACGACGCCGAGGCCCATGATGCGATCGCGCATGACGACGAGCGCACGGCGCTGCTGCACGAGGTGCTGGCCTCGCTGAACGCCACCGAGCTCGCGCGCCGCCGTTTTCGCGAGATCGCGCGGGTCTCTGGCTTGATCTTCCAGGGCTATCCGGGCGAGAAGCGCAGCAACAAGCAGCTGCAGGCGTCGTCGTCGCTGTTCTACGAGGTGTTCCGCAAGTACGACCCCGCCAATCGGCTGCTGCAGCAGGCCGAGGCCGAACTGCTGGCGCAGGAGCTCGAGATCGGCCGCCTGCGGGCCAGCCTGGCGCGCATGCGTGCTCAACGGCTGGTGCTGCGCACGCTCGCCAAGCCCACGCCCTTCGCGTTTCCGCTGATGGTCGAGCGATTTCGCGAGAAGCTTTCGAACGAGAGCGTGGCGGACCGCATCGCGCGCATGGTGCAGCAGTTCGAAAGCGCGGCCGCGGGTCGTTGAAGCCGCCGCGCCGCTTTCTAGGAAACTCGAACCGTGACCTCGCCGCTCGCTGCCTGCCGGATCGAACTGGCCGGCGAAACCATCGAACTGCTGCCCGAACGCGCACTCTGGTGGCCGGCTGCCGGCGTGCTGTTCGCGGCCGACCTGCACCTTGGCAAGGCGGCCACCTACCGTGCGCTGGGCCAGCCGGTCCCCGGTGGCACCACGCAGGAGAACCTGGCGCGGCTCGACCGCCTGATCGAGCGGCTGGCGCCGCGCGAGATCGTTTTCCTCGGCGATTTCCTGCATGCGGCGCAGGCCCGAACGGCCGCTCTGCTGGCGGCGGTGGAGGCCTGGCGCGACCGCCACGCCGCGCTGGCCTGCACGCTGGTGCGGGGCAATCACGACCGCCGCGCCGGCGACCCACCGGCCGCGCTGCGCTTCCGACTGGTCGACGAGCCGTATCGGGTCGGCCCCTTCGCGGCCTGCCATCACCCGCAGCGCCATCCGACGCATTTCGTGCTGGCCGGCCATCTTCACCCGGCCTGCAGGCTGCATGGCCGCGGCCGCGACAGCCTGCGCATGCCCTGCTTCGTGCGCGAGGGCGAACAACTGATCCTGCCCGCCTTCGGCGAATTCACCGGCGGCTGGCAGGTGGAGCCGACGCCCGGGCGACGCTTCTACGCGGTCGGCGGCGACGGTGTCTGGGCGCTTCCCGGCGTCGCCTGACGAGAGGCTGCCGGCGACCTAAAGCACCACCGGCGCGTCCGGCAGTTCGTTGCTGTCCGCGTGGCCCTCGGCCAGCGGAAAGTGCGCGACCAGCAGCGCCGAGACTTCTTCCAGCGCCTGGGTCAGCCCGTCCTCGAAGCGCCCCTCGCGAAAGGCGGCGCCCATCCGCTGCGCCAGGGCCGCCCATTGCGCGTCGTCGACCCGCGCATCGATGCCGCGGTCGGCGACGATCTCGATCGCGTGCTCGGCCAGCAGCAGATAGATCAGGACGCCGTTGTTGTGCTCGGTGTCCCAGACGCGCAGCTTGCCGAACAGCATGATGGCGCGCTCGCGCGCCGGCGCATCCCGCCACAGGTAGGACAGCGGCAGGCCGGCCTCGACGCAGATGCGGATCTCGCCCGTGTGGCGCTTTTCGCTGGCCGATACGCGGCGCGTCAGGCGGTCGAGCAGGTCGGCCGGCAGCGCGCGGCGCAGGTCGGCTTCGTCGGTCCAGCGATGGCGCCAGATGCGGGCAAGGCGTGCGTACAAGGCCATGGCTACCAGTCTCCCGAGGCGCCGCCGCCGCCGAAATCTCCACCGCCGCCGGAGCCGAAACCGCCGCCGAAGCCACCGCCCCCACCGCCGCCGCCGCCACGAGAAGATCCGCCACCCCAGCCGCCCAGGCCGCCGGCGCCCAATCCGCCGCCCAGGCCGCCGCCGAAACCACCGCCGCCGCGCCGGCCGATCGTGGGCCCGGCACCGAAGGCGGTCGACAGCAGCGTGAAGAGCAGGGCGCCCAGCGCGGCCAGCACCGCGATCACGAGGCTGGATGTCAGCACCATCACCACCACGCCGGTCAGGCCGCCGAGCGCCAGCGAGCCCGGGATCTTGCCCAGGATGCGGCGGGCGATCGGGCCCCCCACGAGCACCACCGCGAACAGGAAGATGCCCAGGTCCTGCCAGTTGAAGCCGCTGCCGCCGCGCGGCGCCTCGCCGAAGTCGCCGCCGCGGGCGTCGACCTCGGGCAGGGCCTCGCCGTTGACGCGGGCGATCAGCTGGTCGGCCGCGGCATCGAGGCCGCCGGCGAAATCGTTCTGGCGGAAGCGCGGCTTCATCGCCTCGTCGATGATGCGGGCCGCGGCCAGGTCGGGCACCGCGCCTTCGAGCGCCTTGGCGACCTCGATGCGCATCTTGCGGTCGTCCTTGGCGACCACCACCAGGATGCCGTCGCCGACCGCCTTGCGGCCGATCTTCCAGGCGTTGCCGACCCGGTTGGCGTAGCTCGCGATGTCCTCGGGCTGCGTGGTCGGGACCATCAGCATCACGATCTGCGAGCCCTTCTTCTGCTCGAAGGCCTGCAGCTTGGCGTCGAGCGCGCTGCGTTGCGCGGCGCTCAAGGTGCCGGTCTGGTCGATCACGCGGGCGTCGAGCGCGGGCACCGGCAGCAGGCCCTGCGCCCGCGCGCCCAGCAGCGCCGCCGCCATCAGGAGGAGGGCCGTCAGTGCCTGCCGGATGCGGGCCGCCGTCATCGCCTGGCTGCCGCGCCTACTTCTTCGGGGCGCTGAAATCGACCGTCGGCGGCGCCGAGATCTGGGCTTCGTTCTGGACCGTGAAGTTGGGTTTGGGCTGGTAGCCCATCACCTTGGCCGTCAGGTTGGTCGGGAAGCTGCGGGCCAGCACGTTGTACTCCTGCACCGTCTGGATGAAGCGGTTGCGCGCCACCGTGATGCGGTTCTCGGTGCCCTCCAGCGTCACGCGCAGGTCGCGGAAGGCCTGGTTGGCCTTCAGGTTCGGATACTGCTCCGACACCGCCATGAGCCGCGACAGCGCGCCCGACAGCTCGCCCTGCGCCTGCTGGAAGCGCGCGAAGGCCTCGGGGTTGTTGAGCGTCTCGGGCGAGACCTGGATCGAGGTCGCCTTGGCCCGCGCCTCGATCACCTTGGTGAGCGTCTCCTGCTCGAAGTTGGCTTCGCCCTTGACCGTGGCGACGATGTTGGGCACCAGGTCGGCGCGCCGCTGGTATTGGTTGAGCACCTCGCTCCAGGCCGACTTGCTGGCCTCGTCGAGGCGCTGGAAGTCGTTGTAGCCGCAGCCCGCGAGCGACAGCGCCGCGATCAAGATCAGTAGCCAGCGTTTCAACATGTCCGAGCCCTCTCTGTGCGAAGTCGGCAAAGGTAGCATAGAAGGATGGCGCCCGATCCGCTCCAGGCCCTGCAGGCCGCGAACCGGCGACCCTTCGATGGCCGGCCGTCGAAGGGCGCACTGTTGATCGCCGGCGCCACCGGCGTGCTGGGCCACGAACTGGTGCGGCGGCTCGCGGGCCGACATCGCTTCGACCATACCTACGTGCTCGCGCGCGAACCCATCCGCGACGGCCTGGCCGGCGTCGAGACCGTCCAGGTGCCGGACCTGCCGATGGCGCAGTGGCCGCCGGTGGCGGCCCGCACGGCGCTGGTGCTGTTCGAGCCGCCGCGGCTTTTCTACGACCGCGAACGGGCGCTGTGGACGCCCGAGCCGGCGCAGCTGCCGGCGCTGGCTGGCTGGCTGCGGTCGTGCGGCGTCGAGACGCTGGCGGTGGTGCTGCCGCACGACCAGGGCCGGCTGCCCGAGGCGCTGAAGCGCGGCCTGGCCAGCCTCGACGAGCAGGCGGTGGTGGCGCTGGGCTTCGAGCGCGTGCTGCTGGTGCGCTCGGCGCAGAAACCGGTGGCGCGGCGCCTGGCCCATCCCGCCGAGCGGCTGGCGGCCTGGATGCTGTCGATCGCCCGTTTCATGGTGCCGCCCAGCGAGCAGCCGGCGCGGGCCTCCAAGGTGGCCGAGCTGGTCGACGTCGCGCTGGCGCTGGCGCCGGCCGGGGTGCACGTGGCGGCGCCCGAACTGGTCTGGCGCGCCACCCAGGGCGAGCTGCGCTCGGTGGTGCAGGGCTGGGTGGCCGCCGGCCCTTGAGGCGGCGCGCGACCGAGGCAAAATCGCTACTTCCGGCAGCACCACCATGTCCACCAAAGCCAAACTCCGCGCCAGCACCATCGGCGGCACCGCCGACGATGTCGAAGCCGCCTTCTACGAAGCCCTGCAGCGGGGCGACGTCGACGCCCTCATGGATTGCTGGGCCGACGAGGAAGAGGTGTTCTGTGTCCATCCGGGCGGCCCGCGCCTGGTCGGGGCCGAGGCGATCCGCGCCGCCTTTGAGCACATGTTCGGCAACGGCGCCATCCAGGCCACGCCGGCGCGGGTGCGCAAGGTCGAATCGCTCGCCAGTGCGGTGCACAACGTGCTGGAGCGCATCGAGGTGCTGACCGCCGAGGGGCCGCGCCATGCCTTCGTGCTGGCCACCAACGTCTATCACCGCACGGCACAGGGCTGGCGCATGGTCGCCCACCACGCGAGCCCCGGCAGTGCGCACGAGCCCGGCGACGCCAGCGAGGCGCCGCAGACGCTGCATTGACCGCGGCCATGCAGTACGTCGCCCCACGCTGGCTGCCCGGCGGCAACCTCCAGACCATCTGGCCCGCGCTGTACGCGCGGCGTGCCGAGGCACCGTTGCCGGCCTACCGGCGCGAGCGCTGGGACACGCCCGACGGCGACTTCGTCGATGTCGACTTCCTGGATGCCGCGGTGGCCGGTCCGAAGCCGCTGCTGGTGCTGTTTCACGGCCTCGAGGGGTCGTCCAGCAGCCACTACGCCGAGGTCTTCGGCGCCTACGCCCATGCCCGGGGCTGGGACTATGCCGTGCCGCATTTCCGCGGCTGCAGCGGCGAGCTCAACCTGGCGCCGCGGGCCTACCACTCGGGCGACTTCGAGGAGATCGGCTGGATCCTGGCCCGCCTGCGCGCACAGCGCGACCCGGCCCAGCCTCTGCTGGCGGCGGGTGTCTCGCTCGGCGGCAATGCGCTGATGCGCTGGGCCGAGGAGGCCGGGTCCGAGGCCGCCAAGGTGGCCAGCGCGGTCGCCGCGATCTCCGCCCCGCTGGACCTCGCGGCCGGCGGCGCCGCCATCGGCCGCGGCTTCAACCGGCTGGTCTACACGCGCATGTTCCTCTCGACCATGAAGCCCAAGGCGCTGGCCAAGCTGGCCCAGCACCCGGGCCTGTTCGACCGCGAGAAGCTGCTCGCGGCGCGCGACCTGTACGCCTTCGACGATGTCTTCACCGCACCGCTGCACGGCTTCCGAGGCA
Source organism: Variovorax sp. J31P207 (assembly GCF_030316965.1). Lineage (NCBI taxonomy): Bacteria > Pseudomonadati > Pseudomonadota > Betaproteobacteria > Burkholderiales > Comamonadaceae > Variovorax > Variovorax sp. J31P207. Next base: position 353,059 of record NZ_JASZYN010000003.1, read on the forward strand.
CCGACGACTACTGGTCGCGGGGCTCGGCCAAGCCGCACCTGCACCGGATCCGGATCCCGGCGCTGGTCGTGAATGCCGTCAACGACCCGTTCGTGCCGGCTGCGAGTCTGCCGCGCCAGGGCGAAGTCGGCAGCCACGTGACGCTCTGGCAGCCCGCTCACGGCGGCCACGTGGGCTTTCCGCTCGGTGCACCCCCGGGCCACGTGCGGGCCATGCCCGAGCGCGTGGTGGCCTGGCTGAACGACCACCTCTGAGGCACCGCCCCGCACGGCGCAAAATGGCGCCATGGATGAGATCGTTCTGAAGGCCCTTGCCAAGTGGCCCAACGTGCCGCACTGCTACGGCTGGCTGGGGCTCGACGCCCGCGGCAACTGGTTCCTGCGCGACGACCGCACCCAGGCCCTGGGGCCGTTCAGCCAGGCCAGGGGCTCGCAGCTGCGGCACGACAAGCTGATCGACTTCATCCAGCGCAACTACGAACACGACGACCAGGGCCAGTGGTTCTTCCAGAACGGGCCCCAGCGGGTCTACGTCGAGCTCGAGGCCGCGCCGTGGATCTGGCGGGTGTCGGAGGATTTGTCGGTCCGCTCGCATTCCGGTCTGCCGATCGAGCCCGCGGGCTGCCTGCTCGACGGCGAAGGCCGGCTCTACCTGGTGGCGGACATCGGCCTCGGCCTGGTCCATACGCAGGATGTCGGTCTGGCGGCCGAGGCGATCGAGCAGGGGCGATGGGTCCCCGAGGATGTCCGCGCCGAAGACCTTCCGGCCCGTTTCGGCCATGTGCTGAGCCCGTCCGCCGGCCAGCCGTCGCGCCGGCCATGAAAAAAGCCCGCATCGCGCGGGCTTCGGGTCGGGTAGCGGTGGCTTACTTGCCGCTGGCCACCGCAGGGGCCGCATCGGCCGGGGCTGCGCCTTCGGCCGCCGGGGCCGCGGCCGGACGGTCGGGCACCGGGAAGGTGGCGCCGCCTGCGTTGGCCATGTAGACCACCGCGCGACCGATCTCGATGTCGTCGAAGTCGCCGCCGCCCTGGGCCGGCATCGCGCCCTTGCCCTTGAGCGCGTGCTCGACCAGCGTGGCGTAGCCCTGACCGATGCGCGGGCCCCAGGCTGCGGCGTCGCCGTAGTGCGGCGCGCCCGGGATGCCCGGCGCACCGTGGCAGGCCACGCACTGGGCCTTGAACACGGCCTCGCCGGTGGCCAGCGGCCGGTTGGCATCGCGGATCTCGATCGAGCCGACCTTCTTCAGGCGGTCGGCGATGTCGCGGTCGCGGGTGTCCTTGGAGACGCCGTACAGCGACATGCTGTCGCCTTGCACCGAACCCGAGGGATGGGTGCCCGAGACGACGAACGACACGAGGCCGACAATGATCAGGATGGGAGCGATGAAGGAGAAAAAGACCGCGAGCAGCAGTTGCTTCGGATTCTTGATCGGGCCGGTGTGGGCTTCTTCTTTGGCCTGGTAGTGCGGGTCGTCGCTCATTGCGTCCTCAGTATCGGGGGCTTTATTCGGATCAACGGCGGATTATAGAGAGGCCCCCGGACCCGGCCGCCTCAGGCCGGACCCGGGGCGTCCCGCGGCCCTACCTGGTGGCCCAGCCGCCACCCAGGGTCTTGTAGAGCACGACCTGGTTCTGGAGGCGCTGCTGCCGGATCTGGGCGGTCGCGAGCTGCGAGGTGAACAGCGAACGCTGGGCATCCAGCAGGTCGAGCCCACTGGCGACGCCACCGCGATAGCGCATGTCCGACAGCTGGAAGCGGGTTTCCTCGGCCTTGGCCTGGGCCACCAGCGCGCGCAGTTCCTCGTCGTAGGTGGCGCGGCCGGCCAGCGCGTCGGCGACCTCGCGGAAAGCCGACTGGATCGACTTCTCGTACTGCGCCACCGCGATCTTCTGTCCGGCGCGGGCGGAGTCCAGGTTGGCCTGGTTGGCGCCGGCATTGAAGATCGGCAGCGTGATCTGCGGCGCGAAGGCCCAGGCCTTCGTGCCGCTGCTGAACAGGTTGGAGAACTCCGAGCTCGTGGTGCCGATCGAGGTGGTCAGCGTGACCCGCGGGAAGAAGGCGGCGCGCGCGGCACCGATGTTGGCGTTGGCCGCGATCAGCTGCTGCTCGGCGGCGCGGATATCGGGCCGCTCGGTCAGCAGGTCGGACGGCAGGCCCGCCGGCAGCTCCGGCATCGGCGCCAGCGCCTGCAGTCCCGCGGCGGCGCCGATGATGGTCTCCGGCGGCACCGGGGCGCCGAGCAGCAGCGCCAGCGCGTTCTCGTCCTGCAGCCGCAGCCGCTGCTGCTGGGCGTAGGTGGCGCGCGCGGTCTCGGCCTGCGCCTCGGCGAAGCGGTAGTCGATCTCGGAAGCCACGCCGTTGTCGAAGCGCAGCTTGGTCAGCTTGAGCGAGTCGTCGCGCGTGACCATGGTGCGGCGCGTGATCTCGAGCGCCTCGTCGTCGCCGAGCACCGCCAGCCAGCCGTTGGCCACGGAGGCGATCAGGCTGATCTGGGTCGCCTTGCGGGCTTCCTCGGTCGCCAGGTACTGGGCCAGCGCGGCATCCTTCAGGCTCGCCACGCGGCCGAAGAAATCGAGCTCCCAGGCCGTCACGCCCAGGCCCACCGAATAGACGGAGCTCACGCCGTCGCCGACCAGCGACGGACGCTGGCGCGTGCCGCTCGCGCTGGCGTTGAGCGCCGGGTACAGCGCCGCGCGCGTGATCTGGAACTGCGCCCGCGCCTGCTCGATGTTGAGGATCGACACCTGCAGGTCGCGGTTGTTCGTGAGCGCGAGGTGGATCAGCTGCTGCAGCCGCGGGTCGGTGAAGTAGTCCTGCCAGGCCACGGTCGCGGCCGGCGGCTGGCCGGGCGCGGTCGGCGCCGCCGCCGCGTTCGGGAAGGTGGCCGGCACCGGGGCCGCCGGGCGCTCGTAGGTCGGGATCAGCGAGCAGCCCGCCAGCATCAGGGCGGCGGCGCCTGCCAGCGCGGTGGTGATGAATCGCTTAGTCATGTTTTTCTTCCTCGATGCCGGCGGCCTGGGCGTGCCGCTTGTCGGCCTCGTGCTGTCGGGCGCTGCCCTTGAAGAATCCGCGCACGACCACGAAGAACACCGGCACGAAGAACACCGCGAGGGTGGTGCCCGTGATCATGCCGCCGAGCACCCCGGTGCCGATCGCGCGCTGGCTCGCCGAGCCCGCGCCGGTGGCGAAGGCCAGCGGCATCACGCCCAGGCCGAAGGCCAGCGAGGTCATGATGATCGGCCGGAACCGCAGGTGCGCGGCCGCCAGCGCCGATTCGACGACGCCCTTGCCCTGCGCCTGCAGGTCCTTGGCGAACTCGATGATCAGGATCGCGTTCTTCGCCGACAGGCCGATGATGGTGATCAGCCCGACCTGGAAGTACACGTCGTTGGAGTAGGCCCGCAGCATCGTCGCCAGCAGCACGCCCAGCACGCCCAGCGGCACCACCAGGATCACCGCCAGCGGGATCGACCAGCTCTCGTAGAGCGCCGCGAGGCACAGGAACACCGCCAGGATCGCGAAGCCGTACAGGATGATGGCCTGCGAGCCGGCGAGCTTTTCTTCCCGCGACTGGCCGGTCCATTCGTAGCCGAAGCCGGGCGGCAGCTGCGAGGCGAGCTTTTCCATCTCGGCCATCGCCGCGCCGGTGCTATAGCCCGGCGCCGCGTCGGCGCTGATGCGCATCGCGGGATAGCCGTTGTAGCGCACGGTCTGCTGCGCGCCGGTGATCCAGCGCGTGGTCGCGAAGGCCGACAGCGGCACCGGCTTGCCCTGCGCATTGGCCGCATTCAGCTTGAGCAAATCCTCGGGCTGCATCCGCGCCGGGGCGTCGGCCTGCACCACCACGCGCTGCAGGCGGCTCTGGTTCGGGAAGTCGTTGACATAGCTCGATCCGAGCGCGGTCGACAGCGTCGCGTTGATCGCATCGAAGGTCACGCCCAGCGCATTGGCCTTGTCGCGGTCGATGTCGATCTGCAGCTGCGGTGCGTCCTCGAGCCCGTCGGGCCGGGTCTGCGTCAGGATCTTGCTCTGCGACGCCATGCCCAGCAACTGGTTGCGGGCGTTGACCAGCGCCTCGTGGCCCGCGCCGGAGCGGTCCTGCAGGCGGAAGGTCACGCCGCTGGCATTGCCCAGTTCGGGAATCGGCGGCGGGCTCAGCGGGTAGATGAAGGCATCGCGGACGCCCGACAGCGCACCGAAGGCACGGCCTGCCAGGGCCGAGGCGGATTCGCCCTCGCCCTTGCGTTCGTGCCAGTCCTTCAGCGTCACGAAGGCGAGGCCGGCGTTCTGGCCCTGGCCCGAGAAGCTGAAGCCCATCACGCCCACCATGCTCTGCACTTCAGGCTGCTTGAGGATGAAGGCCTCGACCTGCTTCATGACGTCGAGGGTGCGCTCCTGGGTCGCGCCCGGCGGCAGCTGCACGTTGACGATGATGTTGCCCTGGTCTTCCTGCGGCAGGAAGGAGGTCGGCACCCGCAGGTAGGCGATCACCACGACGCCGATGATGGCTGCGTAGATCACCAGGTAGCGCAAGGCGCGGCGGAGAATGCGCGCCACCAGGCCCTCGTAGCCCTTGGCGGTGCGCGAGAAGCCGCGGTTGAACCAGCCGAAGAAGCCGGTCTTTTCGTGGTGGTGGCCGGCCTCGACAGGCTTCAGCAAGGTCGCGCACAGCGCCGGCGTGAGCGACAGCGCCATGAAGGCCGAGAAGCCGATCGACGCCACCATCACGGCCGAGAACTGGCGGTAGATGTTGCCGGTCGAGCCGGCGAAGAAGGCCAGCGGCACGAACACCGAGATCAGCACCACGGTCACGCCGATGATGGCGCCCGAGATCTGCTTCATCGCTTTGCGCGTGGCCTCCAGCGGTGGCAGCCCTTCCTCGCTCATGATGCGTTCGACGTTCTCGACCACCACGATGGCGTCGTCCACCACGATGCCGATCACCAGCACCATGCCGAACATCGTCAGCACGTTGATCGAGAAACCCAGCGCCAGCAGCACGCCGAAGGTGCCCAGCAGCGCGATCGGCACCACGATGGTCGGGATGATGGTGTAGCGCCAGTTCTGCAGGAACAGGAACATCACCAGGAACACCAGCACCACGGCCTCGACCAGCGTCTCGGCCACCTGCGAGATCGAGATCTTGACGAAGCGCGAGCTGTCGTACGGGATCTCCCACTTCACGCCCTGCGGGAAGAAGCGCGACAGCTCCTCCATCTTGGCGCGCACCAGCTTGGCCGATTCGAGCGCGTTGCCGCTGGGCGCCAACTGGACGCCGATACCGACCGCGGGCTCGCCGTTCAGGCGCGCCGAGGTCGAATAGGCCTGGCCGCCGAGCTCGATGCGGGCGACGTCGCGCAGCCGCACGGCCGAGCCGTCGGTGTTGGCGCGCAGCACGATGTTGCGGAACTGCTCGACATTGGTGAGCTGGCCGTTGACCACCACCGTGGCCGCGATCGCCTGGCCGGCCACGTTCGGCAGGTCGCCGATGGTGCCCGAGGCCACTTGCGCGTTCTGCCCCTTGATGGCGTTGGTGACGTCGCTCGACGACAGGTTGAAGCCCTGCAGCTTCGCCGGGTCGATCCAGACCCGCATCGCCCGCTCGGTGCCGAACAGCTGCGCCTGGCCGATGCCCTTGATGCGCTGCAGTTCGGGCACGACATTGCGCGAGGCATAGTCGCCCAGCGCGATCGGATCGAAGGCCGGGTTGTCGGAGGAAAGAATCGTGAACAGCAGGAAGTTGGAGCGCGACTTGTCGACCCGCACCCCCTGCTGCGTCACCGCCGCGGGCAGCCGCGGCGTGGCGCGCGAGAGCCGGTTCTGCACGTCCACCTGCGCCAGGTCGGCGTCGGTGCCGGGCGCGAAGCTGATCGTGATCGCGCCGGTGCCGTCGGCCTGCGCCACCGACTCCATGTAGATCATGCCGGGCGAGCCGTTCATCTCGCGCTCAATGACCGACAGCACGCTGTCCTCGAGCGTCTGAGCGGAAGCGCCGGGGTAGGCGGCGTTGATGACGATGGCCGGCGGGGCCACCGGCGGGTACTGGGCGATCGGCAATTGCGTGATCGCCACGCCGCCCACCACGAGGATGAACAGTGCGATCACCCACGCGAAGATCGGACGGTCGATGAAGAACTTGGCCATGCGGGCGGGCTCCTTACTTCGCGGCCGCAGCCGGGGCGGCCGCAGCGGAAGCAGCCGGCGCCGGGGCGGCGGCGCCCTGCGGCCCGGTCCACGGCACCGCCTTCACGGGCGTGCCGGGCGGCATCATCTGCAGCTTCTGGAAGCCGTCGACCATCACCTGCTCGCCGGCCTTCAGGCCGTCGAGCACCACCCACTGGTTGTTCTGCGCGGCGCTGATCTTCACCGTGCGCTTGCTCAGCTTGCCGTCGGCGCTCACTACCGTGAGGGTGTCGCCCTGCTGGGTGCGCGTGACCGCCTGTTGCGGCACCGTGATCGCGTTGGTGGCCTGGGCCTGCTCGATGCGCACGCGCACGTACAGGCCCGGCAGCAGGTCGCCCTTCGGGTTCGGCACCTCGGCGCGCAGCGTGACCTGGCCGGTGGTCTGGTCGACCGTCAGGTCGGAGAACAGCAGCCGGCCCGGATGCGCGTATTCGGTGCCGTCCTCGAGCGCGATGCGCACGCTGGCGGTCTCGCCGCCGGCGCGCTTGAACTGGCCTTCCTGCAGCGCGCGGCGCAGCCGCAGCACCTCGGTGGCCGACTGCGTGAAGTTCACATACAGCGGGTCGATCTGCTGGATCACGGCCAGCGCCGTGGCGTCGCCCTGGCCCACCAGTGCGCCCTCGGTCACGAGCGAGCGGCCGATGCGGCCCGAGATCGGGGCCGTCACGGTTGCGTAGCCGAGGTTGATCTTGGCGGTCTGCAGCGCGGCGCGGCCGACCGCGATGTCGGCTTCGGCGGTCTTGGCCGCGGCGACTGCGTTCTGGTATTCCTGCTTGCTGACCGCATTGGCCGCGACCAGCGGCTTGTAGCGCTCGGCCAGGGCCCGGGCCTGCACCGCATTGGCTTCGGCGCGCGCCAGGCTGGCCTCGGCGCTCGCCGCCGCGGCGGCGTAGGGGGCGGGGTCGATGCGGTAGAGCACCTGGCCGGCCTTCACGTCGCTGCCTTCCTGGAACACACGCTGCATCAGGATGCCGGCGGCGCGGGCGCGCACCTCGGCCACCCGGGTGGACTCGAGCCGGCCCGGCAATTCGGTCACCAGCCCGACGTTGGTCGGGGTCGCGACCACCACGCCCACTTCGGGCGCCGGGTGGCCGCCGCCGGCGGCCTTCGGGGCTTCGCCCTTGCCGCAGGCGGTCAGCGCGAGCAGCATGACGGCGGCGGCAATGGTGGCGGGGCGGCGCGGCGAGAACAACGAATGGCGCGAGACATGCAAGTCGGGCATGTGATTCCTTTGAAGGAGGGACGGGAGATTGGCGCGACCGCGCGGGTGCCTAGAGCAACGGGGCGATCTTGACTATCGGGGAAAGGGCTCTATCTTACATACATTCATGAATGTATAGTGTGACCTTTCCCCGCCGGTGGATTTTAAGAAGGGAGTCTCTGAAAAATGGTCAGACGAACCAAGGAAGAGGCCCAGGAGACGCGCAACCGCCTGCTCGACGCGGCGGAGGTCCTGTTCCAGGCCCAGGGCGTGTCGCAGACTTCGCTGCAGCAAATTGCGCACCAGGCCGGCGCGACCCGCGGCGCGATCTATTGGCACTTCAAGGACAAGGCGGCGCTCTTCAACGCCATGATGGACCGCGTCACGCTGCCGCTCGAGGCCGAGGTGGCCCGGGCCTCCGCCGGCACCGGCGCCGAGCCCATGGACGAGGTCGAGCACCAGATGGTCGAGGCGCTGAAGCTCATGACCAGTGACATGCAGGTGCGCCGGGTGTTCGACATCGCCACCCACAAGGTCGAGTACACCCACGACATGGAGTCGGTGCAGCAGCGCCATTTGTCGGCGCGCAACGGCTGCGTGACCGAGTTCGAGAAGGCCATGGTGGCCGACGCCCGCCGCACCCGCAGGCGGCTGCCGATCCCGGCCCCGGCGGCGGCCCAGGGCCTGCATGCGCTGATCAGCGGGCTGATCCAGAACTGGCTGCTGGACCCGTCCGCTTTCGACCTCGTGGCGACGGGGCGCCAGGCCTTCCGGGTGTACCTCGCGGGCCTCGGATTCACCCCGGACGTGCCGGGCGCCGTCCGATAGGCGATAATAGAGAGCTTCCGATGTTTCGGAAGCCCCTCTCGCTGTATTTCAACGGATAGAATTCGGCCCTCCGAAGGCTGAGATCCAGGTTCGATTCCTGGCGGCGGGACCAAATTTGAGGCCGGAAGCAACCCAATTGCTTCCGGCCTTTTTCACATCTGCAGCCCTGATCGATGCGGTGCTTCTCCAAGGCGCAGGGCAATCCGCTATCGTGCGGCATATGTCTTCCTCCGAGTTCCCTGCGCCTGGCGCCGTCGTCCGCCCGACGCTCGACGTCGCGGTCGTGATGCGCCGCGAGCGCCTGTACGGCCCGTCGAGCCACTGGCAGCCCTGGCGCTGGACGCTCGACAGCGTGATCCCCGACGCGCCAGGCTTCGGCGCCGGACCCCGGCTGCTGCACGACGACGACGGCGCGCAGCGATGGCTCCATCCCGGCTACAAAGTCGAACTGTTCCGCGACGAAGCCGAGGGCTATCACCTGAACGCGACCACCCCGGCGCCTTGCTGGTTCGTGCTCTGGCGCATGGACGAGGAGGCGACGCTCGCCCCCGAGCCGATTCCGCGCCCGGTCGTCGTGACGCTCAGCTACTACGAGGCCGGCCGCTGGCTGGATGCGCAGGAGACCGTCGAACAGGTGCCGGCCCCGCCCGAGGTGATCGACTGGGTGCGCGACTTCGTGGATGCGCACTACGTGATCGAGCCCAAGCGCCGCCGGCGGCCCGAGAGCTTCCGGCCGCTGGTCGATCGCTTCGGCAACGCGGCCAGCGTGACGACCGAGAAGAAACGAGGACCGGGAGCCGGCGATGTCTGAGGGATTCCTGGGCCGGTGGTCGCGGCGCAAGCAGGCAGAGCGCGCCGGCCAGGTGCCGGAAGAGCAGCCGCCGACAGCGCTGGCGCCACCGCAGGACACCCCGCCGGCGGCGCTCGAAGCGAGCACGACGGCTGCCGATCCCGCGCCCGAACCGCCGCCGCTCACGCTGGCGGACGCGCAGGCGCTCACCATCGACTCCGACTTCAGGCCGTTCGTCGCCCGGGAGGTGGCGCCCGAAGTCAAGAACGCCGCCTTCAAGAAGCTGTTCACCGACCCCCACTTCAACGTGATGGACGGCCTGGACACCTACGTCGACGACTATTCCAAGCCGACTCCCCTGCCCGACAGCGTGCTGCGCCAGATGGCAAGTGCGAAATTTCTGAACCTCTTCGACGAAGAGCCCGAGCAGACATCCGGCGACGATGGATCGCCAGACGTGGCACAGTCGAGCGATCCAGGGGACCTTTCCAGCCAGCCGGTTGCCGATGCGCAATCCGCCAGCCAAGATGCCGATGACCACCACGCTGATCTGCGACTGCAACAAGACGATGCCGCTCGAGCCGAAGACGCTCGGGACGGCCCTGGCTGAGTCACTCCCCCTTCATTCCTCGCTCTGCCGCCGCGAGGCGGCATCGTTCCAGCGAGCCGTCCAATCCGGCGACGACGTGGTGGTCGCCTGCACCCAGGAGAAGCGGCTTTTCGCGGAGCTGGCGGCGCAGGTGCCGGCGGCCACGTCGCCGATCCGCTTCGTCAACATCCGCGAAACCGGCGGCTGGAGCCGCGACGCCAGGAGCGCGATGCCGAAGATCGCTGCCCTCCTCGCCGCCGCCCGGCTGCCCGAACCCGATCCGGTCTCGACCGTGCGCTATGTCAGCCAGGGCCGGCTTCTGATCGTCGGTCCGCTGGACGAGGCCGAGAAGGCGGCGGCGCTGGTCGCCGACAGCCTCGACGTGACGATCTTCTCGCAAGGCGCGGGCGCGGCCGGCGGTGCGCAGGAGCGGCGCTGGCCCGTGCTCGCCGGGCGCATCGATTCGCTGGCGGGCTGGCTCGGCGCGTTCCGGCTGCAGTGGACCCGCGACAACCCGATCGACCTCGACCTCTGCACCCGCTGCAACGCCTGCGTTGCCGCGTGTCCCGAACAGGCCATCGGCCTGGACTACCAGATCGACATGGCCAAGTGCAGCGCGCACCGTGATTGCGAGCGCGCCTGCACCGCGGCCGGCGCGATCCGCTTCGACCGGCCGCCGGAGGCGTTCGACGGCGACTTCGACCTCGTGCTCGATCTCGGCGCTGCGCCGCAGATCGATTGGCATGCGCCGCCGCAGGGCTATTTCCACCTGCCGGGCGGCGTGGCGCATCCCCAGGGCCCGCAGATCCTGCTGCGGCTGCGCGACATGGACGGCGAGTTCGAGAAGCCGAAGTTTTTCGACTACAACCAGAAGCTCTGCGCCCACAGCCGCAACGAGGTGGTCGGCTGCAGCGCCTGCATCGACGTCTGCTCGGCCCACGCCGTGAGCAGCGCCAAGGAACGCCAGCGCATCGTCGTCAATCCCCATCTCTGCGTCGGCTGCGGCGCCTGCACGACCGTGTGCCCGACCGGCGCGCTGGGCTATGCCTATCCGCGCGCGCCCGACCAGGGGCTCAAGCTGCGGACGCTGCTGTCCAGCTATGCGGGTGCGGGCGGACGCGACGCGGTGCTCCTGCTGCACAGCGAGGAGGGCGGCCAGGCGCTGGTGGCGCAGCTGGGGCGACAGGCGCAGCTCGGCAAGGCGCAGGGCGTGCCGGCGAACGTGATCCCGGTCGGGCTCTTCCACGCGGCGAGCACCGGCATCGACCTGTGGCTGAGCGCCGTGGCGTTCGGCGCGTCGCAGCTCTGCGTGCTCGTCACCGGCGAGGAAGCGCCGCAGTACCTTGCCGCACTGCAGACACAGGCGGCGCTTGCCCAGTCGCTGCTGCACGGGCTGGGCTACACGGGCACGCACTTTCGCATCGTCGAAGCGGCGTCGGTCGCCGCGCTCGACGGCGCGCTCGGCGCACTGCGCGACACACGGCCGCAGGTGCCCGACAAGGTCGCCCGGTTCGCGGTCGGCGGCGACAAGCGCAGCACCCTCGAACTCGCACTCGATCACCTGACGGAGGCCGCGCCGGCGCTGAAGGCGCAGCCCGACACGCCGATCGCCATCCCGTTGCCGCCAGGCGCGCCCTTCGGCACGGTCGCAGTCGACAAGGACAAATGCACCTTGTGCCTGGCCTGCGTCGGCGCCTGCCCGGCGGGCGCACTCCAAGACAACCAGAACGCGCCGCAGCTTCGCTTCATCGAGAAGAACTGCGTCCAGTGCGGGCTGTGCGAAACGACCTGTCCCGAGCGCGCGATTTCGCTGGTGCCGCGGCTTCTGGTGGCGCCCGAGCGCAAGCAGCCGGTCGTTCTCAACGAGGCCAGGCCCTGGTCGTGCATCCGCTGCGCGAAGCCCTTCGGCACCCAGAAGGCCATAGAAGCGATGCTCGGCAAGCTGGCCGGCCATGCCATGTTCCAGGGCGAGGCCCTGGAGCGGCTCAAGATGTGCAGCGACTGCCGGGTGATCGATCTGTACAGCGCGCAGGGCGAAATGAAGATCACAGACCTATGAGCCAAAGCTTCCCCGCCTCCTCGGCACTCGACGAAGAGATCGCCCGCGCAGAACTCTACGGACTGCTGGCGCGCCTCTGGTACGCCGCACCCGATACCGAACTGCTCGAGGCCGTCCAGGTCGCACCAACCGAAGCGCCGGCCGCGGGCGCGTTCCTGGAGGAGCCGTGGCGCACCTTGGTGGGCGCGGCACGCGGCACCGACGCGGCAGCGCTTCGCAACGAATACGACGCGCTCTTCGGCGGCATCGGCAAGCCGGAGGTCTACCTTTTCGGCTCGCACTACCTGAGCGGATTCCTCAACGACAAGCCGCTGGTGCACCTGCGCCGTGATCTTGAGCGGATCGGCCTCGCGCGCGACGAATCGATGCCCGAGACCGAAGACCACATTGCCTGTCTGTTCGAGGTCATGCGCTACCTGATCGCCGGAGAAGACATCGAGGTCTCGAATCTCACGGCCCAGCAGGCCTTCTTTTCGACTCATGTGCAGCCATGGCTGCCGGCCATGTGCGACGCTGTGGCGCAGCACCCCAAGGCGCGCTTCTACGCCTCCCTGGCCGGCCTGACCTCGGCCTTCGCGGAGGTCGAACGCCAGGGATTCGACATGCTGGACTGAGATTGAAGGACATTGACGACGACCTATTAGGGTCAGGACTAGTATCCAAACGTACGCAACTGGTTTCATATGTGGGTTCGCCCAGCCACTCCTGGAGTTGACATGCAGGACAGCCAAATCGCCGCCCCTCAGCGGGCGTCGCGCAGGGGATTCTTTTTCGGCGCCGCCACGGTCGGCGCCGCCGCCGCAGCCGTCGCCGTGCTGCCCCAGGTCGCCACGGCGCCCGCCGCCACGGCGGCGCCCGAGCTTCCGCCACCGCCCGCGAAGGGCGGCGGCTATTCGCTGAGCGAACACGTCAAGCGCTACTACAAGACCACGTCCGCCTGAGAACGAAGGCACCTGCGATGCTACTGACCAAAAAATCGACCGGCGTCCCGCATGGCGGCGCCGCTTCTTCCTCGTCGTCCCTTGTCCACAGCCTGCGACGCGGCCTCTCGAACGCACTGCCGACCATGGACCGGCGCGCCTTCCTGCGCCGATCGGGCCTGGGCGTCGGCGCCGGCCTCGCGGCCGGCCAGCTCACGCTGGTGCGCAAAGCCAATGCTGCCGAAGGCCGGCCGACCGCGGTGGGTGCGGGCAAGGTCGAGGTCCGGCGCACCGTCTGCTCGCACTGCTCCGTGGGCTGCGCCTCCGACGCCGTGGTCGAGAACGGCGTCTGGGTCCGCCAGGAACCGGTGTTCGACTCGCCGATCAACCTCGGCGCGCACTGCGCCAAGGGCGCCGCCCTGCGCGAGCACGGCCACGGCGAGTACCGGCTGCGCTATCCGATGAAGCTGGTCAACGGCAAGTACGAGCGCATCAGCTGGGACACGGCGCTCGACGAGATCACGGCCAAGCTCAAGGATCTCTCGAAGGCCAGCGGCCCCGACGCGGTCTACTGGATCGGCTCCAGCAAGCACAGCAACGAGCAAGCCTACCTGCTGCGCAAGTTCGTGAGCTTCTTCGGCAGCAACAACTGCGACCACCAGGCGCGCATCTGCCACTCGACCACTGTCGCGGGCGTGGCGAACACATGGGGCTACGGCGCCATGACCAATTCGTACAACGACATGCGCAACGCCAAGGTGGCGCTGTACATCGGCTCGAATGCGGCCGAGGCCCATCCGGTGAGCATGCTGCACATGCTGCATGCCAAGGAAAACGGCTGCAAGATGATCGTGGTCGATCCGCGCTTCACGCGCACCGCGGCCAAGGCCGACGAGTACGTGCGCATCCGCTCGGGCTCCGACATTCCATTCCTCTTCGGTGTGCTGCACCACATCTTCAAGAACGGCTGGGAAGACAAGAAGTACATCAACGACCGTGTCTTCGGCATGGACGAAGTGCGCGCGGAGGTCATGGCCAAGTGGACGCCCGACAAGGTCGAGGAAGCCTGCGGCGTCAACGAGGCGCAGGTGCTCAAGGTCGCGACCTGGCTCAACGAGAACCGTCCCGGCACCATCGTCTGGTGCATGGGCCAGACGCAGCACACGATCGGCAACGCGATCGTGCGCGCCTCCTGCATCCTGCAGCTGGCGCTGGGCAACGTCGGCACCGCGGGCGGCGGCACCAACATCTTCCGCGGCCACGACAACGTGCAGGGCGCCACCGACGTGGGTCCCAACCCCGATTCGCTGCCGGGCTACTACGGCCTCGTCGAAGGATCATGGAAGCACTTCGCGGCCACCTGGGGCGTGGATTTCGACTGGATCAAGAGCCGCTTCGCCTCGCCCGCGATGATGAGCAAGCCCGGCATCACCGTCTCGCGCTGGATCGACGGCGTGCTCGAGAAGAACGAGCTGATCGACCAGGACTCGAACCTGCGCGGCGTCGTCTATTGGGGTCACGCGCCCAACTCGCAGACCCGTGGCCTCGAGATGAAGCGGGCAATGGACAAGCTCGACCTGCTGGTGGTGGTCGATCCGTATCCGTCGGCGACCGCGGCCATGGCCGCCATGCCCGGCCGGGCCGAAGACCTCAACCCCAACCGTGCGGTCTACCTGCTGCCGGCCTGCACGCAGTTCGAGACCAGCGGCTCGGTGACGGCCTCCAACCGGTCGCTCCAGTGGCGCGAGAAGGTGATCGAGCCGCTCTGGGAAAGCCGCAGCGACCACATGATCATGCAGCAGTTCGCCGACCGCCTCGGCTTCGGCAAGGAGCTCAGCAAGAACTACAAGATGCAGCAGGTCAAGGGCATGGACGAGCCGGTGCCCGACGACATCCTGCGCGAGATCAACAAGTGCTGCTGGGCGGTCGGCTACACCGGCCAGAGCCCCGAGCGGCTGCAGGCCCACATGCGCAACATGGCCGCCTTCGACGTCCGAACGCTCAAGGCGAAGGGCTCGGTCAAGGACAAGGTCAACGGCTACGACATCGCGGGCGACTACTACGGCCTGCCCTGGCCCTGCTACGGCACGCCCGCGTTGAAGCACCCCGGGTCGCCGAACCTGTACGACACCTCCAAGCACGTCATGGACGGCGGCGGCAACTTCCGGGCGAACTTCGGCGTCGAGCGCAACGGCAAGAACCTGCTGGCCGAGGACGGCTCCCATTCGCTCGGCGCCGCCATCACGACCGGCTACCCCGAACTCGACCACCTGCTGCTCAAGAAGCTCGGCTGGTGGGACGAGCTCACCGAGGCGGAAAAGGCCAAGGCCGACGGCAAGAACTGGAAGACCGACAGTTCGGGCGGCATGATCCGCGTGTTCATGCAGAACCACGGCTGCCACCCCTTCGGCAACGCCAAGGCGCGCGCCGTGGTGTGGAACTTCCCCGATGCGATCCCGCAGCACCGCGAGCCGCTCTACGGGACCCGTCCGGACCTGGCGGCGAAGTACCCCACGCACGACGACAAGATGGCCTTCTGGCGCCTGCCCACCCTCTACAAGAGCGTGCAGCAGCGCAACATCGCCGACAAGATCGCGGAGAAGTTCCCCTTCATCATGACCTCCGGCCGCCTGGTCGAATACGAGGGCGGCGGCGAGGAGACGCGTTCCAACCCCTGGCTGGCCGAGTTGCAGCAGCAGATGTTCATCGAGATCCATCCGCGGGTGGCGGCCGAGAAGGGCATCCGCAACGGCGAGCGCGCCTGGGTCCACACGCCGACCGGGGCGCGGCTCAACGTGCAGGCCCTGGTGACCGAGCGCGTCGGGCCGGACACGGTCTTCATGCCCTTCCACTTCTCCGGCCACTGGCAAGGGGCCGACATGCTGGCCTACTACCCGGCGGGCGCGCATCCGATCGTGCGCGGCGAAGCGATCAACACCAGCACCACCTACGGGTACGACAGCGTCACGATGATGCAAGAAACGAAGACCACGGTCTGCAACGTCGAGAAGGCATAAGGAGTCTGTATGGCAAGAATGAAGTTCGTCTGCGATTCCGAGCGCTGCATCGAATGCAATGGCTGCGTCACGGCCTGCAAGAACGAGAACGAAGTGCCGTGGGGCGTGAACCGCCGCCGCGTGGTGACGCTCAACGACGGCGTGCCCGGCGAGCGCTCGATCTCGGTGGCCTGCATGCATTGCTCCGACGCACCCTGCATGGCGGTCTGCCCGGTCCAGTGCTTCTACCGCACTGAAGAAGGCGTGGTGCTGCACGACAAGGATGTCTGCATCGGCTGCGGCTACTGCTCCTACGCCTGCCCCTTCGGCGCGCCGCAGTTTCCGTCGCAGGGCACCTTCGGCGCCCGCGGCAAGATGGACAAGTGCACCTTCTGCGCCGGCGGCCCGGAAGAAAACGGCTCGCAGGCGGAGTTCGAGAAGTACGGCCGCAACCGGCTGGCCGAAGGCAAGCTTCCGGCCTGCGCCGAGATGTGCTCGACCAAGGCCTTGCTGGCGGGCGACGGCGACGTCGTCGCCGACATCTTCCGCACCCGTGTGGTCCATCGCGGCAAGGGCGCCGAAGTGTGGGGCTGGGGCACCGCCTACGGCTCGCAAACGGCCGGCACGCCGACCAACGGGGTCACGAAGTGAGGCGCGTGTCCGCGACGGTGGCGCTGGTCTCGGCCCTGGTGCTGCTGGCGGCTTGCACCGAGAAGCCGCAGACCAACGCCCATGGCGTGCGGCTGGATGCCGCCCCATGGACCGGCACCGGCACCAAGCCCGATACCGGCACGGCGTTCACCGCCAGCGGCTGGCAGATCGGCGACCGGTCGTCCTGGGAGCAGCACCTCAAGACGCGCGCCCAGAACCAGAACGAATACAACCGGATCAACTGAGCCGGAGGTCGCATGAGACAAGCGCTTAACGCTCTCGCGATGGCCGCCGTGCTGGGTTGCAGCATCGCCGCCCATGCCCAGACGCCGGAACCGCCGGCCGCAGCCACCGCGCCGGCAGTCGCCACACCCGCTCCGGCCGCTCCGGCCGCGGGCGGCATCCGCAGCCAGAACATCTTCGACGTCAAGCCGGAAGCCAGCGCCGACCCGAACTACCTCAACCAGACCAATGGCGAGCGCCAGCGGGTCCAGCCGGGCAACAACGCGCCGATGTGGCGCCAGGTGAGCGGCGGCGTGACCGGCTTCAGCAGCCTGCCGGCCAGCGAAGCGCCGGAGGCCGGCAACCTGATCCAAGGCTTCGTGAAGTACCCGGGCTCGCTGTACACCAACGCCGGCGAAGCATGGCGCCAGGTGCGCAACAACTGGATCATTCCCTATGGCGCCGCGCTGCTCTTCCTGACCTTGCTCGCCCTGGCGATCTTCTATTTCACTCGCGGACCGATCGGGCTGCACGGGAGCGAGACCGGCCGCAAGATCGAGCGCTTCACCCCGTTCGAGCGGGCCACGCACTGGTCGAACGCGGGTGCCTTCGTGGTGCTGGCCATCTCGGGCATCGTGATGGCCTTCGGCAAGTTCTTCCTGCTGCCGGTGCTGGGCGGGGCGTTGTTCGGCTACCTGGCCTACGTCCTCAAGACCGTGCACAACTTCGTGGGTCCGCTGTTCGTGGTGACGACGATCTTCATGATCTTCACCTTCATTCGCAGCAACTGGCCCAGCAAGGACGACTTGACGTGGCTCAAGCAAGGGGGCGGCCTGTTCGGAGGCAAGGAGCCGCCTTCGCATCGATTCAACGCCGGCGAGAAACTGGTGTTCTGGGGTGGCGTGATGTTTCTTGGCAGCCTGGTCATCGGATCGGGGCTTTTCCTCGACAAGCTGCTTCCGGGCTTCGTCTACACGCGCGGCGAGATGCAGGTCGCGCACATGATCCACGCCGTCGCGACGCTGTGCATGATGGCGCTGATCATGGGCCACATCTACATCGGCACACTGGGCATGAAGGGCGCCTACTCCGCCATGCGCGAGGGCGCCGTCGACGAGACCTGGGCCAGGGAACACCACCCGCTCTGGTACGACGACATCGCGGCCGGCAAGATCCCGGCGCAGCGCAGCGCGCAGGCGCGCGAGCCTGCGCCGGCCGCCAACGTCCGGGTCGAAGGAAGTCCCTCATGAAGAACGCGCTGAAGCTTTGCGGCCTGTCGTTGGCCTTGGTGTTTGCATCCTCTGCGCTGGCCAGGTTGTCCGCACCGCCTGCCACGCCCGAAGCCAAGGCCAAGGCGGCCGAGGCGGCGGCCAGGACCGCCTGGAGCGCCAAGGTCGACAGCTACCAGCTCTGCCAGGCGCAGACGCGGGTCGCGGACCATGTCCGCGAAGGACTGGTCGCCGCGGGCAAGCCGGTGCCGGTTGCCACGCCGACGCCGCCGTGCACCGACCCGGGCCCCTTCGCCTTTGCGCCGCCGACCGAGGAAGCGAAGCCGATCGAAGCCTCGGGCGCCCATTCGCCCGCGACCACCGCCGCTTCGCCGCCGAGCTCCAACCAGACCTCGGCCGAGACCAATCCCGCCCCCAAGAAATGAGGCACGCCACGGCTGCCACTGCACTTAAGTGCAAGTGACAGCCGGCCTCGGCCCGCGTATGGTCGCTTCGGCTTCCTTCCACAACGCAGGTCCAACATGAAAAACCTCCAAAGACAGGCATTGCTCGCGGCGTGCGCCGCGTTGACTCTTTGCGCGGGCGCCGCCAGCGCACAGACCGAGGCTCCGCGGCGGAGCATCGAGGTCGAGGACGCCCGGGGCGGCTCGGCGGTGCTGTCCGTCACCGGCGAGATCACCGCCGTGGATGTCGCGAACCGCATCGTCTCGATCAAGGGCCCGAGGGGCAACATCAACGACCTGCGGGTCGACCCGGCGGTGCGCAATCTCGAGCAGGTCAAGGTCGGCGACCGGGTCCGCCTGAGCTACCGCATCGGGGTCGCAGTGGCGCTGGTGAAGGGCGGCGACGGCATTCGCGAGCGGGTCGAGACCGATGCGGCCGCGGTGGCCCAGAAGGGCGCGCGGCCGGGCGGCGTCGTCGTCAACCGCACCACCATCGTCGCCAACGTCTTCTCGCTCAATCGCAAGAAGAACATCGTCACGCTGCGGGGCACCAGCGGCCAGCTGGTCGACGTCCATGTGCGCGATCCGAAGGCCCTGCAGGACGTGAAGGTGGGCGACCAGGTGGTGGCCAACATCACGGAATCCGTGGCGCTGCGGGTGACGCCGGCACCGGCGAAGTGAGCCTGCCGGCGCCACTGCGGCGCCGAGGTCGGGGGTGTCGGGCCGCGTCCGTGTCCGCCCGATAATCCTCCCATGACCTCGCCCGCCCTGGACCGCTTCATCGCCGAAGCCGCAGCACGCAGCCGCGTGCATTCGCTCGCCGCCGACCGCGTGCTCGCGCTGGCGCCGCTGATGCTGGACCTCATCGAGGACGCCGAGAGCTTCCTGGAGCCGCAGCACTACCGCAGCGACCCGGACGGCTACACGCGCAACCTGATCCGCGACGACCCCGACCACGGGCTGTCTCTCTACGCGCTGGTCTGGCGCCCCGGCCAGTGGACACCGGTGCACGACCACGGCAGCTGGGGCGTGGTCGGCATCGTCGAAGGCGTGCTCGAAGAGCGCAGCTACCTGCGGGTCTCGCCCGAGGGCGGCGACCGGGACATCGACCTGGTGCGCGGCGGCCTCCAGCTGCTCACGCGCGGCGCGGTGACGAGTTTCGTGCCGAACCCCGACCACATCCATGTCACGGGCGTTCCCGCCGAGCGCGCCCGGGCCGTCAGCCTGCACCTGTACGGGCGCACGATGAAGGACTTCAACATCTACGACGTCGCGGCACGCACGCGCCGCCGCGTGCAGGTCGCGCACAACGAGAGCTGAGGCCGGCGAGCGTGGCGAATCAGAAGAACGCGCGCAGATAGTTGACCGGCGAGTGGTCGGTCAGGGCCCGGGCGGGAAGGGCATCCGGTCGTGGCTGCGCGAGCACGCGCGCGGCGTGCGCGGCCTGTCCGGTGAGCCGGTCCTTGAGCACGAACGGGGTTTCCGGGTTGTCGTGCAGCACGCCGTCCTTGTCGATGTAGAGCAGCCTGCCGACATGGTGGTAGGAGGTGATGCCGGGCGGCAAGGTCGGCACGACGTCGGCGCAGTTGACGATGCGCGTCATGGCGCGCGCCGGCAGCGAATCGATGAAGTCGATGTCGCCGACGCGCGGAGAGCCGATCGTGATGACGTCGGTCGGTTCGACCAGGCCGGCGAATATCGTCGCCAGGGCCGCCCCGAGGCTGTGGCCGCAAAGCAGCAGCCGCCTGCGGTGCGGGGCGCCGTTCGAAAGCCATTGCAGCACCTGCGTCTCCAGCGATTCGGCCGCCCGGCCGAATCCCGAATGCACGTGGCCGCCGGCCCAGGGCGTCGGCAGCAGAGCCAGGTCGGCCAGCAGGTCCTTCGGATCATCGGGCTGGGTGCCGCGGAAGGCGATCATCGCCAGCCCGTCTGCGGCCCGCAGCGACGCGTACCCGTAGGCACCGGTGGACCGGTCGGCGAAGCGGGCGGGCTCCGCGAAACCCGCCAGGCGCAGCGCGTCCGCCAGCCTGCGCGATTCGGCCGGATCCGACTCGGCATGCAGGTAGGCCAGGCGCGCTGCTTCGACCGCCAGTCCGGGCAATGTGACATCCGGGCGCCCGACGAACATCGTGGGCCGCTTCTCTGGATGGAACAGTGCATCGGGGGATGCGTCGTATTCGATGGATACCTTCGCATCGGCCCCGCTACTCATCACTTCGCCTCCATGGTGTGGCTGGCATTGTGTGATGGACCGATTGCGGCCGGCAAGCGCGCAGGGTCCCGGGGCTTCGGTTCCTCCCCAATATGTGGGAGGCGCGGGCGCGTCGCTTTTTTTCAGGGCGTGGGCTGAGACAGCACCCAGTCGGCGAGCAGCCTGGCCTGTGCCTCGTCGACCCGGGACTGGCGCGGCATGATGACCCGGCCCCAGGTGCCCACGCTGCCGTTGCGGATCTTGCCGGCCAGCCGCGCCGGCGCAGCCGGGTCGTCGCGCCAGCGCGCCGCCACCTGCGCGAAGCCGGGGCCGACCTGCTTGTGGACCATGCCATGGCAGGCCAGGCAGCCATCGGCCCGGGCCAGTGCCAGGGCCTGGTCGGCCGGCGCTGCGGCCGTGGGGCCGGCGAGCTGCACCAGCGCGCCGATCGACAGCACCAGGGTTCGAATCATCGTCAAGCGCATCGGCCCGGATTCTCGGCCAACTCGAAGTGGTGGACGCGCATGGCCGAACTTTCTAGGATGTTCGCGAAGGCGGCAGCCGCCCAAGGAGCAGCAGACATGCATCGACTCAAGGCTTTGGCAGCGATCGGGTTCTTCGTCGCGGGGCAGGCGGCGCTGGCGCAGGCGCCGCGGGAGGCGGACGATGCGTCCGTCCTGTCGTGCGCCGACTTCAATGCCGCGGCGTCGCAGGTGCTGCCCGGCCAGAACGCCAGCGAAGCCCAGCGGCGCCGCGCCATCGAGGCGCAGGACTACCTCGGCAACGGCATGGTCTGGCTGCACGGCTATCTCACCGGGCGCAACGGCCCGGCGGTCGGCAAGCTGACCCGCGACTGGATCAGCACCCAGGTCACCCGGCTCGGCAAGGAATGCGCGGCCGCAGCGAACCCGGCCACGACCCGCATCGTCGACCTGGTGCAGAAGCCATGAGGACGCTGAATGCGCTGGTCGCCGTGGCGCTGCTGGTGGCGGCAGGCGCGGCCGATGCACAGCGCCACCATTCGCGCCATCGGCCGCCGCCGCACCACTGGAACAGCGGCTGGAACAACAACCACTGGAACAACGACTGGCACAACCGCCGCGACGCCCAGCGTGCCGGCGTGGTGACCGGCGTGCTGGCCGGCGGGGTCGCGGGTTCGGCGGAGCGCCAGCGCGCCGACCAGCGCCACGCCGACTGCCTCTGGATCACCGGCAACACCTGGGAGTGCGACCGCCGCCGCTGGGACGACGAGATGCGCGCACGCGACCGGGCGCGCCGCACCGGCGTGGTCGCGGGCGTGGCGGCCTACGCGATCGTTCGCAATTGAGCGATCGCCAGGCTCGGGCCGGGCGTGGCGCGGCTCTCGTATCCTTCGGGTTCCACCCCCTTCCCGCGGAGGATGCTTGACCTACCAGCTTCATTACTGGCCCACGATCCAGGGCCGCGGCGAATTCGTCCGCCTGGCGCTCGAGGCCGCAGGCGCTGCCTATGTCGACGTGGCGCGGGAGCCGCCGTCCATGGGCGGCGGCGAATCGAATCTAGGGCGCCGGCTCGACGATCCGGACAATCCCCGGCCCTCGTTCGCGCCGCCCTTCCTGGTCGACGGCGACATCGTGGTCGGCCAGACCGCGGCGATCCTGCTGTACCTCGGTCCGCGCCTCGGGCTCGCGGGCGTGGGCGAGGCCGACGGCCTCTGGACGCACCAGCTGCAGCTGACCATCGCCGACTGCGTGGCCGAGGCGCACGACACCCATCATCCGCTGTCGACCGGGCTCTACTACGAAGACCAGCGCGAGGCCGCGCTGGCGCGCGCCAGGGCCTTTCGCGAGGAGCGCATTCCGAAATTCCTGAACTGGTTCGAGACGGTGCTGAAGCGCAATCCGTCCGGCGACCTGCACCTGGTCGGCGACGTCCTCACCTACGCCGACCTCTCGCTGTTCCAGCTGGTCGCGGGGCTGCGCTATGCCTTCCCCAAGGCGGCTGTGCGGGCGCTGGCCGACACCCCGGCGGTCGCGAAGCTGCATGCCAACATCGGTCGCCGGCAGCGGGTGCACGACTATCTGCGCAGCCCGCGCCGGATTGCCTTCAACGAGGACGGGATCTTCCGCGCCTACCCCGAACTCGACGGCTGATGCCGGTGGGTCGGCGGTTGCGCTAGGGCGCGATCGCCTCGTCCCCGTCCTTGCGCATGCGCAGCGCGGCCTCGTAGAGCGCATTGCGCGGCGCGCCGCTGATCTCGGCGGCGACGCGCACCGCGGTCTTCACGGGCAGTTCGGCCAGCAGCAGCCGCAGCACGCGTTCGCCCTCGATGCCGTCGTCGACGGCCGCGGGCTTGGGGTGCAGCACCAGCGCGAACTCGCCGCGCGTGCGGTCGCGGCTGGCGGCGAACCAGCCGGGCAGGGCGGCGGCGGTGACGGTCGCGATCTCCTCGAACTGCTTGGTGAGCTCGCGCCCGACCGTGACCTTGCGCTCGCCGAGGGTGGCCAGCGCGCGGGCCAGTGCCTCGATGCGATGCGGCGCCTCGAGCAGCACGACGCTGCGGGGCTCGTCGGCCAGCAGCAGCACCGCGGCATCGCGCTCGCCCGCCTTGCTCGGCAGGAAGCCGCCGAACACGAAGGCGCTGCCCGCATCGCCGGCGGCGACCAGCCCGGCGGCGCCGACCAGCGTGGTCACGCTGCTGGCGCCCGGCAGGGGCAGCACGCGATGGCCGGCGTCACGTGCCGCGGCCACCAGCCGCGCGCCCGGGTCGCTGACGCCGGGCGTGCCGGCGTCGCTGACGTAGGCGATGCGCTCGCCCGCGGCCAGCCGCGCGATCACCGCCTGCGCGGCCTCGCTCTCGTTGTGCTGGTGCAGGGCCAGCAGCTGCGCGCCCGGGCGGTCGATGCCATAGGCCCGCAGCAGGCTCTGCGTGTGGCGCGTGTCCTCGCAGGCGACCGCGTCGACCAGTTGCAGCACGTGCAGGGCGCGCAGCGTGATGTCCGCCAGGTTGCCGATCGGCGTCGCGACCACATACAGGGTCGCCTGCGGATAATGCTGCGAACCCGCGGCATCACGCGCGGCGAGCAGGGCGGCGCCGAACGAAGCGGGAGCGATGGAAGTCAATGGCTTATCTCCAGAACAAGGCGGCGGGGCGGACATCGTTGCCGACGACCAAGCAGCGCGGCGACGCGGCCGAAGACGCCGCGCTCGAACACCTGCAGGCGGCCGGCCTCGGGCTGGTCGCGCGCAATTATCGAACCCCCGGCCGCGGCGGCGGCGAGATCGACCTCATCATGCGCGACCCGCGCGACGGCACGCTGGTGTTCGTCGAGGTCCGCGGCCGTTCCAGTGCGACGCACGGCGGCGCCGGCGGCAGCATCACCGGCGTGAAGCAGCGCCGCATCGTCTTCGCGGCGCAGCACTACATCAGCCGGCTGCGCGTGCTGCCGCCGTGCCGCTTCGACGTCGTGCTGGTCGAAGAACGCATCGAGTGGCTCCAGGCCGCGTTCGATGCCGGCTGAACCGGGCGGCTGCTCACGTTTTGTTTCAGTCCTAGGGTGGAAACCCGCAGTTATCATCCGGGCCAAATGCTAGAGCAACGGATTCAGCAGCACTTCATCGACAGTGCGGACCTCAAATACCAGGCCGGGCCACTGCTCGGCAAACCGATTTCCCAAGCCATGCAGGCCTTGCTGGCCTGCGTCACCAGCGGCGGCAAGATCCTCGCCTGCGGGGCCGGCGTGTCCGGCTTCCTGGCGGCGCAGTTCGCGGCCCAGTTCGTCGGCCGCTTCGAGCGCGACCGCCCCGAGCTGGCCGCGATCGCGCTGCCCGGCGATGCCACCGACCCGGCCGCGGACACGGCCGAATCGCTGGGCGCCGATCGCTTCGCACGCCAGGTGCGCGCCCTGGGGCAGGCCGGCGACGTGCTGCTGGTCCTGAGCGTCAGCGGCCAGTCCGCCGCCGTGCTGGCGGCGGTCGAGGCAGCCCATGCGCGCGACATGACGGTGGTGGCCCTGCTCGGCAATGCGGCGCCTTCGGGCAGCGGCACCGGGGGCGCGGTGGGCCGCGCGCTGCGCGAGACCGATGTCCAGGTCTGCGTGCCGCACGAACGCGCGGCGCGCATCCACGAGATCCACCTGCTGGTGCTGCACTGCCTGTGCGACGGCGTCGATGCGCAGCTGCTTGGCGACCAGGACAGCGACTCTTCCTCGGCCTGAGCGCGCCGCCCGGTCGTCCCGCTACTGCGACGGCGCTCCAGCCTTGGCGGGTGCCTTGCGGTCGCTGATCCGGTCGAGCAGATCGCGATAGCCCGGCGATTCGCGCAGCAGCCTCCCGCCCAGCGCGCGCAGCCGGTCGACCTCTTCGGCCGACAGCACGAAGCTGGTCGGCAGGTTCATGAAGTAGCGCTGCTCTTCGGGGTCTTCG
Organism: Variovorax sp. J31P207; assembly: GCF_030316965.1. NCBI lineage: Bacteria > Pseudomonadati > Pseudomonadota > Betaproteobacteria > Burkholderiales > Comamonadaceae > Variovorax > Variovorax sp. J31P207. The sequence continues at coordinate 377,765 of NZ_JASZYN010000003.1, forward strand.
ATGGCGTCGAAACTGACGTCGATCGCGTCGAAGCTCAGCGTCGGCACCGCCGCCTCGGCCTGCGCGCGCGACATGCCGGACAGCCGGAGCTCGGCCACCTTGAGGTCGCGCTTGTCGGCCCAGCGTTGGGCGATGTCCTTCAGCAGTTCGACCGACTCGTAGGAGAAGTGGTCGATCGGCACGCTCGACGACTGCAGCAGTTGCGCCACGATGCCGGGCGCGCGCGCCTGGCGGTCCCAGTCGGTGGCCGGTGCCGAGCGCGAGTTGACCACCACGACCACGATGCGCCGGATCTCGTCGAATCCCGCCTGGCGCTGGAAGGACGGGCTGGCCTCGAGCTCCTCGAGGGACTCGAGCAGGCCGCGCAACCCCAGGTTGTCGGAGACGCCGCCATCGACCACGTGCAGGTAGGGCCGGTTCTTGCTGTCCTCGAAGTTCTTGATGTCGCGCAAGCGCAGCAGGGCGCGGCCGGCGGGGCGCGCGGGCGAGTCGGCCCGGGTGACGTCGCGGACCCAGGGCGGCAGGGCGGCGCCGCACTGGCCGCCGTAGTTGTAGTAGGTGACCGGCGACAGCACCGCGGGCACGGCCGAGGAGGTCGCGGCGGCCCGGGCCAGCCGCACGGTGCCGAGGTCGGAGCAGATCAGGTCGAACTGCTCCTGCGAGAACTGGAAGCGGGCGCCGGTCGAGAGGTCGGTGCCGGTGACCGCGGTCACCGGCGTCGGCAGCTTGAGAAGGTCGGCGAAGGTGGCGCCGTTGAACAGGATCTCGTCGTAGTAGTCGGCCGCCAGTTCGGAGCGTCCATACAGGCCGCTGCCGAGGCTGAACCAGTTGAGCGGGTTGAGCGCGCGCCAGGTCAGCGTGCCTTGCACGTCGCGCTTCAGGAAGCGCGGCTCGTACTCGGTGAACAGCCGGTCGCCGTAGAGCGCGTAGGCCAGCGCCGTGAAGCTGCCGCCCGAGACACCCGAGATGGCATCCACCTCTTCGAGCAGATTGCGCTGCACGCCGTTCACCATGACATCGGTGCGCCGCAGTTCCTCGAGCACGCCGTACGAGAACGCCGCGGCCCGCGTGCCGCCGCCCGAGAAGGTCAGCATGAACACCGTGTGCGGGTCGTTGGTGACGCCTTCGTGCTGGCGCTTCAGCATCCGGTTGACCCGGTAGCCGCTGTCGAAGTCGACCTTCGCGATCGGCGGGTTGACCGGGGCCAGCGCATTGCACCCGGCCAGCAGCAGCGCGGCCACTGCGGCGGACATCCGGCGCAGCGCGGCCGGACGCGCGATGGATTGATTCACGATGCCTTCCTTGCTCGAACGGTTCGATATCGAATGCCGGATGCGGACCATGCAACATATGCGCCATCCACCGCGCCGGATTGTAGGCAAGAGGCGCGACATGCCGATGGCACGCCCGGCCATGACAGCCGGTAACGGAGGGCGCAATACCCTGGGCTAAACTCGCCGCGGACACAACGCACCGGAAGGCCAACACCCATGAAGACCACATCCACTCAACGCATCGCGATGGCTTTGACCGCAGGCGCCGTACTCGTCGCCGGTCTCACAGCCTGCGTGCCGCTGGTGGTGGGCGGGGCAGCGGCGGCCGGTGTCGGCATGGTGGCGACCGACCGGCGCAGCTCGGGCGCGCAGGTCGACGACCAGGCGATCGAGCTGCGTGGCGGCGCCCGCGTGCGCGAGATCGCCAACGACAACATGTACGTGAGCATCACCAGCTTCAACCGCCAGGTGCTGCTCACCGGCACGGTCGGCAGCGAGGCCGACAAGCGCCGCGTCGAAGACGTGGTGCGGCGCGTCGACAACGTTCGCTCGGTGGTCAACGAACTGGTGGTCGGGCCGCCGAGCACCTTCCAGGAACGCTCCAACGACACCTTCATCACCGGCAAGGTCAAGGCCTCGCTGCTCGATGCCAAGGACATCTTCGCCAACTCGTTCAAGGTCGTGACCGAGCGCGGCACGGTCTACCTGATGGGCATCGCGACCCGCCGCGAGACCGATCGCGCGACCGACATCGCGCGCGGCGTCTCCGGCGTCACGAAGGTGGTGCGCGTGGTGGAGATCGTCAGCGAAGCGGAACTGCAAAACCAGCTGCAGCAGCAACAGCAGCAGCCGCAGGGCCAGCCCGGCGGCACGGGCGCACCCGCGGGCAGCGCACCGGCCTCGCGTTCGAGCGTGCCGCTGCCGCCGATGGAGCCGCTGCCCCCGCTGCCGTCGTCGTCGACGCCACCGGCCAGCGGCGGCGTCACGACCTCGCCGGTGCGCTGAAGCGCGGCCTTATTTCAGGCGCGTGATCAGGCTCGACGTGTCCCAGCGATTGCCGCCGGCCTGCTGCACGTCGGCGTAGAACTGGTCGACCAGCGCGGTGACCGGCAGCCGGGCGCCATTGCGCTTGGCTTCGTCGAGCACCAGGCCCAGGTCCTTGCGCATCCAGTCGACCGCGAAGCCGTAGTCGAACTTGCCTTCGATCATGGTCTTGCCGCGGTTGTCCATCTGCCAGCTTTGCGCGGCGCCCTTGCCGATCACGGCCAGCACCTCGTTCATGTCGAGGCCGGCCCGCTGCCCGAAGGCGATCGCTTCCGACAGCCCCTGCACCAGGCCAGCGATCGCGATCTGGTTGACCATCTTCGCGAGCTGGCCGGCGCCGCTGGCGCCCAGCAGCGTGACGGCGCGGGCGAAGGCCGCGGCGACGGGCTTGACCTTGTCGAAGGTGGCGGCGTCGCCGCCGCACATCACGGTCAGCGCGCCGTTCTGGGCCCCGGCCTGGCCGCCGGAGACCGGGGCGTCGATGAACTGCAGGCCGAGCTCGAGCGCGGCCTTCGACAGTTCGCGCGCGACGTCGGCCGAGGCGGTCGTGTGGTCGACGAACACCGCGCCCGGGGCCATGCCCGCGAAGGCGCCGTTCTCGCCGAGCACCACCGAGCGCAGGTCGTCGTCGTTGCCGACGCAGCAGAACACGATGTCGGCATTGGACGCGGCGCCGCGGGGCGTGGCCGAGTGGCTCACGGACGCCGGGGCCTGGGGCGCGAATTCGGTCTCCCAGTCGTGGGCCTTGGCCGCGCTGCGGTTGTAGACCGTGACGTGGTGGCCGGCCAGCGCGAGATGCCCGGCCATCGGGTAGCCCATCACGCCGAGGCCGAGGAAGGCGACCTTCTGCGAAGGGACGGGGTCGTAGGTTTTGGGGTTGAGGCTGCTCATGGGGCGCTAGCTTAGCGCCCCTCGGCCGTCAGACAATCGCGAAGTGCTCGGTGCCGGCCGAAAGGTCGGTGGTGCGCGCGCGCTGGCTGTTCAGCTTGATCTGCAGCCGCAGGTCGTTGGCCGAGTCGGCGTTGCGGATCGCGTCCTCGAAGCTGATCGCATTGGCCTCGAAGAGATCGAACAGGGCCTGGTCGAAGGTCTGCATGCCCAGGTTGCGGCTCTTCTTCATGATCTCCTTGATCTCGCCGACCTCGCCCTTGAAGATCATGTCGGAGATCAGCGGCGTGTTCAGCAGGATCTCGACCGCGGCAATGCGGCCGTGGCCGTCCTCGGTCGGGATCAGCCGCTGCGAGACCAGCGAGCGCAGGTTCAGCGACAGATCCATCAGCAGCTGGGCGCGGCGCTCCTCGGGGAAGAAGTTGATGATCCGGTCGAGCGCCTGGTTGGCGCTGTTGGCGTGCAGGGTGGCCATGCAGAGGTGGCCGGTCTCGGCGAATGCGACCGCGTGCTCCATCGTCTCGCGGTCGCGGATCTCGCCCATCAGGATCACGTCGGGCGCCTGGCGCAGCGTGTTCTTGAGCGCCGCCTCCCAGCTGTCGGTGTCGATGCCGACTTCGCGTTGCGTCACCACGCAGTTCTTGTGCGGGTGCACGAACTCGACCGGATCCTCGACCGTCACGATGTGGCCGTAGGAGTTCTCGTTGCGCCAGTCGATCATCGCGGCCAGCGTGGTCGACTTGCCCGAGCCGGTGGCGCCGACCAGGATGGTCAGGCCGCGCTTGGTCATCGCCACATCCTTGAGCACTTGCGGCATGCCGAGGCCGTCGATGGTCGGCAGCTTGGCGGGGATGGTCCGCAGCACCATGCCGACCTTGCCCTGCTGGACGAAGGCATTGACGCGGAAGCGGCCGATGCCGGTCGGCGAGATCGCGAAGTTGCACTCCTTGGTGCGCTCGAATTCGGCCGTCTGGCGGTCGTTCATGACCGAGCGCGTGAGCGCCAGCGTGTGCTGGGCGCCGAGCGCCTGGGCCGACACCTTGGTGACCTTGCCGTCGACCTTGATCGCCGGCGGGAAGTCGGCCGTGATGAACAGGTCGCTGCCGTTGCGGCTCACCATGAGCTTCAGCAGGTCGTTGATGAACTGGCTGGCTTGATCGCGTTCCATGACGGTACTCCGGTGCGGCTGGGCAAGGGCTGGGTCAGCCGGGGAAATTCTCGGGGATCTTGGCCTTTCCGCGCGCTTCGGCGGCGGAAATGACACTGCGCCTCACCAGGTCGGTGAGGTTCTGGTCGAGCGTCTGCATGCCCTGGCCGCTGCCGGTCTGGATCGACGAATACATCTGCGCCACCTTGCCTTCGCGGATCAGGTTGCGGATGGCGGGCGTGCCCAGCATGATCTCGTGCGCCGCCACGCGGCCCTGGCCGTCCTTGGTCTTGCACAGGGTCTGCGAGATCACCGCCTGCAGCGACTCCGACAGCATGGCGCGGATCATTTCCTTTTCCTCGCCGGGGAAGACGTCGATGATCCGGTCGATGGTCTTGGCGGCCGACGAGGTGTGCAGGGTGCCGAACACCAGGTGGCCGGTCTCGGCGGCGGTCATCGCCAGCCGGATCGTCTCCAGGTCGCGCATTTCGCCGACCAGGATCGCGTCCGGGTCCTCGCGCAGGGCGGAGCGCAGCGCGTTGGCGAACGACAGCGTCATCGGCCCGACCTCGCGCTGGTTGATCAGGCACTTCTTGGAGTCGTGGACGAACTCGATCGGGTCCTCGACCGTGAGGATGTGGCCGTACTCGGTTTCGTTCAGGTAGTTGATCATCGCCGCCAGCGTGGTCGACTTGCCCGAGCCGGTCGGGCCGGTGACCAGGACCAGGCCGCGCGGCTTGAGCGCCAGATCGCCGAAAATCTTCGGTGCGTTGAGCTGCTCGAGCGTGAGGATCTTCGACGGAATGGTCCGGAAAACGGCAGCAGCGCCGCGCGACTGGTTGAAGGCGTTGACGCGGAAGCGCGCCAGGCCGTCGATCTCGAACGAGAAGTCGACCTCCAGGAACTCTTCGTAGTGCTTGCGGTGCGTGTCGCTCATGATGTCGTACACCATGGCGTGCACGGCCTTGTGGTCGAGCGCGTCGACATTGATGCGGCGCACGTCGCCATGGACCCGGATCATGGGTGGCAGGCCGGCCGAGAGGTGCAGGTCGGACGCCTTGTTCTTGACGCTGAAGGCGAGCAGTTGGGTAATGTCCACGCAGTTCCTCGGTGACGTTTTGATACGACTTTGAAGATTATGACGATGATTGGCGACAAGCTCCAGCAAGTTCGGACCCGGATCGTGACGGCTTGCACGGCCGCCGGGCGCGATCCGGCGAGCGTGCGCTTGCTCGCGGTGTCCAAGACCTTCGACGCCGACGCGGTGCGTGCGGCGCATGCGGCCGGCCAGCGGGCCTTCGGCGAGAACTATGTGCAGGAGGGTGTGGCCAAGATCGAGGCCCTGGCCGATCTTCGCGCAGAGCTCGAATGGCACTGCATCGGCCCTCTGCAGAGCAACAAGACACGGGTGGTGGCCGAGCATTTCGACTGGGTGCACAGCATCGACCGGCTGAAGATCGCCCAGCGGCTGGCCGAGCAGCGGCCGGCGCACCTGCCGCCGCTTTCGGTCTGCCTGCAGGTCAACGTGGATGGCGGCGCGAACAAGTCCGGCGTGACGCCCGAAGACGCGCTGGCGCTGGCGCAGGCCGTGGCGGCTTTGCCACGTTTGCGGCTGCGCGGGCTGATGGCGATCCCGGAGCCGACGGCCGATTTCGAGTCGCAGCGGGCGCTTTTCCTGCGTGCGGCGGCGGTTTTCGAGCAGATCCGGGGGGCGGGGATCGAGGCGGATACCTTGTCGCTGGGAATGTCCGCCGACTTGGAGGCCGCGGTGGCGGCGGGCAGCACGATGGTTCGAATCGGGACGGCGATCTTCGGGCAGCGCTAATGGCACGCGACCTGCCGGGCCTCGTGCCTGGCTGCCCGCCGCAACCTCACCCGTCCCGGGCCGCCGCTTGCTCGCGGCGCCACTCGACCACCGGCCGGCCGCCCACCCCCCAGTTGTCCAGGTCCACTTCGTCGATCACGACGAAGGTGGTGGCCGGGTCCTTGTCGAGCACGCGCACCATCAGCTCGGTGGCGCCGGCGATCAGCTGCTTCTTCTGTTCCTGGGTCACGCCTTCGCGCGTGATCTCGATCCTGATGTAAGGCATGGCGGATCACCAGTGACCTGCGGCCTGCCCGCCGTCGACGTGAAGGATCTCGCCGGTCACGAACTTCGCGTTCTCGAGGAACAGCACCGCGTCGACGATCTCTTCCATTTCACCCATTCGGCCCAGCGGATGCAGGCCGCTGAGCGCCGCATGGGTCTCCGGCGGATGCATCGGGGTCTTGACGATGCCGGGGGCCACCGCATTCACGCGAATCCCGCGCGACGCGTACTCGATGGCCAGCGACTTGGTGGCGGCGTTCAGGCCGCCCTTGGTCAGCGACGCCAGCACCGACGGCACGCCGTTGATCGGCTGGTCCGCGAGGCTGGTCGTGATCTGGACGATGTGGCCCGACCCCTGGGTTTCCATCCGCTTCAAGGCCAGCTGGCTGATGTGGAAGAAGCTGGCCAGGTTGGTGCCGATGTTCGCCGCCCAGTCCTCGGGAGTGAACGCGGTAAAGGGCTTGGCCGTGAAGATGCCGGCGTTGTTGACCAGCGTGTCGATGCGGCCGAAACGGTCCACGCCCTCGCTGAAGATCCGCGCGGCCGTCGCGGGGTCCGCGGCGTCGCCGGCGATCGCCAGGACGCCCGGATCGGTGCTGGCGGCGATCGAACGCGAATTGGCGACGACCCGGAAGCCGGCCCGGCGATAGGCCTTGACGAGCGCGGCACCGATGCCGCTGGAGGCGCCTGTGATGACGGCGACCTTGGAATTGCTTTCTGTCATGACGAGTCCTTTGATGTGGAGTGGAGGACTCGACTGTATTGATGTGCTTTCATTGGATAAAGCTGGTGCGAAGTACATCTATCAATACATGATGTAATGAATAGGCGAAGCAACGGACGGAAACGCCATGAATCGACAATTCGACGACGTGATGCTGGGCAGCATCGAACTGTTCTGTCTGGCGGCCGAACAGGGCAGCTTCACGGCCGCGGCCGCGACCGCGTCGGTGACGCCGGCGGCGGTCAGCCGTTCGGTCTCACGGCTGGAGGAGCGCCTCGGCGTGCGGCTCTTCACGCGGACGACGCGGCAGATGCGCCTGACCGAGGCCGGGCGCGGCTATTTCGAGCAGTGCCGGCAAGCCCTGAACCAGCTGGTCGAGGCCGAGCGGGAGGCCTCCGGCCACCAGGTCGCGCCGTCCGGCCTGCTGCGCATCAGCGCGCCGACCACCTATGGCCACTATCGCCTGCTGCCGCTGCTGCCGGCCTTCCGCGAGCGCTTTCCGGCCGTGAAGGTCGAGGTCAACGTCAGCAACCGCAACATCGACTTCGCCGAAGAGGGCTACGACCTAGCGATACGAGCGCGTGCCACCGCCGACTCGAGCCTGGTCTCGCGCTTGCTGGAGGACACGCCGCTGGTGGTCGTCGCTTCGCCCGACTACCTGCTGCGCCACGGCACGCCTTCGACCCTCGACGAACTGCAGGCCCACGAGTGCATCCAGTTCGAGCTGCCCAGCAGCGGACGCGCCATTCCGTGGTTGTTCCGGCGCGACGGGCAGGAACTCGAGCTGCAGACCGCCGGCGGCTATGCGTGTTCGGACGACGTGACCGCCGGCGCCACCCTGGCGCGCCACGGCGCCGGCGTGTTCCAGGCCTATCGCTTCGTGGTCGAGGAGGACCTGCGCGCTGGCCGGCTGGTCGAACTGCTGCGGGATTTCGGCGGCCGTTCGCGGCCGCACAGCCTGCTGTATCCGCATCGGCGCTTCGTGCCGCTGCGGGTGCGCGTGTTCGTCGACTACCTGCTCGGCGAACGTCCGGCCTAGCCCGGCAGCGGAATCCGCGCGCTGCTTTTCACCTCTTCCATCACCGCATAGGTCCGCGTCTCGCGCACGCCGGGCAGCTGCCACAGCACCGTGCCGGCGAAGTCGCGGTAGGCCGTCATGTCGGCCATGCGGGTCTTGAGCAGGTAGTCGAAGCCGCCCGCGACCATGTGGCATTCCATGATCTCGTCGCGCACCTGCACCGCGGCCTTGAATTCGTCGAAGACGTTGGGCGTGGTGCGGTCGAGCAGCACCTCGACGAAGACCGTGAAGCCGCGGCCCAGCTTGTGCGGATCGAGCCGAGCCTCGTAGCCGAGGATGAAGCCGTCGCGCGCCAGCCGCTGCACCCGGGCCAGGACGGCGGTTGGCGACAGCGCCACGGTCTCGGCCAGCTTGAGGTTCGAGATTCGCCCGTCTTCCTGAAGAACCTTCAGGATTTTCATGTCGATGCGGTCGAGATCGGTGGTCGATTCATTTGTCACTAGAGAATTATCTGGTGAACAGCTGAATTTTGGTGAATAACTCGGTGACAGAAGGCGGAGCATCGCCGCATTGACCACCGGAGTTTTTGCCATGCGCCTGCCCAGCCCCTACCGCCCCGAAGCCGACATCGTCTCGCACCGCCTCGCCTCGCTGAAGGGCGCGCTCGACTGGGCGGCCATCGTGCCCGTCGCCACGCCCTGGGTGCGCGCCGTGCGCCACAGCCCGCCGCCGTTCTGGGCCATGGAGAGCCTGCTGCGCGAATACCCGATCTCGAGCGCCGAGGGCCTGGCCCTCATGCGCTTGGCCGAGGCGCTGCTGCGGGTGCCCGACGCCGAGACCGCGATCGCGCTGACCGCCGACCAGCTGGGCCGCGCCAACTTCGACAGCAGCGCCGATTCGACCCTGGCGCGCCTGTCGTCCTCGGCGATCGCGCTGTCGAAGAAATTCCTGCCCGACCAGGAGGCTGAGCCGGGCCTGATGGCCAGGCTCGGCGCCCGCACCGTGGTCGCCGCGACCCTGCGCGCAGTGCAGTTGCTGGGCCGCCAGTTCGTGCTCGGCCAGACCATCGAGGAGGGCATGGCCGAGGCCCGTTCGGCGCATCGCAGGCACTCGGCGCTGCGCTTCAGCTACGACATGCTGGGCGAGGGCGCACGCACCGATGCCGATGCGCTGCGCTACCTCGACAGCTACGTGAACGCGATCCGCTCGATCGCCGCCGGCGCCGACCGTGAAGGCACGCCCGAGCAGAACGACGGCATCTCGATCAAGCTCAGCGCGCTGCATCCGCGCTACGAAGACGCCCAGCACGCGCGCGTGATGCGCGAGCTGGTGCCGCGCGTCTGGCAGCTGTGTCTGCTGGCGGCCGATGCCGATCTCAACCTCACGATCGATGCCGAGGAGGTCGACCGGCTCGAGCTCTCGCTCGACGTGTTCGAGGCGCTGGCGGCCAAGGTGGCGACCGAGAAGCCGCAGTGGCGCGGCTTCGGCCTGGCGATGCAGGCCTACCAGACGCGGGCGCTGGAACTGGTCGAGCACGTGACTGGGATCGCCCGCAAGCACAAGCTGCGGCTGATGTGCCGGCTGGTCAAGGGCGCCTACTGGGACGCCGAGATCAAGCGGGCCCAGGAACTCGGGCTGCCGCACTACCCGGTCTTCACGCACAAGCACCACACCGACCTCAGCTACCTGGCCTGCGCGCGGGCGCTGCTGGCGGCGCCGGATGCGATCTACCCGCAGTTCGCGACGCACAACGCGGGCACGATCGCGGCGATCCTGGCGATGGCGGGGAGCGTTCCATTCGAATTGCAGCGGCTGCACGGCATGGGCGAGGGCATCTACCGCGAGGTGATGAAGAGCACCGCCGTGCCGGTGCGCGTCTACGCTCCGGTCGGCCGCCACAAGGACCTGCTGGCCTACCTGGTGCGCCGGCTGCTCGAGAACGGCGCCAACTCGTCCTTCGTGAACCAGCTAGCCGACGCTCACGTCGGCATGGACGAACTGCTGGTCTCGCCGCTCTGGCTCGACCGCCATGCCTCGCTGCCGCTGCCGCCCGAGCTCTATGGCCCGGCGCCGGCCCGCCGCAACAGCAGCGGCGTCGATCTCGCGGTCGAGGCGATGCGCGCGCCGCTGTTGGCGGCCCACGCGGCCACGACGGTGGCGGCGGTGCCGGCGTTCGACGCCCAGCGGGCCGAAGCGGCGGTTGGCGCCGCGGCCGCGGCCTGGCGCAGCTGGAACCGGACGCCGGTCGCGCGGCGCGCCGCGGTGCTGCGCCACGCGGCCGACGCGCTGCAGGCCGAACTGCCGCGCTTCTGCGCCCTGCTGGTCAAGGAAGCCTTCAAGACCTGGGGCGACGCGGTGGCGGAAGTGCGCGAAGCGGTCGACTTCCTGCGCTACTACGCCGACGAGGCCGAGCGGCTGATGCAGCCGGTCGCGCTGCCCGGGCCGACCGGCGAGAGCAACGAACTGCGCCTCACCGGCCGCGGCCCCTGGGTCTGCATCAGCCCGTGGAACTTCCCGCTGGCGATCTTCCTGGGCCAGGTGGCGGCCGCGCTCGCCACCGGCAACACCGTGCTGGCCAAGCCGGCCGAGCAGACGCCGGCCGTCGCCCTGGAAGCGGTGCGGCTGCTGCACGCCGCCGGCGCGCCGGCCGAGGCCCTCCAACTGCTGCACGGGCCGGGCGAAACCGTCGGTGCCGCGCTGGTCGCGGCGCCCGGCGTGGCCGGCGTGGTGTTCACCGGGTCGACCCAGGTGGCCAAGATCATCCACCGCGCATTGGCGGCCAAGGATGGCCCGATCGTGCCGCTGATCGCCGAAACCGGCGGCATCAACGCCATGCTGGTCGACTCCAGCGCGCTGCCCGAGCAAGTGGTCGATGCCGTGGTGCAGAGCGCCTTCCGCTCGGCCGGCCAGCGCTGCTCGGCGCTGCGGCTGCTGCTGCTGCACGAGGGCATCGCCGACCCGGTGATCGAGATGATCCGCGGTGCGGCCCGCGAACTGGCCGCCGGCGATCCGGCCCTGCTGGCCACCGATGTCGGGCCGGTGATCGACCGCGAGGCCTTCGACAACATCCGGCGGCACCTGCGGCGGCTGGATTCGGAGGCCACCCGGCTGGTCGCGCCGGCCGACGCGCCGCCCGGGATCGACAACCTGATTCCGCCCCACGCCTACGAGGTGCCGGCCATCGACCGGGTCAGCGACGAGATCTTCGGCCCCGTGCTGCAGGTGGTGCGCTGGTCGGGCGAACCCCAGGCCGTGATCGAGGCCGTCAACCGGCTGGGCTTCGGGCTCACGCTGGGCATCCAGACCCGCATCGACAGCCGGGCCCTGGCGCTGGCGGCGCGCGCCCATGTGGGCAACGTCTATGTCAACCGCAACATCATCGGGGCGGTCGTCGGCGTCCAGCCGTTCGGCGGCGAGGGGCTCAGCGGAACCGGCCCGAAGGCGGGCGGCCCGCACTACCTGCCGCGCTTCTGTGCGGAGCAAACGCTCACCATCAACACCACCGCCGCGGGCGGCAACGCGGCGCTGCTTGCCGCCATCGCATAAACGCCAAAGCAACGCGCATAGGCATGGCGCGACGCGCGCACCCAGACTATCGTGGCGCCTGTCCGTTCAACACCAAGGATCGCCATGAGTTCCGTACTCTCCTACGTCCAGCCGACCGCCAACAGCCCCTGGGGCACCTACCTGTCGCAGGTCGATCGCGTCATCCCCTACCTCGGCGACCTGGCCCGCTGGGCCGAGACCCTCAAGCGCCCGAAGCGGGCGCTGATCGTCGACGTGCCGATCGAGATGGACGACGGCTCGATCGCCCATTTCGAGGGCTACCGGGTGCAGCACAACCTGTCGCGCGGCCCGGGCAAGGGCGGCGTGCGTTTCCACCCCGACGTCACGCTGGAAGAAGTGATGGCGCTGTCGGCCTGGATGACGGTCAAGACGGCCGCGGTCAACCTGCCGTACGGAGGCGCCAAGGGCGGCATCCGGGTCGACCCCAAGAAGCTCTCGCTCAAGGAGCTCGAGAAGGTCACGCGCCGCTACACCAGCGAGATCGGCATCATCATCGGCCCGCATTCCGACATCCCGGCGCCCGATGTCAACACCAACGCCCAGATCATGGCCTGGATGATGGACACCTATTCGATGAACGTCGGCGGCACCGCCACTGGCGTCGTCACCGGCAAGCCGCTGCACCTGGGCGGCTCGCTGGGTCGGGTCAAGGCCACCGGCCGCGGCGTCTTCGTGACCGGCCGCGAGGCGGCGCGCCGGCTCGGGCTCGACCTGCGCGGCGCCCGCATCGCGGTGCAGGGCTTCGGCAACGTGGGTTCGGTGGCGGCCGAGCTGTTCGCCGAGGCCGGCGCCAAGATCGTCGCGGTGCAGGACCACACGGGCACCATCGTCAACGAGAACGGCCTCGATCTCGCCGGGTTGGTGCCGGCCTCGCGCACCGACGGCGGCGCCGTGAGCTTCAAGGGCGGCGACGTGGTCGACAACGAGGCCTTCTGGGAAGTCGCCTGCGACATCCTGATCCCGGCCGCCCTCGAAGGGCAGATCACGGCCGAACGGGCCCAGAAGACCAAGGCGAAGCTGGTGCTCGAAGGCGCCAATGGCCCGACCGTACCGAGCGCCGACGACATCCTGGCCGAGCGCGGCGTGCTGGTGGTGCCCGACGTGATCTGCAACGCCGGCGGCGTCACGGTCAGCTACTTCGAGTGGGTGCAGGACTTCTCCTCCTTCTTCTGGGACGAGGACGAGATCAACGTGCGGCTCGACCGCATCATGATGAACGCGCTCAACAACATCTGGGACACCGCCGACAAGCACAAGATCACGCTGCGCACCGCCACCTACGCGGTGGCCTGCGAGCGGATCCTGATGGCGCGCCAGGAGCGTGGCCTGTACCCGTGACCGGGTTGCAGACGGCCGAACGGGCCCGCCTCGAGGCCCTGCTGGCCGGCGGGGGGCGCAAGCTGCTCGGGCTGGTCGGCGCCCCGGGTTCGGGCAAGTCGACCGTGGCGCAGGCGCTGCTGGACGCCTTGCCGGGCCGTGCCCAGGTGGTGCCGATGGACGGCTTCCACCTCGCCAACGCCGAGCTGGGCCGGCTCGGCCGCGCCGAGCGCAAGGGCGCGCCCGACACCTTCGACAGCGCCGGCTACGTCGCGCTGCTGCGGCGGCTGCGAAACCAGCCGGCCGGCGAGACCGTCTATGCGCCCGAGTTCCGGCGCGAGATCGAGGAGCCGGTGGCCGGCGCGATCGCGGTCCGGCCCGACACCCCGCTGGTCATCACCGAGGGCAACTACCTGCTGCTGGAGGAGGGCCCCTGGGCCGGGGTGGCGCCGCTGCTCGACGAGGTCTGGTACGTGGAGGTCGACGACGGGCTGCGCATCGAACGCCTGGTGCGTCGCCATCAGCAGTTCGGCCGCAGCCTGGAGGCCGCGCGGGCCTGGGTGGCGCAGACCGACGAGCCCAATGCGGCGCGGATCGCCGCCACGCGGGCACGGGCGCATCACATACTTCGCCTGGCCGACTGAACCGGGGAACGCGGCGCCGCTGCCGATGTCCAAGCCGAGCCGTGCTCCCGCGGCTTGCTAGCTTGCCCCCACGCTCCTCACTTCGTGTGTCGCTGCCCCCCAAGGGGGCCGCAGGCCGCCTTGGGGCGGCCCGGCGCCGGCCTATCATTCGCACTTCGACCACTCCATGCCTGCCATGCGCCTTCCGTCTTGCCGCGCCGCCGTCGCGCTGCTGCTGCTGTCCTTGTCCATCGCCGGCTGCAGTTCGCCGACCCGGGTCTACTACGAGCCCGAGGAGTTCGACTCCACCACCACCCACACGCGCAGCTACCCCGCGACCGAGGCCCAGACCTGCGAGGCTGCGCGGCGCGCGCTCTTGAGCCAGGGCTACATGATCAGCGCGGGCACCGCCGACCTGGTGACCGGCCGCAAGAGCTTCCAGCCGGCGGCCGAGGTGCACGTCGAAGTCGAGTTCCGCGTGGTCTGCGCGCGCGACGGCCAGCGCGGCGACGGCACGCGCCGCACGATCGCCTTCGCCAGCGCGCTGCAGGACCGCTACGGGGTGAAGAAGACCAACAATTCGGCCAGCGTCGGCGTCGGCGCGATCGGCTCGCTGTCGCTGCCGTTCAGCTCCAGCGACGATGCGCTGGTCAAGGTGGCAAGCGAAACGCTGACCGACGAGCGCTTCTACGACCGCTTCTTCTCTCTGATCGACCGTTTCCTGCCGGCCGCGGCCGAGGGCAAGCCGGCCGAAGCCTCGCCGGTGGTGACGCCGCAGCCCCTGATCGAGGCGCCGTTGCGGCCGGTGCCGCTGTCGCCGACGCGGGGCTGAGGTGTCCTCCGCTCAGGCGGAGGTCCGGGCCAGGGCGGCTTCCAGCTGTTTGATGCTGAAGGGCTTTTGCAGCCACAGCGCGCCGGGTATCGGCGTCTCCGGCGGCGGCCGGCCGGTGGCGAAGATGACGCCGAGCCGGTCGAGCCGGTGGCGGGTCCGCAGGATGTCCGCCAGGTCGAGGCCCGAAAGCGCCGGCAGCCCGACGTCGGTCATCAGGACGTCGAAGGCCTTGTCGTAGAAGCGGTCCTTGGCGCTCTCGGCGCTGCGGACCCCGGTGGCCCAGTGGCCCAGGAGCTGCAGCATCTCGACGGTGGCCGACAAGGCGTCGGCATCGTCTTCCACCACCAGCACGCGCAGGCCCTTGGCGCGCTCCTCTGTCGTTGGTCCGTTGGTTGGCATCGTCGTGTTCTGTCCGGGGGACCACGACTCTAGCGACCGCCAGCGGCGAGCGGGCTTCCGCGAACGCGCCTCTGCCCGTAGGAAATCGGCCCGAAGCGCGATGCCTTCAGAGCGCGACCGCGCGGGCGGCGTAGGCCGGCAGGCCGTTGAGCCCGCAGAGGCGCTGGAGCACGCCGTAGCCCTGGGCCAGGGCCGCCGAATAGGTCGCGAACGAACGCTCGGCGCGGTGCAGGGGCTCGAAGCGGCCGTCGCGCCGGACGTCTTCGTGGATCACCCAGAAATACGATCCATCCGTCGGTTGTTCCACCAGCAGTCCAATCTTGCGCACGCCCATCTTGTTTCTCGGTATCAAAAAAGAATACTTAAGAATGTAGTTTGAGGGTGCGGATTCGCCGCGGGAGAAAAATCACGGAGCGCCGCTTTTTGCGGCGGCGGGTCGGCTCAACGCACCAGCGTCGACTTGCCGAACAGGCTTTCGATCAGCTCGACCGCGATTTCCGCCGTCCGGTTGCGCACATCGAGCGCCGGATTGAGCTCGACCACGTCGAGCGAGCCCAGCCGTCCGGTGTCGGCGATCATTTCCATGCACAGCTGCATCTCGCGCCAGGTCGGGCCGCCGCGCACGCCGGTGCCGACGCCCGGCGCATAGTCGGGGTCGAGGCAGTCGAGGTCGAAGCTCACGTGCAGGTGGGTGTCCTCGTCGACGTCCTGCAGCGCCTCGGTCATCGTGGTGCGCATGCCGTGCTCGTCGATGTGGCGCATGTCGAAGACCCCGAGGCCGAGCGAGCGGATCGCCGACTTCTCCTCGGCGTCGACGCTGCGGATGCCCAGGAAGCGGATCGCGTCGTGCGCCAGCGCTGCCGCATCGCCGCTCCAGCCGGTGAGCGCCGCCGGCCCATGGCCGAGCAGGCACGAGACCGGCATGCCGTGCATGTTGCCGCTCGGGCTGGTGGTCTCGGTGTTGACGTCGGTATGGGCGTCGAGCCACAGCACCCGCAGCTTCTGCCGCCGCTGGCGCACGTGGCGGGCGATCGCGCTGATCGAGCCGACCGCGATGCAGTGGTCGCCGCCCAGCAGGATGGGGAGCTGCCTTGTCTCCAGGGCCTGGTCGACGGCGTCGTAGACCAGCCGGTTCCATGCGATCACTTCGGGGAGATGGTGCAGTCCTTCGGCCGGCACCTCCCAGGGCGTGCCCGGCCCGGCCAGGTTGCCGCCGTCGATCACCTCGAAGCCGAGGCCCGCCAGTGTGTTGGCGAGCCCCGCCACGCGCAGCGCGTCGGGCCCCATGCCAGCGCCGCGGGTGCTGGCGCCGATGTCGGTCGGGGCGCCTATCAGTCGAAGGGTGCGGGTCATGCGCGGCTCTCCAGTTGCCTGTCCAGGCGCTACGGTAGCGCACCGGCATGACAACCGGCAACCGCGATGGCTAGGGCTGGGGTCTGACCATCTTGCAGTCGGTACCCTGGGCCAGTTCATTGCCGCTGTAGATCGCGTCGGTGCGGAAGCCGTAATTGGTGCCTTCCCACCCGACCTTGACCGCCTTGCCGTCGACCGGCGCGATGGTGTTGACCACCTGCGGCAGCAGCAGCTGGTGGTCTTCGGCGCGCATGCGCACCGGGCCGACCACCGAGTCGAAGTGCAGGTCTTCCAGGGCGCGTGCGACCTGGGTGGTGTCGGTGCTGCCGGCCTTGTTGATCGCGGCGGCCAGCAGGCGCGGGGTCATCTCGATGCGCGGCGCCAGGAAGTCCTTGCCGGTCTTGGCCTTGTAGCTCTTTGCGAGCGCATCGACCTTGGGCGAGTCGGCCTGGCCCGGATGCCACTCGGCGACCCAGGTGAGTTGCCCCAGCCTGGCCTGCGACACGGCCAGCACCGTGCCCGGCACCGAGCCCGCGCTGTGGTTGTAGTAGTGCAGGTCGTAGCCGGCATCGCCCGCGGCCTTGAGCAGCAGCGTCATGTCCTGGCCCCAGTTGCCGGTGATCACCGAATCGGCGCCCGACTGCTTGATGTTGGCGAGGTAGGGCGCGAAGTCCTTGACCTTGCCGATCGGGTGCAGCGTCTCGCCGACGAACTGGATGTCGGGACGGGCCAGGCCGACCAGCTGGCGGCCGTAGCTGGCCCACTGCTTGCCGTGCGCATAGTCCTGGTTGAGCAGGTAGATCTTCTTGACCTCGGGCGTCTTCTTGATGGTGTTGGCGATCGCCTTCATTTTCATCGCGGTGTTGGCGTCGGTCTGGAAGTGCCAGAAGCTGCAGGCCTTGCCGGTGAGTTCGGGGTCGATCGAGGAGTGGTTCAGCACCAGCAGCTCTTTGCCGGGATTGCGCTGGTTCCAGCGGTTGACCGCCTGCACCAGCGCGCTCACCACCGACGAGCCCGAGCCGCCGGTGACGATCGCGCGGGCGCCCTGGTCGATGGCCGCCTGCAGCGCGCTCTGGCTCTCTTGTGCCGACAGCTTGCTGTCGAACTGCAGCAGCTGAAGCTTGGTACCGCCGAGCACGCCGCCCCTGGCGTTGATGTCCTCGATCGCGTACTGCGTGTGCGTGAGCATCAGCTCGCCGACATTGGCGAAGGGTCCGGACAGCGGATCGATGTAGGCGATCTTGTAGGTCTGCTGGGCCTGGGTGGCGCCGGCGGCGAGCAGGGCCGCGGCCGCGACGGGCGCGAGCAGGCTGGGGAACTTCATGGACGGTCTCCGTGGTTGGAAAGAAAGGAAGGCGCCTCGATCAGGCGCCGGGCTCGCGCAGCCCGAGCACCCGCCAGGCCAGCCTGGACAGCTCGGCCACCACCTCGTCGGGCGAGAGCCGGCCGTCGGGCCGGTACCAGCTGTAGAGGAAGCCGGGCAGGCTGAGCGCCGCGAAGGCGGTGATCTTGGTTTCGCCGAAGTCGAGGTCGCCGTCGCTGCGGGCCTGCTCGAGCAGCGGAAAGAGCTGGTCGTAGAAGTGATGGGCCAGCTTCTTCTGCGCCGCGATGTACTCCGGCCGGTAGACCTGCGGCTCCTTGTAGGCGAAGAAGGCGCAGGGGTGGTGCGCCACCGTCGCGCGGATCAGCCGCTCGATGCCTTCCTTGACCTTGTCGACCGCGCGGCGCGGGTCGCCGGCGGCGAAGTCCATCGAAGTGAAGCAGTCGACCGCGGGCCGCCACGAGAGCGTCTCGAAGATCTCCTGCTTGTCGCGGAAGTAGTAATAGACGAAGGGCTTCGTGACGTCGAGCGCGCGCACGATCTGCGCCATCGTGGTGTTGGCGTAGCCCTGGGTGGCGAACAGCTGCGCCGCCGCCTGCAGGATGCGCTCGCGCTGCACGTCGGTGCCGGCCGTGGCTGCGCGCTGCCGGCCGGTGCCCTGCGGCAGGTCGCTGCGGGGAGAGGGCGCGTCCTCGTGGCCAGAGGGTTTGTGCGGTGTCGCCGAAGTTATACCCATGGGTAGGATCTTGGTGCACCATGCCGGCCTTGGCAAGCGCCCGAGTTCATCGATAACCCTGAGAGACTGACGCCATGGAGACAAGCCCCCTTCGCGAGCTTCCCGATCGCCCGCAGCAGCCGCTGCACGAGTACCTTCGCACGCATGCGCGCGAGCGCGGCGGGCACCCCGCCTGCCTCTGGTACGGCCATGCGATGAGCTACGCCGAACTCAATGCCGCCAGCGATGCCTTCGCCGCGAGGCTGCAGGCCATCGGCGTGAAGAAGGGCGAGCCGGTGGTGCTGTTCCTGAACAACTGCCCGCAATACCTGGTCGCGCACTTCGGCATCCAGAAGATCGGCGCCATCGTCTGCCCGAGCGGGCCGCTCAACAAGGAACACGAACTGGCCTACCAGGTCGACGACCTGAAGGCGCGCGTGATTGTCGCGGCCTCGTCGCTGCTGCCGGTGGTCGACAAGGTGCGCGCATCGAGCACGCTGGCGCATGTGTTCGCGGTGCACTACGCCGACCTGCTGCCCGCGGCGCCGACGCTCGATGTGCCGGCGGAGCTCGCTGCCGCGGCGAAAGAGCCGCGTGCCGTGCCGAACGGCTGCGAAGACTTCTTCGCCGTCATGCAGAGCGGCGCACGACCGGCGCCGGTCGCGCTCTCGCTGGACGACGTCGCGCTCATGACCTACACCTCGGGCACCACCGGCCTGCCCAAGGGCGCGATGCTGAGCTACGGCAACGCGCTCTTCAAGACCCGCGCGGCGGCCGACTGCAATGGCGTCACGGGCAGCGACGTGCTGCTGTCGATCGCGCCGCTCTATCACATCGCGGGCATGCTGATGGGCGTCAACGTGCCCGTGCTCACGGGTGCCACTTCGGTGTTGCTTCATCGCTTCGATCCGCGTGCCACGCTGCAGGCGATCGATCGCCACAAGGTCAGCTGGTGGTACAGCATCGCGCCCATGAACGTCGCCTGCATGCAGCTGCCGGACATCGCGGGCTTCGATCTGTCGAGCCTGCGCATGAACCCGGTGACCAGCTTCGGCATCGCCTTCACGGCGCCGCTGGCGCAGCAGTGGCGCGGCTTCGCGGTCAACTGCAGCTCCTTCGAGGCCGCCTACGGCCTGAGCGAGACCCACACCTGCGACACCTACACGCCGCACCACGCGCCGCGCTGGGGCACCCAGGGCATCCCGGTGCCGGGCGTCACGATCCGCATCATCGACAGCGACACCGGCGAGGCCAAGGCCGCGGGCGAGATCGGCGAGATCGTGCTGGCGAGCGCCGGCTCGTTCAAGGGCTACTGGAACAAGCCCGAAGCCACCGCCGCGACCCTGCGCGATGGCTGGGTGCACACCGGCGACATGGGCAAGCTCGATGCCGACGGCTACCTCAGCTTCATCGGCCGCTTCAAGGAGATGATCAAGGTCTCCGGCTACAGCGTGTTCCCGGAGGAGGTCGAGACCATCCTGATCAAGCATCCCGCGGTGGCGCAGGCCGCGGTCATCGCCCAGCCCGATGCCGAGAAGGGCGAGGTGGTCAAGGCCTTCATCGTGCGCAAGCCCGGCACCGAGCTCGATGCCGACGCCCTGATCGCCTGGTCGCGCGACAACATGGCGAGCTACAAGGCGCCGCGCGCGGTGCGCTTCATCGATGCCCTGCCCACCACCGGTGCCGGCAAGGTGCTGCGCCGATTGCTGAAAGATTGATCGACATGCTGAAGAAAGTCTTGATCGCCAACCGGGGCGAGATCGCGGTCCGGCTGGTGCGCGCACTGCGCGATCTGGGCATCGCGAGCGTCGCGGTGCATGCCAGGGACGACGCCGAAGCGCTGCACGTGCAACTGGCCGATGCCGTGGTGCCGCTCGATGCGACCGGCCCCTCTGCCTATCTCGACGGCGCAGCGCTGATCGCGATCGCGCGCGAGCAAGGCTGCGACGCGGTGCACCCGGGCTACGGCTTCCTGAGCGAGCGCGCCGACTTCGCGCAGGCCTGCGCCGATGCCGGCCTGCGCTTCATCGGCCCGACCCCCGGGCAGCTCGCATTGTTCGGCGACAAGGCCCGCGCGCGGGCGCTGGCCGGGCAGTGCGGCGTGCCGGTGATGCCGGGCAGCGCCGGCGCGGTGACCCTGGCCGAGGCGCAGGCCTTCTTCGCGGTGCAGCAGGCCGATGGCGCGGGCGTCATGGTCAAGGCCATCGGCGGCGGCGGCGGCCGCGGCATGCGCGCGGTGCTGAACGCAGCCGATCTGCCCGAAGCGCATGCGCGATGCACCTCCGAGGCCAAGGCAGCCTTCGGCGTCGATGGGGTCTACGTCGAGCGCCTGATGCGCAACGCGCGGCACATCGAGGTGCAGGTGCTCGGCGACGGGCAGGCGGTGGCGAGCCTTGGCGAACGCGAATGCACGCTGCAGCGGCGCTTCCAGAAGCTGGTCGAGATCGCGCCCAGTCCCTCGCTGTCCGAGGCATTGCGCCTGCAGGTCACCCAGGCCGCGCTGCGCATGGCCAAGGCGGTCGGCTACCAGAGCCTGGGCACCTTCGAATTCCTGGTCGACGAGCGTTCGACGACGCTGCCCTTCGTTTTCATCGAGGCCAATCCGCGTCTGCAGGTCGAGCACACCGTGACCGAGGCGGTCACCGGACTCGACCTTGTCCAACTGCAGGTCGGCATCGCCAACGGCGAGACGCTGGCCGACCTCGCGATCGAGGCCGACCGCACGGCAGCCCAGCGCGGCTTCGCGGTGCAGTGGCGCATCAATGCCGAGACCCTCGATGCCGAAGGCCAGGCACGGCCGTCGGCCGGCACGCTGGCGCGCTTCGACCTGCCGGCCGGCCCCGGCGTGCGCGTCGACACCCATGGCTACGCGGGCCTGTCGCCTTCGCCGCACTACGACACGCTGCTGGCCAAGCTGATCGTCCATTCGTCCTCGCCGCGCTTCGCCGACGCGCTGCGGCGCTCGCTGCGGGCGCTGGAGGAATGCCGCATCGAGGGCATCGCCACCAATCTGCCGCTGCTGCGCGCGATCGCCGGGCGGCCCGAGTTCGCGACCCAGGCGGTGCACACGCGATTCGTCGAGGCGCATCTGGCCGACCTGCTGGCCGCTGCGGCGCGCATCGATGCAGCGGACGCCAAGCTGGCGCGCAGCGCGCCCCTGCGTGCCGAAGCCGGCTTGCCGGTCGACGAAGACGACGCCCTGGTGGTCAAGGCGCCGATGCCCGCGAAGCTGGTCCAGTTCGAGGTCGATGTCGGCGACCTCGTGCCCGCCGGCGCGCAACTCGGCGTGCTCGAAGCCATGAAGATGGAGCATCTGCTGCACGCGCCCTTCGCCGGCCGGGTCGTCGCGCTGCTGGCCGCGCCGGGCGACTACCTGGTCGAAGGCCAGTCGCTGGTGCGCATGGACGCCGTCGATGCGCAAGTGGTCGAGACGCAGGCGCAGGCCGCGCACGACCTCGACCAGGTTCGTCCCGACCTGCAGAAGGTCATCGACCGCCACGCGCCGACGCTCGACGCCAACCGCCCCGCCGCGGTGGCCAAGCGCCATGCGCAGGGCGGCCGCACCGCGCGCGCCAACATCGCCGACCTGTGCGACCTGGCGGACGATCCCGGCAACTTCAGCGAGTACGGCGCGCTGGCGATCGCCGCCCAGACCCGTCGCCGCTCGCTCGAGGACCTGATCGCCAACACGCCGGCCGACGGCATGGTGACCGGCATCGGCAGCATCAACGCGCGGCAGTTCGGCCCCGAGAAGTCGCGCGCCGTGGTCATGGCCTACGACTACACGGTGCTGGCCGGCACGCAAGGCATGCGCAACCACCACAAGACCGACCGCATGCTCGGCATCGCCCACCAGCTGCGCCTGCCGGTGGTGCTGTTCGCCGAGGGCGGCGGCGGACGGCCGGGCGACACCGACATGCCGATCGTGGCCGGCCTCAACAACCACACCTTCAGCCAGTTCGCGGCGCTGTCGGGCAAGGTGCCGGTGGTCGGCATCGTGCACGGGCGCTGCTTCGCGGGCAATGCGGCGCTGCTCGGCTGCGCCGACGTGATCATCGCCACCGAGGCCAGCAACATCGGCATGAGCGGCCCGGCCATGATCGAGGGCGGCGGCCTGGGCAGCTTCGCGCCCGAGCAGATCGGCCCGAGCAGCGTGCAGTCGCGCAACGGCGTGATCGACATCCTGGTCAAGGACGAAGCCGAGGCCGTGGCCGCCGCCAAGCAATACTTGTCGTACTTCCAGGGCGCGACCGCCGAGTGGCAGTGCGCCGATCCGCGCGCGCTGCGGCATGCGGTGCCCGAGAACCGGCTGCGCGTGTACGACGTGCGCGCCGCGATGCGCGGGGTCGCCGACACCGGCTCGCTGCTCGAGCTGCGCGCCGGCTTCGGCGCCGGCATCGTGACCGCGCTGGCCCGCATCGAGGGCAAGCCGGTCGGCCTGCTGGCCAACAACCCGCACCACCTGGGCGGTGCGATCGACGTCGAGGCGGCCGACAAGGCGGCCCGCTTCATGCAGCTTTGCAACGCGCACGGCCTGCCGCTGGTGGCGCTGTGCGACACGCCGGGCTTCATGGTCGGCCCCGAGATCGAGGCCCAGGCGCAGGTCCGCCACGTCTGCCGCATGTTCATGGTGGCTTCGCACCTGCGCGTGCCGTATTTCGCGGTGGTGCTGCGCAAGGGCTATGGCCTCGGTGCCCAGGCCATGACCGCCGGCGGCTTCGACGCGCCGGTGTTCACGGTCGCCTGGCCGACCGGCGAGTTCGGCGCCATGGGGCTCGAAGGCGCCGTCCGGCTCGGTTTCCGCAAGGAACTCGAAGCCGCGCCCGAGGGCGCCGAGCGCGACGCGCTTTTCAAGCAGCTGGTGGCGCAGCAGTACGCCAACGGCGAGGCGATCCACATGGCGCAGACCCTCGAGATCGACGCGGTCATCGACCCCGCCGACACGCGGGCCTGGCTGGTGCGCGGGCTGGCTTCGGCGTCGGCGCCGCGCGAGCCGGCGCAGGCTTACGTCGACACCTGGTAGGGGCCCGCAAGCGCGGGGCGCGGCATCCGTACACTGCGCGTTGCATGAAGCTCTTTTCAAGACGACGCGCCGCACTGCGGCTTGGCGCCCTGCTGGTCGCCTCGCAGGTTCTGGCCTCGGCCTGGGCCGCCGATGCCGGCGTGGTGGTCGCCTTCGGCGACTCGATCACCGCGGGCGCCGGTGCGGTCGAGGAGCAGGGGCGGCCGGTCCGCTATCCCGATCGCCTCGCGGCGCGGCTGCGGGCCATGCCGGGCGACGCCGGGTCCACGGTGGTCAACGCGGGCATCTCGGGCAATCGCCTGCTGGCCGACGGCGTCGGTACCAAGGGCATCGCCCGCTTCGCGCAGGACGCGCTCGCGCAGCGCGGCCTGACGCACGTCGTGATCCTGATCGGCATCAACGACATCGGCTTCAGCGTGCCCGAAGGCGCGGCCGGCCCGATCCGGGGCCAGCCGGCAGCGGAGGAGATCACGGCAGGCCTCGAGCAGCTGGTCCAGCAGGCCCGCGCCCGCGGGGTCAAGGTGCTGCTCGGCACGCTGCTGCCGTTCAAGGGCTCCTCCTACTGGAGCAAGGAGAAGGAGTCGCGCCGCGACGCCGTCAACCGCTGGATCCGCAGCCGCCGCCATGTCGAAGCGGTGGTCGACTTCGATGCCGCGATGCGCGACCCTTCCGATCCCCAGGCGCTGAAGGCGGCCTACGACAGCGGCGACCACCTTCATCCGGGCAATGCCGGCTATGCCGCGATGGCGGACGCGATCGACCTGCGGGCGCTGCGCAAATAGGCTTCCGGCGGCACGCGCAGGCGTCACACCTCTACACAAGACTTCGTCCGTGGCTTACAGCAGGTTCACATGGCGCAGGGAGGATGAAGGCTCCAACAACTCGAAGGAGTCCTCATGAAGAAACTTGCAGTCAGCCTCGCCGTCGGTGTCGCCTCTCTGTTGTCGCTCGGTGCCGCCGTGGTGCCGGCCACCGCGCAGGCCCAGCCCGGCGTGGTCGTCCGCGTGGCGCCGCCGCCCCCGCGTCCCGAACACGTGCCGCCGCCGCGCAGGGGCTACGTCTGGGCGCCGGGCCACTACGAGTGGAACGGACACCGCTATGTGTGGAACAAGGGCACCTACATGCGCGCGCGCAACGGCTATGCCTATCGCTCGCCGCAATGGGATCAGCGCGATGGACAGTGGGAGTACCGGGGCGGTGGTTGGGACCGTGACCATGACGGCGTGCCGAACGGCCAGGATCGCCGCCCGGACAATCCCAACCGCAGCTAGAACAGCTTGAACACCAGCGGCATCAGCAGGGCGGCCAGCACGACCTGCATGCCGAGCGCCAGCCCGGCATAGGCGCCGGCGTCGGCGTTGACGTGCAGGGCACGCGCCGCGCCGATGCCGTGGGCCGCGGTGCCCAGGCCGAAGCCGCGGGCGGCGAAACCCGTGGCGTCGGTGCCGATGCGCAGCGCATCGAAAAGATACTTGCCCGACAGCGCGCCGATCATGCCCGTGAGCACCGCGAACACCGCCGACAGCGCCGGGATGCCGCCGATCTTTTCCGAGATGCCCATGGCCACCGGCGCGGTCACCGACTTGGGGGCCAGCGACAGGACGACGTCGTGCGGCAGGCCCACCGCCCATCCCAGGGCCACGGCCGACCCTCCCGCGGCGGCGCCGCCGAGCAGCGAGGCCAGCAGCAGCCGGCCGAAGCGGGCCCGAAGTTCGGCGCGCCGCTGCCACAGGGGCCAGGCCAGGGCGACCACGGCCGGGCCCAGCAGGAAGTGGATGAACTGGGCGCCCGCGAAGTAGGTCGGGTAGTCGACCCGGGTGGCCAGCAGGCCGCCGGCCAGCACCACCACCGACCACAGCACCGGATTGGCCCAGGGCGCGCCGCCGGCGCGCGTGTAGGCCGCGTTCGCCAGCAGGTAGACGACCAGGGTCGCGGTCAGCCCGAACAGGGGCGTGGCCGAGAGGTAGATCCAGAGCTCGACGAAGCGCGGCATCCGACTAGCCCCCGCGGCGGCGGTCGGGCCAGTAGAGCACCAGCGCGGTCACCGCCAGGCCGATCCAGGTCGACAGCGCGATCACCAGCAGCATCCGCCCGCCGTACTGCCCGAGCAGCGCGAGGTGCGTCATGACGCCGACGCCGACCGGCACGAACAGCAGGGAGAGGTGCGCGAGCAGGAAGCCGGCGCATTCGGCCACCGGCTCGCGCACGATCGCGAAGCGCAGTCCGGCCAGCATCAGCATCATGCCGAGCACCGGCCCGGGCAGCGGCAGCGACAGGCCGCGCGAGAGCAGCTCGCCGACCGACTGGAACACCAGCAGCCAGGCCATCCCGCGCAAGCCGTTCATGGGCCGGCCCGCGCGCCTACTTGAAGACCACCGTGCGGTGGCCGTTGAGCAGCACCCGGTGCTCGCTGTGCCACTTGACGGCGCGCGCCAGCACCTGGCTCTCGGTGTCGCGGCCGCGGGCGGTCAGCGCCTCGACCGTGTCGGTGTGGTCGGCGCGCTCCACGTCCTGCTCGATGATGGGGCCCTCGTCGAGGTCGGCCGTCACGTAGTGGGCGGTGGCGCCGATCAGCTTCACGCCGCGGTCGTGCGCCTGGTAGTAGGGCTTGGCGCCCTTGAAGCTCGGCAGGAACGAGTGGTGGATGTTGATCGCCCGGCCGGCCAGCTTGCCGCAGAGGTCGTTGCTGAGGATCTGCATGTAGCGCGCCAGCACCACCAGGTCGGCGCCTTCGGCCTCGATGATCTCGAGCTGCTTCGCCTCGCCCTGCGCCTTGGTCGCGGCGGTCACCGGGATGTGGTGGAAGGGCACGTTGTAGCTCGCCGCCAGCTGGTAGAAGTCGCGGTGGTTCGAGATGATGGCGCGGACGTCGATCGACAGCAGGCCGCTTTTCCAGCGGAACAGGAGGTCGTTCAGGCAATGGCCTTCCTTGCTGACCAGGATCACGGTCTTCATCGGCTCGGCGGCGGCATGCAGTTTCCAGCGCATGTCGAAGTCGGCCGCGAGGGCGGTGATCTGCTCGCGCAGGACGTTCTCCCCGTGTTCGCAGGCGAAGCGCACCCGCATGAAGAACAGGCCGGTGCCGTGGTCGTTGTACTGCGCCGCTTCTTCGATGTTGCCGCCGCGCTCGAGCAGGAAGCCGGAGACGGCGTGCACGATGCCCGTGCGGTCGGGGCAGGAGAGGGTGAGGATGTACGCGGGGTTCATAAGGCCGCACATTGTCGCAGGGCCTGCCGCGGGCCGCGGCTGGTGCCAAAATGCCCCGTTCCTCGACCACCCGAACTCAGCAGGAGTGAATTCATGGCCTTCAACGACTTCAACATGGACAACCAGTGGTTGCCCTTCACGCCCAACCGCTCGTTCAAGAAGGACCCGCGGGTCTTCGTCGCGGCCGACGGCATGGAGTTCACCACCCATGACGGCCGCAAGGTGGTCGACGGGATCTCGTCGCTGTGGTGCGTGGGCGCGGGCCACAACCGCAAGCCGATCAACGAGGCGATCAAGAAGCAGCTCGACACCCTCGACTACGCGACCGCCTTCCAGGTCAGCAACGACCGCGCGTTCAAGGCGGCGGAGATGATCGCGGCGATGGCGCCCGGCGACCTCAACAAGGTGCTGTTCTGCAATTCGGGCAGCGAAGCCGCCGACACCTCGATGAAGGTCGCGCTGGCCTACCACCGCGCCCGCGGCGAAGGCCATCGCAACCTGTTCATCGGCCGCGAGAAGGGCTACCACGGCGTCGGCTTCGGCGGCATGTCGGTCGGCGGCATCCCGGGCAACCGCAAGGTGTTCGGCTCGGCCTTCCTGCCGCGGGTGGACCACATGCGCTTCATCCACGACCCGGTCAACCACGCCTACATCCACAACCAGGAGCCGGTCTGGGCCGACGACCCGCTGGCCGACCTCGAGCAGCGCATCCTGCCGCTGCACGACCCGAGCAACGTGGCGGCGATCATCGTCGAGCCCATTGCCGGGTCGGCCGGCTGGTACGTGCCGCCCAAGGGCTACCTGCAGAAGCTGCGCGAGATCTGCGACAAGCACGGCATCCTGCTGATCTTCGACGAGGTCATCACCGGCTTCGGGCGCATGGGCACCAACTTCGCGTCCGACTTCTACGGCGTGGTGCCCGACATGCTGAACTTCGCCAAGTGCGTGACCAACGGCGTGATCCCGCTCGGCGGCGTGATCTGCCGCGACAAGCTCTACGACGAGATGATGAAGACCTCGGCGCCGGAGCACGTGGTGGAGTTCTTCCACGGCTACACCTACTCGGGCCATCCGGTGGCCTGCGCGGCGGCGATCGCCACGCTCGACCTGTTCAAGGAGGAGCAACTGTTTGCACGGGCCGGAGAGATGGGCAAGGTCCTCGGCGATGCCTTCCACAGCACCTTCAAGGGCCTGCCGAACGTGATCGGCATCCGCAGCCTGGGCCTGGCCGCGGCGGTCGAGCTGGCGCCGATCGCCGGGGCCCCGGGCAAGCGGGCCTACGACATCTTCGTCGATTGCTATCACAAGGGCGCGCTGGTGCGGCCCGCGGGCGACGTGCTGGTGATCGCGCCGCCCTACATCGTCGAGAAGTCGCACATCGACACGCTGGTCAACACGCTGGCCGACGCGATCAAGGCGAAGGCCTGATCAGGGCGGCTCAGCTGGCCGGGCGGGGCGGCGGCGGCTTGACGCCGGCACAGTAGTCCTGCTCCGGCAAAGCCGGCGTCGGCCAGACGGCGTCGAAGGCGCGGTCGGCCTCGTCGGGCGGGCCGGCCCGCATCCGCACCGCCTTCACCGAGACATCGGTGGGCAGGTGCTGCGGCACGCCCAGCTGCTTGTTGCCGTGGCCGGCGCCGCTCACGAGCAGCACGGTCTTGCCCGGCACCCTGGCCTTGACCACGGCCTGCGCCATGGCGCGGTCGCGGGCGATCTGGATCCGGGTCATCGGCGCGATCTGGGATTCGGGCAGCAGGTTGCAGTGGCCGCTGCGCACGGCCTGCTGCTGTTCGGTGCGGGCGGCTTCCGGCAACTGCGCATCGAGCGAGACGTCGGCCATCGCGTCCTTCATGTGGGCCCGCTGCAGGTTGGCGCCGATCACCGGCACCCCCGCCCGCACGGCGGCCATGACCACCGGGCCGTAGGCGGCCCATGGCCAGCCCTTGTCGTTCCAGCCGAGCGCGGTCTGCACCTGGGCTTCGGTCGCGTCGGCCGGCAGGTGGCCCGTGCTGTTGCCTTCCTCGGCCATCTCGAGCGCCAGGGCGGCGAGGCGGCCGCCTTGCGCCAGCGCCACCACGGTCTCGCGTTCGATCACCTGGTGCTCGGCGGCATCGTGCTGCTCGCCCAGCAGCAGGGCGTCGGTCGGCAGTTGGGCGGCGGCGCGGCGGGCGATCGGCACCTGGGCGTCGCCGGGGCCCGGCGATGCACAGGCGGTCAGCAGCGCCGCGGCGACGGCAACCAGGCTGCGCATGGCGGGGCGTTGCGCCGGCTCCGTGCTCAGTGGACCAGGACGGGAGTGTGCGCTAACTCAGCGTAGCCTTCGAGGGTGTCCTCGACTTCTTCCTGGGTCGGCGTGTTGAGCTGCCAGGCGGCAATCTGCTGCTGGAACAATTCTGCCCAGGAGCCATCGAGGTAGACCTCCTTGCCCGAGCGCTTGTCCACGATCTCGAAGCCGTGGCGTGCCAGCACCGGCAGGTGGGGCGCCGCGGGCGCCTCGCCTTCGGTCGGCTGCACGTGCACGACGACGAAGGAGTCGGAGTCGTAGAGCATTTGCATGTCGGGTCCTGTGAGGATGTCGATGGCATTCATGATGGTTAGATAGCAATCAACGCGCCAGTTTCAATATGCAGCGTTGCGTTGTAGGCACCCGCCTGTTACTGCGTGTTATTTGTCACGGATTCGACGACTGGCTGCGCAGCTGGAGGTCGATGAGGTCGCCATTTGGCTGGGTCTGCCGGATCCGCACCGGGAGCCAGCCCAGCACCGGCGCCAGCCACAGTTCGATCCTGTCGTCGCCGGG
Source organism: Variovorax sp. J31P207 (assembly GCF_030316965.1). Taxonomy (NCBI): domain Bacteria; kingdom Pseudomonadati; phylum Pseudomonadota; class Betaproteobacteria; order Burkholderiales; family Comamonadaceae; genus Variovorax; species Variovorax sp. J31P207. Next base: position 407,103 of record NZ_JASZYN010000003.1, read on the forward strand.
CTTGCGGGGGTTGCGCGTGAGCCTGCGGGCCTTGAACTCGCCGGCCGGCACGCCGACCTCCTCCTCGCCCTCGACATTGAAGGTCCAGATCTCGGCATCCTGGGTCCCGACCGTCTGGACCGCGATCACCGCGCCGGGCGGGTAGTGCGCCGTGTTGCCGGCCATCAGGGCGCCGAGCTGGAGCACGACGCTGAGCCGGTCCTGCGCACCAGCGAGGAGCATCTCGCTCGGGACGTTGCCGCTGAACAGCACGCGCCTGTTGTCGCGGTCGAACAGCGAGACGGTCTCCGTCCTGCGGGTGTCCGAGAAGCGCAGGGGCTCGATGCCGGTCGGCCCGATGCGCCCGGTGCTGTGCTGGCTGCGCAGGGTCTTGAACAGGAAGGTCCAGGCCAGGCGGAGGTCGTACTGGCTGCCGTCCTGCAGCCAGACCAGTTCGCCGAACACGCCCTGCAAGGGCTGGGCGCCTTGCTGCGCCGTGGCGGCGAAGCGCAGGCGCACCGAACCGGGGACCTGGGCTTCCACCGAACCGGCGATCTGGCCGGCCGCGTCGCTGCCGGCACCCGTGTTCGAGCCCGCGGCCCCCGCGGCACCCGACCCCCCGGGGGCGGGCGCGCCGGCTTCCTGCGGCTGCGCCTCGCCGGTGTCGGGGCTCGTCGCGGCGTCGGGGTCGGCCGCCGCCATCTCGGCGGGCGCCGGCCGTTCGATGGCGGGCGCGGGTGCCGGCTCGACGGCGGGGCGCGGGCGCGGCACGGGCCGGGGCCGTAGGGGCCGGGGCGGCGGTGGCGGGACGGCCGCTGGCGGTGCCGCGCTGGCCGGTTCGGCGGCGGGCGGCGGCGCGATGACGATGCTGCGCGTGATGAAGGTCTGGGCCAGCGGCGAGGGCCGCGGCCCCGAGCCCAGGGGCGCCAGCCCCAGCAACGCCAGGTGGACCAGCACCACGGCCGCCGTCAACAACGCCAGCCCGCGCCACGGCGGGCGCGGAAAGCCGGGGTCGACGGACAGGGTGGGGGAGGGCATCGAGGATGGAGTGGACGCCGGACCGGAGGTTCACCTCGGTACACTGCCGCCCGTCCACTCAGTTTAGTTGCGTGTGCCCTGCCGGCATCCGCCGCCACCCATGAAACTTGCCACCCTCAAAGACGGTTCGCGCGACGGCCAGCTGGTCGTCGTCGCGCGCGACCTGGCCAGCGCCCACTACGCCACCGGCATCGCCAGCCGCATGCAGCAGGTGCTCGACGACTGGGGCTTCATGAGTCCGCAGCTGCAGGATCTCTATGACGCGCTCAACGCCGGGCGGGCCCGCCACGCGTTCCCCTTCGATCCGGCGCAGTGCATGGCGCCGCTGCCGCGCGCCTACCAGTGGGCCGACGGGTCGGCCTACCTGAACCACGTCGAACTGGTGCGCAAGGCGCGCAACGCCGAGGTCCCCGCGAGCTTCTACACCGACCCGCTGATGTACCAGGGCGGCAGCGACGACTTCATCGGTCCCTGCGATCCGGTGGTGGTGGCCAGCGAGGCCTTCGGCATCGATTTCGAGGCCGAGATCACGGTCGTCACCGGCGACGTCAGGATGGGCGCGACGGCGGCGCAGGCGCTGGACGGTATCCGGCTCGTGATGCTCGCCAACGACGTCAGCCTGCGCAACCTGATCCCGGCCGAACTGGCCAAGGGCTTCGGCTTCTTTCAGAGCAAGCCGGCCACCGCCTTCAGCCCGGTGGCCGTGACGCCGGGCGAGCTGGGCGAGGCCTGGCAGGGTGGCCGCGTGCACCTGCCGCTGCAAAGCACCTGGAACGGCCGCAAGGTCGGGATGTGCGATGCGGGCGAGGAGATGACGTTCCACTTCGGCGAGCTGATCGCGCACATCGCCAAGACCCGCAACGTGCGCGCCGGCAGCATCGTCGGCAGCGGCACCGTGAGCAACAAGGGCGTCGAGAAGAAGGGCCGCATGGAATGGCCGAAGGGCTACAGCTGCATCGCCGAGAAGCGCTGCATCGAGACCATCCAGGACGGCCAGCCCAGCACCGAGTTCATGAAGTACGGCGACACCATCCGGATCGAGATGAAGGATGCGGACGGGCAGTCGGTGTTCGGCGCGATCGACCAGGAAGTGGTGGCGGCGAGCTAGCGCTCAGGCGCTCCGCATCAGTTCCTTGAGGGTCCGCAGCCCGAGCCGACGGAACGCACGGTATTGGTGCGTGCGCACCGTCGTCAGCTCGATCCCGATCTCGCGCGCCGTCTCCTTGGCGGTCTTGCCGGCCAGCAGGTGGCCGATCACCTCTCGCTCGCGCAGGCTGAGCGCCAGCAGGCGCGAGGCCAGTGCCGGCTCCGCGGCCTCGCGGGCGGCGACGGCGCTGCGGCCGTGGGCGGCGGTGGCGTCGGCCAGCAGCGCGGCGTGGGCTTCGAGCAGCGCGAAATCCGCCGGCCCGAAATCGGGCTGGGCCAGGCTGCGATAGAAGCTCACCGCCGCACGCTGCCCGCTCGGCAGCAGCAACAGCACCGAGCTGCGCTCGCGGATGCCGACGTCGCCGTAGCAGGCGGCACGGTAGGCGGCATCTTCGACCTCCTCGGCCCGGTGGTGCCCGAGCCAGAGCTGCGGCCGCTTCGGCAGCTTGCGGCCCGCCAGCCAGGCCATGTGCGGGTCGAGCCGGTCGAAACGCTCGGCCACGTAGCGCTCGGCGGTGCGCTCCGCCGTGTTGCCATAGCTGCTGGCCGCCGAGAGGGTCTCGATGCGGCCGTTGGCGCCGGCCGCGAAGACCGTGCAGAAGGTCACCGGCAGCACCTGGTGCATCGCCGCCAGGTAGCTGGCGGCCAGGTGCGCGGTGCCGATGCCGGCCAACACGCTGCCGACCACCGGCGCCGCCAGGCTCCCCTCGTGGCTGCGGACGGGCCAGCGTCTCATGGGAGGCGGCGACACATGAAGTGGCAATTAAGGGTAATCACTTCGTACAAAGTTACGACACGGGCGGGAAGAACGCATCCGGACAATCCCCTGCATGAACACCGCTGCCGCGACCCCTCCCGCCGCCCGCGCTGGCGACGCCGCCACCGGCCCGATCCCGCCGGTCGGCGTCGAACTGCCGCCCTCGGTCGGCGCCTTCCACTACACGCGCTTCGCGCCTTCGCTGCCGCCGCTGGTGGGGGGCGTCGAAGCCGGCCTGCATCCGGTCGTGATCGCCGGCGGCGGCCCGGTCGGCATGGCGCTCGCGCTCGGGCTCGCGAACCATGGGGTGCGCAGCGTGGTGCTCGAGGCCGACGACACGGTCTGCGTCGGCAGCCGCGCGGCCTGCATCTCGCGCCGCAGCCTCGAGATCATCGAGCGCCTCGGCGCGCTGCCGGCCTTCCTGGCGAAGGGCCTGCCCTGGACCGGCGGACGCAGCTTCTACAAGACCGAAGAGGTGTTCCGCTTCGAGATGCCGCACGACGAGCGGCAGAAGCTGCCGCCGATGATCAATCTCGAGCAGTACTACATCGAACAGTACCTGCTCGACGAGATCGAGCGCCGCAACGCCGCGGCGCCGGGCCTGGTCGACATCCGGTGGGGCAGCACGCTGACCGGGATCGAGGAGGAGGCCGACGGACTGCGGCTGTCGGTGCGCAACGCGCTCGGCGACCATGCGCTGCGCGGCCAATGGCTCGCGGCCTGCGACGGCGGCCAGAGCTTCGTGCGCAAGTCGCTCGGCCTCGAGCTGGTCGGCACCGGCTACGAAGGCCGCTACGTGATCATCGACATCGAGCTGCACAGCGGACATCCGACCGAACGCCGCGCCTGGTTCGACCCGCCGTGGAACCCCGGCTCGACGGTGCTGATGCACAAGCAGCCCGACGACATCTGGCGCATCGATTACCAGCTGCGCGCCGGCCAGAGCACCGAGGAGGCCCTGCAGCCCGCGGCGGTGCAGGAATTCGTGCAGCGCCACCTCGATGCGATCGGCGAAGGCCACCTGCCCTGGCACACGGTATGGACCTCGGTCTACCGCGCCGGCGCGATGACGCTCGAGCGCTACCGGCACGGGCGCGTGCTGTTCGCCGGCAACGCCGCCCATGCGATGCCGATCTTCGGCGTGCGCGGCCTCAACTCGGGCTTCGACGATGCCGACAACCTGGCCTGGAAGCTGGCGCTGGTGGCGCGCGGCGTGTCCGATGCGGCGCTGCTCGACAGCTATTCGCAGGAGCGCATCGCGGCCTTCCACATCAATGCCGAGAACGCGATGCGCAGCACCGAGTTCATGTCGCCGCCCTCGCGCGGCTTCGACCTGCTGCGCGAGGCGGCGCTGTCGCTCGCGGGCGCGCACCGCGGCATCGCCAACCTGATCAATCCGCGCCAGACCCAGGCCGTGGGCTACGAGGGCTCGATGCTGTCGAGCCCGGGCGACGAACTGGCGCAGGGGCCGCAGCCCGGCGAGGCCCTGCCCGAGCAGGCGCTGGCCGACGGCTCGCACCTCACCGACCGGCTCGGCGCGGCCTTCACCGTGCTGCTGCTGAACCTGCCGCCGGCGGACGACGCCCTGCGTGCCGAGGTGGCGCAGGCGCAGGCCGGCCCGTTGCCCGTGGCGCTGTGCGCGCTGTCGCCGCAGGACGCCGACCCGCAGGTGTTCGAAGCGCTCGGCGCGCGGCAAGGCGCCGTCTATCTGCTCCGCCCCGACGGCCACGTGGCGGCGCGCTGGCGCCGGCCGCCCCCCGGCGCGCTGCGCCAGGCCCTGGCGCGGGCGGCCGCGCTGACCCCCAAGGAGCCCGCATGACGACCGCCCTGCCACCCGAGGCGCGCGATCGCGTCTACGCCGAATGCGCACGCGCCATCAGCGAGGCCGGCCCCGAGCGGGAGTCGCTGTTCCTCGCCCGGCTCGCGCTGCTGCTGTTCGAGCAGGTCGGCGACGAGGCGCGCTGCCGCGAGGCGCTCGCGCAAGCGATCGACGGGCTGCCGACGCCGTCGCTCTCCGCCTGAGCCCCCAGCGGAGCCCTTACATTTGAAGACATACAAACCAGGAGACTTTTCGATGGATCGCAGAACCCTGCTCACCACCCTCGCTGCCACCGCGGCCGCTGCCGCGGCACCGTGGGCGCGCGCCCAGGGCGCCTTTCCCGACCAGTTGATCAAGTGGGTCGTTCCGTACCCGGCCGGCGGCGGCACCGACGTGATCGCGCGCACCCTGTCCGAGGCGATGCGGCAGACGCTCGGCCAGCAGATCGTGATCGACAACCGCCCTGGCGCCTCGACCAACATCGGCGCCGAACTGGTCGCCAAGGCCAAGCCCGACGGCTACACGATCATGTCGGCCGACAACGCGCTGCTCGCTTTCAACGAGCACCTCTTCAGCAAGCTGCCCTTCAATCCCGAAAAGGACTTCAGCTACATCGGCGCGATCGGCAAGTTCCCGCTGGCGCTGGTCGTGCATCCGGACTTTCCGGCGCAGGACTTCAAGGCCTTCCTGGCCTATGTGAAGGCCAATCCGGGCAAGGTCAACTACGCCTCGCCGGGCAACGGCTCGCCGCACCACCTGGCGATGGAGATGTTCAAGGTCCGCACCGGCACCTTCATCACCCACATTCCTTACCGCGGCGCCGCACCGGCGATGGCCGACGTGATGGGCGGCCAGGTGCCGGCGATGTTCCTCGACCTGGCCTCGGGCCTGTCGATCATGCAGGGCAAGAAGGTGCGCGTGCTGGCGATCGGATCGGGCAGCCGCTCGAAGCTGCTGCCGGACGTGCCGACGCTGGCCGAAGTCGGCGTCGCGAATTCCGAGGTGTTCGCCTTCCAGGGCATCGTCGGCCCGGCCGGGATTCCGGCGCCGATCGTCGCGCGGCTCAATGGCGATCTCAACCGTGCCTTCACGACGCCGGCGGTGCAGAAGCGCTTCAGCGACTTCGGCATGGAGGCGATGCCGGGCTCGCCGGCTCAGTTCGCGGCGCTGTCGCGGGCGGAGTCGCAGCGGTGGGGGCCGATCATCAAGGCGGCGGGGATCAAGCTTGATTGAGACATTGCGGGACAGACCAAGGACTGCGCAGCAGTTCTTGCTCTGTCCTCAACTGATCAAGGCTTAGCGAATGCCCTCCGCGACCCATCCTCGAACACTTCGTCGTCCCGCTCCAGCTTGCCGTTGGCGTCCCAGCTGCGTTCGCGCGTGACGCGGCCCTTGTCGTCGTAGACCGACTCGGCGATGAGCAGGCCGCTGTCGCTGAATCGCTGGTGGGTGCCGATCGGGAGCTGGCGCAGGCGGTCGTTGGCCAGGTAGCGGCCGATCGCGGCGCGCTGGCCGTTGTCGTGGTATTCGGTGACCTCGATCAGGCGCGGGTTGCCGTCCACGCCATAGACCGACTTGCTGCGCGGCTGGCCGTTCTGGTAGAAGCTCTCGTCGCTCAGCGGCGATCCCGTGCTGTTCCAGCGCTGCTCGCGCACCAGCGTCCCCCGCTCGGAGAACTCCTGCTCGCGCTGCCGGACCGTGCCGCGCTCGCCCAGCAGCGAGACCACCTCGCGGCGCTTGACGCCTTCGGACGAAAAGCGCCGTTCGATGCGCTGGTTGCCCATCATCTCGTCCTGGGCCGCGGGCTTGCCGTTGTCGTAGAGCTCTTCGCTGCGCACCCGCTTGCCGGCCACGTAGGACAGCCGCGAGCGCAGGATGCCCCTGGCATCGAACAGCTCGACCCGCGAGGCTCCGCCGATGAAGCCGCACAGCTGCGCGTCGTCGGCCGCGGGCGCCAGCACCGGCTTGTCGCCGCAGCGTAGCGCCGAGAGCTGGCCGCGTTCGGTGAACTCGACCGAGGCGCGCTCGCCCGCCGCATCGGCGAAGAAGGTGACGCGGCGCAGCGACCCGTCCGGGTAGAAGATGCGCACCAGGCCCATCTCGTGACCGTCCTCGTAGGTGGCGTCGCGCAATACCTGGCCGGAGGGCGAGAACTCGCGCGCCCGGCCTTCGATGTTGCCGCGGGCATTCAGGCTGTGCTCCTTGGCGAGCTTGCCGTCCTCGTAGAAGCGCACCAGTCCCATGAAGGTGCCGCTCTGGACCTGCTGTTCGCGTACCAGCTGGCCGCTGTCGCGGTCCTTGCAACGCATCACGCCGGTCTTGCCGGCGGTGGTCGCCGCGTTGGCCGGGTTCACGGCCTGGCCGTTGAGTTCGCAATCCTGCACCGCATGGGCGGCGGTGGTGAGCAGCAACGCAGCCGCCACGCCGCCGATGCGCAGGCGCATCGGCGGGGCGGCTGGCGCGGCCGACAGGGTCATGCGTCGTAGACGGTGTCCAGCGACCGGAAGCCCTTGGCTTCGATCGGATTGCCGAAGGGGTCGCAGAAGAACATGGTCCATTGCTCGCCCGGCAGGCCCTCGAAGCGCACCTGCGGCTTGAGCACGAAGTCCATGCCCGACGCCTCGAGCCGCTTCGCCAGTTCCTGCCAGGCCGGCAGCTCGAGCACGATGCCGAAATGCGGCATCGGCACCATCACCTCGCCCACGCGGCCGGTGCGCGCGGTGGCGAAGGGCTCGCCAAGATGCAGCGAGATCTGGTGGCCGAAGAAATCGAAGTCGACCCAGGTGTCGGTGCTGCGGCCTTCTGCGCAGCCCAGCACGCCGCCGTAGAAGCGGCGCGCCTGGTCGAGATCGCGGACATGGAAGGCGAGATGGAAGATGGACATGTGTCTTTCTGTGTCTGTTTGGGCATTGTCCACAAGCCGGGCCCTCATGGCGAGTGCCGGATGCCGTCGGGCGCCCAAAAGCCCTGACGCTTGGAGTAAGCTGCCAAGACAAGAAACACAGACCCGGAGCACGCCATGAGCGACGCCAGCAAGCCCTTCGCCTTCAGTCAGTTCGTTCCGGGCTTCGACTTCCTCAAGAATCTGACGGGCGGCGCCAGCGCCTCGCCCGGCGCCGTGCCCGGCCTGCCGAGCCTGTCGAGCTGGGTGGCGCCGACGCTGAGCATCGAAGAGGTCGACAAGCGCATCCAGGAGCTCAAGACGGTGCAGTACTGGCTCGAGCAGAACGGCCACGCGCTGAAGGCGACCATCCAGGCGCTCGAGGTGCAGAAGATGACGCTCTCGACCTTGCGCGGCATGAACGTCCGCATGGAAGACCTCGCCAACGCCTTCACCCGGCCGGCCGCGCCGGCCCCGTCCGCCGCGCCCGAACCCGAACCCGAAGCGCAGCCGGAGGTCGAAGAGCCACCGGCGCCGAAGCGCGCCAAGGCCGCCGCCGCCCAGGACTCGGCTGGCGTCGTCGATCCGGTCCAGTGGTGGGGTGCGTTGACCCAGCAGTTCCAGCAGATCGCCAGTTCGGCATTGCAAGAGGCCTCCCAGCTGAAGATGCCGGTGATGCCGCAGCCGCTGGGCGATCACGCGGGCCCGGGCGCAGCGTCCGCACCGGCCCGGGCCGCCGAGAGGCCGGCCGCCGCCGCCAAGAAGGCACCGGCCACGCGCCGCGGCGCCAGCGCGTCCGCCAAGCGGCCTGCGCCGGCGCGCAAGCGCGCGGGCTGAAAGGCCAGACATGAAGCTGTTTCCGAGCGGGCACGCCACCCATCCGCAATGGCGCATGGCGGCCGGCCTGGTGCTGGCGCAGCTGCGGGCGCAGATGGCGCTGCCGGACTACGCCCGCGCGCCGTCGCTGGGCCTGCTCTACATCACCGACCACTACGGGGAAGATGCCCAGGAGATCCTCGACCACCTGGGGGCCGAACTGCCCGAGATCACCGACTGGACCGGCACCGTGGGTGTCGGCGTGGCCGCCAACAACGCCGAGTACTTCGACGAGCCGGCGCTCAGCGTGATGCTGTGCGAGCTGCCGAGCGACCAGTACCGGGTGTTTTCCGGCGTGGCGCCGCTGGCCAGCTCCGAAATGAGCGGTTTCGCGGCCCACACGGCGCTGGTCCATGCCGACCCGCGGACGCCCGAACTCGGCGAACTGATCGCCGAGATGGCGGACCGCACCGACACCGGTTATTTGTTCGGAGGCCTGTCCTCCGGGCGGGTCGGCTCGCTGCAATTCGCGATCGGCGGCAATGGCAACATCCGCGGACATGGTGCGGTCGGCGGCGTGTTCTCGGGCGGCCTGTCGGGCGTGGTGTTCGGCGAGGGCGTGCGGCTGGTCTCGCGCGTGACCCAGGGCTGCCAGCCGGTCTCGCGCGAACGCGAGATCACCGAGGCCGACGGCAACCTGCTGCTGGCGCTCGATGGCGAGCCCGCGCTCGACGTCCTGCTGGCCGACCTGCGGGTCTCGCTCGATGCCCCCGAGCAGGCGATCGACGCGGTCCGCGCCACCCTGGTCGGACTGGTCGAGGCCGGAAGCGACGGCGTCCGGCGCACCGGCGATCTCGGCGCCGACGTCCGGGTACGCCACATCATCGGCCTCGACCCGACGCGTCGCGGCGTGGCGATCGCCGACAACGCCGAGACCGGGATGCGTCTGAGCTTCTGCCGCCGCAACGCGCAGGCCGCGCGGGCCGACCTGATGCGCGTCTGCGCGGAGATCCGCGAGGAGCTGGAGCCGCAGGAGCAGACGCTCGCCACCGCGCGCGAAGTCGCGGCCGGCGAGGCCGAGGCCGCGCCGCATCCGGCGCGCCGCATCGCGGGCGCCATCTACGTCAGCTGTTCGGGCCGCGGCGGGCCGCATTTCGGCGCCCCCGGTGCCGAGCTGCAGATCGTGCGCCATGCCCTCGGCGATGTCCCGCTGGTCGGCTTCTTCGCCGCCGGCGAGATCGCCCGCAATCACCTCTACGGCTACACCGGCGTGCTGACCGTCTTCACCGCCGGGGACTGAGCCGCTGCGCGCAGCCCGGTGAACGCGAAGTCGACTTCCGGCTTCAGCCCGCTCACGATCCGCGCGATCGACTTGCCCGAGCCGCAGGCGTGGGTCCAGCCCAGCGTGCCGTGGCCGGTGTTCAGGAACAGGTTCGGCAGCCGGGTGCCGCCGATCAGCGGCACGTTGCTCGGCGTCGCCGGGCGCAGTCCGGTCCAGAACTGGGCTTCGGATGCCTCGCCGGCGCCGGGGAACAGTTCCTCGACGCGCCGCACGATAGCCTCGCAGCGCACCCGGTTCAGGTCGCGGTCGTAGCCGTTGAGCTCGGCGGTGCCGGCGATCCGCAGCCGGTCGCCACCGGCCGAGGTGTAGCGCGAGAACACCAGCTTGAACTCGTCGTCGGTCAGCGAGACCTGGTGCGCCCTGGACGCATCCTTGACCGGCATCGTGACCGAATAGCCCTTGGCCGGATAGATCGGCAGCCGGATGCCCAGCGGCGCTGCATAGAGCGGGCTCAGCGAGCCCATCGCCAGCACGAAGGCATCGCCGCGGATGCGCTGGAAGCGGCCTTCGCTGTCGGTCGCCTCGACATGGTCGATGCTGCCGCCGGCCTCGCGCAGCGCGGTCACCGTGTGGCTCATGAGAAAGCGCACGCCGGCCGTCTCGGCCAGCTTGACCAGCTCGCGCGCGAAGCGGTTGGCATCGCCCGATTCGTCTTCCGCCGTGTAGGTCGCACCGGCCAGCTGCGGGCGGATGTGGGCGAGCGCGGGCTCGAGCTTCACCGCCTCGTCGGCCGAAATCACGCGCCGGTCGCAGCCGAGCGCGCGCATCTGCTCGGCTGGCGCCAGCGCGGCGTCGAACTCCTTTTGCGTCGTGTAGAAGTGCAGGATGCCCTGGGTCCGCTGGTCGTAGGCCAGGCCGGTGTCGCGCCGCAGCTGCTGCAGCGTGTCGCGGCTGTAGGTGCCCAGGCGCACGATCTGCTCGATGTTGTGGCGGGTGCGTGCCGGCGTGCATTCGCGCAGGAACTGCAGGCCCCAGAGCCACTGCCGCATGTCGGCGCGGATGCGGAACATCAGGGGGGCGTCTTCCTTGCCGAGCCATTGCAGCACCTTGAGCGGCGCCCCCGGATTGGCCCAGGGCTCGGCATGGCTGACCGAGATCTGGCCGCCGTTGGCGAAGCTGGTTTCCGCCGCCGGCGTGGCCTGGCGGTCGATGACGGTCACTTCGTGGCCGAGTTGCTGGAGGTAGTAGGCCGAGGTCACGCCGAGCAGGCCGGCGCCAAGAACGATCACGCGCATATCGAGAACCCTTGAAGGTTGCAGCGCTCGGACGCGACGGTTCGGATTGCCGACGGGAACGAAGGCAACCGGACCGGAAGTCCGAGTTGCCGCTCCCCCTGTCCTCGGTACCTGAGAGATTCACCCGCTGCGCCCGCAGCGGGTTTGCTCCTTCGGTGCATCACGCGATGGGCGTGATGGCTCTCCAGACGGCTTTGACAGTTGGTGCAGTACAGGCCCATCACGTGGGCCGACCTGAGCGTTTATGGGAGTTTGCGCCTTCGGTGGGGCCCGTGGGCCCGCTCTCCTGCAGTGGGCGGATTCTAAGGGCGCCGGAACGCGAAGTCGAGTTCGGGCCGCAGGCCGCTGACGATGCGCGCGATCGACTTGCCGGCGCCGCAGGCGTGGACCCAGGTGCGGGTGCCGGGCGCGGTGTTCAGGAACAGGTTGGGCAGCCGGGTCTTGCCGATCATCGGCAGCCGGTTGATGCTGACCGCGTGCATCGCCGTGTCGAAGCTGGCCCGGCTCGCGTCGGCCACGCCGGGCAGCAGCATCTCGGTGCGGCGCACGATCGCCTGGAAGCGGTCGGAGTCGGGTTCGGCCTCCTCGTCGAGTCCGGCCATCACGATCGCATGGACCCGCAGCTGGTCGCCGGCCGGGGTTTCGATCCGCACGATGCGCAGCTTGCCCTGGCGGTCGCGCAACGCGATGCGCGGCGCCATGGCGGGATCCAGGATCGGCATCGTGACGATGTATTCGCGCACGAAACGCAGCGGCATGTCGATGCCGAGGTCTTCCGCGTGCGGCACGCTCGCGGCACCCAGCGCCAGCACATAGGCCTGGCCGCGCAAGGTGGTGGTCCGGCCGGCGCCATCGAGCAACTCGACATGGTCGATGCGACCGTCCTGCTCCTTGAGCGCGACCACCGTGTGGCGGGTCATGAAGCGCACCCCGGCGGCGCGGCACAGGAAGACCAGGCCGGCGGCGAACTGGGCCGGGTCGCGCGCCGGATCCTCTTGCGCGTAGGTGGCCCCGACCAGCTTGCTGCGCATGGCCGCCAGCGCCGGTTCCAGGCCAATGGCCTCGTCGACCGACAACAGCCGCTCCTCGCAGCCCAGCCCCGACCAGTGGGTGGCGTTCGCCATCCGGGCCCGAAAGGCCTCGGGGTCGGTGAACAGGTTCATGAGGCCGGCCGTGCGCGCGCCGTGCGGCACGCCGGTTTCGTCGCCCAGGGCGCGCGCGCTCTTGCGGCTGTAGGCGGCCAGGCGCACCAGGTGATCGAGCGGATCGCGCTTCGGCGGCGTGCCGACGGCGCGGTCGATCAGCCGGGCGAAGCCGCGGCGGATGCCGCTGCGCAGCTTCGAGAGCTTCTTGCCGCGCCGCTTCGGCGGCGCGGTCGCAGTCGCTGCGCCGGGACGGGCGGCAGCGACGCCGCGCGCCTTGGCCGCCGGTGTCGCATGCCGATCGACCACGATCACTTCGTGGCCCAGCTGTTGCAGGTAATAGGCCGAAGTCACGCCGAGCAAGCCGGCGCCAAGTACAACCACGCGCATGTCCGAATCCTTGTGGGAGGGCATGAACGGCGGGCGTTAGCGCTTACTGTGGCAAGCGGCAAGACCCGGGGTTCAGATTGCCGCTCCCCCTGTCTCTGTTACCTGAGAGTTTCACCGCGCTGCGACCGGCAACGGGTTTGCTCCTTCGGTGCACCACGTGGCGTGGTGACTCTCCAGTCGGCGATTGATCACGAATAAGGCAGTGCCTGAACCGCTGCGGGGGCGGTTCACCTGAGCGTTCATGGGAGATTGCGCCATCGGTGGGACGGATGCGTCCGCTTTTCTGCTGGGCGAATCTTACAGAAGAAACCGGTTTCTGTGTTTTTCAGGCCCGGCGCAGGCGGGTGAACAGTTCGAACTCCCAGTTGCGCATGCCCAGCAGCAGCGTGTAGCCCTCGCGCTCCTTGGGCGACAGCTTCTGGTCGGTCTGGTGCTGCTGGGCGAAGTCCTGCGCCACCCGCTGGAGCCGGTCGAGGAAGGCCGGCGCCAGCGACTTGCTGATCGATCCGTGCACCAGCAGCAGCCCTTCGGCCGGGCCGTCGAAGCCGCCGCGGTAGTAGTCGAGCACCACGTTCTCGCGGAAGAAGTCCATCACCGGCCCGTGCGGCCGCCAGCGAAAAGTCTTGGCGAGCTTGAGCCGGTAGCGGTTCAGCGGCCGCAGCTCGATGATGCCGATGCGGTCCAGCTGGGCCAGGTGGCCGATGCACTCGGCCTCGGTGATCCGGTAGGCGCCGACGATCTGCTCCAAGGTCCACTGGCTCAGCACGCAGATCGCCAGCAGCAGCAGCTTCTTGTCCTTGACCACCGCCTTTTCCTGTTCGAGCGTGAGCTCCTTGAGCAGCGGCTGGGCGTCGGCCACCCGGCGCGCCAGTTCGGCGAAGTCGATCTTCAGGGCCCGGCAGATGGCGTCGACCCGGGTCAGCGGCATGTCACCCTTGGCCAGCATCCGCTTGACGCTGGACTCGGCCATGTCCAGCGACTTGGCCAGGTCGGCATAGGTCATATGGGCGGACTTGAGCTCGTTCTTGAGGGCATTGACCAGGTCGACGGTGGTACTCATGGGCAGAGGAAGTATTGCGGATTGATACCCGAGGTGGTGAAAAAGTGCGCCGTATCGATTCTCGATGCCGTCCGGTGGGTTGACAACCTAGATTCCAGTCCCACGCGCACCCATCGGAGCCTGCCATGTCCCTGCCGTCCCTGCCGTCGCTCACCCGTCGTGAACATTCCCTGCTGGCGCTGGCCGTGCTGCTGGTCAGCGCCGCGGTGCTCGGGCCCTCGGTCGCGGCCCCGGCGCTGGGCGGCGCGCCCTTCGCCGATGGCCAGTCCTGGCGCACGCTGCCGAACGCCATGGACGTGCTCAGCAACCTGCCTTTCGCGGTGCTGGGCATCTGGGGCCTGCGCTGGCTGCATTGGCTGGACCGTGCCCACGAGCGGCTGCAGGACGCCGCGCCGCTGCCCCAGGCGCTCGCGCAGCCGCCCTTCAATGCGCTGGACTGCGCCTGGATGTTCTTCGCCGGCCTGATCCTGACCGCGCTCGGCTCGGCCTTCTACCACCTGCAGCCCGACGACCTGCGGCTGGCCGCGGACCGCGCCGGCATGGCGGTGGCCTTCTCGGGCCTGGTCGGCTTCGCGGTCTGCGAACGGGTCAGCGCCCGCGCCGGCTGGCCGGCGGCCTGGTTCACGCTCGGGGGCGGGCTGCTGGCGGCGGCGGTCTGCCACCTGGACGGCAATGCCCTGCCCTGGGCCGTGGTGCAGTTCGGCGGCATGGCCCTGGTGCTGGCGCTGGCGCTGTGCCGGCCGGTGGCGGGCGCCATCGGCCTCAAGCTCGGCTGGGTGGTGTTCTTCTATGCCCTGGCCAAGCTGTTCGAGCTCGCGGACCAACCCATCTTCGAGGCCACGCGGCACCTGGTGTCGGGCCACAGCCTGAAGCACCTGACGGCGGCCCTGGCGGCGCTGCCGGTGCTGCACGCCCTGCAGGTGATGGGGCGGCGGACGCTGCGGCACAATTCGCACGCCGCTTCCCTGCGAACGCGCTCCGCCGCCTCCACCTGAAACATGACGCCCACCACCGAAGCTGCCTCCGCCAGCCTGCCCGAAGGCCACGCCAACCAGTTCGCGCTGTTGCGGCAGCGGCGCTTCGCGCCCTTCTTCTGGACCCAGTTCTCCGGCGCCGCCAACGACAACCTGTTCAAGTTCGCCTTCACGGTGATGGTGACCTACCAGCTGCAGCTGGCCTGGATGCCCCCGGCGATGGCCGGGCTGGCGATCGGGGCGCTGTTCATCCTGCCCTTCCTGCTGTTTTCCGCCACCGCGGGACAGCTCACCGACAAGCACGACAAGACGAAGATGATCCGCTTCGTCAAGAACCTCGAGATCGCGATCATGGCGATCGCGGCCTGGGGTTTCCTGCGGGCCGACGCCGTGGTGCTGCTCGGCTGCGTCTTCCTGATGGGGCTGCACTCGACCCTGTTCGGCCCGGTCAAGTTCGCCTACCTGCCGCAGGTGCTGGCGCCACGCGAATTGACCGGCGGCAACGGCATGGTCGAGATGGGCACCTTCGTCGCCATCCTGCTCGGCCAGGTGGCCGGCGGGCTGCTGGTGGCCCTGCCGCAGGTCGGCCATGCGACGGTGGCCGTGGCCTGCCTGCTGCTGGCGCTGGCCGGCCGCGGGGTGGCGCAGGCGATCCCGCCGGCGCCGGCCACCGACCCGGGCCTGAAGATCAACTGGAACCCGGTCAGCGAGACCTGGCGCAACCTGAAGCTCGCGCACGGCAACGTGGTGGTGTTCCGCTCGCTGCTGGGCATCTCGTGGATGTGGTTCTTCGGCGCGGTCTTTCTGGCCCAGTTCCCGAGCTTCGCCAAGGAGGTGCTGCACGGCGACGAGCAGGTGGCCTCGCTGCTGCTCGTGGTGTTCTCGGTCGGTATCGGCGCCGGCTCGCTGCTGTGCGAGACGCTCAGCCGCCGCCAGGTCGAGATCGGCCTGGTGCCGCTCGGCGCGATCGGCATGAGCGTGTTCGCGATCGACCTGTACTTCGCCTCGCGCGGGCTGCCGGCCGCCGCGCAGATGGGGCTGGGCGCCTTCACGGCCCAGCCGGCGCACTGGCGCGTGATGGCCGACCTGGGCCTGCTGTCGCTGTTCGCCGGGCTCTACAGCGTGCCGATGTATGCGCTGATCCAGATGCGCAGCCAGCCCACCCACCGGGCCCGCATCATCGCGGCGAACAACATCCTGAACGCGCTCTTCATGATCGCCAGCTCGGTCATTGCCGGCGCGCTGCTGAAGGCCGGCTTCACGATTCCGCAGATCTTCCTGTTCACCGGCATCGCCAACGCCGTGGTCGCCTTCTACATCTTCATGCTGGTTCCCGAGTACCTGCTGCGTTTCGTGGCCTGGGTGCTGTCGCGCTTCGTCTACCGCTTCGACATCCATGGCCAGGAGCACATTCCGGAGGAGGGCGCCGCGGTGCTGGTCTGCAACCACGTCAGCTTCATCGATGCCGTGCTGCTGATGGCCGCCAGCCCGCGCCCGATCCGCTTCATCATGGACCACCGGATCTTCCGCGTGCCGGTGCTCGGCTGGCTGTTCCGGCTCGCCAAGGCGATCCCGATCGCGCCCCAGAAGGAAGACCCGGCGGCCTACGAGCAGGCCTTCGCCGACGCCGTCCAGGTGCTGCGCGAGGGCGACCTGCTGGCGATCTTTCCCGAGGGCGCGATCACGCGCGACGGCAGCCTGCAGCCCTTCAAGGGCGGCGTGATGAAGATCATCGAGGCGGCGCGCGCCGAAGGCATGGAGCCGCCGGTGGTGCCGATGGCGCTGACCAATCTCTGGGGCTCCTACTTCAGCCGGATCGAGCAGCGCGACGGCCAGCAGGTGGCGATGGTGCGGCCGTTCCGGCGCGGCCTCTTCAGTCGCGTCGGCCTGCGCGTCGGCAGCGCCATGCCCCGCGCCGAGGTGCAACCCGAATCCCTCCAGCGGCGCGTCAGCGTGCTTCTCGGCACCTGACGCCCCGCCGGATGCCCCATTTGCACCAACTCCTGCACGAGATCACCTGGTTCGGTGACAGCGGCTTCCTGCTGCCGGCCTCGCTGTGGATCGGCGTATGGCTCGGCGTTCGCAGCCCCACCCGGCCGCTGGCGCTGCTCTGGATCCTGCTGTTCGGCTTCGGCGGCAGCCTGATCGCCGCGTCGAAGATCGCCTTCCTCGGCTGGGGCATCGGCAGCGCCCGGCTCGATTTCACGGGCTTCAGCGGCCATACGGCGATCGCCGCCAGCGTCTGGCCGGTGGCCTGCTGGCTGACGGTCTCGCGCTGGGGGCACCGCACGCGGGTCGCAGCGGCCGTTTTCGGCTGGCTGTTCGCCGCCTTCATCGGCGCCACCCGGCTGGCGCTCGACGCCCATTCCTGGTCGGAAGTCATCGCCGGCTACGCGCTCGGCGTGGGCGTCAGCGCCACCTTCCTCTGGTGGCAGCATCGCATGCCGCATCCCCGCGTGAGCTGGGTGCTGGTGCTGCTGAGCCTGGCGACCCCCGCGTTCTTCCTGCAGCCCGGCACGCCGGCGCCGACCCAGAGCCTGCTCGAGAAAATCGCGGTGCGGCTGGCAGGGATCGAGCGGCCCTTCACGCGCGCCGACCTGCTGGCCGGCCGCCGGACGCCGCTTGGTATCGAATAGCGATACCGGCGGCGCAGGGTATCGCCACCACCGAAGGAATGGACCCGGGGCGTCCGGTGGCCGGACCATGATCCGCCCACTTTCAACGGTGGACGAGAAGAATTCCATGAAGCTGTATCTGCTGACATTCCTGGTGGCCGCCTGCGCCGCCTGCACCCACCTCATCACGCCGGGCGGGAGCCCGTGGTGAGCCGCCAGATCACCAATTTCGGTCCCTACGAGCGGGAGTACCGGGAGCGTGTGCCGCGCTCGCAGCATCTGCTGCGGCTGGCGCTGCAGGCCGGGCTGACGGCCGCCGCCGTGATCGCGGCCGGCGTCTTCGTGTTCCCGATGGAGCGCAAGCCGGGGGCGGCCGTCGTCCAGAATCAGCCGGCCCGTTTCAACCCCCCGTCAACAGAGGAAGATTGCAATGAGCAAGGCACTGCGCCTGTCCGAAAAGTGGTTTCGCCGCGGCCTGTGGGTGGTGGCGATTGTGTTCGCCAGCTTCCTGGTCGGGCTCGGTAGCACGATCGTCGGCGACCTGCCCCGGGTCGAGCGCCGGATCGAACTCGACGACTTCATCGACCGCGCGGCGGCCGACCCGCTGCGCACCACGGTGCGCGATGCCGAGCGCAGCGAGCAGCAGGCCGGGCGCGAGCGCGAGCAGGCCGAGCTCAAGCTGGTCACGGCCCAGCAGGCCAGCCGGGCGGCACGCGAGACCTTCGGCAACTGGCTCGCCACCCGCCGCGCCACCGCCCAGCCCGACCAGGACACCGAGCTGATCGCCCGCACCAGGGCACTCGACGCCTTGAAGGCGAAGGAGGACGAGGCCGAGCGCGGCGTGGTGGCGCAGCGCCAGATCGCGCTCGACGCCCGGCAGTCGCGGCAGCGGGCCCAGCAGCAGCTGGCGCTGCTCGAGGAGGAAGCACGCAAACGGCTAGAGGCCGAGAACCGCAAGGTCGAACTGCGGGTGTTCCTGTACCGGCTGGCGCTCACGCTGCCCTTGCTGGTGGTCGCCGGCTGGCTGTTCGCGAAGAAGCGCAAGAGCACCTGGTGGCCCTTCGTCTGGGGCTTCATCTATTTCGCGCTGTTCGCCTTCTTCGTCGAACTCGTGCCTTACCTGCCGAGCTATGGCGGCTACGTGCGCTATGCGGTGGGCATCGTGGTGACGGTGCTGGTCGGGCGCTACGCCATCCTGGCGCTCAACCGCTACCTGGCACGCCAGAAGCTGGCCGAGGCCCAGCCCGAGACCGTGCGCCGCAACGAGCTGAGCTACGACACCGCGCTGGCGCGGCTGGCCAAGAGCGTGTGCCCGGGCTGCGAGCGTCCGGTCGACCTCAAGAACACCGAGATCGATTTCTGCCCGCACTGCGGCATCGGCCTGTTCGACCACTGCCGGGCCTGCGACGCGCGCAAGAGCGCCTTCGCCAAGTTCTGCCATGCCTGCGGGACGGCGGCCGCGCCGGACGCCACGGCGCTGCCGGGGCCGCTTCAGGTCCAGCCGGCGTCCACCACGTAGTCCTGGGCGCTGCACATCTTCGAATCGTCGGCGGCCAGGAACAGCGCCATGGCGGCGATGTCCTCGGCCATCACGCGCCCGGGCAGGCATTGGGCGGCGTCGATCTCGGCGTGCGACTCGGGCTTGACCCACAGCCGCAGCTGGCGCTCGGTCATGACCCAGCCCGGCACGATCGTGTTGACGCGGATATTGGCCTTGCCCAGGTCGCGCGCCAGCGAGCGCGTGAGTCCGCGGGCGGCCGACTTGCAGGCCTGGTAGACGGGATAGCCGGCGCCCTTGATCATCCAGCTGATCGAGCCGAAGTTGATGATCGAGCCGCCGCCGAGCGCGCGCATGTCGTCGGCCACGGCCTGGGCGGCGAAGAACTGGTGCTTGAAGTTGACCGCGACCAGGCGGTCGAAATCCTCGCTCGTGACGTCGGCCATCTGGTGCCGGCGGTCGTTGGCGGCGTTGTTCAGCAGCACCTGGATCGGGCCGAAGCGCGCGCGCACCGCCCCGATGGCGGCCGCGAGCGCGGCCACGTCGGTGACGTCGCATTCGAGGAACAGCGGCGCGTTGGCGCCGCCGAGCTGCTGCGCCAGCGCCGTGCCGGCCGCAACGTCGAGGTCGCAGAAGCCGACCCGGGCGCCCTGCGCATGGAAGGCGCGCACCAGGCCCTCGCCGATGCCGGAGGCACCGCCGGAAATGAAGACGGCGCGTCCGGCCAGCGAAGGGTAGATGGCCGATGGGGCCGGGGAAGTCGATGTGGTCATGGGCAAATTCTGACCTCCCCGCGTGTCGCCCGCCACCCGCGTGGCCGAAAATAGCCGGCGTCCGCAACGCTTGACGAGGTGCCTTCCAAATGAGTGATGAGCAGACAGGCGCAGCCAGCCCCGCGGGCCTGGTCGAACTGGCCGCCGGCGCGATGCGGCTGCGGCTGGCGCCGCGCGTCGGCGGTGCCATCGCGGCGCTGCACGAGCAGCACGGCGACGAGCGGCTCGACTGGCTGCGGCCGGCCACGCCCGAAGACCTGGCGCGCGGCGATCCCTTCGCGATGGGCAGCTTCCCGTTGCTGCCGTGGTGCAACCGCATCCGCGACAGCCGGGCGCATTTCGGCGGCCGCGAGATCGCTCTGGCCGCCGGCCACCCGGCGCGGCCGTCGGGCAAGCATGCGCTGCACGGATTGGGCTGGCTGCGGCCCTGGCAGGTGGCCGAGGCCGGTCCGGCGCGGGCGCGCCTCGGGCTGGCCCGCGAGGCCGACGAGCAATGGCCCTGGGACTTCGAGGCCTCGCAGCTGTTCGAGCTCGATCCCACGGGGCTGCGCTGCACGGTGGCCTTGACCAACCGGGATTCGGCGCCGATGCCCGCCGGCATCGGCCACCACCCGTACTTCCCGCACCGTCGCGGCACGCGGCTGCGGGCCGATACCGCGGCCATGTGGCGGGCCGACGCCGAAGTGATGCCGGTGTCGCTCGACGCCGGCGCCGAGGTCGCGCGGCTGCGCGAGGGCGTGTTGCTGTCGGAACTGGATCTCGACAACAACTTCACGGGCTGGCAGCGCCAGACCCGCATCGAGTGGCCCGATGCCGGGCGCGTGCTGGTGCTGGCGGCCGATGCGCCGCTGGACTTCTTCGTCCTCTATTGCCCGCGCGGCGGCGACCACTTCTGCGCCGAGCCGGTGAGCCAGTGCACCGATGCGATCAATTTGGCGGGGCGGCATGGGCCGCGGGAGATCGGCGGCGCGGTGCTGGCGCCGGGCCAGACGCTGTCGGGCTCGTGGACCCTGCGCCGCGCGTAGATTCCGCGGGCCTAGATCCCGCGCGCCCGGTCCGCCTTGAAGCGGACACGGAATTCGGCGAAGGTCCCGGCATCGAGCGCCTCGCGGATCTCGCGCATCAGGTTCAGGTAGTAGTGCAGGTTGTGGATGGTGGTCAGCATCGGGCCCAGCATCTCGCCGCAGCGGTCGAGATGGTGCAGGTAGGCGCGGCTGAAGCCGTCGCGGCCTCCGGCCTCCCATGGCACGCCGGAGGCGCCGGCGCAGGCATGGCAGGTGCAGCTGGCGTCGATCGGCTGCGGATCGCTCTTGTGGCGGGCGTTGCGCATCTTCAGGTCGCCATAGCGCGAGAACAGGGTGCCGTTGCGCGCATTGCGCGTCGGCATCACGCAATCGAACATGTCGACGCCCTGCGCCACGCCTTCGACCAGGTCCTCGGGCGTGCCGACGCCCATCAGGTAGCGCGGCTTGTGGGCCGGCAGCTTGTGCGGCGTGTGCGCCATGATCCGCAGCATCTCGTCCTTGGGCTCGCCAACGCTGACGCCGCCGATCGCATAGCCCGGGAAGTCCATGTCGACCAGCTGCGCCAGCGATTCCTCGCGCAGGTTCTCGAACATGCCGCCCTGGACGATGCCGAACAGGGCGTTGGGGTTGTCGAGCCGCACGAATTCGGACTGGCAGCGCCTGGCCCAGCGCAGGCTGAGCTCCATCGACTTGCGCGCTTCGGCCTCGGTCGTGACGTGGCCGTCGACGTCGTAGGGCGTGCATTCGTCGAACTGCATCACGATGTCGCTGTTCAGGATGGTCTGGATCTGCATCGAGACCTCGGGCGTGAGGAACAGCTTGTCGCCGTTGACCGGCGAGGCGAAGCGGACGCCTTCCTCGCTGATCTTGCGCATCGCGCCCAGCGACCAGACCTGGAAGCCGCCCGAGTCGGTGAGGATCGGCTTGTCCCATTTCTCGAACTGGTGCAGCCCGCCGAAGGCCGCCATGACATCGAGGCCGGGCCGCATCCAGAGATGGAAGGTGTTGCCGAGGATGGTCTGGGCGCCCATCTCGTGCAGGCTGCGCGGCATCACGCCCTTGACGGTGCCGTAGGTGCCGACCGGCATGAAGATCGGCGTCTGCACCGCGCCGTGATTGAGCGTGAGGGTGCCGCGGCGCGCGTGGCTGGTCGGGTCGGTGGTGAGGAGTTCGAAGTTCAGCATGGTGCAGTAGGGGTTCTTGCGAGCAGCATCGCGTCGCCGTAGCTGAAGAAGCGGTAGTGCTCGCGGATCGCGTGGGCGTACAGCGCCATCACGCGCTCGTAGCCAGCGAAGGCGCTGACCAGCATCATCAGCGTGCTCTTGGGCAGGTGGAAGTTGGTGACCAGCAGGTCGACGTGCGCGAAGGCGAAGCCCGGCGTGATGAAGATCCGGGTGTCGCCGGCGGCCTCGCCGCTCTTCGCCCACGACTCGAGCGTGCGCACGGTGGTGGTGCCGACCGCGACCACGCGGCCGCCGCGTGCCTTGCACGCGGCGATCGCCTGCTGCGTCCCCTCGGGCACCTCGTAGCGCTCGGCATGCATCTGGTGCTGGGCGATGTTCTCGGTCTTGACCGGCTGGAAGGTGCCGGCGCCGACATGCAGCGTGACGTTGGCGCGCTGCACGCCGCGCGCCTCCAGCGCAGCCAGCAGCGCGGCGTCGAAGTGCAGCGCCGCGGTGGGTGCCGCGACCGCGCCGGGCACGCGCGCGAACACCGTCTGGTAGCGGCTCTCGTCCTCGGCCGAGTCGGTGTGGGTGATGTAGGGCGGCAGCGGCACGTGGCCGCAGCGCGCCATCAGCGCGTAGGGGTCTTCGCCCGCGGGGCTGTCGAAGCGGAAGCGGAACAGCGCGCCGTCCTCCTCGGGCCAGCGGCCCAGCAAGGTGGCCGCGAAGCCGCCCGCCATCGCAAGCGTGGTGCCGACCGGCGGCTTCTTGCTGACCTTCATGTGGGCCACCACCTCGGCGCCCTGCAGCACGCGCTCCACCAGCAGCTCGAGCTTGCCGCCGGTGGGCTTTTCGCCGAAGAGGCGGGCCTTGACCACGCGGGTGTCGTTGAACACCAGCAGGTCGCCGGCGCGCAGCAGCGAGGGCAGTTGGTTGAAGATGCGGTCGACGGCCGGCGCGCCGGTGCCGTCGAGCAGGCGCGAGGCGCTGCGTTCGCTGGCGGGGTGCTGGGCCACCAGTTCGGGTGGCAGGTCGAAATCGAAATCGGAAAGCGTGAAGGCGCGCATGGTGCTTGAGGGCCGGACGGGCCCGTGCCAAGGAGGCATGGGGAAAAGGAGGGCGGCGAGGAGCCGGGCAGAATTGTCCCATGTCCGCCTTGCCCGAGTCTCCGCCGCCCGAAAAGCCCGCCGCCGCCCCCGGCACCGGCCTGAGCGTGGTGCAGCGGGCGCTGCGCAAGCTCGGCCTGGTGCGCGACATCGACTTCGCCCTCTACCTGCCGATGCGCTACGAGGACGAGACCCGGATCGTCCGGCTGGCCGACGTGCGCGACGGGGAGAGCGCGCAGATCGAGGCGGTGGTGACCGACAGCGAGGTCGTGTTTCGCCCCCGCCGGCAGCTGATCGTGACCGTCGACGACGGCAGCGACACCTGCCAGCTGCGCTTCTTCAACTTCTACCCTTCGCAGCAGAAGCAGCTGGCGGTGGGCGCCCGGGTGCGGGTGCGCGGCGAGGTGCGCGGCGGCTTCCTCGGGCGCCAGATGATGCACCCGGCCGTCAAGGCCGCCGGCACCGCGCTGCCCGAGGCGCTGACGCCGGTCTATTCGACCATCGCCGGCCTGGCCCAGCCGGTGCTGCGGCGCGAGGTGCGCGCCGGCCTGGCGCGGGCCGCGCTCGACGAGACTCTGCCCGCGGGCGCCGCGCCGCATGGCGCCTGGGAGTTGCGCCGCGCGCTCAACTTCCTGCACTACCCGGCGCCGGACGTGTCGATGGCCACGCTCGAGGACCACAGCCATCCGGCCTGGCAGCGGCTGAAGGCCGACGAGCTGCTGGCGCAGCAGCTTTCGCAGCTGCAGGCGCGGCGGGCCCGGGCGGCGCAGCGCGCGCCGGTGCTCGATGCGGCCGCTTCGGGCGCCTCCCTGCACACGGAACTGCTGGCCGCCTTGCCCTTCGCCCTCACCGGGGCGCAGCAGCGGGTCGGCGTCGAGATCACCCGCGACCTCGGGCGCGCGCTGCCGATGCACCGGCTGCTGCAGGGCGACGTCGGTTCCGGCAAGACCGTGGTGGCGGCGCTGGCGGCGGCGCGCTGCATCGATGCCGGCCACCAGTGCGCGCTGATGGCGCCGACCGAGATCCTGGCGGCCCAGCACTTCGGCAAGCTGGTCGGCTGGCTCGATCCGCTGCTGGCCGAGCGCGGCATGCGCGTGGCCTGGCTCACCGGCAGCCAGAAAAAGAAGGAGCGCGACCAGATGTCGGCCGCGGTCGAGAGCGGCGAGGCGGCGCTGGTGATAGGCACCCACGCCGTCATTTCAGAGAAGGTGCATTTCAGCAAGCTGGCGCTGGCGATCATCGACGAGCAGCACCGCTTCGGCGTGGCCCAGCGGCTCGCCTTGCGCGGCAAGGCGGTCGGCGACCTCGAACCGCATCTGCTGATGATGAGCGCGACGCCCATCCCCCGCACGCTGGCCATGAGCTACTACGCCGACCTCGACGTCTCCACGCTCGACGAGCTGCCGCCGGGACGCACGCCGATCGTCACCAAGCTGGTGGCCGACCACCGCCGCGACGAGGTCATCGACCGCATCCAGGCCCAGCTCGAGCAGGGCCGGCAGGTCTACTGGGTCTGCCCCCTCATCGAGGAGAGCGAGGCGGTCGACCTGCGCAACGCCACCGAGACGCGCGACGAACTGGCCGGCGCGCTCGGCGAGAAGGTCGACGTCGGCCTGCTGCATTCGCGCATGCCCACCGCCGAGAAGCAGGCGGTGATGGAGAGCTTCACCGCCAACCGGCTGCAGGTGCTGGTCAGCACCACGGTGATCGAGGTCGGGGTCGACGTGCCCAACGCCTCGCTGATGGTGATCGAGCACGCCGAGCGCTTCGGGCTCTCGCAGCTGCACCAGCTGCGCGGCCGGGTGGGGCGCGGCGCCGCCGCCTCGGCCTGCGTGCTGCTCTATGCGCCGAACGAGGGCGGCCGGGTCGGCGAGGCCGCGCGCGCCCGGCTCAAGGCGATGGCCGAGACCGCCGATGGCTTCGAGATCGCCCGCCGCGACCTCGAGATCCGCGGTCCGGGCGAGTTTCTCGGCGCCCGCCAGTCGGGCGCCCCGCTGCTGCGCTTCGCCGACCTCAGCACCGATGTCATGCTGCTCGACTGGGCCCGCGAACTGGCGCCGCAGATGCTCGACCGGGACCCGGCGCTGGCCGAAAGGCACGTCGACCGCTGGCTCGGCAGCAAGGCCGAATACCTGAAAGCCTGACGGTCTGCGCCCGCCGATGGCGCAGGCGATGCGCCCCTTGCGCATAATTGACGCAGACTATGACCCTCACCGAACTCAAATACATCGTTGCGGTCGCCCGCGAGCGGCACTTCGGCAAGGCGGCCGAGGCTTGCTACGTCTCGCAGCCCACGCTGTCGGTCGCCATCAAGAAGCTCGAGGACGAGCTCGAGGTCAAGCTCTTCGAGCGCAGCGCCGGCGAAGTCACGGTGACGCCGCTGGGCGAGCAGATCGTGCAGCAGGCGCAGAGCGTGCTCGACCAGGCGGCGAGCATCAAGGAGATCGCCAAGCGCGGCAAGGACCCGCTGTCCGGACCGCTGAACCTCGGCGTGATCTACACCATCGGCCCCTACCTGCTGCCTGACCTGGTGCGCCAGAACATCGCCCGCACGCCGCAGATGCCGCTGGTGCTGCAGGAGAACTTCACGGCCAAGCTGCTCGAGATGCTGCGCGCCGGCGAGATCGACTGCGCGATCATGGCCGAGCCCTTTCCCGACACCGGGCTCGCGATGGCCGCGCTCTACGACGAGCCCTTCATGGCTGCCCTGCCGGCGCACCACCCGCTGGCCGAGCGCGAGTCGGTGAGCTCCGACGAGCTCAAGAAAGAGACCATGCTGCTGCTCGGCACCGGCCATTGCTTCCGCGACCATGTGCTCGAGGTCTGCCCCGAGTTCGCGCGTTTCTCGAGCAACGCCGAAGGCATCCGCAAGAGCTTCGAGGGTTCCTCGCTCGAGACCATCAAGCACATGGTGGCCTCGGGCATGGGCGTGACGCTGGTGCCGCGGCTGTCGGTGCCGGCCGAGGCGCTCAAGCCGCGCGGCAAGGGCCGCAAGGAGCTCGAGCAGATCGTGCGCTACCTGCCGGTGCGCGACACCCACGGCGGCGAGCCGCCGACGCGCCGCGTGGTGCTGGCCTGGCGGCGCAGCTTCACCCGCTACGAGGCGATCGCGGCGCTGCGCAACGCGATCTATGCCTGCGAGTTACCGGGCGTCAAGCGCTTGTCTTGAAACACCCCCCGAAGCGCCTGCGGCGCCTCCCCCCTCAAGGGGGGCGATACCGGCGGCCCGGCAAAGCCGGTTCCGCGGTATCCCTGGCATTCGGCTGCGTCGGTTCATGTGTCGCGGGTCACGCGATCACGTGGTGGCGCACTGAGAACCTGCGATAGAGTGCGGCTCTGTCGTCGTCAACTCTTCTGAAGAAAGTCCAGTCGCCATGGCCAAAGTCGTCAAGAAGCCGAAGTCGCCCGCCACCCCTGCACCAGCATCCTCCGCCGGCAAGGTGCCGAAGAAAGGCGGGGTCAAGGTCGCCGAGGAATCGGGCAGCCGCAACGCGCCGATCATCAACATCGGCATCGACCGCCAGGACCGCGCAGCCATCGCCGAGGGCCTGAGCCGCGTGCTGGCCGACACCTACACGCTGTACCTTACGACCCACAACTTCCACTGGAACGTGACCGGTCCGCATTTCAACTCGCTGCACGCGATGTTCATGACGCAGTACACCGAGCTGTGGGGCTCGACCGACGTGATCGCCGAGCGCATCCGCGCGCTGGGCCACTACGCCCCGGGCTCCTATGCGGAGTTCAGCAAGATCGCCACC
The DNA here is from genome assembly GCF_030316965.1 of Variovorax sp. J31P207. Classification (NCBI taxonomy): domain Bacteria; kingdom Pseudomonadati; phylum Pseudomonadota; class Betaproteobacteria; order Burkholderiales; family Comamonadaceae; genus Variovorax; species Variovorax sp. J31P207. Next base: position 433,623 of record NZ_JASZYN010000003.1, read on the forward strand.
GTGCCCGACGTGCCGCAGACGCCGCCCAAGGCCATGGAGATGGTGCGGATCCTGGTCAAGGGCCACGAGACCGTGTCGCGGATCGCGCGCGAGTTCATTCCCGTGGCCGAGGAAGCGGGCGACGATCCGACCGCCGACATGCTGACCGCCCGCTGCACCGTGCACGACCAGACGGCCTGGATGCTGCGTTCGCTCCTTGAAGAATGACACTCAGGCCGGGGCCGGGCAGGACGCCGGGCCGGCTGCCGCTACACCCATGTCCGAGCCCCGCCGCGGACGCCTCGCGCTCTACCTGGACCTGATCCGCTGGAACCGCCCGGCCGGCTGGCTGCTGCTGCTCTGGCCCACCCTCGGCGCGCTGTGGTTCGCCGGTGGTGGCTGGCCCGGATGGCACCTGCTGGTGGTCTTCGTCCTCGGCACCTTCCTGATGCGCAGCGCGGGCTGCTGCGTCAACGACGTCGCCGACCGCGACTTCGACCGCCACGTCAAGCGCACCGCGCAGCGGCCGGTGACGAGCGGCGCGATCTCGGTCAAGGAGGCGCTGGCGCTGGGCGCGGCATTGGCGCTGTGCGCCTTCGCGCTGGTGCTCACCACCAACCAGGCGACGGTGCTGTGGTCCTTCGTGGCGCTGGCCGTGACGCTGGCCTATCCCTACGCCAAGCGCTTCGTCTCGATCCCGCAGGCGGTGCTGGGCATCGCCTTCAGTTTCGGCATCCCGATGGCCTTCTCCGCGGTCCGGGCCGAGGTGCCGGCGCTGGCCTGGTGGCTGCTTGCGGGCAACCTGTTCTGGGTGCTGGCCTACGACACCGAGTACGCGATGGTCGATCGCGACGACGACCTGCTGATCGGCATGAAGACCTCGGCCATCACCTTCGGGCGCTTCGACGTCCCGATCGTGATGGCCTGCTACCTCACGTTCCTGGTGGTCTGGACCGTGATCGGCGCCGGCATGGGACTGGGCCCGGTGTTCTACCTGGCGATCGCCGCGGCCGCCGCGCAGGCGCTGTGGCACTGGCGCCTGATCCGCGACCGGACCCGCGAAGGTTGCTTCAAGGCCTTCCGCCTCAACCACTGGCTGGGCTTCACCGTGTTTGTCGGCGTGGTGGCGGGCTACGCCCTGCGTTGAAAGAAGAGGCCGCTCAGGCCTTGCCGAACTCCGCGCCCAGTTCCCGGGCGCGCTGGTGCGCGGCCCGGGCGGCGGCCTTGATCTTGCCGGCCACGTCGGCGTTTTCCATCGACGTGATCGCCGCGTAGGTGGTGCCGCCCTTGGAGGTCACGCGCGCGCGCAGCACCGCGGGCGGCTCGCTGGCGCTGGCGGCCAGCGCCGTGGCGCCCGAGAAGGTGCCGACCGCGAGCTGGTGGGCCTGCTCCGGTGTCAGGCCCAGCTCGATGCCGACCTCGGTCAGGGCCTCGATGAAATAGAACACGTAGGCCGGCCCGGAGCCAGAGATCGCGGTGACCGCGTCGAGCGCCTCCTCGGCGGCGACCCAGAGCAGCTCACCGGTGGCGCCCAGCACCTGCTCGACCCGCTTTCGGCCCGCCGCGTCGACGGCTTCGCGGGCGAACAGCCCGGTCATGCCCTGGCCCACCAGGGCCGGCGTGTTGGGCATGGCGCGCACCACGCGCTCGGTGCCGAGCCAGCGCGCGATGCTGTCGGAGGGGATGCCGGCGGCGACGCTCAGGTGCACGGCGTCGGGTGCCAGGCCGCGGACCGGCTTGGCGGCCTCGGCAAAGCTCTGCGGCTTGACCGCCCAGACCACGAGCTCGCAGCGCGCCAGGGCCGGGCCGGCCTCGGCCTGGGCGACGATGCCGAAGTCGCGCGCCAGGCGCTCGCGGGCCTCGGCGAAGGGCTCGACCACCTCGAAAGTGCTGGCCGGCGTGTCCTGCCGGATCAGCCCGGCGATGATCGCGCTGGCCATGTTGCCGCCGCCGATGAAGGCGATCGGGGGCAAGGGGGTCGGCTCCTGGCGGGGCAGGAAGGTGACTGCGATGTTCATGACTTGTCCGTGAATTCGAAGGCTGCGAACTGGGTGACCTGCAGGGGGTTGAAATTGTCGTCGCTGACCGCCACCAGCATCCGGCGGCCGCCGGGCAGATCGGGGCCCCAGCAGAGGCCCTCGGTGTTGTCCAGGCGCGAAAGCCCGAGCGCGGCGAAGTCCGCCACCAGTTTCTTCGGCGCCGGACGGTGATTGTCGGCGGTCAGCGTGTCGAGGGCCAGGGTGTCGCTGGCGTCGCGGGTATCGACCTCATAGAGCCGCAGCGAATTGCCGGCCCCGACCGCATAGGCGCGCTCCAGCACCAGCATCCGGTGGCCGTCGATCATCAGCACCTCGCTCACGCCGTTGTCGGCGTGCGTGCCCGGCAGCAAAGGGCGCAGCGGGATCGGGTCGGGCAGGTAGGCGATCTGGCGCGTGGCCTGCCCGCTCGCCAGGTCGATCCGGGTGAAGCGGCAGGGGCCGCCGGGCGCGCGCAGCGTGGGCGGCGGGCCGTCCTGGCGCAGCGCGTTCTCCATCGCCACCCAGGCGTGGCGGCCGTCCGGCGTCAGGCCCAGGCCCTCCAGGCTCAGATTGTCCCTGGGGCCGCGCTGGTTGCTGCGGTCGGCCGCGAACATCGCGGGCAGCGCGATCTCCCGCACCAGCGTCCCGTCGCGCCGCGACTCGTAGAGCGCGGGGCCGAAGCCGCGGGGGACGTCGCCTTCGCTGGTCCAGAGCAGCGTGCCGGTGTCCGGCCGCCAACGGATGGCTTCGGGGTCGACCACCGGGACCGCGGGGCTGGCGGCGCGGCGAGCGGGCCAGGGGCTGCCGTCAGCCTGTCGCAGCCATGTGACGCCGGTGGCCTCCGGCGGCTGGCGCTCCTCGACGTCCCAGCGCGCACTATAGAAACGTGCCGGCGCGAGATCGGACCGGTCGTCGCTGAGGAGCAGGAATTCGCCCGTGGCCCGGTCGTAGTCGATGCCGGACAGCCCGCCGACGGTGCTGCCACGGTAGTCCATGCGGTGGGGCCAGCGCGCCTCGGCCAGCAGCCGCAGCGCCTGGCCCTCTCGGGCGGCGGGCTGGTCGGCCACCCCGCTGCGGCAGGCCGCCAAGGCGGCGGCGACCGCGGCCAGCAGCAGGCGGCGGCGGGAAAAGGGCGTCGGTGGTCGGGCTGGCACGCCGCGAGTCTACGGGCTCGCGTCCTTGTTGCAGGGAGGGTGTTGACGTCCCGCCAAGACTATGCAACAATCGCGGGCTTCGCTTTTAAAGGATTGACTTTAGGGGCGACGAGTGTTTCTGCAAATTTTGCAGTTTCAAGTTTCAGCCCAATGGAAGCGCGCCGGAGTGGTTTCGGTGTGTGGACGACGGGCCCAAGACTGACCGCAGCGCTGCCATTCGGGATTGTCCGAGCCAGCAAACGGTACAAGTTGGGAATATCACGACATGATCCAAACAGAATCTCGGCTCGATGTGGCCGACAACACAGGCGCGAAATCCGTCCTGTGTATCAAGGTGCTCGGCGGTTCCAAGCGGCGTTATGCCAGCGTGGGCGACGTCATCAAGGTCAGCATCAAGGAAGCTGCTCCTCGCGGTCGCGTCAAGAAGGGCGAGATCTACAGTGCAGTGGTGGTTCGCACCGCCAAGGGCATCCGTCGCGCCGACGGTTCGCTCGTCAAGTTCGACGGCAATGCCGCCGTGCTGCTCAACGCCAAGCTGGAGCCCATCGGCACCCGCATCTTCGGACCGGTCACGCGCGAACTGCGCACCGAGAAGTTCATGAAGATCGTGTCGCTGGCACCCGAAGTTCTGTAAGGACAACTACGCCATGAACAAGATTCGCAAAGGCGACCAGGTCATCGTGTTGGCCGGGCGCGACAAGGGCAAGCGCGGCACTGTGTCGCTGCGCAAGGATGATTCCCATCTGATCATCGAAGGCATCAACCTCGTCAAGAAGCACACCAAGCCGAACCCCCTCAAGGGTACGACCGGTGGCATCGTCGAGAAGGCCATGCCGATTCATCAATCCAACGTGGCGATCTTCAATGCCGCGACCGGCAAGGCCGATCGCGTGGGCATCAAGGTCACGGACGGCAAGCGCGTGCGCGTCTTCAAGTCCAGCGGCGAAGAAATCAAGCTGGCCTAAGGAGCACTCACATGGCACGCCTCCAACAACACTATCGCGAAAAAGTCGCGAAAGACCTGACCGAAAAGTTCGGCTACACCTCGCCGATGCAGGTTCCGCGCCTGACCAAGATCACGCTCAACATGGGCGTGGGCGAAGCGGTCGCCGACAAGAAGGTGCTCGACAACGCCGTTGCCGACCTCACCAAGATCGCCGGCCAGAAGCCCGTGGTCACCAAGTCGAAGAAGGCCATCGCCGGTTTCAAGATCCGCGAAAACCAGCCGATCGGCTGCATGGTCACGCTGCGCGGCGTCCAGATGTACGAATTCCTCGATCGTTTCGTGACCGTGGCCCTGCCGCGCGTGCGTGACTTCCGCGGTATTTCGGGTCGTGCCTTCGACGGCCGCGGCAACTACAACATCGGCGTCAAAGAGCAGATCATTTTCCCCGAGATCGAATACGACAAGGTCGATGCCCTGCGCGGTCTCAATATCAGCATCACGACGACGGCCAAGACCGACGAAGAAGCCAAGGCGCTTCTCGCTGGCTTCCGTTTCCCGTTCAAGAACTGAGGCGACCTGTGGCTAAAGCATCTTTGATCCAACGCGAACTCAAGCGCGACAACCTGGTCGCCAAGTACGCCGCGAAGCACGCCGAACTCAAGGCGATCGCCAACGACTTCAAGAAGAGCGACGAAGAGCGCGCTGCTGCCCGCCTGGGCCTGCAGAAGCTGCCGCGCAACGCGAACCCCACGCGTCAGCGCAACCGTTGCGAAATCACTGGTCGTCCGCGTGGCACCTTCCGTCAATTCGGTCTGGGCCGCGCCAAGATCCGCGAACTGGCATTCAACGGCGACATCCCCGGTGTCACCAAGGCCAGCTGGTAAGCCAGGCAGGAGCAAACAACATGAGCATGAGTGATCCCATTGCCGACCTGCTGACGCGTATCCGTAACGCGCAGATGGTGGCGAAGCCCACTGTGTCGGTCCCGTCTTCCAAGGTGAAGACCGCGATCGCGCAAGTCCTGAAGGACGAAGGCTACATCGACGGCTTCCAGGTCAAGACCGAAGCCGGCAAGTCCGAACTCGTCATCACGCTGAAGTACTACGCTGGCCGTCCGGTCATCGAGCGCATCGAGCGTGTGAGCCGCCCCGGCCTGCGTGTCTACAAGGCAGCGCAAGCCATTCCGCAAGTCCAGAACGGCCTCGGCGTCGCCATCGTCACGACCCCCCAGGGCGTGATGACCGACCGCAAGGCGCGCGCTACCGGTGTCGGTGGCGAAGTCCTGTGCTACGTCGCCTAACCGAGACATCGAGGAGTCACTGAAATGTCCCGAGTAGGAAAAATGCCGATCGCCATCCCCGCAGGCGTGGATGTGTCGATCAAGGAAGACCAGATCAGCGTCAAGGGTTCGGGCGGTTCGCTCAGCCTGGCCCGCAACGCCCTGGTGAAAGTCGCCAACAACGACGGCAAGCTGAGCTTCGAGCCCGCCAACGATTCGCGTGAAGCGAATGCGCTGAGCGGCACGATCCGCCAGCTGGTGAACAACATGGTCGTCGGCGTGACCAAGGGCTTCGAGAAGAAGCTCAACCTGGTCGGCGTCGGCTTCAAGGCCGCGGCGCAAGGCGCCAAGCTGAACCTGCAGGTCGGTTACTCGCACCCGGTCAACAAGGACATGCCGCAAGGCATCACGGTGGCAACGCCGACCCCGACCGAAATCATCATCAAGGGTGCCGACCGCCAGCGCGTCGGCCAGGTCGCCGCTGAGATCCGTGCCATTCGTCCGCCAGAGCCCTACAAGGGCAAGGGCATCCGCTACGCGGACGAGAAGATCACGATCAAAGAGACCAAGAAGAAGTAAGGGGCAGCAAAATGATGTTGACCAAAAAAGCACAGCGCCTTCGCCGCTCGCGCCAGACCCGCATCCGCATTGCGACGCAAGGCGTGGCGCGCCTGACGGTGAACCGCACCAACCTGCACATCTACGCCACCGTCATCTCCGACGACGGCTCCAAGGTGATTGCCAGCGCATCGACGGCCGAAGCCGAAATGCGCACCGCACTGGGCGCTTCGGGCAAGGGTGCCACCGCAGCCGCGGCCACCGCCATCGGCAAGCGCATCGCTGAAAAGGCGAAGGCAGCCGGCGTCGAGAAGGTCGCCTTCGACCGCGCAGGTTTCGCCTACCACGGCCGCGTCAAGGCGCTGGCCGAAGCGGCCCGCGAAGCCGGCCTGCAGTTCTAACCGGACACGAGATTCAAAATGGCAAAGATTCAGGCAAGAACGCAGAACGAAGGCCCCGAGGACGGTCTGCGCGAGAAGATGATCGCGATCAACCGCGTCACCAAGGTGGTGAAGGGTGGTCGTATCCTCGGTTTCGCAGCACTCACCGTGGTCGGTGACGGCGACGGCCGCGTCGGCATGGGCAAGGGCAAGTCCAAGGAAGTGCCCGCTGCAGTGCAGAAGGCAATGGAAGAAGCCCGTCGCAACCTGGCCAAGATTTCGATCAAGAACGGCACGCTGCATCACCGCGTGACGGGCCACCACGGCGCCGCCTCGGTGGTCATGATCCCGGCTCCCAAGGGTACCGGCATCATCGCCGGCGGCCCGATGCGCGCCGTGTTCGAAGTCATGGGCATCACCGACATCGTGGCCAAGAGCCATGGTTCGTCGAACCCCTACAACATGGTCCGCGCCACCCTGGACGGCCTGAAGAACTCGACGACCGCGTCAGAAGTCGCTGCCAAGCGCGGCCTGACCGTCGAAGAACTCTTCGCCTGAGGAGCAGCAACATGACGCAACAACAAACCGTCAAGGTGCAATTGGTCAAGAGCCCGATCGGCACCAAGGAATCGCATCGCGCCACCGTGCGCGGCCTGGGCCTGCGCAAGCTCAACAGCGTGAGCGAGCTGCAGGACACGCCCGCAGTGCGCGGCATGATCAACAAGATCAGTTATCTGGTCAAAGTGCTCTAACCGGCACCGAGAGAGACGCATATGGAACTCAATGGCATCAAGCCGGCCGACGGCGCCAAGCATGCAAAGCGCCGTGTCGGTCGCGGCATCGGCTCGGGCATCGGCAAGACCGCAGGCCGCGGTCACAAGGGTCAGAAGTCGCGTGCGGGCGGTTTCCACAAGGTGGGCTTCGAAGGCGGTCAGATGCCTCTGCAGCGCCGTCTGCCGAAGCGCGGCTTCAAGTCGCAACTGCTCAAGTACAACGCTGAAGTCACGCTGACCGCTCTCGAGCAGCTCGGCCTGGCCGAAGTCGACCTGCTGGCACTGAAGCAAGCCGGTCTCGTGGGCCAGATCGCCAAGGTCGTCAAGGTCATCAAGACCGGCGAACTGACCAAGGCCGTCAAGCTGACGGGCATCGGTGCGACCGCGGGCGCCAAGGCCGCGATCGAAGCCGCCGGCGGCAGCATCGCCTGAACACCCTGGACTGAAAGAAGTTCTTCGTGGCAACCAACGCGGCAACGCTCGCAAAAACAGGCAAGTTCGGTGACCTCCGTCGCCGGCTCGTCTTTTTGCTGCTCGCGCTCGTGGTCTATCGCATCGGAGCTCACATTCCGGTGCCGGGCATCAACCCGGACCAACTGGCGCAGCTGTTCCAAGGTCAGCAGGGCGGCATCCTGAGCCTGTTCAACATGTTCTCGGGCGGTGCGCTGTCGCGCTTCACCGTGTTCGCGTTGGGCATCATGCCGTACATCTCCGCGTCGATCATCATGCAACTGATGACCTACGTGGTGCCGACCTTCGAGCAGCTCAAGAAAGAAGGCGAAGCCGGCCGGCGCAAGATCACGCAGTACACCCGCTACGGTGCCCTGGCACTGGCCCTGTTCCAGTCCTTCAGCATCGCTGTCGCGCTCGAGTCCTCGGCCGGCCTGGTCATCGCACCCGGCTTCGGCTTCCGCATCACGGCCATGGTCAGCCTCACGGCCGGCTCGATGTTCCTGATGTGGCTCGGCGAGCAGATCACCGAGCGGGGCCTGGGCAACGGCATCTCGATCCTGATCTTCGCGGGTATCGCGGCGGGGCTTCCGAACGCCATCGGCGGTCTGGCTTCGCTGGTGACCACCGGTGCGATGAACCCGATCGTTGCGCTCTTCATCATCGCGGTGGTGGTCCTGGTGACCTACTTCGTGGTGTTCGTCGAACGCGGCCAGCGCAAGATCCTCGTGAACTATGCGCGGCGCCAGGTCGGCAACAAGGTCTACGGCGGCCAGTCGTCGCACCTGCCGCTGAAGCTGAACATGGCCGGCGTGATCCCGCCGATCTTCGCTTCGTCGATCATCCTGCTGCCGACCACGGTGGTGGGCTGGTTCAGCACCGGCGAGAGCATGCGCTGGATCAAGGACATCGCGAGCGCGCTGCAGCCGGGTCAACCGATCTACGTGCTGCTGTACGCCACCGCGATCGTGTTCTTCTGCTTCTTCTACACGGCGCTGGTGTTCAACAGCCGCGAAACCGCCGACAACCTGAAGAAGAGCGGTGCGTTCATTCCGGGTATCCGCCCGGGTGACCAGACCGCACGCTATATCGACAAGATCCTGGTTCGACTGACGTTGGCCGGCGCGGTGTACATCACCTTCGTCTGCCTGCTGCCGGAGTTCCTGATCCTCAAGTACAACGTGCCGTTCTATTTCGGCGGCACGTCCTTGCTGATCATCGTGGTCGTGACGATGGACTTCATGGCCCAGGTGCAGAACTACATGATGTCGCAGCAGTACGAGTCGCTGCTGAAGAAAGCCAACTTCAAGACATCGTAGTCACGGGTCTTTGAGCGCAACGAATTTTCAGGCGAATGGTTCGCCGAGTTGAACAAGAGTTTTAGGAGAATGAAATGAGAGTTTCGGCTTCGGTCAAAACCATCTGCCGTAATTGCAAGATCATCCGCCGCAAGGGTGTGGTGCGTGTGATCTGTACCGACCCGCGCCACAAGCAGCGCCAGGGTTGATTGTTAGAGATTTAGAGGACGCACATGGCACGTATTGCTGGCATCAACATTCCGCCGCACAAGCACGCTGAAATCGGCCTGACCGCCATTTTCGGCATCGGTCGCACTCGCGCACGCAAGATCTGCGAAGCGAGCGGCATCGACTATGCGAAGAAGATCAAGGATCTGACCGACGCCGATCTCGAAAAGATCCGCGACCAGATCGCTCTCTTCACCATCGAAGGTGACCTGCGTCGCGAAACGACGATGAACATCAAGCGTTTGATGGACATCGGCTGCTATCGCGGCTTCCGTCACCGTCGCGGCCTGCCGATGCGCGGCCAGCGCACGCGCACGAATGCCCGTACCCGCAAGGGTCCGCGCAAGGCAGCGCAGTCCCTGAAGAAATAAGGATAGACCATGGCTAAAGCTCCTGCCAACAACGCGGCACAACGCGTTCGCAAGAAGGTTCGCAAGAACGTTGCGGACGGCATTGCGCACGTGCACGCCTCGTTCAACAACACGATCATCACGATCACCGATCGCCAGGGCAACGCCCTGTCGTGGGCATCGTCGGGTGGTCAGGGCTTCAAGGGCTCGCGCAAGTCGACTCCGTTCGCTGCGCAGGTCGCATCCGAAGTCGCCGGCCGCGCCGCGGTCGAGCAAGGCATCAAGAACCTCGACGTCGAGATCAAGGGCCCGGGCCCCGGTCGCGAATCGTCGGTGCGCGCGCTGGCCGCGCTCGGCATCCGGATCAACTCCATTGCCGACGTGACCCCGGTGCCGCACAACGGCTGCCGTCCGCAGAAGCGCCGTCGCATCTAAGGCGACAGCGCCCGGCGCAGCCTGCTTCACGGCGGCTGCGCATTTTTTGTTTTTATCGAAGCCCACCGCCGTCGGCACGCCGCCGATGGCTCCCGCAGTTCCGCTGCGGCAGATGACATAGAAGGAAATCACGTGGCACGCTACCTCGGCCCCAAGGCCAAACTCTCCCGCCGCGAAGGCACCGACCTGTTCCTGAAGAGCGCCCGCCGCTCGATCCAGGACAAGTCGAAGTTCGACTCCAAGCCCGGCCAGCACGGCCGCACCTCGGGTCAGCGCACCTCCGACTTCGGCCTGCAACTGCGTGAAAAGCAGAAGGTCAAGCGCATGTACGGCGTGCTCGAGAAGCAGTTCCGCCGCTACTTCGAGGAAGCCGATCGCCGCCGCGGCAACACCGGCGCGAACCTGCTGTTCATCCTCGAATCGCGCCTGGACAACGTGGTCTACCGCATGGGCTTCGGCTCGACGCGCGCCGAAGCACGCCAGCTGGTGTCGCACAAGGCGATCACGGTGAACGGCCAGTCGGTCAACATCCCGTCGTACCTGGTCAAGACCGGCGACGTGATCGCCGTCCGCGACAAGTCGAAGAAGCAGACCCGCGTGGCCGAAGCGCTGCAGCTGGCCGCCCAGGTGGGCATGCCGGCGTGGGTCGATGTCAACGCCGACAAGGCGGAAGGCACCTTCAAGAAGGTCCCCGATCGCGACGAATTCGCTGCCGACATCAACGAATCGCTGATCGTCGAACTCTACTCGCGCTAAACAGAGGATAACGAGGCGCTTCGCGCCTCGTCCTTGTCATTTTTGTTCCCGCCGGGGCTGCGCCCCGCGGGCGCTTCACCAGCCTTACCGGTGTAACGAGCCGGGGGTATTGAGAGGAAGTCTGCATGCAAACAACCCTGCTGAAACCCAAGACCATCCAGGTCGAGCAACTCGCGCCCAACAAGGCGAAGGTCACGCTCGAGCCGTTCGAGCGCGGCTACGGCCACACGCTCGGCAATGCACTGCGTCGCGTCCTGCTGTCGTCGATGGTCGGCTACTCGGCCACCGAAGTCACGATCGCCGGCGTGCTGCACGAGTACTCGTCGATCGATGGCGTGCAGGAAGACGTCGTCAACATCCTGTTGAACCTCAAGGGCGTGGTGTTCAAGCTCCACAACCGCGATGAAGTCACGCTGAGCCTGCGCAAGGACGGCGAAGGCCCGGTCACCGCTTCGGACATCCAGACGCCGCACGACGTCGAGATCATCAACCCGGACCACGTGATCGCCCACCTGTCGCAAGGCGGCAAGCTCGACATGCAGATCAAGGTCGAGAAGGGCCGCGGCTACGTGCCCGGCACGATGCGCCGCTATGCCGACGAGCCGACCAAGTCGATCGGCCGGATCGTGCTGGACGCTTCGTTCTCGCCGGTCAAGCGCGTGAGCTACACGGTCGAAAGCGCCCGTGTCGAACAGCGCACCGACCTCGACAAGCTGCTGGTCGAAATCGAGACCAACGGTGCGATCACCGCTGAAGACGCAGTTCGCGCCTCGGCCAAGATCCTGGTGGAACAACTGGCTGTGTTCGCCCAGCTCGAAGGCGGCGAACTCGCTGCGTTCGATGCGCCGGCACCGCGCAGCGCCCAGCAGTTCGACCCGATCCTGCTGCGCCCGGTCGACGAGCTCGAACTCACGGTGCGTTCGGCCAACTGCCTGAAGGCCGAGAACATCTACTACATCGGTGACCTGATCCAGCGCACCGAGAACGAGCTGCTCAAGACCCCGAACCTGGGTCGCAAGTCGCTCAACGAAATCAAGGAAGTGCTCGCCTCGCGCGGCCTCACCTTGGGCATGAAGCTCGAGAGCTGGCCGCCGGCCGGTCTCGATAAGAGATAATTGAGGATAACAAGGCCTCCTTCGGAGGCCTTGAACTTCTGATTTAGGTGAACGTTCAGTACCTGATACGGCTGGACGAATTTAAAAGGTAAAGGAAAACACACCATGCGTCACGGTCACGGACTCCGCAAACTCAACCGCACCAGCTCGCACCGCCTCGCGATGCTGCAGAACATGATGAACTCGCTCATCGAGCATGAGGCCATCAAGACCACGCTCCCCAAGGCCAAGGAACTGCGCCGCGTCATCGAACCGATGATCACACTGGCCAAGAAGCCGACGGTCGCCAACAAGCGCCTCGCCTTCGACCGCCTGCGCGACCGCGACATGGTCGTCAAGCTGTTCGGCGAGCTCGGCCCCCGCTACCAGGCACGTCCCGGCGGCTACACGCGCATCCTGAAAATGGGTTTCCGCGTCGGCGACAACGCGCCCATGGCCCTGGTCGAACTGGTCGATCGTCCCGAAGTGACAGAATCTTCGGACGACTCGCAAAACGCCGCAGAATAGTATATAATTCAATCTTGCCGCGCGATGGAGCAGCCTGGTAGCTCGTTGGGCTCATAACCCAAAGGTCGCAAGTTCAAATCTTGCTCGCGCAACCAAATTCCCGATAGCCCCAAAAAGGTTGTCGACGAAGCAAAAAAGCCCACTTTCAAGTGGGCTTTTTTGTTTTTGGGTTTTTGGAATTCACGGCCCTGCGATGCCGCGGGGCCTTCGTGAAACACCGCGAACCGGCTCCGTCGGCCCGCAGGTGTCGCCCCCGGAGTCAGTCCGGGATGACCGCCGTGACCTCGATCTCGACCTTGGCCCGCGCCTCGACCAGCTTGGCCACCTGGACGCAGGTCATCGCCGGGAAATTGCGGCCCACGGCCTCGCGGTAGACCGGCCCCAACTCGCCGAGGCGGCTGTTGTACTCGTCGCGGTCGGTGATGTACCAGGTCATGCGCACCATGTGCTCCGGACCTGCGCCGGCTTCGCGCAACACCTCGACGATATTGCGCAGCGCCTGGCCCGTCTGCGCGATGAAATCATCGGTCTCGAATTGCTGCTGCGAATTCCAGCCGATCTGGCCGCCGACGAATATTTGCGTGCCGCGCGCGGCGATGCCGTTCGCATAGCCCTTGGGGGGCAGCCAGCCTGGAGGTTGAAGGTGCTTGATCATGTCATTTGCCTCAATTTGAATCTCTGGAGTTTTCCGGTCTCGGTGCGCGGCAGGTTGGCCACGAAGGTGATTTCTCGCGGGTATTTGTACGGTGCGATGGTGGCCTTGACGTGCTCCTGCAGCGCCTTGGTCAGTGCGGCGTCGCCCGTGTGTCCGGGCTTCAGCACGCAGAACGCCTTGACGATCATGCCGCGCTCGTCGTCGGGCTTGCCGATCACGCCGCACTCGGCCACAGCCGGATGCTTGAGCAGCGCATCTTCGACTTCCGGGCCGCCGACGTTGTAGCCGGCGGTGACGATCATGTCGTCGGCGCGCGACTGGTAGAAGAAATAGCCGTCCTCGTCTTCGACGAAGGCGTCGCCGGGGTAGTTCCAGCCGTCGCGCACGTAGTCCGCCTGGCGCGGGTCGTCGAGGTAGCGGCAGCCGACCGGCCCGATGATGGCCAGCTTGCCGACCGTGCCGCGCGGTACCTCGCGCCCTTCGTCGTCGACGATCCGGGCCGTGAAGCCCGGCACCGCCTTGCCGACCGCGCCGCGCCGGACCTCGTCGCCGGCGGCCGAGATGTAGATGTGGAAGACCTCGGTGCCGCCGATGCCGTCGACCATCTCGAGGCCGGTGGCCTCCTTCCATTGCTGGCGGGTGGCGTCGGGCAGGGCCTCGCCGGCGCTCACGCTGATCCGCAGGCTGGGCACGCCCGCGGCCTTGGCGAAGGCGGCCATCTGGCGATAGAAAGTGGGCGCCGTGTAGCAGATGGTGGCGCCGATCGCGCGGATCACCTCGACCATGCTCTGGGGCGTGTAGCCCTTGTCGTGAAAGTACACCGAGGCGCCGGCCCACATCGGAAACACCAGCAGGCCGCCGAGCCCGAAGGTGAAGGCCAGCGGCGGCGAGCCGATCACGATGTCGTCGCTGCGTGCCTTGAGTACGTGGCGCGGCCAGGTCTGGCACATCGCCAGCACGTCGCGGTGCGTCGTGACCGGGGCCTTGGGCTTGCCGGTGGTGCCCGAGGTGAAGGCCAGCAGGGCGATGTCGTCGGCCGCCGTCGGACAGGCCGGGAAGACGCCGCTCTTGGCCGCCGCGCGGGTGGTCAGCGAGTCGGGTGCGTCGAGCCGGTTGAAGGCGACGATGGTGCGCAGCACGGGATGCGCACGCTGCGCGGCCTCCAGCTCGTCGAGCAGCTTGCCCTCGCACAGCGCGACGGTGGGCTGCGCCTTGTCGATGATCTCGCCGAGTTCCTTGGCGCGCAGGAGCGGCATGGTTGCGACCGCGACCATGCCGGCCTTGACCACGGCCAGCCACGCCAGCGCCATCGAGATCGAATTGCCGCCGCGCAGCAGCACCCGGTTGCCCGGCACCAGACCGAGGTCATCGGTCAGCACCTGGGCGATCCGGTTGACCTCGAGCGCCGACTCGGCATAGCTGAGGGTGCGCCCCGGGGAGCGCAGCATCGGCCGGTCGCCGAAGCCCCGGTCGAGCGCCTTGTCGAGCAGTTCCTCGACCAGGTTCAGCCGGTCGGGCAACTGCAGCTCGGGCAGGTCGTAGCGGAAGATCGGCAATTGATCGGCCGGCGGCAGGCGGTCATGCACGAAACGGTCGGTCTGCGCGCTGTAGGTCATTTTTGCCTCAAGACGGCCTTGCCGATGATCAGTTGCTGGACTTCGGTCGCGCCCTCGTAGATGCGCAGCGAACGGATGTCGCGGTAGAGGCTCTCGACCTTGGTTCCGACCTTGACGCCGAGGCCGCCGTGCATCTGCAGCGCCATGTCGATCACGCGGCTGGCGTTCTCGGTGGCGCACATCTTGGCCATCGCGGCGGCGGCAGTCAGGTCGCCGACGGCGGGTGCGCCGCGGCGCTCGCTGTCGTCGCGCATCCAGGCTGCGCGGTAGGTCAGCAGCGCGGCGCTGTCGATCAGCGCCGCCATCTCGCCGAGCTTGGCTTGGGTGAGCTGGAAGTCGGCCAGGGTCTGGCCGAACATCTTGCGCTTCTGGGCGTGCTGGATGGCTTCGGCGAGGGCTCGCCGCGCCATGCCGAGCGCCGCACCCGCCACCGAGGCGCGGAAGATGTCGAGCGTGCGCATCGCCAGCTTGAAGCCGCCGTTGAGCTCGCCGAGCTGGGCCGTGCGCGGCACCGTGCAGCCGTCGAAGCGCAGGGTTGCCAGCGGATGCGGCGCCATCACCTCGATGTGGGCCGAGGTGTCGAGACCGGGCGTGCTGGCGTCGACGATGAAGGCGGTGATGCCGCGCGAGCCGGCGGCCGGATCGGTCTTGGCGAAGACGCAGTAGAAGTCGGCGATCCCGCCGTTGCTGATCCAGGTCTTCTCGCCCGTGAGGCGCCAGCCGTCGGCCGTCGGCTCGGCGCGCATCGCCATCGCGCCGACGTCGGAGCCGGCCTCGGGCTCGCTGAGCGCGAAGGCGGCGATCTTGTCGCCGCGCCCGACCGGCTCCAGGTAGCCGGCCTGCTGCGCGGCGCTGCCGGCGAGCGTGATGGCGCCGCTGCCCAGCCCCTGCATCGCGAAGGCGAAATCGGCCAGCGGCGAGTGGAAGGCCAGCGTCTCGCGCAGCAGCACCAGGGCGCGCGAGTCGAGGCGCTCGAGCGCGCCGCCCGAGGCGGCGGGCACGCAGTAGCGCAGCCAGCCGCCGTCGCCGAGCCGGCGCACCCAGTCGCGGCAGGCGGCGCGATCGTCGCGCTCGTCCACCGCCTGGGCCGCGGCCCAGGGCAGCAGCTCGCGGGCGAGGGCGCGGTGCGCCTCGTCGAAGAAGGGCAGCGCGAGATGCGCCGTCGAAGGATCTACAGCGGATGCGGCCATGCGGTCAGTCTCCCTGGAAGGCGGGCTTGCGCTTGGCCGAGAAGGCCTCGTAGGCACGCTTGAAGTCTTCAGTCTGCATGCAGATCGCCTGGGCCTGGGCTTCGGATTCGATCGCCTGGTCGATGGTCATCGACCATTCCTGCGACAGCATGGTCTTGGTCATGCCGTGGGCGAAGCTCGGGCCTTCGGCCAGGTCGCGGGCGACCGCGGTGGCGGCGGCGAGCAGGGCGTCGCTGTCGTGCAGGGCGTTGAAGAAGCCCCAGGCCTGGCCCTCCTGCGCGGTCATCGCGCGGCCGGTGAACAGCAGCTCGGAGGCGCGGCCCTGGCCGATCACACGCGGCAGCAGGGCGCAGGCGCCCATGTCGGCGCCGGCCAGGCCGACCCGCGTGAACAGGAAGGCGGTCTTGGTCGCGGGCGAGCCGTAGCGCAGGTCGCAGGCCAGCGCGATCATGGCGCCGGCGCCGGCGCAGACGCCGTCGATGGCGCCGACGATCGGCTGCGGGCAGTGGCGGATCGCCTTCACGAGGTCGCCGGTCATGCGGGTGAACTCGAGCAGCTCGGGCATCGTCATGCGGGTCAGCGGGCCGATGATCTCGTGGACGTCGCCGCCCGAGCAGAAATTGCCGCCGGCGCCCGTGACGACGATCGCCTTGACGTCGGTGGCGTAGTTCAGGGCCCGGAACAGGTCGCGCAGCTCGCCGTAGGAGTCGAAGGTGAGCGGGTTCTTGCGCTCGGGGCGGTTCAGCGTGATGGTGCCGACGCCGGCCTCGAAGGCCCACGAGAAATGCTCGGCCTGGTAGCCGGCCTTGGGTTCGAACTGTGCGCGCATGGGACTTGCCGCGCCGATGTAGTGCTTCATAGGGCCTCCGCCATTTGTTGATGCGAGTGCTGCTTGACCTTGCCGAGCAGCTTGTGGAGCTGGTTGATTTCTTTCGGGCTCAGCGACGCGAAGGCGTCGCAGATCCAGGCCTCGTGCTGTTGCGCCATGTCGTTGAAGAGCTTGCGGCCGCGCGCCGTGAGGCGCACCCGCCAGGCCCGGCGGTCGCCCGCGACATCGACGCGCTCGACGAGGCCTTCGGTGACCAGCTGGTCGGTGATGCCGGTGACGTTGCCGCCCGTGACCATCATGCGGCGCGACAGCTCGTTCATCTTGAGCCCCTCGGGCGCGCGTTCGAGCTGCGACATCAGGTCGAAGCGCGGCAGCGTGGTGGCGAACTGCTCGCGCAGCTCGTTGCGCACCTGCTTCTCGATCAGCTGAGTGCAGGTCAGCAGGCGCAGCCAGAGCCGGAGCTCGTCCGGGTGCTCGCTGTGGGCGCGTGCTTCGAGGTCCATCACTGTTCCTCTTCGGCCGCGCGCGGAGCGGCCGCCAGCGCCGCCGCCAGCTGCTGCTGCTTGGCGATCTCGCGGTACATCTGGTCGCGCCCGCTCAGGTACTGCTTCGGCCAGGCGACCTCGCGGCTCTGCAGCTTGGCGGCCTCGTGCAAGGTCCAGGCCGGATCGGCCAGGTGCGGCCGGGCGATCGCGCAGAGGTCGGCACGGCCGGCCGCGATGATGCTGTTGGCCTGGTCGGCGTCGGTGATGGCGCCGACCGCGATGGTCGAGATGCCGACTTCGTTGCGGATCCGATCGGCGAAAGGCGTCTGGTACATGCGGCCATACACCGGCTTGGCGGCCCGGGTGGTCTGGCCCGAGGAGACGTCGATGAAGTCGGCGCCGGCTTCCTTGAAGGCGCGCGCCATGGCCACCGCGTCGGCGTCGGTGTTGCCGCCCGGCGCCCAGTCGTGGGCCGAGATGCGCACGCTCATCGGGCGCTCGGCCGGCCAGGCGGCGCGCATGGCGCGGAACACCTCGAGCGGGTAGCGCAGGCGGTTCTCGAGGCTGCCGCCGTAGTCGTCAGTGCGCAAATTGGTCAGCGGGCTCAGGAAGGCCGACAGCAGGTAGCCGTGGGCGCAGTGCAGTTCGAGCCAGTCGAAGCCGATCTCGGCGGCGCGGCGGGTGGAGGCAACGAACTGGTCGCGCATCTGGTCCATCTGCTCGCGGGTCATCGCGGCCGGCAGCTGGTTCTGCTCGCCGTAGGCCAGCGCGCTGGCCGACAGCAGCGGCCAGTTGCCGGAGGCGAGCGGCTCGTCGGTGACTTCCCAGCCGAGCTGGGTCGAGCCCTTGGGACCGCTGTGGCCGAGCTGCATGCCGATCTTGGCGCTCGACTGCGCATGGACGAAGTCGACGATGCGCTGGAAGGCCGCCTGCTGGGCGTCGTTGTAGAGCCCGGTGCAGCCGGGCGTGATGCGGCCTTCGGGCGTCGGGCTGGTCATCTCGACCATCACCATCGCGGCGCCGCCGAGCGCACGGGCGCCCAGGTGCACCAGCAGGAAGTCCTGCGGCACGCCGTCGACCGCGCTGTAGGTGGCCATGGGCGAGACGACGATGCGGTTCTTGAGCTCGAGGCCGCGCACCTTGAGCGGCATCAGCATCGGTGCGATCGGCTTGCCGCCCGACAGCCACTGCTCGTAGCCGCCCAGCCACTGCGTGTCGCGCAGCCGCAGGTTTTCGTGGCTGATGCGCTGCGAGCGCGTGAGCAGCGAATAGGCGAACTGCTCGATCTCCATGCCGGTGTAGCGCGGCACGTTCTCGAACCATTCGGTGGAGTTGCGCGCCGCGTTCTGGATCTTGAGTACCTCGACGCTGCGGCGGGCCTCGTAGGCTTCGAGCACCGGGTCGATGTCGCCGCCGGTTTCGAACTCGTTGGCGAGGTCGATCGCGTCTTCGAGCGCCAGCTTGGTGCCGGAGCCGATCGAGAAGTGCGCGGTGTGGGCGGCGTCGCCCATCAGCACCACCGGCACCGTCCGGCCGTCGACCTCGATCCGGTGCGTCCAGTGGTTGCAGACCACGCGCGGGAAGCGGATCCAGTTGGCCGAGCCGCGCAGGTGGGTGGCGTTGCTGATCAGCGCGTGGCCGCCCAGGTACTTGGCGAACAGCTTCTCGCAGAAGGCGATGGCCTCGGGCTGCTCCATCTTGTCGAGCCCGTGGGCCTGCCAGACCGCCTCGGGCGTCTCGACGATGAAGGTCGAGGTCTTGTCGTCGAACTGGTAGGCGTGGGCCTGGAACCAGCCGTGCTCGGTCTGTTCGAAGGCGAAGGTGAAGGCGTCGAAGGTCTGGTGGGTGCCGAGCCAGACGAAGCGGCACTTGCGCAGGTCGATGTCGGGCTGGTAGACCTCGGCGTAGCGCTGGCGGATGCGGCTGTTGAGCCCGTCGCTGGCGATCACGAGGTCGGCCTTGTATTGCGCCGCCAGGGCCTGGTCGTCGGTGGCGTCGGTCTCGAACACCAGGTTGACGCCGAGCTCGAGGCAGCGCTCCTGCAGGATGTTGAGCAGCCGCTTGCGGCCGATGCCGCAGAAGCCGTGGCCGCCCGAGCGCACCTGCCGGCCCTTGAAGAAGACCTGGATGTCATCCCAGTGATGGAACTCGTTACCGATCAGCGTGGCGGTCGGCGCGTCGGCCGCGGCCAGGTTGGCCAGCGTCTGGTCGCTCAGCACCACGCCCCAGCCGAAGGTGTCGAACGGGCGGTTTCGCTCGATCACCGTGATCTCCAGAGAAGGCTGGCGGGCCTTCATCAGCAGCGCGAAGTAGAGCCCTGCGGGGCCACCGCCGATGCACAGCACGCGGCGAAGATTCGGGGTAAAGCTATTCATGGATAAATAGTTTAGACATAAACGATCTCGTGTCAACCATGGGAAGCCCGAAGTTCCATGCCCCTGCGGTTGACGAGGCCGTTTCCACTGGCAAGAATGTTCTGTATGCAAAGCCTGATCCCGAAGATCGAGTCCCAGCTTTCCTCGCTGTCCGTTCCCATCGCGCTGCAGCTCCCCGATGGCCGGCAGGTCGCCCAGGCCGGCGCCCGGGTCACCCTGGCCTTCAAGGACTGGTCCGAACTGGCCAAGCTGGGGCGCCGCCAGATCGGCGCCATCGGCGAGGCCTATGTGGAGGGCCGGGTCCAGATCGAGGGCGCCATGCGCGACCTGATCGATGCCGCGGTCGGGCTGCTGCCCGGCAATCCGGCCGAGACCAACACCGGGTGGTGGAGCCGCCTGCAGCGCCGCGCCAAGTCGCGCGGCTCGCATTCGCTGGGCAAGGACGCGGCCCAGATCGAATTCCACTACGACGTCTCGGACGATTTCTACGCCCTGTGGCTCGATCCGCGGCGGGTCTATTCGTGCGCCTACTTCCGTGACACGGACATGACGCTGGCCCAGGCCCAGGAGGCCAAGCTCGACCACATCTGCCGCAAGCTGATGCTGAGGCCGGGCGAGCGCTACCTGGACATCGGCTCGGGCTGGGGCGCGCTGCTCATGTGGGCGGCCGAGCACTACGGGGTGGATGCCACCGGCATCACGCTGTCGAAGAACCAGCACGCCCATGTGCAGCGCCTGATCGACGAGAAGGGGCTGGGGGGCCGGGTTCGGGTCGAGCTGCGCGACTACCGGCAGCTTGACGTCGCCCAGCCCTTCGACAAGATCTCCTCGGTGGGCATGTTCGAGCATGTGGGCAGCGCCAACATGGGGACCTATTTCCGCAAGCTGCATGCGCTGCTGGCGCCCGGCGGGCTGGTGATGAACCACGGCATCACCTCGGGCCAGCTCGACTACCAGCAGCTCGGCGCCGGCATGGGCGACTTCATCGAGAAGTACATCTTCCCGGGCGGCGAACTGCTGCACGTGACCCACGTGCTGCGCGAGACCGCGGCGGCTGGGCTCGAGATGGTCGACACCGAGAACCTGCGGCCGCACTACGCGCGCACGCTGTGGGCCTGGTCCGACACGCTGGAGGGCCGGCTCGACGAGGCGCGCCAGGTGCTGCAGAAGAGCGGCGGCCGCCAGGCCGAGAATGCCGAGCGGATCCTGCGCGCCTACCGGCTCTACCTGGCCGGTTCGGCGATGAGCTTCGAGCAGGGCTGGATCTCGCTGCACCAGATGCTGTCGACCAGGCCCGACGGCCAGGTCGACGCGCGGTCGCTGCGCGGCGCGCAATCGGAGTACCCTTTCACCCGCGACTACATCTACAACAAGTAAAGAGAGGCTCCATGCTGTATCGATTCCAATCGCGGGCCACGCCCCCCTTCGTGATGCTCGAGGTGAACGCGCGTCAGTTGTTCGAGATCATCGGCCGGGCGCCGGCCCCGAAGGGCGTGATCACGACCGACCAGATGCCGGCCGCCATCGCGGCACTCGAGGCCGCCATGGCGCGCGAAGGCGAAAACCTCCACAACGCCGACGCCTACGCGGTGGAAGGGCACGACAACGAGGCCGAAAAGCAGCACGTCGGCCTGCGCCAGCGGGCGACGCCCCTGCTTCACATGCTCAAGGACTCCCTCGCTGACGGAAAAGACGTGATCTGGGAGGTTTAGCTCGCCTGGGGGTCAGTCCACTTTCGCCCCGGAGGCCTTGACGACCTTCGCCCACTTGACGTGCTCGGCGTCGATCAGCTTGGCGAAATCGGCCGGTGAATTGCCGCTCGGGATCGCGCCCTGGGCGACCAGCTTTTCTTTGACGGCCGGGGAGTTCAGCGCCTTGGCCACTTCCTGCTGGACGCGGTTGACGATGTCCGGCGGCGTGCCGGCCGGCGCCAGCAGGCCGAACCAGGAGCTGGCCTCGTAGCCCTTGAGCGCGGGGCCGCCGGCTTCCTCGACGGTGGGCACGTCGGGCAGGGCCGGCGAGCGCTGGGCGCTGGTCACGGCCAGCGCCTTGAGCTTGCCGCCCTTGATCTGCTGCATCGAGGAGGGCAGGTTGTCGAACATCACGTCGGCGTTGCCGCCGACCATGTCCATCAGCGCCGGACCCGAGCCGCGGTACGGGATGTGGGTCATGTAGCTGCCGGTCATGCTCTTGAACAACTCGCCCGCCAGGTGGATCGAGGTGCCGCTGCCGCTCGACGCCATGTTGAGCTTGCCGGGGTTGGCCTTGGCGTACTTGACGAAGTCGGCCACGTTGTTGATGTTCAGGGCCTTCGCCTTGTCGACGTTCATTTCCATCACGTTCGGCACCGCAGCGACCAGCGTGATCGGCACGAAGTCCTTGATCGGGTCGTAGGGCAGCTTGGGGTAGAGCGCCCGGTTGATGCCGTGGGTGCCGACCGTGCCCATGAGCAGCGTGTAGCCGTCGTTCGGGGCCCGGGCGACGATCTCGGCGCCCACGTTGCCGCCGGCGCCGGCGCGGTTGTCGACGATGAACTGCTGGCCGAAGGCCCTCGACAACTCGGGCGCGACGGCGCGCGCCAGGATGTCGGTGGTGCCGCCGGGGGCAAAGGGCACGACGATGCGCACCGGCTTGGTCGGCCAGGTGGACTGGGCTGCGGCGGGCCCGGCCAGGAGGGCGAGCGCGGCGCTCGCGGCCAGCGCCAGGGCGCCGCGGCGCGAATGAGAAGGAGAGAAGGTCATGGGCCTGTTTTACCGGCTAAGCCGCCTCGGCGTCGCGGGTGGAAACCCCGGGCGCCGCACTGGCGCTGCAGCAGGCCACCGAGGCGATCAGCTTGTCGAGCGTGGCGTTGAGCTGCTGCAGCTCGGGGGCCGCGACGCCGGCGAACAGTTCGGCCTCGCGCTCGCGCGCCTGCACCGCCACCGCCGCGTGCACGGCCTTGCCGGCGCTGCTCAGGTAGAGCCGGCTGCGGCGCTGGTCCGTCGGGTCTTCGTGGCGATGCAGCCGGCCGGCCCGCTGTAGGCCCGCGAGGGCGCGGCTCACCGCCATCTTGTCGAGCCCGGTGAGGTCGGTGAGCTGGGTGGCGGTGAGGCCGGGGCGGGCGCCCAGCAGCGCCATCGTGCGCCACTCGTTGAGCGTCAGCTGGTGCAGCCGTCCGACCCGCTGCTGGAACGGCCGCGCCGTCAGGTTGACGACCCGCACCAGCTTGAGGAAGACCGTGTCTTCCACGGTCGATGCGGGGTCGTCGTGGTTCATCCGAGCAGTTTCCGTGCGGCGCTCGCGATCTGCCCGGCACCGACCCGTGACTGGGCTTCCAGCACCGGCGCGTACCCCACCGGGATGCGCGGCGCGCCGAGCCGCGCCACCCGGCAGCCGGTCGCCTCGGCCGCGCTGGCGGCGATCTCGGCGCCGAAGCCCGCCGCCTGCACCGCCTCGTGGGCCACCAGCAGCCGGCCGGTGCGGCCGCAGGAGGCCAGCACGGCCTCGCGGTCCCAGGGCCACAAGGTGCGCAGGTCGATCAGGTCGACGTCGATGCCCTCGGCCGCCAGCGTGTCGCAGGCGGCGTCGCAGACCTGCATTTGCCGGCCCCAGCTGACCAGGGTCAGGGCATCGCCGCGGCGCCGCCGGGCCGCCTTGCCGAGCGCCACGGGCAGGCTTTCGTCGACCGGCCCGCGTGCGCCCCAGAGCGTCTTGTGTTCGATGTAGACCACCGGATCGCCGCATTGCAGCGCCGCGCGCAGCAGCGAATAGTTGTCCTGCGGCGTCGACGGGCAGACCACCACCACGCCGGGCAGGTGCGCGAACCAGGCCTCGAGCGATTGCGAATGCTGCGCCGCCGACGCGTCCCAGATGCCGCCGGGCATGCGCGCGACCAACGGCACGCGGCCCTGGCCGCCGAACATGAAGCGGTTCTTGGCGGCCTGGTTGACCAGCTCGTCCATGCCGCAGAGCGCGAAGTCGACCACCCGCATCTCGACCACCGGGCGCAGCCCGGCCAGCGCCATGCCGACGCCGGCGCCCATGATCGCGGCCTCGGAGATCGGCGTGTCGATCACGCGCTCGGCGCCGAAGCGCTGCTGCAGGCCCTTGTACTGGCCGAAGATGCCGCCGCGGCCGACGTCCTCGCCGAGCACCACCACGCGCGGGTCGGCTTCCATTTCGCGCTGGACCGCCAGCACGGCGGCTTCGGCATAGCCGAGCTGAAGCACGGCGGCGGCCGGTTCGTGGGTCATGTCCATTGGCCGGCTCCGGTGGTCTGCACGTCGGTGAAAGCCGCGCCGGCCTCGGGCCACGGTGCGGCGTCGGCGGCGGCGAGCGCGGCCTCGACCTCGGCATGGGCTTCGTTCTCGATCGCGGCCAGCGCTGCGGCGGCGACGCCGCTGGCGGCCAGCCGGGCGCGGGCCCGTGCGATCGGGTCGGTCTCGAGCGCCGCGGCCAGTTCGGCCGGGTCGCGGTAGGCGGCCGGATCGACCGAGACATGGCCCTTGACCCGGTAGGTCAGGGCGTGCAGCAGGCGCGGTCCGCGGCCGGCGCGCACCTCGGCGACCAGGCGGCGGGCCGCCGCGTGGACCTCGAACACCTCGTTGCCGTCGACCTGGGTGGCGGCGATGTCCATGGACTCGGCGCGGGCCGAGGCGCCGTCGCCCGCGGTCATCGGGCCGCTGGCGGTGGTGGCGCTCCAGCGGTTGTCCTCGCAGACGAACAGCACCGGCAGCTGGTAGACCCGGGCCCAGTTCAGCGACTCGAGGAAGGGGCCGCGGTTGATCGCGCCGTCGCCGAAGAAGCAGACCGTGATTGCGTCCTTCTTCTGGAGTTTCTGCGCATGGGCCGCGCCGACCGCGATCGGCAGGCCGGCCGCCACCACGCCGTTGGCGCCGAGCATGCCGACCGAGAAGTCGGCGATGTGCATCGAGCCGCCCTTGCCGCCGTTGAAGCCGCTCGCCTTGCCGAAGAGCTCGGCCATCATGCGGCCGAGGTCGGCGCCCTTGGCCAGCGTGTGGCCGTGGCCGCGATGGGTCGAGGTCAGGTAGTCGGCGCGGCTCAGATGGGCGCAGACGCCGGCCGGCACCGCCTCCTGGCCGGTCGACAGGTGCAGCGGGCCGCGCACCTTGGCGCCGCCCGCCGCCTCCTGGCCGTAGGCGCTGACGCCGCCCTGGCTGGCGGCCTCGGCGGCGTTCTCGAAGGTGCGGATGCGCACCATCGTGCGGTAGAGCGCCAGGCGCTCTGGGGCTGAAATCTCAGGGTCCATCTTGTCTCCAGCTCATGCACAGCTTGTGTTCTTCGCGAAATCGTATCGATCGTGACTAATCAGGCGCAGCGCATTTACCCGCAGGGAATGTCCCAATGCCGATACCCAGGCCTGCTGACATAGTTCGTCGCTCAAACTAATTCAAACCTGGAGACCCGACCATGAAGTTCGCCCCGACACTGACCGCCCTGGCCCTCGGACTGACCGCGCTCGGCGCTTGCGCCCAGACCGTGGTCGGCGTGAGCTGGTCCAATTTCCAGGAAGAGCGCTGGAAGACCGATGAGGCCGCGATCAAGGCCCAGCTCGAGAAGCTCGGCGCCAAGTACATCAGCGCCGACGCCGGCGGCTCGCCCGAGAAGCAGCTGGGCGACATCGAGGGCCTGATGTCGAAGGGTGCCAAGGCGCTGATCGTGCTCGCGATGGACAAGGACGCGATCCTGCCGGCGGTCAACAAGGCGCTGAAGCAGAAGGTGCCGGTGGTGGCCTACGACCGGCTGATCGAGACGCCCGGCGTGTTCTACATCACCTTCGACAACACCGAGGTCGGCCGGATGCAGGCGCGCGCGGTCTACAAGCTCCAGCCCAAGGGCAACTACGTGATGATCAAGGGCTCGCCGACCGACCCGAACGCCAACTTCCTGCGTGCCGGCCAGCAGGAGGTGATCGCCGATGCGGTCAAGAAGGGCGACATCAAGATCGTCGGCGACGAATTCACCGACGGCTGGAAGCCCGAGGTGGCGCAGAAGAACATGGAGCAGATCCTCACCAAGGCCGGCAACAAGGTCGATGCGGTGGTGGCCTCGAACGACGGCACCGCGGGCGGCGCGGTGGCGGCGCTCACGGCCAAGGGCATCCGCGGCATCCCGGTGTCGGGCCAGGACGCCGACTTCGCGGCGCTCAACCGGATCGCGCTCGGCACCCAGACCGTGTCGGTGTGGAAGGATTCGCGCGAACTGGGACGCGAGGCGGCCTCGGCGGCCGTGGCGCTGGCCGCCGGCAAGCCGGCCGACAAGGCGGCCGACTGGAGCGGCGGCGAGAAGAAGGTGGCGATCTCATCGCGCTTCCTGACGCCGGTGCCGATCACGCGCGACAACCTCGACGTGGTGGTCAAGGCCGGCTGGATCAAGAAGGACGAACTCTGCAAGGGTGTCAGCGGCGACAAGGCCCCTTCGGCCTGCAAGTAAGCGCATGAGCTCCGCCCCCGGTCTGTGGCGCCGCAGCGGCGTCGATCTCCGGCTGCTGCTCATGAGCGTGCTGCTGGTGGTGATGGCGATCGTCTTCCACGTCCTGTCGGGCGGCGTCTTCCTGTCGCCCGAGAACCTCTACAACATCGCGCAGCAGACCGCGGTGGTCGGCATCGTCTCGACCGTGATGGTGCTGATCATCGTGGCCCGCCACATCGACCTGTCGGTGGGCTCCGTGATGGGCTTCGTCGGCGTGCTGGTCGCCTACCTGCAGTACTCGGCCGGCTGGTCCTGGCCGGCGGCGAGCCTGGCCGGGCTGGCGGTGGCGCTGCTGGTGTCGCTCTACCAGGGCGGGCTGACCGCGGTGCTCGGCGTGCCGTCGTTCGTGGTCACGCTGGGCGGGCTGATGTCGTTCCGGGGCGCCGCCTTCCTGGTGGCCGACGGCAAGACGCAGCCGGTCAACGACGAATTCTTCCAGCGCCTGGGCGGCGGCTACGACGGCGGCATCGGCACCACGGCGTCCTGGGGGCTGGCGGCGCTGGTGGCGGTCGTGATCTTCGCGCGCATGCTGCAGAAGCGCAGCGCCCGGCAGCGCCACGAGATGCCGGTCGAGCCCTTGTGGCTGGACCTGCTGCTGGCCGCGCTGCCCGCGGCGGTGGTGTTCGCCTTTGCCGCCACCATGAACAACTACCAGATCTCGTCGAAGACCGAGGCCCAGGGCATCCCGATCCCGGTGCTGATCTGGGCGGTGGTGGCGGTGGTGCTGTCGTTCATCGTGCACCGCACCCGCTTCGGGCGCTACGTGTTCGCGATGGGCGGCAATCCGGACGCGGCGGCGCTGGTCGGCATCCCGGTCAAGCGCGTGACGCTGATGCTGTTCGCGCTGCTGGCGGTGCTGGTGACGATCGCCGCGATCGTCTCGATCGCGCGGCTCAACGCCGGCACCAATTCGCTCGGCACCGGCATGGAGCTCTATGTGATCGCGGCGGCCGTGATCGGCGGCACGGCGCTGGCCGGCGGCAGCGGCTCGATCTTCGGCTCGGTCCTGGGGGCGCTGATCATGCAGTCGCTCGACAGCGGCATGCTGCTGCTCGACGTGCCGATCGGCAAGCGGATGGTGATCATCGGCCAAGTGCTGATCGTGGCGGTGGTGTTCGATGTGCTGTACCGCAAGAAGTTCGGAGAGAACTAGATGAGCGCCAATCCACCCCTGGTCGAACTGCGCGAGATCCGCAAGGCCTTCGGCGGCGTGAAGGCGGTCGACGGCGTCAGCGTCAACCTCTATCCCGGCGAAGTGGTCGCGCTGCTGGGCCACAACGGCGCCGGCAAGTCGACCTTGATGAAGATGCTGGCGGGCGCCTATCCGATCGACTCCGGCGACACGCTGATCGCCGGCGAGAAGGTCAACATCCGCACGCCCTCCGAAGCCCAGGCCCAGGGCATCGAGACCATCTACCAGACCCTGGCGCTGGCCGACAACCTCGACTCGGTCGCCAACCTGTTCCTCGGCCGCGAGAAGCTCACGCCCTGGCGCACGCTCGACGACCATTTCATGGAAGGCCAGGCGCGCAAGGTATTCCATCGCCTCAACAAGAACTTCACCAACATCCGGGTGCCGGTGCGGCGCCTGTCGGGCGGCCAGCGGCAGGTGGTGGCGATCTCGCGGGCGCTGTACTTCAACGCCCGCATCCTGATCATGGACGAGCCCTGCGCGGCGCTCGGGCCCGAGGAGACCGCGATGGTCGGCGCGCTGGTGAAGCAGCTCAAGGCCGACGGCGTGGGCATCTTCCTGATCACCCACGACATGCCCGACGTGTTCGGCCTCAGCGACCGCCTGGCGGTGATGAAGAACGGCCGGCTGGTCGGCACCTACCGCACCGCCGACGTCACCGAGGACGAGGTGCTCGGGATGATCATCGCGGGCAAGCGGCCCGAGGGAAAGCCGCAGGCCGAACACGCCGGATGAAGACCACGGGCGACCAGCAGCTCGTCAAGCGCATCAACCGCAGCGTGCTGCTGCGGCTGCTGCGGGCGCAGCCCGGCCTGTCGCGCGCGCGCCTGGCGGTCGAGAGCGGCCTCACCAAGTCGACCGTGAGCCTGCTGGTGCGCGAGCTGCTCGACGACGGCTGGCTCGACGAGGCCGGCACGCCGGTCGCCGACGGACTGGGGCGGCCGTCGACGCCGCTGTCCATCAACGTCGGCGTGCGCGCGCTGGTCGGGGTCGAGATCGCGGTCGAGACGGTGCGCGTGGTCTGCGTCTCGCTCCGGGGCGAGGTGCTGTATTCCGATTCGCAGCCGCTGGCCGAACGCGCGCCGCGGGTGGCGTGTGCGCAGGTGGCGCGGATGGCGGCGGCGGCGCACGCCCACCTGGTCGCCGCCGGCCTGCGGCTGTCGGGCATCGGCGTCGGCGTGCCGGGGGCGCTCGACGACGCCACGGGCATGGTGCGCTTCGCGCCCAATCTCGGCTGGCGCAACCTCGACTTCCTGCCGCTGCTCGGCGAGGCCCTGGCGCGCGAAGGGCTGGCGGGCATCGCGGTGCAGCTGCAGAACGACGCCGATGCCGGGGTGCTCGGCGAGTTCGAGTTCTCGGACGGCGAGGGCGAAGACCCGCTGATCTTCGTGAGCTGCGACGTCGGGGTCGGTGCCGGCGTGGTGCTCAACGACCGCCTGTTCACCGGCGCCGGCGGCATGGCCGGCGAGATCGGCCACACCGTGCTGCAGATCGACGGGCCGCGCTGCTCCTGCGGCCGCAACGGCTGCGCCGAAGTCTTCCTGGGGGCGCGGGTGCTCGACCGCAGTGCGGACGG
Source organism: Variovorax sp. J31P207 (assembly GCF_030316965.1). Classification (NCBI taxonomy): domain Bacteria; kingdom Pseudomonadati; phylum Pseudomonadota; class Betaproteobacteria; order Burkholderiales; family Comamonadaceae; genus Variovorax; species Variovorax sp. J31P207. The sequence continues at coordinate 462,238 of NZ_JASZYN010000003.1, forward strand.
GCCGGCCAGGGCCGCGGGCTACCTGGGCGTGCTGCTGCAGAACCTGTGGGTCACTTTCGAGCCGCGGGCGATCGTGGTCGGCGGCAAGTCATGCGATGCGCATCCGGACTTCCTGCGCGGCGCCATCGCGACCGTGCAACGCTACGCCGACAGCGCCGGCCTGCCTGCGCCGGTGGTGCGGCCCGCGCGCTACGGCCAGTGGGCCCCCGCCGTGGGGGCCGCCGCGCTGGCGCTGCACGAGTATCTGCGTCCGCTGCATCCGAGCTCGGAGGCGCGGCGCCTGCCGGCCCAGGGTTGACGCGAGACGTCGGCGCGCCTCAGTCGCCGCCGGCCGCGGCCGCCCGGCGCGCCTCGATCCAGCGCTGGAACTGCCGTTCGGCCTGGAGCTTGAATTCGTTGCGGGTCTGGTTGCAGATCGCATGCGAGAGTCGCCGGTGCTGCTGCTTGCGGACGCCGCCGAGGGTGGCGTCGTTGAGGTGCTCGATGGTGGCGGAATCGGGGTCGCTGCGGGGCTCGCCGAAAACCATGGGCAGGCCGCACCAATGGCAGTTGTGACCGAAGGTGGATCGCAGGGCCTGGACGCTCATGGATCGATTGTGCCTTCGCGCCAGCGCCGCCATCCGGCCGAAGTGATCGCGCAATGACAAAAGCCGCCGGGCTTTCGCTCCGGCGGCTTTCTCTTTCTTTCAGGGGCGGGGATCAGTCCGCGTAGACGCCCGCCGCCTTGATGATCGGGCTCCACTTGGCGATCTCGGCCGCCACGAATTTCTTGTGGCCTTCGGGCTCGATGCGGCCGTCGGTCGCGACCACCGCGCCCAGGCCTTCCTGCTTCTTGATGAACTCGGGGTCCTTCAGGGCCACCTTGAGCGCGTCGTTGAGCTTCTTGGTGATGGCCGGCGGCGTGCCCTTCGGGGCGTAGAAGCCGTGCCAGATCGTGACCTCGAAGCCCTTCAGGCCCTCTTCCTGGAGTGTCGGCAGGTTCTTCAGCAGCGGCGTCGTCAGGCGCTGGGACGTGGTCACGGCATAGGCCTTGACCTTCTTGGCCTCGATCTGCGGCGAGGTGTTGGTGGTCTGGTCGCACAGCAGGTCGATCTGGCCGCCGATCAGGTCGGTGATGGCGGGTGCGGTGCCCTTGTAGGGCACCGGGGTCATCTCGGTCTTCGTGGCGGTCTGGTAGAGCAGGCCGCACAGGTGCGAGGCCGAGCCGATGCCGGCATTGCCGAGGTTGATCTTGCCCTTGTTGGCGGCGATCCAGGCGCTCAGTTCCTTGTAGTTGTTGGCCGCCATCTGGGGCTTGGCGATCAAGGTCATCGGCACGTCGTTGACGATGCCGAGGTATTCGAAATCGGTCTCGACCTTGAACGGCACGTTGCGCACCAGGGTCGGAATCGTCGACATGCCGATGTGGTTGAGCAGCAGGGTGTAGCCGTCCGGGTTGGCGCGCGCCACCTTGGCGGCGCCGATCGAGCTGCCGGCGCCGGGGACGTTGTCGATCACGATGCTGCCGCCGCCCAGGGGCTTGCGCAAGGCCTCCGCGAGGTCGCGCGCGACCCGGTCGGTCGGGCCACCGGCGGCGAAAGGCACCACGATGCTGATGGGCTTGCTGCCCGGGAAGTCCTGGGCGTGCGCGCCTGCCGCGAGGGCGGCCAGCGCGGTGATTGCGAGCAGTGTCTTCATGCGGTCTCCGAGTAGAAAAGGCAGCGATCTTATAGTCTGACCAGCAGCTGACCATCGCTGTTTTCCCCCAAGTCCTTGGTTCAGGTCAAGGTTTGGGAGCGAAGGCCGGAATTGCGGACCCGGACCGGCGCCGGGACGCTGTCGCGGGTATCGTGCCTTCCTGTATTTCGAGACCCATGGAGCGAGACGCAATGCTGAAACTCAAGGACCCGACCCTGCTGCGCCAGCAGGCCTTCATTGCCGGCGAATGGGCCGATGCGGACGACCGCGAGACCCTCCCGGTCGCCAATCCGGCCAGCGGCCAGCCGATCGGCAGCGTGCCCCTGTGCGGCAGCGCCGAGACCGTGCGCGCCATCGCGGCCGCCGAAGTCGCCCAGCGCGCCTGGGCCAGGCGGCCGGCCAAGGAGCGCTCGGCCATCCTGCGCAAGCTCAACGACTTGATGCTCGCCAACCAGGACGACCTGGCGCTCATCATGACCACCGAGCAGGGCAAGCCGCTGGCGGAGAGCAAGGGCGAGATCGCCTATGCGGCCTCGTTCATCGAGTGGTTCGCCGAGGAGGCGCGCCGGGTCTACGGCGACACCATCCCGGCGCCGCAGTCCGACCGCCGCATCCTGGCGCTCAAGCAGCCGGTCGGGGTCACGGCGGCGATCACGCCCTGGAACTTCCCGACCGCCATGCTGACCCGCAAGGCCGGCCCGGCGCTGGCGGCCGGCTGCGCGATGGTGGTCAAGCCGGCGAGCCAGACGCCGTTCTCGGCGCTGGCCTTCGCCGAGCTGGCCGATCGCGCGGGCCTGCCCAAGGGGCTCTTGTCGGTGCTGACCGGCTCGGCCTCGAAGATCGGCGGCGAGATGACGCGCAGCCCGATCGTGCGCAAGCTCACCTTCACCGGCTCCACCGAGGTCGGCCGCACGCTGATGAAGCAGTCGGCCGACACGATCAAGAAGCTGTCGCTCGAACTCGGCGGCAACGCGCCCTTCATCGTCTTCGACGACGCCGACATCGATGCGGCGGTCGAGGGCGCCATGGTCTCCAAGTACCGCAACACCGGCCAGACCTGCGTCTGCGCCAACCGCATCTACGTCCAGCGCGGCGTGCTCGAGGCCTTTACGCAGAAGCTGGTCGCGAAGGTGAATGCGCTCAAGGTCGGCGAGGGCACCGAGGCGGGCGTCACGCAGGGGCCGCTGATCGACGACAAGGCGGTGGCGAAGATCGAGGAGCATGTCGCCGACGCGCTGGCCAAGGGTGGCCGGGTGCTGGCCGGGGGCAAGCGCCACGCGCTGGGCGGGCGCTTCTACGAGCCGACCGTGATCGGCGGCGCCACGGCCGACATGCTGGTGGCGCGCGAGGAAACCTTCGGGCCGCTGGCGCCGATCTTCGCCTTCGACGCCGAGGACGAGGCGATCGCGCAGGCCAACGCCACCGAGTTCGGACTGGCCTCGTACTTCTACAGCCGCGACATCGGCCGCGTCATGCGCGTCGCCGAGGCGCTCGAATACGGCATCGTCGGCGTCAACACCGGCCTGATCTCGACCGCCGAGGCGCCGTTCGGCGGCGTCAAGCAGTCGGGCCTGGGGCGCGAGGGTTCCAGATACGGGCTCGACGAATTCCTGGAGATCAAGTATGTCTGCCTGGCGGGGCTCGGCCAATGAACGGAATCCTGGCCGGATGAGCGAAGGCATCGCTCTCGATCTCGCCGTCGAGCTGCTGCGCGCGGCCCGGCGCATCGTGGTCTTTTCCGGGGCGGGGTTGTCCAGGGCCTCGGGCATTCCGACCTACCGCGATGCCGACGGCCTGTGGATGAACCAGGCCGCGCTGCGCTTCTCGCACGCCGAGGACCTGGCGCGCGACCCGGCCGGGTTCACGAAATTCTGGGCCGAGCGCCTGCGCGTGGTCGAGGCGGCCGCGCCAAATCCGGCGCATCTCGCGCTGGCCCGGTTGCAGCGGCTGCGTCCGGCGACGCGGCTGGTGACGCAGAACGTCGACGGCCTGCTGACCCGCGCCGGCGCCGTCGACGTGCTCGAACTTCACGGCGCCCTGCAGCGCTGGCGCTGCGACCACTGCGGCAACCGCCGCGGGCCCTGGCTGTTTCAGCGCTGCATCCGCTGCGGCCGGCGGGCGCGGCCGGACGTCGTGATGTTCGGCGAGATGCTCAACAAGGGCGTGCTGCTCGATGCCCAGGTGGCGGCGGAGGAGTCCGACGTCTTCGTGCTGGTCGGCAGCACCGCGGTCGTCTATCCGGCCGCGGACCTGCCCCAGTTGGCGCTCGCCAATGGCGGGCAGCTCATCACCCTCAATGCCGAACCGCTGGCGCTCGACCATTCGGCGACCGCGGTGCTGCGCGGCAAGGCCGAGGAACTGCTGCCGCTCCTGGTCGACGGCATCGGCGGCGCGGCTGCGCGAAGCTGAAGCTGCGAGCGAATTCTCATGTTGTTGTGTCGATCGGTTACAGGGGCGACAAATCCAGTCTTCGGCGCGCACCAAAACGACCTGGCGCGTTGATTGACACGAAAGTGTGCAAATCGCCGGTCTCGAAGCTGGAAAAGGTCGCGACGTCGACTCAGCGGCGCGCGTCGCGCACCACGGCGGCGCAGCAGCGGCGCTCGCACGGCACTGAAACCCTTCGTCGCCACCGTTGGCTTGCGCTTGTGGAGGGCCCACGCGCCGCGCAGAATAGAACGCATGAAAACTGTGGCAGAAATCCTCAAGGCGAAGGGCGATTCGGTCGTGTATTCGATCGAGCCTTCGGCAACGGTGTACGAAGCGCTTGCGCTGATGGCCGAGAAGAACGTCGGCGCGCTGCTCGTCATGGAGGGCGAGAAGATCGTCGGCATGATGACCGAGCGAGACTACGCGCGCAAAGTCGTGCTGCTGGCGCGATCGTCGAAGGACACGCCCCTGCGCGATGTCATGACGCCGGCCGTGATCTACGTGCGGCCGGACCAGACCACCGAGGACTGCATGGCGCTGATGACCCAGAGCCGGATCCGCCACCTGCCGGTGATGCAGGACGGCAAGCTGGTCGGCCTGATCTCGATCGGCGACCTGGTCAAGGGCATCATGTCCGAGCAGACCTTCATCATCGAGCAGCTGCAGCACTACATCGCTGGCTGAGTGTGGCCCCCACGCTCCCCCACTGCGTGTGGGTCGCTGCCCCCCGAGGGGGCCGCAGGCGCACTTGGGGCGGCCCGGCGCCGGCCTGACCCCACGTTTTCGACGGTCCTTCAGACCTGCATCAGATCATCCAGCAGCCGGTAGTCCGGCAGCGTGGTGTCGATCGCCCGCCCGCCGCGCAGCACGGTGCGGTCGAACTGCGTGCGCGAGAGCATCTCCGAATAGTTGCGGGCCTTGAGCACCAGAAGGTCGGCGGGCGCCCCTGGCTTCAGCACGCCGCGGTCGATGCCCATGATGGCCGCCGGCGTCTCGGTCGCGGCGCGGATCCAGTCGCTGAGCGGATGGTCCAGGTGCAGGATCTTCACCGCCTGGGTGAAGGTGTCGAGCATGTCGTGGTCGCCGTAGGCATGGAAGGGATCGCGGCAGTTGTCGCCGGCCACCGCCACGCGCAGCCCGCGCGCCTTCATCTCGTGCAGCACGGTCACACCGCGCCAGCGCGGCGTGCGCGCCCCTGGGCTGCGGTCCTGCAGGTACATGTTGACGGTCGGCAGGCTCACGATGTCGATGCCGGCGTCGCGGCAGGCGGCGATGGTCTCCTCGATGAACTCGTCGGTCTGCAGGGCCAGCGAGGTCACGTGGCCGCACAGGATGCGGCCCTTGAAGCCCTGGGCCACGGCATGGCGGGCGACCCGGATCAGCGCCCGTGCGCGCGGGTCGGTCGATTCGTCGACATGCAGGTCGAGGTCGAGTCCCCGCTCGCCGGCCAGCGTGAACACGCGCACCAGCGCCTCGTCGAGGTCCGGCGGCATCGTTTCGGCTGGAAAGGCCGCCGATCGGGTCACGCAGCCCAGCTTGCCGCCGCTCTCGGCCACGATGTCGGCCAGCCGGCGGCCCTCGTCGGTGAGGAAGATGTCGAGCGGCGCGATCGACGACACCTGGAGGTCGATGCGCCCGGCCCAGCGCTCGCGCACCTCGCGCAGCACCGGAAACGAGATCGACGCTTGCGGCGCGAGCGAGTCGAGGTGCGTGCTGATCGCCACCACGCCCTTGGCATAGGCGGTGGCGAGGCCGAACTCCATCCGCCGCCGCACGTCCTCGGCGTTCCAGTTCGCCTGCCGGTCGCGCAGCGTCGCCGCCGAGGCGCCCGCGCCGTCGCCGGTCGGATTGGCCTGGCGCGGCCAGATGTGGCCCTTGTCGAGGTGCGTGTGGCAGTCGACCAGGCCCGGCAGCACCATCGAGGCGTCGAGGTCGGGGCCCCATTCGGCGGGCATGCGGCCGGCCAGGTCGATGGCGGCGATGCGGCCGTCGTCGATGAGCAGGTCGATGGCGACCAGGTCATCGGCGATATCTCCCGGCAGCGCGGGCTGCACCAGGCAGCGGGGGGCGCGCAGGTTGCGCAGGGCATGGCGCGAAGCGCGGGGCGGCTGGAAGAAGGAATGGGTCATCGGCGGGAATGGGATCGGTTCTTTCGCTCTGGCTTCCGCAAGGAGCATGCCCGTCCACGCGCATGCTCGTGGATAATTCGCGCCGATGGGCACCGACAACGCTTTCGCCGAACTGGGACTGGCCTCCGACGCCACCGAGCGCGAGGTCAAGGCCGCCTGGCGCCGCCTGGCGTCGCAGTGGCACCCCGACCGCAACAGCAGCGCCGACGCCGTCGCCAGGATGCAGCGGATCAACCAGGCCTTCGAGGAAATCCGCAATGCCGGCTTCCCCGCACGCCCGGCGCCGGCCGACGATGCCGAGCCCGCTCCGGCCCCTGCCGAGGACGCCGCCGAACCCCGGCGCCGGCCCATCCATCGCAAGGTCAAGCTCACGCTGGAGGAGGCGGCGGCCGGCAGCATCAAGTCGCTGCGCGGCAAGATGACACACGCCTGCGCCACCTGCGACGGGGCCGGCCACCAGGTGCTCGGCGGCAACTGCGCCCAGTGCGGCGGCTCGGGCGCGGTGGCGAAGCGCTCCTTCTTCGGCTGGCCCGGCGGCATGAGCGAGTGCGTCGCCTGCCACGGCGGCGGCATCGCCCAGCGAAGCTGTCCGGACTGCGAGGGCGCCGGCACGCAGACACGCGCCTACCAGGTCAAGGTCCGCATCCCGCCCGGGGTGCGTCATGGCGACCTGCTGCACGTCGACGGCCGGCGCGCGCGTGCCAATCCGCCGCCGGCCGACTTGGAGCTTCGCGTCGAGCTGCTGGCCCACCCCTTCTTCGAACTCGACGAGGACGGCACGCTGCGCTGCGAGATGCCGGTCGACGGCTTCGCCTGGATCGCCAACCGGACGGTCCAGCTGCCCACCCTCGCGGGCCTGCGCTCCCTGGCCTTGCGCCGCGACCGGCTGACCTATCGCCTGCAGGGCGAGGGCTATCCGACGGGGCGCGGCGGTGCGCGCGGCGACCAGGTGGTCACGGTGCAGCCGGTGTTTCCCGAGCAGCTCAGCGCCGACCAGGAGATCTTGCTCGACCAGCTCATCGCATCGTCATCCGGCCATGGCGCCACGGCGCCGGACGAGCGCCTGCGGGCCTGGAACCGGGGTCTGCGCGCCTGGGAGCGCGGGCTCGATGCGCGCGACCGGCGGACCGCCCAGGGCTGATCGGAACCCGGCGCGCTGTCGTCAGAGCAGCTTCGCGCGCTTCGCCTGCTCGGTCAGCTCGGCACGGAAATCCGGGTGCGCGATCGCGATCAGTTCCTGTGCCCGCTGTTTGGCCGACTTGCCGCGCAGCTGGGCCACGCCGTGTTCGGTGACCACGTAGTTGATGTCGTTCTTGCTGGTGCTGACATGCGTGCCCGGCGACAGCGAGGGCACGATCCGCGAGATCGTGTCGCCCTTGGCGGTGGAGGGCAGCACGATGAAGGCCTTGCCGCCGCGCGAGCGGTTGGCGGCGCGCACGAAGTCGGACTGGCCGCCGGTGCCCGAGAAGGGCGCATGGCCCAGGCTCTCCGAGCCGCACTGGCCCAGCAGATCGATCTGCAGGGTCGCGTTGATCGCGACCAGGTTGTCGTTCAGGCCCGCCAGCGCCGGGTCGTTGGTGAAGTTGACGGGGTGGATCTCCACCGCCGGGTTGCGGTCCATGAAGCGGTACAGCTTGTTCGAGCCGAGTGCGAAGGTCGCGACCGTCTTGCCGGGCAGGTAGTTCTTGCGCCGGTTGGTGACCACGCCGGCCTCGATCAAGGTCAGGATGCCGTCGCCGAGCATCTCGGTGTGGATGCCCAGGTCGCGCTTGTCCGTGAGCTGCATCACGACAGCGTCGGGAATGCCGCCATAGCCGATCTGCAAGGTCGAGCCGTCCTCGATCAGCTCGGCGACATGCTTGCCGATGGCCTGCTGCACCGGGCCGATCTTCGGCAGTCCGACCTCGAGCACCGGGTCGCTGCTTTCGACCAGGGCCGCGACCTGCGAGACATGCACGTGGCAGTTGCCGTTGGCGAAGGGCACGTTGGGGTTCACCTCGAGAACCACCGCGCGGGCCCGGGCCACCGCCGCCATCGTGTAGTCGGCCCCCAGGCTGAGCGCGAAATAGCCGTGGGCGTCCATCGGCGAGGCCATGCTGAACACCACGTCGGCCGGGATCTGGCCGCGCTCGATCTGCGCCGGGATCTCGGAGAAGTAGTTGGGGATGAAGTCGATCCAGCCCTCTTGTCCGCCGGCTCGGGTCGCGCCGCCGAAGAACAGGGCGACGTGGCGCACGTGCTGCGTGGTCTCGGGGTCGATGTAGGCGTACTTGCGCATCGCCAGGATCTGCGACACCTTCACGTCCCTGAAATCGCGCCGCTGCACCGACAGCGCGGTGAGCAGCGCGGGCGGCTCGCCGACCCCGGTCGGCACGATGATCAGGTCACCGTCGCGCACCTGGCGCACGGCCTCGGCGGCCGGCTGCAGCTTCTGTTGGTAGAGGTCATGGATGGTCATCTCTAAAGCTCCTGTTCGCGGCCGCCATCTTCCATCTTATTTATAGCTGCGTGCGTCTTCTATGACCTTGCCATCGTTGGGCAGGCTGCCGAGCGCCACCAGCTCCACCGCGCCGCGCAGCTTGGTGACGTCGCGGATCGCCTCGGCGACGCGCTCGGCCAGGCCCTCGGGCGCCGCCGGGCATTCGAGCCGGAGCGTCATGCGGTCGTCGGCCATCTCGCCCTCGACCACCAGCCGCGCCCGCTGCACCTCGGGAAAGCGCCGCGCTATCTCCGCCACCTGGCTTGGATGCACGAACATGCCGCGCACCTTGGTGGTCTGGTCGGCGCGGCCGAGCCAGCCCCTGATGCGCGTGTTGGTGCGGCCCGTGGGACAGTGCCCGGGCAGCACGGCCGACAGGTCGCCGGTGCCGAAGCGGACCAGCGGATAGTCGGGATTGAAGGTGGTGACGACGACCTCGCCGACCTCGCCTTCGGGCACCGGATCGCCGGTGCCCGGGCGCACGATCTCGACGATCACGCCCTCGTCGAGCACCAGGCCTTCGCGGGCCGAGGTCTCGTAGGCGATCAGCCCGAGGTCCGCGGTGGCGTAGCACTGCATGCCGGCCACGCCGCGCTCGGTCATCCAGTCGCGCAGACTGGGCGGAAAGGCTTCGCCCGACACCAGCGCCTTGGTCAACGAGGCGAGCGCAATGTTCTTCTCGGCCGCCTTCTCGATCAGGATTCGGAGGAAGCTCGGCGTGCCGATGTAGCCCGCCGGCCGCAATTCGGCGATGGCCTCGACCTGCTGCTCGGTCTGGCCGGTGCCGCCGGCGAACACGGTGCAGCCGAGCGCGCGGGCGCCGCTGTCCATGATCGATCCGGCCGGCGTCATGTGGTAGCTGAAGCAGTTGTGCACCAGTTCGCCGCCGCGGAAGCCCGCCGCGAACAGCGCGCGCGCCGTGCGCCAATAGTCGCTCGCCTCGCCTTCGGGCTCGTAGATCGTGCCGGGACTCGCGAAGACGCGCGGCATGCGGGGCCCGAAGCGCAGCGCCGAGAAGCCGCCGAAGGGGTCGCTGGCGCGGCGCGCCTTCTGCAGCGCCAGCAGTTCGGACTTGCGCGTGACGGGCAGCTTCGCCAGCGCCGGGCGGCTCGTGATCTCGGCCGGCTTCACGCCGTCGAGGATGTGGTCGAAGGCCGCGGTCGCGGACTGGGCCTGCAGGACCTGCCTCGGCAGCGCCGCCAGCAGGTCGCGCTCGCGCTCGGCCGGGTCGCGGACCTCGAGCGCATCGTAGAAATCCGTCATGCCAACCACCGTTTGCGTCGCTTGTAGCTCTTCACGTCGCGGAAGCTCTTGCGGTCGGCGCCGCCGACGCCGAGGTAGAACTCCTTGACGTCCTCGTTCTCGCGCAGGCTCTTCGCCTCGCCGTCCATCACGATGCGGCCGTTCTCCAGGATGTAGCCGTAGTCGGCGTAGCGCAGCGCCATGTTGGTGTTCTGCTCGGCCAGCAGGAAGGTCACGCCTTCCTTCTCGTTCAGGTCGCGCACGATGCCGAACACCTCGTCGACGATCTGCGGCGCCAGCCCCATCGAGGGCTCGTCGAGCAGCACCATGTTGGGGTTGGCCATCAACGCCCGGCCGATGGCGCACATCTGCTGCTCGCCGCCTGACGTGTAGGCGGCTTGCGAGCCGCGCCGGGTCTTCAGGCGCGGGAAGTAGGCGTAGACCTTCTCGAGCGTCTGCGCGATCGCGGCCTTGCCGTCGGTGCGGGTGTAGGCGCCGGTCATGAGGTTGTCCTCGATCGACAGGTGGGCGAAGCAGTGGCGGCCCTCCATCACCTGGATCAGGCCGCGCTTCACCAGCGCCGCGGGCGACAGGGCCTCGATGCGCTCGCCGCGCAGCTCGATCGTGCCCTTGGTCACCGCGCCGCGCTCGCCCGCCAGCAGGTTCGACACGGCGCGCAGCGTGGTCGTCTTGCCGGCGCCGTTGCCGCCCAGCAGCGCCACGATGCCGCCCTCCGGCACCGTGAGCGAGACGCCCTTCAGCACCAGGATCACGTGGTTGTAGATGACCTCGATGCCGTTGACTTCCAGCAGCGGGGCTGCCGGCGCGGGCGCGGATACGTTGACCATGGCGTGCTGCGTCGGGCCGTTCAGCTGCAGGAGCGCGGCTTGATGTTCTTGTCTTTCGCGTACTTGGCCGAGTACTCCGCGACCAGCGGGTCGAGGTTGGCCTTGCGCGCCTGGTACCAGTCGGGCTGCACCTGCCACTTGGCTCCGTCCCACTGCGCGATGCGCGCCCAGTCGGTGCCCATGTGGTTGCTGCACGAGGTCTTGATCGGCCGCATGATCTCGCCGAAGCCCAGCGCCTTGAGCTTGTCGGCCGAGAGGTCGAGGTTCTCGTAGCCCCAGCGCACCTGCTCGGGCGTCAGCGTCTTGCCCTTGCCGAACTTCTCCTGCGCGGCGCGGATGGCTTCCACCTGCAGCATCGCGATCATCATGCCGCGGGTGTGCGCCATGACGCCGATCTCGTCGGCGTTGGCGGCCGTGCCCTGGCCCTTGTCGTAGACGAGCTTCTTCAGGTCGTCGTGCACCTTGTCGCGCGAGGCGCTGTTGTGGATCGTGACCGTGTTGTAGCCCTTGGCGCCGGCGCCGATGTCCTTCACGTCGTGGTCCGATCCGGCCCACCAGACCGAGTACATCTTCTCGCGCGGGAAGCCGCTGGCCTGGGCTTCGCGGATGCCGGCCGGCGTCATCACGCCGGCGCTCCAGAACAGCACGTAGTCGGGCTTCTGCTGGCGGATCTGCAGCCAGGTCGACTTCTGCTCGACGCCGGGCGGCGTGACCGGGAACAGCGCCAGCTCGAAGCCGTCCTGCGCCGCCAGCTTCTGCAGCAGCAGGATCGGCTCCTTGCCGTAGGGCGAGTCGTGGTAGACCAGCGCGATCTTCTTGCCCTTGAGGCTGCCCTTCTCCTTCTTGGCGATGTCCTGCAGGATCACGTCGGTGGCGGTCCAGTAGGTGCCCAGCAGCGGGAAGTTCCATTCGAACACCGTGCCGTCGACCGACTGCGACAGGCCGTAGCCCATGGTCTCGATCGAGACCTTGTCGTTGAAGGCCTTGTCGGTCACCGCGAAGGTGATGCCGGTCGACTGCGGGTCGAAGCCCGAGGCGCCGCTGCCCTTGGCCTTCAGGCGGTCGTAGCATTCGACGCCCTTGGCGGCGTCGTAGGCGGTCTCGCATTCCTCGTACGCCAGCTTGACGCCGTTGACGCCACCGTCGCGCGCGTTCACCAGCTTGAGGTAGTCCTGCTTGCCATCGGCCCATGGGATGCCGAGCGGCGCGAACTGTCCGGTGCGGTAGACCAAGAGCGGGATGAACTGCTCGCCGGCGGCCTGCGCCCGGGCCGGCACCGGCAGCATCGCCGACGAAAGCCCGGCCGCCGCGATGGCCGCCGCGAGAGCGATGGACTGGAACTTCATGCTGTGTCTCCTGTTGTTGAATGGACGGGTCAGTGAGGGAAGGGCCACAGCCGCAGCTTCTGCCGGGCCGTGGCCCACAGGGCGGCGAGGCCGTGCGGCTCGACGATCAGGAAGAACACGATCAGCGCGCCGAAGATCATGTGTTCGAGGAAGCTCGCGGTGCCGGTCGAGATCGCCAGCCCGAGCCAGTGCGGCACCAGGTTCAGGAACAGCGGCAGCAGCACGATGAAGGCGGCGCCGAACACCGCGCCGACGATCGAGCCGAGGCCGCCGATGATCACCATGAACAGCAGCTGGAAGGACTTGTCGATGCCGAAGGCGGCCGGCTCCCAGGCCCCCAGGTGCACGAAGCCCCACAGCGCGCCGGCGACGCCGACGATGAAGGAGCTGACCGCGAAGGCGCTGAGCTTGGCGTAGACCGGCCGGATGCCGATCACCGCGGCCGCCACGTCCATGTCGCGCATCGCCATCCATTCGCGGCCGATCGCGCCGCGCACCAGGTTCTTGGCCGCCAGCCCCAGCAGCACCAGCAGGGACAGGCACAGCAGGTACTTGCGCGCCGGGGTGTCCAGCGCGAGGCCGAAGAACTGCAGCGCCGACACGCTGACCGAGCCCGACGAGGAGCCGTTCGTGACCCAGGCCACCCGGTTGGTGAACCAGTCGGTGAAGAACTGCGCCGCCAGCGTCGCCACCGCCAGGTAGAGGCCGCGGATGCGCAGGCTCGGAATGCCGAACAGGATGCCGAAGACCATCGCGCAGAATCCGCCGCCGATCAGCGACAGCAGCAGCGGCATGCCCTCGATGCGCGCGTTCAGGTTGTAGGCCGCATAGGCCCCGACCGCCATGAAGGCGCCGGTGCCGAGCGAGATCTGGCCGCAGTAGCCGACCAGCACGTTGAGCCCGATGGCCGCCAGCGACAGGATCAGGAAGGGCACCAGCACGGCGCGGAAGAGGTAGTCGCTGGCCAGCATCGGCACGGCGACGAAGGCCACCAGCGCGAACAGCGCGAGTGCGATGCGGTCCTGCGCGATCGGGAAGATCTGCAGGTCGCTCTGGTAGCTGGTCTTGAACTGGCCGTTTTCGCGGTAGAACATGGTGTTGTCGAAGCCCTAGACGCGGTCGATGATCTTGTCGCCGAACAAGCCCTGCGGGCGGACCAGCAGGAAGGCGAGCGCCAGCACGTAGGCGAACCAGTTCTCGATGCCGCCGCCGACCATCGGCCCGAGGTAGATTTCCGACAGCTTCTCGCCGACGCCGATGATCAGGCCGCCGAGGATCGCACCGGGCACCGAGGTCAGGCCGCCGAGGATCACCACCGGGAAGGCCTTGAGCGCCACCAGCGAGATCGAGTACTGCACGCCGAGCTTGGAGCCCCAGATGACCCCGGCCACCAGCGCGACCAGGCCGCCGACCGACCAGACGATGACCCAGATGCGGGCCAGCGGAATGCCGATCGACTGTGCCGCCTGGTGGTCGTCGGCCACCGCGCGCAGCGCCCGGCCGGTCTTGGTCTTCTGGAAGAACAGCGACAGCAGCACCACCAGCAGGGCGGCCATCGCCGCGGCGTAGAGGTCTTCCTTGCTCAGCAGCAGGCCGCCCTGGAAGGTGTTCTCCAGCACGATCATCGGGTCCTTCGGCATGCCGACGTCGATCTTGTAGGTGCTGCTGCCGAACAGCAGCTGGCCGGCGCCGTCGAGGAAGTAGCTGATGCCCAGGGTCGCCATCAGCAGCGTGATGCCTTCCTGGTTGACCAGGTGGCGCAGCACCAGCCGCTCGACCAGCCAGGCGACGACCACCATCGCCGCGGCCGCCACGCAGGCCGCCAGCAGGTTGACCAGCAGCATGTTGTCGAGGCCGGTCCAGCGCGGGATCCATTCGGCGAAGCGCGCCATCGTCAGCGCCGCGAACAGCACCATCGCGCCCTGCGCGAAGTTGAAGACGCCCGAGGCCTTGAAGATCAGCACGAAGCCGATCGCGACCAGCGCGTAGAGCATGCCGGCCATCAGGCCGCCGAACAGGGTTTCGAGGAAAAAGCCCATCAGTGTTCCGTCCCCAGGTAAGCCCGGATCACGTCCTCGTTGTTGCGTACCTCGTCGGGCGTGCCGTCGCCGATCTTCTTGCCGTAGTCGAGCACCACCACGCGGTCGGAGATGTCCATCACCACGCCCATGTCGTGCTCGATCAGCACGATCGTGGTGCCGAACTCGTCGTTGACGTCGAGGATGAAGCGGCTCATGTCCTGCTTCTCTTCGACGTTCATGCCGGCCATCGGCTCGTCGAGCAGAAGCACCTGCGGCTCCATCGCCAGCGCCCGGCCGAGGTCGACCCGCTTCTGCAGGCCGTAGGGCAGGCGGCCCACGGGCGTCTTGCGGTGCAGCTGGATCTCGAGGAAGTCGATGATGCGCTCGACGAATTCGCGCTGCGCGATTTCCTCGCGCGCGGCCGGCCCCCAGCGCAGCGCCTGCGCGAGGATGCCGCTCTTCATCTTGAGGTTGCGCCCGGTCATGATGTTGTCGAGCACGCTCATGCCCTTGAACAGCGCCAGGTTCTGGAAGGTGCGCGCCACGCCCATCTCGGCCACCTGGCGCGAGTTCATGTGCCTGAAGTGCTGGCCGCGGAAAGTGATCTGGCCCTGCTGCGGCTGGTAGACGCCGTTGATGCAGTTGAGCATCGAGCTCTTGCCGGCGCCGTTGGGGCCGATGATCGCGCGCACCTCGTGCTCGCGGACATCGAAGCTGATGTCGGTCAGCGCCTTGACGCCGCCGAAGCTGAGGGAGATGTTCTGCACGTCCAGGATGACGTCGCCGGTCTTCCTGCTGCTCATGCGGCTGCTTTCAGCGCTGGGAAACGTTTGGCATCGACGATCTTCAGTGTCGCGCTGACCGCGCCCGTGCGGCCGTCCTCGAACTTGACCTGGGTCTCGATGAACTGCTCCGTCTTGCCGCCGTACAGCGCCTCGATCAGCACCGCGTACTTGCCGGCGATGAAGCCGCGCCGCACCTTGCGCGTGCGCGTGAGTTCGTCGTCGTCGGGGTCGAGCTCCTTGTGCAGCACCAGGAAGCGCGCGATCTGGGTGTCGCCCATGCCTTCCTCGGTGGCCAGGTCGGCGTTGACCTGGGCGATGCAATCGGCCACCAGTCCCAGCACCTCGGGCTTGGCCGCCAGGTCGACATAGCCGCCATAGGCCAGGCCGCGCCGTTCGGCCCAGTTGCCGACGGCCTCGAAATCGATGTTGACGAAGGCGCAGACCTCGTCGCGGCCGTCGCCGAAGCACACGGCTTCCTTGATCTGGGGAAAGAACTTGAGCTTGTTCTCGATGTAGTTGGGCGCGAACATCGCGCCGCCCTGCATGCGGCCGACGTCCTTGGCCCGGTCGATGATGCGCAGGTGGCCTTCGGCATCGAGCACGCCGGCATCGCCGGTGTGGAAGTAGCCGTCGGCGTCGAGCACCTCGGCGGTGGCGTCGGGCCGCTTGTAGTAGCCCTGCAGCACCGACACGCCGCGCACCAGCACCTCGCCGTCGTCGGCGATCTTGAGCTCGATGCCGGGCGCCGCGCTGCCCACGGTTTGCAGCTTGACCTTGCCGTCCTGCTGCAGGCAGACATAGGCGCAGGTCTCGGTCTGGCCGTAGAACTGCTTGAGGTTGACGCCGATCGAGCGGTAGAAGCGGAACAGGTCGGGCCCGATCGCCGCACCTGCCGTGTAGGCCACGCGGATGCGGCTCATGCCCAGCACGTTGCGCAGCGGCCCGTAGACAGCCAAGTCGCCGAGGGCGTACAGCAGGCGGTCCCTGGCGCCGACCGGGGCGCCGTTGAGGATGTCGGCGCCTACGCGCCGCGCCAGTGCCATGAATTTCGCATACAGCCAGCGCTTGGGCGCGGCCGCGTCCTCCATGCGGATCGACACGGCGGTGAGCAGGCCCTCGAAGGTGCGCGGCGGGCCGAAGTAATAGCTCGGGCCGATCTCGCGCATGTCGTTCATCACGGTCTCGGCCGACTCGGGGCAGTTGAGCGTGAAGCCGCCCACCAGCCACTGCGCGACCGAGAACAGATGGTCGCCGACCCAGGCCATCGGCAGGTAGCTCATGATGTTGTCGCCGGGGCCGAGCCGGTCGGTCTCGACGCCGCCGCGGCCGGCCGCGATGAAACTCGCGTGCGTCTGGCAGACGCCCTTGGGGCGCCCGGTGGTGCCCGAGGTGTAGAGGATCACGGCCACGTCGGAGGCTTCGCCGGCGGCGACGCTCTGGTCGAAAAATCCGGGGTGGGCGGCGTCCCAGGCGCGGCCGAGTTCGCACAGCTTGTCGTAGCCGAGCAGGCCGGGCTGGTCGTAGTGGCGCAGTCCGCGCGGGTCGTCGTAGACGATATGGCGGATCGCAGGCCGCATCTCGCGGCATTCGAGCAGCTTGTCGACCTGCTCCTGGTCCTCGGCGACCACGAACTCGACCGCGGCGTCCTCGAGCATGAAGACCATCTCGCCCGCCACCGCGTCCTGGTAGAGCGGCACCGGCACGCCGCGCAGGCACTGCGCCGCGATCACCGCCATGTAGAGGTGCGGCCGGTTGGCGCCGACGATGGCCAGGTTGTCGCCGGCCTTGAAGCCCAGGCTCGCCAGGCCGCAGGCGAAATCACGCACTTCGCGCGCGACGTCCGCCCAGGACCAGCTCTGCCAGATGCCGAGATCCTTCTCGCGCACCGCGGGGGCATCGGGCTGATGCTGCGCATGGCCCAGCAACAGGCGAGGAAAAGTAGGAGGGATGGTCTGCACGATGGGCGGACTGTAGGACCAACTTTGACGCCAACTTGTCGTTTGAACGACAATCCTAGGGACAACACTCCCCGGAGTTTCCCGATGCTCGGCACCGACCTTGGCACCTCCACGATCCGCGACCGCGTGCGACCGGCCAGTGCCGAAGAGCTCGCCAGCATTCCATGGCTGGACGCGCTGACGCCCGCCGAACGGCGCCGCGCCGAGGCCGCGGTGGTGGTCGGCGAGGCCGAGCCGGGCGACTTGGTCTGCCGCATCGGCCGGCCGCCGACCTACTGGTTCGGCGTCGTCGCCGGCCTGCTCAAGATGAGCAACGACAACGCCGACGGCACCTCGATGACCTACAGCGGTCTGCCGCCGGGTGGCTGGTTCGGCGAGGGCACGGTGCTCAAGCGCGAGCCCTACCGCTACAACGTCCAGGCCTTGCGCCACAGCGTGGTGGGGGGATTGCCGGCGGACGACTTCCATTGGCTGCTCGATCACTCGATCGGCTTCAACCGCTTCGTGATGAACCAGCTGAACGAGCGCCTGGCGCAGTTCATCGCGGCGCGCGAGACCGACCGGCTCAACGACCCCGACGTGCGCGTGGCGCGCAATCTCGCGGCGCTGTTCAACCCGGTGCTGTTCCCGGGAGTCGGCGAGCTGCTGCGGATCACGCAGCAGGAGCTGGCCTACCTGATCGGGCTGTCGCGCCAGCGGGTCAACGAGGCCCTGCGCGCGCTGCAGGCGCAGGGCGCGATCCGGGTCGAGTACGGCGGCCTGCGCGTGATCGACCTGGCAGCGCTGCGCGCCAGCGTGACGGCGGGCAAGGGCGCTGCGTAGCGGGGGCAAGGGCGGGGGCGGGCCGCGCTCGGGCATGCAGAATGCTGGCGCGGCATCTCCGGCCACGACAACGACATTCCCCGATGCACCCACTCGACGAACTGCAACGCTACAGCCAACTGCTCCTGCGGCTCTACCGCATGGCCCAGGACCTGCCGATCACCGAATTCCAGGACGCCGCGCTCGGGCTGGTCAAGGGGGTGCTCCCGTTCGACTCGTCGCTGTGGGGCACGGCCGCGCCCTCGGCCGGCGGCGCCGACATCCACACCGTCCACCTGCACAACAAGTCGCCCGAGATGCTGCCGGCCTACGAGTCGGTCAAGCACCTGGACACGGCGGTGGCGGGCATGTTCGCCGAGCCCCGGGCGACGCGCGGCTTCCACCTCGAGAGCTGGTTCTCCGACCCGCGCCAGCAGGAGATCCGCGACATGATGCGACGCTTCGAGATCGAGAACATGCTGGCCACCACCGTGATCGATCCCGCGACCCGCTTCGCCCACTGGATCCTGCTCTACCGCGCCGAGCGCGATGCCGGCTACACGCCCGAGGAGACCGGCCTGCTGGCGCTGCTTGCACCGCACGTGATGGAGGCGCTGGCGATCAACCGCAAGATGCACCTGGAGCGGCTCGGGCCGGCCGAGCAGGACGCGGTGCCCCGCGGCAGTGCCATCGCCGACATGCGCGGCGTGGTCTACCACTCGGATGCGCGCTTCGCCGCGCTGGCCGGCGAGGAGTGGGACGACTGGCAGGAGCGCCGGCTGCCGGCTGCGCTCGCGAGCCACTTCCAGGGCGACGGCGAGCGCTTTCGCGGCCGCGCCGTGGTGGTCGACGCCCGCGTCGAGCAGCAGCTGCTGTTCCTCAAGGCCCGGCCGCGCTGCCGCGCCGACGGCCTGACGGCGCGCGAGTTCACGATCGCCAAGCTGATCGCCAAGGGCGACACCCACAAGGAGATCGCGCAGACGCTGACCCGCTCGCCGGCCACCGTGCGCAACCAGATCCAGGTGATCTACGAGAAGCTCGGGGTCGGCAACATCGCCGGGTTGATCGAGGCCCTGCGACTGGCCGACTAGGCCACGCTAGGCCGCGCTTACCGACGCGGTCGGCAGCGTGTGCCGTGCCAGCTTGTCGTCGGCATAGGGCCGCAGGTAGGCCGCGGTTTCCTCCACCGGGCAATGCAGCCAGTCGTCGATCCAGGCGTCGCGCAGGATCGCGGTGCGGCGCTGCTCCGGCTGGCCCGGGGCGCCGAAAGTCAGCAGCGCGAAGCTCTCGACGCATTCGCCGGCGGGCGATCGCCAGCCGTTCCAGAGGCCGGCCAGGGCGAGCGGCTGGCCGTCGGTGCGCGAGACGCGCACGGTCTGGCCCTCGCTGTCGGCGTCCTGGAACACGGCATCGGCGAGGATCACGCAGCGATGGCCGCGCTTCCAGGGCTGGTAGAAGTTGCGCTCGGCAAAGGCGGTCTCGCCGCGCGCCTCGTGAGTGTGGAGGTCCTGGCCGTCCTTGCTGAACAGCGGGATCAGGCCCCAGCGCCCGGGGGCGATCTGGAAGCGGGCCAGTGAATCCTGGGCCGTGTCGTCGGCGCGGGGTCGCCGCACGAACAGGCCTTGCTCGCCCGGCCGCACGATCGACGCCTCCGGGCGGAAGGCCAGACCGAAGCGCTGGGCGAAGTGAAGGGGCTCGCTCGCTGCTTGGTAGTGGGTGGGCATGGCCAGGACGATGTGAAAGCTGGCGGATTCTAGTCAGCCGCCGATACCATAGGAAGGGTCGGCCTGCGCGCAAGCGGCGCCGGCGCGCCATAGCTCACGAAAACTCCCCAAAACTCCATGACTTCTTCCCGCCTCACCATCATCACCGGCGCTTCCCGCGGCCTGGGCCGCGCCATGGCCGAGCAGTTGCTGCAACCCGGCCAACGCCTGCTGTGCATCTCCCGCCAGGCCGACGAGCAGCTCGCCGCCCGTGCCCGCGAGGCCGGTGCCGAGCTGGAACAGTGGCAGCTGGACCTGTCCGATCCGGTGCCGGGCGCAGCGCGGCTTGCGGCGTGGCTGCAGGGGCTCGACGCCGACGCCTTCGACAGCGCGACCCTGATCAACAACGCCGGCATGGTCGGCCGTCCGCGCCCCTTGTCCGAAGCGGTGGCGAGCGAGCTGGCGCAGGCGCTGCGGGTCGGACTCGAGGCGCCGATGCTGCTGGCCTCGGCCTTTCTCGGGGCCACCAAGGGCTGGCGCGCCGAGCGCAAGGTGCTCAACATCTCCTCCGGCCTGGGGCGCAATGCGATGGGCAGCCAGGCGCCTTACTGTGCCGCCAAGGCCGGCATGGACCATTTCTCGCGCGCCGTGGCGCTGGAAGAAAAGGCGGCCGCCAACGGCGCGCGGATCGTCTCGCTGGCCCCCGGCATCATCGACACCGACATGCAGGTGGCGCTGCGGGGCGCCGAAGCCGACATGTTCCCGGACCGTGTGCGCTTCGAGAAGTTCAAGGCCGACGGCCTGCTCGACAGCCCGGCGTCGGCCGCCGCCAAGATCCTGAAGTACCTGGCGCGTCCGGATTTCGGCGCCAACCCGGTCGCCGATATCCGCGACTGACCTGAAGGGTTACTCGATCGTTGCGCCGGAGGCCTGCACGATCGACTTCCACTTCTGGTAGTCGGTCTTCAGCAGGGTCTCGAGTTCCTGCGGCGTCATGGCCTGCGGCTCGGCGCCCTGGGCGATGATCGCGGCCTTCATCTCGGGCGTGGCCAGCAGCTTGTTGACTTCGGCGTTGACAGTCACGACCACGTCCTTGGGCGTGCCGGCCGGCATGAAGAGGCCATACCAGGTGCTGACGTCGAAGCCCTTGTAGCCCAGTTCGGCCACCGTGGGGACGTCCGGCAGCGAGCTGCTGCGGCGCGCCGAGGTCACGGCCAGGGGGCGCAGCTTGCCGCCCTGGATCTGGCTCATGGCCGAGGGCAGCGACGACACCATGAGGTCGACGTTGCCGGCCAGCACGTCCATCATCGCGGCGTTCGAGCCCTTGTAGGGCACGTGGCGCATCTTGATGTTGGCGGCGCTCTTGAAGATCTCGCCGGCCAGGTGGATGGTGGTGCCGTTGCCGGGCGAGCCGTAGGTGATCGAGTCGGGCGTCGCGCGCGCCGCCGCGACGACATCGGCCAGCGTCTTGAACTTGGAATCGCTGCGGGTGACGATCACCACCGGCGTGTAGGCGACATGCGCCACCGCCACCAGGTCCTTGGTCGGGTCGTAGCTCAGGTTCTTGTAGAGCCAGGGCGCGACGACCATGTTGTCCTTCTGGCCCATCACCATCTCGTAGCCCGAGGGCGCCGCCCGCACCGCCTCGGCGATGCCGATGGTGCCGCCGGCACCGGCGCGGTTGTCGGGCACCACGGTCCACTTGCTGACCTCGGTCAGCTTGTTGGCGACCAGCCGCGACAGGATGTCGGTGCCGCCGCCGGGCGGGAACGGCACGATCATGCGGATCGGCTTGGCGGGATAGGGCTGGGCCTGCGCGGCGGTGAATGCCAGCGCCAGGGCGGCGAGGGTGAGCAGCTTTCGGATCATGGGGTGTCTCGTCGTTGGGGCGCCGCGAAGATGCGGCGCCATGCGCCGGAAGTGTGCCCCAACCCGCCGGCCACAGCGCTCGCGATTGGCGATGGCCGAGGTCTCGGATCGCGACTGCGGTCGCCGGCGTCAATGCATCGTGGGCGGCCCGGCGTCGCCGTGCGCCTCGGTGCGCCGCTGCAGTGCCTCGATGCCGGCCATCATCGCCGCGCCGTAGGTCGGCATCGGCCCGGCAGCGGCGTCGATCGGGCGGCAGTCGCTGCCCTCCTGCTTCTGCAGCACCCAGTAGAAGTGACCGGCGATCGGTTCGTCGACGATCAGCGAGATCGCATGGATGTCCATGTGCAGTTCCTTGTTCAGCCCATGGATCGGTTGTACGCATGCCCCGCACGCCCGCAAAGCAACGAAATCACGCGGCGGCCCACGCGATTGCAACAGGCGGCGCTTGCGTGAAAAACGCACGCCGCGGATCGCGGACAATGGGCGCGATGTCCGAGACGCCCGCCCCCTCCCGCCTCAACAAGCGCATGGCCGAGCTGGGCCTGTGCTCGCGCCGCGAGGCCGACGACTGGATCGCGCAGGGCTGGGTCAAGGTCAACGGCCAGGTGGCCGAGATGGGCGTCAAGGTGATGCCCTCCGACCGCATCGAGGTCGACCGCAAGGCGCAGAACCAGCAGCAGCAGCAGGTGACGATCCTGCTGCACAAGCCGATGGGCTATGTCAGCGGGCAGGCCGAGGACGGTCACGAGCCCGCGGTGGTGCTGATCAATCCGCGCACCCACTGGCGCGAGGATCCCAGCCGCAACCGCTTTTCGCCGCCGCAGCTGCGCGGCCTGGCGCCGGCCGGCCGGCTCGACATCGACTCGGTCGGCTTGCTGGTGCTGACGCAGGATGGCCGCGTGGCGCGGCAGTTGATCGGCGAGGATTCCGGCATCGAAAAGGAATACCTGGTGCGGGTGGCCTACGGCCCGGTGGCGCAGAACTCGCAGGCCGCCTTTCCGCGCGAACTGCTCGCGAAGCTGCGCCACGGCCTGAGCCTCGACGGCCAGCCGCTGAAGCCGGCCAAGGTCGACTGGCAGAACCCCGAGCAGCTGCGCTTCGTGCTGACCGAGGGCAAGAAGCGCCAGATCCGCCGCATGTGCGAGCTGGTTGGGCTCAAGGTCGTGGGGCTCAAGCGCATTCGCATCGGCCGGGTGGTGCTGGGCAACCTGCCGGTCGGCCAGTGGCGCTACCTGGGCGCCGACGAACGGTTCTGAGCCACGGGGGGCAGGCGCGAGCAGCCTCAGCCCGTACAGGCCTTGTTGTGCGAGGCGTGCATCCCCTTGGCCTTGGCCTCGGCTTCGCTCAGGTACTCGCCCTTCTTGGTCTTGCCGTAGTAGCGGTCGCCCATGCAGTGGTAGACCTTGGTCTCGTCGTTGGCCCAGACCTTGCCGGCCCCGCCGCCGGGTGCGGCGGCCATCGTCGCCGGATCGGGTCGCGCCGGCTTGGCGGCCGCCGCGGCCGCGGCCGGTGCGGCGGCGGCCGGTGCGGCTGCCACCGCAGGTGCCGCTGCAGGTTTCGCGTCGGCCTTGCCGTACCAGGTCTGGATGCCCTTGTGTCCGCGGCAGGCGCCCGACTTGGTGTCGGGCGACGCAAAGCTGCCGTCCTTGCATTGCACCGTGGTGCCGGCAGGCGCGCCGGCCGGCAGTTGCTGGGCCTGGGCGCCGAGCACGGCCAGCAGGCCCGCTGCGGCCAGCAAGGTCTTGGGGGAAAAATTCATCCGGACGCCTCCTCGGGCGGTGAAATGGGGAACAACCATCGTCCGCCTGCGGTCTGAACGCCAGCTGACCGATCGGAGCATCGTCCGCTCATGCGGCGCTAATAATCCGGGCGTAGCCTCGCCGTCGAACCTGTTCCAAGGAGATTCCGTGCGCGCATTGCTGGTCGAAGACGACGAAATGATCGGCGCGAGCCTGATGCATGCGCTCGACCGCGCCGGCTGGTCGGTCGACTGGGTCCGCGACGGCCTGCTGGCGAACAGCGCGCTCGCCGATGGCGGCTACACCTGCGTGCTGCTCGATCTCGGGCTGCCGAAGCAGGACGGCACCGAGGTGCTGCGGCGCGCCCGCACCCGCGGCGACGCCACCCCGGTGCTGGTGCTGACCGCCCGCGACGGGCTCGACGACCGGATCCAGACGCTCGACCTGGGCGCCGACGACTACCTGCTGAAGCCCTTCGCCCTGCGTGAACTGCTGGCGCGGATGCGCGCCGTGGTGCGGCGCCGCGACGGCGCCGCGCATTCGGTCATCGGCACCGCGGCGCTGCAACTCGACCTCACGACCCGCGACGTGCTCGCCAACGGCGTGCGGGAGGCGCTCACCGCGCGCGAATTCGCGCTGCTGCATGCGCTGCTGGAGCGGCCTGGTGCCATCCTGTCGCGCGAGCAGCTCGAAGACCGCATCTACGGCTGGGGCGACGAGGTCACGAGCAACGCGATCGACGTGCTGATCCACGGCATGCGGCGCAAGCTCGGTGCCGAGGCGATCCGCAACGTGCGCGGGCTCGGCTGGCGGGTCGCACCGGCGTGAACGCGGGCTGGGGCTGGCGCCCGCGCTCGCTGCGCGCCCGGCTGCTGGCCTGGCTGGTGGCGCTGCACCTGCTGGCGATCGCGGCCACCGTGTGGCTTTCCTACGTCGCCTACGGCCGGCTGGTGAACAACTTCATGGACGACCAGATGCGGCTGGTGGCCGAGTCGCATGCGACCCACCACCGGTTGCCCACGCTGCAGCCGGTGAGCAGCGACGACGTCGTCCAGCGCGGCGCCTTCGTGGTCCAGGTGTGGAGCGCCGACGGCAGCACCTTGCAGGCCACCTCGTGGGCCGGCCTGGCGCTGCCGCTGCAGTCGCAGCCGGGCTTCGGCGATGTCCGCCTCGGCCCTGGCGACACGGGCGGATGGCGGGTCTACACGCTGGCCGCCGAGCCGCCCGACGGCTCGCCGCGGGTGCAGGTGGTGCAGAACGACGGCTTCCGGCGCCACCGGATCGTGCGCCGGGCGCTGCTCGAGAGCCTGCCGATCCTGCTCCTGCTGCCGATCACGCTCGGCCTGCTGTGGGCCATCGTCTCGGCCGCCTCGCGCTCGCTGCGCATCGTCGCCCGCGACCTGGCGGCGCAGGACGAGGCCAGCCCCGACGGCGTGCCGGTGGCCCGGGTGCCGGAGGAGATCGCGCCGCTGGTGGCGGCCTTCAACAGCCTGCTGGGCCGGCTGCGGGGCGCGCTGTCGACCCAGCGCCGCTTCATGCAGGACGCAGCGCACGAGCTGCGCACGCCGATGGCGGCGATCGGCCTGCAGATCGAGAACTTGCGCGGCCATGTGCCGCACGGCGACGCGGCCGAGCGCTTCGCCCAGCTCGAGGGCGGCGTCCGGCGCGCCCAGCACCTGATCGAGCAGCTGCTGCGCCTGTCGCGCCAGGACGCGCCGGCCGCGGGCGCCCGCGGCCCGGTGGACCTCGCGATGCTGTTGCGCGACAGCGTCGGCCAGCTGATGGTGCTGGCCGACCAGCGCCGGGTCGATGTCGGCTTCGAAGGCCTCGTCACGCCGTGGGTCAGTGCGCCAGCGGCCGATCTGCGCAGCGTGTTCGACAACCTGATCGACAACGCGGTGCGCTATGCGGCCGAGGGCGGCGTGGTCGACGTCCGGCTGCATGCGGTCGACGGCCAGCCGGTGGTCGAGGTGGTGGACGACGGCCCCGGCATCCCGGGCGACCAGCTCGAGCGCGTCTTCGACCGCTTCTACCGCGTCGCCGGCGCGCCGGCCGGCGGCAGCGGGCTGGGGCTGGCGATCGCGCAGGCGGCGGCGCTGCGCAACGGGCTGCGCATCGTGCTGGCCAACCGGAGCGACCGCAGCGGCCTGGTGGCGCGGGTCCATCTGCCGCCGATCGCTTCCTGAAGCCGCCGCTCCCGGGGGCGCTATCCTGCGCGTCTCGTTCGTGAACCCGGGAGACTTCATGCGCCGTTTCGTTGCCCCAGCCCTCGCCGCCCTCGTCCTGACCGCCACCGCCCTGGCGGCGCAGGCCCAGGGCACGGTCAATGCCCTGTGCAGCACCGACGCCGGCTGGTGCGAGGCGGCGGCGGCCGAGTTCAGCCGGGCCACCGGCATCCGCGTGCTGCAGGCGCACAAGGGCACCGGCGAGATCGGTGCCCAGCTGCGGGCCGAGGCCGCCAATCCGAAGACCGACATCTGGTGGGGCGGCACCGGCGACCCCTTCCTGCAGGCGGCCGAGGAAGGCCTGCTCGAGCCCTACCGCCCGGCCTACATCAACGACCTGTACGACTGGTCGGTGCGGCAGTACGCGATGTCGGGGAACCGGGTCGGCGGCTTCTACACCAGTGCCATGGGCTTCGGCTTCAACACCGAGGTGCTCAAGAAGAAGCACCTGCCGGAGCCGCGCTGCTGGGCCGACCTGGTCAAGCCCGAATACAAGGGCGAGATCGAGATGTCGCACCCCGCCACCAGCGGCACCGGCTACACCATCGTCGCCGGGCTGGTGCAGCTGATGGGCGAGGACGCCGCCTTCGACTACCTGAAGAAGCTGCACCGCAACACCACCACCTACACCCGCAGCGGCCAGGCCCAGGCGCCCAATGTGGCCAAGGGCGAGGTGGCGGTCGGCATCAGCTTCATTTTCGGCTTCGACAAATGGCGCCAGGACAAGTACCCGGTCAAGAGCGCGGCGCCCTGCGAAGGCACCGGCTACGAGATCGGCGGCATCGCGCTGGTCAAGGGCGCGCGCAACAAGGCCAACGCCCAGCGCTACTACGACTGGCTCATGAGCCCGGCCGGCCAGGCCATCGGCGCCCAGGCCGGCAGCCTGCAGTCGCCGGCCAACCGGACCTTCAAGCCCGATCCGCGCATCCCGTCGATGGACGGCGTCAAGCTCATCAAGTACGACTTCGAGAAGTACGGCCAGGCGGCGGAGCGCAAGCGGCTGATCGACCGCTGGACGCGCGAGGTCGAGTCGCAGCCGCGCTGAGCCTCGTAAGGCTTTGAAACCGCCGGCCCTTGCGATCGGGCCGGCCAGCCCCAGGTCTTGTAAAGTTGAACGTTCGCCGTCGGCGAACCGTTTTTTCCTTTGATTGTTCTCGCGCCATGACCCTCTCCAAGACCAAACTCCCGTTCCAGGCCGAAGTCGCCCAGCTGCTGCACCTGGTCACGCATTCGCTCTACTCGAACAAGGAAATCTTCCTGCGCGAACTGATCTCGAATGCGTCCGACGCCTGCGACAAGCTGCGTTTCGAAGCCATCGACCAGCCTGCGCTGTTCGAAGACCAGCCCCGGCTCGACGTGCGGGTCGCCTTCGATGCCGAAGCCAAGACCCTGACCATCACCGACACCGGCATCGGCCTGAGCCAGCAGGAAGCCATCGACAACCTCGGCACCATCGCCAAGAGCGGTACCAAGGAATTCATGAGCCGGTTGTCGGGCGACCAGAAGGCCGACGCGCAGCTGATCGGCCAGTTCGGCGTCGGCTTCTACTCCGGCTTCATCGTGGCCGACAAGATCACGGTCGAATCGCGCCGCGCCGGACTGCCGGCCGAAGAGGGCGTGCGCTGGGTCAGCAGCGGCGCCGGCGACTTCGAGGTCGACAGCATCAGCCGCGCCGAACGCGGCACCAGCGTCACCCTGCACCTGCGCGACGACGCCGAGGAATACCTCAACGCCTGGAAGCTCAAGTCGATCATCGGCAAGTACTCCGACCACATCTCGCTGCCGATCCTCATGGAGAAGGAGGAGTGGAAGGAAGGCGAGGACAACAAGGGCGGCGCGATGGTCAAGACCGGCGAATGGGAGCCGGTCAACAAGGCCAACGCGCTCTGGAGCCGGGCCAAGAAGGACATCAGCGAAGAGCAGTACGTCGACTTCTACAAGAACATCAGCCACGACTTCGAGGCGCCGCTGGCCTGGAGCCACAACCGGGTCGAGGGCAACACCGAGTACACCCAGCTGCTCTACATCCCGGCCAAGGCGCCGATGGACCTGTGGAACCGCGACAAGGGCGCTGGTGTCAAGCTGTACGTCAAGCGCGTGTTCATCATGGACGACGCCGAGGCGCTGCTGCCGAGCTACCTGCGCTTCGTCAAGGGCGTGATCGACTCGGCCGACCTGCCGCTCAACGTGAGCCGCGAGCTGCTCCAGGAGAGCCGCGACGTCAAGGCGATCCGCGAAGGCAGCACCAAGCGCGTGCTGGGCATGCTCGAGGACCTGGCAAAGAAGCAGAAGACGGCGGCCGAGAGCGGCGAGGGCAAGATCGACGTCGGCTCCGGCGAGTCGGTGCCGGCGCCCGAGCCGACCGAAGGCGTGACCGACGTGGTCGACAAGAAGGCCGACCACAGCACGCCCGCGGCCGAAGCCGCTGCGGAATACGCCGACGAATCGGGCAAGTACGCCCGCTTCTATGCCGAGTTCGGCGCGGTCCTGAAAGAAGGCCTGGGCGAGGACTTCGGCAACCGCGAGCGCATCGCCAAGCTGCTGCGCTTCGCCTCCAGCACCAGCGACACGGTCAGCGTCAGCTTTGCCGACTACAAGTCGCGCATGAAGGACGGCCAGGACGCGATCTACTACATCACGGCCGACACGCTGGCCGCCGCCAAGAACAGCCCGCAGCTCGAGATCTTCAAGAAGAAGGGCATCGAGGTGCTGCTGATGACCGACCGGGTCGACGAGTGGGCGCTCAACTACCTGACCGAGTTCGACGGCACGCCGCTGCAGAGCGTGGCCAAGGGCGCGGTCGACCTGGGCAAGCTGCAGGACGAGGCCGAGAAGAAGGCGGCCGAGGAAGCCGCCGAGTCCTTCAAGCCGCTGCTGGAGCGGCTCAAGGAGACACTCAAGGACAAGGCCGAGGACGTCCGCGTCACCACCCGACTGGTCGATTCGCCGGCCTGCCTGGTGGTGCAGGACGGCGGCATGAGCACCCAGCTGGCGCGCATGCTCAAGCAGGCCGGCCAGCCGGCGCCCGAGCTCAAGCCGGTGCTCGAGGTCAACGCCGAGCATCCGCTGGTGAAGAAGCTGGAGGGGTCGGCGCACTTCGACGACCTGGCCAACATCCTGTTCGACCAGGCGCTGCTGGCCGAAGGCGGCCTGCCGGCCGACCCCGCCGCCTACGTGCGCCGGGTCAACGCCCTGCTGGTCTGAGGCACGCGCTGCGCGACGCCGCCATGTCCGGCTACTGGTTGATGAAGTCCGAGCCCGACGAGTGCTCGATCGACGACGCCCTCGCGGCGCCGAAGTCGACGGTGCCCTGGACCGGCGTGCGCAGCTACCAGGCGCGCAACTTCATGCGCGATGCGATGCAGGTCGGCGACGGGGTGCTGTTCTATCACTCGAGCTGCCCGGAGCCCGGCATCGTCGGCATCGCGCGCGTGGCATCCGGTACCCGGCCCGATCCGACCCAGTTCGATCCGGCCTCGCCTTACTTCGATGCCGCGTCCAAGGCCGAGCAGCCGCGCTGGCTGCTGCTGGACGTGGAGGCGCTGCGCAAGACGCGTTTGCTGTCGCTGCCGGAACTGCGCGCCACGCCGGCGTTGGCCGACATGCTGGTGCTGCGCAAGGGCAACCGGCTGTCGATCACGCCGGTCGAGCCGCAGCACTGGCAGCTCATCACGGTGCAGCTGCTGGCCTGAGCCCGGGGGCCGCCGCCAGGTGGTTCACCTCGACCGAGATGTGGACCAGCTCCTCGTGGATGCGCAGCCGCTGCTTGAAGTAGTCCGGCCCGACATCGCCGGCGGTGGCCAGCGAGACGATGCAGGCGTACTTGCCCTTGCCGACCCGCCACACATGGAGATCGCACAGCGTGGCCGGCACCGGGCTGGCATCGATCACCTCGCGGATCTCGGCCACCACCGGCGCATTCATCTCGGCGTCGAGGAGCACCCGACCCGACTCGCGCATCAGCCCGGCGGCCCAGACCGCGACCAGCCCGGCGCCGACGATGCCCATCAGCGGGTCGAGCCAGTCGGCGCCCCAGAGCTTGCCGCCGAACAGCGCGACGATCGCGAGCACCGAGGTCGCGGCATCGGCCACCACATGCAGGTAGGCCGCGCGCAGGTTCAGGTCGTGGTGCCCATGGCCGTCGTGGCCGTGGTGGCCGTGATGGGCATGGCCGTGGTCTTCCCCGCGCAGCAGCCAGGCGCAGGCCAGGTTCACGCCCAGTCCGAGCACGGCGATCGCGATCGCCTGGTCGTAGTGGATCGCGCTCGGGGCCAGCAGGCGCTCGACGGATTGCCAGAGCATCGACGCGGCCACCAGCGCCAGCACGATCGCGCTGGTGTAGCCGCCGAGGATCTCGATCTTCCAGGTGCCGAAGGCAAAGCGCCGGTCGTCGGCGAAGTGCCGCGCCGCCGCATAGGCGGCCACCGACAGGCCCAGGGCCACGGTGTGCGAACTCATATGCCAGCCGTCGGCCAGCAGTGCCATCGAATTGAAGATCCATCCGCCCGCGATCTCGATCACCATCATCACGGCGGTAAGGACCGCCGCCCAGAGCGTGGCGCGTTGGGCCAGGGGATTGCCGTCGTCGAAGACGTGGGCGTGCTGCCAGCCCCGGGCGGTTTGAAAAGTCTGCATGGCCAGATACTCTACCCCAGTATATGGACGGCCGCCTAGAATCGCCCCATGAGCCACACCATCACGGGAAGCGCGAAGCTGCTGGCGCGGGTGCGCCGTATCAAGGGCCAGGCCTCGGCGCTGGAGAGCGCGCTCGGCGCGGGCACCGAGTGCATGGCGATCCTGCAGCAGATCGCCGCGATCCGCGGTGCCGTCAACGGGCTGATGCTGGAAGTCCTCGAAGGCCACGTCCGCGAGCACCTGGGGCCCGAGGCCGACCCGGCACAGCGGGGCCAGGACACCGAGGCCGTGGTGGCGGCGCTGCGGTCCTACCTGAAGTAGCGATTACTCGAATCCCGTGCCCGGCGTCAGCGGCGGATGCCGGTAGCTGGCCGGGGTGCGGCTCAGCTTCACCGGCGAGCCGATGCCGCGCCAGCCGCCTTCCATCTCGACCACCATCTCGCGATGCGCCGTGTGCGGATGCTCGAGCGCCGCATCGACCGACAGCACCGGCGCTGCCGGCACGCCCGCGGCCATGAGCTGGTCGACCAGCTGGCGGCCGTCGAATGTCGCCAGCTGCGCTTCGAGCCGCTGCTTCAGGCCGTCGCGGTTCACCGAGCGCGATCCGGCGTCGCGGTAGAGCGGGTCGTCGCTCAGCTCCGGCAGGCCGATGGTGCGGCAGAAGCTCGCGAACTGGCGGTCGTTGCCGACGGCCAGGAAGATCGGATCGGTGCCGGTACGTAGGGCGTCGTAGGGATAGATGTTGGGGTGCGCGTTGCCGGTGCGACGCGGCGTGCGGCCGTCGAGGAACCAGTTGGCGGCATGCGGGTGCAGCAGCGACAGGCCGCTGTCGTAGAGCGCCGCCTCGACGAACTGGCCGCGTCCGCTGCGCTGGCGCTCCTGCAGCGCGAGCAGCACGCCGATCACCGCGTTGAGCCCGGTCACCATGTCGACCACCGGCAGTCCGACGCGCAATGGACCCCCCTCGGATTCGCCGTTGATGCTCATGATGCCGGTCATGGCCTGCACCGCGGCGTCGTAGCCCGGCAGCGCGCCGAGCGGCCCGTCGGCGCCGAAGCCCGACACGCGGCACCAGACCAGCCGCGGGAAGCGCTCGGACAGCGCCTCGTAGCCGATGCCCCAGCGCTCCATGGTGCCGGTCTTGAAGTTCTCGATCAGCACGTCGGCCTCGGCCACCAGGGCCAGCAGGGCCTCGCGGCCCTCGGCGCTGCCGAGGTCGAGCGCCATGGTGCGCTTGTTGCGGTTGAGGCCGTGGTAGTACGAGGCCACGCCGTCCTTGAAGGGCGGGCCCCAGGTCCGGGTGTCGTCGCCCTGCGGCGGTTCGACCTTGAGCACGTCGGCGCCATGGTCGCCGAGGATCTGGCCGCAGTACGGCCCGCCGAGGATGCGCGAGATGTCGAGGACGCGGATGCCGGCCAGCGCGCCGGTGTTGACTGTGGTGGTGGTGGTCATGGCGTCAATCGAGCTGGGCGCCGGACTTCTTCACGACGTCTTTCCACTTGGCGGTCTCGGCCGCGATGAATCGGCCGAGCTGCTGCGGCGAGGCGTCGGTCGCCGGCTCGAACCCCTGCGAGGCGAACAGCTGCTTCACCTTGGGCGTCGCGAGCGCCTCGGTGAAGGCCTTGTTCAGCCTGGCGATGGTCTCGGGCGGCGTGCCGGCCGGCGCCACGATGCCGAAGAACACGCTGACGTCGTAGCCCGTGACGCCTTGCTCGGCCAGCGTCGGCAGGTCGGGCAGGGCCTGCGAGCGCTGCGCGGTGGCGATGCCGAGCGGGCGCAGCTTGCCGGCCTTGATGTAGGGCAGCGCGGTCAGGACGTCGGTGAAGCTCATCGACACCTGGCCGCCCAGCAGGTCGTTGAGCGCCGGCCCGGTGCCCTTGTAGGGCACGTGCTGCAGGTCGGTGCCGGCGATGCCGTTGAACAGCACGCCCGCCAGGTGCGAGGAGGCGCCGTTGCCTGACGAGGCATAGCTGAGCCGGCCGGGGTGGGCCTTGGAATAGGCGATCAGCTCGCGCACGTCCTTCACCGGCAGCGAGGGGTTCACCACCAGGATGTTGGGCAGCTGCCCGATCTGGATCACCGGCGCGAAGCTGGTGGTCGGGTCGTAGCTGATCTTGCGGTAGAGGCTGGCGTTGATGGCCAGCGGGCCCGAGGTCCCGAACAGCAGCGTGTGGCCGTCGGGCAGGGCGCGGGCCACGAAGTCGGCACCGATGTTGCCGCCGGCGCCGGCGCGGTTCTCGACGATCACGGGCTGGCCCAGGCTGCCCTTGATCTCTGCGGCCAGGGTGCGCGCCATCGCGTCGGTGGGCCCGCCCGGCGGGAACGGGATGATCAGCGAGATCGGCTTGGTCGGAAAAGCCTGGGCCTGCGCCGTCGACACGATGGGCAGTGCCGGCAGGGCGCAGACGCCGGCGGCGAGGACGAGGGTCTTGAGCAGTTTCATGGTGTCTCCTTGATGTTCTGTGGGGTTCGTCAGGCGGTGGCGGCCTGCTTCGCGATCGCCGGGCCGTGCCACGCGGCCGGCACCGCATCCGGCGCCAGCGGATCGCGCGGCAGCACGCGGTGCAGCAGCACGCCCTGCGCCCACTCGATACGCTGCGGCGAACCGCTGCGCGCGCCTTCCCAGGCCATCGCGATCGCGCTGCAGACGTGATAGAGGGCGGAGGCTGCCTGCCGTGCCAGGACGTCGCCGTCTTCGTGCGCCGCGGTTGCGGCCAGTGCCGCCGCGCGCGCCAGCGCATCGCGCAGGGCGTCGGCAAAGGCCGGCGCCACGGCGGTGTCGTCGAGCAGGCCACCGAAATGCGCCTGCAGCGCCGGCAGCGAGTTCTCGCGCTTGACGGCGCGGATCACGTCGAGGGCGACGATGTTGCTGGTGCCCTCCCAGATCGAGCCCAGGTGGGCATCGCGCACCAGGCGCGGGTCGCTCCATTCCTCGATGTAGCCGCAGCCGCCGCGGACTTCCATCGCATCCCCGGTCAGCTTGCGGGCATCGCGGCAGGCGCGGAACTTGATGAGCGGCGTGAGGAT
Source organism: Variovorax sp. J31P207 (assembly GCF_030316965.1). NCBI lineage: Bacteria > Pseudomonadati > Pseudomonadota > Betaproteobacteria > Burkholderiales > Comamonadaceae > Variovorax > Variovorax sp. J31P207. The sequence goes on from NZ_JASZYN010000003.1 coordinate 495,152, forward strand.
CCGCAGCAGCGCATAGGCACCCGCTTCGCCGGCGTCGGAGCGGGCCAGCGCCTGGGCGGTCTGGAACACCATGGTGCGGGCCTGCTCGGCCGGCAGCCTGAGCTTGTTCAGCTGCCGCTGCATCAGGGGCATGTCGGCCAGCCGGCGGCCGAAGGCGCGGCGCTCGCCCGCGATGAACTCGGCCTCGGCGACGGCGCGGCGCATCAGGCCGGCGGCGCGCACGCCGTTCGACAGGCGCGAGTTGTTGACCATGTCGGCCATCTGCTGGAAGCCGCGTCCCGGCTCGCCGACCAGGTAGGCGAGCGCGCCCTCGAGGCGGATCTCGCCGCTGGCCATCGAGCGGGTGCCCAGCTTGTCCTTGAGACGAAGGATGCGGTAGTGGTTGGCGCTGCCGTCCTCCAGCTGCCTGGGCAGCAGGAACAGCGAGACGCCTTTCATGCCGGCCGGCGCATCGTCGGCACGCGCCAGCACCATCGCGAAGTCGGCGTCGGGATTGGAGCAGAACCACTTGTCGCCTTCGAGGCGCCATTGGCCGGCCGCGTCCTTGCGGGCCAGCGTGAGGGTGGCCGCGATGTCGGAGCCGGCCGCCTGCTCGGTCATGAACATCGCGCCCTGGGCCAGGGTGTCGAAGTCCAGCGACTGGAAGCGCGGCAGGAAGCGCTCGACCAGCTCGGGGCTGCCGAACTTCTTCAGCGTGCGGGCCAGCGAGTCGGTCATCGAGACCGGGCAGCAGAGCCCGAACTCGGCCTGCACGAAGAGGTAGGTCAGCACGTACTTGACCAGCGGCGGCATCTTGCCTTTCCAGCCCAGCGTGTCTTCGCGGTGCGACATCGCGGCCAGCCCGAACTCGCTGAGCGCGAGGCGCTCCATCTCGACATAGGCGGGATGCTTGTTGACCTTCTGCTGGTCGATGCCGGTGCGGGTGCGCAGCGACAGGGTCGGCGGGTTCTTGTCGGCGGTCTGCGCCAGCTCGTCGAGCCGGCCGCCGGCGAGGGCGCCCAGGCGCTCGAAGTGCGGGCGCATGTGGCGCACCAGTTCGGGCGGCAGATAAAGCGCGAGCATCCGGTGCAGCTCGGCGTCGGTGGTGAAGAGGTTCTGCCCGTGGCGGTCGGGCACGGGATGGGCGGGTGTGCTGGACATGTCTCGTCTCCTTGTCGGACGCGCATCTTTTCGCGGTTGACGATGCTTGTCCAATATCAGATATGACTTGATTGATCTGATTTGCCTATTGTGGAAAACTGCCCCGCATGGAACTTCGGCACCTGCGTTACTTCGTCGTCCTCGCCGACGAGCTTCATTTCGGCCGCGCGGCACGCCGGCTGTCGATCTCGCAGCCGCCGCTGAGCGTCGCCATCCGCCAGCTCGAGGAATCGGTCGGCGCGCGGCTGTTCGACCGCAACAGCAAGGAGGTGCGGCTGACCCCGGCCGGCCAGGCGCTGCAGGCCTCGGCCCGGCGGCTGCTGCGCCAGGCCGAGGAGGCGGCCCTCGAGGCGCACGACGTCTCGCAGGGCTCGGCGGGGCGCTTGCGGATCGGCTTCGTCGGCGCCACGCTCTATCGCGGCCTGCCGCAGGCGCTGGCCAAGTTCCAGGCCAGGCATCCGGCGGTGCGCGTCACGCTGGCCGAGCTCAACTCGGGCGAACAGATCACCGAGCTGCTGCACGACCGGCTGGACTTCGGCTTCGTCCACACCAGCCGCATGCCGGCCGAGCTGCGCCACGAGCTGCTGCTGTCGGAGCCCTTCGTCGCCTGCCTGCCGGTCGGGCATCGCCTCGCGCGCAGGCGCACGGTGGCCATCGCCAGCCTGCGCGACGAACCCTTCGTCCTGTTCTCGCGCAGCGCGTCGCCCGACTACCACGAGCGGATCCTCGCGATCTGCGCCGACGCCGGCTTCCGGCCCGAAGTGCGGCACGAGGTGCGGCACTGGCTGTCGGTGGTCTCGCTGGTCTCGCAGGGGATGGGCGTGGCGCTGGTGCCGAGCGCGCTGCGCCGGGCCGCGCTGCGCGGCGCGCTGTTCCGCCCGCTCGACGAGGACGTGGCCGGCTCGGATGCCTACTGCGTCTGGCGCGAAGGGCCCGAGAACGCGGTGGTGCAGGGCTTTCTTCGCGCCGTGCGGGCCGGCGTGCCGGCCGCCGATCAGGCGTAGAGGGGCTCCTCGGCCATCGCCTCGCACTGGTCCTGCAGCATCTGGATCTGCCCCTTCCAGTAGTCGCTGGAGCCGAACCACGGGAAGTTGATCGGGAAGATCGGGTCTTCCCAGCGCCGCGCCAGCCAGGCGCTGTAGTGGATCAGGCGCAAGGTGCGCAGCGGCTCGACCAGCGCCAGCTCGCGGCGGTCGAAGTCGCGGAACTGCTCGTAGCCGTCGAGCAGGCCGCTCAGTTGCCCGGTCTGCTGGGCGCGGTCGCCCGACAGCAGCATCCAGAGATCCTGCACAGCGAAGCCGGTGCGGGCATCGTCGAGGTCGACGAAGTGCGGGCCGCCGCCGGGGCGGTCGGTCGGCGTCCAGAGGATGTTGCCGGGGTGCACGTCGCCATGCAGCCGCAGCCGCTTCAGCGGCGGGTCGTTGTCGCCGTCATGGCCGATGCCGAGCGCGCTGCCGGCGATCATCTCGAAGGCGGTGTTGCAGGCGGCCTCCCATTCGCGCTGGACGTCCAGCGGCACCATCTGGTGGCCGAGCAGCCAGTCGCGGGACGCGAGGCCGAAGGTCTGGAGATCGAGGGCCGGACGGGTGACGAAGGGCGTGCGGGCGCCGACCGCGTGGATGCGCGCCAGGAACCGGCCCACCCATTCGAGCACCTCGAAGTCGTCGAGCTCGGGGCCGCGGCCGCCGCGGTAGGGGCTGACGCTGAAGGCGAAGCCGCCATGGTGGTGCAGCGTGCGGCCGGCGACCGCGATCGGCGCCACGGCCGGCACTTCGGCCGCCGCCAGTTCGAGTGCGAAGCCGTGCTCCTCGAGGATCTGTTCGTCGCTCCAGCGGCCGGGCCGGTAGAACTTGACCACCACGGCGCTGCGGTCTTCGAGGTGGACCTGGTAGACCCGGTTCTCGTAGGAGTTCAGGGCCGTGAGACGGCCGTCGCCATGCAGGTCGATTGCGGCCAGCGCATCCAGCACCACGTCGGGCGTGAGGCTCTCGTAAGGGTGGGCGGCCGAGGCCGCAGGCGAAGGGGGGGAGTTGGAAGGAGGCACCCCGGCATTGTCGGGCCTGGCGTGTGCCGCCGGCCGGGTTTCGCCCGCCTCGCACAGAAACGGGCGTTTGTCATTCGAGTCGAACCCTTCGACAGGCCGGGCGTGCTGGACTAGTATTTTCCAAACCAAGCAGTCCGCGGGGCGTGCACGGCCGCGGCACGGGGGAAGGAAACCGCCATGGTGAATTCGCTGATCGCTTACTGCGGTGCCGCCGCGGTGCCTGACGATGCGTGGTCGCGCTGGAACTTCGATCCGCCGTTGCTGGTCGCGCTCGCCGCCCTGGCGTTCGTGGTCGCCCGCGGCCGCGGCGCCGATGCCCGCGCCGGCTGGGGCGCGCTGGCGCTGATGGCCGTGGTCTTCGTGTCGCCGCTTTGCGCCCTGTCGTCGGCGTTGTTCTCGGTCCGTGTGCTGCATCACGTGATCCTGGTGAGCGCGGTGGCGCCCTTGCTGGCGCTGGCCTTCCCGCAGCGGCGCGCGAGCCCGGTTCCCCTCCCGATGCTGGTCGCGGCCCATGCGGTCGCCCTGTGGGTCTGGCATGCGCCCGGCGCCTATGCCTGGGGGCTCGCGAGCGTCCCGGCCTACTGGCTGATGCAGCTCACGCTGCTCGGCAGCGCCTGGCTGATGTGGCGGGCCGTCCTGTCGCCGGCCACGCCTTCGGGCCTGGCGCTGGTCGCGCTCGCCGTGACGATCGGGCAGATGGGTCTGCTGGGCGCCCTGATCGTCTTCGCGGCGCAGCCGCTCTATCCGGTGCATTTCGCGAGCACCCTGGCCTGGGGCTTCACGCCACTGGCCGACCAGCAGCTCGCCGGGCTGCTGATGTGGGTGCCGGCGATGCTGCCCTACCTGGGCGCCGGACTCTGGCGCGCCTGGACCAGCCTGCGGCCCGCGGAGGCGGCCCTGTGACGACCTTCCTCAAGTTCGTCCATCTGGCGACGATCGCGGTCTGGTCGGGCGGCCTGCTGGTCTTGCCCTTCCTGTTCTGGCAGCGGCGCGGGCTCGAGGCCGGCGCCGAGCTCGACCAGCTGCACCGGATCGTCCGGCTGGTGTATGTGGAGCTGACCTCGCCGGCCGCCTTCGTCGCGGTCGGCAGCGGCACCGCGCTGATCTTTCTGCAGGCCACCTACGAGGAGTGGTTCTCGATCAAGATGGTGCTGGTCGGCATCATGGCGATGCTGCACGTGGTGGCGGGCCTGGTGGTGCACCAGCTGTTTTCGCCCACGGGTCGCTTCGGACGCTTCTCGTTCATCAGCTTGTCAGCCACCTACGCGGTGCTGATCCTCGCCATCTTGTGGGTGGTGCTGGCCAAGCCGCAGATCGATTCGAACCAGTTCGCCACCCACCTGTTCGAGCCCGGCGGGCTGTCACGCTTGTGGCATCAGTCCTTCGGCGACACCAGGATGCCGATGCCATGATCGAACACCAGCTTGCCTCCATGCCAGCCGGCGAAGCCGACCATGACGGACGCCAGCACCGACAGCATCAGGCCGTGCGGCAGCACCGAGGCCGGGTCGGTCAGGCGCAGGCCCCAGCTGGCGCCCGAGATGGCGACCAGCGTCATTGCGGCGATGGCATGCGACCAGCTGGCCTCGTGCAGCCGGATGCCGCGCACCAGCAGCAGCTCTCCGGTGCCGACCAGGCTGGCCGCGACACCGCTCCAGAAGGCCATGCCGGCGGCCCAGAGTCCCGCACGCAGCCAGAACACATCTCCCGACCACCAGTAGAAGACATCGACGCCGAGCGTGGCGACCACGAACGCGACCGGGAAGTGCACCAGCATCACGTGCAGCGGATGGCCGACCAGCGCGACCGCCGAACCGACTTCGAGCCGCTGCAGTTCGAGCAGAACCTCGCTGCGGGGTGGGGTGGTGTCGCCTTTGTTCGCCATGGTGCGTCTCCTTCTTCGCAGCGGGTGCTTCCGATGAGCGGCCATCGTAGCGGCTTGCGCGCGGCGCTCCAAGCCGGATCGCTGGCGCTGCTGAGCGGTTGCAGCGGACCGCTCTCCACGCTCGATACCTCCGGTCCTGCTGCAGCCTCGATCGCGACCATGTGGTGGGTCATGCTGATCGGCTCGGCCTTGCTGTTCCTGCTCGTCGTCGGCATCTTCATCCTGGTGATCCGGCGGCCGGGCTGGGGCTCGAGCGTCTCGCCGACGCGCTGGATCGTGCTCGGCGGCCTGGTGCTGCCGGCCTTCGTGCTGCTGCCCTTGCTGGCCTACGGCCTGGTCACCGGCGAGCGCCTTCTGCCTCTGCCCGGCAGCGCGTCGCCGCAGCGCATCGAGGCGATCGCGTCGCAGTGGACCTGGACCTTCCGCTATCCCGGCCACGGCGGCGCCGAGACCCGCAACGTGCTGCTGCTGCCCGTCGGCCAGCCGGTCGACATGGTGGTGACGAGCAAGGACGTGATCCATGCCTTCTGGGTGCCGCGGCTCGCGGGCAAGGTCGATGCGGTTCCCGGGCGGGTCAACCGGCTGCGCATCCAGGCCGACCAGCCCGGCCGCTTCGAAGGCACCTGCGACGAGTTCTGCGGCATAGGCCACACGGGCATGCGCTTCGCGGTCATCGTGCATCGGCCGGAGGATTTTTCAGCCGCGTTGATGCAGGCGCTCTCAGCACCGGAGGCGAAGAAATGAGTGGACCCGTCGTCGATCCGCAGCCAGGAGGCGCCCGCGCACTGCGGCTGCACCGGGAGCTGAACAAGATCTGGGCCACCGGGCCGGGATGGCAGCGGCTCGCCGCGGTCAACCATTCGGTCATCGGGATGCGGATGTTCATCACGTCCTTCGCCTTCTTCCTGATCGCCGGGCTGCTGGGCATGCTGACCCGCGTGCAGCTGGCCACGCCGCATTCGCTCTTCCTCGACCCCGAGACCTACAACCAGGTGTTCTCGGTGCATGGCTCGATGATGCTGTTCCTGTTCGCGATCCCGATGGTCGAGAGCTTCGCGGTCTACCTGACGCCGAAGATCCTCGGCACCCGCGACTTCGCCTTCCCGCGGCTCACGGCCTACGGCTACTGGTGCTACCTGTTCGGCGCCTCGATCGTGACCGTCTCGCTGGTCCTTGGCGTCGCGCCCAACGGCGGCTGGTTCATGTACACGCCGCTGAGCTCCAACGCTTTCACGCCGGGCGTGAATGCGGATGTCTGGCTGCTCGGCATCACCTTCGTCGAGATCTCGGCGCTGTCGTTGGCGATGGAGATCGTGGTGTCGGTCCTCAAGATGCGCGCGCCCGGCATGTCGCTCGACCGCATGCCGATCTTCGGTTGGTACATCCTGGTCACCGCGATGATGATGATCGTCGCCTTCCCGCCGCTGATCCTGGCCTCGATCCTGCTCGAGCTCGAGCGCGCCTTCGGCCTTCCCTTCTTCGATCCGACGCGCGGCGGCGACTCGCTGCTGTGGCAGCACCTGTTCTGGCTTTTCGGCCATCCGGACGTCTACATCATCTTCCTGCCGATGGCCGGCGTGCTGTCGACCATGATCCCGGTCTTCGCCAACCGGCAGCTGGTGGGCTACCGCGCGATCGTGGTGGCGATCGTCGCGCTGGCCTTCCTGAGCTTCGGCATCTGGGTGCACCACATGTTCACGGTGGGCATCCCGCACCTGGCACTGGCCTTCTTCTCGGCCGGCTCGGCGATCGTCGCGGTGCCGACTGCGGTGCAGGTCTTCGCCTGGCTGGCGACGCTGTCGCACGGCAGGCCGCGCTGGGACGTGCCGATGCTCTACGTCTTCGGCTTCTTCTTCGTCTTCGCGATGGGCGGGCTCACCGGCGTCATGCTCGCGATGGTGCCCTTCGACTGGCAGGCGCACGACACCTACTTCGTGGTCGCCCACATGCACTACGTGGTGGCCGGCGCGCTCGCCTTCCCGATGGTGGCGGCGCTCTATTACTGGCTGCCGCTCCTGACCGGGCGCGCCGCTGTGCAGCGCCTGTCGGTGCCGGCGTTCTGGTTGATCTTCATCGGCTTCAACATGACCTTCTTCATGATGCACCTGACCGGCCTCCTGGGCATGCCGCGGCGCGTCTACACCTACCGCGGCGACGAAGGCTGGAACTGGCTCAACCTGCTGTCCTCGGTCGGCAGCTTCGTGATGACCATCGGCTTCGGGCTGCTGATCATCGACCTCGTGGTGCAGCTGCGCCATGGGCGCCGCGCGCGGCGCGACCCCTGGCGGGCCCAGACCTTCGAATGGGCGATGCCGATGCCGCCGGCGCCCTATGCCTTTGCCTCGATCCCGCATGTCGGGCCGCAGACCGAGGGCGTGCCGAAGGCCGAGCTGGCGGTTTCGCTGGCGCGTGGCGAGGGCTACCTGGGCTCCACGCGCAACGGCTGGCAGGAGGCGCTGGGCGTGCACATCACGAGCGGCAAGCCCGAGCAGCTGATCGTGCTGCCGAACCCGACTTACCTGCCGCTGGTCACGGCGCTGTTCACGGGTGGCGCCGTGCTGGGCTTCCTCTTCAAGGCGTACTGGGTGTCGCTGGCGCTGGCGCTCGTCACCTTCGGCCTGTTCGTCTTCGCGGGGCGGCGCGCGGGCCTGCCGCGCGACTACGGGCCCTTGCCCGTCGGCCTGGGCGTCTCGGTGCCGCCGCACACCGAGGCCGCGAGTTCGCCGTCCTGGCTGGCGCTGATCTGCGCCCTGGTCGCCAACGGCACGCTGTTCACCTCGCTGGTGTTCGGCACGTTCTACCTCTGGCTGTCCGGCGGCGACTGGCAAAAGATGCCGCCGCCCGAGCCGAGCCGGCTGCTGGCCTTCGGCGTCATCGCCTGCCTGGTGGTCGCGGCGGTGGCGGCGCGCGGCGCGCTCAGGGTCGTGGTCGCCAGCGGCAAGACATCAGGCTGGATGGCGATCGCCGCGGTCGCGCTGATGGCGGCGGCGGGGATGATCGTGGACTTGATCGCGGGCGTCACGCCGCACCCGCGCGCGCATGCGCTCGGCGCCACAGCGTCGGTGCTGCTGGGCTATGTGGGCTTTCATGCCGCTGCCGGGCTGCTGTTCCTGATGAGCAACTTCCAGCGCGTGCGCAGCGGCTACATCTCGCGCTTGCGCTGCACCGACCTGCGCCTGACGCGGCTCTGGATCGACTACACGCTGGTGACCGGCGTCATCGCGCTGGCCCTGGTGCTGGCGCTGCCGTCGCTGGTCACCGTGCTGGGAGCCCGGCCATGAATGCCGTGACGACGGTTCCACCCCGGCGTATCTGGTGGCTCGCGGCCGGCTTCATCGTCTGGTGCGTCGCGCTGGCGGCGCTCTATGCGATCCATGCGATCGGCTGTGCCTTCGGCTGGTCGGCGGGCGCGCTGCGCTGGACCCTGGTCCTCGTGTTCATCGCGCACCTGGTCGTGATCGGATGGATGTGGGGCCGGTTCGCCAAGGGAGCGCCCGACCCCGGATCGGGAGAGACCGGGAGCTTCCTGCACACCGCGATCGTCTGGACCACGATCACCGCATTCGCGAGCGGCGTGCTCGCGCTCGGTCCGCCGCTGTTTCTCAGCGCCTGCATCTGATCGCGAACACGAGCCCGTTTCAACGCCGAACACCATGCAGTTCCGTGACCGAGATTTCCAGCGCCGGGTCGTTTGGTCCGTGATCTACCTGCTGTTCATCCTGGCGCCGCTGCTGGCGCTGCTGACCGGCGCGCTGCCGCCGGCGCGCGATTTCTGGACCGAATGCTCGGTCGCGCTCGGCTACACCGGCCTCGCGATGATGGGACTGCAGTTCGGGCTCACGGCGCGCTTCCGGCATGTCACCGATCCGTGGGGCGAGGACGTCATCTACCACTTCCATCGCCGGGTCTCGCTGCTCGCGGTCGGGCTGGTGGTGGTGCATCCGCTGATCCTGCTCGCCAACGGCTCCGAGAAGATGGCCATGCCCGACTCACTGGCCGAGGTGCCGTTGGGCGCTGTGTTCGCGGTGCTTTCGCTCGGCGCGCTGGTCTTGCTGGTCGTGATGGCGCTTTGGCGCACCCGGCTGAAGATCAGCTACGAGTTCTGGCACTTCACGCACATCGGGCTCGCGCTGGTCGCGGTCGGCGGTGGGCTGCTCCACATGGTGGGCTGGGGCTTCTACCTGGCCGATCCGGTGAAGCGCGCGCTGTGGATCGGCATGACGATCTTCTGGATCGCGCTGCTGCTGTACGTGCGCATCGTGAAGCCGCTGTTCATGCTGCGGCGGCCCTACCGCGTGGCCGAGGTTCGGGCCGAGCGCGGCGACACGACCACGCTGGTGATGCGGCCCGAGGGCCACGCCGGCTTCCGCTTCCGGCCCGGCCAGTTCGGCTGGCTGACGCTGTGGGGCAGCCCGTTCCGGATCACCGGCCACCCCTTCTCCTTCTCGTCGAGCGCGGAGGCCGCCGACGGGCGGGTCGAGATGACGATCCGCAACCTCGGCGATTTCACCAGCGGCATCGCCAAGGTGCCGGTGGGGCGGCGCGTCTACCTCGACGGGCCGTATGGCGCCTTCACCATCGGCAACCCGGCGGACATGCATGTGCTGATCGCGGGCGGCATCGGCATCACGCCGATGATGAGCATGATCCGCACGCTGATCGACCGCGGCGACAAGCGGCCGCTGATCTTGCTCTACGGCGGCAAGGACCTCGAATCCCTGACCTTCAGGGATGAACTGGATGTGCTGGCGAAGCGGGTCGACCTCACGGTGGTCTACGTGCTGTCGCAGCCGCCGGAAGGCTGGGCCGGTGAAAGCGGCTACATCGATGCCGCCCTGTTCAAGCGGCATCTGCCCCCGGGCTATGCCGACCACGAGTATTTCATCTGCGGCCCGGACGTGATGATGGACGCCATCGAGGCGGCGCTGGGCCAGATGAAGGTGCCGCTCTCGAAGTACCACTCGGAGCGCTACAGCTTCGTCTAGGAGACAGATCCCATGCGCCGCTTGTTCGCCGATCGACTGGTTCTCGCCACCGCGGTCATCGTGGTGCTGGTGGCTGTCGTGTTCGCGGTCTTGCGCGTGGGCGCGTGAGCAATGGCTCGGGCGTCAGAATCGCCGCATGAACGAATTCGCGGAAGAGCTTCACGATGTTTTCGAGCGCTTCGGCCGCATCACGCTGCGCCGGATGTTCGGCGGCCATGGCGTGTTCCACGACGGCCGCATGTTCGGCCTGATCTCGGGCGGCCGTCTCTACCTGAAGGCAGATGCCGAAACGGCGGGCTTCTTCGAGGCCCGGCAGCTGCCGGCCTTCGAGTACCAGCGTCAGGGGCAGACGGCCCGGATCTCGTACTACGAGGCGCCGCCCGAGCTGTTCGAGGACCGCCATGAAGCGGCGCTGTGGGCCGGGCGGGCGTGGGAGGCGGTGCTGCGCGCGGGCGCGCCGAAGCCTGCCGCGCGCCGGGCGCCGTCGAAGAGGATTCGCAGGTCGACCTAGGGCGAGCCGCTGTGCATGCCACCCAGAAACAGCCGGTCCATCCGCGGGTCGGCCAGGATCTCGGCGGCCGGCTTGTGCAGCACCAGCCGGCCGGATTCCAGCGCGATCGCGTCGTCCGAATGGCGCAGCGCCGATTTGACGTTCTGCTCGACCATCAGCACCGTGGCGCCGCGATCGGCCAGGCTGCGCAGCAACCTGAAGACGTCTTGCACCACGATCGGCGACAGGCCGATCGAAGGCTCGTCGATCAGGATCACCCTGGGCCGCAGCAGCAGCGCCCGGCCGATTTCCAGCTGCTTCTGCTCGCCGCCCGACAGCGAGGACGCCGGCGAGTGCAGCCGCTCTTTCAGTCGCGGGAAGAAGTCGAGCACTTCCGGAATCCGCTCGTGGGTCGCTTTCATCCCGATGGTGATGCCGCCGAGTTCGAGATTCTCGAACGCGCTCAGCTGGCCGAAGAGGTTCCGCCCCTGGGGGACGAAGGCGATGCCCTCGGCCAGCAGTGCCTTTTGCGAGGCGCCTGTGATGTCCCGGCCCTCGAAGGTGATCCGGCCTGCGCGCGGCTTGAGCAGTCCGAACAAGGTCTTCAGGACGGTCGATTTCCCGGCGCCGTTCGGCCCGATCAGCAGGCTGATGGCGCCTGCGGGAATCCGGAACGAGAGCTCGTTGAGGATCATGAAGTCCTTGTAGCCCGCCACGACGTTCCGGAATTCGATGCAGGTGCGGTCGTTCATGCTCAGTTGCCCAGGTAGGCGTCCAGCACCTGCTTGTTCGCACGGATCTCCGCCGGGGTTCCGATCGCCATCACCCGGCCTTCCACCATCACCATGACGCGATGGCAGAGGTCCATCACGAAGTCCATGTTGTGCTCGATCACCACGAACGAACTGCGGGCGCCTTCGGACGGGCCGAGATTGAGCTCCTTCAGCAGCGTGCCGATGCCGCCGACCAGCCCCGGGTTGACGCCCGCACACGGTTCATCGAGCAGCACGACGTCCGGCTCGCTCATGAAGGCCATCGCGATGTCCACCAGCTTCTGCTGGCCGTAGGAGAGCTCCCCGGCCTTCTTGTCGGCCATGTGCCGGATGCGGAAACGGTCCATCAGCGCATCGGCGCGGGGCCCGAGCCCGGAATCGGTCGGCGCGAACATGCGGCCGAACATCGAGCCGCGGTGCTCCTGCGCCGCCACGATGAGGTTGTCGCGCACGCTCATCTTGCCGAACACCTGGAGCGTCTGGAAGGTGCGGCCCACACCCCGGCGGTTGAGTTGAAGCGGCCCGAGCGCCGTCACGTCCTCGCCCTTGAACTCGATCTTTCCCTCGTCGGGTTCGATCTGTCCCAGCATGCTGTTGAACAGCGTGGTCTTGCCGGAGCCGTTCGGCCCGATCACGCCGAAGATCTCGCCTGGGTGGATCTCGAAGCTCACGCCGGCCACGGCCTGGATGGCGCCGTACGCCTTCTTGAGGCCGGAGACTCTCAGGAGCGGTTGATGAGTCATTGCATCTACAGTGCGCGTGCGGCCAGGGCCCGGCGTGACAGCCGCCGCGCCCGGATCCGGTCGGGCAGGCTCAGCAAGCCGTCGGGCAGCCAGATCATCAGCAGCACCACGGCCGTGCCGAACACGAACAGGTACCAGGCCTGGGCGAAGCGCAGCCACTCCGGCAGGACCACCCCCACCGCGGAACCGAGCAAGGGGCCGAGGAAGTAGCCGGGCCCGCCGACCACCACCATCAGGTACATCATGATCGACTGGCCCACCGTGAAGAGCGAAGGATCGATGAACTGGACCTGCGCGGCATAGAGGCCACCGGCGATGCCGGCGTAAGTGGCGCCGATGGCGAAGCTCAGCAGCGTGTAGCGGCGGGTGTCGATGCCCAGGCTCTCGGCCCGGATCGGATTGTCGCGCAGGGCCTTGAAGGCCTTGCCCCAGGGACTGCGCAGCAGCGACCCCATCAGCCAGGCCAGCAGCAGCGCGACCGCCAGCACCAGGTAGTAGAAGGCCAGGTTGCGGTCCAGGCTCAGTCCGCCCAGGCTGGGACGGGGGATGTTGTTGATGCCGAAGGTTCCGCCGGTGAGCCACTCCTCGTTGCGCATCACCAGCCAGAGCGCGGTGTTGAAGCCCAGGGTGGCGAAGGCCAGGTAGATGGTCTGCACGCGCAGCGCCGGAAAGCCCAGACCCAGGCCGACGGCGAAGCACAGCAGCGCACCCGCGGGCAGTCCCAGCCAGAAGCTGAAGCCTTCGCGCAGCAGGATGGCGGTGGTGTAGGCACCGATGCCGAAGAACGCCGCATGCCCGAGCGATTTCTGTCCCGCATAGCCCACGGTGAGGTTCAGCCCCATGTTCGCGATCACGAACACCAGCCAGGTCGTGAACAGGTGGATGCCGTAGTTCTTGAGAAAGGCGGGCACTGCCAGCAGCAGGGCCAGGGCCAGCGCGCCCAGCACCAGCGACGTCCTTTTCATACCTTGCGCTCCGGCTTGCGGCCCAGCAGCCCCTGCGGCTTGAACAGGATGACCACCATGAAGATCAGCAGCGCCACGGCATCCTTGTAGGCCGGCGACACGTAGGCCGCCGCCAGGTTCTCGCCCACGCCGACGATGAGGCCGCCCAGCAGGGCGCCGCGCGAGTTGTTGAAGCCGCCGATGATGGCGGCGAAGAAGGCCTTGTTGCCCAGCGACTCGCCCATGTCGAACTTGGCCAGGTAGGTGGGCGTCACGAGCAGCGCGGCGGCGGTGGCGAGCAGGGCATTGATCGCGAAGGTGTAGAAGATCATCCGCGGCACGTTGATGCCCAGCACCGCCGCGCTCTCGGTGTTCTGGGCCACCGCCTGCATGGCGCGCCCGGTGACGGTCTTGGCCAGGAACATCTGGGTCCCCACGACCAGTGCCACGGCGAATGCGAAGGTGCCGATGTCCGTGGGCGACAGCACGACGCCGGCCAGTTCGAACACCCGGTCCGGGAACAGCTGCGGAAACGGCTGCGGCTCGGCGCTGTAGGCAGCGCGCACGCCGTTGCGCAGGGCGATCGACAGGCCGATGGTCGCCACCACGATGGGCATCATGCCGAAGCGAAAGAGCGGATCGACCAGGCCGCGCTTGAACAGCCACCCCAGCACCACGACGGCGACCACCGCCGTCAGCGCGAAGCTCAAGCCCAGGGAGGCGCCGTGGTGCAGCAGGATGAGCATCATGAACGCCGGCAGCATCACGAACTCGCCCTGGGCGAAGTTGATGGTGCCCGAGGCCTGCCACAGCAGGGTGAAGCCGAGGGCGGCCAGCGCATAGATGCTGCCGGTGGCCAGGCCGCTGAAGAAGAGCTGCAGGAAGTCGGTCATGCGTGCATCGCGCGGAAGGCCTCATCGAACGGTCGCACCGCCCGCCTGCTGCCGCGGGCCGCGCGCTACTTCTTGCTGTTCAGCGGCGGAAGGGTCTCGACGACCAGGGTCTTGCCGTTGCGGATCTCCGTCATGAAGCTCTCGCGGTCGAGGTCGCCCTTGTCGTCGAAACACACGTCCATCAAGATTCCGGGGTTCTGCTTGGCACTGAAGCAGCTGTTGCGCAGCGCGGCGGCCACGGCCTTGCGATCGAGCTTGCCGGCCTTCTCGATCGCCGCCTTCAGGATGTACACGCCGGTGTAGCCCTTGACGCCGTTGTGGTCGGAGACCGTGTTGTACTGGGCCTGGTAGCGCTTGCCGAAGTCCTGCAGCTGGGGCGCGTCCACCGTGAGCCCGACGTGCGCCACGGCACCGTTGGCCGCCTCGCCCGCGAGTTCGACCACCTTGGCGCTGGTCAGGGTCGTCTCGCCGATCATCGGCTTGTTCCAGCCCTGCTTGCGCAGCTCGCGCAGCAGGCGGGCCGACTCTTCTTCGTTGGTGTAGGCGAACAGGGCATCGGCCCCCGACTGCTTGGCCTGGATCACTGCGGCGGAGAAATCCACCTGGCCCGATTCGGTGGAGATCTCGGCCACGATCTGGGTCGGCGAGCTGGCCAGCAGCTGCTTGATGGCCGCCTGGCCGCCCTTGCCGAAATCGTTGTTGACGTAGATGACGGCCAGCTTCTTCGACTTGGCATTGATGTAGCGCGCCACCTTGGGGAACGCGACGCTCTGCCCGAACGAAGTCCGGAACACGTAGGGGTTGCCCTGCTGGGTGATGGACGCCGCCTCGCCGCCCGTGAAGTTGGGCGTCTCCGCGCGCTTGCTCTCCGCCATCGACACCATGATCGAGCCCGAGAACACCGGACCGAAGATGGCGAAGACCTCGTTGTCGACCGCCTTCTGGGTGAGGCCCTTGGCCACCCCCGGATTGGTCTGCGTGTCTTCCGTGGTGAAGCTGATCTTCTTGCCTTGGATGCCCCCCGCGGCGTTGATCTCCTTGATGGCCATTTCGACGCCGTTCTTGAACATCGTGCCGGACGTCGTGCCGGGGCCCGAGAGTTCGACGATGTTGGCGATCTTGATGTCCTGGGCGTGCAGCAGGCCCGCCCCGGCGGCCAGCAGCCCGACCAGGGTCAGACGGACGAATGTCGATGAACGGCGCATCTATGTCTCCTGAACGAATGGGCGCTTCGAGCGAGGCGTGCCTCGCCGAGCGCTTGCAAATGTCCTCGAAAATCGATCGCGCGGGTTCGTCAATTCACCCGTTTACGGGTTTTCACGGGTGAGCGTGAGGATGTGCCCGACCCGCGGATCCCCGCGGCCCGCCAGCACCGCCGCATAGGCCTCCTGCACGGCCGCTGCGCCCACGTGGTGCTCGGCCGTAAGCCAGGGCGCCTTCGGGTCCACGACCTGGCCGAGGAAGGCCTCCCAGGCCTGCACCATGCGTTCGTTGAACTGCGCCGGGCCCCAGTCGGCGCTGCGCTTCTTGACCTGCGCCGGGGCGAAGAACAAGGTGGCGCGCGGGCCGGGCAGGCCCTTGCCGGCGCCGCTCGCCGCCAGCTGCTCGACATGGGTGCCGCCGATCGAGGCGCTGTGCTTCAGGTTCGTGAAGCGGGTGTGGATCTCGCGCCGCAGCGCGCCGTTGCCGGCGAAGTCGACGTAGACGCAGGGCGCGTCAGCCGCGACCTGGTCGAGCTCGTCATACGTCAGCACGCGGTGGTAGCAGCCCAGGCTCTCGCAGAAGGCCTTGTTGGCCGCCGAGGTCAGGCCGACCACCTCGACGCCCTCGCGCCGGGCCAGCTGGAAGGCGGTGCCGTAAGCGGTCTTGCTCGATGCGCTCGACAGCAGCGCGACACCCGGGCGGGCGCCGAAGAAGTCGTTGTCGTCGAGGAAGTCGTCGATCAGCCAGGCGGTGAGGAACAGCGGCCGCAGCAGGGCCTGCAGGTCTTCGGTGCCGGCGCTGTAGAGTGGGTCGGTGCGCGTGCGCAGGTAGTGGTTGTAGACCGCGGGCAAGGCGCTGCGGTGCGGGGCGGCGTCGGTGAAGCGCTCGGGCGACAGGCGCTCGGGCGTCAGCACCGCACTGGCGGCCATGGGGAAGTAGCCGTAAAGACGCTCGCCCACGGCCACGCCCGGATGCAGCGACTGCGACACCGTCGCGAAGCCCCACACCGGAACGATCCCCCAGCCCTCTTCGCCGCTCGGGAAGAACTGCCAGTAGCTCATCGCCTCGCCGAAGGCCGCGTAGGTGATGTTGTTCGAGGTCAGCGCAAAGCGCTCGATGCGCACGCGCACCTGGCCGTCGGCGAGCGGTTGTTCGTCGGCGCCGTGCAGGCGGGTGGTGTGGAGGTCGTCCTTGCGGACCAGCAGGGTGTCGTTGCTCATCCGGCGACCTTAGCGCAGAGGGCGCGCGGGCGCATGAGAAAAAGCCCGGCGGGCGGTCGCTCAGGCGACGCCGGGCCGGGCTGGCGCTATCGGTCGATCAGACGATCGACAGTTCGACGTCGATGTTGCCGCGGGTGGCGTTCGAGTACGGGCAGACCTGGTGCGCGGTCTCGACCAGCAGCTTCTTCTGCGCGTCGTCCAGGCCCGGCAGCGTGATCGCCAGCTTGACCGCGATGCCGTAGGCCTTGCCTTCGTTGATCGGGCCGAGCGAGACGCTGGAGTCGATGGCGACGTCGTCCGGCACCTTGACGCTGATCTTCGGGCCGACGGCTTTCATGGCGCCGATGAAGCAGGCGGCGTAGCCGACCGCGAACAGCTGCTCGGGGTTGGTGCCGGGCTTGCCCGAGCCGGGCGAGCTGAGCTTGACGTCGATCGCGCCGTCGCTGGACTTGCCGGCGCCGTCGCGGCCGCCGATGGTGTGGGCTTCGGCGGTGTAGAGAACCTTGTCGAGCTTGGTGGTCATGGTGATTCCTTTGCAGTGGTTGGTGGGAGGGACGAAAAAAAAGGGGCAGGGGACCGGGTTCAGGCCGCCTTCTTGATGCGGTCGCGCAGGGCCTGGACCTGCTGCGTCAGCGAAATCAGCTCGGGCACCGAGCATTGGGAGGCCGCCATCAGGCAGCCCGGAACCTCGGCCGCGCGGGCCTTGAGCCTGCGGCCCGCGGCCGTGAGGCTGATATGCACGCGGCGCTCGTCGGCGGTGTCGCGGATCCGCGCCACCAGGCCGCTGGCCTCGAGCCGCTTGAGCAGCGGAGTCAAGGTGCCCGAGTCGAGCGACAGCCGCTCGCCGAGCTCGGAGACAGTGAGGCCATCGCGCTCCCACAGCACCAGCAGCACCAGGTACTGCGGGTAGGTGAGGCCGAGCTTCTCGAGCAGCGGCTTGTACAGCCGCGTCATGGCCAGCGAAGCCGAATAGACCGCGAAGCAGAGCTGGTTGTCCAGCTTCAGCAGTTCGTCGGTGGAGAGGCTCGTGGAGGGCATGGGTTGGATTGTAGCGAGCAATTAAATTGCGAGCAATATAAATGTTGGCTGCAGGGCCTTTGCCGCTTCGGCCACCACCTGGCGGCCGAAACCCGCGCTTCAGCGACCGCTGAAGCGCGCGGGCCGGCGCTCGACGAAGGAGCGCACGCCCTCGGCCGCGTCCTTGCTGTTCGCGAGGCGCTGCTGCACCGGGATGAATTCCTCGACTGCCGCCAGCGGCCCCTGTTCGATCGCCTTGATGACGTTCAGCCGCGTCGCGACCACCGCCAGCGGCGCCTGGGCCGCGATCCGCTGCGCGATGCGCAGCGCCTCGTCGAGCTCCTTGCCGGCCGGTACCACGCGCTGCACGAAGTTGAGGCGGAAGGCCTCGGCACTGTCGAATTCGTCGGCCGTGAGCAGGTGCAGCATCGCGTTGCCCAGTCCGGCGCGCTCGGCCATCCGCAAGGTGGCGCCGCCGGTGGCCATGATGCCGCGCTGCACCTCCATCTGCGAGAAGCGGCAGTTGTCGGCCGCCACCACGATGTCGGCGCCCAGCATCAGCTCGATGCCGACCGTGAAGCAGATGCCCTTGACCGCCACCACCATCGGCTTGGTGCGCCGGCGGTAGCCGGCCAGGCCGAAGTCGTGCGGCTCGACCAGGCCCTGCGGCACGGCCTTCTCGCCGCGCTTCATGTATTCGGCCACGGCCGGCAGGTCGAGCCCCGCCGTGAAGTGGTCGCCGAACGCATGCAGCACGCCCACGCGCAGCGCGGGATCGTCGTCGAGGCGCGTGTAGGCCTCGGCCAGCTGCTTGAACATCGGCGGCGTCCAGCCGTTGCGCTTGGCGGGCCGGTTGATGCCGATCAGCAGCACGTGGTCGAGCACCTGGGTGTCGATGCAGCCTTCGATGGGCGGGGTGGTGGGGGTGGCGGTCATCTGTGCTTGTCTCCTTCCTAGTCAGTTGGGGACAGAGCAAAAACTGCTGCGCAGTTTCTTGGTCTGTCCCGCAAAGGTCTCAGCATCGGGACAGAGCAAAAACTGCTGCGCAGTTTCTTGGTCTGTCCCGCAAACTCTCAGTACGTATACACGCCGCGCTTGGTCTTGCGCCCGAGCTGGCCGGCCGCCACCATTTCCTTCAGCAGCGGGCAGGGTCGGTACTTGGAGTCGCCGAACTGTTCGAGGTAGACCTCCATCACGGCCAGGCAGACGTCCAGCCCGATCATGTCCGCCAGCGCCAGCGGGCCGATCGGCTGGTTGCAGCCGAGCTTCATGCCGGCGTCAATGTCCTCGGCGGTCGCCAGGCCCTCGGCCAGGACGAAGAAGGCCTCGTTGATCATCGGCACCAGGATCCGGTTGACCACGAAGCCCGGCGCGTTCTTCACCGTGATCGGCGACTTGCCGAGCTTCACCGCCAGTTCCTTCACCGCGTCGTGGGTGGCGTCGCTGGTCAGGTAGCCGCGGATGATCTCCACCAGCGCCATCATCGGCACCGGGTTGAAGAAATGCATGCCGATGAAGCGGTCGGCGCGCGAGGTGGCCGCAGCCAGTTGCGTGATCGAGATCGACGACGTGTTCGACGCGATGATCACCTCGGGCGCCAGCAGCTCGTCGACCTGCTTGAGGATCTTGAGCTTGAGCGCGTGGTTCTCGGTCGCCGCCTCGATCACCAACTGGGCCGCCTTCAGGTCGTCGTAGTTCGTCGAGCCCTTGATCAGCGCCAGCGCGGCGTCCTTCTGGGCGGCCGTGAGCTTGTCCTTCTTGATCAGGCGGTCGAGGCTGCCCGCCACCGTGGCGACGCCCTTGTCGACCGCGGCCTGGGCGATGTCGACCATGACCACGTTCACCCCCGCGACCGCGCAGGCCTGCGCGATGCCGTTGCCCATCGTTCCCGCCCCGATGATGCCGACCGTCTGGATTGCCATGAGAAATGCTCCTTGAACTGAGAAATGAAAGAGGAGGGGCGCCGCCCGGGGCGGCATCCCGTGGCTGTGATTGTGAAACAGAGCGCGAGGGCCCACGTTGCCGTCCGTGACAGCGCCGCAGCGGCCGGGAGTGATTTAAAGTGCCGCGTTCTTTTCTTCCGCCCACGAATCGACCCATGACCACCCTCGGCACGCCCCTTTCCCCTTCCGCCACCCGCGTGATGCTGCTCGGCTCCGGCGAGCTCGGCAAGGAGGTGCTGATCGCCCTCCAGCGCCTCGGCGTCGAGACCCTCGCGGTCGACCGCTACGAGAACGCGCCCGGCCAGCAGGTGGCCCACCACGCCCGCACCATCACGATGAGCGACCCGGCCCAGCTGAAGGCGCTGATCGAGGCCGAGCGGCCGCAGCTGGTGGTGCCCGAGATCGAGGCCATCGCCACCCCGATGCTGCAAGAGCTGGAGGACGCCGGCGTGGTGCGGGTGATCCCCACCGCCCGGGCCGCCCGCCTCACGATGGACCGGGAAGGCATCCGCCGCCTGGCCGCGGAGACGCTGGGCGTGCCGACCAGCCCTTACAAATTCTGCGATTCCCTGGCCGAGCTGCAGGCGGCGATCGATGGCGGGATCGGCTATCCGTGCATCGTCAAGCCCGTGATGAGCAGCTCGGGCAAGGGCCAGAGCAAGATCGACGGCCCGGCCGACGTCCAGAAGGCCTGGGACTACGCCATGGCCGGCGGCCGGGTCAGCCACGGCCGGGTGATCGTCGAGGGCTTCATCGATTTCGACTACGAGATCACGCTTCTGACCGTGCGCGCGCCCGACGCCGCCGGCGTGGTGCAGACGCAGTTCTGCGAGCCGATCGGCCATGTGCAGGTGAGCGGCGACTATGTCGAGAGCTGGCAGCCGCACCCGATGGCGCCGACCGCCCTGCAACTGGCGCAGCAGATCGCCCGGACCGTCACCGCCGACCTCGGCGGCCAGGGCCTGTTCGGCGTCGAGCTGTTCGTCAAGGGCGACCAGGTCTGGTTCAGCGAGGTCAGCCCGCGGCCGCACGACACCGGCATGGTGACCATGGCGACCCAGTGGCAGAACGAGTTCGAGCTGCACGCCCGCGCGATCCTCGGGCTGCCGGTCGACACCACGCTCAAGAGCCCCGGCGCCAGCGCCGTGATCTATGGTGGCGTCGATGCCACCGGCATCGCCTTCGACGGCGTGGCCGAGGCGCTGGTGGTGCCGGGCGTCGACCTGCGGCTGTTCGGCAAGCCCGAGAGTTTCGTGAAGCGCCGCATGGGCGTGGCGCTGGCGCATGCGGCCGACATCGACACTGCGCGGCGCAATGCCAAGGAAGCTGCCTCGCGCGTCAAGCCGCGCAAGGCCTGATTCTCCCAACCCCGGAGCCCCACACAGATGCTGCACCCCCAGGCCCAGGCCTTCATCGACCTCCTCGTGCAGCGCGGCGTGCCGCCCACGCACACGCTGACGCCGGCCGAGGCGCGCAAGTTCTACCGCGAGCGGCGCGCCTTGACGCAGCCCGATCCCGCCGAGGTGGCGCAGGTGCGCGAGCTGCAGGCCGACGGCCCGCACGGCCCGATTCCGCTGCGCCTCTATCGCCCGCTCGGCAGCGCCGCCTCCGCGCTGCTGCCGGTGCTGGTGTACTACCACGGCGGCGGCTGGACCATCGGCGACCTCGACACCCACGACACGCTGTGCCGCGCGCTCTGCAACGGCTCGGGCTGCGCGGTGGTGGCGGTCGACTACCGCATGGGGCCGGAACACCGCTTTCCGGCGGCGGTCGACGACGTGCTGGCGGCGACGCGCTGGGTGCGCCGCGAGGCGGCCGCGCTCGGCGTCGATGCCGCACGGCTCGCGGTGGGCGGCGACAGCGCGGGCGGCAACCTGGCGGCCGTGGTCGCGATCGCGGCGCGCGACGCCGGCGACCTGCCCGTGGCCTACCAGCTGCTGATCTACCCGGCCACCGACATGCGCCGCGTCCACCCGTCGCACACCACCAACGGCCAGGGCTACGTGCTGACCAGCGACACCATCGGCTATTTCCACGACCACTACATCGCGGATGCGGCGCAGGACCTCGACTGGCGCGCCTCGCCGCTGCTGCGCGAAGACCTCGCGGGCCTGCCGCCGGCGCTGGTGCTCACCGCCGGCTACGATCCGCTGCGCGACGAGGGCCTGGACTACGCCCGGGCGCTGACCGCCGCCGGCAACCGGGCGAGCTACGTCTGCTTCGAGCGCCAGATCCACGGCTTCATCACCATGGGCCGGCTGCTCGACGAAGCCAACACGGCGGTGGCGCTGTGCGCCGCCGAACTGCGCCGCGCGTTGGTCCGTTAGGGAAAGTCCCCGCGCGATCGCCGACCCGGTGGGCGCCGTCCGCCGCTACGATCGACCGATGGCGCCGCCGGCCACCGGGCTGTCCGTCGCCCAGCGGAGGAGACGGCATTGGTCAGCAGGCAAGCGAAGCACGCGCCGCGCGGCAACGACCGCGACGAGCGCCTCATGTGGATTACCTCGCAGCGCGTGTTCTACGCCGGGCTCCTGGGCGCGGCGGCGGAGCGCAGCATCGGCGGCCACGGCATCTACCTGTCGCCCACCGGCGCGCCGCTGCGCATCCGCATCGGCGGCGGCGCCTGGCAGCGCGGCGAGCTCATGGTGGTGCCACCCCTGGTGCCGCACCAGATCGCGACCGATCACCGCAGCATCCTCAGCCTGCTGATCGAACCCGAGTTCGTCGACCCGGCGCAGATGCCTGAATTCCTGCAGCGCTGCGGGCCGGTCGATGCGCCGGCCTTCGTGCAGCGGGTGCGTGACGTCCATGCGCTGCTGGCCGCCGCCTCGGGACGAGAGAGCTTCGAGCGCTTCGACTTCGACACGCTGCTGTTCGACGGGCCGCTGGCGCCGCGACCGCTCGATCCGCGCATCCGCAGCGTGATCGAGCGCATCAACGCCGATCCCGCGGCGCCGGCCTCGGCCGAGCAATGCGCCGCCTCGGTGACGCTGTCGTTCTCGCGCTTCCTGCATCTGTTCAAGCAGGAGACCGGCCTGACCTTTCGCGCCTTCAGGGCCTGGAAGCGGGCCCGCAGCCTGTTGCGCCACGTGCGCCAGAGCGCCACGCTGACCGACATCGCACTCGACACCGGCTACCCCGACTCGACCCACTTCAGCCACTCGATCCGCCAGGTCTACGGCCTGCGCCCCAGCGACATCCTCGCCGGATCGCGGCGGCTCGCGGTGCACCAATGAGGCGCGCGGGGGCCGCCCGCGCGAAGCCGATGCGGGACAACCCTCTGCAGGGGGTGCACGAGTCGCCGCTATAAACCGCGAAACCCGAACGAGACACTTCTTCTTGCAAATTATTCAGCTCCTGCTCTCAGGCATCGCACAAGGCTGCATCTACGGTCTGATCGCGCTGGGCTTCGTGCTGATCTACAAGGCCACCGAGACCGTGAGCTTCGCGCAGGGCGAACTCATGATGGTCGGCGCCTTCTGCGCCTTCGCCGGCATGTCGCTGTTCGGGCTGCCCTTCTGGCTCGCCGCGCTGCTGGCGGTCGCGGCCATGGTCGCCTTCGGCGTGCTGCTCGAACTGGTCGTGATCCGCCCGATCCTGGGCCAGCCGCAGTTCTCGATCGTCATGCTGACCATCGGCATCGGCTACGTGGCGCGCGGCCTGGTGACGATGATCCCGGGCATCGGCACCGAGACCCACACGCTGCCGGTGCCCTACAAGGATCAGATATGGAAGCTCGGCGAGCTGGTGGTCAACCTCGAGCAGCTGGCCATCATCGCCGCCACGGCCGTGCTGTGCGGGCTGCTGTTCGCGATGTTCCGCTACAGCAAGCTCGGCGTCGCGATGCAGGCCTCGTCGCAGAACCAGTTGGCGGCCTACTACATGGGCATTCCGGTGAAGCGGCTCAACGGGCTGGTCTGGGGCCTGGCCGCGGCGGTGGCGGCGATCGCCGGCATGCTGCTGGCGCCGATCACCTTCGTGCACGCCAACATGGGCTTCATCGGCCTCAAGGCCTTCCCGGCCGCGGTGGTGGGCGGCTTCGGCAGCCTGCCGGGCGCGATCGTCGGCGGCCTGGTGATCGGCATCGTCGAGTCCTTCGCGGGCTTCTACCTGCCGGACGGCTTCAAGGACACGGCGCCGTACATCGTGGTGCTGGTCATGCTGATGGTGAAGCCCAACGGCCTGTTCGGCGAAAAGCTGCGCAAGAAAGTCTGAGGACGCCAATTTCATGCGCTACATCTTCAAGACCAGCTACACGCAGGACATCGACCTCGCCAGGCATGGCGGCCATGTCTTCTGGTATAGCCTCCTCGGCGTGGCGCTGATCGCCGCGCCCTGGGTGGTGCCCGAGTACTGGCTGGCGCAACTGACCTTCGTGCTCATCTATGGCATCGTCGGCCTCGGCCTGATGCTGCTGGCGGGCTTCACGGGCCAGTTCTCGATCGGCCACGCGGCCTTCCTCGGCACGGGGGCCTACACGCAGGCGGTGCTCAGCAACATGGGGGTGCCGTTCCCGGTGGCGCTGGTCGCGGCGGCGGCGCTGTCGGCCGCGGTCGGCGTGGTGGTGGCGCTGCCGGCGCTGCGCGTGAAGGGCATCTACCTCGGCATTGCCACCCTGGCCTTTGGCTTCATCGTCGAGGAGGTGTTCGCGCGCTGGGAGAGCGTCACCGGCGGCAACTCGGGCCTGCACGTGAAGTCCGCCAGCCTGTTCGGCTGGGAGCTCAACTCGAGCGAGAGCTTCTACATGGTCTGCCTGATCGTCGCGGTGCTGTGCACGCTCGCCATCCTCAACCTGCTGCGCTCGCCCACCGGCCGGGCCTTCGTCGCGATCCGCGATTCCGAGATCTCGGCGCAGAGCATGGGCATCCACCTCGCGCGCTACAAGACGATGTCGTTCGCGATCTCGGCCGCGCTGGCGGGCCTGGGCGGCGCGCTGTACGCGCACAAGCTGAGCTTCATCTCGCCCGACCAGTTCAGCATCCTGCAGTCGATCGACCTGCTGCTGCTGGTGGTGATCGGCGGCCTGGGCTCGGTGCACGGCGCCTTCCTCGGTGCGATCTTCCTGATCGCGATGCCGCAGCTGATCGCGTCGGCCAAGGACTGGCTGCCCGAGGCCATCGGCCAGGCGCCCGGGCTGCAGGGCCTGGTCTACGGCCTGGTGCTGATCGCCTTCGTGCTGTTCGAGCCGCTCGGCCTCTACGGGCGCTGGCTCAAGGTGCGGACCTGGCTGCAGTTGTTTCCGTTCTACCGGCGCGGCCTGTTCAAGCGGCAGAAGTCCTTCACCAAGTCGGACCGGCTCAGATGACGACACCCGACATCCTGCTTTCCGCCCGGGACCTGAGCGTGCGCTTCGGCGGCGTGCTGGCGGTCAACAAGGTGAGCTTCGACGTCCGCCGGGGCGAGGTCTTCACGCTGATCGGGCCGAATGGTGCGGGCAAGACCACGGTGTTCAACCTGATCAGCCGCATCTACACGCCGACCACCGGCGAGATCGTCTGGCATGGCGGCGGCGCGCCGCTGGCGCTGACCGAGCAGGCGCCGCACGAGATCGCGGCGCTGGGCATCGCGCGCACCTTCCAGAACATCGAGCTGTTCGAGCACGCGACCGTGCTGCACAACCTGCTGATCGGCCGCCACACGCACCGCCAGACCGGTTTCTGGAGCGAGGTGTTCTTCACGCCCGCCACCCGCCGGGCCGAGATCGCGGCGCGCGAGAAGGCCGAGCAGGTGATCGACCTGCTCGACTTGCAGCACCACCGTGACTCGATGGTGGCGGGTCTGCCCTACGGCGTGCGCAAGGTGGTCGAGCTGGCGCGGGCGCTGTGCACCGAGCCCAAGCTGCTGCTGCTCGACGAGCCTTCGTCGGGGCTCAACGTCGAGGAGACGGCCGACATGGCGTTCTGGATCCAGGACATCCAGCATGAACTCGGCATCTCGGTGCTGATGGTGGAACACGACATGTCGCTGGTGTCGAAGGTGTCGGACCGGGTGCTGGCGATGAACATGGGCGAGGCGCTGGCTTCGGGGACGCCTTCGGAAGTGCAGTCGGATGCGAAGGTGATCGAGGCGTATCTCGGGACTGTCGATGACGTGAGCAGTTTGCGGAGGGCTGCTTGATGTTTTCTTCGTTGGCTACCTCGTGGTCTTCGGGGCGGGCGCCCGGCACGCGGTGCGGGGGTGTGCGAGCAGTCCTGACGTCTCCAACGCCGATGCAATCCCGACGTGTCAGCGGTGGTGGGCGGTATGCCCTGGGCCGGCCGTTGAGGCACCGCCGAGCAGCGCAGCGGTGCGCGGAAAAAGGGCCGCGCGTGTTTGAGCGAAGCGAGTTTGCGCGGACCCCGCGTACCGCGAGCAGCGCAGGGAAGCCCGAAGGGCCGGTGACGTCGGCCGGTCCAGGGCATACCGCCCGCCATCGCCGCCCCGGATGCATTCAATTCCAGGACCGTCCATGACAGACATCGTCCTCCAGCTCCTCAACGTCGAAAGCGCCTACGGCCCCATCAAGGCCATCCGCGGCGTCAGCCTCAAGGTGCGCGCCGGCGAGATCGCCACGGTGCTCGGCTCCAACGGGGCCGGCAAGACCACCATTCTCAAGACCATCTCCGGCATCATCGACCCGCGCAAGGGCAGCATCGAGTTCAAGGGCAGCAACATCACGGCGCAGGACCCGGCCCGCATCGTCCAGCAGGGCCTGAGCCACGTGCCCGAGGGCCGCGAGGTATTCCCGCTGCTGTCGGTGCGCGACAACCTCCTGATGGGCGCCTACACCCGCCGCGACCGCGACGGCGTCGCGCGCGATGTCGAGACGGTCTACGGCTACTTTCCGATTCTCAAGGAGCGCGCCACGCAGGACGCCGGCCTGCTCTCGGGCGGCCAGCAGCAGATGCTCGCGATCTCGCGCGCCATCATGGCCGCGCCGCACCTGATCCTGCTCGACGAGCCCAGCCTCGGCCTTTCGCCCAAGCTCACCAAGGAGATTTTCGAGATCGTGGTGCGCATCAACCGCGAGCGCGGCACCACCATCCTGCTGGTCGAACAGAACGCCAACATGGCGCTCAACGCCGCCGACTACGGCTACGTGCTCGAGAACGGCCGCATCGTCATGGAGGACACCTGCGAGCGCCTGCGCGAGAAGGAAGACATCAAGGAGTTTTACCTCGGCCTCAAGGACGACGGCGTGCGCGGCGAGCGGCGCTGGAAGAAAAAGAAGACCTGGAGATGACCCAGAACACCACGCACGCCAAGGCGCCCGCCGGCCTCTGGGACCTCGGCCGCATCCAGTCGCGCACCGACATCGTGGTGCCCGGCGAGACCATGGCCGCGATGTTCTGGAACGCCGCCCGCCTGCGCGGTGACACCGTCTGGATGCGGCAGAAGAAGCTGGGCATCTGGCGCAGCTGGAGCTGGAAGCAGACTGCCGACGCGGTGGCCGAGATCGCCGGCGGCCTGATGGCGATCGGCTTCGCACCGCACGAGTGCGCCTCGATCCTGTCGAACACCGTGATCGAATGGGTGCTGTGCGACCTCGCGGTGCTGAGCTGCGGCGGCGTCGCCAACGGCATCTATCCGACCGACGCCGCCTCGCAGGTCCACTATCTCTGCGAGGACTCCCGCACCACCGTGCTCTTCGTCGAGGACGACGAGCAGCTCGACAAGGCGCTCGAAGTGCGCGCCGCGCTGCCGCTGCTGCGCAAGATCGTGGTCTTCGACATGGAAGGCTTGCGCGACCTGCACGACGCCGACGTCATCAGCCTCGATGCGCTGCGCGCGCTCGGCCGCGACCACAACAAGGCCCATCCGCAGGAACTCGAGCAGCGCGTCGCCGCCTGCCGGCCCGACGACCTGGCGATCCTGGTCTACACCTCGGGCACCACGGGCAAGCCCAAGGGCGCGATGCACAGCCACCGCGGCCTGGTCTACACCACGCGCGGCTACAACACGCTGGTGGCGCAGGACGAGCAGGACGAGCGCATGTGCTTCCTGCCGCTGTGCCACATCGCCGAGCGCATGGGCGGCGAGTACTTCGCGATGTACACCGGCTCGATCCTCAACTTCGTCGAGAACCCCGAGACCGTGCCCGAGAACGTGCGCGAGATCGCGCCGACCGTGTTCACGGCCGTGCCGCGGGTGTGGGAGAAGTTCTATTCCGGCGTGATGATCGCGCTCAAGGAAGCCAGCCGCGTGCAGCAGGCCGCCTACGCCTGGAGCATCGGCGTCGGCACCGAGATCGCCGACCGCGTGCTGGCCGGCCAGCCGGTCGGCGCCGCATTGCGATTCAAGTTCCGGATCGCGCGCTGGCTGGCGCTGGACAACGTGCGCAAGCTGATCGGCATCCACCGGGCGCGCTTCCTGGTCACTGGCGCGGCGCCGATCTCGCCCGAACTGGTCAAGTGGTATCTCGCGCTCGGCGTGCCGATGCTCGAGGTCTGGGGCATGACCGAATCCTGCGGCGCCGCCACCGGCGTGCCGGCGGCGCGCATCAAGCCCGGCGCCATCGGGCCGGCGGCCGGCTACAACGAAGTCCGCATCGATCCCGCCACCGGCGAGATCCTGGTGCGCGGCACCAACGTCTTCATGGGCTACCTGAACCTGCCCGAGAAGACCGCCGAGACCATCGACGCTGACGGCTGGCTGCACACGGGCGACGTGGGCACGGTCGATGCCGACGGCTACTTCCGCATCACCGACCGCATGAAGGACATCATCATCACGGCGGGCGGCAAGAACATCACGCCGAGCGAACTCGAGAACGAGCTCAAGTTCAGCCCCTACATCACGGATGCCGTCGTGATCGGCGACGCCCGGCCCTACCTGACGGTGATCGTGATGATCGACCAGGAGAACGTCGAGAAGTTCGCCCAGGACCACGACGTGCCCTTCAGCAACTACCAGAGCCTGACGCGCACGCAGCAGGTGCAGGACCTGATCCAGGCCGAGCTCGACCGCGTCAATGCCAAGTTCGCCCGGGTCGAGCAGATCAAGAAGTTCTTCCTGCTCGAGACCCAGCTGAGCGCCGAGGACGAGGAACTGACGCCCACCATGAAGCTCAAGCGCAAGCTGGTGCAGGCCAAGTACGCCGAGCGCATCGACGCCATGTACGCGTGACCCTGTTTTTTCGCCAACCTAGAGGAGACTCCGTATGAAGACCCAGACATTGATCCCCCTGGCCGCCGCGGCCGGTCTCGCGCTGGGCTCCGGCCTGGCCGCCGCGCAGCAGCAGGGCGTGAGCAAGGACGAGATCCGCATCGGCACCATCCAGGATCTCTCGGGGCCGCTGGCCGGCTTCGGCAAGCAGTCGCGCAACGGCATGCAGCTGGCCGTGGACGAACTCAACGAGCAGGGCAGCGTGCAGGGCCGCAAGCTCAAGCTCTTCGTCGAGGACTCGGGCTACGACCCCAAGAAGGCGGTGCTGGCGGCGCAGAAGCTGGTCAACCAGGAAAAGATCTTCATCATGGCGGGCCACATCGGCACCGCGCAGAACATGGCGGCGATGCCGGTGCAGTTCGAGAAGAACATCGTCAACTTCTTCCCGATCACCGCCGCGCGCGAGATGTACGAGCCCTTCAACCGGCTCAAGTATTCGTTCGCCGCCACCTACTACGACCAGATCCGCATCGCGCTGCCCAAGCTGGTCAAGGAGAAGGGCGCCAAGGTCGTCTGCACCATCTACCAGGACGACGAGTTCGGCCTCGAGGTGCAGCGCGGCGCCGAGGCGGGCCTGACCGCCATCGGCATGCGGCTGGCGGAGAAGACCTCCTTCAAGCGCGGCGCCACCGACTTCTCGTCGCAGGTCGCAAAGATGAAGGCGACCGGCTGCGACCTGGTGGTGCTGGGCACCATCATCCGCGAGACCATCGGCACCGTGGGCGAGGCCCGCAAGACCGGCTTCAACCCGACCTTCCTCGGGTCCAGCGCGGCCTACACCGACCTGATCCACAAGCTCGGCGGCAAGCCGATGGACGGCGTCTACGCCACCATGACGGTGCAGAACCCCTACACCGACGAGCAGTCGCAGCCGCTGCGCTTCTGGGCCAACAAGTACAAGACCAAGTTCAACGAGGACCCGACCGTGTTCTCGGTCTACGGCTATTCGATCATCCAGGACTTCATCCAGGCGGCCAACAAGGCCGGACCGAACCTGACCACCGACAGCTTCATCAAGGCGATGGACAGCAGCACCTTCGAGCCCGACATGTTCGGCAGCCCGAAGATGACCTTCAGCGCCACCAAGCGGCTCGGCAACGACCAGTCGCGGCTGTCGCAGATCGTCGACGGCAAGTGGAAGGTGGTGTCGGATTACCTGGCACCTTGAGAGCGAGATAGCGCAAAACAAAAAAGCCGCCCTTGGGCGGCTTTTTTGTGAGTGCCCTTCCAGGGATACCGCGGAACCGGCTTTGCCGGGCCGCTGGTATCGCCCCCGGAAGGGTGTGGGCGACTACACGAAGTGAGCCAACCTGGGGGAGAGCTTATTCCTCGACGAAGGCTTCTTCGCGCTTGGCCTTGATCGACGGCAGCAGCACGATCCCCAGCAGCAGGCAGGCCGCGACCAGCAAGCCGGCCGACAGCGGCCGGGTCACGAACACGGCCCAGCTGCCGCGCGACAGCAGCAGGGCGCGGCGCAGGTTCTCTTCCATCATCGGCCCCAGGATGAAGCCCAGCAGCAGCGGCGCCGGCTCGGTCCGCAGCTTGATGAAGAGATAGCCGATGAAGCCGAAGGCCGCCACCATCCAGATGTCGAAGGTGTTGTTGTTGGTCGAGTAGACGCCGATCGCACAGAACAGCACGATCGCCGGGAACAGGAACTTGTAGGGCACCGTCAGGAGCTTGATCCACATGCCGATCAGCGGCAGGTTCAGGATGATCAGCATCGCGTTGCCGATCCACATCGAGGCGATCAGGCCCCAGAACAGTTCGGGGTTGCTGGTCATGACCTGCGGGCCCGGCTGGATGTTGTGGATCGTCATCGCGCCGACCATCAGCGCCATCACGGCGTTGGGCGGAATGCCCAACGTGAGCAGCGGGATGAAGGAGGTCTGGGCGCCGGCGTTGTTGGCCGACTCGGGCGACGCGACGCCGCGGATGTTGCCCTTGCCGAACGGCACTTCGCCGGGCCGCATGCGGATCTTCTTCTCGAGCGCGTAGGCCGCGAACGAAGCCAGCAGCGCGCCGCCGCCGGGCAGGATGCCCAGCGCCGAGCCCAGGGCCGTGCCGCGCAGCACGGCGGGCGCCATGCGCTTGAAGTCGTCCTTGGTCGGGAACAGGCCCTTGACCTCGGAGGTGAACACCTCGCGCTCTTCGTCCGGCTGCGACAGGTTGCCGATGATTTCGCCGTAGCCGAACACGCCCATGGCGATGACCACGAAGCCGATGCCGTCGGTCAGTTCGGGGACGTCGAAGCTGAAGCGCGCCACGCCCGAATTGACGTCGGTGCCCACGATGCCGAGCAGGAGCCCCAGCACGATCATCGCGACCGCCTTGAGCAGCGAGCCCGAGGCCAGCACCACGGCGCCGATCAGGCCCAGCACCATCAGCGAGAAGTACTCGGCGGGACCGAACTTGAAGGCCAGTTCGGTCAGCGGCGGCGCGAAGGCCGCCAGGATCAGCGTGCCGACGCAGCCGGCGAAGAAGGATCCGAGGCCGGCCGCCGCAAGCGCGGGGCCCGCCCGTCCCTGCCGCGCCATCTGATAGCCGTCGATGCAGGTCACGACCGAGGACGATTCGCCCGGCAGGTTGACCAGGATGGCGGTGGTGGAG
This sequence comes from Variovorax sp. J31P207, assembly GCF_030316965.1. Lineage (NCBI taxonomy): Bacteria > Pseudomonadati > Pseudomonadota > Betaproteobacteria > Burkholderiales > Comamonadaceae > Variovorax > Variovorax sp. J31P207. The sequence continues at coordinate 526,186 of NZ_JASZYN010000003.1, forward strand.
CCGCCGTACTGGGCGCCGTAGTAGATGCCGGCCAGCATGATCAGGGCCGACACCGGCGGCAGCGCATAGGTGGCCGGCAGCAGCATCGCGATGGTGGCGACCGGGCCGATGCCGGGCAGCACGCCGATCAGCGTGCCGAGAATACAACCGACCAGGCAGTACAGCAGGTTGGTGAAGGTGAAGGCGACGCCGAAGCCGATCGCGAGGTTGTGGAACAGTTCCATGGCGATGGTCTCCTCAGCCCGAAATGAAAGTGGGCCAGACCTGGATCTGCAACTTGAGCGCCCAGATGAACGCCACGTAGCTGCCTGCCGCCAGGATGGTCGAGAGAACCAGCACGTCGCGCAGCTTGAAGTGCTCGCCCGCGAGGCTGGAGATGATGGTGAGCGCGTAGATCGCGATGATCATGCCCATGGCCGGCACGCCGATGCTCGGCAGGCCGCCCAGCAGGACGCCGAAGGCGAGGTTGGCGGCGATCACGAAGAACAGCGGCTTCCAGGCCCATTTGCCGATCGGGTCGCCGTCGATGGTCTCGACCACCAGCGACTGGAACATCACGGCGGCGCCCAGCACCGCCAGCAGGATGCCCAGCATCAGCGGGAAGTAGCCGGGCCCCATGCGGGCCCCGTCGCCGATGTTGTAGGTGGTGGCGCCGACGGCAAACGCCGCCCCTATCGCCGTGAACATGACCCCTGAATAGAAGTCAGCCTGACTCTTGATGCGCATTGTCTCGACCCTCTTTTGTGTGTCTTCGAGGGTCGTCGCCGGAGCCTGACGGCTGGCTGACCGGGGTGGTACGGACTTCCACGTAGCCGGTCCTGGCGCCGCAACGAAAAAGGCTCCCGAAGGAGCCTTTTTTCAGCTGAAAGCCGAGGGGTGCTTAGTAGCCGCCGCGGCCACCGCCGCCGCCGCCGTAGCCGCCACCGCCGCTGCGGTTGCCACCACCACCACCACCGTAGCCGCCACCACCGCCGCCGCCGTAGCCACCGCCACCACCGCTGCGGCCACCGCCGCCGCCGCCGAAGCCGCCGGGCGAACGGGGCTCCATCGGACGGGCTTCATTGACGGTCAGGCTGCGGCCGTCGAGTGCTTGGCCGTTCAGGCCTTCGATGGCTGCCAGCGCTTCCGCGTCGGTGCCCATTTCGACGAAGCCGAAGCCCTTGGAGCGACCGCTGTCGCGTTCCATCATGACCTTGGCGCTGGCGACCGAGCCGTACTGGCTGAAAGCCTGTTCGAGGTCGTTGTCGCGGATGGAGTAGGCGAGGTTGCCTACGTAGAGTTTCTTGCCCATGGAGGGACTCCTAATCAAACCAAAAAAACAAAGCGATGGAGTCCCAGAATCACAACAAACAAATGGCGCTGTGGCGCGAAACTGACCGATCACCGGTTCACGAATCCGGCATGGAATTGCCCGAAACGCTTCGGCATTGTCATGCACAAAGGAACTTTTGGGTAAATTTCTTCTTGAAATTTCAGGCTATTTGATGCTGCAACGCAAAAAAAGAGACGAAATCAACCCGGGGGACGGCGGCGCAGGGGGTTCAGGAGCGCTTTCAGGCCGTTGTGGTCGATCTCGTGCATCAGGCCCAGCAGGCGGCCGATCTCGCCGGGCGGGAAGCCTTCGCGGGCGAACCAGGTGAGGTAGTTGCCGGGCAGGTCGGCGATCAGGCGGCCCTTGTACTTGCCGAAGGGCATTTCGCGGCTCACGAGCTTTTCCAGGTCTTCCGGGTTCATGGTGGCTATGCTCCTCGATCTCCGCGGCAGTTGCCGCCCGTTCGTTCACAGGCCCCTCGCGGGGCCCTCCGCTCATGCCATTCCATTCGCTGGGACTCGATCCTTCCCTGGTGCGGGCCGCCACCGACAAGGGCTACCTCGCGCCCACGGCCATCCAGGTGGCGGCCATTCCGGCGATCCTGCAGGGCCGCGACCTGCTGGGCGCCGCCCGGACCGGATCCGGCAAGACGGCCGCATTCTCGCTGCCCCTGCTGCAGCGCCTCGCGGGCGCCGGGCGCCATCAGCCGCGCCGGCTTCAGGCGCTGGTCCTGGTGCCGACCCGCGAGCTGGCGGCGCAGGTGGGCGAATCGATGCGCAGCCTGGCGCAGCAGTTGCCGGTGCCGATGCGCATCGCGGTGGCCTTCGGCGGTGTCTCGATCAATCCGCAGATGATGGCGCTGCGCGGCGGTGCCGACGTCATGATCGCCACGCCCGGGCGCCTGCTCGACCTGCTCGACCATCGCGCGCTGCGGCTGTCGTCGGTGTCGATGCTGGTGCTCGACGAGGCCGACCGGTTGTTCGACCTCGGCTTTGCCGAGGAACTCGGGCGCATCCTGGCGCTCTTGCCCGAGCGGCGCCAGAACCTGCTGTTCTCCGCCACCTTCCCGCCGGCGATCCAGTCGCTGGCCGAGCGTCTGCTGAGCGACCCGGTGCGCGTCGAAGCGCAGGACGATCCGGTCGGCGAGCCCGCCGCCATCCAGCAGCGGGCGATCGAGGTCGATGCCGGACGCCGCACCCAGCTGCTGCGCCAGCTGGTCAAGGGCAGCGGCTGGACGCGCGTGCTGGTCTTCGTCGCCACCAAGCATGGCGCCGAGATGGTGGCCGACAAGCTGCGCCGCGCCGGGGTCGAGGCCGAGCCCTTCCATGGCCTGCTGAGCCAGGGCAAGCGCACGCAGGTGCTGGCCGATTTCAAGGCCTCCCGGGTACAGGTGGTGGTCGCCACCGACCTGGCGGCCCGCGGCATCGATGTCGCGCAGCTGCCGGTGGTGGTCAACTACGACCTGCCGCGCTCGGCGGTCGACTACGTGCACCGCATCGGCCGCACCGGCCGGGCCGGCGCCAGCGGCGTCGCGGTGAGCTTCGTGAGCGCGGCCACCGAAGCGCACTTCAGGCTGATCGAGAAGCGCCAGGGCCTCAACGTGCCGCGCGAGCGGGTGGTCGGCTTCGAGCCGGCCGAGGCGCCGTCGCCCGCGCCGGCGGGCGAGCCGGGCACCGGCGGCATCAAGGGCAAGCGGCCGAGCAAGAAGGACAAGCTGCGCGCGCTTCAGGCGCCGGCCGGCACGGCGGCGCGCGAACGGTAGGTGTCCCAGGCGGCCACCGCCAGGACCACCGCGGTGGTCAGCACGTTCATGGCCAGCAGGTCGAGCCGCGGCGCAGCGACCGCCAGCGCCGCGGTGGCCGCCATTCCGACCGCGTGCGAGGCCGGGAAGGCGCCGTACACGATCCGCTTGTAGAGCCCGTTGCCGAGCAGGTAGGCCAGGGGTGCTCCGAGCATCACGATCAGCTCCGGCAGCGCCATGTGGCCGTGCGGATGGGCGATCACGAGTTCGTTGCCGACGGCGGTGACGATGATGCCGCCGACGATCAGCACGTGCACGTAGTGGAAGTAGGCGCCGAGGCGGCCCGGGTCGTCGGCATGCGCGATCACGTGGCTGCCGTGCTCGCTGCTGGTGTCGAAGTACAGCCACCACATTGCCAGGCTGCCGGCGAAGGCGCTCAGGAAGGCGACCGTCGAGAGGCTGCCGAGCGTGTGGGTCTTGGCGAAGGTGTCGCCGGTCAGCAGGATCGATTCGCCCAGCGCCATGATGACGAAAAGCTGGCAGCGCTCGGCCAGGTGGCCGCCCTCGATGGTCCAGTCGGCGGTGCGCGAGCGCCCGAGCCCGGGCAGGCGGAAGCCGAACATCGGCGAGACGTACTCGCAGGCGATCGCCACGGCCCAGCAGGCCATGCGGGCCGGCCCGGCGTTCATTGCGCCCGCGATCCAGAACACCGCGGCGATGCAGTTCCAGCCGAGGATGCGCCGGAAGTTCGCGGCCAGCACGTGGTGCCGGGGCAGCAGGAGGCAGATGAACAGCGAGCGGCCGACCTGGATGGCCACGAAGGCGGCGGCGAAGACCTGCGCGCGCTCCGCGAAGGCGCGGGGGATGGCGGCCGACATCACCAGTCCGGCCAGCATCACGCCGAACAGCATGAGCCGGATCGGCGCCGACCGGGGGTCGAACCAGTTGGTCACCCAGCAGGTGTATTGCCAGCCCAGCCAGACCGCGAACCAGAGCAGCAGCGTCTCGAGTGCGCCGAGTGGCGTCAGGTGGCCCAGCAGGTAGTGCGACAGCTGGGTGACTGCGAAGACATAGACCAGATCGAAGAACAGCTCTTCGTACCTGACCTTGGCTTCGCTGCCGTCGCGTGTGCGCAGGGCGGGGTGCTGGACGCTGTGCGATGTCGGGGGCGGACGCGCGTGCATGCGCCCGATTCTCCACGGCCGCGCCGCCGCCGTCACTCGCGCGGCGGCCGCTTGGCGATACCCATCGTCTTCGCGAGGATGCCCAGCATCACTTCGTCGGCACCGCCGCCAATCGAGGCCAGCCGGCCGTCGCGGTACAGGCGCGAGACCCGGTTGTCCCAGGTGAAGCCCATGCCGCCCCAGAACTGCAGGCAGGTGTCGGCCACCTCGCGCGTGAGTCGGCCGGTCTTGAGCTTGGCCATCGAGGCCAGTTCGGTGACGTCCTGACCCTGCACGTGCAGGTCGCAGGCCCGGTAGGTGAGGGCGCGCAGGGCCTCGACCTCGGTCTTGAGCTCGGCCAGCTTGAACTGCACCCATTGCTGGTCGGCCAGCGTGCCGCCGAAGAGCTTGCGCTGCTGGGCCCATTCGATGGTCTCGGCGATGCAGTCGTCGAGCGGCACCAGCGAGCTCGCCGCGCACCACAGGCGCTCTTCCTGGAACTGCTGCATCTGGTAGACGAAGCCCTGGCCCTCCTCGCCGATGCGATAGCGCTGCGGCACCCGCACCTCGTCGAAGTAGATCAGGCCGGTGTCGCTCGAATGCATGCCGATCTTGCGGATCTTCTGCGCCTTCTCGATGCCGGGGCTGTCCATGGGCACCATCACGAGCGACTTGTTGCGGTGCACCGGGCCGTCGCTGGTGTTGACCAGCATGCACATCCAGTCGGCCTGCAGGCTGTTGGTGATCCACATCTTCTGGCCGCTGATGAGGTAGTCGCCGCCGTCCTTGCGGGCATGGCTCTTGAGGCCGGCGACGTCGCTGCCGGCGCCCGGCTCGCTGACGCCGATGCAGCCGACGGTCTGGCCGGCGATGGCCGGCGCCAGGAATTCGCGGCGCAGTTCGTCGCTGCCGAAACGCGCCAGCGCCGGGGTGCACATGTCGGTCTGCACGCCGATGGCCATCGGCACCCCGCCGCAGCGCACGTGGCCGAGCGCCTCGGCCAGCGCCATGGCGTAGGAATAGTCGAGGCCGGCGCCGCCGTAGGCCTCGGGCTTGTTGAGTCCGAGCAGGCCGAGCGCGCCGAGGCCGGCGAACACCTCGTGCGCCGGGAAGGCCTCTTCGGCCTCCCAGGCATCGACGTGCGGATTGATCCGCTCGTCGATGAAGCGGCGCATCGTCTTCTGGATCTCGAGGTGTTCGTGCGTGTAGTTCAAGTCCGGTCTCCGGTCGTGGCTGCGGTCATCGTCGGCCACTCTAGGGCGAGCCGGCCTGCCGCGCTTGCGGCAAGTGGCTAGGGGTGGCCGGCCGCGAGCGCTCCGCTTCGGGGTGCCAGGCAGCCGAGGCCTTCCAGCGTGGCGCCGACCGCAGTGTCGAGCGCGGTGTGCGGCTCGCTGCCGAGCAGCGCCAGCAGCCGCGCGTTGTCCAGCCGCACCGGCTGCTGCCACAGGTAGCGCATTTCGCGCAGCTCGCGCAGCAGCGGCACGAAGGGCGACGCCAACGCCATCAGCCCCCACGGGAAGCGCCGCAGCGGCAGCCCGGGCCGGCCGCTGGCGCGGCGGATCGCGGCTTGCATCCGGGTGCCGTCGGCGTCCCAGTGGCCGCCCATGTGGAAGCTGTCGAAAGGCTGCAGCGCAGTGTCGCGCTCGACCAGCTGGGCGATGGTCTCGGCGACATCCGGCAGGTAGGCCCACTGGTGGCCGACACCGGGCCGCGCCGGATCGCCGATCGCGGCCAGCGGCCGGCCGGGCTTGACCAGGCCCTGGGAGAACCAGTTGTTGCCGGCACGCGGGCCGAAGAAGTCGCCGGCCCGAACGATCAGCGTGCGCACGCCGCGGTCGGCCGCTGCGCGCAGCCGCTGTTCCATCTGTACCCGGATCGCGCCCTTGCGGGTGCGCGGATGCTGCGGGGCGTCCTCGGCGATGAAGGGAAAGGCGTCGGGCCCGTAGTTGTAGACCGTGCCGGGCAGCACGATGCGCGCACCCGAGGCTTCGGCCGCGCGGATCGTGCTGTCGATCATCGGCAGCACCAGCGAACCCCAGTGGCGGTAGCCGGGCGGGTTGACCGCATGGACGATCAGCGAGGCGCCGTGGGCCGCGGCGATGACGCTGTCGGCGTCCATCGCGTCGCCGGCCACCCATTGCGGCCTCGCCGTGCCGGCGGGCCATTGCGCCGCCGCCCGGGCCGGGTCGCGCGCCAGCGCCCGCACCTGCCAGCCGCGCCGCAGCAGCGCCGCCGCCGTTTCGCCGCCGATTCCGCCCGTCGCGCCGAGCACCAATGCCGTTGCTTGTTTCATGTCGATTCCTGGTGTTGAGGCATCGATTCTTGGCCGCGGCATCGATAAGCACAATTGTCATGGCGGTGCTATCAGCTAGTATGAAATGTATGAGCCTGAATCCATTGGACTGGGAGAGCCAGCGCGCCTTTCTCGCCGTACTGCGGGGCGGCAGCCTGTCGGCGGCGGCGCGCGCGCTGGGGGTCGCGCAGCCGACGGTGCGGCGCCGGCTCGAGGCGCTGGAGCGCTCGATCGGCGTCGCCCTCTTCACCCGTTCGCCCGGCGGCCTGTCGCCGACCGACGCCGCGCGCGAACTCGGCGGCCACGCCGAGGCGATGGCGGCCGCGGCCGATGCCTTCGCGCGGGCCGCCTCGGCCGACACCGATGCCGTGCGCGGCACGGTGCGCATCACCGCCAGCGAGATGGTCGGTGTCGAGGTGCTGCCGGCGATGCTCGCCGGGCTGCGGGCGGCCCAGCCGGGGCTGGTGTTCGAACTCAGCCTGACCAACCGCAACGAGGACCTGCTGCGCCAGGAGGCCGACATCGCGGTGCGCATGGTGCGCCCCACGCAGGCCGCGATGGTCGCCACGCGGGCCGGCGTCGTCGCGCTGGGCCTGTTCGCCAGCGCCGACTACCTGCGGCAGAACGGCACGCCGGCGAACCTGGACGACCTGGGCCGCTTTGCGCTGATCGGCCCGGACCGCGAGGTGGCCGACCTGCGTGCCCTGGGCGCACTGGGCTTGCGGCCGCCGAGGCAGAACTTCAGCTGCCGCACCGACAGCCACCTGGCCCAGCTGAGCGCGATCCGCGCCGGCCTCGGCATCGGCTTCTGCCAGAAGGCGATCGCGCGGCGCGACCCGGCGCTGGTCGCGGTGCTGCCGGAGGCCATCGACTTCGGCTTCGAGACCTGGATCACGATGCACGAGGACCTGCGCCGCATCCGCCGCGTGCGCGCCACCTTCGCGCACCTGGTGACGGCCTTCACCGCCTACTGCAGCGAATGACCTCCCGGCGGCCCGGGCGTCAGCGCTGCGGCCGGATCCGGTACAGCGCGTTGTTGCGGTCGGCCGTCATGTAGATCGTGCCGTCGCTGCCGACCGCCACGCCGGTGGGCACGTAGGGCGGCGGCATGCCGGGCCCGGGCTCGAGGCCGATCGGCAGGTTGTCGGCCACGGTGCGACGGCTGCCGCCGACCGGGTCGATCTCGACCAGGCGACGGGCTGCAGTCTCGGCCACGATGAAGCTGCCCCACGGCGTCTGCGCCACGCCTTCGGGCATCGCCAGCCCTTCGGCCACCGGGCGCAGCGGCGCACTGGCGTCGAGCGGGATGCGGGTCAGCTTGCCTGCGGCCTCGGTCACGTAGAGGGCGCCGTCGCGGCCGAGGATCATTTGCACCGGGCCGCCGAGGCCGCTGGCCAGCACCTGCCGGTCCTCGAACTTGGGGCCGCTGGCGCGGGTCACGCTGCCGGTCGCGATCTCGGCATAGATCACGCTGCCGTCGGCCATCGGGATCGCATCGACCGGTGCCTTCAGCCCGTGCAGCATGCCGGTGGTCTTGAGCGTCTTGCGGTCGACCAGCTGCACCGTGCCCGTGAACCAGGAGGTGAGCGCGAAGTGCGTGGCCGACAGGCCGACCGCGAACGGGTATTCGAGTTCGGGGTCGCGCTGCATGCGGAAGACGTCGCGCACCGCCCCGGTGGTGGCGTCGACCTGGCGGAAGCCGAAGATGTCCGCCACCCAGAGGTCGTTGCCGTCGATCTTGAGGCCCGCCGGAACCGCCAGCTTGCCGCCGGTGAGCAGCCGCAGTTCGCCGGTCGCGGGGTTGAAGGCCTCGACCGAGTTGTCGGCCATGTTCGAGACGTAGATCGTGCCTTCGGGCGCGATCGCCAGGTTGTCGAGCGAGGGCTTGAGCTGCCTGGCGACTGTCTTGCGGCCGCTCGCGAGATCGACCCGCACCAGTTCGCCGCTGCGGGCGTCGACCACCCACAGGTTGCCCTTGCCGTCGAGGTTGGCGGCCGCCGGGATCTTGAAGCCGTCGGCGATCACGGTCATGGCGCCGTTGGCCGGATCGATCTTCACCACCTGGCCCTTGAACCACAGCGGGCCGTAGAGCATGCCGTCGGGCCCGACCTCGAAGCCGTTGAAGCCGCCCATGTCCTTCTTGATCAGGCGCGGCGGCTTCTGGCCGGCGGGGTCGATCTCCCACAGGGCGTCGCCGAGGAACACCTGCGACGCATAGAGCTTGCCGTTGCGGCGGTCGAAGTCCAGCGAGTTGAGGCCCGGCAGGTCCTTGGCGACCACGCGCATCGGCGCCGTGTCGCTGTCGCGCATGCGCAGCGCGCCCACGAGGTAGTTGGTCCAGGCCAGCTCGCCCTTGGGGCCGACCGCGATGTCGTCGGCCTGGCCCTCGGGGGCGTTGACCAGCACGCGGGCGGCGCCGCTCTGGCGGTCGACCTCCCACAGGGTGTTGCCGACCACCGAGCCGGCCAGCAGCCGGCCCTTGCCGTCGATCGCGAGGCCGTGCACGCCGGCGAAGGACGAGGGCGCGACGATCGCCTCGGGCGGTGCCCAGGCGGCGGGACGGGTCAGCGGCGGCGCGGTGGTGGTGCAGGCGCCGAATGCGAGTGTGGCCGCCAGCAGGGCGCCGCTCAGGATGCGGTTCATGTCGTCTCCTCGTTGTGACCGGACCCTAACAGCGCAGGCCTGGTTTGCAGTCACGCATGAGACAAGCCGAGTCAGGCCCTGAAGCGTTTTCGGGTCAATCCCAGGGCGACCCAGTAGGCCGCCACCGTGTAGGCCACCAGCACCAGCGCATGCAGCCACCAGTCGGCCGGCCACTGGTCCATGAAGAGCGGCCGCACCAGCGCCACCGCATTGGACAGCGGCAGCCAGGCGGCGACCGCGCGCACCACGCCCGGCAACTGCTCGAGCGGAAAGAAGACGCCCGACAGGAACATCATCGGCGTCATGAACAAGGTGAAGTAGTAGGTGAAGAAGTCGTAGCCCTTGGCCAGCGCATTGAAGATCAGCGCGATGCACGAGAAGGTGATGCCGACCCCGACCAGCACGAACCACGCGACCACCAGCTTCGGGCTGTGGCTGATGCCCAGCGCCAGCATCACCAGCATGATCGCGGTGGTGGTGAAGATCGCCTTGAAGCCGGCCCACAGCATCTCGGCCAGCACCACGTCGTCGAGCCCGACCGGCGCGTTCATGATGCCGTCCCAGGTCTTCTGCACGTGCATGCGCGAGAAGGCCGAGTAGAGCGCCTCGAACGAGGCCGCGTTCATCGCGCTCATGCAGACCGAGCCGCTGGCCAGGAACAGGATGTACGGCACGGCGGTGCCACCGACCTGCACCTCGCCGACCAGCGCGCCCATGCCGTAGCCGAAGGCCACCAGCCAGATCAGCGGCTCGGCGATGTTGCCGATCAGGCTCGGGATCGCCAGCTTGCGCCACACCAGCAGGTTGCGCAGGAACACCGGCCACCAGCGCATCGAGAGTTCGGGCGGTCGCCAGACTGAAGGCGCCGCGGCCACGGAAGTGATCATTGCGTTCGAGCTCATTAGGGCGTGTTCACATTATTTCCAGGGATCGCGTTGCCCGGCCAAGGGGCCGTCTGCGGCGTTGCCCGCGCTTGCAAGGCCAAAGCCTTGCTGCGCGCGGGCGCCTTGCATCCAGCCCCTTGGCCGGGCAACCCGAAGGGAAGGCATGCCAAGGCGTGCCACTCCGCGTTGCACTCCTTGCATGTGCCAACGCACATGCGGCGACGTGCGCCTTGATTGGCCCGCCTTGGCATGCCTTCGCGACCCTGGAAATAGTGTGAACACGCCCTAGCCGTCCTCGCGGATCTGGCGGCCGGTGAGCTTGAGGAACAGGTCCTCGAGATTGGCCGGCCGGTGGAAGGTGCGCAGGCCGCTGCGGTCGCCCAGGGCCGCCATCAGCCCGCGCGCATCCTGGGTGTAGAAGAACACGGTCTCGCCGCTGACCTCGACCCGGGCCGCGAAGTCCTTCAGCGGCGACTGCGCGAGCTCGAGCGCGCCGTCGCCGTACAACTCGACCACGTCGGGTTCGAGGTGCTCGGCGATCAGGTCGCGCGGCCGCCCTTCGGCGATCTTGCGGCCATGGTCGAGCACCAGCAGCCGCGAGCACAGGCGCTCGGCCTCGTCCATGAAGTGGGTCGTCAGCAGGATCGACTTGCCCTGCTGCAGCAACACTTGCAGCCGCTCCCACATCAGGTGCCGCGCCTGCGGGTCGAGCCCGGTGGTGGGCTCGTCGAGCATCAGCAGCTTCGGATCGTTGACCAGCGCGCGCGCCAGCGACAGCCGCCTGCGCATGCCGCCCGAGAGCTCGCCCGGCTTGGCATCGGCCTTGTGCGAGAGCGCGGCGAACTCGAGCAGCTGCGGGATGCGCGGCGCGATCTCGCGCCGGCGCATGCCGAAGTAGCGCGCATAGACCATCAGGTTCTCGGCGCAGCTGAAGTCGGGGTCGAGCGTGTCGAACTGGCTCACCACGCCCAGCTGCGCCTTGATGGCGCGCGCATCGCGCGGCATCGACAGGCCGCCGAGTGCCTCGATGCTGCCTTCGTCGGGCGCCGTGAGCCCGAGGCACATGCGGATGGTGGTGGTCTTGCCGGCGCCGTTGGGGCCGATCACGCCGAGGCATTCGCCGGGTGCGATCTCGAACGAGAGGTCGTCCACCACGGTGGCGGTGCCGTAGCGCTTGCGAAGGTGGCGGGCTTGGAAGAGGGGTGGCGGCACGGCGGCATTGTGGCGCATGGGCTGGCCGGGTCCGGTCAGAGCGCCAGGCCGTCGAACTCGGTCTTCATCCAGTCGATGAAGGCACGCGTGCGCGCGGGCAGCAGCCGGGCGTGCGGGTAGATCACGCTCACCGGCCGGGGCGGCGCCTCGAAGCCCTCGAGCAAGATCTCGAGCCGGCCCTGGGCCACCAGGGGCAGCACCTGGTAGGACAGGAACATGCCGCAGCCCACGCCCGCGGCGCAGGTCTCGATCGCCGGTGCGATGTGGTTGAACTCGATGTTGCCCTTGACCGCCACCGGCAGCGGCCGGCCGTTCTCGCGGAACATCCATTGCCCGGACGTGTTCGGCAGCACGCAGACGCAGTTGGCGCGCGCCAGATCGCGCGGATGCGCGGGGCGGCCGTTCGCGCGCAGCCAGTCCGGGCTCGCGACCACCACGCGACGGATGCTGCCGAGTTGCTGGGCGACCAGCGAGGAGTCTTCCAGTGCGCTGATGCGGATGCCGACATCGACGCCCTCCTCGAGCAGGTTCACCGGGCGATCGTGGAGCAGCACGCTGCAGCGCATGCGCGCATGGCGCTGCAGGAAGCGCACGATGGCCGGCGCCACGTACATGTGGCCGAACAGCACCGGCGCCGTGACCGTGAGATGGCCGGCGGGCTCGGCCGCGTCGAGCGTGAGCGCGCGGTCGGCGGCGTCGGCGGCGGCCAGCACCTCGCGCGCGCTGTGCAGGTAGCTGCGGCCCTCCTCGGTCAGCGAGATGCGGCGCGTGGTGCGGTGGAACAGGCGCACGCCCAGGTGCGTTTCGAGGGCTGCCAGCGCGCGCACCACCGCCGGCAGCGAGCTGCCCAGCGCATCCGCGGCCCGGGTCAGGCTGCCTTGGTCGGCGATCTGCACGAAGGTCTGCATGGCTTTGAGGCGGTCCATGGGCCGATTAAACCGGAAAACGCAGCAGTCAAATGCAGGTGAGGCCATTACTTCGTGAGGGGGAACAAACAAGAATGGCGGCATCCCCCACCCATCCAGGAGAAGCCCATGACCGCACCCCGTCCCGCCGCACCCATCAAGGTCCACAGTTCGCCGATTTCCGGCCACTCGCACCGGGTCCGGCTGTTCCTCTCGCTGCTCGGACTGCCGTTCGAGACCGTCGAAGTCGATCTGGGGGCGGGCGAGCACAAGCGCCCCGACTTCCTGGAACGCAACGCCTTCGGCCAAGTGCCGGTGATCGAGGACGGCGAGGTCACCGTGTGCGATTCGAACGCGATCATGGTCTACCTCAACGAGCGCTATGCGGCCGACCCGGCGCGCTGGTATCCGCGCGATCCGCTCGCCGCGGCGCAGGTTCAGCGCTGGCTGTCGGTGGCCGCCGGCCAGCTCGCGGCCGGCCCGGCGGTGGCCCGGGTGATCGTGCTGTTCGGCCTGGCGCGGGACCCGGGCGAGGTGATTGCGCGTTCGCACGACCTGCTGCGCGTGATGGAGCGTGAACTGTCGCGGCGTCCGTTCCTCGCAGGAGAGTCCGCCACCCTGGCCGACATCGCCAACTACACCTACGTGGCCCATGCGCCGGAAGGTAATGTCTCGCTCGAGGCCTATCCTCGGGTGCGCGCCTGGCTGGCGCGGATCGAGGCGCTGCCGGGCTTCGTGCCGATGGCGGCCTCGCGCATCGGGCTGGCCGCATGAACGCGGCCGCGACCCCCTGGCACGAGGGCGAACGCGCGATGCAGACGCTCGCCGGTGTGCGCGAGCGGATGGAGGCCTTCGGCGCGCGCGTGCTGCGCGACCATATGCCCGACCAGCACCGGGACTTCTTCGTCCAGTTGCCGTTCCTGGTCGTCGGCAGCCTGGATGCCGCTTCGCAGCCGTGGGCCAGCGTGCTGGCGGCGCCGCCGGGCTTCGCGCATTCGCCCGACCCGCGGCGCTTGCGCATCGACGCCTTGCCCGCGGACGGCGATCCGCTGGCGCAGGCCCTGGCGCCCGCCGCGCCGATCGGCCTGCTCGGCATCGAGCCGCACACGCGCCGGCGCAATCGGATGAACGGCGTGGTGGCGAGCGTGGATGGCGCCGGCTTCTCGGTCGACGTGCAGCAGAGCTTCGGCAACTGCCCCAAGTACATCCAGGCGCGCGAGCCGGTCTTCGTCGAAGGCGCGCCGGCGGCCGCGGCGCCGCAGTGGACCGACCGCCTCGATGCCGCGGCGCGGCGGCTGATCGGCGAGGCCGACACCTTCTTCATCGCGACGGCACATCCGTCGGCCGGACGGGGCGGCGCGGCGCAGGGGGTGGACGTCTCGCACCGGGGCGGCCGGCCGGGCTTCGTGCAGGTGAGCGGGGAAGGCACGCTGACCGCGCCCGACTTCGTCGGCAACGCGTTCTTCAACACGCTCGGCAACATCGCGGTGAATCCGCGCGCCGGACTGTTGTTCATCGACTTCGAACGCGGCGACCTGCTGCAGCTCGCGGTCAGGGCGGAGGTGATCTGGGACGGACCGGAGCTGGCCGCCTTCGCGGGTGCCGAGCGCCTGCTGCGGATGCAGGTGGTGTCGGTGCTGCACCGGCCGGGCGCATTGCCGCTGCGCTGGGGCCGGGCCGCGCCGTCGCCCTTTCTCGCCCCCACCGGGCGTTGGCCGGAACACCCCCTCTAGTGGAACACCGGGATCCGCGCGTTGACCGACGGGCGGTAGTGCCAGCCGCGCCGCAGCAGCGCATCGGTGTCGAGCCCCTCGGCCAGCAGCGCCTGGAGGCCGGCGGCCGCGAGGGTGCCGGCCAGCGCCTGGCCCGGGCAGGCATGGCGGCCGTGGCCGAAGCCCAGGCAGCGCCGGTCGGTCCGCATCAGTTCGAAAGTCGCGGGGGCGGGGTTGAGCGCCGGGTCCCGGTTGGCGGCCGCCAGCACCAGCAGCACCGCGTCGCCCGGCGCCAGCGCCTGGCCGGCGACCGTGGTGGGCGCAGCGACGAAGCGCCGTGTGTTGTGGACCGCGGGGTCGTGCCGCGCGACTTCCGCCACCAATAGAGGCATCAGCGTCAGCCGGTCGCCGATCTTTCGGCGCAGGCCCGGTTCCCGCGCCAGCGCGGCGAGGCCGTTGCCCAGCAGCCCGGCCGTGGCCTCGCAGGTCTGCGTCAGCAGGCCCACCAGGTTGGCGCGCAGCGCCCGCGACAGGGGCGCCGGCGCGTCGGCCTGCACGGTGGCGAGCAGGCTGCCGTGGCGGGCCGGCCGGGCAGCGACCAGCCCTTCGAAGCGGTCCATGAGCCGGGCCGCGGCGACGCTCGCCGACGCCAGCTGGCCGTCGGTCGACAGGGGCGAGAGACAGGCGACGAAGTCGCGCGTCCATTGCGCGACCTGCGGCAGTTCGCCGTCGGCGAAGCCGAGCAGGTGCGCGACCGCGCTGACCGGCAGCGCGAAGGCCCGGTCGGCCAGCGTCATGGCGGGCATCGCTGCGGCGACGCGCAGCGTGGCCGCATGCGCCGCTTCGAGGTCGACGCCCGCGAGCGCGCGCTGCAGCAGCGGCTTGTGGGCCGTGTGCAGCGCGCCGTCGTTCATGCGGACCAGCAGGCCGAACAGCTCACCGGCCGGCGTGCCCGCGATGGCGCGTGGCACCGCCTCGGCCGCCGGCCGCACGCGCAGCGCATCGTTGGCGAAGATCTCGTGCAGCACCTCGGCGCGGCTGGCGATCCAGAGCTTCAGCCTCGGGTCGAAGACCAGCGCCGGACCGCTGCGCAGGCCGGCGTACCAGGGGTAGGGGTTGCCGTGGGTGACGGCGGCGATCGCGTCGCTGGGCGGGGCCATGGAGTTCATGCCCCGCAGTCTGGACTTTTCATGCCGACACGCTTCGTCTACGATCGAAATATGGATGCCGCCTCCACCGCCGATTCCCATCTCTCGCGCCTGGCGGGCGCGATCGCCGAGCCCGCGCGCTCGCGCATGCTGTGCTGCCTCATGGACGGCCATGCCCGCACCGCGACCGAACTCGCCACCGTCGCCGAGGTCGCGGCGTCCACGGCCAGCGCGCACCTGGCGCGGCTCAAGGAACAGCGGCTGGTCCATGCGGTGGCGCAGGGCAAGCACCGCTATTTCCGGCTCGCGGGTCCCGAGGTGGCCGCCGCACTCGAGGGCCTGCTGGTGGTCGCCGGCGCGCCGCGCGGCGAGTTTCGCCCGACCACGCCCAGCCGGCTGCGCGCCGCGCGCACCTGCTACGACCACATGGCCGGCAGCGCAGGGGTGGCGCTGCACGACAGCCTGCATGCCCAGGACTGGCTGCGGGCGACGTCCGAGGGCGGCGACTACGTGCTCACGCCGGCGGGCGCGATGGCGCTGGAGAGCCTGGGCCTGGACGTGGCGCAGGCGCGCGCCGCCCGGCGCCGCTTCGCCTGTGCCTGCCTCGACTGGAGCGAACGCCGGCCCCACCTGGGCGGTGCGCTGGGAGCGGCCTGCCTGCAACTGTCGCTGCGCCGCGGCTGGGTGCGGCAGGACCTCGACGGCCGGGCGCTGGCCCTGACGCCCAAGGCCGCGCGCGAGATGCCGGAGCTGTTCGGGCTGGCCTGAGCGTCCGGCCCCGTCGGCCTACTGGAAAGCCACTTCCGCGAAGCTGCGCAGCTTGCGGCTGTGAAGCCGGCTCGACCCTTCCTGGCGCAGGATGTCGATCGCCGCCATGCCGATGCGCAGGTGCTGCTCGACCCGTTCGCGGTAGAACTGGTTGGCCATGCCCGGCAGCTTGATCTCGCCGTGCAGCGGCTTGTCGCTGACGCACAGCAGCGTGCCGTAGGGCACCCGGAAGCGGAAGCCGTTGGCCGCGATGGTGGCGCTTTCCATGTCGAGCGCGACCGCCCGGCTCTGGCTGAAGCGCCGCTGCGGCTGGTTGCCCGGCAGCAGCTCCCAGTTGCGGTTGTCGGTGCTGGCCACGGTGCCGGTGCGCATGATCTTCTTGAGCTCGGTGCCCTGGGTGCCGGTGACCTCGGCCACCGCCTTCTCGAGCGCCAGCTGGATCTCGGACAGCGCCGGGATCGGCACCCACAGCGGCAGTTCCTCGTCGAGCACGTGGTCCTCGCGCACATAGGCATGGGCGAGCACGTAGTCGCCAAGCTGCTGCCCCTGGCGCAGGCCGGCGCAGTGGCCGAGCATGACCCAGGCGTGCGGCCGCAGCACCGCCACGTGGTCGGTGATGGTCTTGGCGTTGGCCGGACCGACGCCGATGTTCACCATGCTGATGCCGGTGCAGTCCTCGCGCACCAGGTGGTAGCCGGGCATCTGCGGCAGGCGCGGCGGCGGCGTGCCCTGCGAGCCGTCGAGCAGCTCGCCGTACATCGAGCTCGAACCCGCCGCCAGCCCGCGGCGCCGCGTGATGACGTTGCCCGGCTCGATGAAGGCGATGTATTCGCTGTTCTCGTCGGTCATCGCCTCGTGGCCGAGGCGCACGAATTCGTCGATGTAGAACTGGTAGTTGGTGAACAGCACGAAATTCTGGAACCACTCGGGCGCCGTGCCGCTGTAGTGGCGCAGCCGGTGCAGCGAGTAGTCGACCCGCGCTGCCGTGAAGAGCGACAGCGGCTGCGCCTCGCCGGCCTTGGCCTCGTAGGTTCCGTTGGCGATGCCGTCGTCCATCGCGCCGAGGTCGGGGAGGTCGAACACGTCGCGCATCAGCGCCCGCCGCTCGGCGCTCATGGTGCCCTCGATGTGGTCGTTCTCGGCGAAGGAGAAATGGATCGGGATCGGCTGCGTGCTGGTGCCGATCTCGAGTTCGACCTGGTGGTTCTCGAGCAGCAGGCGGAACTGGTCGCGGTAGTAGCGCGAGAACAGGTCGGGCCGGGTCAGCGTGGTCTCGAAGCGGCCGGGCCCGGAGACGAAGCCGTAGCTCAGCCCGGCATTGGCCGCCGGTGTGCGGCGCGAGACGGTGTGGGTGTGGACCCGCACGAACGGGTAGCAGGCCCGCACCCGGCCCGGCAGGCTCTCGCCGGCCACGAAGCGCAGCATCGCGTCGCGCAGGTGCTGCAGGCCGCCGTTGTAGATCAGGCGGACTTGCGCCAGGGCGGCATCGGGATCGGTGAAGCGGGCGGGCGCGATGAAGGCGGGCATGTAGGGCATGAAGCCATTGTGGCTCAGCCCGGCATCGGTTCGCGCATCGTCACGAACTCCTCGGCCACCGTCGGATGGACGCCGATGGTGCTGTCGAACATCGCCTTGGTGGCGCCCGCGCGCATGGCGACCGCGAAGCCCTGCACGATCTCGCCGGCGTCGGGGCCGACCATGTGCAGGCCGACCACGCGGTCGCTGGCCTTGTCGACGATCAGCTTCATGAAGGTGCGCTCGGCGCTGCCCGAGAGCGTGTGGCGCAGCGCGCGGAATTCGCTCGAATACAGCGTGACCGCGCCGAACTTCGCGCGCGCGGCGGCCTCCGTGTAGCCGCAGGTGCCGATGTTCGGATGGGTGAAGACGGCGGTCGGCGTGTAGTCGTAGTTGAGGCGGCGCTTGCCGGTGCCGAACAGCGCGTCGACCACGACCATCGCCTCGGCCAGTGCCACCGGCGTGAGCTGCTGCCGGGTCGAGACGTCGCCCACGGCGTAGACCGACGGCACCGAGCTGCGGTAGTGCGCGTCGACCTCGACGCGGCCCTGGGCGTCGAGCACGATGCCGGCCGCCTCGAGGCCCATGCCCTGGGTGTTCGGAACCCGGCCGGTGGCGAACAGGATGGCGTCGGCCTCGACCCGCTGGCCGCGCGACAAGATCGCGCAGAGGCCGCTGTCCAGGCGGCGGATCGAGGCAATCTCGGTGTTGAAGCGGATGTCGACGCCGGCGCGGCGCATTTCCTTGGCCAGGAATTCGCGAATGTCCTCGTCGAAATCGCTCAGCAGGTGCGCACTGCGCTGCAGCTGGACCACCTCGGCGCCGAGGCCGTTGAAGATCGACGCGAACTCGCAGGCGATGTAGCCGCCGCCCACCACCAGCAGCCGCTTCGGGAAGGGGTCGAGGTCGAACATCGCATCGGAGACGATCACGTGCTCGCGGCCGGGCAGGTCGGGCACGAAGGGCATGCCGCCGGTCGCGATCAGCACGTGCTGGGCCGTGAAGCGGCGCTCGCCGACCTGGACCGTATGGGCATCCGCCAGTTGCGCCCAGCCCTGGACCAGGGTCGCGCCGGCGCCTTCGAGCAGGCTGCGGTAGACCTCGTTGAGGCGCTGGATCTCGCGCGCCCGGTTGCTTTTCAGGCGGTTCCAGTCGAAGCGCGGTTCGCCCAGGTCCCAGCCGAAGCCGGCGGCCTCCTCGAAGGCCTCGGCGTAGCCGGCGGCGTAGCTGTAGAGCTTCTTGGGAATGCAGCCGACGTTGACGCAGGTGCCGCCCAGTTCCGCGCATTCGGCCAGCGCCACGCGGGCGCCGCGCTGAGCGGCCATGCGGGCGGCGCGCACGCCGCCGCTGCCGCCGCCGATGACGAACAGGTCGAAGTCGAAAGTGCGCATGGGAACTCCTTCGCGCCGACTGTAGCCGGCGCGGGGCGTTCCTGCTGCACGGGCTACGGGCGGTCCGGCTGCGGCTGTTGCTGGCCCGGCACGCCGCTGCGCTGCGGGCCGCGCGATTCGCCCGGTGCCCGGGGCTGCTGCTGCATCTGCTGGGCGCGCTGCTGCACTTCCTGCGCCTGGCGCATCGCGTTCGCCTGCTGCGCCTGCTGGGCTTGCAGCACCTGCTGTTGCGCCTGCAACTGCTGCTGCGCGCGCTGGGCCTGCATCTGCTGCATCGCCTGCAGCTGTTGGGCCTGCGCCTGGGCCGCGCGCTGCTGGGCCTCCTGCTGCAGGTGCATGGCTTGCTGTTGAGCCTGTGCCTGCGCCTGGACGGCGCGCTGCTGGGCCTCGATCTGCTGCCTTTGCGCCTGTTGTGCCTGCTGTGCCTGCTGCATCTGCAGCGCCTGCTGCTGTTGCTGTTGCTGCTGGGCCTGGGCCTGCGCCTGGACTGCACGCTGCTGGGCTTCGATCTGTTGCCGTTGCGCCTGCTGTGCCTGCTGTGCCTGCTGCATCTGCTGGGCCTGCTGCTGTTGCAGCTGCTGTGCCTGTTGCAGCCGCTGCGCCTGCTGTTGCTGCTGGGCCTGTGCCTGCGCCTGGACTGCACGCTGCTGGGCTTCGACCTGTTGCCGTTGCGCCTGTTGCGCCTGCTGCTGTTGCAACTGCTGGGCCTGCTGCATCTGCTGCGCCTGCGCCGCGCGCTGCTGCAGTTGCTGTTGTTGCTGTTGCTGAAGCTGCGGAGCCTGCTGGATCTGCGGCGTCTGTTGCATCTGCTGTGCCTGCTGCAATTGCTGGAACTGGCGCAGTTGCAGCGCGGCCTGCGGCGGTGGCGTGCCGGGGCGGCCGAAACCGCCATGACCCCGGTCGCCCGCCGGCACCGGCGCGCCCATGCCGACCGGCACGCCCGTCAGCTGTGCGGGCGGCAGCCGGACCATGTCGCGCCGGCCGATCGGACCGCGACCGAAGGCGTCGGTGGGGACCACCGTGACGGCGCCAGGCAGCTGCTGGTTGGCAAAGCCGCCATTGCGCGCCGCCAGCTGCCGCTGGAAGGCGGCCCGGTTGGCCTCGTCGACATAGCGCTGGCTGGCGCGGTAGCCCGGTCGCCAGTGCTCGCCGGGCGCCAGCGGGAACCAGCCGACGCCGTGCCGGCCGTTGCCGATCGCGAGGTTGGCGCCGGCGGCGCCGCCGACGAAGCCGACCAGCGCCGGCGCATAGACCGGGCGCGCCTGCCGCTGGCCGGGCACCCAGCCCCAGCGCGGACCGATGCGCGCCCAGCGTCCGTAGTGGGCGGGCGCGAAGCCCCAGGGCGCGGCATCGATCCAGGTCCAGCCCCAGGGCGCCACCTCGACCCATTGGCCGTCGCGGTAGGGCGCCCAGTCGGCATCGACGTTGCGCGGGTACCAGACGCTGCCGTAGGTCGGGTCGTTCTGCCAGTCGCCATAGCCGTCGAGCTGCTGGTAGCCGACCACGTCGCGCGAGACGTAGCGCGCCGAGACCGATTGGTCCTCGATGCGGTCCCGCTCGGCCACCCAGCGATCGAAGCCGGTGCCGGCGCGCACCGGTGCGCCGCTCACGGCCTCGAGGTTGCGCCCCGAGGTGGTGAGCTGCTGCTGCGCGCCGAGGGCGACCGACTCGCCCCCTTCGCCGAACAGCGTCACCTGGCCGGCGGCCACGGCGACCCGGGTGGTGCCGGCCGCGGGGTCGGTCTCGATGCGGTAGTCGCCGGGGCTGTCGATCACCATGGCGAGGTTCGCGGTGTCGACCTCGATGCGCTGGCCCGCCAGGTCCTCGCGCACCCGCAGCTGCAACCGGCCCTGGGCGGCGGTGATGCGGGCGGTGTCGTCGTCAAGCTCGGAGAGCGTGATGGCGGTCTGCTCGTCGAGGCGCAGCGCCGTGGCGCCCAGGGAGAGCTCGGCGCGCGCATTGCGGTCGGTCCAGAGGCGGTCGCCGGTCGTGACCGGGCGATTGGGGCCCAGCTCGAACCAGTCGCTGTCGCCGGCCGGCGAGAAGCTCACCGTGCCCTGCTGGTCGTTCAGGCGGCCGACCCGGCCGGGCGGGTCTTGCTGGGCGAGGGCCGGCAGGCCGGCCAGCAGCAGCGCCAGGCCGAGCAGCCAGCTGGCCGCGCGGCCGCAAAGGAGGGGGGTACGGTGCATCATCGAAGGGTTCTTTCGTCGCTCTGCACTCAACGCGCGACAGCGGATCCGCGACGGCATCCGCTTTGCAAAGCAACGAAATATTTGGCCCTTGAAGGCAACCGCGTGTAAGACGAGCCTGCGCGCCGCTGCAGGGCGAGCGCGCCTTCTCAGGGCGTGGCGGCGGCCGTCACATTCCGGTGGCTCAGGAAGAAGCGCAGCATCTCTGCGCTCGCATCCGGACCGGAAGGGTCGGTGTACGAGCCGCGCGCGCTGCCCCCCGACCAGGCGTGGCCGGCGCCATGCAGCAGCCACTGCTCGACCGCCGCCCGGCCGTGCGCGTCCACATGCACGCGGCGGGTGTAGGCGCGGCCCTGCGCCGATCGGCCGTCCGACGCCTGCACCTGGGTGGCGGCGCCGTCCTGGGCCGCCAGTGCGGCCTGGGCCACCGCCTCGCCGTTGCGGGCGTGGACGGTGCCGTCGGCATCGCCGTGGAAGACGATGGTGGGCACGCCCGGGCCGCCCGTCATGTGCGAGGCGGCCGCGGAGGGGCCGCTCTTCATCGCGGCCATGGCCGACATCAGGTCGCTGGCCGCACCGCTGGGCAGCCCCGAGTGCACGCCGACCGCCGCGAAGAGGTCCGGGTAGCTGCGTCCCAGGATGTCGGCCATCGCACCGCCGGCCGACAGGCCGGCGACGTAGATGCGCTCGGGGTCCACGTCGTGGGCGTCGATCACCGACTGGGTCAGCGCCGCCAGCAGGGCCGGCTCGCCGCGCCCGCGCTGCTGGTGCTGCGACTTGAACCAGTTCCAGCATTTCGAGGCGTTGGCATGCTGGGTCTGCGCCGGGTACAGCACCAGGAAGCCGTTCTCGCGCGCCAGCTGGTTCATCCGGGTGCCGGCGGCGAAGTCGTCGGGGTTCTGGGTGCAGCCGTGCAGCATCACGACCAGCGGGCGAGGGCCCACGGCCTGGGTTCCGGGCACGAAGAGCTTGTAGGCGATGGGCCGGTGCTGGTGGGCGAACAGGCCGTCGCTCCACTGCTCGACGCCGGCTTCCCGCGCCGTTGGCGGCGGCGCTGGCGGTGTTTCGGGCGCGGGCGCGGTTGCGGGCTCGACGAAGCGCGCCTCGACATCGATGACCCGGGCTTCGTCGTTCGCCGCCGGGGTGGCGGTGGTCCGGTCGGTGGCGCGGGTGCCTGCATCGGCGACGCCGCCCAGGGCGCGCTGGATCGCCCGGGTCGCCTCCTGCAGCTGGCCGACCTGGGTCAGTCGGGTGGCCTTGCGCATCAGTCGTTCGAGCAGGGGATTCATGGGGGAGCCTTGGAGAGAAGAAAGCAGGAAAGGCATCAACGCAGACGATCGGCCAGTGCGGCCTTGACCGCTGGGCTCGCATGCAGGGCGCCGAGCACCGTGACGGACCCGATGGTCTCGAGCGCCAGCTCGGGCGTGACGTCGGCCGAGATCGTGGCCAGTCCGAGCACGCGGATCTCGAGCTTCTCGCCGGCGCGGCGCACGGCCTCGAGGTCGGCGGCGCTGAACTGCTGCAGCCCGAGCACCAGCATCTTGCGGGCGACCACCTGCTTCAGCGCCTCGCCGTGGGCGCTCAGCTGGTTGCGGATCGCGGTGCGGATGAAATCGGTGCGGTTCGAATAGAAGCCCTCGGCCACCAGCAGGTCGACCTGGCCGAGGTCGACGTAGCCGAGGTTGATGGTGATCTTCTCGGCCTCGGGCAATTTGGGCCGGGTGGCCGGAAGAGGGGTCTGAACTTGCATGGCGCCATCCTACCACCATCCAGATGGATGGTGTTGGGATGGTAAAACCATGTTCTCGATTTGGTGAAGAATCCGGGTATGACTGATTCCGACCGCTCTTCCCCCACCGTCGCCGCCGGCCGCGACGACATCCGCCCGGCCGCCGGCTATGCAGGCGACGTGACCCCCGAACTGGCCGCGCAATGGGTCGCCCGCGGCGAAGCCGTGCTGGTCGACGTGCGCAGCGACGCTGAGCGCGAATGGGTCGGCTACGTGCCGGGCGGGGTGGGACTGGCGTGGAAGCAGTGGCCGGGCATGGCGCTCAATCCCGGCTTCGACGAAGGCGTGAGGGCGGCCGTGCCGGCGGGCCTCAAGGCGGTGATGCTGTGCCGCAGCGGTGTGCGCTCGGTGGCGGCCGCCAGGCGCGCCACCGAACTCGGCATCGAGTCCTACAACATCCTCGAAGGCTTCGAAGGCAATCCCGACGAGGAAGGCCACCGCGGCCGCCAGGGTGGCTGGCGTTTTCGCGGCCTGCCCTGGAAACAAAGCTGAGGCCGCACCGGTCGGGCCGGCGCGGCCCTTGCGAACTCAGAGCTTCGGGATCCGCAGCTTCTGGCCCGGATAGATCTTGTCCGGGTGGCTCAGCATCGGCTTGTTGGCCTCGAAGATCGCGTTGTACTTGTTGGCGTCGCCGTAGTACTTCTTGGAAATCGCCGACAGCGTGTCGCCGCGAACCACGTCGTGGTACTGCGCCGGGTCGGCAGCGGGCGCGACGAGGTTGTTGTCGACCTGCGTGACGTTGGCCACGTTGCCGGCGGCGAGCGAGGCCTTCTCGCTGGCTTCCTGCGAGGGCGCATTGCCCGCCAGCGTCACGACCCCGCTGGTGGCGACATAGGTGACCGCCAGGTCGGTCAGGCCCAGGTTCTGGGTCTCGATATAGGTCTTGATGGCCGTGGCGGCGGCCGCATCCTTGTCCGGCTCGGCTGCGTGCGCGGACGAACCGCCGAACAGCTTTTCCCCAGCCTCCTTGATGAAACTCAGCAAACCCATGGTTTTCTCCTTCTTGCTAGGTGGATCGGACGGGCCACTTTAACGGCGGAAGATGGCGCTTTCGCGTAGGCCGCGGTCGCAATGTGCAAGCGGCCGTAAGCACAACTCGCAATAATGCCGCGCATGGCATTCCTCGCGATCGACATCGGCAACACCCGCCTCAAGTGGTCCCTCTACGATGCGGCGCGGCCCGGCGCCGTGCCGATCGCGCATGGGGCCGAGTTCCTCGACCACATCGAGCGGCTGGCCGAGGGCCCGTGGGCCGACCTGCCGCCGCCCGATTCGATGCTCGGCTGCGTGGTCGCCGGCGATGCGGTGCGGCGCCGGGCCGAGGAGCAGCTGGTGGAGCGCTTCGAGTGCTCGCCGCGCTGGGTCGTGTCGAGCCAGGCCGAGGCCGGCATCGTCAATGGCTACGATCACCCGACCCGGCTGGGTGCCGACCGCTGGGTGGCCATGATCGGCGCGCGCCACCGGATGATGACGCAGGGCGCGCCGCGGCCGATGGTGGTCGTGATGATCGGCACCGCGGTGACGGTCGAGGCGGTGGACGTGCACGGCAAGTTTCTCGGCGGCCTGATCCTGCCCGGCCACGGCATCATGCTGCGCGCGCTCGAGTCTGGCACTGCCGGGCTGCATGTGCCGACCGGCGAGGTGCGCGAGTTCCCGACCAACACCAGCGACGCCCTGACCAGCGGCGGCACCTACGCGATCGCCGGCGCGGTGGAGCGCATGGTGCAGCACGTGCGGGCCCATTGCGGCGCCGAGCCGGCCTGCTACATGACCGGCGGCGCGGGCTGGAAGATGGCGCCGAGCATGAACGGCGATTTCGAGCTGGTCGACAGTCTGATCATGGACGGGCTGTTGGTCATCGCGCAGGAGCGGATGCTGGCGGGGTGACTGTGGCCCCCACGCTCCCTCACTTCGTGTGGTCGCTGCCCCCCGAGGGGGCCGCAGGCCGCCTTGGGGCGGCCCGGCGCCGGCCTGAACCGCTCAGCCCTTCCATAGCTGCGTGGCGGTGTGGATCAAGAGCCCGACGAGGCCACCGACCAGCGTGCCGTTGACCCGGATGAACTGCAGGTCGCGGCCGATGTTGCGCTCGAGCTCAACGGTCATCTCGTCGGCGTTCCACTCGGCCACGCGCTCCACGATGTAGCGCCGGATGTCCTCGCGGTAGCGCTCGATCGCCCGCGGCGCGGCGTCCACGATCTGCTCGTTGATCCAGTGCCGCATCGCCTCGTCGGCCGAGAGCCGGGCACCGAGGGCGCCGATCATCGCGACCAGCCGCTGCCGGATGCTCGAGTCGCTCTTCGCGAGGTCGTCATGCAGCCAGGCGAGCAGTTCGCTCCACAGCCCGTGCAGGTAGTCGCCGAGTGCAGGATGGGCCTGCAGATCGGCCCGGAGCGCCTCGCCGCGGCGCTGGAAGTCGGGGTCGGTCTTGAGCCGTTCGACGAAGCCGGTCATGTAGGCATCGAAGCGCAGCCGCAGCGGATGCGCCGGCTCGGCCGCCATCTCGCCCAGGGTATGGACCGCCGCGGCCACGATCTTGCGCGTCGCCAGCCGGGCCGCCATCTGGTCCAGCCCGACATAGCGCAAGGTCTTGATCTCGCGCGCGATCGCCTCGGTGATGCGCTCCTGCATCTCCTCGCCCTCGACCACGGCCGTGACCTGGCGCAGGACGTCGTCGAGCAGCGCGTGATGGCGTCCGCCCGCGGTCAGCGCATCGAGCGCCTGGCCGGCCAGCCGGGCCAGGTCGACCTGCGCCAGGCCGGCCGCGGCCATCCGGCCGAGGAAGTCGCGCACCCTGGTGTCGTCGAAGGCCGTCAGGCCGTAGCGCACCGCCGCCACCAGGTGGCCGCCGAGCTTGTCGGCGCTCTCGGGCCGCGAGAGCCAGTCCGCCAGGCGGGCGGCCGGATCGAGCTGCGCCAGCTTGGCCAGCACCTGCGGCGTGCTCAGGAAGTTGTTGCAGATGAAGCCGGCGAGCCGGGCCCCGATGCGGTCCTTGTTGGCCGGGATGATCGCGGTGTGCGGGATCGGCAGGCCGAGCGGATGGCGGAACAGCGCCACCACCGCGAACCAGTCGGCGATGGCACCGACCATCGCCGCCTCGGCGAAGGCCGCCACGTAGCCCCAGGCCGGATGGCGGGCCTCCAGCGCCGTCGCCAGCGCATAGAGCAGCGCGGCAGCGCCCAGCAGGGCCAGCGCGATGCGTTTCATGCCGTGGGCCGGGTCAGCGGATCTCCTTGGCCGCGGCCAGCCCCTGCAGGAACTGCTCGCAGCGCGCCAGCTGCTCCAGCGTGACGTACTCGTCGGGCTGGTGCGCCTGGGTGATGCTGCCGGGGCCGCAGACCACGGTCGGGATGCCGGCGTTCTTGAACAGGCCGGCCTCGGTGCCGAAGGCCACCAGCGTGGTGCGCGACTCCTTCGCGAGGCGCTGCGCGAGCCGGGTCACAGGCTCGTCGGCGGAGCTCAGGAAGCTCGGGATCTCGCAGATGGTCTCGAAGCTGAAGCCGGCATCGGGCGCGACCTTCTTCATCGCCACCTCGGTCCGGCTGGCGTAGTCCGCGACCTCCTTCTGCATCCGCGCCGCGTCGGCGGTCGGCAGGTTGCGGAACTCGTAGCGGAACTCGGCGTCGCGCGGCACCACGTTGTCGGCGATGCCGCCGTGGAACTGGCCCACGCTGGCGGTGCTGAAGGGGACGTCGAAACCCTCGTAGCGCCGCTCGTCGCGCTCGAAGCCCTCGGCCATGTCGCGCAGCTTTCCGACCACCCGCGCCGCCATCTCGATCGCATTGACCGACTGCGGCGTCAGCGACGAATGCGCCTCCTTGCCGCGCACGCAGCACTTGTAGCGGTAGACGCCCTTGTGCGCGATCGCCGGGATCATCAGCGTGGGCTCGCCGATGATGCAGGCCAGCGGCTTGATGCCCTGGTCCTTCATGTCGGCGATCAGCTCCCGGACGCCGAAGCAGCCGACTTCCTCGTCGTAGCTGAAGGCGAAGTGGACCGCGAACGGCGAGTCGCTCTCGATGAAGCGCTCGGCATTGGCCAGGGCGATCGCGATGAAGCTCTTCATGTCGGCGGCGCCGCGGCCGTAGAGGCGCGGCTCGACCCGTGCCGATTCGGCATCGGCGTCGTCCGTCGGCCAGTCCTGCACGATCGCCGACAGCGGGTCGACGCTCCAGTCCTGCCCGTCCCAGGGCACGGTGTCGGTGTGGCCGGAGACGATCACGCCGGCCTTCTTGCCGGCGCCTAGCGTGGCGAACAGGTTGGCCTTGGTCTTGTCGGCGTTGTAGGTGAGCCGGCTGCGCACGCCGAGGCCGGCCAGGTGGTCGCGCGCGAAGTCGATCAGCTCGAGGTTGCTGTTGGCGCTGACGGTGTTCATGCGCACCAGCGTCTGCGCGAGTTCGAGGCTGCGGGGGGAGAGCACGTGTGACATGCGGGCCATTGTCCGGGAAGTTGGCGCCATGGTGCCGCGGCCGCCGAAGTGTCATGGCCGTGCGGTAGGCTGGAGCGTTAAATCCTTCCCGGAGACCCGACATGATGCCAAGCAAGACCCCGTTCGCCGTCGCCTCCCTGGCTGCGGCACTCTGCCTCGCAGGCTGCGGCGCGCCGGGGGGCGGTGCCACCGCCCGCCTGCCTACGCTGGACGGCCAGCCGCCCCTGGTCGTCGCGCACCGGGGCGCCTCGGGCTACCTGCCGGAGGAGACGCTGGAGGCCTACGCCCGCGCCATCGACCTGGGCGCCGACTACATCGAGATGGACCTGGTGTCGACCCGCGACGGGGTGCTGATCACCCGCCACGATCCCAACCTGGCGATCAGCACCGACGTCGCCAGCCGGCCCGAATTCGCGGCCCGCAAGAAGACGATCCAGGTCGACGGCGAGACCCAGACCGGCTGGTTCAGCAACGATTTCACCTTGGCCGAGATCCAGCGGCTGGGCGCCATCTCGACCGATGCCGAGCGGCCGCAGCAGTTCAACGGCCAGTACAAGGTGCCGACCTTCCAGCAGGTGATCGACCTCGCCAAGGCCAAGTCGCGCGAGACCGGCCGCACCATCGGCATCTACCCCGAGACCAAGAATCCGACCTACTTCCGCGACCTCGGGCTGCCGCTGGAGGACAAGCTGATCGCGATGCTCGAGGCCGCCGGCTGGAACAGCCGTGGCGCCCCGGTCTTCGTGCAGTCCTTCGAGCCCGGCAGCCTCAAGTACATGAAGGGCAAGGGCCTGAAGACGAAGACGGTGCAGTTGATCGACGGCGACGGCATCGACTTGAAGACCGGTGCCATGACCTACGCGGTGCCGGTCGATCGCCCCTACGAATGGACCAAGAGCGGCGACCGCCGCAACTTCGACGTCATGGTGACGCCGGCCGGCCTGGCCGAGATCAAGACCTATGCCGACGGCATCGGGCCGTGGAAGCGCTACATCGTCAGCACCAAGGGCACGATCGGCGCCGACGGCAAGCCCGTCGACGTCAACCGCGACGGCAAGATCAACGACGCCGACGCGGTGTCGACCGCGCCGACCACGCTGGTCGCCGACGCCCACAAGGCCGGGCTGTTCGTGCACCCGTTCACCTTCCGCAACGAGTCGCGGCGGCTGGCCAGCGACTACAAGGGCGATCCGGCGAACGAATACCTCGTCTTCTACCGGCTCGGCGTGGACGGCGTCTTCACCGATTTCACCGACACCGCGCTGGCGGCGCGCGGCGCCTGGGTGAAGGACATGGGGCGCTGAGGCGAAGGGGCACGATCTTTGCGGGCGCTCCCCGCAAAGCCTAGACTCTTGCCCATGAAACTCATCGATTCCCTCGTCACCCAGGCGGCCGGCATCGCCGCGGTCCGACGCGACCTGCATGCCCATCCCGAACTCTGCTTCGAAGAAGTGCGCACCGCCGACGTGGTGGCGGCCAAGCTGACCGAGTGGGGGATTCCGATCCACCGCGGGCTCGGCACCACCGGGGTGGTCGGCATCGTCAAGAACGGCACCAGCGAGCGCGCCGTCGGCCTGCGCGCCGACATGGACGCGCTGCCGGTGACCGAACTCAACACCTTCGAGCACGCCAGCCAGCACCACGGCAAGATGCACGCCTGCGGCCACGACGGCCACACCGCGATGCTGCTGGCGGCGGCGCAGCACCTGGCGAATCACCGCAACTTCGACGGCACGGTCTACCTGATCTTCCAGCCGGCCGAGGAGGGCGGCGGCGGCGCCCGCGAGATGATCAAGGAGGGGCTGTTCGAGCAGTTTCCGATGGAGGCGGTGTTCGGCATGCACAACTGGCCTGGCATGAAGGCCGGCCAGTTCGCGGTCAGCCCCGGGCCGGCCATGGCCTCGAGCAACGAGTTCACGGTCAGGATCACGGGCAAGGGCGGCCATGCTGCGCTGCCGCACACCGGCATCGATCCGGTGCCGGTGGCCTGCGAGATGGTGCAGGCCTTCCAGACCATCATCACGCGCAACAAGAAGCCGACCGATCCCGGCGTGATCTCGGTCACGATGATCCACGGCGGCGAGGCCAGCAACGTGATCCCCGACAGCTGCGAGATCAAGGGCACGGTGCGCACCTTCTCGCTCGAAGTGCTGGACCTGATCGAGTCGCGCATGAAGACCGTGGCCGAACATGTCTGCGCGGCCCACGAGGCCGAGTGCGACTTCCGCTTCCACCGCAACTACCCGCCGACCATCAACTCGGCCGCCGAGGCCAACTTCGCGCGCCGCGTGATGGCCGGCATCGTCGGCGCCGACAACGTGCTGGTGCAGGAGCCCGCCATGACCGCCGAAGACTTCGCCTTCATGCTGCTGGCCAAGCCGGGCGCCTATGCCTTCATCGGCAACGGCGACGGCAGCCATCGCGCCATGCACCACGGCGGCGGACCGTGCCTGCTGCACAACGCGAGCTACGACTTCAACGACGACCTGATCCCGCTCGGCGCCACCTGCTGGGTGCAACTGGCCGAACAGTTCCTCAACGGCCCGAAGCTGGCGGAAGGGGGCGCGGCATGATCGGCATCGCAGAAGCCTTCTCCGCGCGCTATGCGCAGGCCCGCCAGAAGTTCCTGCAGGGCTGCGACAGCGCCGGCCTCGCGGTGCGCTCGCATGTCCACCCGCTGAAGGGACGCGACGGCGAAGAGCTCGCGATGGACGTCGCGCTCGACGGCGATCCGCAGGCCGAGCGCATGCTGATCGTCACCAGCGCCTGCCATGGCGTCGAGGGCCACTGCGGCAGCGGCGTGCAGGTGTTCGCCCTGCATGACGCCGAGTGGCGCGAGAAGGCCAGGGCGCAGGGCGTGGCCGTGCTGTACGTGCATGCGCTCAACCCGCACGGCTTCTCGCACGGCCGCCGCGTGACCAACGAGAACTGCGACCTGAACCGCAACTTCTTCGATTTCGCCAAGCCGCTGCCGGTCAACAAGGACTATGCGGAAATCCACGCGCTGCTGCTGCCCGGGCAATGGCCGCCGACCGCGGCCAACGAGGCCGCCCTCGGCGCCTGGATCGAAAAGAGCGGTCCCACCGCCTACCAGGCGGCCGTGACGCGCGGCCAGTACCAGTTCGACGACGGCCTGTTCTTCGGTGGCAAGGCGCCGACCTGGAGCAACGACACGCTGCGCAAGGTTCTGCGCACGCAGGTGCAGGCGGCGCGCCGGCTGGCCTGGATCGACCTCCACACGGGGCTGGGCCCGAACGGCCTCGGCGAACGGATCTTTTCCTGCCGCGACGACAAGGCCGCCTATGCGCGCGCCAACGCGTGGTGGGGCACGCCGGCGGCGCCGGTGACATCGATCTACGACGGCTCCTCGACCTCGGCCTTCCTGACCGGCCTGATGTGGAGCTCGATCTACGAAGAATGCCCCGAGGCCGAGTACACCGGCATCGCCCTCGAATACGGCACGGTGCCGGTGATGCAGGTGGTGGGCGCGCTCAGGGCCGACCACTGGCTGCACAAGCACCCCGAAGCGCCGCCCGAACTGGCCGCCTCGATCCGGGCCCAGATGCTCGAAGCCTTCTACACCGACACCGACGGCTGGCGCGGCCAGATCATCAGCCAGGCCAGGCAGGCGATGTTCCAGGCGGTGGATGGGCTCGCGAGCTAAGTCCTGATTCGCCCGTCGCCGGTGATCATGGACAGTTCGACGAACCTCGACGCCACGTGGTTGCGCGGCGAGAACGAGACCTCGAAGCCGCCGAACTGCTGCCGGTCGATGCTCTCGAGCCCGGCGATCAGGCCCTCGCGCGTCACCTTGCCGGGCGCCCGGCGCAGCCCCTCGACCAGCACCTTGGCAGCGATGTAGCCTTCCAGGCTCGAGAAGTTGGCCTTGGTGGCGCCGCCGCTCTTGCGCTGGGCGTCGTTGAACTCGCGCGTGATGGCGTTCGCCGCGTTGTAGGGCGAGGGCACGACCTGCGTCACGACCACCCCGGCGCCGTCCTTGCCGAGCTCGTCCGACAGCGCCTGCGTGCCGACGAAGGACACGTTGAAGAAGGTGCCGCCGTAGCCCGCCTTGCGGGCCTCGCGAATGAAGGCCGCGCATGACTTGTAGGCGCTGACCTGGACCACGGCGTCGGGCTTCGCGGCGGCGATGGTCTTCACCGCGGCGGCGACATCCACCGAGTTGCGCTCGACGGTGGCGAGCGCGGTCGGCTTCAGGTCGAGCTGGGCCAGCGCCAGGGTCACGCCGTCGAGCCCGGCCTTGCCATAGGCGTCGTTCTGGTAGAAGACCGCGATCTTCTTGAGGCCCAGGTGGGTGAGCTGCTTGACGATCAGCGCGGTCTCGTCGTTGTACGAGGCGCGCAGGTGGAAGACGTTCTTGTGGAAAGGCTCGCGCAACGCCATCGCGCCGGTGAAGGGGGCGATGAACGGCACCTTCGCGTTGACCGCCAGCGGCAGCGCCGCCAGGCTGGTCGGCGTGCCGATGTAGCCGAACAGCGCGAAGGCCTCTTCGTCGATCAGCTTCTTGGTGTTGGCCGCGCAGCGGTCGGGCTCGTAGCCGTCGTCCAGGAACTTGATCTGCACGTCGCGATGGCCCGGCTGCGCGTTGTACTGGTCGAGGTACAGCTTGGCGCCTTCGTAGAACTGGATGCCCAGCTGCGCGGCCGGCCCGGTGAAGGGGGCGGACTGGCCGAGGATGATCGGCGTCTCGCTTTGCGCCCGCGCCAGCTGGAAGCCGGCCAGCGCCGCGGCGCCGGTGGCGATCGAAAAGTGTCTGCGGCTGATCATCGTGAATACCCCTTTGCGCGTGTTCGCATCGTTCAAACTAGACTTGCGGGTTGGTCTTCGCTCCGGTCGAACAATGACTTCCCCCACCCTCTCGAATTCAGTGACCCAGGTGCTCGGCGCCTGCCCGCACGACTGCCCCGACACCTGCGCCCTCGTGACCACCGTGCAGGACGGCGTCGCCGTCAAGCTGCAAGGCAATCCCGACCATCGGCACACCGCCGGCGTGCTCTGCACCAAGGTCTCGCGCTACATCGAGCGCAACGACCATCCCGAGCGCCTGGTCCAGCCGATGAAGCGCGCCGGCCCCAAGGGCAGCGGCCACTTCGAGCCGGTGAGCTGGGACGCGGCGCTCGACGACATCGCTTCCCGCCTGAATGTGTTGAAAGGTAACAATCCCGAGGGGATTGTCCCCTACAGTTACGCCGGAACGATGGGTCTTGTGCAGGGCGAGTCGATGGATCGTCGTTTTTTCCACAAGCTCGGGGCGTCGCTGCTGGACCGCACGATCTGCTCGACCGCTGGTGGTGAAGCCTTAAGTTTTACTTTGGGTGGCAAGGTGGGCATGCGGGTCGAGTTCTTCGCCGAAGCCCGCCTGATCCTGATCTGGGGCAGCAACTCGATCGCCAGCAACCTGCATTTCTGGCGCCATGCGCAGGCCGCGAAACGGGCCGGCGCACGGCTGGTGTGCATCGATCCGCGCAAGACCGAGACCGCCGACAAGTGCGACGAGCACGTGGCGCTGCTGCCGGGCACCGACGCGGCGCTGGCGCTGGCGCTCATGCACGAGCTGATCGTGAACGACTGGCTCGATCATGACTACATCCAGCGCCACACCATCGGCTGGGACAAGCTGCGCGCGCGTGCGCTCCAGTGGCCGCCGGCCCGCGCCGCCGCGGTCTGCGGCGTGCCGGAGGCACAGATCGTGGCGCTGGCGCGCGCCTACGGCACCACCCGGCCGGCCGCGATCCGGCTCAACTACGGCATGCAGCGGGTGCGCGGCGGCGGCAATGCGGCGCGCGCCGTGGCCTGCCTCCCGGCGCTGGTCGGCGCCTGGCGCGAGCGGGCTGGCGGGCTGCTGCTGAGCAGCTCCGGCCAGTACCCCGTGAACCGGGCGGCCCTGCAGCGGCCCGACCTGCTGGCGGGGCGCCGGCCGCGGACCATCAACATGAGCACCATCGGCGACGCGCTGACCGACACGGCGAACCCGGTCGAGGCGCTGATCGTCTACAACAGCAACCCGGTCGCGGTCGCGCCCGACTCGGGCAAGGTGGTGGCCGGCTTCGCGCGCGAAGATCTCTTCACGGTGGTGCTGGAGCAGTTCCAGACCGACACCGCCGACTACGCCGACTACCTGCTGCCCGCCACCACGCAGCTCGAGCATTGGGACATCCACACCAGCTACGGCCACACCGACGTGCTGCTGAACCAGCCGGCCGTCGCGCCGCGCGGCCAGGCCCGCAGCAATACCTGGGTGTTCCGCGAACTGGCGCGGCGGATGGGCTTCGACGAGCCGTGTTTCTCCGACGACGACGAGGCCGTCTGCCGCAGCGCCTTCGCGCCCGAGGTGGTCGACTTCGGGGCGTTGCAGGCGCGCGGCTTCGCGACGCTGAAGCTGCCGGACGCGCCCTTTGCCGAAGGCAATTTCCCGACCGCTTCCGGGCGCTGCGAGTTCTTCAGCGAAGCGCTGGCGGCAATGGGCCAGGACGGGCTGCCCGACCACCTGCCCAACCACGAGGCCTTCGGCAGCTCGACCGAGTTCCCGCTGGCGATGATCTCGCCGCCGGCGCGCAACTTCCTCAACTCGAGCTTCGTCAACGTGCGCAGCCTGCGCGCGATCGAGGGCGAGCCGCTGCTCGAGATCCACGCCGCCGACGCGGCCGCGCGCGGCATCGCCGACGGCGCCACGGTGCGCATCTTCAACCAGCGCGGCGAGCACCGCTGCCGCGCCGAGATCTCGCGCCGCGCCCGGCCCGGCGTGGTGCATGGCCTTGGCATCTGGTGGCGCAAGCTCGGGCTCGACGGCACCAATGTCAACCAGCTCACCAGCCAGCGGCTGACCGACATCGGGCGCGGGCCCACCTTCTACGACTGCCTGGTCGAGGTCGAAGCCGTCGCGGTCCCCGAGCCGGCCGCGTCATGAAGGTGACCCGGTGAGGCCAGGCAGGCGCGGCGCGGCAGCGCTGGCGGTGCTCGCCGCGTCGGCGCTGCTGGCGGGCTGCGCCGACCTCGGCTACTACTGGCAGTCGGCCAGCGGGCACCTGGGCCTGATGCGCGCCGCCCGGCCGGTGCCCGAGTGGCTCGACGATCCGGCCACGTCGGAGGCGCTCAAGACCAAGCTGGCGCTGACGCAGCGCATCCGCCAGTTTGCGGTGGCCGAACTCGGTCTGCCCGACAACGACAGCTACAAGTCCTATGCCGACCTGCACCGCAACGCGGCACTGTGGAACGTGGTCGCCGCACCGCCGCACGCGCTGACCCTGAAGACCTGGTGCTTCCCGGTGGCGGGCTGCGTCGGCTACCGCGGCTACTACGACGAGGCCGCCGCCAATGCCGAGGCCGCCGCCCAGCAGTCGCAGGGCCTGGAGACCGCCGTCTACCCGGTGCCGGCGTACTCGACCCTGGGCTGGATGAACTGGGCCGGCGGCGATCCGCTGCTGTCCACCTTCATCGGCTATCCGGAAGGCGAGCTGGCCCGGCTGGTGTTCCACGAACTCGCGCACCAGGTGCTGTACGTGCCCGACGACACCATGTTCAACGAGTCCTTCGCGACCGCGGTGGAACGCATCGGCGGCGCCCGATGGCTGCGCACGCATGCGAGCGAGGCGGCGCGTCTCGACTACGCGCAGTTCGACGGCCGCCGCCAGCAGTTCCGCGCGCTCACGGCCGAGACGCGGCGGGCGCTGGAGGCGGTCTACGGCTCGCCCGCGGCCAAGGCGCAGGACTGGCCGGCGGTCGACGCCATGAAGGCCGACGCGATGGCCGATTTCCGGCAACGCTTCGCGAAGCTGCGCGAAGGCTGGACCGGCCCGCGGCAGGGCGTCTACGACGGCTGGGTGGCGCGGGCCAACAACGCGATGTTCGGCGCCCAGGCCGCCTACGACGAGCTGGTGCCGGGCTTCGAGGCCCTGTTCGAGCGCGAAGGCGAAGACTGGCCGCGCTTTTACGCGGCGGTCAAGCGGCTGGCCGAAATGCCCAAGGCCGAGCGCCGGCAGGCGCTGCGGACCGAGGCCGCGCCAGCGACGGCGGGCGCCCCGACAAATCAACGACAACAGCAAGGAGGCCGAGGTGGCTGACATCGTGATCGAACGCGCCCACCAACTCGGCCTGGCCGGTGCCCGGGAGGTCTCGCGCCGGTGGATGCGCAAGGCCGAGGAGGCGTACGGCCTGGAGTGCCGCTATGTCGAAGGCGCGGATGGCGACCAGGCGGAGTTCACCCGCGACGGCGTCGATGGCCGGGTCGAGGTCGGCGCCGACCGCCTCCGGCTCGAGGCCACGCTGGGTTTCCTGTTCGCGGCCTTCAGCGGTCAGATCGAGCAGCGGCTCGCAAGCAGTCTCGACGAATTGCTGGCCGGCGCGGCACCGGCCTGAGCCGGGCGCCGTTCAGCGCAGCGACTCGATCAGGTCGACGTACTGCTGCTTCGCCTCGTCGGCGCTCAGTCCCTTGCGTGCGGTCCAGGCGTCCCACTTGGCGCGCGCCACGATGTCGCTGAAGCTGGGTTTTTTCTCGGCGTTGTCGCCGGCCGTCGCCTGCTTGAACAGGCCGTAGATCTTCAGCAGGGTGGGGTTGTCCGGGCGCTCGGCGAGCAGCTTGGAGTTGGCTTGGGCGGATTCGAACAGGGCGTTCAGGTCGGACATGAAAGATGGATGCAAGATGAGGAACGAAGCGCGATCTTAAGTGACGGCGCCGTTGAGATAGATCAATCGATCAATCCGGCCCGCGCCAGCTCGACATCGAGCCGCTCTCGCGCGTCGGCCGGTTCGAGGTGGGCCGCCTTCTCGTAGAGCCGGGTGGCCTCGGGCATGCGCGAATCGCCGTGCAGCATCAGCAGGCCGCGGGCGTATTCGACCAGCGCGCTGGCCGAGTGGGGGTTGAGCTGGAGCCCGCGCTCGAACAGCGAGACGGCGGCGTCGGTGCGCACGCCGTAGGTCATGCGGCCCACCAGCGAGCCGACCTTGTCGATCACCTCGGCGTGAAAGGCCGCCAGCGCCACATGGGCGTCGGCGTGCTGCGGCCGCAGCTCGATCAGGTGTTCGAGCGCGCCTTTGACTTTGGTCCCGAGGCCCTGCGCCAGGGCCCGCGCCACGCTGATGCCCTGGCTGTAGCGCCCCAGCGCGTAGGCCTGCCAGTACAGGGCCTGGCAATCGTCCGGATCCGACGCGAGCTGCGCGGTGGCGCGCTCGGCCACCTGCTTGAACAGCGCCTGCCGCACGGATTCGCGCGGCTCGAGGTAGTTGGCGTAGATCGCCGTCGCCTGGTTGGCGAGCGCCAGGCCTTCGGGCGCGTGCGCCAGCCCGAGCGCGGCGGCGCGTTCGAAATCCCCGCTGTGATAGAGCGCCCAGCCCTCGGCGAGCGGACCCTGCGGCGGCGTCGGCAGGCCCTGACCGACATGCAGCCGGGGCCAGTGCTGGTGCAGGTCGGCGGCGTTGAAGCGAGGCCCGTCGCGGTAGGGCAGCCGGGTCCATTGCCCCACCGTGTCGGGTTCCCGGGACGAAAGCAGCGAAAGCGGGTCAGGTGGGTGAGGATTCATTCGCTCTATGAGGTGTCAGGCCATCGCGGATTGATCTTCGCCAGCATAAGCGCTGCTGAGGGCCAGCAGGTGGCGGCGTTGCTCGGTGGCGAGATAGGGCGCCA
This sequence comes from Variovorax sp. J31P207, assembly GCF_030316965.1. Lineage (NCBI taxonomy): Bacteria > Pseudomonadati > Pseudomonadota > Betaproteobacteria > Burkholderiales > Comamonadaceae > Variovorax > Variovorax sp. J31P207. Next base: position 562,914 of record NZ_JASZYN010000003.1, read on the forward strand.
GCAGGTGCAGGGTATGGTGGGCCCCGCGCATCAGCGCCCCCTGGGCGTGCGCCGGCTCCAGGGCCTCGCGCGGGTTGCGCACGTATTCGTAGCTGAGCCAGTAGGTCAGCACCACCACCATGCTCTGCGCCAGGGTGTCGACCTCCCGCGCATCGATGTCGAGGTGGCCGGCGCGGCCCAGGCCGGCGATCAGGGCCCGGATGGCACGGGTCTTGTTCTTGAGCACCAGCTGGAACTGGGTCTCGAGATGGCGGTTCTTGCTGAGCAGGTCGTTCAGGTCGCGGTAGAGGAAGCGGTAGCGCCAGATCAGCTCGAACAGGCTGTGCATGAAGAACCAGGCGTCTTCGACGTCGTGCACGCCGTCGCTGGCATGCAGCAGTTCGAGCAGCTCGGTTTCGTAGCCCTCGTAGAGCCGGTTGATCAGCTCGTCCTTGGCGGGGTAGTGATAGTAGAGATTGCCGGGGCTGATGTTGAGCTCGCCGGCGACCAGGGTGGTGGAGACGTTCGGTTCCCCGAAGCGGTTGAACAGGTCAAGTGCGGCTTCGAGGATGCGTTGCGCAGTGCGGCGTGGCGCTTTTTTGGCCATGTCGTAGCCCCGTTTGTCTCGTGGGGAGCACTCTAGCGCAAGTCCGCGAAAGCAGGGGAGGCGGCGCGCCGGCGGGCGAGCGCCGCGCGGGCGCTCAGGGTCCGGTCAGGGCGCTTCAGCCGGCGCCGCCCGGCTTGTGCCGCTGCGAAGGCTTGGCCGGCTCCGAGGTCTTGCGCGCGGCGGTCTTGCGGGGCGCGGCGGCGCTGGCCTGGCGCTTGAGCTGCGCCTCGAGCGCCTCGACCCGGGCTCGCAGGCCCGCGACTTCGTCGGCCGACGGCATGCCGAGCTTTTCGAGGGCGCGGGCGACCCGTTCTTCGAAGATGTTCTCGAGCTTGCCCCACCCGCCCGCGGCCTTGGTGCCGAACTCGCTGGCGAAGCCGGCCATCCGGGCCTGCGCCTGGGCCAGGGTTTCTTCGGCGGCCTGCTGGGTCTTCTTCTGCACGCCGGCCCCATCCTTGACCAGGGCTTCGAAGGCCTTGCTGCCTTCCTGCTGCATCTTGGCGAAGGCACCCAGGCCCGCGAGCCAGATCTGCTGGGCGGAGTCCTTGATGCGGTCGGCGGGTTTGTCGTCGTCGGAGGTCGGCATGGGTCTTCCTTGGGATGGTCAGCCACTCTAGCGCGGCGGCCGGGGGTCGGTGTAGAGCTAAGGTTCTAGCTGCAAAATGAAACATCCGCGGATGGGATAATCGCCGGTTCGAGCGCCGCCAGGCGACCATTTGACATTCGACAATAACGAGGGACCCCCATGATCCTGGTAACCGGGGGCGCCGGCTTCATCGGCGCCAATTTCGTTCTCGACTGGGCTGCGCAACAGGGCGAGGCCGTGGTCAACCTGGACAAGCTGACCTACGCGGGCAATCTCGAGACCCTGGCGTCGCTCGACGGCAATCCGAAGCACGTCTTCGTGCAGGGCGACATCGGCGACAGCGCCTTGCTCGACCGGCTGCTGGCCGAGCACAAGCCGCGCGCGATCGTCAACTTCGCGGCCGAGTCCCACGTCGACCGGTCGATCCACGGCCCCGAGGACTTCGTGCAGACCAACGTGCTCGGCACCTTCCGACTGCTGGAGTCGGTGCGGGGCTACTGGAGCGCGCTGCCGGCCGACCAGAAGGCCGCCTTCCGCTTCCTGCACGTATCGACCGACGAGGTCTACGGCTCGTTGTCTGCCACCGACCCGGCCTTCACCGAAGAGAACAAGTACGAGCCCAACAGCCCGTACTCGGCCAGCAAGGCGGCCAGCGACCATCTGGTGCGGGCCTGGCACCACACCTACGGCCTGCCGGTGCTGACGACCAACTGCTCGAACAACTACGGCCCCTTCCACTTCCCCGAGAAGCTGATTCCGCTGATGATCGTCAACGCGCTGGCCGGCAAGCCGCTGCCCGTGTATGGCGACGGCATGCAGGTGCGCGACTGGCTCTACGTGAAGGACCACTGCAGCGCGATCCGCCGCGTGCTCGAAGCCGGCCGGTTGGGCGAGACCTACAACGTCGGCGGCTGGAACGAGAAGCCCAACATCGAGATCGTCAACACCGTGTGCGCGCTGCTCGACGAGCTGCGTCCGCGGGCCGACGGCAAGAGCTACCGCGAGCAGATCAGCTACGTCACCGACCGCCCGGGCCACGACCGCCGCTACGCGATCGATGCGCGCAAGCTCGAACGCGAGCTGGGCTGGAAGCCGGCCGAGACCTTCGACACCGGGATCCGCAAGACCGTCGAGTGGTATCTCGCCAACGGCGAATGGGTGGCCAACGTGCAGAGCGGTGCCTACCGCGAATGGGTGCAGAAGCAGTACGAGGCTGCGCCCGCCAAGGCGGCGGCATGAAGCTGCTGCTGCTCGGCAAGGGCGGGCAGGTGGGCTGGGAGCTGCAGCGCAGCCTGGCTCCCTTGGGCGAGGTGGTGGCGCTCGATTTCGACAGCACCGACTTCCATGCCGATTTCAGCCGCCCGGAACAGCTGGCCGAAACGGTGCTGAAGGTGCGGCCCGACGTGGTCGTCAATTCGGCGGCGCACACCGCGGTCGACAAGGCCGAGAGCGAGCCGGAGTTCGCGCGCAAGCTGAATGCGACCTCGCCGGGCGTGGTGGCACAGGCGGCGCAGGAAATCGGCGCCCTGATGGTGCACTACTCGACCGACTACGTATTCGATGGCAGCGGCAACAAGCCCTGGCTCGAGGACGACCTCACGGCGCCGCTCAGCGTCTATGGCAGCACCAAGCTCGAAGGCGAGCTGCTGGTCGCGCGGCATTGCGCGCGGCACCTGATCTTTCGCACCAGCTGGGTCTATGCGGCGCGCGGCGGCAACTTCGCCAAGACGATGCTGCGGCTGGCGAAGGAGCGTGACCGGTTGACCGTGATCGACGACCAGTTCGGTGCGCCGACCGGGGCGGAACTGCTGGCCGACGTGACGGCCCATGCCATCCGCGCGACCGTTGCCGACCCGGGCAAGGCGGGGCTGTATCACCTCGTGGCGGGCGGCGAGACCACCTGGCATGGCTATGCCCGCTTCGTGCTGGCACAGGCCCAGGCGGCAGGGGTCGCGCTCAAGGCTTCGCCCGACGCGGTCGATGCGGTGCCGACCAGTGCGTTCCCCACGCCCGCGGTTCGCCCACACAATTCCCGGCTGAATACTGACAAGCTGCAGGCGACTTTTGGCCTAAAGCTGCCGCACTGGCAGGCCGGCGTCGCGCGCATGCTGGCCGAAACCCTCTGATTCGAGACGACAAAGAATGACCCAACGCAAAGGCATCATCCTGGCAGGCGGCTCCGGCACGCGGCTGCACCCGGCGACGCTGGCCATGAGCAAGCAACTCCTGCCGGTCTACGACAAGCCGATGATTTACTACCCGCTGAGCACCTTGATGCTGGGCGGCATGCGCGACATCCTGATCATCAGCACACCGCAGGACACGCCGCGCTTCCAGCAGCTGCTGGGGGACGGCAGCCAGTGGGGGATCAACCTGCAGTACGCGGTGCAGCCCAGTCCGGACGGCTTGGCGCAGGCCTTCATCATCGGAGAGAAGTTCCTCGGGAATTCAAGCAGTGCGCTGGTGCTCGGGGACAACATCTTCTATGGGCACGATCTCGTGCACCTGCTCTCCGATGCCGACGAGAAGGTCGCCGGCGCGACGGTGTTCGCCTACCACGTTCAGGATCCGGAGCGCTATGGCGTGGTGGCATTCGATGCCGACGGGAAGGCGAGCAGCATCGAGGAGAAGCCGTCCAATCCGAAGAGCAGCTACGCGGTCACAGGGCTGTATTTCTACGACAACCAGGTGGTTGGCATTGCCAAGGCCGTGAAGCCGAGCGCGCGTGGAGAACTGGAGATCACCGCGGTGAACCAGACGTACCTCGATGCCGGCAGTCTCAATGTCCAGATCATGCAGCGCGGCTACGCGTGGCTGGATACCGGCACGCACGAGAGCTTGCTGGAAGCGGGGCAGTTCATCGCGACGCTGGAGCATCGGCAGGGGCTGAAGATCGCTTGTCCCGAGGAGATCGCGTGGCGCAGAGGATACATAGACCGTGAGCAACTGACCCAGCTGGCGGCGGCACTGAACAAGAACAACTACGGCCGCTACCTCTCCCGTCTGCTGGAAGACAAGGTGCACTCATGAACGTGGTGCGCGCCTCGATTCCCGATGTGCTGGTTTTCGAGCCCAAGGTCTTCGGCGATGCCCGTGGTTTCTTTTGCGAGAGCTTCAACCAGAAGGTGTTCGATGAAGCCGTGGGCCGCCATGTGGAGTTCGTCCAGGACAATCATTCCCGGTCTGCGAGGGGTGTGCTGCGAGGGCTGCACTACCAGGTCCAGCAGACGCAGGGGAAGCTCGTTCGCGTCGTGCGAGGTTCGGTATTCGACGTCGCAGTCGACATCCGCCGTTCCTCGCCGACCTTCGGCGAGTGGGTTGGCGTGGAACTCAGCGAGGCGAACAACAGACAATTGTGGGTGCCGGAAGGCTTCGCCCACGGATTTCTCGTGACCAGCGAATCTGCAGATTTTCTGTACAAGACGACCGATTTCTATGCGCCGGCGCACGAGCGCGCGATCGTGTGGGACGACCCTCAACTGGCGATCGCGTGGCCCTTGCAAGGCGAGGCACCTAGCTTGTCTGCCAAGGACGCTGCCGGCGCCAGGTTCGACGTCGCGGAGACATTCGCTTGAACGCCCTTCGCGGTTTCGCCGCGATCGCCGTTCCGACGCTTCCGCGCCTGCTCTGACATGACGCGAACCATCGTCGTCGACCTGGACGGAACGCTGATTCGCTCCGATCTGCTGGTCGAGAGCATCTTTCTTTTCTTGCGCAAGCACCCCGTGCGCTTTCTCAACATTTTCGTCTGGCTGTTCAAGGGCAAGGCCCACTTCAAGCGGCGAATCGCAGATGCCGTGTTGCCGGACGTGCACACGCTGCCTTACAACGAGCCCCTGCTCGCGTGGCTGAAGGCGAGGAAGGCGGAGGGCGCGGTCTTGGTGCTGGCGACAGCTTCGGACCTGCGCCTGGCCCAGAGGGTGGCCGCTCACGTGGCAATCTTCGACGAGGTGCTCGGGACAGAGGATCGCAACCTGGCCGCGAGGCACAAGCGCGACGCGCTGATCGGCCGTTTCGGACAGGGGGCCTTCGAATATGTGGGCAACTCCGGCGCCGATGTCGCGGTCTGGGAGGCCGCGACATTGACCCACGTCGCCAATCCGGATCGAGGCGTGCTGGTGCGTGCGCGTCGGCTCGGACGCATGGGCGAATTGTTCGACGACCGCGCCGGGTATCTGGGCGTGCTGCGCCGAGCGTTGCGAATGCACCAATGGGCCAAGAACTTGCTCGTGTTCGTGCCTTTGCTCGCCGTGCACAGGCTGACCGAACTGCCGTTGTTGCTGGATGCCACGCTGGCCTTCCTGTGCTTCGGAGCTTGCGCGTCGAGTGTGTACCTGCTCAACGATCTGCTTGATCTGGAAGACGATCGCCAACACCGGACCAAGCGCTTCCGGCCCCTCGCCGCAGGCGCATACCCCATCGCGCACGCGATGCTCTTGATGCCGGCCTTGCTGCTGGTTGCGTTCGGCGTCGCGTTGCTGTGCTTGCCGCTAGCGTTCTCGGTCGTGCTGTTGGGTTACTACGCGCTGACGCTGGCCTATTCACTATGGCTCAAGCGCATGGTGATGGTCGATGTGGTGGCGCTGGCCATGCTCTATACGGTGCGCGTTGTCGCTGGCACCGCAGCGATCTCCGTGCCGACGACCTTCTGGATCCTGGCGTTCTGCATGTTCATCTTCCTGAGTCTGGCCTTCGTCAAGCGATACACCGAACTGCACGAAGCGAAGGTCAAGGGCAATACCGACCAGGCGACGCCGGGTCGAGGCTACATGGCGAACGACTTCGAATTGTTGGCCTCGCTGGGGGGGGCCGCAGGCTATGTGGCTGTGCTCGTGCTGGCTCTCTACATCAACGACAGTGCGGCGCAGGTCTTGTACGCGCACCCCGAGCGCATGTGGGTGACCTGCCCGCTGCTGCTCTTCTGGCTGAGCCGTGTATGGCTGCTGGCGCACCGCGGTCAGATGAACGACGATCCGATCGTGTTCGCCTTGCGCGACCGAGTGAGCCGCTGGGTCGGCGTCGCCTTCGCGCTGGCATTCATGCTGGCGGCGCACTGATGTCCCTGAAACTCGAGTCGTGGGGCCGCTTCCCCAAGCACCCGCAAGTGGCGCACCCCGTGCACTGGCCTGCGGACGTGGAGAGCGGTTTGGCCTCCATCTCGACATTGGGCTCGGGCGGCGGCATCGCCTATGGGAAAGGACGCAGCTATGGCGACTCGTGCATGGCGGAATCCGACCATGTGCTTGCCATGGATGCCATGGACCGCGTCCTGGCCGTGGATTGGCAGACCGGCCGGATCACGGCCCAGGCGGGGCTGACGCTGGATGCGTTGATTCGCTTCGCCCTGCCGCGCGGTTGGTTCCTGCCGGTCACCCCCGGTACCAAGTTCGTGACTCTCGGCGGCGCGGTTGCCAACGATGTGCATGGGAAGAACCATCACGTGATGGGGACGTTCGGGCGCCATGTTAGGCGCCTGACGATGTATCGGTCCAGCGAAGGCGTCGTCGAATGTTCCATGCAGTCCAATGCCCCGCTGTTCGCGGCCACCGTGGGTGGGCTCGGGCTGACGGGCGTCCTGCTGTCCGTGGAGCTTCAACTGCGCCGGGTTGCATCCAGTCGCGTCGCGCAACGCAGCATCAAGTTTGGCGACCTTGACGCATTCTTCGAACTGGCGACGCAGCACGACGCACAACACGAATATGCAGTCGCCTGGGTGGATTGCCTTGCCACCGGAAGCCGGGCAGGACGCGGCCACTACATCGTCGGCGACCACGCCGACGACGGCAACCTGGAGATTGCCTCGGCCCGGCCCCGGCGCATGCCGATCGATCCTCCGTTTTCACTGGTCAACACGCTCAGTCTGCGAGCGTTCAACGCGCTGTACTACCATCGCCAGCGCGCGATGGAAGCGAGCGCCACGGTCGGCTACGACCCGTTCTTCTATCCACTCGACAAGGTGTTGCACTGGAACCGGATCTACGGCCGTGCCGGCTTCCAGCAATACCAGTGCGTGGTGCCGCGTGCGCACGCACGGGAGGCTGTGCGCAGCGTGCTTCGCGAGATTGCCCGCAGCGGCACCGGATCGTTTCTGGCCGTGCTCAAGCAATGCGGCGACATCGCGTCGCCGGGCCTGCTTTCCTTTCCCCTGCCTGGCACCTCGCTTGCTCTCGATTTCGCGCAGCACGATCGCGCCAACGAGCGCCTGTTCGCCAGTCTCGATGCGATCGTGCACGAGGCGGGCGGGCGACTCTATCCGGCCAAGGATGCGCACATGAGTGCACGGCACTTCCGGGGCGCCTACCCAGCGTGGGAGCAAGTCGAGGCATTGCGCGACCCGAAGCTGATGTCGCGCTTCTGGCGGCGCGTCGCCGGCTGACCCAAAAACCTATGACCATCAAGAAAAACATCCTCATCATCGGTGCGACCTCCGGCATGGCGGAGGCCGTCGCGCGCCGCTACGCAAGTGCGGGCGGTCGCTTTGTGCTGGTGGCGCGAGACGCCGCGAAACTCGACGCGATCGCCGTCGACCTCCTTGCGCGCGGTGCCGGCCAGGCGGGCGCTGTCGTGTGGGAGGCGAGTGACAATTCGGCGGTTGCGGCGTTCGTTGCAGCCGCATGGAAGGAACTGGGTTCGATCGACCTCGCCTTGATCGCACACGGCTCCTTGCCTGACCAGGAGCGCGCCGCCAACGATCTCGGCTATGCCGTGGATCAGTTGCGAATCAATGGCGAGAGTGCGATCGTCTGCATGCTTGCATTGGCCGGACATTTCGAAGCGCAGGGCAGCGGCACCTTGGCCGTGATCGGCTCGGTTGCGGGCGATCGTGGTCGACCCAGCAACTTCGTGTACGGCGCGGCCAAGGCCGCGGTGGAGGCTTGCGCTTCCGGTTTGCGCGCCCGACTCGCAAAGCGCGGGGCCCACTTGTTGCTCATCAAGCCCGGCTTCGTCGCGACGGCGATGACGGCGCGTCTGGACTTGCCTGTGCGATTGACGGTCACGCCCGATCGCGTCGCCGCGGACATCGAGCGCGCGGTCTCGCGTGGGCGCGATGTGCTCTATACGCCCTGGTTCTGGGCCTGGATCATGCGGATCATTCGTGCGATTCCCGGCGGAATCTTCAAACGCCTGAGCCTGTGAAGCTCCAGACAGTCAGCCTCCGACGCGATCGCGATCTGCGGTGGGGCGTTCTCTGCCTTCAGTTTCTCGCTTTCGCAGTCGCCTTGTTCGGGGCCAAGCTGTGGCTGATTCGTGTCTATGCCAACGGAACGCCGTATTGGGATCAATGGGATGCCGAAGCCCGGTTGTTCGAGAGGCTGCTGAACGGCGACTGGGCATGGGATCGTTGGTTGTCGGCTCACAACGAGCACCGGATTCTCACAACGCGCATGCTCGCCGTCGCGCTGCTCTACCTCAACCAGTTGTGGAGCCCCTTGATGGAGATGGTCGTCAATGCGGGCCTGCACGTCCTGGCGCTCGCCACCTTGGTGTGGCTGCTCGGCAAGGCGACCGGCCGAACGGGCATTTCGGCCATGCTGTTGTTCACGCTGACGATCTTCGCCGTGCCATATGCATGGGAAAACACGATCACCGGGTTTCAGGGCCAGTTCTACTTCCTGCTCTTGTTCAGCGTGCTGTCGATCTGGTGGCTGGTCACGGCGGCCCCGCTGAGCAACCCATGGTGGGGTGGGGTAGCGATGGCGGTGATCGCCTATTTTTCATTCGCTTCGGGCGCGTTCGCGCCGGCCGCTGCGCTGGCAACGGTCGCTGCCCGATGCTGCCTCGTGACGCATCGCGGCCGGCGCGAGTGGGTTGCCCTGCTGCTCTTGCTCGCGCTGTTTGCTGCCTGCGTCCTCAGCGTGCCGCGCGTGGCCGAGCACGGCGCACTCAGGGCCGCTAATGTGCAGCAGTTCGCTCGCGCCGCGAATGCGGCCCTGGCGTGGCCAGCGATGCACCACACCGGTCCGGCAGCTCTGGTTCGGAATCTGCCTTGGATTCTGTTGACCGTATCCGTGTTCCGGCAGCGCGCTGCAGCGAACGACCCGAGATGGTTCCTGGTCGCGATGGGGGTCTGGTTGGCAGGACAGACGGTGGCCATCGCATTCGGCAGGGCGTCCGATGTCATGGTCTCTCGCTACCTCGACCTCCATTCGATCGGGCTGCTGATCAATTTCGCGGCACTGCTCACGCTGATGGCGGGGATGAAGACACGCGCGCGCGTCGGCGCGGTGCTGATGGCGGCCTGCTGGCTCGCGTTCTTCGTGAATGCGTTGATGGCGCAGATGGACACCATCCTGGCCAACGCCGCCGGCAAGCGTGCCGGTGCGGTCAAGCAGGAAGTGAACCTGGTGCGATATCTTCGAACCGACGATGAAACAGCAGCCAAGGCGTTGCCGTTCTTCGAACTGCCGTACTACGACGCAGGTGGCCTGATACGCATTCTCGAATCGCCGGTCGTTCGGTCGTTTCTGCCGATGAATCTGCAGACGCCGTTGGTGCCCGTGGCGGTGGAGCATGCGGGGGGTCAGGCCTTTACCCGCGGAGGTGTCTATCCGGGGACGCTCGACTGCGGCTGCGTCGCGCTCGGAAGCTATGGCTCTGCGGGCGATGCGCAGATCGGCGAGGTTGCCGTTCACTACGGGGCCCGCCCCAACGCCGGCCAGCGCGAGACGATGCAGGTCAAAGTGGCAGGCTACCCTTCGCGAGCGGGCCGCCTCGAGGTCGTGCAGGATGGCGTCGTCAAGCCACTCCGCCTGCGCGAGGACCCGGGCGAGAAGTGGGCGGCACTGTATTTTGAAGTGAAGCCCGGGCCATTCGCGCTTCGTGCCGTCGACAGCAGCCCGTCGAGCTGGATGGCGGTGGGCGACCCTGTGAGAAGCGGGAGATTCGATGCGCTGATCGATCGGCTGCTTGCCCTGGCCGAACGATTCCTGGCCTTGGGCGCTGTGCTTGCGTGTCTTGCCCTCATATGCGCGTCCTCGACGACAAGTCGGGAATCGCCGGATCAAACAACATGAATCAACTCCTCGAAAAAAAAATCGTGCTGCCGGGCGGTGCCGGCCTGGTTGGTCAGAACCTCGTGGCTCGTCTGCGCGAGCGCGGCTATTCGAACATCGTCGTGATCGACAAGCATCGCGCGAACCTCCAAGTTCTGCAGCAGTCGCAGCCGGATGTCGTCGCCGAGTATGCCGATCTGGCCAGCCCGGGCGAATGGCGGCGGCACTTCGCGGACGCCGATGTGGTCGTCATGCTTCAGGCCCAGATCGGCGGCATCGACTATCAGGAGTTCGTGGACAACAACATGACGTCCACCCAACTCATCCTGGATGAAATCAAGCGCAACGGGGTTGCCCGGTTGATTCACATCAGTTCCTCGGTCGTCGAATCCGCTGCCGACGATTTCTACACGAACACCAAGAAGGACCAGGAGCGCATGGTGCGCAGCAGTGGCATCGAATGCCCGATCCTCCGGCCCACGCTCATGTTCGGCTGGTTCGACAGAAAGCACCTTGGATGGCTGTCGCGCTTCATGGCGAAGGTCCCGGTGTTTCCGGTGCCGGGCGATGGGCGCTTCATGCGGCAGCCGCTCTACGTGGGCGATTTCTGCAATGTGATCATCAGCTGCATCGAGAACGAGGTCCTTCAAGGCACCTTCAATATCTCCGGCCATGAACAGGTCGACTACATCGACATCATTCGCGAAATCAAGCGTGTCACGCATGCCAGGGCACGGATCGTCAAGATTCCATACAACCTTTTTTATGCGCTCCTGTGGGTCTGGGCCCTGTTCGACCGCAGTCCGCCTTTCACCACGCAGCAATTGCAGGCGCTGGTCGCGCGAGACGAGTTCGAGGTGATCGACTGGCCAGGCATTTTCGGCATTCGGAGCACGCCCTTCTCGAAGGCGATCGAAGAGACCTTCACCCATCCGGTCTACAGCCACATTGCGTTGGAATTCTGAGATGACACAGCCTTCTTCACCCCCTTCGCAGCGCGTCGCCGTCCTGGGGGCGGGCCCCATGGGCCTCGCAGTGGCCTACCAGCTCGTGCTCGACGGCCATCGACCGGTGGTCTTCGAAGCAGACGACCGGGTCGGCGGCATGACGGCTGCGTTTGATTTCAGCGGCCTGCAGATTGAACGCTACTACCATTTTCATTGCATCTCCGACGCCGCGTTCCTGCAAGTCCTGAACGAACTCGGGTTGAGTTCAAAGATGCATTGGGTCGCTACCAAGATGGGCTATTGGTATCAGGGCCGCTTGCAGCCCTGGGGCAATCCCATGGCCCTCCTGAGGTTCAAGGGCTTGGGGTGGATTGCGAAGTTTCGCTATGGGTTGCATGCCTTTCTATCGACCAAGCGAGATGACTGGAAGCCGCTCGATCATGTCGATGCGGTTGGCTGGATCAAGCGCTGGGTAGGCGCCGAGGCCTACGAAGTGCTGTGGCGACGCCTCTTCGAGTACAAGTTCTACGACTACAGCAGCAACCTCTCCGCCGCGTGGATCTGGAGCCGCATTCGGCGCATCGGCAGATCCCGCTACAACTTGTTCAAGGAAAAGCTCGGCTACCTCGAAGGCGGTTCCCAGACACTGCTCGACGCGCTGAAGGCGGCCATCGAGGCCAAAGGCGGGGAGATTCGGTTGTCGTCCCCTGTGTCGAGGGTGGTGATCGAGGAGGGATGCGTGCGCGGGCTGCAGACCGCCTCCGGACTCGAGAGTTTCGACAAGGTGGTCAGCACGGTTCCCTTGCCCTATGTTCCACGCCTCGTGCCTGACCTCCCCGCACCGATTCTCGAGCGCTTCGCCGCCTTGAAGAACATTGCGGTCGTCTGCGTGATCGCCAAGCTGCGCAAGCCTCTCACGGAGAATTTCTGGCTGAACATCAACGACCCGGAAATGGACATTCCGGGACTGGTCGAATACAGCAACCTCCGGCCGCTGGATCCGCATGTGCTCTACGTGCCGTTCTACATGCCCGGCGAGCATCCGAAGTATCGAGACACGGACGAGATCTTCTTGTCCAAGGTGAGGTCCTATTGCATGAAGATCAACCCGGCGTTGACCGAGGATGATTTCGTGGACATGCGGGCCAGCCGCTATCGCTTCGCGCAGCCGATCTGCGAGCCGGGCTATCTGGATCGCCTGCCGCCTGCCGCCCTGCCGGTGCCGGGCCTGTGGGTTGCAGATACCTCGCACTACTACCCCGAAGATCGAGGCATCTCGGAGAGCATCGGTTTCGGCCGCCTTCTTGCTCGTTCCGCTGCGGCGGCCAAACTGGCGGATTCCCCAACGTGACGAGCGTCTTGCCGAACTCTCAGTTCATTCGCTTTCTTCTGGCCGGAGGGCTGGCGGCGGCGGCCAACTACGGCTCGCGCTTCGTCTTCAGTCTGTGGCTGGGCTACGGCGTCGCCATCGTGCTGGCCTACCTGGTGGGGATGCTGGTGGCGTTCGTCCTGATGCGACATCACGTCTTCTCGGGGCGCGGGGGTGCCCTCACTCCGCAAGTGCTCAAGTTTGCAGCCGTCAACGTGTTGGCCGTGCTGCAGACGCTGATCATCAGTCTTCTGCTGGCTCGCTGGCTGCTGCCACTCTTGGGGGTGGTCGATCACGTGGAGGCCATCGGCCACCTTGTGGGCGTGGCCGTGCCGGCGGTGACGAGCTATTTTGGCCATCGGATGCTGACCTTTCGATGAGTGCAGGCGAGAGCAATCCGCGAACACCGCCATCGCGCGACCTGCTTGGCCCGCAGTTCGTGCGTCGCCTGGTGTTCTTCGTGCTTGCCGGCGCGGCCCTCTATCTCGGCGCCGCGCTGTGGAGCGGCCGTGCCGAGATCTTGCAGGCGCTCGGATTGCTCGGAGTGCCGGCGATGCTCGCGGCCGCTGGTGTGGCGAGCATCAGTTTCTTCATGCGCTTTGCCCGTTGGCATGCCGCGCTGTCCTGGATGGGCAGCCGCGTGCCGGTCGCGGCCAACCTCACCATCTATCTATCGGGGCTCGCCCTCACTGCCTCCCCAGGCAAAGTCGGCGAAACCATTCGTTCAGTGCTGCTTGCGCCCCGGGGAGTGCCCGTGTCCCGAAGCCTCGCGGCTTTTCTTGCCGACAGGCTGTCGGACGTGCTGGGCGTTTGCCTGCTGGGTGCGTTCGCCGGGTGGTTGGGCCATTCGCGATTCAACTATGCAGGCTGGGCGCTGGTCGTTCTCCTCGTGGCCTGTTTCCTCATTCGGTGTTTAGCGCTGCATCCCCCCGTGCTCGAGCGCTGCGCCACACTGATCGGACTCATTGGCCGGAGACCCGGAAGACTGCTGTCGGAGGCCATCTTGCAATGGGCGCGGCTCTGGTCATTTCGGAATGCGGCGCTCTTTGCCTTCCTGGCTGCCTGTGCCTACGGCGTCCAGGCCTTGGTCTTCGCTTGGATCTGCGACGGCGTCGGCATCGCGTTGCCGCTTTCACGCGCCGTGGAAATCTACGTCAACGCGACGCTTCTGGGAGCGGCCAGCATGGTGCCGGGAGGGCTGGGAGCGATGGAGGCCTCATTGGTGATCCAACTGGTCGACCACGGCACGTCTCATTCGACGGCTGTCGCAGCGGCCATCGCAGTTCGCCTTGTCACGCTTTGGTTTGCGATTCTGATGGGGCTCGGGTGCTTGGCCCGGGTGACATCTGAGATGATGTTGACCGGCAAGGATTGAGCAAGATGTTGACGGGAAAAGTGTGTCTGTTTGCATCACTTTAATATTCGATAGTGGGGCGGCAAACAGGCGAACAGGGCGCTGCCCGATCGAGATCAGACGATGAAATAAGGTTGAGGGATGAACGACAAATCGAAGGGCGACGAACTTGGCACCGACCAGGAACAATCGTCGGACAACAACCTCGCACGCAAAGGCCGAATTCTGGCGCAGGTGGGCCGGTCGTGCGATGTGCCTGGCCTGCCTCTCCAGGAAGCACTCGCTGTCGCACAGGAAAGTCTAGTGAAGGTGCGGGAGGCGTTGCGAGTCGAGGAGGGGCGATGGGTGGCAGCTCCCCGGCGAACCGAACCCGGCCGGGAGGACGAACTGGAGCAGCGACTGGCGGGATTGATGGTCACCTACGAGGCTCTCCTGGTGCAGCAAGGTGATGTCGATCGGCTGCGCGCCGACCTTCGGGACCTACGCCAGCAACTGCATGCCACCTTGAGCTCCCATAGTTGGCGCTTGACTGCTCCGTTGCGCCTCTTCGTGGCGCGCCATCCCCAGGTGACGGCCCGGTTGCGCGACTTCGTGTCAAGGCACCCGCGTCTGCGCGCTGGTGCAGCCCGTGTGGCGCGGGTCGGATGGCGACTCCTGACACAGCGGCGCTTGCGCGCGGGCCCGCCCCCGGGCGGAGCGGGCCCCGCGGCGCCGGCACTCCAATCGCTTCCGGTCTTGACGACGTCCAAGATCGTTTTGATCGGCGAGGAAGGTCGTCGGGGGGTGACCTCGCTGCCCCGCGGCTCCGGTACGCGAGTTCTTTGCGTTGGGCACGTGCTGCCCTATCCGCCTCGCGCCGGCAACGAATATCGCATTCATAGAATGCTGAGCTGGCTGGCACATCGTGGTCATGACGTGCTCCTCGTGGTGTGCCCGTTGCCCAACGAAATGCCGACGGACAGCCAAATTGCCGAGGCGGCTGCGGTCTACCCCGGATTGATCGTTTGTGGACGGGATGGTGCGATCCGACACAACCTGTCTGAAGCATCGGAGATGGTGCGATCGATCGACGGATTTCGCACGCGTGACCTCACCAGCTTGTTGAAGGAAGATGGTCGGATTACCCGGCGCGACAGCGATTTGCTGGGCATCATGCGGACCTTCTGCCCGGATGTCTTGGTCGAACTTCTGCGCAAGCTGGATGCCGCCTATCGGCCTGACGTCCTTTTGGCTGAGTATGTGTTCATGACGCGGTCGTTTGCGGTCCTGAATCCTGAGCTGCCGAAGATCGTGGACACGCACGACGTCTTGTCGACGAAGGCGAGCAAGGTCGGCCAATTCGGCATTTCGGACGGCCTGTCGTTGAGCCAGGAGGAAGAAGCGAAGCTTTTGAACAGGGCTAACATCGTCATTGGCATCCAGCCGCAGGAAACGCTCGATCTTGCACGCATGACTTCGCATCCGAAGGTCATCAATGCCGGCGTTGACTTTCCGGTTGATCGTGCGTTTCGCGCGCCTTCAGCGCCGTCAGTGGTTTTGCTCGTCGCTTCCAACAATGCGATGAATGCCAAGGGTTTGCGCGATTTTCTTCGCTTCTCGTGGCCGCTCATTCGGCGCCGGGTGCCGGAGGCGGAGTTTCGCGTCGTGGGTGACGTGGGACGGTCCGTGGGCATCGTTCCCGACGGCGTGCACATACTCGGAAGGCTCGACGACCTCGAGGCGGCCTACACCGAGGCCGGCGTGGTCATCAACCCAATGGTCGCCGGGACCGGGCTGAAGATCAAGACTGTCGAGGCGCTCTCCTTCCTGCGGCCCCTCGTCACTTTTCCCGCAGGCGTCGATGGTGTCGACGAAGCGGCCGCACCTTTCTGCAATGTTGCCACGGACTGGTATGGCTTCGCCCAGCATGTGGCGCGCCTGCTCGCGTCACCACCTTCGGCGTCGACGCTGACCGAGCATGGCGTGGCGCTCGCAAAAGCCCTGTCCCCTGGGGTCGTTTACTCACAACTTGCCGACGTTCTCGATGAAATCAAATGATGCGCACGGCGGTGCCGTTTTGAATGCTCCGGTGGACGTGCGGAGCTATGACGTCTTCGCTGACCTTTCGGGCTTGGCGCCTGACCAGAAGCTGGTCGCTCACCATGTCACTCAACTCGTCCGTGTCTGCGGCTTTGATCTCGCATCGTCTCGGATCAGCGCGGTACTGCCCGGTGGCGTCAACATTGGGAGCGAGTTCGCGCAGTGGGTATCGGACGGCGAGCCCGTGCCGGCATTTCTCCGCGCGGTCGAGCGGGCCGCGAGCGCGCGACGTCCGCTTCTGGTGGTCTTCGGTGCCGTCTTGCCGCGCAACGAGGTGATGCCGCCGTTGCTCGAGGCCTTGCAGGTCGATCCGCTCTTCGGCAGCGCGCAACCCAGATTCGCCAATGCGCTGACGGATGGGATATGCCCGCTGCCAGCGCGTTCCGGGCGTGTCGTCATGGAGGCCTGGAGTTCGCGTGCCGCGCTTTCCCGATTGCCCGCCGTGACCGTCACCGCTGAGTTGGCCGCCGGGTGCCTTCTGTTGCGCCGCGAAGTCATCGCCGCATGGGAGGCTTCGGAAGAAGTGGTCAGCGTGGTGGGGGCGCTCGCTTTGGGGCTGGTGCGCGCGCGGCGGCGCGGCTTCCGCAATGCGGTGGTCAATCACACTGTCGTGGCGCTGCCTCCAGTCGGAAGCCCCTCCCAGCATCCGTCGACGTCCACCCCGATGCATGACCTGGCGGCCGCCTACCCGAGCATTCCCGCCGACGATGCGACCTGCCTGATCGCGCTGTATCCGGACCATGCCCGTGCCGATGAGGAGAACGATCGGGAACCCCAGCGCAGGCTGGAATCGCTGTTGACGGCGGCCCATCCGGCCAATGGGGCGCCGCGACGACTCCTCGTCGACTGTCGCGGCCTGGCGCCGTGGCACAACGGAACATCCGAATGCATCTTGGGGCTGCTGGATGGAATGTCCGGACTGAAGACGCCCTGGGCCATCTACGTCCAGAGCGATGCCGAGGCAGCGGAGTTCCATCGCCTCTCGCAACGCTATCCGACGTTCGAGCACCAACACGGCCCGCTCAGCGGCCGCTTCGCTGCTGCGCTGGTCCCCAATCAGCCGTGGGCGCTGTTTCGGGTCGCAGAACTGCACCACCATGCGCTGGTGCTTGTGTTCAACATGCTCGACACCATCGCCTGGGACATTCTCTATCCCGCCGAAGCGGGGCTTCAGGCGGTGTGGCGTTTCGTTGCGCGCCATTCGGATGGCTTGTCCTACATCTCCGGCTTCACGCGCGATCGCTTTCGACAGCGATTCCCGGTGGAAGGCGGCGTCAAGGAGCGTGTGGTGCACCTGAGCTTCGCAGAGGAGGACCATGTATTGCCTGCGTGCCGCGATCTGCCGCCAGCCGATCACGTGCTGTTGTTCGGCAATGCCTATGACCACAAGGACGTAGAACGCACGCTGGCGATTCTTCTGGACGCTTTCCCCTTGCAGCAGGTCGTTGTGCTGGGAGGGCGCGAGTCGTCCTCGCCAAGGGTCAAGGTCATCCCGAGTGGCAAGGTATCCCATGAAGAAGTCCACCGCCTGATAGCGACCGCCCGGGCTGTCGTCTTCCCCTCGTTCTACGAAGGCTTCGGCCTGCCGGTGGTCGAGGCGCTGGCCTATGGACGTCCGGTGCTCGTCCGGGCGTCTGCTCTGTGGAGCGAGATCGCCGCGCACTCACGCCTGGCCGGTCGCATGGTGGCATTCGATGACACCGTCTCACTCGTCGAGGCCCTGGGCCGCGTCCTCGCGGAGCTTCCCGTGGACACCATTCCATCGGCGACAGCCCTGCGCGATGGCGAGTCGCCGGTCTCATGGCGCTCGTGCGCGGCGGAGTCGCTCGCTGTCGTCGACGCTTGCCTGTCGCAGGCCGAGGTTTCGCGCTGGATGGCCCGTGAAGAAGCGTTGCAGCTGGCTGGCCTTTCGGCAGAGCGAACATGAAGATCGTCACACTCCTTGCGCGCCATGGGGTCGCCAAGTACACCAATGCGGCAAGCGACATCGATGCCCTTTTTGCGCGTCGGATGCCCCACGCGGGCCATGAAACCGTAATCGTCGACAACGCGTTGCCAGTGGGACACGTGGAACCAGTGAGCGCCGGCGTGACCCTCATTGGTGGTTCCAACGCCGCGTGGGAATTCTCGGCCTGGGATAGCGCCGTTGCTTTCCTGGGCGAGCGGCTCCACGCCTACGATTTCGTGCATTTGGCGACCTCGGCCTTTCGCCAACTCTATGTCGCCTATCTTGAGCGCTTCGACACGCAAATGTTGCAGCTGGTCAACGGTCGTGCGGCGGCGGTGGGACACATCGACTACTACAACGATCCGGTCACCCTGCTCGGGCAGGCGTGCCAGTCGTGGCTTCGGACGTCTTTCGTTTTCCTGCCACCGGTGGAGATCGACATGTTGGGATCCTTTGTCAGTGTCACGGACAGGGAACGATTCTTCAGCGGCGATCCTGCCGCGCCGTTTCGCGTCGATGCCCCCATATCGGAAGGCTATCGCCAGAATATCTTGGGATGGCTGACCGGCGACGGCACCGACCAGGGGACAGAGTGGCATTCGCGCTTCTTGCTCACCACCGAGACGCTGTCGTTCTTCGAGAGCAAGACAATGGCGATTCTCAATGAGCAAATGCTCAGCAACCGCTTGCGCGCGCGAGGCTGCGCGACTGTAGATGCTACCTGGCTCGCGACACAGGTGAAATCGAAGAAGCACAGGGACGTGCTGGGTGCGATTCCGAATTGGCGCGCCCAGGTGACTTCGCGTGACGTCGACGCTGCGCCGGCAAGCGTGTTGGTCTAGGCTGCGGAAGTATCAATCGCACCGAGCAGCGAACACGCGCAGACCGGAGCTCGCGCAGCGTCGACAGGCGTGATGGCGCGCCGTCTGCGGGGCGCCAGAGCTGCGACAGCGATTGCTCGATCTCGCACGCGTTGTCGGTGGGCGGGCGCGTGCCCTTGTGGACGGCTACAAGTTACCCAGGAGCGCGGGCTCGCCGCTCCATGCGGTAGGTCCGATCGCAGACATAGTGCTCGTCGCCCTTTTTGCACGATTCTGACGTCTGTCACCGGGTCAACTGCCCTGATGTTCAACATATCTTCGAAGCCCACCATCTTGGCATCGGGATGGCCGAAATGGATGCCGACGTCCTCCCTGTTCGATTTATCAAGCGGGTAGATCAATGCACTGCCGTCTGGCGAAACCAAAGCGATAGAGACACCGTCGCTCTGGATCCCCTCTTTCGCCGAAATCATTGCCCAGCCCTTCAAACGGAGCAAGTCGGAATCGGTGCTGATGGGCCTGCCGTTGGGGTCGGCTTCGTTGACGTAATCAATGAAGCAATCCGGCGAAGACTTGTACTCTCCGAACTTGCCAACCTTGATCGGCTGTTGAAAGAGCATTGCATCGACGGCTTCGTTGGGCTCGATGCGCACACGGGACAGATGTACTTTGAAATCTCTTTTCCACAAGAAACCGAGCTCGCCTTGATCGAAAATTCGAATAGAGGTCGGTTTGTGCCCATAGAAATAGTCTTGCGCTACGACAGACTGCATTGCCATGAACTCCTTGCTGGTGGAGACCGTCGGTGACAGGAGAAAGGTGCTGCTGCCCATCTCGGCGACATATCGGTATTCAGCCTGCTTTCCGTTGTCGTAGGTGACGGCCATGCGCAGGGGCGTCGGCGCGAATGCAAGCGTTGCCAGCTTCCCCAGCCGCGTTGGCTGTATGTCGATGCTTGCCACGACTGCCCCGCTGACATCCGGTACATTGAACTCCTCCCCCAAGCGCCCAATGAAGCTGGATATGGGAACTTCGACCTGATCTCGATTCGAGTCGGTTGCCTTATCGAGTACGACATAATCGCTCGCCACGCCCGATGCCCGATATTTTGTCAGCAGCGTGATCCAAGTCTTTCCATCTTCCAGAGCTGGATACCGCCAGTCGATGGGTTCGATCTTGAAGAATACTCGATTCGTCCCCGCCGACACAAGCCGATCACTGTTCAGGATAGCAAGTGCCGGCGTATATGCCGAATAGCTTTGAAGGATCGGGCGAGGTGCCCATCGGATGCCGTTGGCGAACAACACGGAAAGGTTGGATGAGTAGAGGTCGGCAGCGCCCTCGGTGAGTGGAAGGGGGAATTTAGACTTGATTTCTGTGTTGGTTTGGGACAGTTTTTCATCGAGTTTTTGTCTGTTGGTCAAACGTATTCCAATCCCTCGAATAGGTTCCGCGACACCGTTCAAAAATCGGTTCACCAATGTCTGAGGGTTGACCGCGATGTAGTTGGCCGAAAGCACGGCCCAAGCGGCGATCGACACAATCAACAGTGCAAACGTTCGCAGCGAAGGTTCCACAGAAAAACGAAATAGCACAGATAAGCGAGCGCAAATCCGGCCGCGATCGCATGTGCGCGTGTCGAACAAATGCGCCCTTGAAATTGAGGAGCAACACGAGGGCGGCCGCGAGCAAGACAAACCAAGGAGTCCTTGTTCGGCCTTTCCAGATGGTAATAAGAAGCGCCAACGCGCATCCTATGTAGATGGCGATTTCGTATGTTGGTCCTTCCAACGACATCGCATCCGAGCATCCAGAAATGATTGGAAGCTGAGAGATAAAATAGCGCGGTAGACCGAGGATCGACTGTTGGCTTGTGCTCCATGCAATGAGCATCGTTGCTGCAAAAGCAGCCGTAGAAATTATTGTTAGTCGATGAGATTTTTACCAAATAAGTGGTAATGCAGCAGCCGTGCAAGCGAGCACGGCTGGCGTATAATTTCCTTTGATCAGCGGCATTAGACCGAGAGCGATCGCACCGACCATGATGATGAAACGCTCCGCGACTGCACTTGCTCGGTTCTTGACGCAGAACAACAGAAATAGCAGCGGGAAACACGTGAAGACTGGATCGAGTTGGTAGGACTGGCTGAGCAGCACTGGAAGCGCGAGAAGCCAGAGCACTCGCTGCTTGTCGCAAACGCCCCAGAAGACCAGGAAGACCGCGGCGGCGATGATCAACGACCCAATGATCATCATTGAGTCGGTCGCGGGGAAGTACTGATGCGTGGCAATCGACGCGAGGGGGCCATAGGTGAAAATGAGATCTCGTCCGAACTGAAGACCTTCGCCCACTGCAACGTTCATCGCATATGACCAAGACGAATCCAGATTGGCGACCGAAAACTGAGGCATGAAAGGAACGAGGGCCAGAATTGTCAGGGCGGCTGAAATGGCGATTGCGACGCCTCGTACACGGTCGCCGCGGTTGTGCGGCAAGAGGACTTGCGTTTGTGTGCCGAGTGCAGTGGTGGATGTCATGTTGGTTA
This sequence comes from Variovorax sp. J31P207, assembly GCF_030316965.1. Taxonomy (NCBI): domain Bacteria; kingdom Pseudomonadati; phylum Pseudomonadota; class Betaproteobacteria; order Burkholderiales; family Comamonadaceae; genus Variovorax; species Variovorax sp. J31P207. Next base: position 584,143 of record NZ_JASZYN010000003.1, read on the forward strand.
TTGTCGCGCGTCATCGGCGCGCAGCTATTTTGTCGCCGCGAACTCATGAATCGCCGGCGGTTTGAGGGGGCGCAACACGCTCAGAGGATTGAGCAATGAAGAAGTCAGGTCGAGCGACGACTACTGCATCGATCGATGGGGGGTGCGATCTGGCTTTTTGCCGAAGGTCGATAGTTGCAGCCACGTGCTGCGCACCGATGCTAAGCGCGCAGGCTGCACTTCAGCAGATCAGCCAGCGATGATTCAACGGCACTCAGAACGATTTTGGGGTCGGAGAAATCTTCGATGTTCGAAAAATAGTGATCCGGGCCGGCAGTGAACATCAGCTTGTAGCCGATTTCCTCCAGAAAGGACTTGATCCCCTGGTCTTTCTCGTAGATTTCTACCTGGGCCATGCATCGATTATTGGAAAGAATGCGCTTGCAGCCCTGAAGCGCCTGCAGTTCATGTCCCTCGATATCGATCTTCAGCGCAATTTGCTCGTCGGCGTACGAAAGAAGGCTGTCAAGGGCGACGCAGCGCACTCTTCTTTGCTCGCTGTAGATATCTTGCGAGTGAAAAGAGGTTTCGATCACGCCATTGTTTCCGGCCATCGGACGTGCCACGCCAAAAACCACCTCCCCATCCTTGTTCGACACCGCCAGAAAATGAGGCAAGACTCTGCCTTCCAGGCGATTGGCGTAGACGTTAAATTCAAGCTGCTGGTAAGCCGCTTCTTCGATTTCGAATGCGTGAATGGTCTCGATCGTCGGCACTTGGCTTGCAAGGATGCTGTACGCCCCAATGTTGGCCCCGACGTCGAAAATAATCCTGCTGCGGGCAAGGGCCACCAGCTTCAGAAAAAAGAACGGCTGAAAGGGCTCGTACTGGCAGGTCAGTTCGTTTCGCGCGGCAGACGGGATCGACCAAGCGAATCGCTTGAACATGGACCTCAGCGGAGAATGGGTGTGTAGTTCAGGCAATTTCGGCAGGGCATGATCGACGCCAAAAGGCGAGCCGTAGCGTGCACCGAGCCCGAGAATTGCCTTGTCATTTCCACCGGCTGAGTTATGCGAAGTCCAAAGGCCCTGTTCGTCGCATCCAGGCCATGGCTGCACCAGGTACGCAGGCCCTACGCGCCGGACCGTGCTGCCCGCCAACCATTCCATCCAATAAAGCCAGACGTCGTCTGCAAGCGGCGCCAACGCCGTGAACGTCGCCTGATCCAGCACATCGGGGTGAAGAGAACCAGGCGGGTAGAGAATGCCGCCCACGCCGGTAGGAAACAGATTGGGCGAAGATTCCTCGACCTCGGTTTGGAATTGCCAGCGCTTGTAGGGAAGCACTTCGCCGTTCTCGTCGAAGGCGACCCGATGAGCACGGCGGCAGAGTATTTCGTCGGAGCGCCGGTAGTTGGCGACCAGCGGCTCGATGACATCGAGGGGGTAGGCAGTGTCATCGTCCAGGGTGAGGATGAAGCTGGCGGGACTGGCCTTTAGCGCGGGAATGATCTTCTTGTAAGAACGAAGATCCTCGGTGACGCGAATGGACAAGCCACTTCGCTGCAAAGCCAGGACGCCTTGCGGAATCTGGTCCCTGTCCTCCTGCGCCACCCACAAGATCGTCTCGTCGGCCTGCACGCTCTGCTGCAGGATGCGGCGCAGTGTCAGCTCAAGGGTATTAAAGCGTTTCGGGTAGCTGGTGACCGAAACCAGGAGTTGGCCTGGCAATGAGTGCTTGTGGCGCGGTCGCTTCCGATAGATGTAGAAATCCGCGAACGACTCGTTCTGAGGGTCGCCATGGAGAGGGTAAGGGTTGGGAACATACCCGACTCGTTCGAAATCGGCATGATAGATTTCAATCCAGTCGGAAAATTTCCGGTGCTTGACATGCGACGCCGGCCAATCCGAATTCATGTTCGATGAGTAGATGATCACATAGCGATCGGCTGATGCAAATAGCCTCTGCATGTACTCATGGAAAACTTCATCTTCAATGAGATGGAAAATCACGTCAAGCGACAGCACGAGATCCGCACGCTCGAAGTCGTAAGCGGAAGAACTCAGAAAATTCTTGGTCGTGTCCTGCCCGAATTTTGATTTGCATAGCTCGATGCTCGCATCCGTAACGTCGAATCCGAGGTACGAGGGGTAATCCGCCAGCGCAAGCTGGGCGCCATCGCCGCAGCCAAATTCGATGACCGAGTCAATTCCATTTTCGCGAACGAAGGAATTTATTGTTTCAGCTTTGAACTGGGCCAATCTGCCGTAGGACCCTGCTCCTGAATTTCCCCCGGTGCGATATCGATCGGACCAGTATTTCGCACTGTCGAAAGATTGGCCAGCAGGCTCTGCGCGGAGCGGGTCGGGGGGACAGTGATATGATTTTTTCAGTACTTCCAGATGACCGGGGAAGAAGGAAAAGTACTGGTTGGAGTGACGTCCCTCTTTTTTTCCATACGAAAGATAATGCTCGAACGGATCCCCTCCTGCTTCCGCGACATCGGGGTACGCCGTCAAATACCAATTGCGATCGAAACCCAGCGCAGCTTCGTAGGCGGATTTCGTGGGATGGCGTCCCTCGGCGTTTCCGTACAAGCGGTAATGCTCCTGCGGCCCAGCGGCGAAGGATAAGACATCCGGGTAGGTGGTCACATACCAATCGAGATCGAAATCGGAGTTCGTCATATGTTCTTAGACCATTTCAGTTGGCCGGCTCGCTGGCGTCGGTGGAGTCAGCTCCCGCGCGGCCGTCGACACCCCAACTTCCCCTGCGAAGCATCGATTCGAACGCCGCAAGCCGCTCCTTGGCCCAGGCGGAACTGGATCGAACGGCGAAGACAAGAGCCTCATCAGGCAGCAGTCCGAATTTGGCGATCGCTTCCGGAAGCATCGATTCTCGCGGGCTGACCGCGGCGCAGGTTAATCCCGCTTCCTCCAAACGCGTCAGGAAATCGTCGCCGTACAGACAGACATGATCGGCCTGACCATAGCGTGTGCTCCGTTCCTCGGGACTGTCCAATACCTCTTCATCCGTTGCTTCCCGTCCGGAGAGCGGAACCTGAAGCACCGCGATTCCGGCGGGTCGCAACACGCGCAAGATTTCGGCCATTGCCTTGCGATCGTCCGGAATGTGCTCGAGAACGCGCAAGACAAGGGCGACATCGGCCGACTCCGAAGGAAACGGCAACTCCGTCAAGGCGGCAACGATATCCACCATCCGGCCGTCGGCGGCCGGATCCGCGCCCACCGTCGTGACGACGCCGAACATGCGGCGAAATGACAGCGTTGCGTGCGAAGGCGCGACTTCGATCATCCTTGTCCTCGCATGGGGACGTGTTTCTGGAATCCAGAGCGTTCGCAGCAGGGGCGCCAGGAGTTGGAGGAAGCGGTGGCGCTCGAGCGATCCGCATCGAGGACATTGCGCCTTGGGCCGCTGCCCGGGACCGGGTGAAAATTCGCCAACGTAGCCGCAGCAGCTGCAAGCACGGTTACCTTCGGGAAGAACCATGGTCTCGCCGCGCAGGCGGTGACCGACGATTTCACCGAGGTCGGGAGGCCAATGGACGACCGATATCCGACCAGGCTCCGAAGTCGAATAGATCGAAGCGATCGCATTCACGGGAACAATACGATCTGGCGAATGGTCGATCAAGCGCAAGGTGTAATCCCAATCGACCAGGCGTCTCAGATCCTGATTGAAGCGCACGCCGCTCGCTCGATGCATGACCTGATTCAGGTCGATGAAATTGGCTTCCTTGAGCTTTTCGAAGTCGAAGGGAACAAGAAACCAGCTCTTGTTGATCGTCGAGGCCTCTGCGTCGCGCAATTGTGCGCCATAAACGATATCAATCGTCGAGTCTGTTTCGAGAAAAGCGGCTGCTTCTTCGATCCAGCGAGGCCACATCAGATTGTCGTCATCGAGGAATGCCACAAGCGATGTGTCCAGCATGTCCAGCGCCATGTTCCGCGCGATCGAGGATCCACTGCGCGGCGTTGCCGTCTTCAGGGTTGCGACATTCAGGCTGCTGGCAAAGCGTTCGACGACCTGGGTCACATCCTCCCGTCCGTCGTTGATCACAACCACCTTGTTCGGCTTCCGGGTCTGGATCGCAAGAGATGACAGCGCGCGCTCCAGCGTCAATGGCCGATCACACGAGGGCACGATCACTCCGACACTGGCCGGTCCCGTGACCTCGCTCGGCGGTGAACTGAAGATCCTGCGGCCGAGGTCGTGGATGGCTTGCCGATCGAACGCTGTCGTGCGCTCCAGGTCTCCTGTTCGATTGTCGAGCGTGGACAAGGACTTCTCGCAGGCCGTCCTCAAGTCCGAAATCTGCTCCCTGCTGGAAGCGATGTCCCGAACGAGTTGTGCGATCGATGCCTCTGCGTGCTGTCGGACCTGCGCGATCGACTGGTCCAGCTGGCTGCTACGTGCGATCGCCGCGTCAGCCTGACGGGCCTGCGCGATCGTCAGTTCTTCGAGTCGGGCGACCGAATGGCCGAGAGACGTGGAGACGGCTTCGTGTTCGGACCGAAGTACGAAATAGCGCGCGAAAAGCCGAATGAACGGCTTCGTGATCGGTCGTACCAGACGCCGGAAGATCATGATCGATTCGGAAACTACCAAGCTGCGTCGCAGCGCGACGCCGATTCCGAGCCTGCGTGGACGCGCAGGCTCGACTTGCGGGGGGACTGAAGCGGGGGTGGTGCTGCGGTGCAGCGGTTCAGTCGCCTCGCGCCTCTAGAACGACTGCCCGTTGATGTTGTGCTTCAGGTCCGCCTCGACCATCATCGTGCACAGTTCTTCCAGCGTCGTCTTGGGCTCCCAGCCCAGCTTTTCCTTGGCCCGGGCCGGATTGCCGATCAAGAGGTCGACTTCGGCCGGGCGATAGTATTTCGGATTGACGCGCACGAGTGTCTTGCCGGACTGGGTGTCGATGCCGACCTCGTGCTGCTCCGTGCCCTCGAAGCGCAAGTCATAGCCGGCAGCCTTGAAGGCCATCGAGACGAAGTCGCGAACCGTGACGGTCCGGTTGGTCGCCAACACGTAGCTGTCCGGTTCGTCGGCCTGCAGCATGCGCCACATGCCCTCGACATATTCCTTGGCGTAGCCCCAGTCGCGCTTTGCGCCGAGGTTGCCGAGCTCGAGCACCTCGAGCTTGCCGAGCTTGATCTTGGCCACGCTGTCGGTGATCTTGCGGGTGACGAATTCACGGCCGCGCAACGGGCTCTCGTGATTGAACAGGATGCCGCTGCAGCCGAATATGCCGTAGCTCTCGCGGTAGTTGATGGTCATCCAATGCGCAAACAGCTTGGCTACGCCGTAGGGGCTGCGCGGATAGAACGGCGTATCCTCGTTTTGAGGAATGGCCTGCACCTTGCCGAACATCTCCGACGTGGATGCCTGGTAGAAGCGAATCGAGGGATCCACGTTCCGGATGGCCTCCAGCAGATGCAGTGCGCCCATGCCCGTGATCTGCGCGGTCGCCTCCGGCTGGTTGAAACTCACGCCGACGAAGCTCTGCGCCGCCAGGTTGTAGACCTCGTGAGGTGCGGCGTTCTTGATCAGCGTCAACGAGCTTCCGAGGTCGGTCAGGTCGTGTTCGACCAGGTGCAGGTCGGGATTGTTCTGAATGCCGAGCTCCTCGATGCGCCAGAAGTTCACCGAGCTGGTGCGCCGAAAAGTGCCATAGACGACGTAGCCTTTGCTCAACAGCAACTCGGCCAGATAGGCCCCATCTTGGCCGGTAATGCCGGTAACGACTGCACGTTTTTTCATGGAAATCCTATGGTGTATGTTTCGGCCGCGGCGTCGAATTCAATGTCGAGTGCCGAACTCCGTCGAATCTGCGCGGGACGCAATTCTAAGAGGTTGGGGTGGCTCGAGCCACGGGGCGCCAGGAACGCAGCCGGTGGCTCCAAGGCGCTAGCCCACGATGCGTCCATGCTCCAGGTGAATCACCCGGTTGCATTCCTTGGCGATCAGGTCGGGCGAGTGCGACGCAAGAACAAGAATGCCGGACTTGGCGACGACGTCGCGCATGCGCTTCTCGGCCTTTTCCGTGAACTCGGCGTCGCCCACCGACAGCCACTCGTCCATCAGCAAGATGTCGGCTTCCACACTGGTGGAAATCGCAAACGCCAGCCGCATCATCATGCCGGTCGAGTAGGTTCGCACGGGCATGTTGACATAGTCGCCCAGTCCGCTGAACTCGCAGATGTCCTGGGTCAAGTCATCGACCATGCGCTTGCTCATGCCCATGACGAGGCCGCGCAGCATGATGTTCTCCACGCCGGTGGCATCGGGCTCGATGCCGAGGGATGGATCGATCAGGCTTGCAATCGAGCCCTGTCGCACGAACTCGCCGGAAGATGGTTCGTAGACGCCTGCGAGCGTGCGCAGCAGCGTCGACTTGCCGGCTCCATTGTGTCCGACGAGCCCGAGGCGGTCGCCGCTCTTGAGTTCCAGGGTGATGTTGCTGAGCGCCTGCACCACTGCGACGCCGGTTTCCTTGCCGAAGCGCCCGCCAGTCACCGACGCGGCGAGCGTCTTCTTGAACGACGCCGCACCGGCACCGTAGATCGGGAAGTTGACCGAGACGTCCTTGAGGGAAATGAGAGCCATGCTTAGAGCCAATAGACGACGCGTCTGCGGTACTTGTTGAACAGCACGCTGGATGCGATCAGAGTCATGGCTGTCCAGATGAGGATGCCATACCAATTGTGGGATTCCGCGACGCCCCCCATGAGGGGCGTGCGAAGCAGGTCCAGCATCTGTGCGAAGGGATTCCACAAGATGTACTGCGCACGTCCAGGCAGGCTCGACGGGAGCCAGAACACCGGCGTCAGGAACATCAGCATCTGCATGACGCTGGTCACGATCTGGGTCACATCGCGAAAACGTGTGCACACCAGGCCCAGCAGGAGGCCCAGCGCGTGCGCGTTCACGAGAGCCACCAGCATCGCCGGCACCACCATGAGCATCGACCAGGACGGCGTGATCCCGGCCCAGATGGCGACCGGTACGTAGAGGACGATGTGATGCGCAAACTGGATCAGGTTGCGGGCCATGCTGCGCCAGACGAACAAGCTGATCGGGAAATACCCCTGTTTGAGGTAGTTGGACGAGCTCACGAAGGCGTTGCAAGCGTCAGTCACCATGCTGGCGAAGAAGCTCCAGAAGATGATGCCGAGCGCCAGGTGCGGAAAGAACTTGGACAGCTCCGTGCCGAACAGCGAGCTGTACAACGGGCCCATGCCGCCGATCATGGCGCCCATGCTGAGCGTGAGCCACAGGGGCCCGAGCATCGATCGGCGGTAGCGAAGGACGATGTCGAACCAGGCCAGAGTCCACCAGATGTCCGTGCGGCGCGTGCCTTCCCACCAGTCGGCCCAGGCGCTGCGGTGCAGATTGGAGACTGCGCGTGTCATGCGCGCCCGTAGGTGTCTGCCAGGCGAACGATGTCGTCCTCGCCAAGATAATCGCCGCACTGGACTTCGATGAGCACCAACTCATCCTTGCCGACATTGGTCAAACGGTGTTTCTCCTTCAATGGTATGTAGCGGTACTGGCCCGGCAGCGTTTCGTGTTCGGCATCGCCGACCTGGACCAGGGCCGTGCCTTGCACCACCACCCAGTGCTCCGCGCGCTGATGGTGGTACTGGAGTGAAAGCGCCTCCCCGGGCTTGACGGTGATGCGCTTGACCTTGTAGCCCTCTTCCTCCTTCAGCGAGGCGTAGGTGCCCCAAGGGCGATGCACCACGGCCGGGAGGTCGACCGTCTCGTGCTTGCGCACCTTGAGCGCCTCGACGATGGTCTTCACCTTCTGGGCGCTGTCCTTGTGGGCGACGAGCAGGGCGTCGGGCGTGTCGACGATCACGAGATCGTGCACGCCCAGGGTTGCGACCAGCTTGGGGCCGTGGCTGTCCACGTGGACATGGGTCCCGGTAGTGTCCATCGCCACGACATTCGCGGGCATGGTGTTGCCGCTGGCGTCCGACGGATGCGCCTTGGCGACGGCTGGCCAGGAGCCCACGTCGCTCCAGCCGAACTTCGCGGGAACGACGTGAACGTTGCGCGAGTGCTCCATGACCGCGTAGTCGATGCTGATGTCGGGCTGGAGGCCAAAGGCGTGCAGATCGAAGTTGACCATCTGGCCTTCGGCCTTGCTGGAGTCGAGCGCGTGGCGGGCTGCCTTCAGGACCTGCGGCGCATGCGCTTCCAACGCGGCGATCATGCTGTCGGCCGTGAAACAGAACATGCCGCTGTTCCAGTAGTAGCGGCCCGTGGCGAGGTATTGCTGAGCAGTCTCGAGATCAGGCTTCTCGACAAAGCGTTCCACGCGCTGGCTGTCGCGCGATACGTGCTTGACTTCGATGTAGCCGAATCCGGTATCCGGGCCGGTCGGATTCACTCCGAACACGACCAGCGCTCCCGTCTCTGCGAGCCGGATGGCCTCGCTCGCGCTGGCGACGAAAGCCTCGACATCCGGCACGAGGTGATCCGCGGAAAGGACGAGCATCGCCGTGCTTCCGCCGAACTGCCGCTGGCATTGCAGGGCTGCGATCGCGATCGCGGGGCCGGTGTTGCGGCCCTTGGGCTCCAGCATGAAGGTGGTCTCGGGCGGGTCGGCCATTTGGCGCAGCACGTCCTTCGTCAGGAAGAGATGGTCCTTGCTCGTCACGACCAGGAGGTCGCCCGTGCCGCAGGCCTGGCCGCGCTCGATGGCCTGCTGCAGCAGCGTGGCGCCGCCAAGTTTCAGGAAAGGCTTGGGCAGCGTACTGCGCGACACCGGCCACAACCTGGACCCGGCGCCTCCCGAAAGCACAACCGAAAGAACCCCCATGACTGCCCCTTGTGTGTCCTGAAACCCGCCAAGTTTACCGCCGACCCTTGCCAGGCCTCCGGCCCCGCTTGAGAAGCGATCCGTCGGGGTGCATGCGTGGCCGGAAACCGCCAATGCGGCCGGCGGTCGATGCCGTCGATGTCGGTCGAGCGCTCCTTCGGCACGTGCGTCGCGACGGCCGGCGCCGTCCCCGCTTTCCGGATTCCAGATGCAGTACATCAACCAGGGATTTGTTTGTCGTCTCGGTTCTGCCGAGAAAAAGAGAGTCATGGGAATTCGCGAACCGAAAGAGAGCGTCGCTGCAATTGGAGCACCCGCCCAATTGGATCGGCGGGGTGGAGGAAATTTCGTTTATGAAGCCTCGACAGCAGTCATCGACCATTGAATCCTGCGGAACGCCGAATAAGTGTTCGCAAGACGCTCGAAGGCCCGGGGGCGGAGGCTTGTAGAATCGAGCGCGATTTGGATTGTCGTTTGATGCGCGATCCGCTGCGCCAGTCCGAACCGATTCGGCCCGGTGGCTCACTGGTGGCGGTTGCCTGGAGTTCCACGTCCTCGCTCGTCAAGCGCACTTCATTCGTTCTTGCATCGATGTCCTCATTTTTTGTCGCCTGCGCGGGTCGGGTGCAGCGCATCAAGCGCCTCGTCTCCGATGCCATCCTCAAGGGCGGCGGTGTCGGCGGGGCCACCCGCCGAGCCTGGCAGATCTTCCGTCGATCTGGCGTTCAAGGTCTTTTTCGGTCGGCCCACGTGCTGGTGCGCGCAGACGGCCCGCCTCTGATGGCGGATCCGTCCCGCGCCGATCAGCTCCAGTACGGTGAGTGGGTGCGCCGCTACGATCAGCCGATCGACGATATGGGCCGGTCCCGCATGACGCGCCGAATGGGGCAATTCAGGGCCCAACCCGTGTTCGGACTGGTCGTGAATTGCGACGAAGCGCCGCCCGCTCGGATCGCAGCGCGCGCCATCGACTCCGTGCGGGCGCAGTGCTATCCCTCCTGGCAGTTGCGGATCGTCGCCCATGACGCGCTGCCTCAAGAGTTGCTGGACGCGGTGCGGGCGATTGCCGCGATAGATCCGCGCATCCATGTGGACGGCAGTGGTCCCGCTGCGTCGAGGGTTGACGGCGCCGATTGGATGATTCCATTCGATCTCCGTGACGTGCTGAGCCCTGTTGCGCTGTTCCGGATCGCCGAGGAAATCGATCTCGCGCCCGATGCTCGACTGATCTACTCCGACGAGGATCGCATCGACGACGAGGGCCAAAGGTCGGCCGGCTACTTCAAGCCGGACTGGAACGTCGATCTGCTCTATTCTCAAGACTATGTTTCCCGCCTGTGCGCGATCGAGGCGAATCTGGTCGAGGCAGCGGGTGGTTGGGGTTCAGAGGCAGATGCGACGGCCGTCTACGACCTGGTCTTGCGCTGCGTCGAAGTGCTGGACGGCAGCCAGGTTGGCCACGTGCCCGAAATTCTCTATCACAGGCATGTCGTGGCGGGATTCGACGCCCACGCGACTGATGGCCGGGACTACGCGCCCGCCGGCGGTGAGCGAGCGTTGCAGGCGCACTTGAGCCGTACGGGCGTGCGTGCACGCGCCGAACTCGCCGATGGCGGCTATCGGGTGCGGTATGAACTCCCGGCCGATCCGCCCCGTGTGTCGTTGATCATCCCTACGCGCAACGCATTGCAGTTGGTACGCCAGTGCATCGAGAGCATCCTCGACAAGACGAGCTATCCCAATTACGAGATCATCCTTGTCGACAATGGCTCGGACGATGTCGGCGCACTGGACTACTTTCGGGAAGTTGCCGGGCGGGCCGGCGTGCGGGTACTGCGCGACGACCGCGACTTCAATTATTCGGCACTCAACAATCAGGCCGTCGCTGTCGCGACCGGGCAAATCGTCGGTCTGATCAACAACGACGTCGAGGTCATTTCATCGGACTGGCTCTCGGAAATGGTCAGCATTGCCTGGCAGCCCGGCGTCGGTGCGGTCGGGGCCAGGCTCTGGTATCCGAACATGACCTTGCAGCATGGTGGCGTCGTGCTGGGGTATCGCGGCAAGGTCGCCGACCATGCTCACCGGCACCTGCCCGCGGGCGCCCACGGCTACTTCGGGCGCGCTGCAGTGATGCAATCGTTCTCGGTCGTGACGGCCGCCTGCCTGGTGGTGCGCAAGGAACTCTATGAACAGGTTGGCGGTCTGGATGAGCGCAATCTGAAGGTCGCCTACAACGATGTCGACTTCTGCCTTCGCTTGCGCGAGGCGGGGTATCGCAACATCTGGACGCCCTATGCCGAGCTGTTTCATCATGAATCGGCTACGCGGCCATCCGACCTCTCGCCGGCGCAGCGTGCGCGTTTCGAGAGCGAGGAAGCGCACATGAAGAGTCGCTGGGGAGACCTGCTGTCGAGAGACCCGGCGTACAACCCCAACCTCACCCTGGAGGTCGAGAACTTCGGCTACGCTTGGCCGCCGCGCGCACCGAGCGCGCATCGGACGCAAGCAACATGACAACAATCCCGGAGGCTCGACCGAGCGCCGAGGCCGAGGCCGAGGCCGCCATTTCCGTCGCCCTGTGCACTCACAACGGTGCGCGTTTCGTTCGCGAGCAAGTACGCAGCATCTGCCTGCAGACCCTGCCGCCCAGCGAAATCGTCCTGTCGGATGACGCATCGGTCGACGGCTGCATCGAGCTGGCGGCCGCTGCGCACAGGGAGTGTCTCGATGAGCGGCCAGGCCTGTCGATCGAGTTCCGCGTACTCCGAAACTCCCCGGCGTTGCGCGTGACCAGGAATTTCGAGCAGGCCGTGCGCGCCTGCCGGGGGAAACTGATCGCATTGTCCGACCAGGATGACGTATGGCATCAGGAGCGGCTGGCGCAGATGGCGGCCCGCTTCGCGCAACGGCCCGACCTGGCCCTGCTCCACACCGATGCATGCCTCGTGGACTCACGGGGCGCGCCCTTGCGCGGCTCGCTTTTCCATGCCCTCGAGGTCAAGCGCAATGAGCTGGACCGCATCCATTCCGGCGCGGCGTTCGACGTGTACCTGCGTCGCAATCTGGTGACCGGAGCAACCACCGTGTTTCGACGGTCCCTGCTGGACTTCGCGTTGCCGTTTCCGGTCGAGTGGCTGCATGACGAGTGGCTGGGGATCATTGCCGCCGCGGTCGCTGGTGTGGACGTGCTCGAGGTGCCCCTGATCGACTATCGCCAGCACGAGGCCAACCAGATCGGAGCTCGCCGCGACTCTCTGCTGGCGAAGGTGCGCAAGGCACTGGGTTCGCGTGGCAGCACCCACGTCGAACGGGCGGTCAAGGCGGAACTCCTGCTCGCGCGGCTGCAGACGATCGGCGACAAGGTCGAGCGCGGCACCCTCGAGAAAGTGCGCAGCAAGCTGGAGCATCAGCGCTTTCGTGCCGCGCTGCCGGCCTCCAGGTGGTCGCGGGCTGTGCCCGTGCTGCGCGAGGCGATGACGGGGCGCTACAACAAGTTCGGCCGGGGCGCGCGCGGCGTGGTCCGTGACCTGTTCGAATCCGTCTGACAACACCAAGCCTTGAAGTCTCCCTCGATGTCCGAAACGAGCCGTTGCCCCCCGACCGTCCCGCCCTCCGTGGCGGTGGTGATCCCGTACTACAACGGAGCGCGCTTCATCGAGCGTGCGCTCGACAGCGTTTTCGCCCAGTCCGAGCCCGCCCGCGAGGTTGTCGTGGTGAACGACGGTTCGCGACCCGATGAGCGGCAGTTCCTGCACGGCCTGACGGCGCGCTACCCGTTCAAGTTGATCGACCAGGACAATGGTGGCCAGGGTTCGGCGCGCAATGCCGGGGTGGCGGCGTCGACATCCGATTTCATCTGCTTTCTCGACCAGGACGACTTTTACCTGGAGCACCACATCCGCATTCTTGCGCGTGCCATTCCTTCCGACGAACCGCGATTCGGGTATGTGTACGGGGACCTGGCCGAGGCCGATGGCGATGGCAGGATCATCCGCGCGTCGATGGTCAAGGAGCACAGCGCGCATCCCAAGCAGAGCATCTTCGACATGCTCCGCAACGACATCTTCGTTCTGCCATCGGCGGCGCTGATAAGCCGACGGGCTTTCGAGGCGGTAGGAGGTTTCGACACCCAGTTCATGGGGTTCGAGGACGACGATCTCTTCCTGCGCATCTTCCGCGAAGGCTACACGAACCATTTCGTCGACAAGGTGGTGACGGTGTGGTGTATTCATACCGGCAGCACTTCATTCGACGTGCGCATGATCCGCAGTCGCTTCAAGTATTTCAGGAAGCTGGTCGGCATGTTCCCGGACGAGCCACGTCGCAATCGCTTCTACCTGCGCGACCACCTCATGCCGCGCTTCGGCCGCTACTTCGTCGACCATGTGATCGAGGCGACGAAGGCCGGGGACGAGAGCCGGGTCGAGATGAGCGGGATTCTGGCCGAGTACGCGTCCATCGTGAACGCCAACCCGAGTGTCGGCCGGCTTGCCAAGGCGAAGTTGAACGCGACCGTTTTCATGGTGCAGCACAGTCCGCCGAGCCTGATCCGGACGATCGGCGCGATCACCAAGCTGCCGGGGTTGCGCGCCTTGCGGCGCATGCTCGGCTAGCTGTCCGTCAGCTTTCTGAACCGCCAGAAAGCCCGCGACGTCCACACCTTCAGCAGGCTGGTCACGTGCCAGTACAGGTGCCGATGGCTGGTGCGGCTGGCGCGTTGGGCGTCGTGCCGGGCCAACAGGTCTTCCGCCACCTGCAGCTTCCAGCCCGCGAGCTGGGTGCGGGCGCAGATGTCGAAATCTTCCCCGTACATGAAGAAGCGCTCGTCGAAGCCGCCGATCTCGCGGTAGGCGTCGCTGCGGAACAGCATGAACAGCCCCGGGATCCAGTGCGGAACCGCGGGGCGCTGGTACCCGGGCCGCCGGCGCACCAGGATCTCGTGTGGCGTGATGATCGCCCGGTGCTGCTCGGGCTCGCCCTTGCCGGGCTCGAGGATGCGCGGCGTCAGCAGGCCGCTGTCCGGCCGCGCCTGGGCGACCAGCGGCGCCAGGATGTCGCGATCGAAACGGATGTCCGGGTTCAGCACCAAAAACCACGGCGTCGCGCAGTGGCCGAAGGCCTGGTTGTGGTTGGCGCCGAAGCCCATCGGGGCCGGATTCTCGATCCGCTCCACCTCGAAGCCCCAGTGCAGGCCCGCGAGCGCGTCGGTCTCGGGGATGTTGATCGTCAGCACCACCTTGGCGACCGTGCCGCGGCTGAAGCGGTCGAGTTCCTCCATCAGGGGGCGCACCAGGTCGAGCTGGCCGTGGCTCACGATCGACACCGTGATGGAGGCAGGGGAAGAGGGGGGCATCGGCATGGTCTAATTTCGTCCGGGAATTCTAGGGTTCCCCAACACCACCCATGATTGCCCTGATCGTCATCAGCTTCCTCTTCTCCGCCTTCGCGGTGCAGCTGTTCATGCGCCGCGCCCGTCGGCATGCACGTCGCTACGGCGCCGACATGCCGCAGCGCTTCCACAAGGGGCACGTGCCGCGGCTGGGCGGGGCCGGCATCTTCATCGGCACCGGCGTCGCCTGGCTGGTCGCGGGCATCGGCTCGGACCCGTTCAATGTCTCCTGGCCGCTCAAGAGCTCGGCGCTGACGCTGCTGTGCATCGCGCCGGCCGTGCTCGGCGGCATCATCGAGGACGTGACCCAGCAGGTGTCGGTGCGCTACCGGCTCAGCCTGACCATCGGCTCGGCGCTGCTGCTGTGCTGGGTGCTGAACCTGGGCCTCGCGCGGGTCGGCATCCCGGCGGTCGACGGCTGGCTGCAGGCCATGCCCTATGCCGCGATCGTGTTCGCCGCCCTGGCCATCGGCGGCCTGCCGCACGCCTTCAACATCATCGACGGCTACAACGGCCTGGCCGGCACGGTCGCGGTGCTGGTCTGCCTGGCGATCTCGCACGTGGCGCTGCAGGTCGGCGACCGGCAGCTCGCCGCCATGGTGATCTGCCTGGTCGGCGCCACGCTCGGCTTCCTGATCTGGAACTACCCGCGCGGCAAGATCTTCGCCGGCGACGGCGGCGCCTATGTCTGGGGCATGGTGATCGCCATCGCCGCCGTCACGCTGGTGCAGCGGCATCGCGTGGTCTCGCCCTGGTTCCCGATGCTGCTGCTGATCTACCCGGTCTGGGAGACGCTGTTCTCGATCTACCGCAAGGTGGCGCGCGGCCAGTCGCCGGGCACGGCGGACGCGCTGCACTTCCACCAGCTGATCTTCCGCCGCATCGTGCGCGTGGCCTTCGCCGACGACGAGGCCCGGCAGCTGCTGGCGCGCAACAACCGCACCTCGCCGTACCTGTGGATCTTCGCGGCGCTGACCGTGGTGCCGGCGGTGCTGTTCTGGAACAACACGCTGGTGCTGATCGCCTTCTGCGTCCTGTTCGTGGCCACCTACGTCGCCGCCTACCTGATGATCGTCCGGTTCAAGGTGCCGCGCTGGCTGCGGCCGTAACCTCGGCGTCGCCGAGTTCCGCCACAATCCGGAAATTCGTCTTTTCCATCGCTCGCCATGACTGATCCCGTCCTCAACATCCCTCCGCGCGACAAGGCCGAGATCCTGGCCCAGGCGCTGCCCTACATCCGCAAGTTCCACGGCAAGACCATCGTCATCAAGTACGGCGGCAATGCCATGACCGACCCCGAACTGCAGGCCGACTTCGCCGAGGACGTGGTGCTGCTCAAGCTGGTCGGCATGAACCCGGTGGTGGTGCATGGCGGCGGCCCGCAGATCGAGGCGGCGCTCAAGAAGCTCGGCAAGACCGGCCACTTCATCCAGGGCATGCGCGTGACCGACTCCGAGACCATGGAAGTGGTCGAGTGGGTGCTCGCCGGTGAGGTTCAGCAGGACATCGTGGGCCTGATCAATCAGGCCGGCGGCAAGGCGGTGGGCCTGACCGGGCGCGACGGCGGCCTGATCCGGGCCCAGAAGCTCAAGATGGCCGACCGCAACGATCCCAACCTCGAGCACGACGTCGGCCAGGTCGGCGACATCGTCTCGATCGACCCGAGCGTGGTCAAGGCGCTGCAGGACGACGCCTTCATCCCGGTGGTGAGCCCGATCGGCTTCGGCGAGAACAACGAGAGCTACAACATCAACGCCGATGTCGTCGCCGGCAAGCTGGCCACCGTGCTGCAGGCCGAAAAGCTCATGATGCTGACCAACACCCCCGGCGTGCTCGACAAGAACGGCACGCTGCTGACCGACCTGAGCGCCCGCGAGATCGACGAACTGTTCGCCGACGGCACCATCTCCGGCGGCATGCTGCCGAAGATCGAGGGCGCGCTCGACGCCGCCAAGAGCGGCGTCAATGCGGTCCACATCATCGACGGCCGCGTGCCGCACGCGATGCTGCTGGAAATCCTCACCGACCAGGCCTACGGCACGATGATCCGCGCCCGTTGAGGGCGCCGGGCCAGGCTAGCTTTCGTAGCCCCGCGGGTTGGCCTGCTGCCAGCGCCAGCTGTCGGCGCACATCTGGTCGATGCCGCGGCGGGCCGTCCAACCGAGCGTGGCTTGCGCCAGTGCCGGATCGCCCCAGTAGGCTGGGACGTCGCCCGGGCGGCGCTCACCGATTTCGTAGGGGATGGGGCGGCCGCAGGCCCGCTCGAAAGCCTTCACCACCTCAAGCACCGATGCTCCCCGGCCGGTCCCCAGGTTGAGCGTGGCGAGTCCTGCCTGGCTTTCGGCATGCCTCAGTGCCGCCACGTGGCCCTCGGCCAAGTCCATCACGTGGACGTAGTCGCGCACGCCGGTGCCGTCGGGCGTCGGGTAGTCGCCGCCATGCACCGCGAGCTTGTCGCGCAGGCCCACGGCGACCTGGCTGACGAAAGGCATCAGGTTGTTGGGCCGCCCCTGCGGGTGCTCCCCGATCAACCCGCTCTCGTGCGCGCCCACGGGATTGAAATAGCGCAGCAGCGCAATCCGCCATGTCGGGTCCGAACGCTGAAGGTCGCCCAGTGCCTCTTCGACCATCAGCTTCGAGCGGCCGTACGGATTGGCCGGTCGGCGTGGCGCGTCTTCTGGGATCGGCGAGTGATCCGGGTCGCCATAGACCGTCGCCGACGACGAGAAGATCAGCGTGCGCACCCCGGCGGCCTTCATGGCCGCGGCCAGCACGAAGCTTCCGTGCACGTTGTTGTCGTAGTAGGCCAGCGGGTCGGACACCGACTCGCCGACCGACTTGAGGCCGGCGAAGTGGATCACGCCGGCGATCGGCTGCTCGGCGAACAGGCGGTCGAGCAGGGCGCGGTCGCGGACGTCGCCTTCGACGAAGCGCGGCGCACTGCCGATGATGCGCGCCAGCCGCTCGAACACACGGACGTCGCTGTTTCCCAGGTTGTCCAGCACCAGCGGAACATAGCCGGCAGCCGCCAGCGCGACGCAGGTGTGGCTGCCGATGAATCCGGCGCCGCCGGTCACGAGAATGGTTGGGCTCATGGTCTGTCTTGTGTCGGAAGCGTGAATGATTTGTCGATTCTGCGCGACAGGCAGGGCTTGCCCGGTTGGCGCGCGCTAACGTTCCCGTGCGAGAATCATTTTTTTACATTTTGCACGCGCCCATGCAGAACGACGAGCCGAGCGCCTCTGGCGCCACAAGCAGTTCAGAACCGGTGGCCGCACCGACGCGCAAGCGCCCCAAGCCGGGCGAGCGGCGCGTGCAGATCCTGCAGGCCCTGGCCGCCATGCTCGAGCAGCCCGGTGCCGAGCGCGTCACCACGGCCGCGCTGGCCGCCCGGCTGGAGGTCAGCGAGGCCGCGCTGTACCGTCATTTCGCCAGCAAGGCGCAGATGTTCGAGGGCCTGATCGATTTCATCGAGCAGAGCGTGTTCACGCTGGTCAACCAGATCGTCGAGCGTGAGGCCCCGGGCCACGAGCAGGCCGCGCGCATCGTCGCCATGCTGGTCCAGTTCGCCGAGAAGAACCCCGGCATGACCCGCGTCATGGTGGGCGACGCGCTGGTGTTCGAGAACGAGCGGCTGCAGAGCCGGATGAACCAGTTCTTCGACAAGATCGAAGCCACCCTGCGCCAGTCCTTGCGCGACGGGGCGCAGGTCGACGGCTCTGCCACGCCCACCCTGGACGCGCAGGTGCGCGCCTCGGCGCTCACGGCTTTCGTGGTCGGGCGGCTGCAGCGCTTCGCGCGCTCGGGCTTTCGCCGGGCGCCGTCCGAGCATCTGGATGCCTCGGTGGCGCTGATGCTGCGAGATTGAACGCTGGGCGCAGCCGACCGCCCGGCGCTGGGGGCCGCTCCGGTCTCAGTGCCCGGATGGATTGGCAGGTCGCGTGGCGGCGGCATCCGCGGCGCGCTGCAGCCATTGCTTCAAGCGGCGCAGCGGCGAGGTCAGCCGCCAGCTGGTGCTGGCATGGATGGCTGCGATGGACGCGTTCGTCTGCTGCAGCGCATGGGCCAGCCTCAATTGCAGCTTCAGGTTCTCCGCCCGCATCTGGGCCAGCGGCGGCGTCATCGATGCGGCAGGATCTCGCCCACCGCTGAAACGATCCCGCCGGTGCGCGTGCGGCCAGGTGTGGAACCAGGATTCGTGGTTGTCCAGCTCCCAGCGCGCCGGGACGATGCCGGATTCCCGCAGCGCCGCGTTGAGCGAAAGCTGGTCGCGCCGCGAATAGCGCAGCACGTGTTCGACCCAGCGCAGCATGGCCGCGCGCACCGCCTCGTCGCGGTGGTCGCGCAGCATGATGGCCGTCCAGTACGGCGGCTCGCTCAAGGTCGGCTCGCCGTACGTCAGGTAGTGGTTCAGCTGCTCGAAGATCCGGTTCTGGTCGTCGTGTCCGTTGCGCGCCACCTCGATGAATTCATCCATCACGCTCTGGCGGAAACTGTGCGCCGGAAGGCCGATGCCCTGGGCCCATCCATGGCGTTCGATGATCAGCTCCGGCGCCTGATGCAGGACGACCGAGTTGTCGATGTAGAGCGACTGGTCGAAGCCATCGAGTGCGTCGACCCAATGCGGACAGATCTTCAGCATCCGCTGGCTGCGGATCGGGTCCATCTTGAATGCGGGCGTCAGCTGGACAATCTTCCATGTGTCGCTGGTCAGAGAGGGGTCGTCGGTCAGGCAGATGAACGGAATGTCCGAGCGATGGGCCACGGGTTGTTCGTTCAGTGCCTCGTAGTTGCCGATCAGCACCGTGTAGACGCAGGTGTTCTTTTCGCTTGCCATGGGGTCCCGAGTTCAGCCGTGCCAGGTCGGCGAGCTTGACCGCGTGGAATTAGCGTTTCCTGACAAGTTTGTTAACGCCACGCAAACCTGGGTAACAAGCGCCGACTATGCGCGGCATAGACGCGCCCTATTCGCAGCCGGCCGGTTCTGCCACAGAATGCTCCTCCGACCCTCATCGTAGAACGTAGGAGAACCCCATGAGCAGCGAAAAGACCGAAGCCAAGTGCCCGTTCAGCCCGGCCGCGGGCGGCACGACGAACCGTGACTGGTGGCCCCAGCAGTTGCGGCTCGATCTGCTCCACCAGCATTCGTCCAAGTCCGACCCGATGGGCGAGGGCTTCGACTACGCCGCCGAGTTCAAGACCCTCGATCTGGCGGCGCTGAAGAAGGACCTCGCCGACCTGATGACCGATTCGCAGGACTGGTGGCCGGCGGATTTCGGCCACTACGGGCCCCTGTTCATCCGCATGGCCTGGCACAGCGCCGGCACCTATCGCATCGGCGACGGACGGGGCGGCGCCGGCCGCGGCCAGCAGCGCTTCGCGCCGCTGAACAGCTGGCCGGACAACGTCAGCCTCGACAAGGCGCGCCGGCTGCTCTGGCCGGTCAAGCAGAAGTACGGCAAGAAGATCTCCTGGGCCGACCTGATGATCCTCGCCGGCAACGTCGCGCTCGAAACCATGGGCTTCAAGACCTTCGGCTTCGGCGGCGGCCGTGCCGACGTGTGGGAGCCTGACCAGGACGTGTACTGGGGTCGCGAGACCAAGTGGCTCGGCGGCGATATCCGCTACGCACAGGGTTCGCCCGGCGTCGACGAGGCGCACGGCGTGCTCGTGAAGGACGACGACAGCAAGGTGCCGCACTCGCGCAAGCTCGAGAACCCGCTCGGCGCCGTGCAGATGGGCCTGATCTACGTCAATCCCGAAGGTCCGGACGGCAACCCCGATCCGATCGCCGCCGCCTACGACATCCGAGACACCTTCGGACGCATGGCGATGGACGACGAGGAAACCGTGGCGCTGATCGCCGGCGGCCACACCTTCGGCAAGACGCATGGCGCCGGCCCTGCGTCCAACGTCGGGGCCGAGCCCGAGGCCGCCGGCCTCGAGGCCCAGGGCCTCGGCTGGGCGAACAGCTTCGGCACCGGCCGCGGCGGCGACACGATCACCAGTGGCCTGGAAGTCACCTGGACCACCACGCCGACCAAGTGGGGCACCAACTTCTTCTGGAACCTGTTCGGCTATGAATGGGAGCTGAGCAAGAGCCCGGCCGGTGCGAACCAGTGGGTGGCCAAGGGCGCCGGCGCGACCATTCCGCATGCCCACGACCCGTCGAAGAAGCTGGTCCCCACCATGCTGACCACCGACCTGTCGCTGCGCTTCGACCCGGCCTACGAGAAGATCTCGCGCCGCTTCATGGAGCATCCCGACCAGTTCGCCGATGCCTTCGCCCGCGCCTGGTTCAAGCTGACCCATCGCGACATGGGGCCGCGCGCCCGCTACCTGGGGCCGGAGGTGCCGGCCGAAGAGCTGATCTGGCAGGACCCGGTTCCCCCGGTCAACCATCCGCTGGTCGACGAGAAGGACGTCGCGGCGCTGGCCAAGAAGGTGCTGGCTTCGGGGCTCACCCCGGCGCAGCTGGTCTCGACCGCCTGGGCGTCGGCCTCCACCTTCCGCGGCTCCGACAAGCGCGGCGGCGCCAATGGCGCCCGGATTCGCCTGGCGCCGCAAAAGGACTGGGACGTCAACCAGCCGGAGCAGCTGACCAAGGTCCTGCAGGTGCTGGAGGGCATCCGCACCGAGTTCAACGGGTCGCAGACGGGCGGCAAGAAGATCTCGCTGGCCGACCTGATCGTCCTGGCCGGCGGCGCGGCCGTGGAGCAGGCGGCGCGCGACGGCGGCCACGAGGTCCGGGTTTCCTTCACGCCGGGGCGGACGGATGCACTGCAGGCGCAGACCGACGCGGAGTCGTTCGCGCCGCTGGAGCCGGTCGCCGATGGCTTCCGCAACTACGTGAAGGCCGGATTGGCCGTGCCGGCAGAGGTGCTGCTGGTCGACAAGGCGCAACTGCTGACCCTGACGGCGCCCGAGATGACGGTGCTGGTCGGCGGCCTGCGCGTGCTGGGTGGCAATGCCGGCCAGTCACGCGACGGTGTCTTCACCGACAAGCCGGGCAAGCTGAGCAACGACTTCTTCGTCAACCTGCTCGACATGGGCACGGAGTGGAACGCGGACACGGCCGGCGCCGCGTTCCAGGGCCGCGACCGCAAGACGGGCGAGCTCAAGTGGACCGGGTCCCGGGTCGACCTGGTCTTCGGCTCGAACGCACAGCTGCGCGCCCTCGCCGAGATCTACGCCAGTTCTGACTCGAAGAAGAAGTTCGTCGACGACTTCGTGGCGGCCTGGACCAAGGTGATGAACCTGGACCGCTTCGACGTCTAGGCCGGCGCCGGGCCGCCCCAAGGCGGCCTGCGGCCCCCTCGGGGGGCAGCGACCCACACGCAGTGGGGGAGCGTGGGGGCCACCCAGGCCGGCGCCGGGCCGCCCCAAGGCGGCCTGCGGCCCCCTCGGGGGGCAGCGACCCACACGCAGTGGGGGAGCGTGGGGGCCTACAACATTCCTTTGGCTTGCTTAAGCACGAAGTCACAGGCCTTGCGTGTGACTTCCTGCTTCAGGCCGCCGCCGGTCAGGTCCATCTTCTTGCCGTCGGTGCCGGTCAGGATGCCCTGCGCGCCGTCCACGTAGCCGGGATCGGAGGCGGGCTTGCCGCCCGGAATCTTGCCCATCAGCTGGTCCTTCACGGCCGTGGTGGCGCTGTCGGCGCTCAGGTAGTTGTTCTTGAGGCAGTACTCGATCACGCCGGCGGCGTTGCCGAGGCTGCCCGAGGCCATGCCGCCGCCGCCGCCGGCCAGGCCCTTGAGCATGTCCAGCGACTGGGCCTGGGCGAAGCCGGCGCTGCCGAGCAGCAGGGCGATCGCGCTGACGCGCATGAAGCGTTGTCGTGTGGTGTTCATGTCGGCTCCTTGTGATTTGCGAACTGTTGAGGAAACCATAGCGCAAGCCCAAGGCCGGGCGAAGACGACATTGAAACAGTTGGTGGGCCCTAACCGCCGGTCGCACCGACCGTGACACCGACCTTGCGTCCCGCCTCCACGATCTCGCCCCAGGTCGCATCGTCGAGCCAGATGCCCTCGCGCTCGCGCGCCGCGCGCGCCTTGCGCTCGGGCTCGCCCGCGATCTGCACGGCCTCGAAGCCGGCGCCCGGCGGGCTCTGGCGCAGCCAGTCGACGAAAGCCGTCGCCTCCTGCGCGAAGCTCGCCTGCGTGCCGAGCCGGGCCGGGTCGATCAGCACCACCAGCATGCCGTTGAGCACGGTGCGCGCGGTGTCCGCCGGACGGTGCCAGGTGCCGCTGCCGGTCAGTGCGCCGCCGAGCAGCTCGCAGGCCACCGCCATGCCATAGCCCTTGTGCTCGCCGAAGGTCATCAGGGCGCCGAACAGGCCGTTGCTCTGCGGCACCACCACCACGCCCGGGTCGTCGGTCGGTGCGCCATGCTCGTCGATCAGGTGGCCCGGCGGCACGCGCTCGCTCTTGTTGTAGGCCACCCGCATCTTGCCCTGCGCCACCCGGCTGGTCGCGAAGTCGAGGATGAAGGGCTCGGCCCCTGCCAGCGGCACGCCGATGCAGCAGGGGTTGGTGCCGAAGCGGCCGTCGCCGCCGCCCCAGGGCGCGACCACCGGCCGCGACAGCACGTTGACGAAGTGCATCGCCACCAGCCCCTGGGCCACCGCCATCTCGGCGAAATGGCCAATGCGCCCCAGGTGGTGCGCGCTGGCCAGTGACACGATGCAGCTGCCATGCTGCTTGGCCCGCGCAATGCCGAGCTCCATCGCCTGCACGCCGACGATCTGGCCGAAGCCGTGCTGGCCGTCGAGCGAGAGCAGGGCGCCGGTGTCGAGGATGATCCGGGCCGCGGCATTCGGCACCAGGCCGCCCTCGGCGATGGCGTCGACATAGCGCGGCAGCATGCCGACGCCGTGCGAATCGTGGCCGCTCAGATTGGCCAGCACCAGGTTGGCGGCGACCTGCTCGGCCTCGGCCGGCGCGCTGCCGGCGGCGGCCAGGATGCGGGCGACCTGGTTTCTCAGGCTGCCCGGCTCCAGTGTTTGGGACATGTGATTCAAACTCCCTTGGCGTTGAGGGTGATGGCGTAGAGCGAACTCGTGGCGCAGATGAAGAGCCGGTTGCGCTTGGGGCCGCCGAAGCAGACATTGGCCACGCGCTCGGGCAGCAGGATCTTGCCGATCAGGCTGCCGTCGGGGTGCAAGGCATGCACGCCGTCGGCGGCGCTGGTCCAGATGCGGCCCTCGGTGTCGAGCCGGAAGCCGTCGAACAGCCCCTGCGTGCATTCCGCGAACAGGCTGCCGGCACCCAGCCGCCGGCCATCGCTCGCGACCGCGAAGCGGCGGATGTGGCGCGGCGCGTCGTCCGCATGGCTGGCGCCGGTGTCGGCGATGTAGAGCATCGATTCGTCGGGCGAGAAGGCCAATCCGTTGGGCTTGACAAAGTCGTCGGCGACGAGGTCGACCGCGCCGCTGGCCGGGTCGATGCGGTAGACGTTGCAGGCGCCGATCTCGCTGTCGGCGCTCAATCCTTCGTAGTCGCTCAGGATGCCGTAGCTCGGGTCGGTGAACCAGATGCCGCCATCGGAGTGCACCACGACATCGTTCGGCGAATTGAGGCGCTTGCCTTGCCAGTGCGAGGCCAGCACGGTGAGGCTGCCGTCATGCTCGGTGCGCGTCACGCGCCGCGTCAGGTGCTCGCAGCTGACCAGCCGGCCCTGCCTGTCGACCGTGTTGCCGTTGGAATTGTTGGACGGTTCGCGGAACACCGCCACGCCGCCGTTGCGCTCGTCGAAGCGCATCATGCGGTTGTTCGGAATGTCGGACCACACCAGTGTGCGGTGGGCGCCGAACCAGGCCGGCCCCTCGCACCAGCGGGCGCCGGTCCAGAGCCGCTCGACCTTCTCGGGTCCGGGCACCAGGCGGTTGAAACGGGCGTCGAATTTCTCGACGCTGGTGCCGTCCAGCGTGCCGAAGGGTGGTTGAGTGAAATGCGACATGGCTACATCACCGCGCCGACCTGCCAGGGCACGAACTCGTTCTGCCCGTAGCCATGGCGCTCGCTCTTCGAGGGTTCGCCCGAGGCGGTCGCCAGCACCATCTCGAAGATGCGCTGGCCCATCTCCTGGATCGACACCGTGCCTTCGACGATCTCGCCGCAATTGATGTCCATGTCTTCTTCCTGGCGCTGCCAGAGCGCGGAATTGGTCGCCAGCTTGAGCGACGGCGAAGGCGCGCAGCCATAGGCCGAGCCGCGGCCGGTGGTGAAGCAGATGATGTTGGCGCCGCCCGCCACCTGGCCAGTGGCGCTGACCGGATCGTAGCCCGGCGTGTCCATGTAGACGAAGCCGTGCGCGGTCACGGGTTCGGCGTATTCGTAGACCGCCTCGAGGTTGCTGGTGCCGCCCTTGGCGACCGCGCCGAGCGACTTCTCGAGGATCGTCGTGAGCCCGCCGGCCTTGTTGCCGGGCGAGGGGTTGTTGTTCATCTCGCCCTCGTTGATGGCGGTGTAGTGCTCCCACCAGCGGATCCGCTCGACCAGCTTTTCGCCGACCTCGCGCCGCACCGCGCGGCGGGTCAGCAGGTGCTCGGCGCCGTAGACCTCCGGCGTCTCGGACAGGATCGCGGTGCCGCCGTGCGCCACCAGCAGGTCGACCGCGGCGCCCAGCGCCGGGTTGGCGCTGATGCCCGAGTAGCCGTCGGAGCCGCCGCACTGCAGCCCGATCGTGATGTGGGCCGCGCTCAGCGGCTCGCGCCGCACGGCATTGGCGCGCGGCAGCATCTCGTTGATCAGCGCGACGCCCTTCTCGACCGTCTTGCGCGTGCCGCCGGTGTCCTGGATGTTGAAGACGCGGAAGTTCTCGCCTTCGCTCAGGTGGCCGGTGGCGAGCCAGGCGTTGATCTGGTTGGCCTCGCAGCCCAGCCCGACCACCAGCACGGCGGCGAAGTTGGGGTGCGTCGCGTAGCCCGTGAGCGTGCGCTCGAGCAACTGCATGCCCATGCCGCCGGTGTCCATGCCGCAGCCGGTGCCGTGGGTGAGCGCGACCACGCCGTCCACGTTCGGGTAGTCGGCCAGCGCCGCCGGATTGGTCTTGCGCGAGAAGTGGTCGGCGATGGCGCGTGCCGCGGTGGCCGAGCAGTTGACGCTGGTCAGCACGCCGATGTAGTTGCGCGTGGCGACGCGGCCGTCGGCCCGCTTGATGCCCATGAAGGTGGCCTCGCGCTTCGGCGGCGGCGCCTTCACGTCGGCCCCGAAGGCGTAGTCACGCTCGAAGTGGCCCTTGTCGGGGCCCATGTCGAGGTTGTGCGTATGCACGTGCTCGCCGGGCGCGATCGGCTTGCTCGCGAAGCCGATGATCTGGTTGTAGCGGCGCACCGGGTCGCCTTGCGCGATGGCGCGCACCGCGATCTTGTGGCCGGGCGGGATCAGGCCGCGGGCCGTCACGCCCTCGACCGGCGTGCCGCCGACCAGCTGGCCGCGCGCGATCACGACATCGTCGGCGGGATGGAGTCGAATGAAGGGGTTCATCGTTGGGGGTCCTTTGTCTTGTGCGGCACTGGATCTGGTCAGTTGGGGCCAGAGCAAAAACCGCTGCGCGGCTTGTTGGTCTGTCCCGCAAGGTCTCAGAAGAACATTTTCGGCAGCCACAGTACCAGCGACGGCATGTAGGTGATGATCGCCAGGCTCACCAGCAGCGGCACCAGCCATGGCAGGATCGCCATGGTGGTGCGCTCGAAGCTCAGTCCGGCGACCCGCGCGAGCACGAACAGCACCATCCCCATCGGCGGATGCAGCAGCCCGATCATGAGGTTGAGCACCATCACCAGGCCGAAGTGGATCGGATCGATGCCCAGGTGGGTCGCGATCGGCAGCAGGATCGGCACCAGGATCGTGATGGCCGCGGTGGGCTCCAGGAAGCAGCCGACAAACAGCATCAGCAGGTTGGCCAGCAGCAGGAAAACCCAGGCCTGGTCGGTGAAGCCCAGCACCCAGCTGGCGATCTCGGCCGTGACGCCGGTCGCGGTCAGCATCCAGCCGAAGATCGACGCCGCGGCGACGATGAACAGCACGGTCGAGGTGGTCTCGATGGTGTCGAGGCAGACCTTGACGAACATCTTCCAGGACAGCGTGCGGTACCAGGCGAAGCCGAGGATCATGGCCCATACGCAGGCGGCGATCGCGCCCTCGGTGGGCGTGAAGAGGCCGGTGGTCATGCCGCCGATCAGCAGCACCGGCGTCATGATCGGCAGCAGCGCCTCGAAGCGGAAGATCCGGTCGAGCACGAACAGCGCCGCCAGGCCACCGAAGACCGTCAGCTGCGGCGGCGTGCCCAGCTGGCTGATCAACAGCCACATCAGCAGCGGCCAGCCGATCACCACCGCGAGCTCGCTCAAGGCCTTGAACAGGCGCGTGCTCGAGAACTTGACGTCGCCGCCCCATTTGTTCTTGTGGGCGTAGTAGGCCACCGTGAGCATCATCAGGATCGCCATCATGGCGCCCGGCAGGATGCCGGCGAGGAACAGTGCGCCCACCGAGACGTTGGCCATCATCCCGTAGATCACGAAGGGCAGGCTGGGCGGGATGATCGGCCCGAGCGTGGCCGAGGCGGCCGTGACGCCGACCGCGAACTCGGTCTCGTAGCCATGCTCCTGCATGGCCTTGATCTCGATCGTGCCGAGGCCGGCGGCGTCGGCGATCGCGGTGCCGCTCATGCCGGCGAAGATCACCGAGCCGAGCACGTTGACGTGGCCCAGCCCGCCCTTGAGCCAGCCGACCAGCGCCAGCGCGAAGTTGTAGATGCGGGTCGTGATGCCGGCGTTGTTCATGAGGTTGCCGGCCAGGATGAAGAAGGGCACGGCGAGCAGCGGGAAGCTGTCGATGCCGCTCACCATCCGGTGGATCACGACGAAGGGCGGCAGGCCGCCCGACATCAGGATGTAGGCCAGCGAGGCGCCCGCCATCGCGATCGCCACCGGGATGCCGCCGGCCATGAAGACCAGGAAGAAGATCTTGAGCATGTTAGTGGTCTGACAGAGTGGATTCGGGTCGTTCGAGCACGCTGTAGCCGCGCCGCCAGTGGATGCGCGCCACCTGCAGCGAGCGCCAGGCCATCGCCGCGAAGCCGAACAGGCAGACGCCGTAGACGATGTTCATCGGCAGGTCGACGATGGTCATGCGCGTGCGGCTGCCGATCTTGAGCATCATCTGCACGGTCATGATCACCGCACCGGCGAAGAAGGCGATGCGCACCAGGTCGACCGCCTTGGACATCCATACGCCCATCGCCTTGGGGATGTGGCGGTAGAAGAAGTCGACCTGGATCTGGTTGTTCTTCGAGACCCCGATCGCCGCCCCGATGAAGACCACGCCGATCAGCATGTAGCGCGCCACCTCTTCGGTCCAGGCCGCGGAATCGTTCAGCACGTAGCGCGTGACGAACTGGTAGAACACGGTGAGGCCGAGCAGCCAGAACAGCGCCAGCGCGATCCAGCCCTCGGCGATGGTGTCCGAAAGGTCGACCACTTCGTCCTCGGCATGGAAGTGGCCCTCGTCGTCGATGATCTTCTGCTCGGTCATGGCGGCCTCACTTGATAGCCAGGATGCGGTCGTAGTCCTGCTGGCGGTAGCCCTGGTCGGTCGGCTTGGTGTTCTTGAGCACGGCCTCGCGGAACGCGGCCTTGTCGACCACGATCACGTTGTTGCCCTTCTTCTTGAAGTCGTCGGTGAGGCGGATTTCCGAAGCGATGATCTCGCGGCCGGTCTTCTCGGCCGCTTCCTGCATCACCTCCGCGAAGATCTTCTTCTCGTCCGGCGACAGCTTCTCCCAGGTCTGGCCCGAGACCACGGTGAGCAGCGAGTCGATGATGTGGCCGGTCAACGAGATGTTCTTCTGCACTTCGAAGAACTTCTTGGCCTCGATGGTCGGCAGCGGGTTCTCCTGGGCGTCGACCGTGCCGTTCTGCAGCGCCAGGTAGACCTCGGCGAAGGCGATCGGCGTCGCGTTGGCGCCGAGCGATTTCGGGAAGGCCAGGTAGGCCGGTGCGTCGGGCACGCGGATCTTCAGGCCCTTCATGTCCTCAGGCTTGGTCACCGGCTTGGCGGCGGCCGAGGTGACGTGGCGCGCGCCGTAGTAGTTGAGCGCCGTGATGTGGTTGCCGCTCTTGTCGTCGTAGCCCTTGGCGAGCTCCTTGAAGACATCGCTCTGGGCGTACTTCAGCAGGTGCTCGGAATCGCGGAAGATGAACGGGAAGTAGGTCACGGCGAGCGGCTTGTAGGTGTTGCCCGCGAAGCTCGCGCCGGTCAGGATGATGTCGACCGTGCCCAGGGTCAGGCCCTGGTTGATGTCCGACTCCTTGCCCAGGCTGGAGGCCGGGAAAACCTGGATCTCGTACTTGCCGTTGGTGCGCTTCTTGATCTCGTCGGCGGCCCACAGCGAGTATTTGTGGAAGGGTTCGGAGGTCTCGTAGACATGGGCCCACTTGAGCTTGGTCTGGGCCTGCGCGAGGCCGAAGGCGCCGAGCGCGCTGGCCGCTAGGACGCAGGCCGCGAAGGTCTTGAGGGCGAAGCGTTTGCTGGTCATCGATTTGTCTCCGTTGTGGTTGGGAAGAAAAGCGGACTGACTTGGCTGGGATCAGGAGGCCTTCGCGCGGCGCCAACTCGCGCTGAATCTCTGATGGGACTTGTCCATGTGCGCGTGCATCGCGGCACGGGCGGCGTCGGGGTCGCGCGCGGCGATCGCGTCGCGGATGGCCTCGTGCTCGGCGATCGCGCTGCGCCACGACTTGACGGTCTCGAAGTAGCCGCCGAGCCGCGTGAAGATCGGGCCGTTGCGCGAATCCCAATAGCCCTGCACCGTCTCCGACAGCACCACGTTGCCGCAAGCCTCGACGATCGCCAGGTGGAAGGCCCGGTCGCCCTCGAGCGGCATCATGTTGCGATCGGCCATCTCGCGCATGCTCTCGATGGCGCGGGTCAGGGTGTCGACGTCGCGCCGCCGGCCCAGCGCGGCCGCCAGGGCCGCGGTCTCGCCCTCGACCACGCGGCGGGCTCGGATCAGTTCGAGCGGGCCCCATTCGGCCGCCGCCACCGGCGCCGCCGTCCGGTGCGAACGGTCGAGCACGTAGACGCCCGAGCCGGTGCGGACCTCGACCCAGCCCTCGACTTCGAGCGCGATCAGGGCCTCGCGCACCGAAGGCCGGCTGACGCCGAGCTGCCTGGCGAGATCGCGCTCGGCCGGCAGCCGCGCGCCGACCGCGAATTCGCCCTGGGCGATCAGCGCGCGCAGCTGGTCGGCGATCTGCCGATAGAGGCGTTGGGGCTCGACGGTTTGCAGCGGCACGTGCAGGGCAGGGGGAGGGGGTTAAGGGTTGTCCTGAATTGGACAAGTGGTAAGGCCAATTCAGAATACGAGCCGCACCGGAGCCGGGCCATCGGGCGAAACCCTGAATGCGGCGCGGCCTTCGCGGCATCACCATCGCCATCAGCTTCGAGAGGACATCCCATGAGACTTCAGGGCAAGACCGCGCTCGTCACCGCGGCCGGACAGGGTATCGGCCATGCGAGCGTGCTCGCACTCGCGGCCGAGGGCGCGACGGTGTGGGCCACCGACGTCAACGAAAAGTTGTTGGCGCGCTTCGGCGGCGTCGCCAACGTCAGGACCGCGAAGCTCGACGTGCTCGACAAGGCCGCCATCGGCGCACTCGTGCAGACGCTGCCGGCGCTCGACGTGCTCTTCAACTGCGCCGGCGTGGTCCAC
This sequence comes from Variovorax sp. J31P207, assembly GCF_030316965.1. NCBI lineage: Bacteria > Pseudomonadati > Pseudomonadota > Betaproteobacteria > Burkholderiales > Comamonadaceae > Variovorax > Variovorax sp. J31P207. The sequence continues at coordinate 614,076 of NZ_JASZYN010000003.1, forward strand.
AACGGCAGCGTGCTCGACGCCGCCGACGCCGACCTCGAGTTCGCCTTCAACCTCAACGTGCGGGCCCAGTTCTGGACCATCCAGGCGGTGCTGCCGGGCATGCTCGCGGCCGGGCGCGGCAGCATCATCAACATGGCGAGCGTCTGCTCCAGCATGAAGGGCCTGCCGAACCGCTTCGTCTACGGCACCACCAAGGCGGCGGTGCTCGGCCTCACCAAGAGCGTCGCCGCCGACTACGTGACCAAGGGCATCCGCTGCAATGCGGTGTGCCCCGGCACGGTCGACACGCCCTCGCTCGGCGACCGCATCAACGCCAACGCCGACCCCGAGGAAGCACGCAAGGCCTTCATCGCGCGCCAGCCGATGGGCCGGCTCGCGCGGGCCGAGGAGATCGCGCCGGTGGTGGTGTTCCTGGCCAGCGACGAATCCGTCTTCGCGACCGGCCAGGCCTTCACGGTCGACGGCGGCATCATGATATGAACCAGCTCGACTTCAACGGCCGCCATGCGGTCGTCACCGGCGGCGCCACCGGCCTGGGCTTCGGCATCGCCAAGCGGCTGCTGGCCTCGGGTGGCAGCGTCACCGTGTGGGACCGCGACGGCGAGGCCGCGACCAAGGCCGCCTGGGCGCTCGGCGCCAAGGCCTATGCGCTGGCGGTCGACGTGACCCAGCAGCCTTCGGTGGCCAAGGCCGTGGCGGCCACGCTGGCGCAGGCCGGGCGCATCGATGCGCTGGTCAACAGCGCCGGCATCACCGGGCCCAACACGCGGCTGTGGGACTACCCGGTCGATGCCTGGCGCCAGGTCATGGAGGTCAACCTGACCGGCCTCTTCATCTGCTGCCGGGAGGTGGTCGGCCAGATGCGCTCGCAGGGCTATGGCCGGATCGTCAACATCGCCTCGGTCGCCGGCAAGGACGGCAACCCCAACGCCAGTGCCTACAGTGCGAGCAAGGCCGGCGTGATCGCGCTCACCAAGTCGCTCGGCAAGGAACTCGCCGATACTGGCATCCGCGTCAACTGCGTCACCCCGGCGGCGGTCAAGACCGCGATCTTCGACCAGATGACGCCCGACCACATCGCCTTCATGCTGTCGAAGATCCCGATGGGGCGATTCGGCACGGTGGAGGAGGTGGCCGCGATGGTGGCCTGGCTCTGCACCGAGGATTGCTCTTTTTCCACCGGCGCGACCTTCGATCTTTCGGGCGGTCGCTCCACCTACTGATCCCACAACAAAGGACCTTCATGAAACTCGTTCGCTATGGCAACCCGGGCAAGGAGAAGCCTGGCCTCATCGATGCCGAGGGCAAGCTGCGCGACCTGAGCGCGGTGGTCGGCGACATCGGCCCCGACCAGCTCGGCGACGCCGCGCTGGCCAAGCTGCGCAAGCTCAAGGTCGACAAGCTGCCGCTGGTCAAGGGCAAGCCGCGCTACGGCTGCCCGGTGGCCAAGGTCGGCAAGTTCATCGCGATCGGCCTCAACTACGCCGACCACGCGGCCGAGTCGGGCATGCCGATCCCCAAGGAGCCGGTGGTGTTCACCAAGGCCAACAGCTGCATCCAGGGGCCGAACGATCCGGTCATGCTGCCCAAGGGGTCGGTCAAGGGCGACTGGGAGGTCGAGCTCGGCGTGGTGATCGGCACCCGCGCACGCTACGTCTCGCAGAAAAACGCGCTCGACTACGTGGCCGGCTTCTGCGTCGTCAACGACGTCAGCGAGCGCGAATGGCAGCTCGAGCGCGGCCTGACCTGGGACAAGGGCAAGGGCTTCGACACCTTCGGCCCGATCGGTCCCTGGCTGGTCACGCGCGACGAGGTCGCCAATCCGCAGAAGCTCGCGATGTGGCTCGACCTCAACGGCGAGCGCATGCAGACCGGCAACACGAAGACCATGATCTTCAACGTCGCCAAGCTGGTGAGCTACGTGAGCCAGCTCAACACGCTGGAGCCCGGCGACATCATCACCACCGGCACGCCGCCGGGCGTCGGCATGGGCAAGAAGCCGCAGCCGGTGTACCTCAAGAAGGGCGACGTGATGACCCTCGGCATCGAGGGCCTCGGCGAACAGCGCCAGGAAGTGGTGCCGTTCAAGCTCTGAAACGAAACACCCCCCGAAGCGCCTGCGGCGCCTCCCCCCTCAAGGGGGGCGATACCAGCGGCCCGGCAAAGCCGGTTCCGCGGTATCCCTGGCGTTCGACTGCGCCTGATTCATGCGTCGCGGGTCACGCGATCGCGTGGCGATCACTGAGAAAGCGAGTCGGCTCAGTCCGCCTTGATCCCGGCCGCCTTGACCACCTGCTGGGCTTTCGCGGTCTCGTCGGCCAGGAACCTGTCGAAGTCCGCCGACGGCATCGTGAAGGGTTCGGCGCCGAGCTTGTCGAGCCGCTCCTTGAGGTCGGGCGCCGCCATGATCTTCGCCACCTCGGCCTGCAGCCGGTCGACCACCGGCCGCGGTGTCTTCGCCGGCGCGAACAGGCCGACCCAGAACAGGTACTCCGAGCCGGGCACGCCGGCCTCGACCGTGGTGGGCACCTGCGGCATCACGGACGAGCGCTTGCCGGTCCCGACCGCCAGCGCCTTCAGCCGCCCGTCCTTGATCAGCGGCAGCGCCGAGACCATCGGCGCGAAGAACCAGTCGACCCGCCCGCCCATCACCTCGGTCATGGCTTCGGGCGTGCCGCGGAACGGCACGTGCTGGGCCTGGAGGCCGGCCGCGAGCCGGAACACCTCGGCGTTCATGTGGGTCGCCGAGCCGTTGCCCGCCGAGGCGTAGTTGAAGCCCGTCGGCTTGGCCTTGGCCTGCGCGACCAGGTCCTTCACGTCGGCGAAGCGCCCGGGCGGGGCGACCAGCACGTTGGGCAGGCTGGCCAGCGGCGTGATGCCGGCGAAGTCCTTGAGCGTGTCGTAGCTGAGGCCCGGATAGATCGACGGGTTCACCAGATGCCCCGCCGAATGCACCAGGAGCGTGTAGCCGTCGGGTGCCGCCTTGGCGACCTGGGCAGCGCCCAGCGTGCCGCCCGCGCCCGGCTTGTTGTCGATGATGACGCTGGTCCCGAGTGCCGGCCCGAGCCGCTCGGCCACCAGCCGGGCCACGATGTCGGTGCCGCTGCCGGCGGTGAAGGGCACCACCATCCGGATCGTCTGGCCGCGCGGCCAGTCGCCCTGCGCCTGGACGGCCGGGAAGGCGCACAGGGCGATGGCGGCCGCCAGCAGCTGGCGCCGGCCGAAGAAGGATGTCGTCATGGGTTTGTCTCCGTTGGAATGATGTGTGTGTCGAGGAACGAAAGGCGAAAAGACGCTCAGCCGGGTGCGGCGTTGGCCATGACCAGCGCGACCAGCACCGGCTGCTGGCTGCGGTTCAGCAGCTGCCGCTTCTCGCCCGGCGCGAAGCGGCAGCTGTCGTAGGGGCCGAGCTCATGCTCTTCCTGGCGGCCGTCGAGTTCGGAGACCACGGTCAGGCGCCCTTCGAGCACCAGATAGAGCTTTTCGATCGGCGAGCCGTCGAGCGTGGTGTGGCCGCCCGGCAGGATCTGGCTCATGCCCATCCACATCTGGGTCGAGGGCCCGGCCTCCTTGCCCTGCAGCCGCAGGCAGCGCATGTCGAAATGGTTGGGCGCCTCGTAGGCCGGCGCCTGCTCGAATCGGGTCAGGTGCATGGCGGTGCTCCTCAGGGCCGCAGCACGACGCGGTCGGTGCTGCCCGACAGCACCAGCCGGTAGGCATCCGCGGCCTGGTCGAGCGTGAAGGCGCGGGCCACCGGGAAGGGCTTCAGCGTGCCGCGCTCGAAGCCCTCGCGCATCGCGTCGAGCTGGCCGGTGGCGGCCACGCAGTCCATCGCCAGCGAGTCGATGCCGACATAGGTGTGCATGCCGCGGTAGAAGGCGAAGATGTCGAAGGGCACCGCGCGGTCCTGGGTCGAGATCAGGATCTGCGTCGCGCCCTTGGCCATCGACTTGTTGGCGGCGTCGAAGTAGGCGCTGCCCACCGTGTTGTAGGCGATGTCGACGCCGCGTCCGCCGGTGAGCTCCCGCACCCGCGCCGCGATGTCGCCCTGCGTGGCATCGACCGTCTCGACCGCTGCGCAGGCGAAGCCCTCGAAGGGCCCGGGGCGCCGTTGCACCGCGATCACCCGCGCCCCGGCCTGGGCGGCCAGCTGCACCGCCGCCTGGCCGACCTTGCCGTTGGCGCCCAGCACCAGCACCGTCTGACCGTCCCGCGGCATGCCACTGCGCCGGAAGCCCTCGTAGGCCGTGACGAAGGGCACGCCGACCGCACCCGATTCGTCCATCGAGATGCTGAGCGGCCGGTCGCGCAGGGCGGCCACCGGCAGCACCAGGAAGCGCGCATGCGAGCCGTCGCGCGTGATGCCGATGTCGCCGCCGGAGCCGTAGACCTCGCGGCCGATCCAGTCGTTCGGGCCGTCGACCACCACGCCCGCGAAGTCGCGCCCCGGGGTGCGCGGCCAGGCGGCCTGCGGCATCAGGCCCAGTGCCGCCTTGACGTCGCTCGGATTGACCGCCGCGGCGCCGACCCGCACCACCGAGAAGCCGGGCCTGGCCACCGGTTCGGGCTGGGCGGCGGCCTGGAGCCGCAGTCCGGCGATGTCCGCGGCCTTCTCGGCCAGCCGCAAGGCGCGGGCGCTGTCGTCGACAGTGATGGCGTTCATGCGCGGCCTCCTTCCAGTCCCAGCGTGGCGCGCGCCTCGCGCGCCGAAGCCACCTCGCCGCCCAGGCTCAGGATGATGTCCCCGGCCTTGGCCACCAGCTGCGCGTTGCTTTCGGCCAGCACGCCGCGCTCGAGGTAGATGTTGTCTTCCATGCCGACCCGCACGTGGCCGCCCATGAGCCAGGCTTGCGCGACGATCGGGAACTCCATCCGGCCGATGCCGAAGGCGCTCCAGAAGGCGCCGCGCGGCAGCATGTTGCGGGCATAGAGCAGCGTCTCGGGCGTCGGCGCGAAGCCGTACTTCACGCCGAGGACGAAGGTCCACATGGCGGGTCCTTCGAGCGTGCCGTCGGCGATCAGGTCGAGCGCCAGGTTGATGTCGCCCGAGTCGAAGATTTCGAGCTCGGGCTTGACGCCTGCCTCGCGAATCACGCGCGCCATGCGGCGCACGTTCTTCGGCGTGTTCATGACCACGTCGGGCCCGGAGTTCATGGTGTTGAGGTCCAGCGAGCAGACGTCGGGCTTGATCAGCGCGATGTGCTCGACCCGCTTCTCGGGCGGCAGCAGCGTGCTGCCCGGCGCGGCGACCTTCGGGTCGTCCTCGCTCGGAATGAAGCGTCCGCCGGGGCCGGTGGTCAGGTTGATGATGAGCTCGCGGTTCTGGCGCCGGATGCGGTCGACCACGTCGCGGTAGAGCTCGACCTGCATCGACGGCTTGCCGGTCTCGGGGTCGCGCACGTGGATGTGGACCTGGCCGGCGCCGGCCTCGGCTGCGGCCAGGCATTCGTCGGCGATCTGCGCCGGCGTGATCGGCAGGTGCGGCGTCTGCTCGGGCTTCACGAGGTTGCCCGTGACCGCGCAGGTGATCAGCGTCTTGGTGTTCACAGGTGGCGCCCTCCATCGACCACGATGCGGGTGCCGGTCACGAAGCGCAGGGTGGTCGCCAGCGCTTCGATGGTGGCGGCCACGTCCTCCGGCCGGCCGATGCGGCCCAGCGGGGTGGTGGCGGCCATCTTGTCGGCGAACTCGGCGCCGCGGCCCGGCACGAAGCCCGACTCGACCGCGCCCGGCGACACCGACACCACGCGCACCGCCGGCGCCAGGGCCTTGGCCAGCGCGTCGCCGACGACGTCGAGCCCGGCCTTGGCCGCGACATAGGCCAGGTTGCTGCCGACCCCGGTGAAGCCGGCGATCGACGAGACATTGACCACCAGGCCGTCACCGCTGGCCTTGAGCATCGGCGCGAAGGCCCGGATGGTGGCGAACACGCCGCGGAAATTGGCGCGCAGCAGGTCGTCGATCAATTCGTCGGTCAAGGCATCGAGGTCGGCGGCGGGCACCGGCTGCGTGTGGCCGGCACTGTTGACCAGGATGTCGCAGCGTCCGTAGCTCGCCTGCACGGCGGCGGCGGCGCGCTGCAGGCTGGGCGTGTCGACGATGTCGGCGCGCAGCGCCGAATGGCGTTGCCCGTCGGCATGCGGCAAGGCGGCGGCGCGGGCGTCGGCGTCCTCGCCCTTGCGGTGCACCAGCACGCAGCTGGCGCCGAGCGCGGCGAGCCGGCGTGCGCTCGCATGGCCGATGGCGCCGAGGCCGCCGGTGATGACGGCGACCTTGCCGTCCAGTCGAGGTGTGGGATCAAAACTCATGGGGTGTCCAAGGCAAAGGTTGAAGGCGATCGATCGAGGTGTTCATGGAATCGGCGGGCGCGGGAACTTCATCTCGCCAGGCTCCAGCACGAAGTCGTACTGCAGCGTCGCCTGGCCACCGCCCTGCTGGGGTTCGAAGCGGCCGATCAGCCGGCGCGTCACGCCGAACACCGGGTCGCTCTCGAGGTTCTCGTCGTCGTCCGCGAAGACCTGTGTGACGAGCACCTTGTGGCCCGGCTTGCTGACCATGAAGTGCAGGTGCGCCGGCCGGTTGGGATGCCGAAGCTGGGCCCGCAGCAGGTCGCCGCAGGGGCCGTCGGTCGGCACCGGATAGCCGGCCGGCCGGACGCTGCGGAAATGGAAGCGGCCCTCGGCATCGGTCCTGAAGCGGCCGCGCAGGTTCATGTCCTGCTGCGCCGGGTCCTGGTTCTCGTAGAGGCCGACCGGCGAGGCCTGCCAGACATCGAGGGTGGCGTCCGCCACCGGACGGCCCGCGGTGTCGCGCACGGTGCCGGCGACCTCGAGCGGAACGCCCGGCGTCTCCGAGCGCGCGATGCTCTCGCCGCCGTCGCAGAACGGCGCGTTGGCGCGCCAGAACGGGCCCAGCAGCGCGGCCGGCGACTCGCCCTGCGGGTCCTGGTTGTTCTGCAAGGCCACCAGGGTGGACACGCCCAGCAGGTCGGCCGCCAGCACGACCTCGTTCTTGGTCTCGCCGCTGGCCTGGCCGATGGCGACCAGGAATTCGAGCGCGCGCTCGAACTCGTCCTCGGTCAGCTCGACCTCGCGCACGAAGGCGTGCAGGTGGCGGGTGAGGGCGGCCATCACGCTGCGCAGGCGCGGGTCGGGCGTGCGCTCCATCGCCTGGAGGGTGATCTGCAGCACGGATTCGGGGGTGGTCACGATGTTCATGGGGTGTCTGGCCTTTTATGCAAACGTTTGCAAATTATTCCTCCATTTCTCGGAAAAGTAAAATCAGCATATCCATGCGCTCATCGTGGAAAATCGCCGAGTTGTCCCGATTCGGGTATTCAATCGTTTGCATCCATGAACCCCCAACCCTCGTCCACCGTCACCATCCGCGATGTCGCGCTGGCCGCCGGCGTGCATGTCTCGACGGTCTCGCGCGCGCTCAATCCGGACAAGCGCAGCCTGATCAGCGCCGAGGTGCTGAAGGTGGTCGAGGAGGCTGCGCGCAAGCTCGGCTACCGGCCCAACCGCGCGGCGTCGGCGCTGCGGACCGGCCGCACCCACACCATCGGCGTGCTGGTGCCCGACATCACCAACCCGGTGTTCCCGCCAATCCTGCAGGGCATCGAGGCCAGCGCGGCGGCGCGCGGCTACTTCGTCTTCGTGACCAACGTGGTCGACCATGCCCTGGCGCGCCCGATCGTCGAGCGGATGCTGGCGCAGCGGGTCGACGGGCTGGTGCTGGCGATCGCCACCCGCGACGACCCGCTGGTCGACTACATCGGCAAGGCCGGCCTGCAGGCGGTGCTGGTCAACCGGGCCGACGAGACCGGGCGCCTGCCCGCCGTGGTGAGCGACGACCGGCTGGCGATGAAGCTGGCGGTCGACCACCTGGTGTCGCTGGGCCATCGCCGCATCGCCCACCTGGCCGGCCCGCAGAACGTGCCGACCGGCGTTGGCCGGCGCCAGGGCGTCGAGCAGGCGCTGCGCGACCGCGGGCTCGAACTGGCCAGCGTCGAGGAATGCGAGGGCTACAGCCGCGAGGCCGGCCGCGTCGCCATGCAGCGGCTGCTCGATGGCCACGAACGGCCGCAGGCCGTGGTGTGCTGCAACGACCTGGTCGCGCTCGGCGCCTACGACGTGCTGCGCGAGCGCGGCATCCGCGTGCCGCAGGACATCTCGATCACGGGCCACAACGACATGCCGCTGGTCGACATGGTCAACCCGCCGCTCACCACCATCCGGCTGCCGCACCGCGAGCTCGGCTGGCGCGCCGCCGAAATGCTGTTCGACGGCATCGAGGGCCGGGCGCCGTCGGCCTTCACGGTGGTGCTGCGGCCGGAACTGGTGGTGCGCGAGTCGACGCGGGACGTTGCTGGCGAGTCTTGAGGACTGGTCTTCAGGGGGCGTGCCGAGGGCACCGGGTGGCCCCCTCCGCGAATGTCCCCCGCCTTCGGCTCCTCCTTTATTTCGCTGCGGGGGCCACCCGGTGCCCTCGGCACGGGTAGCGCCGCGGGGTGCTGGCCGAGGATGAACCACCGACTTGACGGCTCACGCCGATGGTGTGCTCTGCGCAGCGAAATAAAGGAGGAGGCCGAAGGCCGGGGGACATTCGCGGAGCAGAGCACACCGTCGGCGTGAGCCCCGCCCCGGCGTATCAATGCAATTGGCAGCAAATGTCCCATTGACAGAACAATAGAAGTGCTCAACCATCGCGGGCATGTCGCAGATGCCCTTGCCGAAGTACCACCAGATCTATCTGGTGCTGCGCGAGCAACTCGAAGAAGGGCGCTTCGCCGACGGCCTGCCCGGTGAACTGGCCCTGATGGAGCAGTTCGGCGTCGCCCGCGTCACGGTGCGGCGGGCCCTTGGCCAGTTGTCGTCCGAGGGCCTGATCTCGCGCAACCCAGGCCGGCGCACGCGCCCGGTGCCGCCGGCGGCGAGCGGCGAGCCACGTGCCGCCGACGGCATGGCGCGCGCCAACCTGCGCGGCCTGCTCGAGAACCTGGTCACGATGGGCCTGCACACCTCGGTCAAGGTGATCGACGTGGCGACCATCTCGGCTTCGACCCAGGTCGCCGACGCCCTGCAGCTCAAGCTCGGCGACGCGGTCCAGAAGGCGGTGCGCGTGCGTTCGACGCGAGAGGGGCCGCTGTCGCACATCACGACCTACGTGCCGAACGACATCGCGCGCAAATTCGGCCGCCGCGAACTGGCCAAGAAACCGATCCTGGTGCTGCTCGAAGAGTCCGGCGTCAAGGTCGGCCGCGCACACCAGACCATCACGGCGCGGCTGGCCGACAACGTGCTTGCGGAGCACCTCGAAGTCTCGGTCGGTTCGGCCCTGCTGGCCGTGCGCCGCCTCATCTACGACGAAGCCGAGCGCCCGGTGCAGTGGCTGCACGGCTTCTACCGGCCCGACCGCTACACCTACGAGATGCAACTGTCGCGCGTCGGCAGCATCGACGCCAAGGTGTGGGTCAGCAAAGACGTGTCAGCCCAGTTCAACTGAAGAAAAAGGAAAGCACCATGCCCCATCGCTTCGATCGCCCGGACCGCCGCCGCTTCATGTCGCAGTCCGCCGCCGTGGCCTCCGCCATCGCCTTCCCGCTGGTGGCTGGCGCCCAGCCCAAGCCGATCAAGGTCGGGGTGCTGCATCCCGTGACCGGCGCACTCGCCTATTCGGGCCAGCAGTGCCGGCTCGGTGCGCTGATGGCGATCGAGGACATCAACAAGGCCGGCGGCATCAAGTCGCTGGGCGGCGCCAAGATCGAGGCCTTGCTCGGCGACGCCCAATCGCAGCCCCAGGCCGGCGCCGCCGAGGTCGAGAAGATGAACGAGGCCGGCGTCTCGGCCATCGTCGGCGCCTTCGCGTCGGCGATCTGCCTGGCCACCACGCAGGCCGCTGCCAAGTACAACCTGCCGCACGTGGTCGATGTCGGCGTGGCCGACCAGATCGTCGAGCGCGGCCTCAAGAACACCTTCCGCTTCGGCCCCGGCTACAAGAAGTCGACCGAGGTCGCGATGGCCAACCTGCTGGTGCTCAACAAGGCCGCGGGCAATCCGGCCAAGACGGTGATGATCATCCACGAGGACTCGCTGTTCGGCTCCGGCACGGCGGCGCTGCTGTCGCGCGAGCTGCCGGGCTACGGCTTCGAGGTGAAGGAGGTCGTGAAGCACGCCAACCCGACGCGCGACTTCAACAACATCGTGCTGCGCATGAAGTCGATCAACCCCGACATCGTGATCCCGGCCAACTACTACAACGAGTACGCGCTGCTGGTGCGCACCATGCAGCAGCAGAAGGTGCAGCCGAAGGCGATCTTCTCGGTGCTCGGCGGCGCGGCGTCGAGCTACAAGTTCGTCAAGGAGTTTCCGGACGCTGCCAACGGCATCATCGACTGCAACCACTGGTTCAACCCGAAGGACAAACGCTCGGCCGAGCTGCGCAAGCGGGTCGAGGCCCAGGGCCAGTTCTTCAGCTACGAGGTCTTCATGACCTACACCGCGATGATGCTGCTGGCCGACGCGCTGGAGCGCGCCAAGTCGAGCGAGCGCGCCGCCATCATCGACGCGCTGGAGAAGAGCACCTTCTCGAACCACATCATGCCGTACGGCCCGACGAAGTTCGTCAACGGCCAGAACGAGGGCGCGCAGCCGCTGATGACGCAGGTCGTGAAGAACGATATCAAGGTCATCATCCCGCGGGAGTTCCGCGAAGTCGAACCCATGTTCCCCTTGAACGCCTGAGCCCTGATCCAGGCCCGCCAGCTGCCCGGCCGCGCCCCGCGGTGCGGGCAGCCCCACCGATACCGCCCATGTTCGACCCCAGCATCCTTTTCTCGTCCGTCCTGAACGGCCTGACGACCGGCGCGGTCTATGCCCTGATCGCGCTCGGCCTCACCTTGATCTACGGCGTGCTGCACATCATCAACTTCGCGCATGGCGCTTCGCTGATGCTGGCCCTCTATGCGGTGTACTTCCTCAAGGAGCGCTGGGGCATCGACCCCTACCTGGCGCTGCCGATCGTCATCCCCGGCATGTTCGCGCTCGGCTACGGGCTGCAGCGCCTGGTCATCAACCGCGCCGGCCACGGCAAGGACGAGAACATCCTGCTGGTCACGCTCGGCATCGCGATCGTGATGGAGAACCTGGCGCTGCTGTTCTTCAAGTCGGACACCCGCAACATCGACACCGCCTACGCGCTCAGCACGGTCGCCATCGGGCCGGCAATGATCGCGGTGCCCAAGCTGGTCGCCTTCGCCGGGGCGCTGGTGGTGTCGGCGCTGCTGTTCTGGGTCATGGGGCGCACCGACCTGGGCCGCGCGATCCGCGCGGTCGCCAAGGAGAAAGAGGGCGCCAAGCTGATGGGCATCGATGTCGACCATGTCTATGCGATGAGCTTCGGCATCGGACTGGCCTGCCTCGGCGCCGCCGCCTGCTTTCTGCTGCCGGCCTACTACGTCAACCCGCAGGTGGGCGGTGGTTTCGTGCTGGTGGCCTTCACGATCGTGGTGCTGGGCGGCATGGGCAGCTTCGTCGGCGCGCTGATCGGCGGCTTCCTGGTCGGCATCGTCGAATCGCTCGGCGGCCTCTACCTGGGCGAATCGCTCGGGCAGATCGGCATCTTCGCGATCTTCATCGGGGTCGTGCTGTTTCGCCCGCAGGGCATGTTCGGAGCGAAGGCATGAGCGGTCCTCGTCAACTCGCGGGCATCGCGCTGTTCGCCGCGGCGGTGGCCTGCGTGCCGCTGGTCACGGCGTCGGGCGCGACGCTCAACTTCGTGATGATGGCGCTCTACGCCACCTTGATCGCGCAGGCCTGGAACATCCTCGGCGGCTTCGGCGGCCAGTTCTCCTTCGGCCATGCGCTGTTCTTCGGCAGCGGCGCCTATATCCAGGCCATCGCGCAGCTGCAGGGCGGCCTCAACGCCTGGGCCGCGCTCGGGCTGGCGGTCATCGGTGCCGCATGCGTCGGCCTGTTCATCGGTGGCTTGAGCTTTCGCTACGGGCTCAAGGGCTCCTACTTCGCGCTGGTCACCCTGGCCTTCGCGGAGGTGTTTCGCATCGTCGCGCTCTCGGTGCCTTTCACCGGCGGCGGCGTCGGCCTGATGCTGCCCCTGCGCGAGGCGCCGTCGAACCTGCAGTTCGCCACCCGCGCCGGCTACCTGTGGGTGGTGCTGGCCTTCGTGGTCGCGGCGCTGCTGGTGACCTGGTGGCTGCGCAACGGGCGCTTCGGTGCCTGGCTGCAGGCGGTGCGCGACAACGAGGACGCGGCGCGCGCCGTGGGCGTGAACCCGTTCCGCGTCAAGCTCGGTGCGATCGGCCTCTCGGCCGCCTTCATGGGCGCCGCCGGTGCCTTCTACGTGCAGGTGTTCCAGTACATCGATCCGGGCATCGCCTATGGCTCGTCGACCTCGGTCGAGGCGCTGGTCGGGGCCATCGTCGGCGGTGTCGGCACCCTGTGGGGGCCGGTGCTGGGTGCGGTGGTGCTGCATCTGCTGGCCGACCTGACGCGCAACCTGTTCGGCGAGCTGCCGGGCATCAACATGGTGATCTACGGCACGGTGCTGGTGCTGATCGTGATCTTCCTGCCGCGCGGCATCGCCGGCCTGGGGCTCTCGGTGCGGCAGCTCTGGGCGTCCGCGAAGGGAGGTCCCCGTGGCTGAACCGCTGCTGGTGCTGAATGGCATCTCCCGTTCCTTCGGTGGCCTGAAGGCGGTGCAGGGCGTGAGCCTGTCCGTCGCCGAAGGCAGCCTGAGCGCGCTGATCGGCCCCAACGGCGCCGGCAAGACCACGCTGTTCGCGCTGATGTCGGGCTTTCTCAAGCCGGACACCGGCACGGTGCGCTTCGCCGGCCAGGACATCACGGGCCGCGAGCCGCATCGCAACGCCCTGCTCGGCATGACGCGCACCTTCCAGATCGTCAAGCCCTTCGCGGCGCAAACCGTGCGCGAGAACATCGCGGTCGGCGTCCACCTGCACGAGCGCAGCCGTGGGGCGGCATTGCGGCGCGCGGATGAGGTGGCGCAGCGCGTGGGCCTCGCGGCGCAGCTCGACAAGCCGGCCTCCGACCTCACGGTCGCCGGCCGCAAGCGGCTCGAACTGGCGCGTGCGCTGGCGACCGAGCCGCGCCTGCTGCTGCTCGACGAAGTGCTGGCCGGCCTGAACCCGCAGGAGATCGCCGAGATGATGCCGGTGGTGCGCGGCATCGCCGACGGCGGCGTGACCGTGCTGATGATCGAACACGTGATGCAGGCCGTGATGAACCTGGCCGAGCATGTGTGGGTGCTGGCGCAGGGCCAGCTGATCGCCGAGGGCAGTCCGGCCGAGGTGACGTCGAACGACAAGGTGGTCGAGGCCTACCTGGGCCATGGCACCGCGGCGCGGCTGCGCAAGGCGGCTGCGGCGAAGGGGGTGAAGGCATGACCGCGCTGCTGGAAATCAAGGGCCTGCGCGGCGGCTACGGCCGGGTCGAGGTGCTGCGCGGCGTCGACCTGCAGGTGAACGCCGGCGAGATGGTCGCGCTGCTCGGCAGCAACGGCGCCGGCAAGTCGACCTTGAACAAGATGGTTTGCGGCCTGTGCCCGGCCTGGAGCGGCAGCGTGCGCTTCGACGGCCAGGACCTGAGCGGCGCCCACTACCGCGAGGTCGTCAAGGCCGGCCTGATCCAGGTGCCCGAGGGCCGCAAGGTGTTCCCGAACCTCAGCGTGCTGGAGAACCTCGAGCTGGGCTCGTTCACGCGGGCCCGCGAACGCCGGGCCAGCAACCTGGAGAAGGTGTTCGGCATCTTCCCGCGGCTGCGCGAGCGCATCCGCCAGAACGCCGGCACCATGAGCGGTGGTGAGCAGCAGATGCTCGCCATCGGCCGCGGCCTGATGGCCGAGCCGGTGCTGCTGATCCTCGACGAGCCGTCGCTGGGCCTGTCGCCCTTGCTGGTCGAGGAGATGTTCACGCTGATCCGGCAGCTGCGCGACGACGGCCTCGCGGTGCTGCTGGTCGAGCAGAACGTCGGCCAGTCGCTGGAGATCGCCGACCGCGCCTACGTGCTGGAGAACGGCAGCGTGCGCTTCTCGGGCGCGCCGGACGAATTGCTCGGCAGCGACGAACTGCGCCGCGCCTATCTCGGGCTCTGAGCCAGGGATCCCACAAGGAAAGACCATGAAACGCAGAGACATCCTCATTGCCTCCGTGACAGCGCTGGCCGGCACCGCCCGGGCCCAGATCGGCAACACGCCGATCCGCCTGCTGGTCGGCGCGCCGGCCGGCGGCTCGACCGACACCATCGCCCGCACCTTGGCGGCCGGCATGGGCCCGGTGCTGGGCCGCACCGTGATCGTCGAGAACCGGCCCGGCGCCGGCGGCAACATCGCCGCCGAGGTCGTCGCCAAGGCCCCGCCCGACGGCAACACGCTGCTGCTGAGCTTCACCAGCCATGCGATCAATGCGGCGCTCTATCCCACGCTGCCCTTCGATCCGGTCAAGGACTTCACGGCGCTGAGCTGCGTCGCGACATCGCCGTCGATCCTGGTCGCCCATCCGTCGGTGCCGGCCGACAACGTGCGCGAGCTGATCGCGCTGGCCAAGGCCAAGCCGGGCCAGCTCAACTTCGCCATCGGCGCGCTGGGCTCGTCGCTGCACATGGCGGGCGAGGCCTTCAAGATGCAGTCGGGCGTCTACATCGTGAACATCCCGTACCGGGGCACCGCGCCGGCCGTGCAGGACGTGCTCGCGGGCCAGGTGCAGCTGATGTTCGCGGCGGTCGGCAACGTGCAGCAGCACATCAAGGCCGGCAAGCTGAAGGCATTGGGCGTGACTTCGGCCAAGCGCCTGCCCGAGTTTCCCGACCTGCCGGCCATCGCCGAGACCTTGCCCGGCTACGAATCGAGCGCCTGGTTCGGCCTGTTCGGGCCGGCGCGCATGCCGCCCGAAACCACGCGCCGCCTGGCGGACGCCGCGCGGCAGGCGATCGCCGAGCCGGCGATGCGCAAGCGCTTCGACAGCGAGGGCGTGATCGCGGTCGGCAATACGCCCGAGCAGTTCGGCCCCTTCGTCCAGAGCGAGATCAAGCGCTGGGCCCAGGTGGTCAAGTATTCGGGCGCGAGGCCGGAATGACCACGCCCACCGTCACCCTCCAGCCGGCGCCGCAGACGCTGGCGCAGAAGCTCATCGCCCGTGCCTGCGGCCGCGCGGCGGTCGCGGTCGGCGAGATCGTGACCTGCAAGGTCGACCTGGCGATGTTCCACGACTCCTCGGGGCCGCGCCGGCTGCAGCCGATGCTGGAGGAACTCGGGGCGCAGATCTGGGACCGCTCGCGCATCGTGCTGGTGATGGACCACTACGTGCCCGAGCGCGACGACGACTCGCGCCGCATCGTGCGCATCGCCCGCGACTGGGCCCGCGACCAGCGGCTGCCGCATGTCTACGACAGCCAGGGCATCTGCCACGTGGTGGTGCCGCAGCACGGCCACATCCGGCCCGGCATGCTGTGCGTGGGCGGTGATTCGCACTCGCCGACCGGCGGCGCCTTCGGTGCCTACATGTTCGGCATCGGCAGCACCGAGATGCTTGGCGTGGTGGTCAGCGGCGAGATCTGGCTGCGGGTGCCCGAGACCCTCCAGATGTGGTGGGACGGCCGGCTGCCCGCCGGCGTCACGGCCAAGGACATGATGCTGCACATGCTGGCGCGCTTCGGCATGAACGGCGGACGCTACCAGGCGGTCGAGTTCTGCGGGCCGGCGGTTGCGGCACTGTCGATGCAGGAGCGCATGACGCTGTCGAACATGAGCGCCGAACTCGGTGGGCAGGTCGGACTGATCGCGCCCGATGCGACCACCTCGGCCTTCCTCGCCGAAGCCGGCGCGCCGGCGATCGACACGGCGCCGTGGTTCACCGACGAAGGCGCCGACCTGACGCGCCATCGCTTCGACGCATCGGCGCTCGAACCCTACGTGGCGGCGCCGCACAGCCCGGCCAATGCGCATGGCGTGAGCCACTACCTCGGCACGCCGATCGATGTCGCCTATGTCGGCGCCTGCACCGGCGCCAAGCTCGAGGACCTGCGGGCCGCCGCCCAGGTGCTGCGCGGCCACAAGGTGGCGGCCGGCGTGCGCCTGATCGTCGCGCCGGCCAGCCTGCAGGACCAGCAGCGGGCGCGTGACGAGGGTGTGTTGCAGTCGCTGCTCGACGCCGGCGCCGAGCTCTTTCCCACCGCCTGCGGCGCCTGCTCGGGTTACGGCGACCCGATGGGCGACGACATCACCGTGATCTCGACCACGGCGCGCAATTTCAAGGGCCGCATGGGCTCGCCCACGGCGCAGGTCTACCTGGGCTCGCCGTACACCGTGGCGGCGGCGGCGCTGCGCGGCTGCGTCACCGACCCGCGCGAGGTGCTGGCATGACGGCGCACCGCGTCTGGCGCCTCGGCGCCGATGTCGACACCGACGCATTGGCGCCGGGCCATGCGATGAAGCACGGCATCGACGTCATCGCCCGCCATTGCCTCGAGGCCGTGCGGCCCGAGTTCGCCCGCGAGGTGCGGCCCGGCGACCTGATCGTGGCCGGGCCGAATTTCGGCATCGGCTCGTCGCGCGAGCAGGCGGCCGCGGTGCTGGTGCACCTGGGCGTGGCGGCGGTGATCGCGCCTTCGTACGGCGGGCTCTATTTCCGCAATGCCTTCAACCTCGGCCTGCTGCTGCTGACCTGCCCCGAGGCCGAGACGCTGCAGGACGGCGACCGCGTCACCCTCGACGTCGTGCGCCCCTCGGTGGCGGCGCCCGATGGCCGGACGCTGGCCTGCGAGCCGGTGCCCGGATTCCTGATGGACATGGTCCGCGCAGGCGGCCTCATGAAGCAGCTGCGGCAGCGCTTCGGCAAAGAAAGATCCCAATCATGAACGACTCCCCCACGACCCCGATGGACCCGGTCACGCTCGCGGTGCTGCGCGGCCGCCTCGAACAGGTGGCCGACGAGATGGATGCGACGCTCTACCGCAGCGCCTTCAATCCCATCATTGCCGAGGCCCACGACGCCTGCCACGGCCTCTACGACGCCGACAGCGGCGACACGCTGGTGCAGGGCAAGTCGGGCCTGCCGGTGTTCGTCGGCGCGATGGCCTTCGCGGTGCGCGCGACCGCCGCCGCCGCGGCGCCGCGCGGCGGCATGAAGGACGGCGACATCTGGATCAGCAACGACCCCTACGACGGCGGCACGCACGCCAACGACTTCAAGCTGGTGCGGCCCTTCTTCCGCGACGGCCGGCTCTATTGCTACATGGCCTCGGCCGCCCACTGGCACGATGTCGGCGGCGCGGTGCCCGGCAACTACAACCCGGCCGCCACCGAGTGCTGGCAGGAGGCGGTCCAGATCCCGCCGGTGCGCATCGTGCGCGACGGCGTGCTCGACCAAGACGTGCTGGCGATCCTGCGCGCCAACACGCGGCTGCCCGAAAGCCTCTGGGGCGACCTGAACGGCCAGCTCGCCGCGCTCGAACTCGGTGCCAGGCGCCTGCACGGCCTGCTCGACGAGTACGGCGACGCGCCGGTGCTGCAGGCCATGGGCGAGCTGCGCAGCCGCGCGCTGCGCCTGATGCGCTCGCACATCGCCTCGCTGCCCGACGGCCGCTACAGCTTCGAGGACGTGCTCGACAACGACGGCATCGTCAACGAGCCGCTCACCATCGCGCTCGACATGACGGTGGCCGGCGACCGGCTGCTGCTCGACTTCTCGCGCACCTCGCCGCAGTGCGCGGGGCCGGTGAACATCTCGCGCGCGACCGCGATCGCGGCCTGCTACGTGGCGCTGAAGCACTTGTTCCCGGACGTGCCGGCGAACGCCGGCGTGCTCGATGCGGTGGACTTCGTCCTGCCTGACCGCCTAGTGATCAGCGCCGAACGGCCGCGGCCGGTCGGCGGCTACACCGAGACCATCCTGCGCATGATCGACGTGATCTTCAGCGCCGCCGCCCAGGCCGATCCGACGCGTGCGGTGGCGCAGGCCTACGGCACCATCAACGCGCTGTCGATCGCGGGCCACCGCAGCGACGCCGGGCGCGAGGGCCAGCGCTGGGTGATGTTCAGCTTCTTCGGCGGCGGGCATGGCGGCCATGCCGGCGGCGACGGGCTCTCGCACGGCAACGCGCCGATCTCCACCGCCACCATCCCGCCGCTCGAAATCCTCGAGGCGGCTTATCCGGTGCGCTTCACCGAATGGTCGCTGCGCGCCGATTCGGGCGGCGATGGCCGCCATCGCGGCGGCCTCGGCGCGGTCTACGAGATCGAACTGCTGGAGCAGGAGGCCGAAGCCTTCGTCTTCGGCGAGCGCGGCACCTCGCCGCCCAAGGGCATCGCGGGCGGCGGCGCCGGCGCAGTGAACGTCTTCCGCTACGAGAACGATGGCGCCTGGCACGAGCCGCCGATGGTGTCGAAGATGCGTGGCATCCAGCTGGTGCGGGGCCAGCGCGTGCGCCTCGAAACCCCCGGCGGCGGTGGCTGGGGCAGCGCCGCCGAGCGCGCGCCCGAACAGCGCGAGCGCGACCTGGCCATGGGCTACGTGAGCGCCGCCGCCGATGCAACCAAGAAAGCTTCCGAATGACTTCCCCAAGCCAATCCCTGGTCGTCGGCGTCGATGTCGGCGGCACCTTCACCGACCTGTTCGTGCTCGACGAGTCGAACGGCACGGCGCGCATCGTCAAGGTGCCGTCGACCCGCGGCGAGGAAGCCCGCGGCTTCATGAACGGCGTGGCCCGCGTGGCCGACTCGGCCGCCGCCATCGCCACCATCGTGCACGGCACCACGGTCGGCACCAACGCGCTGCTCGAACGCAAGGTGGCGCGCACCGGCATCATCACCACGCGGGGCTTCCGCGACGTGCTCGAGATGCGCCGGCGTGACCGGCCCCAGACCTGGGGCCTGCGCGGCAGCTTCGTGCCGGTGGTGCCGCGCGACCTGCGGCGCGAGGTCGACGAGCGCGTGCTGGCCGACGGCACGCTGCACACGCCGGTCGACCTCGACCAGGTCCGCGCCGAAGCCCGCGCGCTGCTGGAGGCCGGCTGCGAGGCGGTGTGCGTGTTCTTCATCAACACCTACGCCAACCCCGAGAACGAACGGCTGGCGGTCGCCGCGGTGCGCGAACTGTGGCCCAACGCCCATGTCACCTCGGCCTGCGAAGTGCTGCCCGAGATCCGCGAATTCGAGCGCTGCTCGACCGCCACGCTCAATGCGGCGCTGCAGCCGGTGGTCGGCAGCTACCTCGAGCGGCTGGAATCCGACCTGCGCGGCCAGGGCTTCGATGGCGAACTGCTGGTGGTGCAGAGCAACGGCGGCGTGATGTCGCGCCAGACCGCCAGCGACTTGCCGGTGCGCACCGCGCTGTCGGGCCCGGCGGCCGGCGTGATCGCCTGCGCGGCAATCGCGCGGGCGGCGGGCTTCCCGAATGCGATCACCGGCGACATGGGCGGCACCTCCTTCGATGTCTCGCTGGTCGCCAACGGCGAGGCCGCGCTGGCGGCGCAGACCGCGATCGAGTTCGGCATGGTGATCCGCTCGCCGATGATCCAGATCGAGACCATCGGCGCCGGCGGCGGCTCGATCGCCTCGGTCGACGCCAGCGGCATGCTGCAGGTCGGCCCCGAATCGGCCGGCAGCATCCCGGGCCCGGCCTGCTACGGCCGCGGCAACATGCGCCCGACCGTGACCGACGCCAACGTGCTGCTCGGTCGCATCGCTGCCGACCGGCCGTTGGGCGGCGGGCTGCTGGCGGCGCTCGATGCGGCCAAGTCCTTCGAGGCGATCGACCTGCATGTCGCCCGGCCGCTGGGCCTGGATGTCCACCAGGCGGCGGAGGCGATCCTCACGGTCGCGAACGCGCGCATGGCCGGCGCGATCCGGCTGGTGTCGATCGAGCGCGGCCACGACCCGCGCCGCTTCGCCTACATGCCCTTCGGCGGCGGCGGCGCGCTGCACGTGTGCGCGATGATGCGCGAGGTCGGCGTCGCCATTGGCATCGTGCCGCGCTACCCCGGCGTGACCTCGGCGCTCGGTTGCGTGATCGCCGACATGCGGCACGATGCGGTGCAGACCCTCAACCGCCCGCTCGACGAACTCGACGTCGCGCAACTGGCGCAGCGCATCGCTGAGCTCGCGGCGTCCTGCCAGCAGCGGCTCGATTCCTCGGGGGTGCGCTTCGACGAAGTGCGCGAGGTGATCGCGCTCGACATGCTCTATGCCGGCCAGACCCATACGCTGCCGGTGGTGCTCACGGCCGCCACCGCGCAGGCGTTGACGCGTGAAGGCATTCGTGCCGCCTTCGAGGCCAGCTACAGCGCCGCCTTCGGCCGGGTGCTCGACGGCATCGGCATCCGGGTGATGAACCTGCGCTATGCGCGCATCGGCGTGCGGCCCAAGTTCGACCTCGCCGTGCTGGCGCCCGAAGGCGAGGGCAGCGTCGCGCCGCTGGGCACGCAGCGCGTGTTCCACGCCGGGCAGTGGCACGAGGCGCTGCGCTTCGCGCGGCTGGCGCTGCCGGTCGGTGCCCGCGTCGACGGTCCGGCGATCCTCGAGCAGGCCGACACCACCGTCTGGCTCGAGCCCGGCTTCCATGCCGATGTCGATGCCCATGGCAACTTGCTGGTGAGGCTGTCATGACCGGCGGGGCGCCCGTCGTCGGCGCGACCACGGCGCTGATCGTGATCGACCTGCAGAACGACTTTCTCGATGCCCGCGGTGCCTATGCGCGCGGCGGCGACAGCAACCCGCCCGCGCTGCTGCTGCCCGACCGCGTGGCGGCGGTCGCGCGCGCGCTCAAGACCGTCGGCGGCCTGGTCGCCGCGAGCCAGTTCACGCTGTGGCCCGATGCCGCCGGCGAGCCGATGGTCTCGCCGCACCTGAAGGCGCTGCGCCCGTACCTGCGCAAGGGCGACTTCGCACCGGGCAGCTGGGGCCAGGCCAACGTCGACGCGCTGGCCGGCCTGGTCGACGTGGCGGTCAGCAAGGTCGCCTACTCGGCCTTCTTCAACACCCAGCTCGACTGGGTGCTGCGCCGCGCCGGCATCGACACCGTGGCCGTGTGCGGCATCGTCACCAACGGCGGGGTGGCGAGCACGGTGCGCGATGCCCACATGCGCGACTACCGCACGCTGGTGCTGGCCGACGGCTGCGCGGCTTTTGGCGAGGAGCGGCACCGGACCTCGCTGGCCGACATGGCCAACGTGGCCGAGGTGACGGACTGCGCGGCGTTCGTGCAGGGGCTGGCATGAGCGTCTCGAGCGCAGCGCCTGAGCGCCGGGTCCGGCGCGCGTCACGGATCGATGCCGAGATGCAGGTCGGCGTCGCGATCGTCGGCGCCGGTGCCTGCGGGCTCACGGCGGCGCTGATGCTGCACGACGCGGGCGTCGAATGCGTTGTGCTCGAACGCGACGCCGTGCCGAGCGGATCGACCGCGCTGTCCTCGGGCTTCATTCCGGCGCCCGGCACGCTCGCCCAGCGCCGGCAGGGCATCGAGGGCGACAGTCCTGCCCGCTTTGCGGCCGACATCCAGGCCAAGGCCCATGGTCGGGCTGCGCCGACGCTGGTGCAGGCGTACGCGCAAGCCGTCGGCCCGGCCCTCGATGCGCTGCAGGCCAGGCATGGCCTCGACTGGATCGTGCTCGACGGCTTTCTCTATCCCGGTCACAGCGTCCATCGAATGCACGCGCTGCGGCAGAAGACCGGTGCGGCCCTGATGGCCGGCTTGCAGGCGGCCGTCGAAGCCGCCGGCATCCCGGTGCTGACGCAGGCCCTGGTCGAGACGCTGTGGCTCGATGAAGCTGACCGAGCGATCGGCGTCGGCTACCGCCGCCCCGACGGCCGCGAGGAAACGCTGGGCTGCGACGCGCTGCTGCTGGGCTGCAACGGCTTCGGCGGCAATGCGGCGATGGTGCGCGCGCTGCTGCCCGAGATGGCCGAGGCCGCCTTCGGTGGCCACGTCGGCAACGACGGCAGCGCCATCCTC
Organism: Variovorax sp. J31P207; assembly: GCF_030316965.1. NCBI lineage: Bacteria > Pseudomonadati > Pseudomonadota > Betaproteobacteria > Burkholderiales > Comamonadaceae > Variovorax > Variovorax sp. J31P207. The sequence continues at coordinate 636,058 of NZ_JASZYN010000003.1, forward strand.
TGGGGCGAGGCGATCGGTGCCCGGCTGCGCGACCTCGGCGGCTACCAGGGGCACGGCTCCTGGGTCACGCCGCAGGGCGCGCTGATGTCCTGGGCCGTCATGATGGAAGGCGGCGTGCAGCTCAACCGCGAGGGCCGTCGCTTCCACGACGAGACCCAGGGCTACTCCGAAGCCGCGGTGCATGTGCTGGCGCAGCCGGGCGGCGTGGCCTGGAATGTCTTCGATGCGCCGCTGCTGGAACTGGCGCGCGGCTTTCCCGATTTTTGCGAGGCCGAGGCGGCCGGCGCGCTCAGGCGCTGCGACGGCATGGCCGAGCTGGCGGCCTGCATCGGCTGCGACGCGGCCACGCTGCAATCGACGCTCGACGGGCTTCGCGCCGGCGCCGTGCAGGCCGATGGCCGTGTGTTCGCGCGTCCACTGGCTGCGCCGTACTTCGCGGTCAAGGTCACGGGTGCGCTGTTCCATACGCAAGGCGGCCTCGACGTCGGACCCGACATGCGGGTCCTGCGCCAGGACGGCACCCCGCTGCCCAACCTGCTGGCCGCCGGCGGCGCCGCGGGCGGCGTGTCGGGCGATGCGGTCTGGGGCTATCTCTCGGGCAACGGACTTTTGAGCGCGGTCGCCGGCGGCTACATCGCGGCGCACACGGCCGCCGCGCTGATCGATGAAAGGAAGGCTTCCCATGGCCGATGAGACATTCAAGGCGCGCCTGGCGCGCAACGACATCGTGCTGGCGCCCGGCGTCTATGACGCGTTGAGCGCCCTGGTGGCCGAGCAGGCCGGCTTCGAGGCGCTGTACCTGTCGGGCGCATCGATCGCCTACACGCGGCTCGCGCGCTCCGACGTCGGGCTCACCACCTTCACCGAGGTCGAGGACACGCTGGCGCGCATCACCGAGCGCGTCGGCCTGCCGGTGATCGTCGATGCCGACACCGGCTTCGGCAATGCGCTCAACACGCAGCGGACGGTGCGCGGCTTCGAGCGTGCGGGCGCGGCGATGATCCAGATCGAGGACCAGGGTTTTCCGAAGCGCTGCGGCCACCTCGACGGCAAGACCGTGGTGCCGGTGCGCGAGATGGTCGGCAAGCTCGAGGCCGCACTCGATGCGCGCGCGTCGGCGCAGACCTTGATCCTCGCGCGCACCGACGCGGTGGCGGTCGAGGGACTCGATGCCGCGCTCGACCGGGCGCAAGCCTATCTCGAGACCGGCGTCGACGCGCTCTTCATCGAGGCGCTGCGTTCGCCCGCACAGATGGATGCCGCCTGCCAGCGCTTCGCCCATCGCGTGCCGCTGCTCGCCAACATGGTCGAGGGCGGCAAGACGCCGGTGCAGGACGCGGACGCGCTGCAGGCGCACGGCTTCCGGATCGCGATCTTCCCGGGCGGCACCGCCCGTGCGGTGGTGCACACGCTGCAGGGCTACTACGCGAGCCTGCATGCGAATCGCACGACGCTGCCGTGGCGCGACCGGATGCTGGATTTCGACGGGCTGAACGAGGTGATCGGGACGCCCGAGTTGATGGCGGCGGGCAAGCGCTACGAGTGAGCGGCGGCACGGCCCGCGCGCTTCGGCCTACACTGGCCGCCCCTTCCAAGCCTGTGCGTTCGACATGCGATCCACCCGTCGTCCCTTCCTCCTGCTTCCGGCCGCGCTCGGCCTTGCCGCCGTCCTGCCGGTCGTTGCCCACGCCGCCGACAGCCGCGACACCCAGCCGATCCGCCTGGTCGTCCCCTTCGGTGCCGGCGGCGTCGCCGACCTCACGGCGCGGGTGGTCGGCAAGGCGATGTCCAGCCAGCTGAACCAGCCCGTGATCGTCGACAACCGCCCCGGTGCCGGCGGCGTGGTGGCCGGCACGATGGTGGCCTCGGCGGCGCCCGACGGCCTGACGCTGCTGCTGATGAGCAACGGCACGGCGGTCAGCGAGGGCCTGTTCCAGAAGCTTCCGTTCGACACCCGCAAGGACTTCGCGCCGGTCTCGCTGCTGGGCTATTTCGACATCGCGATCGTGGTGCCCGAGAAGTCGCCGCTCCGCAGCCTGGCCGACCTGGTGGCGGCCGCCAAGGCGCGGCCGGGCGCGCTGAACATCGGCACGGTCAACATCGGCAGCACCCAGCACCTCGCGGCCACCCTGTTCAAGAGCCGCGCCGGCATCGACGCCCAGGTGGTGCCCTTCAACGGCACCCCGGCCGTGGTGACGGCCCTGCGCAGCGGCCAGATCGACGCCGGCGTCGAGATCCTGTCGCCCGTCATGCCGCAGATCACGGGCAAGGCGCTTCGCGTGCTGGCCGTGATGGGCGAGAAGCGCAACCCGGCCTTGCCCGATGTGCCCACGGCGGCCGAGGGCGCCGGGCTCAAGGGCTTCGACGTGCGTTCCTGGAACGCGTTGGCCGCTCCTGGAAAGACGCCGCGCGAGCGCATCGACCGGCTCAACCGCGCAGTCCGCGCGGCGCTGGCGTCGCCCGAAGTCCAGCAGCAGTTGGCGACGCTGAACGTGCAGCCGCGTGCCGGCAGCCCCGAAGAACTGGCGACGCTGCTCGACAGCGAGATCCACCGCTGGAGCGGCGTGATCGCCGCCGCGGGCATCCCCCGGCAATAGCTTTCCTGGCGAGGACTGACATGCAACTCGAACACATCGGAGTCGTCGGCTACGGCGAAGTGGGAAAGACCTTCGCCTCGGGCCTCAAGGACAAGCCCGGCGTTCAATCCGTCGGCGCCTGGGACCTGAATTTCATCGACCCTGCGCGCCAGGCGGACGAGCAGGCGCACGCGGCGCGCGCCGGCGTGGTGGCGCAGGCGTCGATGCGCGCCCTGTGCCAGGCCAGCACGCTGGTGATCTCCGCCGTCACGGCGTCGAACACCCTCCGCGTGGCCGAGGAGGCGGCGCCGCACCTGCGCCCGGGCACGCTGTTCCTCGACCTCAATTCGGCCTCGCCGGGCACCAAGAAGCGCTGCGCGGCGCTGGTCGACGCGGCCGGTGCGCACTATGTGGAAGCCGGCGTGATGACCTCGGTGCCGCCCTACGGCATCCGCGTGCCGATGCTGCTCGGCGGCGAGCGGGCCGCGGCTTTGGCCGAAGCGCTCGCCGCCTGGGGGCTGGACACCAAGGCGGTGAGCGAGCGGCTCGGCGTCGCCAGCGCGATCAAGATGAGCCGCAGCGTGATGATCAAGGGCCTTGAGGCGCTGGTCATCGAAAGCTACGCCACGGCGCGCGCCTATGGCGTCGAGGACCATGTGCTGCCGACCCTGCAGGAGACCTTCCCGAGCATCGACTGGAGCCGGCAGGGCGCCTACTTCTTCAGCCGCGTGGTCCAGCACGGCCAGCGCCGGGCCGAGGAGATGCGCGAGGCCGCCAACACGGTGCGCGAAGCCGGCTTTGCGCCGACCATGGCCGCGGCCATCGCCGAGAAGCAGCAGTGGGTGGCCGACCAGGCGAAGGCCGGCGTGTTCGACGGGCTCGACAAGCAGGCGACGTGGCAGGACTACGCCGACCGGCTGCTCGCGCAACGAGGCAAGGACTGAGCCCCCACGCTCGTCACTTCGTGTACTCGCTGCCCCCCGAGGGGGAGCGGTCCGCCTTGGGGCGGCCCGGCGGCGGACCTTTCAACCCCGTAGCAGCGTCTCGCCGGTCTTGCGGATCAGCTCGAGCGTCGCGTGTTGCGTCAGGGTGGCGCGGCGCAGTGCGCTGACCGCGGTGAACACCGGGATGCGCAGCGGCGGCGACACGATCTCGCGCAGGGTGTAGGCCGACGGATTGATCGAGCGGATCACCGCGTTGCGCGACAGGATCGCGAAGCCGGCGCCGTCGGCGACCAGGTCGAGCATCGCCGAGACGCCGTCGATCTCGAGCGCGACCCTCGGCGTGCAGCCGACGCCGGCCATCTCCGATTCGACATACATCCGGATCGCGTTTGGCCGGCTCGGGATCACCAGGGGCAGCCGTGCCACCTCCGCCAGTGTCAGGGGGGCGGGCGGCGGATCTTCCTGCAGGCCGGGCGGCCGGCGCCCGACCAGCATCAGCGCCTGGTCCAGCAGCCGCTGGACGTCGATCCCGGGCATCGGGCGGGCGTCGTAGAGCACCGCGATGTCCAGCCCGCCATGCAGCAGCTGGTCCTGCATGGCGGTCGAGAGGTTCTCGCTGATCGACAGCTGGGCCTGCGGCATCTGCTCGCGGAAGGCACGGGTCAGCGGCACGGTCAACACCCGCGCGATGCTCGGCGGCAGCCCCACGGCCACCCGCCCGGCCAGCGAGCCGCGCACCCGGTCGAGCTCCTCGCGGGCGCGCTCCACCTGGTGCAGGATTCCGCGCCCATGGGCCAGCAGCACCTGGCCGGCCTCGGTCGGCGTCGCGCCGCGGCCGTTGCGCACCAGCAGGTTCTGCCGCAGCTCGACCTCGAGCAGGCGCACCTGGCGGCTGAGCGCCGGCTGCGCCACCTTGAGCGCCACCGCGGCCCGCGTGAAGCTGCCCAGTTCGGCGACGCGCACGAAATACGCCAGCTGTTTCAGGTCCAAGGGTCGTCTCCAGGCTCGGTCTAGCATGATATGCCGTTTTGTTCTAGCTGCTAGTGGCCTATGGCGGATCCAGTAGAGCGATCCCGCCGCACAATCCGCCGATCGAGCCCGCCAATGGGCCGTGGAGACAAGGCGAAAAGCATGCAGAAAGCCGCAATCAAGGGTATTTCGTCGATGGCCACCCGCCAGGTGCTGGCCGACCTCGTGGCCGCGTTCGAGGGCCGTTCGGGCGCTTCGGTGTCGATCGAATCGGTCGGCGGCGTCGATGCCGCCAAGCGGGTGCAGGCGGGCGAGGCCTTCGACCTCGTCATCCTGGCCTCCGACGCGATCGACAAGCTGATCGCCGCCGGCCGCATCGATGCCGCCAGCAAGACCGACCTGGTGCGCTCCGGCGTCGCGGTGGCCGTGAAGGCCGGCGCGCCGCACCCCGACATCGGCTCCGAGCAAGCGCTGCGCAGCGCCGTGCTGGCCGCCCGCAGCCTCAGCTACTCCACCGGCCCGAGCGGCGTCGCGCTGGCCGCGCTGTTCGAGCGCTGGGGCATCGCCGAAGAGATCAAGCCCCGCATCGTCCAGGCGCCGCCGGGCGTGCCGGTCGGCACGCTGGTGGCCCGCGGCGAGGTCGAACTGGGCTTCCAGCAGCTCAGCGAGCTGATCCATGTCCAGGGCATCGACCTGCTCGGTCCGATGCCGGCCGCGATTCAGATCGTCACGACTTTTTCAGGCGGCGTCTGCAGCGGATCGACCCAGGCCGAGACCGCGCGTGCCATGCTGGCCTTCATGGCCTCGCCCGAGGCCGACGCGGCGAAGCGCGCCCAGGGCATGGACCCGGCTCAACGCAACTCGCAGGAAATCTCGGGATCATGAAAAAGCAAGACAACGCGCCGCTCGACGTCCAGGCGTTCTTCAACGCGCAAGGCTTCTCCGGCTACCAGTGGCTGATCTTCGGCCTGTGCTTCCTGGTGGTGCTGCTCGACGGCTTCGACACCGCCGCCATCGGCTACATCGCGCCGTCGCTGATCGGCGAGTGGGGCGTGGCCAAGCCCGCGCTGGCGCCGGTGCTCAGTGCAGCGCTGTTCGGGTTGGCAGCGGGCGCCTTGAGCGCCGGTCCGCTGGCCGACAAGTTCGGCCGCCGCGCCGTGCTGACCGCCTCGGTGCTGGTGTTCGGCCTGGCCAGCCTGGCGTCGAGCTTCTCGGGCAGCCTGGACAGCCTCACCGTGCTGCGCTTCGTGACCGGCCTGGGTCTGGGTGCCGCGATGCCTAATGCCGTGACCTTGACCAGCGAATATTGCCCGGACAAGCGGCGCGCGATGCTGACCAATGCGATGTTCTGCGGCTTTCCGCTGGGCGCGGCCTTCGGCGGCTTCCTGGCCGCCTGGATGATTCCGCACTGGGGCTGGCGCAGCGTGCTGCTGCTGGGCGGCACGGTGCCCGTGGTGCTGGCGCTGCTGATGCTCGTGGCGCTGCCCGAATCGGTGCGCTACATGGTGGCCAGGGGCCAGCCGGCCGAACGCATCCGCCGGGTGCTGGTGCGCATCTCGGCGACCGCGGCCGCGGCGACCTCCTTCGTGCTGACCGAGCGCCAGGCCGCAGGCCCGGTGGCCGGCAGCGGCATGGCGGTGGTGCTGGGGCGCAGCCACCGCATTGGCTCGTTCATGCTGTGGCTGGCCTATTTCATGGGGCTGGTCATCTTCTATGCGCTGATCAACTGGATGCCGATCCTGCTCAAGGATGCCGGCATGGATCCCCACAAGGCCGTGCTGGTGTCGGCGCTGTTCCCGCTGGGCGGCGTGGGGGCCGTGTTCTTCGGCTGGCTGATGGACCGTTTCAACGCCAACCGGATCATCGCGGTGGGCTATGCGCTGACGGCCCTGTCGGTCTACCTGATCGGCCAGGCCGTGGGCAACGACGGCCTGCTGGTGGCGATGGTGTTCGTCGCCGGCACCCTCATGAACACGGCGCAGTCGTCGATGCCGGCGCTGGCCGCGGCCTTCTATCCCACGCAGGGGCGGGCCACCGGGGTCGCATGGATGCTGGGCATCGGCCGCTTCGGCGGCATCGCGGGCTCGTTCCTGGTGGCCGAACTGGCGGCCCGCAGCCTGGGCTTCGACCGCATCTTCACCATCGTGGCCATTCCGGGCCTGGTCGCCACCGCGGCGCTCGTCGTCAAGCAGTGGACCCATCCGCAAGCGCCGCGCGAACTGAGTCTGCGCGATGCCGCCGCCGGACCCGCGGCCCATTGATTCCTTCACAGTCATCGACCTTTCAGTCCCAGGAGCACACGACATGATCATCGACGTCCACGGTCACTACACGACCGCACCCGCTGCACTCGGCGCCTGGCGCGACCTGCAGATCGCCGGCCTCAAGGACCCGTCCAAGGCGCCCAAGGCCGCAGATCTCAAGATCAGCGACGACGACATCCGCGAGACCATCGAGAGCAACCAGCTCAAGCTCATGAAGGAGCGCGGCTCCGACCTGACCATCTTCAGCCCGCGCGCCAGCTTCATGGCGCACCACATCGGCGACTTCAACACCTCGTCGACCTGGGCGGCGATCTGCAACGAGCTCTGCTATCGCGTGAGCCAGCTGTTCCCGGACCACTTCATCCCGGCGGCGATGCTGCCGCAGTCGCCTGGCGTCGACCCCAAGACCTGCATCCCCGAGCTGGAGCGCTGCGTCAAGGAATACGGCAACGTCGGCATCAACCTGAACCCGGACCCGAGCGGCGGCCACTGGACCAGCCCGCCGTTGAGCGACCGCCAGTGGTACCCGATCTACGAGAAGATGGTCGAGTACGACATCCCCGCGATGATCCACGTCAGCACCAGCTGCAACCCGGCCTTCCACACCACCGGCTCGCACTACCTCAATGCCGACACCACGGCCTTCATGCAGTGCCTGACCTCGGACCTGTTCAAGGACTTCCCGACCCTGCGCTTCCTGATCCCGCACGGCGGCGGCGCGGTGCCCTACCACTGGGGCCGTTTCCGTGGCCTGGCGCAAGAGCTCAAGAAGCCGCTGCTCGACGAGCACCTGCTCAACAACATCTACTTCGACACCTGCGTCTACCACCAGCCCGGCATCGACCTGCTGAACACGGTGATCCCGGTCAAGAACGTGCTGTTCGCCTCGGAAATGATCGGCGCCGTGCGCGGCATCGACCCGACCACCGGCCACTACTACGACGACACCAAGCGCTACATCGCGTCGAGCAAGATCCTGAGCGACGCCGACCGGTTCCAGATCTACGAAGGCAATGCGCGCCGCGTGTTCCCGCGGCTCGACGCCGCATTGAAGGCCAAGGGCCTCTGACACCTCAAGGAGACATGACCATGTACGAACTCGGAGTCGTCTATCGCAACATCGAGCGCGCCGACCGCGCCACGGCCGACGCCCTGGCCAAGCTCGGCTCGGCCACGGTGCACGAGGCCATGGGCCGCGTCGGCCTGCTCAAGCCCTACATGCGGCCGATCTATCCCGGCGTGCAGGTGTCGGGCACCGCGGTCACCGTGCTGCTGCAGCCCGGTGACAACTGGATGATGCATGTGGCGGCCGAGCAGATCCAGCCCGGCGACATCGTGGTGGCGGCGGTCACGGCCGAATGCACCGACGGCTACTTCGGCGACCTGCTGGCGACCAGCTTCCAGGCCCGCGGCGCCCGCGCGTTGATCATCGACGCCGGCGTGCGCGACGTGAAGACGCTGCAGGAAATGAACTTCCCGGTCTGGAGCCGGGCGATCTCGTCCAAGGGCACGATCAAGGCCACGCTCGGCTCGGTCAACATCCCGGTGGTCTGCGCCGGCATGCTGGTCACGCCCGGCGACGTGATCGTGGCCGACGACGACGGCGTGGTCTGCGTGCCGAAGGCGATGGCCGCCAAGGCGCTCGAAGCGGCCGTGGCGCGCGAGGCCAACGAGGGCGCCAAGCGCGAGAAGCTGGCCTCCGGCGTGCTCGGCCTCGACATGTACAAGATGCGCGAGCCCCTCGAGAAGGCCGGCCTGCGCTACATCGACTGATTTTCTTTTTTCTCCCTCCGGATTCCAACCATGCAAGTCACACGACGCTCCCTGACGACCCTCGCTCTGGCCGCCGGCGCACTCACCGCCGCGGCGCTTCCGATGGGTGCCCTCGCGCAGCAGTTCCCGACCAAGCCGGTGCGCATCATCACGCCGTTCCCGGTCGGCGGCGGCCCCGATGGCGTCGCCCGCCTGGTGGCCGACAAGCTCTCGCGCGCCTGGGGCCAGCCGGTGGTGGTGGAGAACCGTCCGGGCGGCAACGGCTTCATCGCCATCGACGCCTTCAAGCGCGGCGCCAAGGACGGCACCGACATGATCGTGCTCGACAACGTGCACCTGGCGGCCTATCCGGCGCTGTTCAAGAAGCTGCCCTACGACCCGGTGAAGGACTTCGACACGCTGCTGCCGCTGTTCAAGACCTACTTCTTCTTCACGGTCGCGACCGACAGCAAGTACAAGACCGTCGGCGACATCATTGCCGACGCCAAGGCCCATCCGGGCAAGCTCAACTTCGGCTCCTGGTCGATCGGCAATCCGGTGCACCTGGGCTCCGAGATGTTCGCCTCCGCCACCGGCATCAAGATGGAGCACGTGCTCTACAAGGAAACCACGCAGCTCTACACCTCGGTGTCGACCGGCGAACTTTCCTTCGCGCTCGGCAGCGCCGCCACCGCGGGCCCGCTGCAGCGCGCCGGCAAGCTGCGCTTCCTGGCCGTGGCCGCACCGCAGCGCCTTTCCAGCTTCCCGGACGTGCCGACGGTGGGCGAGTCGGGCGGGCCGAAGGGCTTCGAGGTCACGGGCTGGAACGCGATCGCGGTGCCGCCGGGCCTGCCCGCGGCCGTCACCGAGAAGATCAGGAAGGACATCGAGGCCGCGCTGGCGAGCCCCGACGTGCAGGAGAAGTTCAAGAGCTTCGGCTATGAGCCCTTCCCGACGACCCGCGACCAGTTCAACCAGTTCGTCAAGACCGAGACCCAGCGTTTCGGCGACGTGATCCGCAAGGCCAACATCACCCTGGACTGAGACCATGACCACTTTCACCAAGACCCCCGGCTGGCTCGACTGGTACGCAGGCCCGTCGAAGCCGCGCTTCAAGGTGCCGCCCGGCAGCGTCGACGCGCACTGCCATGTGTTCGGCCCCGGCGACCAGTTCCCGTTCGCGCCCGAGCGCAAGTACACGCCCTGCGACGCCTCCAAAGACCAGCTGTTCGCGCTGCGCGACCACCTCGGCTTCGACAAGAACGTGGTGGTGCAGGCCACCTGCCACGGCGCCGACAATCGCGCCATGGTCGATGCGCTTAGGGCCTCCAACGGCCGTGCCAAGGGCATCGCCACGGTCAAGCGCAGCATCAGCGACGCCGAGCTCAAGGAACTGCACGACGCCGGCGTGCGCGGCGTGCGCTTCAACTTCGTCAAGCGGCTGGTCGACTTCACGCCCAAGGACGAACTGCTCGAGATCGCCAGCCGCATCGCGCCGCTGGGCTGGCATGTGGTGATCTACTTCGAGGCCGTCGACCTGCCCGAGCTGTGGGACTTCTTCACCGCGCTGCCGACCACCGTGGTGGTCGACCACATGGGCCGCCCCGACGTGAGCAAGCCCATCGACGGCCCCGAGTTCGAGCTGTTCCTGAAGTTCATGCGTGAGCACACCAACGTCTGGAGCAAGGTCAGCTGCCCCGAGCGCCTGTCGCTCAGCGGCCCGAAGGCGCTGAACGGCGAGCAGGCGGCCTACCAGGACGTTGTGCCTTTCGCCCGCAAGGTGGTCGAGAGCTTTCCCGACCGCGTGCTGTGGGGCACCGACTGGCCGCACCCGAACCTCAAGGACCACATGCCCGACGACGGCCTGCTGGTCGATTTCATCCCGCAGATCGCGACCACGGCCGAGCTGCAGCGCAAGCTGCTGGTCGACAACCCGACGCGCCTGTACTGGCCGGAGCTGAAGTAATGTCCCTCGACAAACCCTACAAGGACGTGCCCGGCACGACCATCTTCGACGCCGAGCAATCGCGCCTCGGCTACCACCTGAACCAGTTCTGCATGTCGCTCATGAAGGCCGCCAACCGCGAGCGCTTCAAGGCCAACGAGCGGGCCTACCTAGACGAGTGGCCGATGACCGAGGAGCAGAAGCAGGCCGTGCTGGCACGCGACCTGAACCGCTGCATCGCGCTCGGCGGCAACATCTACTTCCTGGCCAAGATCGGCGCCACCGACGGCAAGAGCTTCCAGCAGATGGCCGGCAGCATGACCGGCATGACCGAAGAGGAATACCGCGACATGATGATCAAGGGCGGCCGCTCGGCCGAAGGCAACCGCTACGTCGGCGAAGATGGCGACGCGCAGGCGCAGCACCAGCCGCAAGGCGCGGCCGGCCGCAAAGGACACTGACATGGCACGTATCACCGCATCCGTCTACACCTCGCACGTGCCCGCCATCGGCGCGGCGCTCGACCTCGGCAAGTCGAACGAGCCCTACTGGAAGCCGCTGTTCGCCGGCTACGACTTCTCCAAGCAATGGATGAAGGACAACAAGCCCGACGTCGTCTTCCTGGTCTTCAACGACCACGCCACGGCCTTCAGCCTGGACATGATCCCGACCTTCGCGATCGGCACCGCCGACTCGTACCAGCCGGCCGACGAAGGCTGGGGCCCGCGTCCGGTGCCGGTCGTGAAAGGCCATTCGGCGCTGGCCTCCCACATCGCGCAGAGCGTGATCCAGCAGGACTTCGACCTCACCATCGTCAACAAGATGGACGTCGACCACGGGCTCACGGTGCCGCTGTCGCTGATGTGCGGCCAGCCCGAGGCCTGGCCCTGCCCGGTGATCCCCTTCGCGGTGAACGTGGTGCAGTACCCCGTGCCCAGCGGCCGCCGCTGCTTCATGCTCGGCCAGGCGATCCGCCGCGCCGTCGAGTCCTTCGATGAAGACCTGAACGTGCAGATCTGGGGCACCGGCGGCATGAGCCACCAGCTGCAGGGCCCGCGCGCCGGACTGATCAACGCCGACTGGGACAACAAGTTCCTCGACCGCCTGATCGCCGACCCCGATGGCCTCTCGAAGGTGCCGCATATCGACTACGTGCGCGAAGCCGGCTCCGAGGGCATCGAGCTCGTGATGTGGCTGATCGCACGCGGCGCGATGGCCGACGTCGCCGGCGGCAAGCCGCCGAAGGTCGCGCACCGCTTCTTCCACGTTCCCGCGTCCAACACGGCCGTGGGCCACCTCATCCTGGAGAACCAATGACCAAGACCATCAAAGTCGCGCTCGCCGGTGCCGGCGCGTTCGGCATCAAGCACCTCGACGGCATCCAGAACATCGACGGCGTCGAAGTCGTCTCGCTGGTCAGCCGCGAACTCGACAAGACCCGCGAAGTGGCGGCCAAGTACGGCATCGGCCACGTCACGACCGACCTCGCCGACTCGCTGGCGCTGAAAGAGGTCGACGCCGTCATCCTCTGCACGCCGACCCAGATGCATGCCTCGCAGAGCATCGCGGCGCTCAAGGCCGGCAAGCACGTGCAGGTCGAGATCCCGCTGGCGGATTCGCTCAAGGATGCGCAGGCGGTGGTCGACCTGCAGAAGCAAACCGGCCTGGTCGCGATGTGCGGCCACACGCGCCGCTTCAACCCCAGCCACCAGTGGGTGCACAAGAAGATCAAGGCCGGCGAGTTCAACATCCAGCAGATGGACGTGCAGACCTACTTCTTCCGCCGCACCAACATGAACGCGCTGGGCCAGGCGCGCAGCTGGACCGACCACCTGCTGTGGCACCACGCCGCGCACACGGTCGACCTGTTCGCCTACCAGGCCGGCAGCCCGATCGTGAAGGCCAATGCGGTGCAGGGCCCGATCCATCCGACGCTGGGCATCGCGATGGACATGTCGATCCAGCTGCAGGCGGCCAATGGCGCGATCTGCACGCTGTCGCTGTCCTTCAACAATGACGGCCCGCTCGGCACCTTCTTCCGCTACATCGGCGACACCGGCACCTACATCGCGCGCTACGACGATCTCTTCACCGGCAAGGAAGAAGCGATCGACGTCTCGAAGGTGGACGTGTCGATGAACGGCATCGAGCTGCAAGACCGCGAGTTCTTCGCCGCGATCCGCGAAGGCCGCGAGCCGAATTCGAGCGTGGCGCAGGTGCTGCCTTGCTACCAGGTGCTGCAGCAGCTGGAACAGCAACTGCAGAGTTGAGCCGCGCCATGCACAAGCGTCAACTCGGCCCCTTCTCGGTCAGCGCCATCGGCCTCGGCTGCATGAACCTGAGCCATGCCTATGGCGTGCCGCCGTCGGCGGAGCAGGGCGAGCGCCTGCTGCTGGCGGCGCTGGATGCCGGCGTGACCTTGTTCGACACCGCGGCGCTGTATGGCTTCGGCGCCAACGAGCAGCTGGTCGGGCGGGTGCTGAAGCCGCACCGCAGCGCCTTCACGCTGGCCAGCAAGGGCGGCATGGCGGGTGTGCGCGGCGACGACGGTACGCTGCGCCGCGTGATCGACGGCCGCCCGGCCACCTTGCGCCGCAACTGCGAAGACAGCCTGCGGAACCTGCAGACCGAGGTCATCGATCTCTACTACCTGCATCGCTGGGACAAGTCGGTGCCGATCGAAGAGTCGGTGGGCGAGATGTCGCGCTTGGTCGAAGAGGGCAAGGTGCGCGCGCTGGGCCTGTCGGAGGTCTCGGCGGCGACCTTGCGGCGCGCGCATGCGGTGCACCCGATCGCTGCGGTGCAGAACGAATATTCGCTCTGGAGCCGCAACACTGAGATCGCCGTGCTCCAGGCCTGCCGCGAGCTGGGTGCGGCGCTGGTGGCCTTCAGCCCGCTGGCGCGCGGCTTCCTGTGCGACGTGCTGCACGACGTGTCGACGCTCGACGCCAAGGACATCCGGCGCGCGATGCCGCGCTTCTCGGCCGAGAACTACCCGCGCAACCTCGCGCTGCTGCCGGCCTACACCGCGCTGGCAAAAGAGGCCGGCTGCACGCCGGCGCAGCTGGCACTGGCCTGGCTGCTGTCGCGCGGCGAGCACGTGATCCCGATTCCCGGCACGACCCGCCTCGACCACCTGCAGGAAGACCTGCAGGCCGAGCAGATCCGGCTGTCGCCCGAACTGCTTGCGCGGGTCGATGCGGTGATCAACCAGCGCACCGTGAGCGGGGCGCGCTATGGCGCGCAGAGCAGCACCGAGGTGGATACCGAGGTGTTCGAGGAGTGAGAGGCGAGCTGGCCGATCAGCCGGCAAGCACCTCCCGCCAAAGCTCACGCGCCCGCGCCTGATAGCTGCGGGTCGCCTCGATCAGCGCCCGCCGCGGCGCGCCGGGCTGGATCGCCTCGGGCAGCAGCGGATCGCGCACGATGCCGCGGATCACGGTGCGGCCGACCAGCAGCGTCTCGCGGGCAGAGGCCTCGGGCGCCAGGCGCGGCAGGCGCGCGTTGCTGTCCTCGATCAGCTTCAGCGCGCCGCGGTAGGCGGCCGACAGCGCCGGCACGTCCCACAGCGCCCGCATCCGCGCAGCGGCATCGGCGTCGAAGCCGCTGCCGCCGAACACCAGGCTGCCCGCCGCCAGGCCGAGCCGGGCCAGCGCCGCGCGCATCGCCTCGGCACCGCCGTCGAGGTTGTCGGGTCGCACCGAGAGGCCCGCCGCCAAGGTGCGGAAGCCGTTCAAATCGAGCGCCCGAACGTGGTGCCGCCAGGCGGTCTTGTCGCTGCGCGGCACGTCGCCGTCATGCACCAGCAACCAGCCGCCGGCCCAATGGCCCATCCGGCTCTCCTTCTCGAACCAGTGCTGCACCTCGTAGTGCACCGAATTGCCTTGCAACTGCACGGCATAGCAGCCCCGCCCGGTCTTGACGATCCGGTCCTGGCCCAACAGGCGCGTCAGCGCCACCCGCACGCTGGGCGTGCTGAGTCCCATGATCTCGCCCGCACGCGCGAGCGTCTGCACAGTCATGTGGGGCTCGGGATGGGTGATCAGCAGGTCGAGCACCAGGTCCGCAGCCGAAGGTTCGCCTTCTTCGATGTTATGAATTATGTCCATCTAGGTGAAAACGTGTAATCTTTCTTATTTTGCCGCCGATATCATTTTCATTGAAATATCAATGGAGCAAGCGAATGGCGGGTTCTTTCATCCGGACCGAGGTCGACGGCCCAGTGTGCACGATCATCCTGGACCGCCCCGCGGTGCGCAACGCGGTCGACGGCCCGATGGCGCTCGATCTGCGCCGCGCCTTCGAGGCTTTCGAGGCCGACGACGCGCAGCAGGTGGCGGTGCTGTGGGGTGCCGGCGGCCATTTCTGCGCCGGTGCCGACCTGAGCGCCGTCGGCGATGCTTCGCGCCGCCACGAACTCGATCCCCAGGGCGGCGGCAGCGGCCCGATGGGCCCTTCCCGCATGGCGCTGGCCAAGCCGCTGATCGCCGCGGTCAGCGGCTATGCCGTGGCCGGCGGCCTCGAACTCGCACTGCTGGCCGACCTGCGGGTGGTCGAACGCGATGCGGTGTTCGGCGTCTTCTGCCGCCGCTGGGGCGTGCCGCTGATCGATGGCGGCACGGTACGGCTGCCGCGCATCGTCGGCATGGGCCGGGCGCTCGACATGATCCTGACCGGCCGTCCGGTGGCGGCCGACGAAGCGCTCGCGATGGGCCTGGCCAGCCGCCTGGTCGACCCAGGCACTGCGCGCGAGGCCGCCGAGGCCCTGGCGCGCGAGATCGCTGCCTTCCCGAGCCGCTGCATGCTGGCCGATCGCGCGTCGGCCTATGGCCAGTGGGATCTCCCGCTGGCAGAGGCGCTGCGCGCCGAAGGCGCCCAAGGCGTCCCGGTGGTGTTCGAGGAAGCCGTGGCGGGTGCCGCCCGCTTCGTCCAGGGCGCCGGCCGCCACGGCAGCTTTGGCAGATAGGAACCCGAACATGGCCCCCACCACCCTCGACCTGATCCGCCGCGGTGCCGCCCAGCACGGGCCCCGCACCGCCGTCAGCTTCGGCGGCCGCAGCCTGAGCTTCGCCGAGGTCGATGCGCTCAGCGCCCGCCTGGCCCACGCACTGCGCGCCCTCGGCGCCGAGCCCGGCACGCGCATCGCGCTGCTGGTCAACAACAGCCTCTACAGCGTGCCGCTCGACTTCGCCTGCGTGAAGGCGGCGCTCAACCGCGTCCCGCTCAATGCCCGGCTGTCACTGCCCGAGCACGTGCGCATGCTGCAAGACACCGGCTGCCGCCTGCTGGTGTTCGGGGCCGACCTGGCCGAGCGCGCCGCCGCCCTGCGCGAGGCCCTGCCGGGCCTGGACTGCCATGGCCTCGATGCCAGCCTGCCCGGCGGCGCCGACCTGATCGCCGCGGCCGCGCAGCATCCGGCGCGCGATCCCGATCTTCAGGTGAGCGCCGACGACGTGATCCTGACCCTGTTCACCTCCGGCACCACCGGAACGCTCAAGGCCGCGCAGCACACGCAGGGCTCCTATGCCGCGATCTGCCGCAACGTGCTGCTCAACCTGCTGCCCGCGACGCCCGACGACGCGATGCTGCATGCCGCCTCGCTGATCCACGCCAGCGGCGTCTTCGTGCTGCCCTTCTGGCTGCGCGGCGGCCGCACCGTGATCCTGCCGGGCTTCGAGCCCGAGTCCTTCATGGCCGCGATCGAGCGCGAACGCGCGACCGCGATCAACCTGGTGCCGACCATGCTGCAGATGCTGGTCGAGACGCCGGCCATGGCGACCTGCAAGGTCGATGCGCTGCGCTACGTGATCTACGGCGCGTCGCCGATGCCGCGCCCCGTGATCGAACGCGCGATGGCGGTCTGGGGCCAACACCGCTTTTGGCAGTACTACGGCCAGACCGAGGTGCCGCTGTGCCTCGCGGTGCTGCGGCCCGAAGACCACCATGGCGAGCGGCTGGGCGCCTGCGGCCAGCCGGCCATCGAGGTCGAAGTGCGCCTGCTCGACGAGTCCGGCCACGACGTGCCGCCGGGCCAGCCCGGCGAGATCGCGGTGCGCGCGCCGTCGGCGGTGGCCGGCTACCACGCGGCGCCCGAACTCACGGCAGAGACCTTCAAGCCGGACGGCTGGGTGCTCACGCGCGACGTCGGCGTGTTCGACGAGCACGGCTTCCTGTTCCTCAAGGACCGCACCTCCGACATGATCGTCAGCGGCGGCTACAACGTCTATTCGCGCGAGGTCGAAGAGGCGCTGCTCGCCCATCCCGCCGTGCGCGAGTGCGCGGTGGTCGGCCTGCCCGACGACAAGTGGGTGGAGGCGGTCACCGCGGTGGTGGCGCTCGCGCCCGGCCACGCCGAAAGCGATGCGCTGGCGGCCGCGCTGATCGCGCACGTCGCGGCCCGGCTGGCGTCCTACAAGAAGCCGCGGCGCGTGATCTTCGCCGAGCAGATTCCGAAGACCGCGGTGGGCAAGCTCAACCGCCGCGCCCTGCGCGACCGCCTGCGCGCCGCATCCGACCCGCCGGCCTGAAGCGCCGGCCGGTCAGCGCGGAACAAGAGACGGCCGAAGCCGTCCGCCGCCACACCGAACTGTCACACCACCCAGGGAGAGAACAATGCAGACACGCGACATTCGAAGGGCCGGCCGCTGGCTGGCCGTGGCCGCCCTCGCAGGCAGCGCCCTGCTGGCGCAGGCCCAGAAACGCTACGACCCTGGCGCCACCGACACCACGATCAAGATCGGCAACACCATGCCGTACTCCGGGCCGGCCTCGGTCTACGGCACCGTGGGCAAGAGCGCGGCCGCCTACTTCCGCAAGGTCAACGCCGAGGGCGGCATCGCTGGCCGCAAGATCGAGTTCATCTCGCTCGACGATGCCTACAGCCCGCCGGTGGCCGTGGAGCAGACCCGCAAGCTGGTCGAGCAGCAGAAAGTGCTGCTGATCTTCGGCCCGCTCGGCACGCCCACCAATGCAGCGACCCAGAAGTACCTCAACATCAAGAAGGTGCCGCAGCTCTTCGTGAGCTCGGGCGCCGAGCGCTGGGGCGACCACCGCCAGTTCCCGTGGAGCATCGGCTTCAACCCCACCTACGTGACCGAAGGCCGCATCTATGCCGCGCACATCCTGGCCAGCCAGCCCGATGCCAAGGTGGCGGTGCTCTACCAGAACGACGAGTTCGGCAAGGACATCGTGCGCGGCTTCCTCGATGGCCTCGGCGACAAGGCGAAATCGATGGTCGTGGCCCAGGCCACCTACGAGGTCAGCGACCCCACGGTCGACAGCCAGATCATCAGCCTCAGGAGCTCGGGCGCCGACACGCTGATGAACTTCTCGCAGCCCAAGTTCGCGGCCCAGACCATCCGCAAGATGGCCGCGGTCGGCTGGAAGCCAGCGCACTACCTGACCAATGTGTCGAACTCGGTGGCGGCGGTACTCAAGCCGGCCGGCGCCGAGCATGCGAAGGGCATCCTCACCGCTACCTACCTGCGCGATCCGAGCGATGCCCGCGACACCCCGGAAGGGCGCGACTTCGCGGCCTTCATGAAGCAGCACTACCCCGAGGGCGACCCGAACGACGCGCTCAACGTCACGGGCTACTCGATGGCGCAGGCGCTGGTGCAGCTGCTGACCCAGGCCGGCGACGACCTGACCCGCGCCAACCTCATGAAGCAGGCCGCGAGCCTCGACATGACGCTGCCGATGCTCTATCCGGGCATCCGCCTGAAGACCGGGTCCGACAACTTCTACCCAATTCGGCAGATGCAGCTGGTGCGCTTCGACGGCACCGGCTACGAGAAATTCGGCGACCTGCTCGGGCCGTGAACACGCCTTCAACCGGCGCGCCGCTGCTGCGCGTGGAGGCGGTGTCGGTGCGCTTCGGCGGCATTCTGGCGCTCGATGCGGTGTCGTTCAGCGTCGAGGCGGGCCAGATCTGCGGCCTGATCGGCCCCAACGGCGCCGGCAAGAGCACCGTCTTCAACTGCCTCTCGCGCATCTACGACTGCGGCGCCGGCAGCATCGAGTTCGATGGCCGGCGCATCTCGACAATGCCGCGCCACCGCATGGCGGGCGAGGGCATCGGCCGCACCTTCCAGAACCTCGCGCTGTTCGGCAGCATGAGCGTGCGCGAGAACCTGCTGGTCGGCTGCCATGGCCGGCAGCCGGCTGGTTTCGCGGGCGCCCTGCTGCGCCTGCCCGGCGAGCGGCGCATGGAGCGCGAGGCGCAGGCGAGGGCGGACGACCTGCTGCGCTTCCTGGCGCTCGAAGACTGCGCCGAGCGCATCGTGGCCGACCTGCCCTTCGGCACCCAGAAGCGGGTCGAGCTCGGCCGAGCGCTCTGCGGCCGGCCGCGCCTGCTGCTGCTCGACGAGCCGGCCTGCGGGCTCAACCACGAAGAGCTCGAAGGCCTGGCCGCGCTGATCCGAGAGATCCGCGACCGGCTGGGCGTCACGGTGCTGCTGGTCGAGCACCACATGGGCCTGGTCATGGCGATCTCCGACCAGGTGGTGGTGCTGAACTTCGGCCGCAAGATCGCCGAGGGCACGCCGGCCGCAGTACGGCAGCACCCCGAGGTGATCCAAGCCTACCTGGGAGGCGCCCATGCCGATGCTGCTTGAAGTCGAGGGGCTGCATGCGGCCTATGGCGCGAGCCGCGTGCTGCACGGCATCGACCTGTCGATGCGGGCCGGCTCGGTCACCGCGCTGCTCGGCGCCAACGGCGCCGGCAAGACCACGACCCTGCGCGCGCTGTGCCAGATGGCGGTGCGCACCACGGGCACGATCCGCATCGGCGGCGAGCGCGCCGACAGCCGGCCGACCGAGCGGATCGTGCGGCTCGGCGTCGCCCACGTGCCCGATGGCCGCGGCACCTTCCTCGCGCTGAGCACCGAGGAGAACCTGCGCCTGGGCGCCTACGGCCGGCGCGACCGCGCGGGCGTCGCCGAAGACTTCGAGCGGGTCTACGGCTACTTCCCGCGGCTCAGGGAGCGCAGCGGCCAGCAGGCCGGCACCTTGTCCGGCGGCGAGCAGCAGATGCTGGCGATCGGCCGGGCGCTGATGTCGCGGCCGCGCCTGCTGCTGCTCGACGAGCCCTCCTTCGGGCTCGCGCCGCTGGTCGTGCGCGACATCTTCGAGATCATGCGGCGCATCAACGCGGAGCAGGGCGTCTCGATCCTGCTGGTCGAGCAGAACGCCGCGCTGGCGCTCGACATCGCCGATTCGGTCTACCTCATGGAGAGCGGCCGCATCGTGCTGCACGGCGCGCCGCAAGAGGTCCGCGGCAACGACGCGGTGCGCCGCGTGTACCTCGGCGGCTGAATGTGGCCCCCACGCTTGCCACACAAACCAAGGGAGACGACATGCAAGCATTCCTGCACCAGCTGCTGGCCGGCCTGGCCACCGGCGGCATCTACGCCAGCGTCGCGCTGGCGCTGGTGATGATCTACCAGTCGACCCACCAGGTGAACTTCGCGCAGGGCGAGATGGCGATGTTCTCCACCTACTTCGGCTGGGCGATGCTGCAGGCCGGCCTGCCCTACTGGGCGATGTTCGGCCTCACCGTGGGCCTGTCCTTCGTGATGGGCGCGCTGGTCGAGCGGATCGTGATCCGTCCGATGCGCCAGGCGCCGGTGCTGTCGGTGGTGGTCGTCTTCATCGCGCTGCTGATGATCTTCCACAGCCTGGCCGGCTGGTTGTTCGGCTACACGATCAAGCGCTTCCCGAGCCCGTTCCCTGAGCGCGCCTGGTACGGCTCGGCATTGATGTCCGCGCACGAGGTCGGCGCGATCGCGATCACGCTCGCGGTGATGGCGCTGATCTTCGGCTTCTTCCGCTTCACCGCGCTCGGCCTCGCGATGCGGGCGGCAGCACAGAACCCGGTGTCGTCGCGGCTGGTCGGCATCGACGTCGGGTGGATGCTGATGCTCGGCTGGGGCCTGGCCGGCGCGGTCGGCGCGGTGGCCGGCATGCTGGTCGCGCCGGTGGTCTTCCTCGACCCCGGCATGATGGGCGGCGTGCTGCTCTACGCCTTCGCCGGCGCGCTGGTCGGCGGCATCGACAGCCCCGCGGGCGCGGTGCTCGGCGGCTTCATCGTCGGCGTGCTCGAGAACCTGATCGGCAGCTACGTGGTCGGCACCGAACTCAAGCTCACGGTCGCGCTGGTGCTGATCGTCGGCGTGCTGATCGTGCGTCCTAGCGGGCTGTTCGGCCGGACCATCGTGGTGAAGGTCTAGCCATGAGCCTCGTCGAACGCACCGCGTCCGCGCTCTTGCTGTTGCTGGCCGTCGCCTTTCCCTTCCTGGCCGAGGGCTACGCGGTGTTCCAGGCCACCATGGTGCTGTCGTACGCGGTGGCGCTGCTGGGGCTCAACATCCTGACCGGCTACAACGGGCAGATCTCGCTCGGGCATGGCGCCTTCTATGCCCTCGGGGCCTACACCGCGGCGATCCTCATGGACCGCTTCGGCCTGCCTTACTGGGCGACCATCCCGGCCGCGGGCGCGGTCTGCCTGGTGGCCGGCGTGCTGTTCGGCCTGCCGGCACTCAAGCTCGAAGGCCTGTACCTGGCGCTGGCCACCTTCGCGCTCGGCGTGGCGATGCCGCAGCTGCTCAAGTACAAGCACCTGGAGCCGTGGACCGGCGGCGTGCAGGGCCTGGTGCTGGCCAAGCCCGACGCACCCTTCGGCCTCCCGCTCACGCAGGATCAGTGGCTCTACCTGTTCGCGCTGGGCGTGGCGGTGGCGCTGTTCGCGCTGGCGCGCAACCTGCTGCGCAGCGGCGCCGGCCGGGCGATCGTCGCGATCCGAGACCATCCGCTGGCGGCGCAGGCGATGGGCATCGACAACCGGCGCTACAAGGCCGGCGCCTTCGGCATCTCGGCGATGTACACCGGCATCGGTGGCGCCCTGTCGGCGATCGCGGTGCAGTTCGTCGCTCCCGATTCGTTCACGATGTTCCTGTCGATCTCGCTGCTGGTGGGCGTGGTGGTCGGCGGCGTCGGAACGCTCTCGGGCGCGCTGTATGGCGCCCTGTTCATCGTGTTCGTCCCGACCGCGGCCGAGAAGATCACCCAGGCCGCGCCCTGGGCGATCTACGGCGTGGTGCTGATCCTGTTCGTGTTCGTGATGCCGGGCGGAGTGGCGCGGCTGCTGCGCCGGCGCGGATGAACCGACCGCGCCGGACCGCGGCCGAACCAACCATCAAATCGCAATCCGCTCGATGCGGACACTAGGGAAAATCCGCGCCGCGCTCCCTGCGGCCGAACGTTGGAAAAGCACTAACGTTGAAGGCAAAAGAATGTCAGGGAGGAGCCCAACGTGTCGCGTCGCATCGAGTCGGTTCAAGACCTCGCGCAACTGCCCCCGGAAGAACTGCTGCCCTGTCTCAGGGCACTGCGGGGTGCCATCGGCGAGGCCAGGCGAAAACGTGCGGAGGATCGGCGAGAGGGGCGGGTCGCCGTCGATGCGCCATTGAGTTTCCCCGCCTTCGACTGGTACCCCCGAGGGAGCCGCCGGGGCTCGCTTCCTGCCCGGATCGATCCGTCGACCCCGATCGACGAGATCCCGATACGGAGCGGGGTGAGGGCCGCGCTCAAGAGCCTCGGCATCTTCTATCTGGAGGATCTCTCCGCGATCACCGAGAGGGAACTGCTGGTGAAGGAGTCGATCGGGCGCCACGCCGCCGGACTCCTGAGGGAGGTCCTGCTGCGCGTGGGACTGGACTTCATGCCGAACCGAAGCTGAGCGCGCCGGCGCCAAGCCATCGCCTTGCACCAAGGTGCAGCAGCGCGCGCACCATGGTGCGAACACTTTCGCGTGGCGGTCGACTAAGCTCGTTCGAACGCGAAAGGAGCGCTTCATGTCCTGCACGATCCGGTCGGTCAATGACCTCGCCCAACTCCCTGACGATCAGTTGCTCGGTTGCCTCAAGGCGCTGCGCGCGGCCATTCATCGAGAGAAGCAGGCGCATTCGGCTTTGCTCCGGGCGCATCGAATTCCGTTGGGCAGTCCCTTCGTCTTCGAGTCGTTCGACTGGATTCCGCGCCGTGCCCAGCGCTGGGATGTCGCCCAGGTCGAACCCCAGACACCGGTCGAGGAACTGCTGGTGCGTACCGGCGCGAGGGAAGCACTCAAGCGACTGCACATCTTTTGCCTCGAGGATCTGTCGGCCATCACCGAGCGTGAACTGCTCGGCGAGCAGGCGATCGGCGTCAAGACGGTGGCGCGCTTGCGCGAGACGCTGGTTCGCGCCAACCTCGACTTCCTCGAAGATCCGGACGCCGGGTTCAAGACGGCTTCCCGGCGCGCCTGACGCGCCGCTGCGGGCCTCAGCGGGCGGCGCCTCTGGTCGAGTAGTCGAACTGCGGCCCCGGCCCGGCCGCGATCGGCGGACCCAGGTCGTTGCCGATCGGGCTGGAAGGTGCCCGCACGGCCGGGCGCGTGAAGTTGTACAGCGGCCCGGGACCCGGCACGACCGGGGGGCCGGTGTCCGCGAACCGTTGCGACGGCGCCTGCCCGCGGTCATAGAGCGGACCGGGTCCGGGCGCGATCGGCGGACCGGGATCCGGCTCGACACGGAAGGCGGGGCGCTCGGCCGCACTCGGTGGCGTCGTCTCGGCCTGACGGCGCGACGAAGCGACAGTCGTCCGCGGCCGGGCGGGGGGTCGAGGCGTCGTCGCAGACGGCGGATTGGGGCGCAACGCCTGCGGCGCGGCGGCCTGGACCGGCCTCGCCGCGCTCTCGGTGGCAGGCGCGGCGGGAGCAATGCCCAGGGCGTCCAGCCGCATGTCCTGCGCGGCGTGGGTCGGTGCACTCGAGACCGGGGGCACAGGGGCGGCCGGCAGAACCCTGGATGGCGGCGACTCCGGCATCACGAGCGCCAGGATCTGTTCCTGCAGCGGAGGTGCACCGGGCTTGCGCGTGACATGGAAGCACCAGGCCGCGAAGCCCACCACCATGGCGAGACCGACGCAGCCGGCCTTCAGCCAGAAGGCGGCGGTCTCCGCCGGAAGCACCGGAACGGCGCCGCCGTGGCGGCCGCCTTCAGCGCCGCGGGGCGCCGCGTCGGCGGCAGGGCGGATCGCCATCACGGCATCGAGCGCGGCGGGCCCCGTGGGGGTGAATCCGGGCAGCGGATGCGCGCAGCCCACGCAGTACTTCGCCTTCGATCGATTGGCGCTTCCGCAGACATTGCAGACGACCGGCATGGCCACTGGCTCCCCTTGACGACAGACACAAGGGTCTACTCTGCACGGCTGCGGGCCGCTGTATGTCGGACGACGCCTACACGGTGTGTCGACGCCAGCAGATCCAGTGCGTCAAGGCTGAGTGCCAAGGCGAGGCCGGCCGCGGATGCCTCATCGAGCATTGAAGCGCTCATCAGCGGGAGCGCACCACGTTCGGCAACTGGTAGCTGTTGTCGAGCAGCGGCTTCATGGGCACATAGCTGCGCACCAGCAGCGCAAACTGGCCGTCGGGCGCGGGCAGCCAGTTGGCCTGCCCATCCTTGTCCGCGGGCTGGTCGCGGGACAGGTGCAGGGTCAACGAGCCGTCGGCGGCGAACTTCAGCTCGTCGGCGTCCAGGTTGACCGTGCCGATGTTGGTGCGCCCGTTGGGGCTGTTCGCGAGCATGAAGTAGTCGCGGTCGTACATCGTCAAGGACCAGAAGCCGCCGCGGTCGCGATCCACCGGGGGCAGGGCGTCCTTCGGGAACCTCACCGTGTAGCGATAGCGCCCCTGCAGCAGCGCGCCCTTGTCGTCCGTGCCGCGGATCAGGTAGATCGCCTCGTGGAAATCATTGACGTAGATGTAGATGATGGCGGCCTGGGCGCGGCCGAACCAGTCGGTGCCCCAGGCGCCGCCGTTGTCCTGGCGTTGCCAGCCGTTGCCTGCATCGACGCCGACCTGCTCGTACCTGGCGCCAGCGTGGAGCTCGGCATCGGCGGCGAGCGCCGTGCGGTCGAGCAGGGCACGCCAGGCGCTGTCGGATGCCCGCAGTGCCAGCAGCGTCCTGGCCTGCGCAGCCATCGCCGCGTCGTCGGCGCTGACGGCGGGGTTGAGCGCCAGTGCCTCGGCGAGCTGGTCCCAGAACCGGGTCGGGTCGACGGGCCTTGCCCGCAGCATGTCGGGATCGGCCGTCACCATCTCGGCCGTGACGCCGGGCGGGAAAACCTTGTTGCGCGCACTCGCCTCGCAGTCGAAGCGCAGCGGCCCGGGCCGGTCGAGGCTTTGCGCGACGACGCCGATCTGGTTGAGCACCGCCCGCGCACGCGCCTTCGATTCGCCGGTATGGGCGGCGAAGCTGCGTCCGAACAGGCCGGCGACGTTGGTGGGGCTGCGCAGCACGTCGATGAATCCGTCGGGCTTCTCGCCGGACCAGTTCGGGCCCACCAGCAGGAGCTTGCCCCCTGGCGTGTTGCTTGCCGAGCCCAGCTGGTGGATCACGGTGGTGAAGAGGTCGCAGATCTGGATGGTCCAGTACTGCCCCTTCGGCACGTCGCTCGGCGTCTGCACCACCACGGCCTCGCGGGTGAGGTCGACGAAGCTGACGCCATAGATGGTGTCGCTGTTCGGCGTGACCACCTTGCGCTGGGCGGGCGACATGTGGTCGTCGAGATAGCCCATGGTGTTCTTCGGCGCGCCGGGAAACAGGCCCATGGTCGCGCCAGGACCTGACGCCTTCATCAGTTCCCAGCTGCTGGTGCGGCCGAAGGCGTCGACGGCGGGATAGGCCCAGTAGTAGACGATGCGTGCCAGCGATTCGACGTAGCGCTCGTTGGCCAACCGCGCCGGTACGCCCGCGGCGTCCGGCAGATCGAGATGCGCCGGGGTGAACTGGCGTGCAAGGTAGGGGGCTCGGGCTGCGTTGGGCATGGGTCCGCTCCTGGTTGGGGATGCCTGAGGCATTGTGGACTTCGTCCCGGCGGCGCGCCATTGCACCAGAGGGCAATCGTTGAAGGCCGGAGCGCGGCCAACCGACGGCTCAGGCCTGTGTTCCTCGGTGCAGCGGTACCCCTGGAATATCCAGGTTCATCTTCATGACGCATCCATGGGTCGAGTCCGTGACGAACAAGGTCGAACGCTCCGCGCCGCCGAAGGCGAGGTTGGTGATCGACGCGCCCGCCGGCCCGCGCAGCACGGCCACCGGTTCGGCGCGCGCGTTCAACACCCACACGTAGCCCAATCCCGGGTTGGCCACCAGCACGCGGCCCTGCGCATCGACGGCCAGGCCATCCGGTCCACTGGGCCCGTAGGAAGTGAAGAACTGGCTGACCTTGGCCACGCTGCCGTCGGCCAGCAAGGGAACGCGCCAGACGCAATTGCCGCGCGTGACCGCCAGGTACAGCAGCTTGCCGTCGGGTGACAGCGCCACGCCGTTGGGACTGGGAACGTTCGACAGCAGCAGGTCGAGCTGTCCGTCGGGGCGCAGCCGGTACAGGCGCCCCGTGGGGTCGTGCAGGCCGGTCTGTCCCTGGTCGGTGAAGTAGATGCTGCCCTTCGCATCGATGACCAGGTCGTTGACGCCCTTGAAGCGTTCGGTGTTGCGGCGCTGCAGGTGCGGCGTGACGGTGCCGGTCGCCACGTCGATGCGCATGAGCCCGTTCTTGTAGTCGGTGACCAGCAGCGTGCGGGCGTCCAGAAACTTCATTCCGTTGGGCTCGCCGTCGTATTCCGCCACCAGTGACCAATGGCCCGCGGGGTCGATGCGAAAAATGCGCCCGAACGGGATGTCGGTCACGTAGAGGTTGCCCTGATCGTCGAACACCGGGCCTTCGAGGAACGAGTCGGTGGGCTGGCCGCCGCGGTTGGCATCGGCCCACACGGACGACTCGCGGCGGCGCAGCGCGTCCGGCATGCGGGTGAACAGTTCCAGATCCCGAACCTGCGGCGGCTGAAGGAGGAACAAGGTGATCTCCAGGGAGTTACTGCTTGTCGAATGACGCGTCGGCGGCGATCTTGCCCCACAACACGTTGCTGTCGGTCAGCATCTTCGCAAAAGCAGCGGCGTCCGCCATGCGCGGCTCCGCGCCCAACCCTTCCGCGAACGCCTTCATGTCGGGCGTGGCCATGGCCTTTGCGATCTCCTGCTGAAGTCTCGCAAGCACCGGCGCCGGTGTGCCTTTCGGTGCCCACAGGCCGGTCCAGTTGACGACGCTGAAATTCTTCACGCCGGCTTCGGCGAAGGTCGGCACGGCAGGCAGGGCCACCAGCCGCTTGTCGCCGCTCACGGCCAGGAGCCGCAGCTTGCCGCCCTTGACGTTGCCCATGACGCCCGGCGTCGACGAGAACTGCATGTCGATGGTGTTCGACAGCACGGCCTGGGTGGCCTCGCCCGCGCCCTTGAAAGGCACGTGCATCAGCTTCGTGCCGCTGGCCACGCCGAATGCCTCCGCAGTGAAATGCGGCGTGGTGCCGGCACCGCCGGTGCCATAGGTCAGCTTGCCCGGAGCCGCCTTCGCAGCGGCGAGAAACTCGGCCAGGGTCTTGTACGGCGATTCGGCGTTGACCACCATGGCCATCGGCGCGAACACATACGCACTGACCGGCACCAGGTCCTTGTCGTAGTCGAAGGGCAGCTTCTTGAAGATGAACGGCAGCAGCGAGTAGGTCGTGTCGTTGGCCATCAGCGTGTAGCCGTCGGCGTCGGCGCGAGCTGCGGCGCTGGCACCGATGGTGCCCGTGCCGCCGGGCTTGTTGTCGACGATGATGCTCTGGCCCATCTGTTCGGTGAGCTTCTGCGCCATCTTGCGCGTGACCACGTCCACCGCGCCGCCGGGCGGGTAGGGGACGATGATCTTGATCGGCTTGCTCGGGTAGGCGGCCTGGGCACTGGCGCCGAGCGGCGTGGTCGCGGCGAGCACGGCGAGAGCTCCGAACGGGATCATCCAGGTCAGGCTGGCGTGCGAGGTCTTCTTGGTCATGGGTGTCTCCTGTTGATTCGGTTCGGCAGATCAGGCTGCGGCGACCGCCTGCCGGCCGAGCACTTCGAGCGCATTGCGGGCCGCAGCGACGCCCATGTTCACGTAGGCGTCGCTGGTGACCCCGCCGATGTGCGGGCTCAGCACCAGGCCTGTCTCGCCCTGGAAGGGGTGGCCCGCCGTCATCGGCTCGACGGCAAAGCTGTCGAGACCGGCGCTCATCACCTGGCCCGATCGGACTGCGGCCAACAGCGCGTGTTCGTCGATGAGGCCACCGCGGGCCGTGTTGACGACGATCACGCCACGCCTGCACTTGGCCAGCGTGCCGGCGTTCACCAGCTCACGATTGTCCTCGGTCAACGGGCAATGCAGCGAGATGGCATCCGAATCGCGCCAGATGGTTTCCAGGTCCACGGTGGCAACGTACGAAGGCAGGTTCTTCGCGTAGGGGTCGAAGCCGATGACGCGCATGCCCAGCGCGTCGGCCATGCGGGCGAAGCGCAAGCCGATGGCGCCCAGGCCGATCACGCCCACCGTCCGGCCGGCCAGCTCGACGCTCTTGTGCGTCGCCTTGTCCCAATGGCCGGCATGCATGCGGGCATCGAGCGACACCACGGATTTGGCGCAGGCCAGGAGCAGCGCCAGGGCCTGCTCGGCCACGGCCGCCGCGTTGGCGCCCACCGCCGCGACGACGTCGATCCCGCGCTCCTTGGCCGCGACCTTGTCGATCGTGTCGGTGCCGCTGCCGTGCTTGGAGATGACCCGCAGCGCAGGCGCCGCGTCCATCGCGGCGGCGCCCACCTTGCTGTAGCGCACGATGATGGCGACCGGGTTGTGCTTGCGGCTCAGTGCGACGATGTCGTCTTCGGTCGGCGTCTTGCCGGCAAAGACCACTTCGTGATCCGTCAGCAATGCCAGCGCTTGCGGTGCGAGGTCGGCGCCGGTGACGAGGATGGTGCTCACAGCGTCTCCCCTTCCTTCAGCACGCCGGCAGTCCGCAGCGCGGCATCGAGCCACTTGGCGGCGGTGTCGCCGCTCTTGATGGCTGCGATGCGCGCCGCCTCGTCCTTGACCTTCTTGGCCGCCAGCGGCAGCAGCGCCTCGATCTTCTCGCGCTCCACCACCACGACGCCGTCGCCGTCGGCGATCACGAAGTCGCCGGGCCGCACCGTGACGCCGCCGACCGACACCGGGTGGCCGATGCGCCCACCGATGTTCTTGGTCGGGCCGTTCGGGTTGGTGCCGGCCGAGAACACCGGATAGTCCATCTCGTCGATCTCGAGGCTGTCGCGGCAGGCACCATCCATGACCACGCCGGCGATGCCCAGTTGCTTGCAGGCCGTCATCATGATCGTGCCCATCAGTGCGGAACTCAGATCGCCCTTGCCGTCGATCACCAGCACATCGCCCGGCTTCGCCATCGCGATGGCGGCATGGATCATCAGGTTGTCGCCAGGACGCACTTCCACCGTGAGTGCCGTGCCGGCGAGCTTCATGCGCGGCCTGAGCGCCTTGATGCGGCCGTCGAGGGCGCCGCGGCGGCCGGCCACGTCGGCCAAGATGGCCGGCTGCAGTTCAGCGGCCCGCGCCACGATGTGGGCCGGGACGCGTTCGAAGTCGCGAATGATGTCAGGCAGATTGGAGGACATGAGCTTCTTTCAGTGGGTGAAGACGGGGGCGAAACCGGCGAAACGCGAGATGGCCGGGCATGGCTGCGCCCAGGCAGGGCACGGTGCGGCCACCGTGCCTGCGGTCAGCGCTGCGTCACGCGTCGGTGGGTGGGGTCAGTCGACCTTGGCGCCGGACTCCTTGACGATCGGGGCCCAGCGGCCGATGTCGTCATGGATCAACTTGGCGAATTGCTCGGGGGTTCCGCCCAGGGCATCGGTGCCCTGGGCGGCGAGCTTCTTCTTGACTTCCGGGTCCTGGAGTGCCTTGTTGAAGGCACCGTTCAGCTTGGCGACCACGTCCTTGGGCAAGCCGGCGGGCGCTGCGATGCCGAACCAGGTCACGGCCTCGAATCCCTTGAAGCCCGATTCGGCCACGGTGGGTACCGCGGGCAGGTCGGCGGTGCGCTTGGCCGAGGTGACCGCAAGGATGCGCATCTTGCCGTTCTTGACGAAGCCGATCAGGGTCGGCACCGACGACATGTACATCTGGATCTGGCCACCGATGAGATCGGTCGAGCCTTGCGCGGCGCCCTTGTAGGGGACATGCGTGAACTTCACACCCGCGGTCTTCTGAAGCAGTTCCGTCGCGAGGTGCGCCACCGTGCCGCTTCCGGAGCTGGCGTAGTTCAGCGTTTCGGGCTTGGCCTTGGCCGCAGCCACCACGTCCGCGACGGTCTTGTAGGGCGAGTCCGCAGCCACCACCAGGGCCAGGGGCGCGCTGGCGACCGCGACGATCGGGGTCAGGTCCTTTTCCGGGTTGTAGGGCAGCTTCGGATACAGCGTCGGATTGATCGCCAGGTTGCTGGTCTGACCCAGGACGAGCGTGTAGCCGTCGGGCGCCGACTTCGCCGCCGCATCCACACCGAGGTTGCCGCCGGAGCCCGGCTTGTTGTCGATGATGATCGACCAGCCATTGGACACGGCGACCTTGTTGGCGACCTCGCGCGCGATCAGGTCGGTGCCGCCGCCGGCGGGGAACGGCACGATGAGCTTGATGGCCCGCGAGGGATAGGCAGCCTGGGCCGACACCGGCGAATGCGCCAGCAGCATCGCCGCAGCGACGAGGCCGGCGGCGGCTGCGAAGCCGGTGAGGCGGCCTGAGGCCGTGGCGGGGGAAGCGCGGTGCTGCATTTCTTGTCTCCATTTCGGCCCGCTTCGCCTGATTGCGAGCGGTGCGTTCAGTGGAGGCGAGTATTCGCCGCGGCGCCCATTCAGTCCAATCGATAGTTTTTTAAGATCGATAGATCTGACTTGGGGTATCAAGAGGCCGGTGCGACGGCGTATTTCGCCAGCAGGTCGATCAGGCGCTGCGCTGCAGGGGAGATGTATCCGCTGTCCCGGTAAGTGACGACCATGCGGCGGCGCATGGTCGTGGCGGGGAGCTTCACTTCGCGCAGCGCGGCGCCCGATCGCCCGGCCTGGAGGTGCAGCCGCGAGATGAAGCTCAGGAGGCCCGTCTCGCCGATCAGGCTGGGAAGCATCAGCAGCATCGTGCTTTCGACCTGAACCAGGGGCCGGGGGAGGCGGTGCCGGTCGAAGGTCTGGTCGAGCCAGTCCCGGGTCGGCGCGCCGGGGGGCTGCAGCACCCACCGATGGCCTGTCAGGTCCTTCAAACCGGGCTTCGACTTGTCGAAGATTGCGTGCGACTCGGCCGCGGCCACCACGATCACGTCTTCGGCCAGGTATTGGGAAGCGAACCCGGCTTCCGCGGGAACCTCGGTGCCGACCATCAGGTCGATGTCGCCGGCGCGAAGCAGCGGCTTCAGGACGTCGACCAGCGCCACCGTGGTTCGCAAGGTGACGCCGGGCGCCTCGCGCATCAGGTCGCGGGCGGCGGGGGGCAAGAGGAACTGCGCGGCCGTCGGCACGATGCCGACCTTGATGTTCCCGGTCAGGCCGCGGCCGATGTCGCCGATCTCGCGGCGCGCGCTCTCGACGTCGAAACGCGTGCGCTGCGCCCATTTGAGGAGAGCCTTGCCGGCCGCGGTAAGCCGGATGCCACGCCCCGTCTTCTCGAACAAGGCGGCGCCGCATGCTTCCTCCAGGCGCCGCACGCAACTCGTCAGCGCGGGCTGGGTGCGGTGCAGACGCTCGGCCGCGCGCCCCAGGTGCTCGAGCTCGGCAATGACTTCGAAATACTGAAGGTCGCGCAGGTCCAGGATGAGGCTCCGTCGGGTTGAGGGTGATCGCGCGGAACACTGTAGTGCACCGGCTGCACGCGTCTTGACCGAAAACGATCATTCGATTATTCTCGAATAATGGAATCAAAAGAAGTCGTTCAAGCACTGGCGGCCCTTGCGCACCCATTGCGCCTCGAAGTGTTTCGGGCGCTGGTCGTGGCCGGGCAGAGCGGCCTGACGCCGGGCGTCATCCAGGAGGCGCTGGGCGTCGCTCCCGCCACGCTCTCCTTTCATCTGAAGGAGCTGGCGGGCTCGGGCCTGGTGACGCAAGAGCGCGCCAGCCGCCACCTCATCTATCGCGCCGCGTACGACAACATGAACGCGTTGCTGGGCTACCTCACCGACAACTGCTGCCAGGGTGCCGCCTGCGCGGTGGAGACGGCCGCCGATGCCTGCAAGTGCTGACACCGCCATGACCCTCAACGTACTCATCCTCTGCACCCACAACTCGGCGCGCAGCGTGCTGTCCGAGGGCATGCTCAACCACTGGGCCCAGCTGCTCGGAAAAGACGTGCGAGCGTTCAGCGCGGGCAGCGCGCCGAGCGGCCGCATCAATCCTCTTGCGCTGGTGGCGCTCCAGGCCGCAGGGATGGACGTCCAGGGCTATCGAAGCAAGAGCTGGGACGAATTCACCGGGGACTCGGCACCGCAGATGCACATCGTCATCACCGTGTGCGACAGCGCGGCGGCCGAACAGTGCCCCTATTGGCCGGGCAGTCCGGTGAAGGTCCATTGGGGCTACCCGGACCCATCCAACGCGCCCGAAGCCGACAAGGCCGTCGCATTCGAACTCACGCGCCAGGCCATCGGGTACCGCATGCTGCAACTGCTGGCGCTGCCGCTCGCCGACCTGAGCCAGGCCGAGCTGCAGGCCGCGCTCACCCGCATTTCGAAGAACTGATGACCACCTCTACCCTCGCCGCGGCGGCGCCCGCCAAGCCCGCCATCGGCTTCTTCGAGCGCTACCTGACAGTGTGGGTTGCCTTGTGCATCGTTGTCGGCATCGCCCTCGGTCAACTGCTCCCCGGTGTCTCCAAAGCGGTCGCCAGCCTCGAAGTGGCGAAGGTCAACGTCCCGGTGGGCCTGCTCATCTGGGTGATGATCATTCCGATGCTGCTGAAGATCGACTTCGGTGCCCTCGGCCAGGTCGCTTCGCACTGGCGCGGCATCGGCGTCACGCTGTTCATCAACTGGGCGGTCAAGCCATTCTCGATGGCGCTGCTCGGCTGGATCTTCATCCGCCATGTCTTCGCGCCCTACCTGCCCGCCGAGCAGCTCGACAGCTACGTCGCCGGGCTCATCCTGCTCGCCGCCGCGCCCTGCACGGCCATGGTGTTCGTGTGGAGCCAGCTCTGCAAGGGCGACCCGTACTTCACGCTGTCGCAGGTCGCCCTGAACGACGCCATCATGGTGATTGCCTTCGCACCCATCGTCGCATTGCTGCTCGGCCTTTCCTCGATCGCGGTTCCATGGGACACGCTGCTGGTCTCGGTG
Organism: Variovorax sp. J31P207; assembly: GCF_030316965.1. Lineage (NCBI taxonomy): Bacteria > Pseudomonadati > Pseudomonadota > Betaproteobacteria > Burkholderiales > Comamonadaceae > Variovorax > Variovorax sp. J31P207. The sequence goes on from NZ_JASZYN010000003.1 coordinate 668,763, forward strand.
GGCCTCTACATCGTGGTGCCGGTCGTCATCTCGCAGCTCTGGCGCAAGGCGCTTCTGCGCCGCGGCGTCGGGCACTTCCAGGCCGTGGCCGCGAGGCTGGGCCCGCTGTCCATCTCGGCGCTGTTGCTGACCCTGGTCCTGCTGTTCGCGTTCCAGGGCGAGGCCATCCTGGACCAGCCCCTGGTCATCGCGCTGCTGGCGGTGCCGATCCTTGTCCAGGTGGTGTTCAACTCGGGTCTTGCCTACCTGCTCAACAGAAAGCTCGGAGTGAAGCACTGCGTGGCCGGACCCTCGGCGCTGATCGGCGCGAGCAACTTCTTCGAACTGGCGGTGGCCACGGCCATCAGCCTGTTCGGCTTCCAGTCCGGCGCTGCGCTGGCCACCGTGGTCGGCGTCCTCATCGAGGTGCCCGTGATGCTCGCGGTCGTCGCGGTGGTGAACCGCACCCAGGGCTGGTACGAAGCCGGGCAAGCTGCAAACTGAGTCCCGACGATATGCCCGACGCCACTCATCTCGGATCGCCCGCTCTCTTCCCGGCCCTTGATGCCGAACTGCTCGACCCACCGACGCCCGAGCGCCTGGGCGTGCGCGAACCTTCGCGCCACAAGCCGCGCTTCCTGATGCTCTATGGCTCGCTGCGCGAACGCTCCTACAGCCGCCTGGTCACCTTCGAGGCGGCCCGGCTGCTGGAGGCCATGGGCGGTGAGGTCAAGGTTTTCAACCCCGCCGGTCTGCCGCTGCCGGACAGCGAGCCGGACAGTCACCCCAAGGTCCAGGAACTGCGTGAGCTCGCCCGGTGGGCTGAGGGCATGGTATGGACCTCCCCGGAGCGGCACGGCGCGATGACCGGCATCATGAAGGCCCAGATCGACTGGATTCCATTGGCCCTGGGCGCCGTGCGCCCCACGCAGGGCAAGACGCTGGCCGTCATGCAGGTCTCGGGCGGCTCGCAATCCTTCAACGCGGTGAACCAGATGCGCGTGCTCGGGCGCTGGATGCGCATGCTGACCATCCCCAACCAGTCGTCGGTTGCCAAGGCCTTCCTGGAGTTCGACGAGGCTGGCCGGATGAAACCGTCGAGCTACTACGACCGGATCGTGGACGTGATGGAAGAGCTCTTCAAGTTCACGCTGCTGACGCGCGATGTCAGCAGCTATCTGGTCGATCGGTACAGCGAGCGCAAGGAGAGCGCGGCGGCGCTCTCTCGCCGTGTCGATCAGCGGTCGATCTGAGGCTCGGAGGCTTGGCGCAGGAGGCCTCGATGGCAGTCTGGGACCGGCTGCGACGCTGGGCAAGAGGCGTCAAGCGTGACGGCGTCACGCCTCGTGCCCAGAACGCGGGCTGGCGCTACGATGGAGTGCTCGAAGCGGTGGAGGACGTGGCGGCCGGCCCACGCGGCCACACGCTGTCGAGCGCTGGCGAGCCAGAAAGGAGGCGCCCCATGTTCAGCAAGATTCTCCTCGCCTACGACGGGACCAAGCCCTCGGACCTCGCGTTCGAGCGCGCAGTGGAGGTCGCACGGCAAGCCCATGCGCCACTTCACGTCGTGGCCGTCGCATGGTCCGCGGAGGTGGAGACCCACGCCTCCCTCGACAGGGGGCGCGAGCAATGCTGGGCCTACCTCCAACGGCTTCGCGAGAAGGGTGCAGAAGCACACGTCGATCTCGAACTGGAGGTTGTCGAGGGCCCGTGCTCCGAACAGATCGTCGCCGTCGCGGATCGATGGGGTGCGGATCTGATCGTCATCGGCCACCGCAAGCGCCCGCTGCTGAGTCGACTTGCCGAGGTATCTCTGGCCAAGCGCATCATCGATCATGCGCACTGCTGCGTGTTGGTCGCGGGCTGAGGGCTCGCGCCGATGGCGGGCCTCGCTGGCATACTGCGCGTGAGTTGACGGCCTTGATGGAGTTGGTCAACGCAGAGATGGGGCGGCGTATCCACAGGGTAGAGAAGGCGATTCATGCGGCGCGGAAGGTGATGCACTGCGGCGTGGTTGCTGCGAAGCGGCGTCGAGAGCGGACAACACACATGAACCCTTGGTTTGCCTACTGCGACGGGAGCGCCGTGCCCAACCCCGGTCGCATGGGCCTTGGAGCGGTGCTTACCGAGCCTGATGGAACGCGCCACACGCTGTCGCAAGCGGCGCATGAGAACGGCTGCAACAACGAGGCGGAGCTCAGAGCTCTGCTGGCGACGCTTCGGGAACTGAAATCGCGTGGGGCGAGCACGCTGCTCATTCACTGCGACAACAGTGTCGTTGTCGAACAGGTCGGCAGCAGCACAGCGAAGCCGATTCCCCGGCTTGCTTCGTTGTTCGAAGAAGCGCGAGCACTGCTCGATTCGTTCGACGAGGCAACCCTGATGTGGATACCGCGCCATCGCAACAGTGAAGCTGATGCACTCGCTCGTGCCGCACTGGGGCTTGCTGGCAATCGCATCGTCAAACGGTTCAAGAAGCGGCGTTAGCGCCAGGCGAGCCGAGGCTACAGTCGGCCAAGCGCGGTAACTGCCGCAGCCAAAAGCGCGGCCGACGCCAAGACGAAGCGCTACATCTCCCCCACTGGCACCAGCGGCGGCAGCTTCCAGGTGCCGTTCATCGCCTCCTTGCCAGGGCCATAGATGCGACCCACGGCACTGTAGGGACCGCCAGGGGCCGGCAGCCAGTAGTCGTTCTTCAGATCCGCGCGCGCGCCGAACAGGCGTTGGACGAGAGTGTCACCTTCGCCACCGCACCGCCCGCGCCTCGGCAGGTGCCACCGTCGCCTGGGCGGCTGCGCCCGACATCATCAGGGGGGCGCACAGCGCCGCCATCGTGAGGAGCCGCGCGCACGACGGGCGACTTCTACTGCCCGCTGAGCAGCTCCGGCTTGGGCAGGCAGTAGCGCATGGTCAGCATGACCGGCCCCTGGGGCGCGGCGGCATATGGGCCTGGAGGGCTGCTTGACCTGCCCTTGAGGGCAGGCATCCGTGCGCGCCGGGACAATGCAAAGACCCGCAATAGTCGCGGGTCTTTGCATTTCCAGAACCCCCCGAACTCCTGCAAAATAGCACGACCGTTCGTTTTATTCCTCCTGCCCCCCGATGTCCGACACCGCCGTTCCCGCCAAGCCTTCCCGCGCGCCCGCCAAGGGTCAGCAGACCAAGGCCGTCATCATCGACGCGGCGCTCAATCTCGCGGCCCAGATCGGGCTCGAAGGCCTGTCGATCGGCGCCCTGGCCGAGGTCACGCAGATGAGCAAGTCGGGCGTTTTCGCCCACTTCGGCTCGCGCGAAGAGCTGCAGATCTCGGTGGTGCGCGAATACCACCAGCGCTTCGAGCAGGAGGTGTTCTACCCCGCCATGAGCACCCCGCGCGGCCTGCCGCGGCTGCGCGCGATGTTCGCCAACTGGATGAAGCGCACCTCGGCCGAGATCGATTCGGGCTGCATCTACATCAGCGGCGCGGTCGAGTTCGACGACCGCCCGGGCCCGGTGCGCGACGCCCTGGCCGACTCGGTCAACACTTGGCTGGCAGCGATGTACCGTGCCGTGCTGCAGGCCCAGACCGAAGGCCACCTGCGCTCGGACGCCGACGCCAAGCAGATCGCCTTCGAGATCCATGCGCTGATCCTCGCGCTGCACTACGAAGCCCGCTTCCTGCGCTCGCCCGATTCGCTGGCCCGTGCCAATGCCGGCTTCGACAACATCCTGGCGCGCAGCGCCACCGACGCCGCGCCGGCCGCCAAGGCCCCGCCGGCCCGCCGCCTCAAGACCGTGCGCTGAGGCGAGCGGACGACCTTTTTTCGTTTTCTTTTTCTTCTCTTCATCTTTCCGGAGACCCACCGATGCCCGCCTACACCCCGCCCCTGCGCGACATGCAGTTCGTGATGCACGAAGTGTTCAACATCACCGACGAACTCAAGGCGATGCCCAAGCATGCCGAGGTCGATGCGGACACGATCAACGCGATCCTCGAAGAAGGCGGCAAGTTCGCCTCCGAAGTCACTTTCCCGCTCAACATCGGCGGCGATGAAGAAGGCTGCGTGCTCGACAAGACCACGCACGAGGTGAAGACGCCCAAGGGCTTCAAGGATGCCTACGCCAAGTTCGTCGAAGGCGGCTGGGCCGCGCTGTCCTGCGACCCGGCCTACGGCGGCCAGGGCCTGCCCTATGTGGTCAACCAGTGCGTCTACGAGATGCTCAACTCGGCCAACCAGGCCTGGACGATGTACCCGGGCCTGTCGCACGGCGCCTACGAGGCGCTGGCCGCACACGGCACCGACGAGCAGAAGAAGACCTACCTGCCCAAGCTCACCTCGGGCGAGTGGACCGGCACCATGTGCCTCACCGAGCCCCATTGCGGCACCGACCTGGGCCTGCTGCGCACCAAGGCCGAACCGCAGCCCGACGGCACCTACAAGATCACCGGCAACAAGATCTTCATCTCGGCCGGTGAGCACGACATGGCCGACAACATCATCCACCTGGTGCTGGCCCGCCTGCCGGACGCGCCCAAGGGCAGCAAGGGCATCAGCCTGTTCGTGGTGCCCAAGTTCAACGTCAACGCCGACGGTTCGCTCGGCAGCCGCAATGGCATCTTCTGCGCCGGCCTCGAGCACAAGATGGGCATCCACGGCAATGCCACCGCTCAGATCGTGATCGAAGGCGCCACCGGCACCTTGGTCGGCCAGCCCAACAAGGGCCTGGCGGCGATGTTCGTGATGATGAACGCAGCCCGCCTGGGCGTCGGCAACCAGTCGCTGGGCCTGACCGAAGTCGCATTCCAGAACGCGCTGGCCTATGCCAAGGACCGCACCCAGATGCGCTCGCTGTCGGGCGTCAAGGCCAAGGACAAGGACGCCGATCCGATCATCGTCCACCCCGACGTGCGCAAGATGCTGATGACCGCCAAGGCCTATGCTGAAGGCGGCCGTGCAATGGCGATCTACTGTACCTTGCTGCTCGACAAGGAGCACAACCACCCCGACGAGAAGGTGCGCAAGGACTCGGGCGAGATCGTCGCCCTGCTGACGCCGATCGTGAAGGCCTTCCTGACCGACAACGGCCACACCGCGACCAACGCCTGCATGCAAGTCTTCGGCGGCCACGGCTTCATCAAGGAATGGGGCATGGAGCAGTTCGTGCGCGACAACCGCATCAACATGATCTACGAAGGCACCAACACCATCCAGTCGCTGGACCTGCTGGGCCGCAAGATCCTCGGCAACAACGGCGCGACCTTGAAGAAGTTCGGCAAGCTGGTGGGCAAGCTGGTGGAAGAAGAGGGCGTCAACGAGAAGATGAGCGAGTTCATCACGCCGGTGGCGGTGCTGGGCGAGCAGCTCACCAAGTTCACGACCGAGATCGGCTTCAAGGGCTTCCAGAACCCCGACGAAGTCGGCGCCGCCGCGGTGGACTACCTGCGCGTCGCGGGCCACTTCGTGTTCGGCTACATGTTCGCGCTGATGGCGCGCACCGCGCTGCGCGAGATCGCGGCCGGCAACACCGACCCGTTCTATGTCGCCAAGCTGCAGACCGCGCGCTTCTACTTCGCCAAGCTGTTCCCCGAGACCGCGACGCTGATGCGCACCGCGCGTGCCGGCAGCGCGCCGCTGATGAACACCGACGCCGCACTGGCCTGAACGCCATGAAAGCCCTGCTCGCAGCGATCGCCCTGGCGGCCTCGGCCGCCTCCGCCATGGCCCAGATGACCCCGGTGGGCGTCTGGCGCAGCGTCGATGACAAGACCGGCGAATCGAAAGCCGAGATCCGCATCGCCGAATCGGGCGGCGCGCTGGCCGGCCGCATCGAGAAGACGCTGCGCAAGGATGCCAAGCCCGACGCGGCGTGCGACGAGTGCACCGACGAGCGCAAGGGCAAGCCGATCGCCGGGCTGGAGATCATCCGCGGCGGCAAGAAGGCCGAGGGCAAGGACGTCTGGGAAGGCGGCCGGATCCTCGACCCCGAGAACGGCAAGGAATACCGCGCCAGCTTCACGCCGGTCGACGGCGGCAAGAAGCTCGAAGTGCGCGGCTACCTGGGCCCGTTCTGGCGCACCCAAACCTGGATGCGTGTGCAGTAAGCACGCGTGTTCCGCATCAAGAAGCAAATCACCATGTCCAGATTCCAAGTGAAAAAGGTCGCCGTGCTCGGCGCCGGCGTGATGGGCGCGCAGATCGCGGCCCACCTCGTCAATGTGCGCGTGCCGGTCGTGCTGTTCGATCTTCCCGCCAAGGAAGGCCCGAAGAACGGCATCGTCATGCGCGCCATCGACAACCTCAAGAAGCTCAAGCCCGCGCCGCTGGCCGACGTGGCCGATGCCGGGCTGATCGAGCAGGCCAACTACGAAGACGACCTGGCCAAGCTTGGCGAATGCGACCTCGTGATCGAAGCCATTGCCGAGCGCATGGACTGGAAGCTCGATCTCTACAAGAAGATCGCGCCGCACGTCGCCAAGCACGCGATCCTGGCATCGAACACCTCGGGCCTGTCGATCACCAAGCTCAGCGAGGCATTGCCCGAGGCGCTCAAGCCGCGCTTCTGCGGCATCCACTTCTTCAATCCGCCGCGCTACATGTTCCTGGTCGAGCTGATCAACACGCCGACCACCGAGCCCGAAGTGCTCGACCAGCTCGAGACCTTCGTCACCAGCGCGCTCGGCAAGGGCGTGGTGCGGGCGCACGACACGCCCAACTTCATCGCCAACCGGGTCGGCATCGCCGGCATGCTGGCCACGCTGAAGGAAGTCGAGAAGTTCGGCCTCACGCCCGACGTGGTGGACGATCTCACGGGCAAGAAGCTCGGCCGCGCGAGCTCGGGCACCTTCCGCACCGCCGACGTGGTGGGCCTCGACACGATGGCCCACGTGGTCAAGACGCTGCAGGACAACCTCGACGAGAAGAGCGATCCGTTCTACGCCAACTTCGCGACGCCGCCGGTGCTCGCCAAGCTGCTCGAACTGGGCAACCTGGGCCAGAAGACCAAGGCCGGCTTCTTCAAGAAGGCCGGCCGCGACATCCTGCGCTTCGACCTGGCCAAGGGCGAGTACGTGCCCTCGGGCGACAAGGCCGACGAGGTCTATGGCCGCATGCTCAAGAAGCCGGCGGCGCAGCGCCTGAAGCTGCTGCGCGAGAGCGAAGGCGCGCAAGGCCAGTTCCTGTGGGCGATCCTGCGCGACAGCTTCCACTATGCCGCGGTGCACCTGGCGACCATCGCCGAGAGCGCGCGCGACATCGACTTCGCGATGCGCTGGGGCTTCGGCATGAAGCAGGGCCCGTTCGAGCTCTGGCAGGAAGCCGGCTGGACGCAGGTCGCGACGTGGATCCAGGAAGACATCGATGCGGGCAAGGCGCTGTCCACCGCACCGCTGCCCAAGTGGGTGTTCGAAGGACCGGTGGCCGAAGCCGGTGGTGTCCACACGCCAGCGGGTTCGTGGAGCGCTTCAAAGAACACCTTCGTCGCCGCCCGCAAGCTGCCGGTGCATGAGCGCCAGCTGTTCCCCGAGAGCGTGCTCGGCGCCGATGCGCCCGATGCCAACAAGGCCGGCACCACGGTCCAGGACGAGGGCGACGTGCGCCTCTGGACGCTCGACGGCGAGGTGCTGATCGCCAGCATCCATTCGAAGATGCACGCCATCAGCCCGGACGTCGCCGAGGCCCTGGCGGCCGGCGTCGAGCTGGCCGAGAAGGAATACAAGGCGATGGTGATCTGGTCGCCCGACGAGATGTTCTCGGTCGGCGCCGACCTGCAGGCGATGCTGCCGGCCTTCGTGGTCGCCGGCATCGGCGCGGTCGAAGGCGCGGAGCAGGAGCTGCAGAACGTCATGCTCAAGATCCGCTACGCCAGCGTGCCGGTGGTGTCCGCCGTGCGCGGCATGGCGCTCGGCGGCGGTTGCGAACTGGCGGTGCATTCGGCGAAGCGTGTCGCCGCGATGGAAAGCTACATCGGCCTGGTGGAAGTGGGCGTGGGCCTGATCCCCGGTGCCGGCGGCCTGACCTACATCGCGCGCCGCGCGGCCGAGAACGCGGCCGCATCGACCGGCAGCGACCTGCTGCCCTTCCTGACCGAAGGCTTCACCGCCGCGGCCATGGCGAAGGTCGGCACCAGCGCGCTCGAATCGAAGAAGCTCGGCTACCTGCTCGACAGCGATGTCGTGGTGCCGAACAAGGACGAGCTGCTGTACGTGGCCTTGCAGCAGGCCAAGGCGATGGCCGACGCCGGCTGGCGCCCGCCGCTGCGCCGCCAGTTCAAGGTTGCGGGCCGCAGCGGCGCCGCCACCATCAAGGGCCAGCTGGTCAACATGCGCGACGGCGGCTTCATCAGCGCGCACGACTTCCACATCGCGGGCCTGATCGCCGAAGTGGTCACTGGCGGCGACATCGATGCCGGCTCGCTGGTCACCGAGGAATACCTGATGGCGCTGGAACGCAAGGCGTTCTGCTCGCTCATCGTGCACCCCAAGACGCAGGAACGCATCATGGGCATGCTCAGCACCGGCAAGCCCGTGCGCAACTAAGGACAGACACCATGAGCAAGCAAGTACAAGACGCCTACATCGTCTCCGCCACCCGCACGCCGATCGGCAAGTCGCACCGCGGCTACTTCCGCAACTACCGCCCCGACGACCTGCTCGCGACCACGCTGAAGGCGGCGCTGGCGGCCGTGCCCGGGCTCGATCCGAAGGCGATCGAGGACATCATCTGCGGCTGCGCGATTCCCGAATCGCAGCAGGGCCTCAACGTGGCGCGCATCGGCGCCGTGCTCGCCGGCCTGCCCAACAGCATCGGCGGCATCACGGTCAACCGCTTCTGCGCCTCGGGCCTGTCGGCGGTGCAGATGGCGGCCGACCGCATCCGCGTCGGCGAGGCCGAAGTCATGATCGCCGCCGGCGTCGAGAGCATGAGCATGGTGCCGATGATGGGCAACTCGCCCTCGCTGTCGCCCTCCATCTTCGAGCGCGAAGGCGACGTCGGCATCGCCTACGGCATGGGCCTCACGGCCGAGAAGGTGGCCCAGCAGTGGAAGGTGAGCCGCGAGGCGCAGGACGCCTTCGCGCTCGAATCGCACCGCCGGGCGCTGGCCGCCCAGCAGGCCGGCGAGTTCGCCGACGAGATCACGCCGATCGAAGTCACGGACCGCACGCCCGATCTTGCCACCGGCGAGTCGAAGGCCAGGAGCCGCATCGTCAGTCTCGACGAAGGCGCGCGCCCCGACACCACGCTCGAAGGCCTGGCCAAGCTGCGCACCGTGTTCGCGGCCCGCGGCTCGGTCACGGCCGGCAACAGCTCGCAGACCTCGGACGGCGCCGGCGCGCTGATCCTGGCCAGCGAGAAGGCCTGCAAGCAGTACGACCTGAAGCCGCTGGCGCGCTTCGTGAGCTTCGCCAGCAAGGGCGTGCCGCCGCACATCATGGGCATCGGCCCGATCGAGGCGATCCCGGCGGCGCTGCGCTATGCCGGCCTGACGCAGGACGCGATCGACTGGTTCGAGCTCAACGAGGCCTTCGCTGCGCAGTCGCTGGCGGTGATCAACACGCTGGGGCTCGATCCGGCCAAGGTCAATCCGATGGGCGGCGCGATCGCGCTGGGCCATCCGCTCGGCGCCACCGGCGCGATCCGCTCGGCGACCGTGATCCACGCGCTGCAGCGCAAGAAGCTCAAGTACGGCATGGTCACGATGTGCGTGGGCATGGGCCAGGGCGCGGCGGGGATCTTCGAGCGGGTCTGAGATGGAGCACCGCAGCCTGCAGGTCGACGAGGGCGTGCGGATCGCCGTGCGCCTCTATGAGCCGGACGGAGCGCCGCGCGCCAGCGTGGTGATCGGCGGCGCGATGGGCGTGCGACAGGCCTTCTACGAGCCTTTCGCACGCTGGCTCGGGCAACAGGGCCTGCGGGTCTGGACCTTCGACTACCGCGGCTGCGGGGAGTCTCGCCCGGCCGATGCGGCCGCCTCGCTGCGCGGATTCGAGGCCGACCTCTTCGACTGGGCGCGGGACTACGAGGCCGTGATCGATGCGGCCAAGGCGGGTGGGCGCGACATTCCGCTCTATCTGCTGGGCCACAGCCTGGGCGCCCAGCTGCCGGGCTTTCTGCAGCGTCCGCAGCAGGTCGATGGCCTGATCAGCGTCGCCGCCGGCAGCGGCTACTGGCGCGAGAACGCGCCGCGTCTGAAGCGTAGCGTCCTTTACTTCTGGTATCTCCTGGTGCCGCTGGCGACGCGAATCTGGGGCTACTTCCCCGGCACCCGGCTGCGCAAGGTCGGCGACCTGCCGCGCGGCGTGATCCTGCAATGGCGCCGCTGGTGCCTCGATCCTCGCTACGGCATGGGCGCCGAGGGCGAAGCGGCCGTTCGAAGCTTCGGCAAGGTCCGCTTCCCGGTGCTGGCGCTGTCGATGACAGATGACGAACTGATGACGCTGGAGGGCACGCAAAGCCTGCTGAGCTTCTACAGCGGTGCACCCAGCGCGCTGCAGCGTATTGCGCCCGCGGATGTGCAGGCCCGGCGGATCGGCCATTTCGGGTTGTTTCGCGAGCAGTTCAGCCAGAGCCTGTGGCCGAGGGTGGCCGACAGCCTGCACGACCTGGCGGCGCTGACGGCGCCCGCCCGGAACGTCCCGCACACGACTGCGTGACCGGCCCTCACGGAGGCACACTGCGCCCATGAAGACACACCCCCTCGACAAGGCCCTCGACCTGGAGCACAGCGATATCCAGGCGGGGTGCTTCACCGGTGCCACGAGCCCGGACTACTGGAACATGGTCGGCCCCTTCGGCGGCACCACCGCCGCCGTGATGCTGCAGGCCGTGCTGCGCCATCCCGACCTGCTTGGCGAGCCGGTCGCCGTCACGGTCAACTATGCGGCCGCGGTCGGCGAGGGCGCCTTCGAGGTGCTCGCCGTGCCGGTGCGCACCAACCGCTCGACCCAGCACTGGACGATCCAGATGTCGCAGGCCGGCGCCGACGGCAGGCCGCACGTGACCACCACCGGCACCGCGGTCACCGCGGTCCGGCGCGAGACCTGGGGCACCAGCGACCTGCCGAAGCCCGAGGCACCGCCGCCGGCGGCGATCGAGCGCACGAGCATCGGGCCGGCCCGGGCCGCCTGGCTCGGCCAGTACGAGATGCGGCCGATCATCGGATCGATCCCGACCGAATGGGACGGCAGCGGCGAGGCCAGCGAGACGCGCATGTGGATCCGCGACGCCGAACCCCGGCCGCTCGACTTCGCGGCGCTCATGGCGCTCAGCGACACCTTCTACCCGCGCGTCTGGCTGCGGCGCGCCAAGCCGGTGCCGATCGGCACCGTGTCGATCACGACCTACTTCCACACCGACGGCGCGGTACTGGCCGAGGTCGGCACCGGCTACCTGCTGGGCCGGGCCACCGGGCAGCAGTTCAGCAACGGCTACTTCGACCAGGCGGCGCAGCTCTGGAGCGAGTCGGGCGCGCTGCTGGCCACCAGCAACCAGATCGTCTACTTCAAGGAATGAGTGCCCTGCCGCGACAATGAACGGCAGCACAAGGAGACACGCATGACGACGAAATCCGTCGATTTCTATTTCGACTTCGGCAGCCCGGCCGCCTACCTGGCCTACACGCAGTTGCCGCACCTGTGCGCCGACACGGGCGCTGCGCTGGTCTGGAAGCCGATGCTGCTGGGCGGCGTGTTCCAGGCCACCGGCAACCGCTCGCCGGCCGAGGTCCCGGCCAAGCGGCCCTACATGAACGCCGACCTGAAGCGTTTCGCCGCGCGCTACGGCGTGCCCTTCAGGCACAACCCGAACTTCCCGATCAACACGCTGCTGCTGATGCGCGGCGCCACCGGCCTGCAGATGCGCGAGCCCGAGCGCTTTCGCGCGTACGTCGATGCCGTCTACCACGCGATGTGGGTCGAGCCGCAGAATCTCAACGATGCCGCGACCGTCGGCGCCGTGCTGCAGGCGGCCGGCTTCGACGCGGCCCAGCTGCTGGCCTTGGCCAATGACCAGGCGGTCAAGGACCGGCTCAAGGCCAACACCGAAGAAGCCGTGCAGCGCGGCATCTTCGGCGCGCCGACCATGTTCGTCGGCGACCAGATGTTCTGGGGCCAGGACCGGCTCGATTTCGTTCGAGAAGCCCTGGCCTGACCGTGGGCCCCGCCCGGCGGCGGCCTGATCCCCTCGTTTTTTCCAAGGACCTCCCATGAGCGACATCCTCGTCCACACCGAAGCCGGTGTGATGACCCTGACCTTCAACCGCCTCGACAAGAAGAACTCGATCACCAGCGCGATGTACGGCGAACTGGCCGATGCGCTGGCCCAGGCCGAGCAGGACGGCGCGGTGCGCGCGGTGCTGATCCAGGGCGACGCCACGATCTTCAGTGCCGGCAACGACATCGGCGACTTCCTCAACCAGCCGCCCTCGACCCAGGAGTCGCCGGTGTTCCGCTTCCTGCGCGGCATCGCCACCTTTCCGAAGCCGATCGTGGCGGCGGTGTGCGGTCCGGCGGTGGGCATCGGCACCACGATGCTGTTCCATTGCGACCTGGTCTACGCCGGCGACAACGCGGCCTTCTCGATGCCCTTCGTCAACCTGGGCCTGTGCCCCGAGGCTGCGTCCAGCCTGCTGGTGCCGCAGATGTTCGGCTACCACCGCGCGGCCGAGGCGCTGCTACTGGGCGAGCCCTTCATGGCCGAGGCGGCGCTCGAGGTGGGACTGGTCAACCGCGTGGTGCCGCCGACCGAAGCCAATGCCATCGCCCAGGCGCAAGCCCGCAAGCTCGCGGCCAAGCCGCTGACCGCCCTGATCGAGACCAAGCGCCTCATGAAGAAGTCGCAGCAGCCCGCGCTGCTCGAGCGCATGGGCGAGGAGGGCCAGAGTTTCGGCCGGATGCTGCGCGAACCGGCGGCGCGCGAGGCCTTCACGGCCTTCATGGAAAAGCGCAAGCCGGATTTTTCGAAGGTCTGAGCGGTGCTGGGGCGGCGTGCCCGCCGTCCCGGGCGCGTCAGTGCGCCTGCCCCGAGTCGTTCAGCCGATCTCGAATTGCCGTGCTCAGCTTGGCGCAGATCTTCGCCTTGGGGGCACCCTTCAACCACGCCAGGCCCACCGGGGGCAGGTTCCATGGCAGGGGCTCCGGCAGCATCTCCGCGGCGCCTCCGGCTGCTACCGCCCGGGCCACATCGCTCGGGAGAACCGTGACGCCTCGGGGCATCTGGCTCAGCGCGGACGAGATCGTGGCTACCGCATAGGCCTCCAGGGCGGGCACCGGAGCACGCTGCCCGGCTGCCGAGAATATCGCGTCGATCAACTGTCGAATCGGCGTGTGCGTCGGCGGGAATATCCAGTCCATCTCCGAGAGCTGATCGATATCGAGCGGGGCGTGGGCGTGCCGCATCAATGGACCGGCACTCGGGCGAGCCACGATCAGGTGTGCCTGTTGCTGGTACAGCAGCACCTGTTCGAGATCGTCCTCCGTGCTTGCGCCGGAGAAGCGGCAGATCGCGCAGTCCAGCGCTCGTTCGCGCAATGCTTGCAGGAGCGGGGCCGTGGTGTCCTCTTGGGCGTGCAGCAGCAGCCGCGGGCGCAAGTCGAACAGATGTTTCCACAGGGCGTCCAGCGCCGGTGGCGAGACGTAGGGGATGAGCCCGATGCGCAGCCTTCCCTGACGTCCTTCGCGCACCCCATCGAGCTCCTTGACCAGCGCCTCGTTGTCCGCGATGGCGAGCCTTGCCCTGGCGACCACGACCTCGCCCGCGGCGGTGGGCTCCAGGCCGCGCCGGGTACGCAGGAAGAGCGGCTGCATGAAGATGTTCTCTATGTCTGCGAGGGCCCTGGTCACCGTGGGTTGACTCAAGGAGAGCTGCTTTGCGACCGCTGTCACCGAACGATGCCGGTCGAAGGCCAGCAGTAACGCGTAGTGCCGGATCTTCAATCGGTTCTCGAGACGAGGCGCGAGAGGGACGGGTTGAGACATAGAGTCGAATGCATGCATCGATGCAAAGATATTCTATTTTTGCTATTCGACGCTCTACACTTTTCGGATTCTCCCGATCCTTCGTAGGCGTAGAAAATGATCTCTCGTATTCGTCGCGGCCTGGCCGCGCTGGCCCTGGCGGGTCTTGCTTCCGTCGCTTGCGCCGCGTTCCCCGAGCGGCCGATCACGCTGATCGTCCCATGGGCAGCGGGTGGATCGACCGACATCCTCGCCCGCTCGCTGGCGGAGCAACTGAGCCGGTCCCTGGGCCAGCCGGTCATCGTCGACAACCGGGCGGGCGCTTCCGGAAACATCGGGTCCAACATGGTCGCCAAAGCCAGGCCCGACGGCTATACGCTGCTCGTGGGTTCAATGAGCACGCACGCCATGAACCCGGCGATGATGTCGATGCCTTTCAAGGGCGTGGAAGACTTCACTCCGATCGCGCAGCTTGCCAACGTGGTGAACACGCTGGTGGTCAACCCGTCGGTCCCGGCAAAGAACGTGGCGGAACTGATTGCATACGCAAAGGCCAATCCCGGCAAACTGGCCTATGCGAGCGCGGGCGGCGGGTCGACGAACCACCTGAGCGCGGTGCTGTTCGAAAAGGCTGCCGGCATCGAGATGCTTCATGTGCCCTACAAGGGGGGCGCCCCCGCCGTGCTCGACACCGTGAGCAATCAGACACAAGTGCTCTTTTCGGCCGGAACTCAAACGCTTCCACACGTCAAGGCCGGAAAGCTCAATCTGCTCGCGGTGACGGAGGGCAAGCGTTCGTCGTTGCTCCCAGAGACGCCGACCGTTGCCGAAACGCTGCCTGGCTACGAGCTCGGGGTCTGGTACGGCTTGTTCGGTCCCGCGAACATGCCGAAGGAACTCGTCGAGCGACTGAATGACGCGGCGAATCGGGCGTTGGCCGATCCGGCGATCCGCGCGCGAATGGACTCCATCGGCGTCGAGATCGTCAAGGGGACGCCGCAACAGTTCGCTTCCGTGCTGCGTCGCGATGCCGAACGTTACGGCAAGATCATCCGCGATCTCAACATCAAGGCGGATTGATGCCGACCTTGCTTCTCGAGCTGCCTGTCGAAAGGACTGCAGCGTTGTGCGATGCGCTGTCGCGGACGCACGACTTCGCCGGGGTGATGCAGATTCTCGAGGGCGCCCGCCGCGAGCTGCTTGGCGAGGGGCTGCTGACCGTCAACCTGCGCACCGATCGCCTGCCGGGCCGGTCGGCGATGAAAGCGCGAGAAGACGACGTGGAGCTTCAGCGCGTCTGGAGCTCGGATGTCGACGCCTACCCGCTCGCCGGGCGCAAGCGCAAGTCATGGACGTCCTGGACCCTTCAGCTGCTCGGACGTGGCGAGGTATTCGTCGGCGAGGGTGTCGCGGCCATCGAAGAGGCCTTCAGCGATCATGCGTTGATTGCTTCCCTGGGCTTGCAGTCGGTGGTCAACGTGCCTTTGCTCGACCCACATGGCGCCTGCTTCGCGACCTTCAACGTGCTGACGCCCCAGGCCAGGTGGACGCCTCGGGATGTCGTCTCGATACGGCTGCTGGCGCTGCTTGCGACGCCGGCGGTGGCTCTCGAGGCCTTCAGGCTTTCTTGATGCGGCACCCGCCATACCAATCCATCGAATCGACAATGAGCTTCACCACACGTCCGGAAATCGTCGGTACCTTCGGCGTCGTCGCCTCCACCCACTGGCTGGCTTCGCAGACGGCCATGGGGGTTCTCGAGCGCGGTGGAAATGCGTTCGACGCCGCAGTGGCTGGCGCTTTCGTGCTCCAGGTGGTCGAGCCGCATCTGAACGGGCCCGGTGGCGAGGCGCCGATCCTGCTGTGGGACGAGCGCGAGCGCAGCATGGTGTCGATCTGCGGCCAAGGCGTTGCGCCGGAGGCGGCAACGGTCGATGCATTCCGGCGCATGGGCCTCGAACAGGTTCCTGGCATCGGGCTGCTGCCGGCGACGGTGCCGGGTGCCTTCGGCGCCTGGTTGACGTTGCTGAGGGACCGAGGCACCTGGTCGCTCGCCGACGTGATGGCGCCCGCCATCGGCTACGCCCGCGATGGTTTTCCGTTGATACCGCGGGCGGTGCAGGCCATTACGGCAGTGCAGGACCTGTTCCGCGAGCACTGGCCTTCGTCGGCCGCCGTGTGGCTTCCGGACGGCCGGGTGCCCACGCCGGGCGCGTTGTTCCGGCTGCCGCAACTGGCCTCGACCTGGGAGCGCATTCTTCGGACTGCGCAAGCGAAGGAGGGCAGCCGCGCCGAGGTGATCGATGCGGCGCTTCGTTGCTGGTACCAGGGCTTCGTGGCATCCGAGATCGACGGGTACTACAGCACGCAGGAGATCCGCGACACGACCGGCGAGAAGCACAGGGGCTTGCTGCGCTACGACGACCTTGCGCGCTGGACGCCTGCGATCGAAACGCCTCTCTGCGTGGACTTCGGCCGCTACACCTTGGCGAAGTGTGGCTTCTGGAGTCAAGGGCCCGCATTTCTGCAGCAGGTCGGCATGCTTCGCCATGCGGATCTGGCGCACCATGCGCCTCACACGGCGGGCTTCGTTCACCGCATCGCGGAAGCAGCCAAGCTGGCATTGGCGGATCGGCTCGCGTGGTACGGGGTCGCGCCCGGTGCCTCGCGGGACGTCCAGTTGGCACTGCTGTCGGATGACTACCTGCGCCAGCGCTGGGCGCAAGTGTCGGACCGCGCTGGCCAGACTCTCGAGCCGGGCGCCCCACTGGGGCTGCCGCCGCGCTTGCCCGATCTGGACGCCGCCCGGCGGACGCTGCTTGCGGCCGACACCCGCTTCGGTGTCGGCGAGCCCACCTTTGCAGCGCTTCCTCCGGTCAGCGAATGGCTGGAGCGGGAGGTGTTCGTCGGGGACACCTGCCACATCGACGTGATCGACCGGCACGGCAACATGGTGGCGGCGACGCCTTCAGGCGGGTGGCTGTCTTCGAGTCCGGTCATCCCGGGCCTCGGCTTCTCCATCAATACCCGGCTGCAGATGACCTGGCTCGACGAAGGCCTCCCCAACACCCTGACGCCAGGCGTGATGCCCTGCACGTCGCTGTCGCCCTCGCTGGCGCTGCGGGACGGCGAACCGTACATGGTGTTCGGAACGCCGGGAGGGGACCAGCAGGATCAATGGTCGCCGGCCTTCTTCCTTCGACATGCCGTGCACGGGATGAACTTGCAGGAAGCGATCGATGCACCTGCGTGGCATGTGGACCATTTCCCGTCATCGTTCTGGCCGCGAGAGACGATCTTGAACCGGCTGACGCTCGAGTCTCGTTTCTCGGAAGATGTTGTGCAGGAATTGCGCGATTCGGGTCACGGTGTGCGGGTCGGGCAGCCTTGGTCGGAGAGCCGCATGTCGGCTTGCAGCCGCGAGCAGGACGCTCGCGGCCGGTTGATCCTTCGTGCGGCCGCCAACCCTCGCGGCATGCAGGGCTATGCCGTGGGGCGGTAGGACGCCGTCAAGTTTTCTCGATCGGCCGCGGCCGCCCGTCGTCGTCGATCGCGACGTAGGTGAATGTCGCTTCGGTCACCTTGATGTATTCGCCCTGCGCCCGGAAGCGCTCGGCGAAGACCTCGACCGTGACCGTGACCGAGGTGCGCCCGATGCGCACCAGCTTCGAATAGAACGACAGGATGTCGCCCAGCCGCACCGGCTGCTTGAAGATGAATTCGTTGACCGCCACGGTCGCCATCCGGCCCTTGGCGTAGCGCGCCGGAATCACCGAACCGGCCAGGTCGCACTGGGCCATGACCCAGCCGCCGAAGATGTCGCCATTGGCGTTGCAGTCGGCGGGCATGGGGATCACCTTGAGCACCAGCTCCATGTCGGCCGGCAGGCTCTTGAGCGTGGCGGGGAGGTTGGCGCTGGAATCTGCGGACATGGGCACAATCTGGGGTCGGGTCGTCAGACCCTTCTGAAAACAACAGCCACGATTGTCTCCCATGCGCCGCAGCGGCGAAGCACTTTCCTCTCCCCACCCCACCTCGGCGGGCACGCCCGCCCGCAGCGACCGATCCGACTGGGCGACGCTGCGGCGGCTGTTTCCGTACCTCTGGCGTTACAAATGGCGCGTCATGGCGGCCCTGGCCTTCATGGTCGGGGCCAAGGTCGCGAACGTCGGCGTCCCGATCCTGCTCAAGAACCTGGTCGACGCGATGTCGATCAAGCCCGGCAGCGCCGCGGCGCTGCTGGTGGTGCCGGTCGGGCTGCTGGTCGCCTACGGGCTGCTGCGGCTGTCGACCGCGGTCTTCAACGAGCTGCGTGAGCTGGTCTTCGCCAAGGCCACCGAGGGCGCGGCGCGCAGCATCTCGCTGGAGGTGTTCCAGCACCTGCATGCGCTGAGCCTGCGCTTCCACCTGGAGCGCCAGACCGGCGGCATGACGCGCGACATCGAGCGCGGCACCCGCGGCGTCCATTCGCTGATCTCGATGTCGCTCTACAGCATCGTGCCGACGATCATCGAGCTGACGCTGGTGCTGACCATCCTGGGCGTGAAGTTCGACTCAGGCTTCGTCTGGATCACGCTGGCGGCGCTGGTGGTCTACATCGTCTTCACCGTCACCGTGACCGAGTGGCGGACCCAGTTCCGCAAGACCATGAACGAGCTCGACTCGGTGGCGCAGAGCCGCGCGGTCGATTCGCTGCTCAATTACGAGACGGTCAAGTACTTCAACAACGAGGGCTTCGAGGCCGGACGCTACGACGCCAGCCTGGAGCGCTACCGCAAGGCGGCGGTCAAGAGCCAGACGACGCTCAGCATGCTCAACGCGGGCCAGCAGTGCCTGATCGCGATCAGCCTGGTGGCGATGCTCTACCGTGCCACGCAGGGCGTGGTCGACGGCCACATGACGCTGGGCGACCTGGTGATGGTCAACGCCTTCATGATCCAGCTCTACATCCCGCTCAATTTCCTGGGCGTGATCTACCGCGAGATCAAGCAGAGCCTGACCGACCTCGACAAGATGTTCGTGCTGCTCGAGAAGGAGCGCGAGGTGCGCGACGCGCCGGAGGCCCGGCCGCTGGCGGGCCATGATTCGACGGTGCGTTTCGAGGACGTCAATTTCGCCTACGAGGCGGCGCGGCCGATCCTGAAGCACGTGAGCTTCGAGATCCCGGCCGGCAAGACGGTGGCCGTGGTCGGACCGTCGGGCTCCGGCAAGTCGACGCTGGCGCGGCTGCTCTACCGCTTCTACGACGTCCAGCAGGGCCGCATCACGATCGGCGGCGAGGACATCCGGCAGGTGACGCAGGCCAGCGTCCGGCAGGCGATCGGCATCGTGCCGCAGGACACGGTGCTGTTCAACGACACGGTCGAATACAACATCGCCTATGGCCGGCCGGGCGCCAGCCGCGAGGAGGTGGAGGAGGCCGCGCGGGCGGCGCGCATCCACGACTTCATCGTCCACACGCCCAAGGGCTACGAGACCATGGTCGGCGAGCGCGGGCTGAAGCTCTCGGGCGGCGAGAAGCAGCGGGTGGCGATCGCGCGCACCTTGCTCAAGAACCCGCCGATCGTGATCTTCGACGAGGCCACCTCGGCGCTGGACTCGGCCAACGAGCGGGCGATCCAGTCGGAGCTCAAGAGCGCGGCGCGCAACAAGACCACGCTGGTGATCGCGCACCGCCTGTCGACGGTGGTCGACGCGCACGAGATCCTGGTGCTCGAGAGCGGCGTGATCGTCGAGCGCGGCACCCATGCGCAGTTGCTGGAAAGCCAGGGCAAGTACGCCCAGATGTGGCGCTTGCAGAAGCTCGAGGCCGAGCCCGTTCTGTGAACCCCTTTTCCTTGATTCAGGAGCATGTCGAGAATGTCAGAGAAGATTCCCCTGTTGGTCCTCAACAGCCTGTCGCAGGCCCACCAGGCGCGGGTCGCCGCGGTCTACGACGTGACCTATCTGCCGGTGCCGACGCAGGCCGAACGCGATGAGCTGATCGCCGCCCAGGGCGGGCGCTTCCGCGCGGTGCTGACCATCGGCTCGATCGGCCTCACGGCCGCGGAGATCGCCGCGATGCCGAAGCTGGAGCTGGTGTGCTGCATGGGGGCCGGCTACGAGGGCGTCGCGCTGGAGGCGGCGCGTGCGCGCGGCATCGCGCTCGCGAACGGGGCAGGCACCAACGACGACTGCGTGGCCGACCATGCCTTCGGCCTGCTGATCGGTGCCATGCGCCACATCCGCACGCTCGATCGGCTGTGCCGCGAAGGGGTACGGCGCGAGACGATTCCGCATCCGCCGAACGTCTCCGGCAAGCGCCTGGGCATCGTGGGGCTGGGCACCATCGGCCAGAAGATCGCCAGGCGGGCCGAGGGCTTCGACATGGCGATCGGCTATCACAACCGCAAGCCGCGCGAGGACGTTGCCCACCGCTACTTCGACAGCGTGCGGGCGCTGGCCGAATGGGCCGACATCCTGGTGATCGCGACACCGGGCGGCGCGGGCACGCGGCACCTGGTGAATGCCGCCGTCCTCGATGCGCTGGGGCCGCAGGGTTTCCTGGTCAACATCTCGCGCGGCAGCGTGGTCGACACCGAGGCGCTCGCTGCGGCGCTGCGCGAAGGCCGTCTTGCAGGCGCGGGGCTCGATGTTTACGAGAGCGAGCCGCTGCCGCCCGCGCCGCTGGTCGGGCTCGACAACGTGCTGCTGACGCCGCACATGGCGGGATGGTCGCCGGAGGCTACGCAGGCGTCGCTCGATCGGTTCCTGGCGAATGCCGAAGGGCATTTTTCGGGGCGTGGGGTGGTGTCGGCTATTTGAGCGTCTGGTCGTCTGCGTGGCGTGGGCGGCGGTGGCGGGCGGTATGCCCTGGACCGGCCGACGTCACCGGCCGCTTCGCGGCTTCCCTGCGCTGCTCGCGGTACGCGGGGTCCGCGCAAACTCGCTTCGCTCAAACACGCGCGGCCCTTTTTCCGCGCACCGCTGCGCTGCTCGGCGGTGCCTCAACGGC
>NZ_JASZYN010000030.1:0-16564 GCF_030316965.1 Variovorax sp. J31P207
GGGGCGGCGAGGAGCGCAGTCCGGGGGCGGGCGCGTGCGAAGCACGCGCATCGTTGACTGGCTTGCCGCAGCTGTTTGAGCGCAGTGCACCGAAGGGGCACGTAGCGAGTTCTGCGGCACCGCTCCCGGACGAGCACCGCAGCGGAGTCGGCGCGAAGCGCCGACCGCCCTGGTAGGAGCCCATGCCCCAGACCCAGATCCCCAGCCGCGACGCGCATGCGACGCCGAAGACTTTCTCCACCTGTTCAGCCGGGCCAGGGACATGATCATCTCGGACGCCCACGTATGTGGACTACGTGGGCGCTGGGATTGTCAAACGGCGCAACGAAGCTAGTCTTCCGCCCTGCGACCCGACCGATCGCCGCAGAGTGCGTGGCAATGTCCGGGTCGAAGTTCAGGCCAGCGGGGTAAGCCATGACAACACGGCGCAAGATGATCGAGCTCGTCGGTGCGGCAGCCGCCAGCGTTGCCTTTCCCGAGATCACCCGGGCTCAACGGTCCCGCAACGACCGGGGCAAGGCGCTCGACCACGTGGTCGTGCTCATGTTCGAGAACCGCTCGTTCGACAACCTGCTCGGCCGCCTCTACGCACCGGGCGAAGTCAAGTCGTTCGAGGGCGTGGTCGGCAGGGATCTCAAGAACCCGATTCCGGAATGGGCCGAGCAAGGCGCCGAGCGCAAGTTCGTGCCCTACGGCGTGTCGCCCACGATGAACACGCCGCAACCGGATCCCGGCGAGGAGTATCCGCACATCAACACGGATCTGTTCGGAACACTGGACCCGAAGAACCGTTTCATGCCGCTGGAGCGCATGGTGGCGCCGTACAACGCGCCGAGTGATCCGCGCCAGCAGCCCACGATGGACGGATTCGTGATGGACTACATCAGCGCCTTCACGGCCGAGATGAAGCGGCAGCCCAGCTACGACGAGTACGCCCAGATCATGACGGGGTACACGCCGGAGCAGATGCCGGTGACCTCGGCGCTGGCGCGTGGCTTCGCTGTTTTCGACCATTGGTTCTGTGAAGTGCCGTCGCAGACGTTCACCAACCGCTCCTTCTTCCATGCGGGAACGGCTTCGGGATTCGTCGTCAACATGTCTCCTCCCGATTCCTTTCCCCTTCACAACAAGGCCGAGACGCTGTTCGAACGCCTGGAGGCCAAGGGGCTGACATGGCGCGTGTACTGTGACTCGCCGAGCCCGGCCTCCTTCACCGGGATCATTCACGCCTCACGATTGCGCAACCGCTTCGCAACCAACTTCTCGACGGTCGCCGATTTTCTCGATGACGCCAGGAGAGGCCGCCTGCCGACCTACTCGTTCATCGAGCCGAACCTGTGGCACGGCCACAATGACATGCACCCGCCGATCTCGGCGCTGCTTCACGGCGTGCCGTACGACCCGCCGTCCTCGCTTCTGGGCGGCGACGCGCTGCTCGCGTCGGTCTACGACGCGGTTCGTTCTTCGTCATCGCCCCGCGGATCGAACTACCTCAATACATTCCTGCTGGTCGCCTTCGACGAATCGGGTGGAACCTACGATCATGTCCCGCCCCCGCCCGCCGTGCCGCCGACCCGCTCGGCACCCGTCGGCCAGATGGGGTTCACGTTCAATCGGTCAGGCGCGCGGGTGCCTGCGATCGCGGTCTCGGCATGGGTCCCCGAGCGCACCGTGGTCAATGACGAATACCGCCACACCGCATTGATCCAGACCCTGCGCAAGCGGTGGTCGCTCGGGCGCCCTCTCACCGCACGCGACGCCTCGGCACCGGACCTCGCCCCCGTTCTTTCGCTCGACAGGCCGAGGGCACCGGATCAATGGCCTGAGGTCACGCCAAGGCCGGTTCCGAAGTTCGATGTCGCCTTGCTTCCGCCCGATCTGCCGCTGTCGCCGCTCGGCAAGGCGCTGGTGCATGGCATGCTGGCCTTCGAGAAAGCCCTGGGCGCCGCGGTGCCGCCCGTCTCGCCGGACGCCAATCTCACCGGCGCAGAGGCCATCGCGATGATTCGCGACGACGCCTTCAAGCTCTTTCCGGGATTGCGGACCACGTCCTGAGACAGGCCGCCCAGGATGCGGCCGCCCGGTCAATCCACCTTCGCGCCCGACACTTGCACCAGCTTCTGAATCACCGGCCCACTCGCCTCGAAGTTCTTCCGGAATTCCGCCGAGCTGTTCCCCATGCCCACCAGCCCGAAAGCCTGGAAGCGTGACTTCATCGCGGTGGTCTGAACGGCCGCGCGTGCTTCCTTCTCCAGCCTCGCGAGGATCGGCGCCGGCGTCTTGGCCGGTGCGGTCAGCATCACGCCGCCGATCGGCTTGAACTCGTCATCCGAAAAGCCCGCCTCCGCCATCGTCGGCACATTGGGCAATTCGGGCAGGCGCGTCTCCCCGATGATCGCGAGCGGCCGCAGGCTGCCGCTCGCGATGTGCGGCGCCATGGTGCCGAGCGTGCCGATCGCCATCGGGATCTGGCCGCCGATCATGTCCTGGATCATCGGCGCCTCGCCCTTGTAGGCGACGTGGGTCATGTCGAGGTGGCGCGACTCGCTCAGGTGGGCGTTCAGCAGGTGGCTCGACGAGCCGACGCCGTACGAGCCGTACGCCACCTTGCCCTTGTTGATCTGTGCCCAGGCGACGAACTCCTTCATGGTGCGCGCGGGCACCTCCTTGTTGACCGCGAGCACCAGGCTCGCCGAGCAGATCTCGGTGATGAAGGCGAAGTCGCGCCGCACGTCGTAGGGCACCTTCGAGAACATATAGGGCGCGTAGTAGATCGGCGCCGCATGCGACAGGAACAGCGTGTACCCGTCGGGCGCTGCGCGGGCCACGGCTGAGGCGCCGAGCATGCCGGAGGCGCCGGGCCTGTTGTCCACGATGATCGTTTGCTTCAGGCTCTTGCCCATCTCCTCGGCCAGCACGCGTGCGAGCACGTCCGTGGCGCCCGCCGGCGGTGCGGGCACGACGAGGGTGATCGGGCGGCTCGGATAGTCCTGGGCGAAGGCGATGCTGCCGAAGGCGAGGGCCGCCGTCGCAATGAGGGCTCGGATGCGCATGAATGTCTCCTGGTTCTATTGAATTCGGCGCCCGCCGCAGCGGGCCGGTCGCGTGGCGCTCAGTGCGCGCACGCGACGTGCGCGGACGGTTCGTCGCGGAAGAGTTCGTCCACCAGGTGCGCACGGCGCGAACGCGTGGTCGCCTGGTTGACGTAGCCCTTGTCGGCGATCTCGTTCGCGTCCATCGAGGGCGGCTCGGCCATCAGCAGCAAGCGCTCGACGCGCAGGCTGGCGCTCGCCGCATCCTTGCGAAGGCGCTGGCGCAGCGCATCGACGAGCAGCGGATGCGTCGCCAACTCGGCCGCGCCGAGGCCGGCGAGTTCGGGCATGAGCCGCTGGCATGCGGCCACGTTGGGCCATGCGAGCGCCGCAACGTAGTCCTGGTCATGCCCGCAAATGACTGCATCGGTGATCAACGGCGCGCAGCGCTCGATGAGGCCGAGCCGCACCGAGCCCGTGCGCACCCAGGTGCCGTTGACCAGCTTGAAGTCCTCGGCCACGCGGCCGTCGAAGCGCATGCCTTGCGTGGGGTCGGCGGCGTCGACCAGCCGGACCGCATCGCCGAGCTTGAAGAAGCCCTCGTCGTCGAAGGCCGCCGCAGTGAGGTCGGGTCGCGCAACATAGCCCGCGAAGTTGTGCGCGCCGCGCACGCGGATCTCGTAGCGGTCCCCGTCCAGCGGCACCAGCTTGAGCTCGGTGCCGGGCGCGGGCGCGCCGATGTTGCCGAGGTCGTCGCTGGCCCAGGTGCGGTAGGTGCCGACGCCGGTGGTCTCGGTCGAGGCGAGCCCGGTGGCGAAGACGATGCGTTCGCCGACCGTGCGCTCGGCCACGCGCTGGATGCGTTCGTTGACGTCCTTCGGCAGGCTCGCCCCGCCGTAGCCGAAGTTGATGACACGCGCGAACACGCTCTGCGCGAGCTGCGGATCGCGCTCCAGTTCGGCGGCCAGCATCGTCCAGGCCGAGGGCACGCTGGTCAGCACGGTCGGCGAGACCTCGCGCAGGTTGCGGATCGTGCGCTCGAAGAGACCCGGCAGCGGCTTGCCGTCGTCGATGTAGTGGGTGGCGCCGAGCAGCACCGAGCGGCCCAGGTTGAGGATGCCGCCGAGCGCGTGGTGCCAGGGCAGCCAGTCGAGGAAGACCGGCGGCTCGTCGGCCATGGCCAGGGTCGCGAACATGTCGAGCAGGTTCGATGCGGCGGCCTGCAGATTGCGGTAGCTGCTCGGCACGCCCTTCGGCACGCCGGTCGAGCCCGAGGTGAAGAGGATCTTCGCGATGTCGTCGGGGCGGATGGCGGCATGCGCGGCGGCCGCCTTAGCGCGCCGTTCGGGCGTCAGTTCGGTGGCGCAGAGCGCGTCCCACGGCAACTGGCCCGGCTTCGCGCCGCGCACGGCGATCACCGGCACCTCGGGGCCGTCGAGCGCGGCGATCGCGGGCTCGAAGGTGGCCGCGTCCTGCACGAAGAGGGCGGCAGGCGGAACGAGCTCGCACACGCCCTTCAGGCGCGCGAAATCCTGGCTCAGCAGCGAATAGGCCGGCGACACCGGCGCGACCGTCACCCCGACGTATTCCGCTGCCAGCAGCAGCACGAGTTGTTCGAGCGAGTTGGGCGACAGGATGACCAGCGGCCGCCCTTGTCCCAGGCCCATGTCCAGCAAAGCCGCGCCCACCGCCTGGACCTGCTGCCAGAGCTGGGCCCATGTGATGCGCCGCCATTCGCCTTGCGCATCGCGCTCGCAGAAGGCAGGCAGGTCGCCGCGCCGCGCCGCCCAGCGCGCGATCGTACCGGCGAATCCGGTGTGCCCGGCAGGCCTCGACGGCTGCGGCGAGCGCAGGATCAGCGTGCCGTCGG
The DNA here is from genome assembly GCF_030316965.1 of Variovorax sp. J31P207. Lineage (NCBI taxonomy): Bacteria > Pseudomonadati > Pseudomonadota > Betaproteobacteria > Burkholderiales > Comamonadaceae > Variovorax > Variovorax sp. J31P207. The sequence goes on from NZ_JASZYN010000030.1 coordinate 4,903, forward strand.
CGCGCCGCTCGCACAACGTCTGCCGTGCCGCGTAAGGCACGGGCCGGTAGCGCACGGGCGGTGGCGCGACGGCTGCAGTGGCAAGAGGGGTCATTGGTTTGTCTCCATTGTTCTGATCGGCTCGCTGCAGTCAATGTCGGGGCGCTGTCGTGTTCGACGGCGCCGCGCCGCTTACTGCGGCGAACCTGCCACCGCGATCACCTGTCCGGTGATGTAGTTCGATTCGGGCGTGCAGAAAAGGTAGACCGCGCCGGCTGCCTCTTCGGGCGTGCCGCCGCGGCCCAGCGGGTTGCGCTGCGCGTGCGACTTGAGCAGTTCCGGATTCAGGCCGACGCGGATGTCCTTGCCTTCGATGTTGATCGTCGCGCCGGCCTTGGCGTCGGCGCTGGTCATGCGGGTGTGGATCAGGCCGAAGGCCACCGCGTTGACGTTGACCTTGAAGCGGCCCCATTCGCGGCTCAGTGCCCGCGTCATGCCGATCACGCCGGCCTTGGCCGAGGAGTAGTTCATCTGCCCGGCATTGCCGTTCAAGGCGGAAGTCGACGAGATGTTGACCACCTTGCGATGCACCTCGATGCCCTTCTCGGCCTCGGCCTGGGCCTGCGCCTTGATCACCGGGTAGGCGGCGCGCAGGATGCGGAAGGGGGCGGTCAGGTGGCAATCCATGATCGCGTACCACTGCTCGTCGGTCATGCGCTGGATCACGTCGTCCCAGGTGAAGCCGGCGTTGTTGACGATGATGTCGATGCCCTTGTAGTTGTCGACCGCGGTCTTGATGAAACGTTCGGCGAAGTCCGGCGCGCTGACATTGCCCGGGCAGGTCACGGCCTCGGCGCCGCTCTTCTTCAGCAGCTCGACCGTCTCGTGCGCCGGGTCGGCGTCGAGGTCGTTGATGACGATGCGCGCGCCTTCGCTGGCGAGCTTCATCGCGATGGCCTGGCCGATGCCGCGGCCCGAACCGGTGACCAGTGCCACCTTGCCGTCGAGTTTTCCCATGTCTGTATCTCCGAGTTTGAAAATGATGTTGTTCAGAAGGCGATGACCGCGTCGCCCACGATCCTGGTTTCGCCGTATTGATTCGTGGTCTGGATCTCGACCTTGGCGCGCTGCTCGCCGTCGGCCTCGAACTTCTCGACCACACGGCCTGTGCAGGTGATGCGGTGGCCCAGGTGCGTGATGCCGGTGAAGCGCACGTCGAACTCGCGCAGCTGGCGCTGGTCGACCCACTGCGTGAGCAGGCGGCCCAGGTAGGCCATCGACAACATGCCGTGCGCGAACACGTCGACCGCGCCGGCCTTGCGGGCGTAGTCGGTGTCGATGTGGATCTGGTTGTGGTCGCCCGAGGCGCCCGCGAACAATGCAAGCGTGGTGCGCGTGATCGGCGCGAGTTCCAGCGGGGGCAGGGTGTCGCCGACCTTGACGGCTTCGAATTTCAGTTGGCTCATGTGGGTGCTCCGGTCTTCAGGCGTTCTTGTGCACGAGCACGCTGCGCAGGTCCGCGATGTGCTCGCCGCGCTGGTTGGTCACGCGCGACTCGCGCACCACGAAGCTCAGTGCGCCGTTCTTCTTGTCGTAGATGTCGGCGATGCGCGTCTCGAACTGCAGCGTGTCGCCGGCGTAGGCCATGCGGTGGTACTTGAAGGTCTCCTCGCCGTGCAGGATGCGCGAGGTGACGATGCCGAGCTCGTCGCGCCAGGCATTCGACGGGATCTGGAACTCCAGCGAGAAGAGGAAGGTCGGCGGCAGCGGCAGGCCCGGGTGGCCCGCGTCGCGCGCCGCGGACTCGTCGATGTAGATCGGGTTGGTCTCGCCGATGGACTTGGCGAAGAAACGCAGCTGGCCCGCTTCGGCGGTCGCCTTGTAGACCGGCAGCTTCATGCCGATGTGCTTCTTGTCGATCATGCGGACACCTTCTTGTAGATGGTCACCACGCCCGCGCCGCCGAGGCCCAGGTTGTGCTGCAGCGCGACCTTCGCGTTCTCGACCTGGCGCTGGTCGGCTGTGCCGCGCAGCTGGTGCGTGAGCTCGTAGCACTGGGCCAGGCCCGTGGCGCCGAGCGGATGGCCCTTGGAGAGCAGGCCGCCCGAGGGGTTGGTGACCCAGCGGCCGCCGTAGGTGTTGTCGCCGTCGTTCACCAGCTTCTCGGCCTCGCCCTCGCTGCACAGGCCCAGGCCTTCGTAGGTCAGCAGTTCGTTCTGCGCGAAGCAGTCGTGCAGTTCGATCACGTCGATGTCTTCGGGGCCCACGCCGGCCTGCGCATAGGCTTGCTGCGCGGCCAGGCGCGTCATGTCGAAGCCGACGACGCGGATCATGTCCATGGCGTCGTAGGTGCTGGGCAGGCCGGTCGCGAGCGACTGGCCGGCGATGAGCACATCGGTGCGCAGGCCGCGCTTGCGGGCGAACGCTTCCGACACCACGATCGCCGCGGCGCCGCCGCAGGTCGGCGGGCAGGCCATGAGGCGGGTGATCACGCCGTCCCACAGCATCGGCGAGGCCATGACGTCCTCGGTCGACACGACATTGCGGAACACCGCGAGCGGGTTGTTCGCGGCATGCCGGCTGGCCTTGGCGCGGATCTTCGCGAAAGTCTCCAGCTTGGTGCCGTACTTCTGCATGTGGGCGCGGCCGGCGCCGGCGAACTGGCGGATGGCCGACGGAATCTCGGGCCGGCCGACCAGCTCGTCGACCACCTTCTGCGCACGCTCCAGCGCCGGCGCGCGGTCGTCCCAGCGGGACTTGAGCGCGCCCGGGTTCATCTGCTCGAAGCCGAAGGCCAGCGCGCAGTCGACCGCGCCGCTCTGCACCGCCTGGCGCGCGAGGTACAGCGCCGACGAACCCGTGGCGCAGTTGTTGTTGACGTTGAGCACCGGGATGCCGGTCATGCCGACGCGGTAGACCGCCTTCTGGCCGCAGGTGGAGTCGCCGTACACGTAGCCGGCATAGGCCTGCTGCACATCGCTGAATTCCAGGCCGGCATCGGCCAGCGCCGCGCGGATGGCCTGCTCGCCCATCACGTCGTAGGGCTCGCTGGTGCCGGGCTTCTTGAACTGGATCATGCCGACGCCGGCGACGAATACCTTGTTTGTCATGGTGGTCCTTGGGGTGGTTTGAATCAGAGCTTTCGGGCGATCAGTTCGCGCATGACCTCGCTGGTGCCGCCATAGATGCGGGTCACGCGCGAGTCGACGAAGTCGCGTGCGATGGGGTACTCCAGCATGTAGCCGTAGCCGCCGTGCAGCTGCACCATCTCGTCGAGCGCCTTGCCGAGCGTCTCGGTCGCGAAGAGCTTGGCGATGGCGGCCTCTTCGAGCGTGAGGCGGCGGCGCATGTGCTCGGCGATGTAGTAGTCGATCATGGTGCGAACCGCCACCGCCTGCGCCTTGATGTCGGCCAGCTTGAACTTGGTGTTCTGGAAGTCCCACACCGTCTGGTCGAAGGCGCGGCGGTCCTTGACGTAGCCGAGCGTGTTCTCCAGCGAGCGCTCCAGGCGCGCGGCCGCGGCGATGGCGATGGTGAAGCGCTCCTGCGGCAGCTCGCCCATCAGGTAGCTGAAGCCCTTGCCTTCCTCGCCGAGGCGGTTGGCCACCGGCACCCGCACGTTGTCGAAGAAGAGCTCGGCCGTATCCTGCGCGTACTGGCCCACCTTCTCGAGCTTGCGGCCGCGGCGGAAGCCCGCACGCGTCGCCTCGACCGCGATCAGGCTGATGCCCTTGGCGCCGGCTGCGGGGTCGGTCTTGCAGACCACGATGATCAGGTCGGCGGTCAGGCCGTTGCTGATGAAGGTCTTGCTGCCGTTGATGACGTAGTCGTCGCCATCGCGCACGGCGGTGGTGCGCACGGCTTTCAGGTCGCTGCCGGTGCCGGGCTCGGTCATCGCGATGGCGAGGATGATTTCTCCGGAGGCGGCGCCGGGCAGCCACTTGCGCTTCTGCTCTTCGGTGCCGGCGCGCAGGATGTAGGGCGCGATGATGTCCGAGTGCATGCCGAAGGCCGGGCCGCTGACGCCCGAGCGCGCGAACTCCTCACCGAACACGGCCGCATGGCCGAAGTCGCCGCCGCCACCGCCGTACGCCTCGGGCAGCGAGGCGCACAGCAGGCCTTCGCGGCCGGCCTTCAGCCAGGTCTCGCGGTCGACCTGGCCCGCTTGGTCCCAGGCGTGCTGGCGGGGCAGGCATTCGCGTTCGATGAAGCGGCGCACCGTCTCGCGGTACATCTCATGGTCGTCTCGGAAGACATTGCGGGTCACGTTCATTGGGGTGTCTCCTTCAAAAGGTCTCTTGTCGCTGGGCTCTAAGGTAGTTGCCTCGGGGCGGCCGGCCACCACTCCGGATGGGGGGCGGGCTCAACCCGCGCTGCGGTCCCAGTCGTAGGCGGCCGGCTCGCCGCGCACGAAGGCCTCGACGGCCGCCTCGTGGTAGGGCGCGGTCGACACCACGGCCTGCGCGCTGCATTCGAGCTCGGCCAGGGTGGCGTACGAGGTCTCGAAGCTCTTGTTCATGAGGCTCTTGGTCAGGCCCATGGCTTCGCGGGGGCCCGCAACGAAGCGGCTGGCGAAGCGCATCGCCTCGGGCAGCAGCGCCTCGGGCGCGTGCAGCGTGTGGACGAAGCCCAGTTGCCTGCCTTCGGCGGCACTGACGCGGCGCGCCGTGAGCGCCAGTTCCTTGGCCATCGGCAGGCCCACGGCGCGCGGCAGGAAGTGGAAGACGCCGAGGTCGGGGACGAGGCCGATCTTCGCGAAGGACATGCAGAACACCGCGCGCGTGGAGGCAAGGATGAAGTCCGCCGCCAGCGCGATCGAGAAGCCGGCGCCGACGGCCGGGCCGTCCACCGCCGCGATCACCGGCACTTCGAGCGAGCGCAGCCTTTCCATCCACACATGGGTCGACTGGAGCCGGCGGCGCATCGCATCGGCCGAGCGTTGATCGGCATCGTTGCCCGCCTGCCTTTCCTTGATCGCCTTCAGGTCACCGCCGGCGCAGAAGCTGCCGCCCGCACCCGTCAGGACCAGCGCGCGCACGCGGCGGTCGCTCTCCACGTGCGCGAGCATGTCGCGGTAGTCCGCGCGCAGTTCCATCGACAGCGCATTGCGCGCGGCGGGACGCTGGTGCGTGAACAGGGCCACGCCGTCGTCGTCGATCGTGAGCTGCGACTCGCGCAGCGGGATGATGTCGCTCGGCATGGGGTCCTCGTTCCGTGGCATGGCCCATGATCGGACGCACCCGGGTCGGAGGGGCCACCCGGAGTGGGTGGCGGCAGGCATCAGCCGGGTGGGGACAAACCCTCGGCATCCCAGCCGAGGTCGCGCACGCGCGCCACCGCCTCGTCGCGGCCCGCCACGCGCAGCTTGCCGTAGATGCGGCTCAAATACCACTTCACCGTCTCGGGCGACAGGCCCAGGGCGCGCGCGATCTTCTTGTTGGGCATGGCCTGGGCCAGCAGGCGCAGGACCTCGATCTCGCGTTCGCTGAATTCCTCCAGTTCGCCCGGTGCTGCGGCGCGCGCGCCGGTCTTCGTCTCCGCCTCGGCTGGCCGCGTCTTCAACCGCGTCCGCGCCGCCTGGAGGCGCTCGACGTAGAAGGCCAGCACGGGGTCGAGCCGTTCGGTCTGCGCGAGCTCGCCGATCAACTGGCGAGCCGCGGGGTCCGCATCCAGCAGGCTGCGCAGGAGGCCGAGCCGGTGGCCTCGGCGAAGCGCGTCCAGCAGCTTCTGCCGCGCCGCCTCGGTCCGGCCGCGGCGCGCATCCACCACCGCGCTTTTCACCAGCAGGTGGGCGACGGAGCGCTGGCGGCCCCGGGCTTCGCACTGCGCGATCAGGCGTGCGAGCTGCGCGGCGGCGCCTTCGAGATCGCCGAGGGCCGCGGCGATCCGAATGCGCGTGCGCTGCGCCTGCTCGCCGATCTCGGCGGCTGCGTTCGAGGTCGCGGCCGCATGGCGCTGCGCCAGCACGTCGAGGCGGGCGAGTGCGGTTTCGGCGGCCGTGGTCTCGCCGAGCAGCAGGTGCAGGTTGGCCTTGTCGCCGAGGCTGTGGGCCAGCACCCGGTCCAGGCCGTGCCGGACGGCGTAGTCCTCCAGCCGCTGGAGATGGGCGAAAGCCTCGGTGCGGTTGCCCATCTGCCAGTCGGCACCCGCCAGCAGCCGGAACGCCCGCATCACCGCGTCCGGGATCGCGATGCGTTCCAGCATGTCGGCCTTGCCCTCGAGCAGCTCGCGCGCCTGGCGGACGTCGTTGACTTCGTAGAGCACGTCGCCAAGCAGCCCGATCGCGAGGACGTAGGAATCGACGCAGCCCTTGCCGCCTTGCCGGGCCTCCGCGGCCACCGCGCGGTAGATGCGCTCGGCCTGCGTCATGCGCCCTTCGAGCGCGTAGCTGAGCCCGACCAGGCAACGCCCGTGCAGGCTGCCGGCGGCGGTGGCGACCAGCGGCAGGCCGTCGATCGTCAACGCGGGCGCGTCGAGCTGCACCTTGCGGGCTTTCTCGTACTCGCCCTGCTGGTTGTAGAGCCAGGAGAGGACGTTGTTGCGTCCGCCGATCGCGATGGCATCGGCATCCGGCGGAGTTTCCAGCAATTGCGGCAGGAGCGCGAGGGCGGCGTCGGTGTCGTCGCGTCGCACGGCCAGCGCGGCACGCAAGGTGGCGGCGAGGAATCGCGCGCCGGTGTCGCCGAGAGGCAAGTCGCGCTCGAGGCCGTCGAGGATCTTCTCGCATGCGACGAGGTCGCGCTGGTGGAGCTGCGTGCGGGCCATCCACAGGCGCATCCTGAAGCTGCGCGCGATCTGCTCGGGCGGAAGCTGCTGCAGCAGCGCGATGAGTTCGCGCCGCTCGCCCCGCACGAGCAGCGACTGTGCGCATTGCTCGACCAGCTCGGCGGCCTGCGCCGGTTCGCCCGCCTGCACCGCGTGGCGCACCGCGTCCTCCACCATGCCCTTGTCGCGAAACCAGGCAAAAGCGCGGGCGTGAACGGCCCGCCGCGTGGTTTCGTCGAGTGCGGCGAAGCGCACCAGCAGCGTGTCGCGCAGCAGCGGATGAAGCCGCGCCCAGGCTTCGGCCGTGCGCCCTTCGACCGGCGAGGCGAAGAGGTCGTCGCGCGCGAGCCGGTCCAGCAGGGCCGCCGCCGGGCCGACTGCGTCCGCCGTTCCCAGCAGTGCCGCGCACAGCGGCGCGCAGAAACGGCTGCAGGAGGCGGCGCGCACGAGGGTCGAAAGTTGTTCCGGCGCGAGCAGCGACAGCACCTCGTGCTCGAAGTAGTCGATCAAGGCACGCGCATCGCGGGCCGGCATGTGCGCGAAAGGTTCGCCCGCGGCCGCGCGGCCGGCTTCGAGCTGCTTCTTCTTCCAGTCGAGCGCGAAGATCCTGAGGCCAGCCACCCAGCCGTCGCTCCACTCGTGCAGTGTCTTGACCGTGCGCGCATCGACGTCGCCGATCTGCGCCTCGAGGCAGTGCTGCGTTTCCGCCCGTGTGAAGCGCAGATCGTGCTGATCGAGTTCGAGCGTCCGCGACTGGCTGCGCAGCCGGTCCAGCGACAGGTGTGGCGCGCCGCGCGAGACCAGCGCGAGATGCAGGTTGGGCGGGGCGTAGTCGACGAGCCACTGCAAGGCGTCGTGAATGGCCGGGTGAGTCAGCCGATGCAGGTCGTCGAGCACCAGCAGCAGTTCGCGCGGGTGCGCGTCGATCCCGCGCACCAGCGTGATCGCGACGCGCTCGACGGCGTCGGCGTCGACGCTGCCGTCGCGCCATGGCGCCGCCTCGCGCACCAGTGCTGGATCGATCTGCGCCAGAGCGGCGATCAGCCCGTCGAAGAAACGCGCAGGTTGGTTGTCTTCATCGACCGCCGTGAACCATGCGATATCGAAGCCCAGGGGCACGAGCGCCTGGCGCCAGGCCGCGACGAGCGTGGACTTGCCGGCACCCGCCGGCCCCGTGACGACGATGCACGGCAGCCGCCGCGCTTCCAGCAGCCGGGCCAGCAGCCGCTCGCGCCCGACCACGCCGACGCCCGAGCGCGGCGCAGCCGGCGCTTCGGCCTGAAGGTGCGTTGCGCTGGAACTGGAAGGACTCGGCGGCATGGTGCGAGGGCATTGTGCAGCAGCCACCGCCGACATGGGAGGCACCGCCGGGCGCTACCCATTGCGGGTAGGGCTGGCGGCGCGGCACGCTGATCTACTCTTCCCATCGCTCAATTTCTGAAGCAATCTGGAGAATTCAATGGGTGTTCTGTCCGGCATTCGGGTCCTGGAGTTCGAGGCGATCGGCCCCGGCCCCTTCGGCACCATGCTGCTCGCCGACATGGGGGCCGACGTCATCCGCATCGATCGGCCGGTGCCGCATTCGGACCTCGGGCCCAAGTCCACCGGGCCGCGCATCGACATCACGGGGCGCGGCCGCCGCTCGGTCACGCTGGATCTGAAGCAGCCGCAGGCGGTGGCTGCCGCGCTCGACCTGGTCGAACGCGCCGATGTGGTCGTCGAAGGCTTCCGGCCCGGCACGATGGAGCGCCTGGGGCTGGGCCCCGAGGCCGCGCTGGCGCGCAACCCGCGTCTGGTCTACGGGCGCATGACCGGCTGGGGCCAGACCGGCCCGCTGGCCGATCGCGCGGGCCACGACCTCAACTACATCGCGCTCTCGGGCGTGCTCTCGGGCATCGGGCCCGCGGGCGGCAGGCCCGTGCCGCCGCTCAACCTCGTGGGCGACTATGGCGGCGGCGGCATGTTGCTCGCGATGGGCGTGCTCGCCGCCTTGTTGAACGTGCAGCGCGGCGGCGCTGGCCAGGTGGTCGATGCCGCCATGATCGAAGGCGCCGCGCAACTGGGCGCGGTGTTCTGGGGAATGATCGCCGCGGGCAACTGGAAGGAAGAACGCGGCAGCAACTGGCTCGACAGTGGCGCGCCCTGGTATGACACCTACCGCACCAGCGATGGCCACTGCATGGCCGTCGGTGCGGTCGAGTCGCGCTTCTATGCGGAACTGGTCGGCAAGCTCGGCCTGGCCGATGCGGGGCTGCCTTCTCAGCATGACCGCGCCGGCTGGCCGCGCCTGCGCGAAGCTTTCGAGCGCGCCTTTGCAAGCCGCACGCGCGCCGAATGGTGCGCGGTGTTCGACGGCAGCGACGCCTGTGTCGCGCCGGTGCTCGGCTTCACGGAGGCGCCCAGCCACGCCCAGCACCGCGCGCGCGGCAGCTTCGTGGAGGTGGGCGGCGTCATCCAGCCCGGCCCCGCGCCGCGCTTCTCGGCCACGCCCTCGGCGCTGCCCCGGCCTGCGCCGGCGCGCGGCGAGCTGGGCGAAGCGGCCCTGCGCGACTGGGGCTTCGACCCCACCGCAATCGCCCGCCTGCAACAGCAGGGCCTGGGCCTGCGTCCAGACAGCAAACAGATGGAGAAAGACGAATGAAGGCATTGGTGGCAGTGAAGCGCGTCCTAGACGCGAACGTGAAGGCGCAGGTGAAGGCCGACGGCAGCGGCGTGAACATCGCCGGCGTGAAGATGAGCATGAACCCTTTCGACGAGATCGCGGTCGAGGAGGCCGTGCGTCTGAAGGAAAAGGGCGTGGTGACCGAGGTGATCGCGGTGTCCTGCGGCGTCGCGCAATGCCAGGAGACGCTGCGCAGCGCGATGGCGATCGGCGCCGACCGTGGTGTGCTGGTGCAGACGGACGACGAACTGCAGCCGCTCGCGGTCGCGAAGATCCTGAAGGCGCTGGTCGACCGGGAGCAGCCCGGCCTGATCCTGCTGGGCAAGCAGGCGATCGACGACGACTGCAACCAGACCGGGCAGATGCTCGCCGCGCTGCTGGAGGTGCCGCAAGCCACCTTCGCTTCGAAGATCGAGATCGCCGACGGCCGTGCCACCGTGACGCGCGAGGTCGACGGCGGGCTGGAGACGGTGAGTCTCGGCCTCCCGGCGGTGATCACCACCGACCTGCGGCTGAACGAGCCGCGCTACGCGACCTTGCCCAACATCATGAAGGCGAAGAAGAAGCCGCTCGCGACCATGACGCCTGCGGATCTCGGCGTCGACGTGGCGCCGCGTTTGAAGACCTTGACCGTCGCCGAGCCGCCTAAGCGCGGTGCCGGCATCAAGGTGCCTGATGTGTCGACGCTGATCGACAAGCTGAAGAACGAAGCCAAGGTGATCTAAGGAAAAAGTCATGACCGTCCTCGTCATTGCAGAACACGACCATGCCGCGCTCAAGCCGGCGACCCTGAACACCGTGACCGCGGCCGTTGCCTGCGCGAGCGGCGATGTGCATGTGCTGGTGGCTGGCGCGAATGCCGGCGATGCGGCAAAGGCCGCGGCGCAGATCGCCGGTGTCGCCAAGGTGCTGCATGCGGATGCGCCGCAGTTTGCCGATCAGCTGGTGGAGAACGTCGCCGCCCAGGTGCTCGCGATCGCAGGCGGCTACAGCCACCTGGTGTTTCCGGCCACGGCCCATGGCAAGAATGTCGCGCCCAGAGTTGCTGCCAGACTGGACGTCGCGCAGGTTTCCGAGATCACGCGCGTTGTCGCGCCGGACACCTTCGAGCGCCCCATCCATGCAGGCAACGCCATCGCCACCGTGCAGAGCATGGACGGCACGAAGGTCATCACCGTGCGCGCCACCGGTTTCGATGCGGCATCCGCCACGGGCGGCAGCGCGAAGATCGAAAGCGTTGCAGCCGTCAGCGACACCGGGATGTCCACGCTGGTGGGCCGCGAGGTGACGAAGAGCGACCGCCCGGAACTCACCGCCGCGAAGATCGTGGTCTCCGGCGGCCGCGCGCTCGGCTCCAGCGAGAAGTTCGCCGAAGTGCTCACGCCGCTGGCTGACAAGCTCGGTGCGGCACTCGGCGCAAGTCGCGCCGCCGTGGACGCGGGCTACGCGCCCAACGACTGGCAGGTCGGGCAGACCGGCAAGATCGTCGCGCCCGCGCTCTATGTGGCCGCGGGCATCAGCGGTGCGATCCAGCACCTGGCCGGCATGAAGGATTCGAAGGTGATCGTCGCGATCAACAAGGACCCGGAAGCGCCGATCTTCAGCGTGGCGGACTACGGGCTCGAGGCCGACTTGTTTACAGCGGTGCCCGAACTTGTGGGCGCTCTGTAGAGAGAAGCGAGGTTGGCGATGGCGTTCCTTCGGCAATGCCTTCTGGAGGTGCGTGCTGCGGCTGCGGCCCGTGCCTTGCGATCTGGATCGTCTCAGGGGCGGGTGGGGGCGAGTACAGCGAACGACGTCGTGGCTCGGGCGCCGCGAAATCAGTCCCCGTCGCCTTCGAATCGGCCTGGGGCCTGATCGATAGAAATGCAGGCCCGGTGGGCGCATGGATCGCGCGCGAGCCGGGGCGCCTGCGGGTGTGCTGCGGTGCTTCAGTGGGGCGGTCGGCGCTGCGCGCCGACTTCCCTGCGGTGCTCGCGCGGCCGGCGCGCCGCAGAACTCGCTACGTGCCCCTTCGGTGCACTGCGCTCAAACAGCTGCGGCGAGTCAGTTTACGAAGCGCGTGCTGCGCACGCGCCGCCGGCCACACTGCGCTCCTCGGCGCCCCACAGGCGCACCACAGCACACCCGCAGGCCCCCCGGCCAGAAACGGTGTGCGGTTTCCCCTCCGATCAAGCGCAACGTCACCTCGCGGCTGGGGGTCTGGGTCTGGGGCATGGGCGACTTCCGGGGCGGCGAGGAGCGCAGTCCGGGGGC
>NZ_JASZYN010000031.1:0-15191 GCF_030316965.1 Variovorax sp. J31P207
CAACACGCGCGACTGTGCCTCCAGCACTGTGACGGACAAGCCAAGCCGGCGTGCGACCGAAGCGACTTCCAGACCGACATATCCGCCGCCGATCACGACCAACCGGGCGCCGGGCACGAAACCGCTCCGCATGGCATCGATGTCGAGGATGGTGCGAAGGTAGTGAACGTTCGGCGCTGCATCCAGGCCGGGGTGCTGAAGCTTGCGCGCCCGTCCGCCCGTGGCGAGTACCAATCGTTCGTAGCCCAGACTGCTGCCATCCCCGAGGACAATTCGCCGGGCTGAACGGTCGATCTCGACGGCACGGCAGGACAGGCGAACGTCGATTCCCTGCTTTTCGTAGGCGGAGACAGGCCGGATGTAGAGGCCCTCGTGTGTCGCACTCCCGGAAAGATAGGCCTTCGAAAGCGGGGGGCGAAAGTAAGGAGGAAACGCCTCCTCGCCGATCATCGTGATGCGCCCCGAATAGTCCGACATCCGCAAAGACGCGACGAACTCCGCAGCAGCTTGACCGGCGCCGACGACGACGATCCCGACCGCTTCAGCGCTCATGAGCGTCTCCCGGTCTCACCGTATTCGCCGTTAGCCTGGAGGGTTCGACGAATACGGTGCCTTCGAAGAGGCGCCGCGCGGTCCTCACCAGTGACGCCTGGCTCACCTCCACGCCCGCGTCCGAAGCGTTCAGTCCCACTTCGACGGTGAGCGTCCCGCCAGGGTGGCCGATCGCATACGTTCCCTTTTTATGGGCCGCGGCGCGGGTCACGTCGTGTACAACAGTTCCTTCCATCGCTGCAGCGATCGCTGTCGGAATCGCACCCGTTCCAGGGAATGCCTTGTGCATTCCGCCGTCGATGACGCAACGGGCGAGGAGATCGCAACTGTCGGCGGCACGAGACTCCTGCGTGCCATAGAGCAGCCACCCCTGCGGAGGACCGACGATGATGCCGAACGGCGTGATCGGGCTCTCTTTCTTGGCCGCCTCGATGGAAGTGGCGAAGCCCAGATCCACCGCGACTTTGCACCGCAGGAATTCGATCTGCTGGCCAGCTTCGACCAACTTTTCGTAGGCGATCGGACTTTCTGCTCCCGTCAAACCGAAAGCGCTGGCTTTCACGAAGAGCTGCATGCCGGCGATATCGACCACCGAGTACTCGACGGGCCCGACACCCGGCACCTCGGCGACGTCGCGGTAGTTCCCGGTTGGAAGCAGCTTGCCCGTTTTCGCGCCTGCCGCGTGTTTGAAGTCCAGCAAAATCGGAGAGCCCGTCCCTGGAACACCGTCGATATGCACATTGCCCGCTGTTCTGGGCTTCCCGTCGGACACCTCGACCTGAGCAACGACGACCTTCCCGGTATTCGTGTTGTGGATGCGCACTACGGTGACCGGCTCGACCGCCGGCACCAGGCCCTCGTCAATCGCGTAGGGGCCGATCGAGGAAAGAATGTTGCCGCACATGATCGACCAGTCGATAGTCGCGACATCGATCCCGACTTGGGCGAACGTGTAGTCCACGTCCGCATCCGGCCGACTCGACGGTCCCACGAAGCCGAACTTGCTCGTCAGTCCGTCGGCACCGCCGATGCCATCGATCTGGCGCGGGTCTGGACTTCCGTAAGCGGCGAGAAGCCAGCGACCCAGTTCCTCCCGATCCTGGCTGGGAAGGTCGCTCGCTCGCACCAGAAGCGCCTTGCTTGTTCCGCCGCGGTAGAGCACACCACGGGTACCGAATTGAGTCATTGCAGGATCCTCTTCCTTTGTTTGAACCAGGTCGATCGCACGCGTTACTTCTGAGTTTTTGGAACAAGGACGGTGAGTCCGTCCAACGAAGAGTCGATACGGATCTGGCAGCAGAGCCGGCTGGCGTCAGTGGGCTCTTCGGAGGTCACCTCCAGCATGTCGGTTTCTTGTTGCGACCTTTCGGGCAGCTTGTTGAGCCACTCGTCATGCACGAACACGTGGCAGGTCGCGCAGCTGAGTTCGCCGCCGCATTCGGCGAATATCCCTGGAACCAAGCCACCAATGGCGGCCTGCATGGCGGATTGCCCATCAATGGCATCGACCTCCTGGGTCGCTCCGTCCGACTGCACAAAAATAACGCGGGTCATTTCTCGATCTCCTGAATTGGGCGAACAAGCCGCATGGGCGGCCGGTGCGCTGAACTTTTTTGATTGAATGAACAGTGCACATCCCGGCTCATGACGCGCCGGACCTCGTTGAAACGATGCGCTCCAGGAACGCATCGACCTCGGCGTCGTTCCAGTTCTGTATGTCTTCTCCGAGTTCCGGGGCGGGTTCGGGTGTCGGCGGGTCGAAGCCGTGCAGGATCATGGGGAAACCCTTGAGCCATTCGGGCGTTCTCAGCGCCGTCCGGCGCTCCCGGTAACGCGACTGTTCGGCGCGATCCGCAGCGGTCGACACGGGAACCGCGGGCACGCCGGCGCCCCGCAACGCCGCCACGGCCTGATCCCGGCTGCGCACGCGCGTCCAATTGGCGATGCGTTCGTCAACTGCGTCCTGGTGGTCCAACCACCATGTCTCCGGCGCCTCCACCGGTAGTCCACCGACCAGTCCTGCAAGTGCCTGGCGATGGCCTTGCGTCGTACACGCAATCGCCAACCATGCGTTCGTCTCCGTGGCCGGGTAGGTGTCGTGTGGCGTACTGCCTGGGCGACGATTTCCGTTGGGCCGACCCGCATGACCCGTCCATGCGCACTCGGCCAGCTGATCGGCGAGGGTCCAGGCCACGACCTCTCGTTGCGACACATCGAGATGGACGCCCCCCTGACCGACTACCACCGCATGCATCACCAAGGCGGCCCCGAGCAAGGACACCACCTGATCGGGGTAGTTGACCTCCCCGGAGGACCAAAGCGGCGCGCCTCCCGGATAGCCGGTCACGGCCGCCAGTCCCGAAAGCAGATCGAGGGTGGAACCGTAGGAGCTGTAGGAAGACTCGATGCCAAAGAGCCCTTGACTGGACAGCGACAGATAGACCAGGTCCGGGTTCAGTCGGTGCACTGTATCGTAGTCGATGCCCATGCGCGCAGTCACGCCCACCCTGAAGTTCTCCACCAGAACGTCGGCACGTCGAATCAGGCGGTGCACGATCTGCCGGCCGCGCTCGGTTTTCAGGTCCAGGCACAGACCCCGCTTGCCGACGTTGTTCGACGAGAACACGGGCGACGTCGACGCACCGCCCTCCCTCTCAGCGGCACGACCGTTGGGACTCACCCAAGATCGAAACGGGTCAGGGCGGCTGTGCGACTCGATCTTGACGACGGTCGCGCCATAGTCAGCCAACAGCCGGCCTGTCGCAGCGCCCGCCGTGATGGCGCCGAAGTCCAGAACGAGCATTCCACCCAAGGGCGAAGCGAAACCAGCGCCTGGCTGGCCGATCACGGGACGGCCGGAATTGCCGGCGTGGCACTGGCGGGCCGCAGGTGTCCACGTGGTTGTCCGATCGGCGTGTTCGCCCAGCCTGGGGGCGGGCGCATACGGGTCGCGCATGCCGGGCACTGCAACCGGCAGACCCACCACCGGTGCGTCCTTGCGACGCAGTTCGGGCGGCAGAACGAAACCCCGAGCCAGAAGCTGCTCGCAGCTCAGCAGGTCGGCCGCATCGGCGGCGAATCCGAAAGGCAGGCCCAGCCGCTGCGCCGAGGCGTAAACCTCTTTGGCATCGCGCTGCGCGATCGCCTCCGCAATGACAGCCCACACGGCCTCGGATTTTTCTTCCCGCTGACGAACGTCGCCAAGTGAGGGATCCAGCAGCCGCGTGTCCCCGATCAGCTCGACCAGGCTTGCCCATTGATGGGCCAGGAAAATCACCCCGATCCAGCCATCCCTTGCCTGAACGACGCGCCAGCCGCCACGCGACGAACCAGTGCGAAAGGGCAACTCGGTACCGAGGCTGTAGCTGACATCGCTCTTCCAGTCGATGTAGGCGGCGACGTCGCTCTGGGCCACTTCGACGTATTCCCCACGGCCCGTGGCGGCGCGCCTGCGCAACGCCACCATGGCGCCATACAGGCCGACGAACGCAGCCGCATGCGCGGACTGCTCTCCGCCGAGGCTCAACGGACGCTGATCGGGCTCACCGATCATGTTTGCCAAGCCACCGTAGGCCTCGGCGAGAAAGCTATCGCCCACAGCGCCGCCGTATTCCCCGGTGAGGCCGAAAGCGGTAAGAGACACCGTCACCAGGTGCGGGAACCGCTGCCTGAGACGGTCAGGTGCCATGCTGGCGATTGGAACGGATTCGTGATCCAGGATCAACACGTCCGCCGAGTCGAGCATGGCGTTCAACGACGCCCCCTCCGACGGAGATTCCAGCACCAAGCTGCCCTTGCCAGCATGAAGTGCGGTGAAGGTGAATTCGCGGGCCCGTAGCGGATCGCCGGAGGCTGGCTCGCACTTCATCACGTCGTGGCCAAGTGCGGCGAACAGGCGTCCGCACGCCGCGCCAGCGATAGAGGACGCGACTTCGACGACCCGCAGCGTGGTCTGTGACTCGCTAGGCGATGCTGCCATCAACCTTGCCCCGGATTGCGCTGACCATCGAGAAACCTGTTCATCCCCTCATCCAGCGTAGTGCCGCGAGCACGGATCTGCGCATAGACATCCACACCATAAGCAATGGCCGATGTCCACTCCGAGATCTCACCCGGAATCTTCCACAACGCTTGCTTCGACAACGCCAGCGCCGTCGCGTCGAAGCCCGCAATACGTTCGGCCATCGCAGTCACCACTTGGTCAAGCTGTGCCAGCGGAACCGATCGATTGACCAGCCCCCAATCGGCTGCAGTGGAACCGTCGATGCGCTCAGCCGTCAACACCAGCCACGCCGCCCGCTTCGGACTGAGCCGAAGTTGAGCGGCCGGTCCGGCCAGCGTGGGATAGAGCCCGAAGCCGATCTCCGGCATGCCGATGCCGGCCTCATTGGCGGCGATGGCCAGATCCGAGACATTGATCAGGGTCGAGCCACCACCAAGTGCAAAGCCATTGACCGCCGAGATGACGATCGCTGGATGGTGGCGTATCGCTTCCTGAACGGCGGCCCATTCGGTGCGTTTGTCCAGATCCGGATCGCCGGTGCTGACAGGGCCTTCTTTGAGGTCGACGCCCGCGCAAAAAGCAGGCCCATTGCCAGTCAGAATGACGACCTTGGACCTGCCGTGGCACTCGTCCAGAGCCTGCACGATGCCGACTCTGGCTGCCCGGTTCATCGCGTTGCGTTGATTGGGACGGTTGAATGTGATGCGAGTAATGCCATTGTCGCCATGCTCGACAAGCACCACCGGCGCCGTCTGGATCGATGATGCTGTCATGCGTTCACCACCTTGAATTTCGGGATTGCGCGGTCGTCGCTGAGCCGCTCGAAAACGACCTCCAGCGCGGCACCGCACTGCAGATCCGCCGGCGGGTCGACGAGCGTCGCCATCATGAAGGGGCCTTCTTCGAGCTGGACGAAAGCCACCAAGTACGGAACCTCGTCCGCGAAGGCTGGAAAGTAACGCTGGTGCATCACCACCCAGGACCAGAGGGTCGCCCGCCCGCTGGCTGCGCGCCATTCGAGCTTGTCACCGAGCGACACGCGATCGACCGGATACTCGGGAAACTGTGCAACCCCCGAGTCACCGTACTGAAGACGGAGTTCGCCCACGAGCGTTCCTTCCCAGAAGCCGCGGTTGGCGTTGGTCTCGGGTGGAAGCATGTCAATGAGTTTTTGATTGTCCATATCCATTCACTCCCCGACCAGAATGTGCGACGTGACGATGGGAGACGCGCAGATGTACTGGGCGACATGGCAGTCGGCCACCTGTCGCGCACCCGCTTCGCCCCGCAGCTGCCGGACCGCCTCCACATGATGTCCCCAGCCCTGCATATAGCTCTCGGCGGTATGCCCGCCCGCCGTATTGATCGGGGTCTCGCCCTTCAGGCCGATGCGGTCGAGCGTGGCCCAACGCCATGCTTCGCCGCGCGGCGCATGGTTGAATCCTTCGAGACTGAAGAGCACCGTGGGCGTGAAGTTGTCGTAGATCTGCACGCAGTCCATGTCATCCGGACCGTAGCCTGATGCCTCGTACACCCGACGTGCGACGTCCTGGCTGGCAGCGTAGAAGAAGTCCGGGCTGGTGTAGTGGTTGCGAAGAGCGCCCATCGCAGCAGTGGCCGCGACCCGCACGGGTCGCTTGCGCAAATCCTTGGCGCGATCTAAGGTCGTCAGAATGACCGCGACGCCACCGTCGTTGATGATGCAGTAGTCGTAGAGCCGCAACGGGTCGGCGATATACCGGGAACTCAGATACTGCGCCTCGGTGATTTCCTCGCGCATGACCGCCACCGGGTTCAGCACGGCATTGCGACGGTTGTTGATGGCGATCGGTGCCAACGCCCCGTCCGGCACACCGTACAGATGCTGGTACCGCCGGTACATCATGCCCACGTAAGCGCCTGGCGACGTCATCCCATACATCGCGTCGTAGCGACTCGTTGGGCTGAACGTGTAGCCGCCATAGGTCATTTGGACGGAACGGCCGTTGTTGCCGTAGACGCAGGCGACGACATCCGCCTGTCCTGTCTCGATGAGAGAAACCGCGTTCTGGAACGACACGCCGCTCATTCGGCCGGAGCCTTCCAGGCCGTTCACCACGCGAAGATTGGGCAAGCCCAGCATGTCCGCACCGTGCTCGTAGCCAATGCGTGAAGTGAGCAGCCCATCGAGCTCGTCCTTGCGCAAGCCTGCGTCTTCCAACGCCAGCTTCAAGGCTTCGGCACCCAGCGCGTATTCGTCCCGCTGTGCATCCTTCTGTGCGTAGAGAGCGCCGAAGTCAGTCTGTCCGACACCGACCACCGCAACCTGTCTTCGTTCTGCCATATCCAAGCTCCTTGCCTTATGCGGCGGGTAAAAGATGTGACACCGGGCACCTCGACCGATCGCCCGAACCGTCGTGTGCATGGCTTGCCGGTTCATCGATGACTGGGAGCACTTGAACGTGCGCCATGACATCGCGCGCGTGCGCCATCGCGAATTCGCGACTGGCCGGATTGGTCGGAATGACCAGAACACCGTCCAGAAGGCCTTCGAATGCCTTCGTGGCGACGTTGGCCGGATCCTCGGCGAACGGCGCGATGGCGGCCGCAGCCTCGGGGTTGGCGGCAATGATGCTTCGGACCTTCTCCGTGAGGACCCAGCCAGGCGCAAACAGCGAGACACCGATCCCGTCACCGGCCAGATCGCGCTGTGCGGTTTCGGTCAACCCAAGTGCGGCGAACTTGCTCACCGTGTAGATGCTCATCGGCGCGACATGCGGGGGCACCCCCAGAGAATGCTCGGAGCCGGTGTTGAGGATGTAGGCTGGCCCTCCCGCCGCCGCGGCCTTCTTGAGCAGAGGCGCAAAAGCATGGATCCCATGAAAAAGTCCAAGCACATTGATCTCGAGCAGCTTCTTCGCAGCCGCAGGATCGGTGTCCCGGAGGCCGCCTAACACTGCGACACCCGCGTTGTTGCAAAGAATGTTGACCGTGCCCCACCGATCGATCGTCGCCTCCGCCAAGCGCTGGACGTCGGCATAGTCCGACATGTCAGTGCGCATCGATTCGACGGTTCCGCCGATCGCTCGCAGGGCTTCGACCGTCTTAGTCGCATCCTCAAGATCGGCAATCATCACGCGGGCGCCGCGTTCGACGGCTTCGCGAGCAAGTGCTTGCCCGATGCCGGTGGCGCCACCAGTCACAACGACGACTGCATCTTTCAAATTTCTCGACATGGCTGGCTCCTGATCCTTATCGGACGACCGCAACGGGAAGTTCGAAGAGCTGGTTGATGAAGGTGCTCCAACCGCGCTTTGGCGTGCCGTTCAACTTCAGCGTGATGTTTCGTTTGTGCAGTTCCTCGAAGAGGATTCGGATCTCCAGACGCGCAAGCGCGTTGCCGATGCAGTGATGTGCGCCGCTGCCGAACGTGATGTGCTCATTTTTCGGCCTTGCCGGAACGAACCGGTGCGGCTCGCTGAAGAGCGAGGGATCGCGGTTTGCCGCTGTGAAATACAGCTGCATCATGTCGCCCTTGCG
This sequence comes from Variovorax sp. J31P207, assembly GCF_030316965.1. Classification (NCBI taxonomy): domain Bacteria; kingdom Pseudomonadati; phylum Pseudomonadota; class Betaproteobacteria; order Burkholderiales; family Comamonadaceae; genus Variovorax; species Variovorax sp. J31P207. Next base: position 8,075 of record NZ_JASZYN010000031.1, read on the forward strand.
GATGTGTTGACCACGGAACTCGAGGTCTCTGGTCGCCGTGCGCGCCATGTTCATGGCCGGTGTGATGTAGCGCAGGAATTCTTCAACCAGCAGATTCAGCCCCCCCGAAGCGACTGCATCCGTCACGGCCTGGCGAATCTCGGGAGACTCCACGATCATCCGCATGGACTGCGCAATAGCCGTGTGAGTGGTCTCGAATCCGGCCACGAGCAGGAGCGATAGATAGAGTCTGCACTCGTCTTCCGATATCTCGCCTCTTTCGACGCATTGGGCGAGGATGGTGCCCATGTCGTCCTTGGGATCGCGGAGCTTGCGGGGCCGGAGCGCATCCATGTAGGAAAAACTAGCTGCGGCTGCTTCCAGCACTGACTTGAAACCGTCGGGGATCGTGGACGCGTGGAAGATGTTGTTGGTCCAGTCCACGATCAGTTGGCGCTCCTCGAACGGAACGCCGATCACCCGCGCCACGACTCGTGACGGGATAATCGCAGCGACATCAGCCACCCAGTCGAACTCGCCCTTGGCGACGACGTCATCAAGCACCTCGACCACGATCGCCCGGATCCACTCGTCGAACTGCGCCACCACCCGCGGCCCGAACGAGCGCGCCGCCGCCTTGCGCAGACGGGTCTGCGTCGGCGGGTCCGTGAGCATGATGTTTGCCCTGAGCGACGGCACTTCGGCGACGTTCTCGAGCGCGCCAGGAAAGAAGAACCCTTTGGAGGAGGTGAACGCTTCCGGGTCCCGCTCAATCGCCACAATGTCCGCGTGGCGAGTAACAGCCCAAAAGCCGCCCGTCAGCGTGCCTTGCGCGGCGGGCTGCCAGTAAAGACCCGGCATCGCCCTGATTCGGTCAAATGCTTCGTGCGGCACACCCGTCACAAAGGTTGCGGGATTCGCCAAGTCTGGAATTGGAAAATCATCTAATCTCGCATTCATTCATGTCTCCTTCGGTTGCATTCGTGTTTCCTTCGACTGCCGGCAATCGGCAGACCTCTGCCAGCGGATCCATTCCGGCCCTATTCGCCGGCACGGATGTTGTTGTCGCGGATGACCTTGATCCACTTGGCCGTATCCACCTTGAGCGCTGCATTCATCTCCTGAAGCGACATGACCATCGGCTCGAACCCGCCCTTCAACAGCGAATCCCGCACGCCAGGGTCACTCAGGATCTTCACGACCTCCTTGTGCAGCCGATCGATGATGGGTTGAGGTGTTCCCTTGGGCACGGAGATGTCCCACCAGTAGCTCGCTTCGAACCCTGGCACGCCCCCTTCCGCGATAGTCGGGATTTCCGGGGCCAGTTCTGATCGCCTAGCGCTAGCCACACCAAGAATCGTGAACAGTGGGTTCTTTGTGAATTGCATAGCACCGGGCAGGCCAACGATCGCGATCGGAATGTGACCGCCGACGACGTCGGACATCGCCGGCGCTGTTCCCTTGTAGGGGACATGCACCATCGGAATCTTGAGGACTCTTGCCAGCTCAACCCCCATGAGGTGATGCGGAGTCCCAACCCCGGGCGACCCATAAGTCAGCGCAGTCGCCTTGTTCTTCTTCGCGTAGTCGATGAACTCGCGCATCGACTTGACAGGAAGCCCAGGGCCCGCGACGAGGGCGATAGGCACAGAGGCCAGCGTCGCTACCGGAACCAGATCGGTCGCTGGGTTGAACTTCAGGCCATCGATAAGCGCGCCGAGGAGGGACACGCCGTTTCCGCCGATGCCGATGGTGTAGCCGTCCGGCTTGGATCGGGCGAGTTCGCCCAAGCCGATCGTCCCGCTGCCGCCGACCTTGTTCTCGACATAGATCGGCTGACCCAGCGCCTCGCCGAGCTTCTGGAACACAAGACGGCCGACGAGGTCCGTTCCGCCTCCGGCCGAGTACGGCACTATGGCGCGAATGGGCTTGGCGGGATAGTCCTGCGCGAATGCTCCGAGGCTTGCAAAGCCCAACAGGAATAGGGCACCTGCAGCCACGATGACGAACTGTTTGCGTTTCATGGTGTTGTCTCCAAAACTTGCAGTTGGACCGCCTCTCGAATTGATCGCGAATGAACGACCGCGATGCATCTGGACGGGCTTATTCAATAGGTTTGTTCACTTCTGCGGTGTTTACCCTGATCTGTAGAGGCAAGCATCGGCAGCAGCGAAACTTTAGCTTTTCGAGCGTGCTTCATCACTCGATTCTTTTTGCCGACCGTATAGAATATCTAACAAATCAAACTATGCACAAGCACTTGGCTCGGACCTTTGCGTGTTTTCGATGCCGTGAGCCGAATGGGAGGCGTCTCCCGAGCTGCGGAGCAACTGCATGTCACGCCTGGTGCCGTGAGCCAGCAGCTCAAGCAACCGGAGACCGCGATCGGCGTCAAACTGTTCAGGAAAGCGGGGCGCGATATCGAACCCAGGCCGACAACTTGCCTCGCGCATGGTCGACCTGTTCGACGGCGTCGAATCCGCGGTGACCGAAGCAGCGCAATCCGACAAGCCCGGGCGACTTCGGCTCAAGGCAATTCCGACCTTTGCCATCAAGTGGCTGGATCCTCGGCTCGCCGGCTTCTATGCGCTGCACGACGACATCGACGTAGAGATCGCCTCGGTAGGACGCTTCGACGATCAGCACCTCGAGAATGCCGAGTTCGTCGTTCGCCTTGCCCTTGTAGAAGCTTCGAGGGTTACCCAATCGTGCTCGCGTCGCATCGCCCGATCGATCCCGTTTCATCTCATGCAGTCTTGGTGCTCTCGCGCTGCGCCTGCGTGCCAATGGCCCACACGAAGCCGGCCAGCTCGCGTGCGACTGCAACGCAGACATTGTGACCTGCACGCCGCGGGCGTGCAGCGCGGCAAACCGCTTTGTCAGACGTAGCTGCGCCTTCCACGCCAGCGTCCGCACGGTGTCGGACTGCCCGGGATCGACAACAACGAGCGGCAACCGGCTTCCTGTTTCGTAAGCGGCCAGTCTCCCCACCTTGAGATCAGAGGCCAAGCCAGAGACCATGCTGTCCATCTAAGTTTGCTGGACACCTATGGACGTCAATCCGAAGCAACGCCGCCGGCACAGCGCGGCGTTCAAGGCGCAGGTACTGGCCGCCTGCGCCGAACCCGGCGCTTCCGTCGCGGCGGTCGCGCTGTCGTTTGGGCTGAACGACAACCTCGTGCATCAGTGGCGTCGTGGCCGCGGGGCGATTCCCGCGCCATCTCCAGCAAGTGCCACGGTCGAGCGTGCGCGGGAGTTTGTCGAGTTGTCGTTGCCTGCGCCGCCGGCGGCTCCGGCGCCATCGCGCGTGGCGGCCAGTACCGAGACGATCCGACTCGAGTTCAAGCGCGGTGCTCTTGGCGTGAGTGTCACATGGCCGGTCTCGGCGGCGGTCGATTGCGCGGCTTGGCTGCGCGAGCTGTTGCGATGATCCGCATCGACGCCCTCTGGCTTTGCACCCAGCCCTTGGACATGCGTGCCGGCGCCGAGCGCCTGATGGCTCACGTCGTGCATGCCCTCGGCAGTGCCCGGGCGCATCACGGCTACTTGTTCGCAAACGCGCGGGCTACCCGCATCAAGCTGCTCGTGCATGACGGCTTCGGTGTGTGGTGTGCCGCCAGGAGGCTCAACGCCGGGCGCTTCGTGTGGCCGAGCGAGAGCAGCGCTGCGGCCCCGCTGTCATTGACGCAGGCGCAGTTCGATGCGCTGGTGGTGGGACTGCCCTGGGAGCGCCTGCCAGAGATGACTGTGATCACCCGTCTATAGCCCTTCGCAGGGAGCGCGTTCACAGCGCAACTCCCAATGACGCCAGGCGGCCGGGCTTGCATGATGGGAACCCATGCAGGACCTGCGCAACCTCAAGGACGAAGACCTCCAAGGTCTGAGCCCCGAGGCGGTCACGGCGCTCGCGCAGCAGATGCTGCAGCAGATCCAGCGCCAAGCGCAGGACATCCGCCTGAAGGACGCCAAGCTCGAGAAACTCACGTTCGAGTTGGCTCGCCACAAGGCCTGGAAGTTCGGTGCGAAGTCCGAGGCGATGAGCGCCGAGCAGCGCCGGTTGTTCGAGGAGACGCTGACCGAAGACGAGGCTGCTCTGGAGGCTCTGTTGAAGCAGGCGCAGGGCACGCCGCCGGATGACACAGCCGCTTCGTCCAAGCGCAAGCCGCGACGCCAGCCTCTGCCCGACCATCTGCGTCGCGTGCAGCATGACCACGAGCCCGAGGACACCGCCTGCCCAAGCCCGGGCTGCGGCAAGCCGATGGTGCGCGTGGGCGAGGACATCAGCGAGAAGCTGGACATCGTGCCGGCGGAGTTCTTCGTGCATCGGCACGTCTACGGCAAGTGGGCCTGCCGCTGCTGCCAGCGCCTGGTGCAAGAAGCCGTCGAGCCGCAGATCATCGACGGCGGCATGCCCGCAGCAGGCCTGGTGGCGCACACCCTGATCAGTCGCTTCGTGGATCACCTGCCGTACTACCGTCAGGAGGCCATCAACGCGCGTTCGGGCGTGCACACGCCGCGCTCGACACTGGCGGCCTGGTCCGGCCGAGGCGGCGCGGCACTGGAGCCGCTCTACGACGCGCACAAGCGCTTCGTGCTCTCCGCCCGGGTGCTGCATGCGGACGAAACGCCGGTGGCCCTACTCGACCCGGGTCGGGGCAAGACCAGGAAGGCCTACGTCTGGGCCTATGCGCGTGGAGCCTTCGATCCGGTGCCAGGCGTGATCTACGACTTCTGCGTGGGGCGCGGCGCGCAGTTCCCGATCGCGTTCCTTGGCACGGCGCAGGGCGGTCAGGATGAGCGAAGTTGGCGCGGTACGCTGGTGCGCGATGAATACAAGGCCTACGACAGCGTGATGAGCGCTGAGCCCGGACGCACGGCCGCAGGATGCCTTGCCCACGCGAGACGCAAGTTTGACGAGTTGCTGCTCGACTCGGGCAAGAGCGCGGTCGCTGAGGAGGCGCTGCGTCGCATCGCGGAAATCTACCGCCTCGAGCGAGAGCTATCGACGCTGACGAGCGATGAGCGGCTGTCGAGAAGACGCAGCGATGCGAAGCCACTGTGGGCAAACATGCATGCATGGCTGCGGCTGGAGCGAGGCCGAGTTCCTGAAGGGAGCGCCACGGCGAAGGCCCTGAACTACAGCCTCAACCACTGGGAAGCCCTGACGCACAACCTGCGCGACGGCGACGTGAACGTCGACAACAACAGTCTGGAGAACCTGATCCGCCCGTGGGCGGTGGGGCGCCGAGCATGGCTCTTTGCAGGCAGCGCGTTGGCCGGGCAGCGTGCCGCGAGCGTGATGAGCTTGGTGCAGTCGGCCAAGCTGCACGGGCACGATCCGTGGGCCTACCTCAATGATGTCCTGACCCGGTTGCCCACACAGTTGAACAGCCGCATCGAAGAACTGCTTCCCCACAACTGGCAGCCCGCACGCTGAGCGCGCAGCCGCTACCGCGGCGATGCTCGCCTGCCCGTCAACTATGGGACGGCCAGCCGCTTACCCTGTTTCGGCCAGGCCGCAATTCTTTTCTCGAGCACCGAAATCTGTTCGTCCAAGCTGTGAATACGCGCGAGTTGCCCTCGCAGCACGTCCATCAGCACACCGGGCACGCGACCCTCAATGTCAGCCATTCGATTGCAGTTCGGCCAAATCGGCCTGCCTGCCAGTTTTTAACGTCACGCCAAACTCGTAAAGCAGACTGCGCATCTGATAGATCTGCATCGTCCGGAACTTTGTCAGTTGAGTGCGCACTCGGTGCAGCCCAAGCACCGCTTGCTGTTCTTCACTCTTGACCGCCACCGTACGCGTGCCGGGCTGCTGAACTGCGGTCCAAATTGCTCGGTCATCAGCAGCGTCCGTCTTGTTGGTTTGCACAAAAGGTCGAATGAACTTGGCGTGCAGCAACACCGCCTCGTGGCCAAGCGCGCGAATCTTGCGCGCCCACCAATGCCCACTGCCGCACGCCTCAAGCGCAACCCGCCCTGCTGGGCTCTTCGCCAAGAACTCGATCAATTCTGTTCGGCTGAAGCGTCGATTCACGATCTGTCCTGTGTCGGGATCGACCCAGTGCATCTGAAATACGCGCTTTGCGATGTCCAGACCATACGTCGTACGGTTCATTTCGGCCCATACGTACCTGAGGTGGTGGATGGAGACGCCACTTTGGCACCGGTCGGTTCCGGACGTACATCTATCCTGGCCTATCCCGCCCCGAAGGGCGGCGGGTGTCCATCCCATCTATCCGTGCGGGTCCGTGGACCCGGCACCTCATGCTGCAGGCGCGCCAGGCGCGCTGGCAGGTTCCCGCTTCGCGAGGCGCCCCATCTGCGAAACCGGTCACGACAGAGACGTGACCCTGCGTTTGCACGGGCGCTTCGACCTTCGATCATGGTGTTCGTCTGGGCTCCATAAGTGATTCGGCGCCGGGGCACTAGGCCTGGACGACCTGCACGCCGCGCACCCCGGACGAGGCCGCGATCAGCAGGGTCGCCTGTCGGAACTCATCGATGGTGCGCGCATCCAGTTTGTTGATCGCTTCGCCATGGCGATCGAATCGCAATTCCACCAGTCCTTCACTCAACGGCAGGACGCGGATACTTTCGCCTTGGAACAAGAGAGATCTCCATATGGCCGGCAACACGCCCGCCCTGGAGAAAAGTTTAGAGATCGTCCCCGCGGACCGGCATCGTCCAAAGCGACGAATCGAAGTGGCCCGCACGCCGGCTGCCGCAGCCGCGGCCCTTTACCTCCGTACACGAATCAACCCTTCCTGCGCCACCGATGCCACCAGGCGTCCATCCCGGCTGAACACATTGCCCCGGGAGAAGCCGCGCGCATGCGCAGCGGAGGGCGACTCCGTGTCATACAACAGCCAGTCGTCGCAGCGAAAGTCGCGATGGAACCACATCGCGTGGTCCAGGCTTACGCCCTGGACGCCCGGCTGCTGGACGTACAACCCGTGCGGCTGCATCGCCACGCCCAGCAGGCTGTAGTCCGATACGTAGGCCAGCAGCGCCTGGTGCAGTCCCGGGTCGTCGGGCAAGGCCTCGACAGTGCGCAACCATGCTCGATTGACGGGCGGGCTCGGACCTGCGGTGGCGGGGTCGCGCCCGTCGACGAAACGCAGACCGAAGACTT
>NZ_JASZYN010000032.1:0-12230 GCF_030316965.1 Variovorax sp. J31P207
TCGGTGGCGCAGGAAGGGTTGATTCGTGTACGGAGGTAAAGGGCCGCGGCTGCGGCAGCCGGCGTGCGGGCCACTTCGATTCGTCGCTTTGGACGATGCCGGTCCGCGGGGCCTCTCTCTAAACTTTTCTCCAGGGCGGGCGTGTTGCCGGCCATAAGGAGATATCTCTTGTTCCAAGGCGAAAGTATCGGCGTCCTGCCGTTGGGTGAAGGACTGGTGGAGTTGCGTTTCGATCGCCGTGGCGAAGCGATCAACAAGCTGGATGTCCGCACCATCGACGAGTTCCGGCAGGCGACCCTGCTGATCGCAGCCTCGTCCGGGGTGCGCGGCGTGCTGGTCACCAGCGCGAAAGACGTGTTCATCGTCGGTGCCGACATCACCGAGTTCGGCGCCACATTCCGAAAAACCGAGGCTGAACTCGCGTCGGGCGTGCGCGCCAGCAACGAGCTGTTCAGCGCCTTCGAGGACCTGAAGGTGCCCAGCGTGGTCGCGATCAACGGTTTCGCGTTGGGCGGCGGGCTCGAACTCGCGCTGCTCGCGCCATTGCGCGTGATGTCGGACACGGCTCAGGTCGGCGTGCCCGAGGTCAAGCTCGGCCTGTTCCCCGGCTTCGGCGGCACAGTGCGCCTGTCGCGCTTGGCCGGCTTGGCCACGGCCGTTGACTGGGTTGCAAGTGGGAAGCCGGCCAAGGCAGTTGCGGCGCTGGCCGCCGGCGTAGTCGACGAGATCGCCAGTCCTGACACGCTGCGTGAGAAGGCGCTGGATTTGCTGCAGCGTGCGGTGCGCGGCGAGGTCGACTGGCAGGCCGCGCAGCAGCGCAAGCGCGTGCCTCTGGCGATGTCGGCACAGGAAGCCGAAGACTTGGTCGAGACCGCGCGCACCGCGCTGCTGGCGCGCGGGCCCAGGCACCAGCCGGCAGCTGCGATCGCGTTGGAAATGATGGCGCAGGCTGCGAGCCGGGACCGTTCGGGCGCGCTGGACCTCGAAGCCGCCGCCTTCGGGCGCGTCGCCAAGACCCAGGCCGCCTCGTCGCTGGTACAGGCTTTCCTCAACGAGCAGGCGTTGAAGAAGCTCTACAAAGCGCACGCGCGCGAAGGTCGCAAGGTCACGCAGGCGGCGGTGCTGGGCGCCGGCATCATGGGCGGCGGCATCGCCTACACGAGTGCACTGCACGGCACGCCGGCGCGCATGAAAGACATCGCGCGGCCCCAGCTCGACCTCGGCATTGCCGAAGCGTCGAAGCAACTGGCCAAACAGGTCAAGAACGGCCGGCTCGCACAGGAGCGTGCCGATGCGTTGCTCGCATCGATCCGGCCGCAGCTCGACGAGGCCGGCTTCGACGAAGTCGATTGCGTGATCGAGGCTGTGGTGGAAAACGTCGAGGTCAAGCGCAAGGTGCTCAGCGCGCTCGAAGGCGTCGTCAAGCCCGGTACGGTGATCGCCTCGAACACATCGAGCTTGCGTATCGACGACATCGCGCAGCCACTGACGCGGCCCGAGGATTTCGTCGGCATGCACTTCTTCAACCCGGTACCCGTGATGCAATTGGTCGAGGTGATCCAGGGCACGCGGACCCGCGCTTCTGCAGTGTCCACGGCCGTTGGTTATGCGGTGGCCATGGGCAAGACGCCGATCGTGGTCAAGGATTGCCCGGGCTTCCTGGTCAACCGGATCCTCACGCCTTACATCGCCGCCTTCGCGCAACTGGTCGCCGACGGCGCCGACTTTGAGAAGGTCGACCGCGTGATGGAGTCATTTGGCTGGCCAATGGGTCCGGCCTATCTGCAGGACGTGGTCGGCATGGACGTCGGCGTGCATGTCGGAGCGGTGATCTCGGCCGGCTATCCGCAACGCATGCGCACGGTCGCGCAGGATGCTGTCAAGCTCATGGTGGCGAACAAGCGCTACGGCCAGAAGAACGGCGCGGGCTTCTACCGTTACGAGACCGACCCGACCGGCCGGCCGCGCAAGTTCTCGGCACCCGAGGCGCATGCGCTCGTCGCGACGCTGCAGCCCGACGGGCCGCGCGATTTTTCCGACTCCGACATCGTCGAACGAATGATGCTGCCGCTGATCGTCGAGGCTGCACATGCGTTGGAAGAGGGCGTGGTCGCCACGCCGGCCGAGTTGGACATGGCACTGCTGCTGGGCGTCGGTTTCCCAGCGTATGCGGGCGGCGCACTGAAGTATGCGGACTGGCTCGGGATGGACCGGGTGGTCGCATTGAGCGAGCGCCATGCGGCGCTCGGCCCGATGTACGTGGCCACGTCGCGTATGCGCGAGATGGCCGCCAGCGGCGCGCGCTACCACACGCTCTGATCGCCGCAGCGCCTGGCTCAGGAGCCGTCGCCGATCGGTCCGCCGACCGGCACCCACTTGGCACCGTCGAACCTCTGCAGCTGCATGCGCCGGAAGCCCGTGTAGTCGGTGGGCGTGAATCTCATCTTGAGGCCGGGCGCCAACATCGGAGCGGCGTAGTCGCTCAGCGTGGTTAGGCGCCTGAGCACCTCCTCGCGCGTCGGGTTCGGACCCGCGGCACGCAATACGTGCACCAATGTGTTGCTGGCCACATAGGCGTAGACGTTGTTCATGCTGCTGATGTCGCCCTTGGGGTAGTACTTCTTCATCCAGGCGAGCCATTCGAGGTAGTCGGCATCCTGATGCCAGCGCGGGTCGGTCGGGTCCTTGATGACGGTGGCGGTCAGGATGCCTACCGACTTGTCCAGGCCGGCATTCACGAGCGTCGGCGAGACCGATGCCGAGATGTAGCTCAGGTAGATCGTCGGCTTCCAGCCTAGATCGTGGATCTTGCGAATCGCCTGGCTGGTTTGCTTTGAAAGCGTACCCATCACCAGCGTGTCGACGCCAGCAGCGCGCAGCGCGACGACCTGCGAATCGACCGTCGGATCGGTGAGCTCGTAGCTTTGCTCGGCCACCATCACTTTCGAGGTCTGCGTACCCAGGCCGGCTTTGATGCCGCGCAGGTAGTCCTTGCCGAAGTCGTCGTTCTGATAGAGGACGCCGACCCTGGCATTGGGTGTGTCGCGCAGGATGTGCGACGCGTAGGCACGTGACTCGGCGTAGTACGAGAGCAGTCCAGGCACAGTCCAGGGCGTCTTGTCGGGTGTCTGGAAGATGTGCGAGCCCGACATCACGAACAGCTGCGGCACCTTCTTCGCGTTGAGGTACTTCTGCACCGAGGCGTTGGGGGCAGCTCCCTGTGAGGCGAACATCAGGAAGACGTTTTCCTGCTCGACCAGCTTGCGCGTCTGCTCGACCGTCTTCGACGGCGTGAAGGCATCGTCGAGCGCCATGAGCTTGAGCTTGCGCCCATGGATGCCGCCCTCGTCGTTGATCTTGGCGAAGTAGCTCTCGGCTGCGAACCCCACGCTGCCATAGCTGGAGGCGGGGCCGCTGAAGGGCTGGGTCGAACCGATGAGGATTTCGGCTGAACTGATGCCGGGTTCGGCTGCGTGCAGCAGCGGGCAGGTGAAGGCCGTACTCACCAGGGCGGCGATGAAGTGACGTCTGAAATGCATGGAACAATCTCCGTCGCTCCGTCGAATGCGAAGCGCCGGGCAGTGTGTGGCCGGCGTGTTTGCTCGTGTATCGGCGAAAGCGACGAAATTTGCGTGGTCCGGGGCGGCTGCGGGCGCTGCAAAGAGGTGGTTTCAAAATCGTCCGTTCCGACGACGCTGGGTGCGGCCCTGGCGCCAACAATGCCCTCACTGCTACTTTCGAAACTGGAGAACCTCAATGCCCGAAGCCTATATCGTCGCCGCCGCCCGTACTGCTGGTGGCCGCCGCAATGGCCGTCTTGCTGGCTGGCATCCCGCCGACCTGGCTGCCCAGGTGCTCGATGCACTGATCGCGCGCACCGACACCGATCCGGCGCTGATCGAGGACGTGATCATGGGCTGCGTCGGCCAGGCCGGCGAGCAGTCCAACAACATCGCGCGCAACGCGGTCATGGCCTCGCGCCTGCCCGAGTCGGTGCCCGCGACCTCGGTCGACCGCCAGTGCGGTTCGTCGCAGCAGGCGCTGCACTTCGCGGCCCAGGCCGTGATGTCGGGCGCGATGGACATCGTGATCGCCGCCGGCGTGGAAAGCATGACGCGCTTGCCCATGGGAACGCCCAGCATCCTGCCCTTCAAGAACGGCCTGGGCTCCTATGTGAGCCCGGGCATGGCCGCGCGTTACCCCGGCGTGGAATTCAGCCAGTTCACCGGCGCCGAGCAGATCGCGGTGAAGTACGGATTGTCGAAGGAACAGCTCGACGCCTACGCGCTGCACAGCCACCAGAACGCCATCGCCGCGACCCGCGGCGGGCGCTTCGGCGACGAGATCGTGCCGATCGCGGTGCGCCTGGCCGACGGCAGCGAGACCGGCGAGATGCACACCTCAGACGAAGGCATCCGCTACGAAGCCACGCTGGAAAGCATCGCCGGCGTCAAGCTGATCACCGAAGGCGGGCGCTGCACCGCGGCCACCGCGAGCCAGATCTGCGACGGCGCGGCCGGCCTGCTGGTGGTCAACGAACGCGGCCTCAAGACGCTGGGCGTCAAGCCGCTGGCCCGCGTGCACCACATGACCGTGATCGGCCATGACCCGGTGATCATGCTCGAGGCGCCGATCCCCGCCACGGAGCGCGCGCTGCAGAAGGCCGGCATGAAGATCGACGACATCGATCTCTACGAAGTCAACGAAGCCTTTGCACCGATCCCGATGGCTTGGCTGCAGACGCTGGGTGCCGATCCGGCCCGCCTCAACGTGCACGGTGGCGCGATCGCGCTGGGCCATCCGCTGGGCGGCTCGGGTGCCAAGCTGATGACCACGCTGGTGCATGCATTGGGCCAGCGCGGCAAGCGCTATGGGTTGCAGACGATGTGCGAGGGCGGTGGTCTGGCGAACGTCACGATCATCGAGCGGCTCTAGTTCGCGGCGCCGGGTGATCGGGCGGCCCCTGGCGACTGCGTGGGCAGCGCCTTCTCATTCCCTACAAAAAGAGATCGAAGCATGACCCATGACAACGATCGTGGAGACAAGGCCCTGCTGCACATCGACTGCGTCTCGGTACGTTTCGGCGGCATCGTGGCGCTCGACGGCGTGTCCTTCGACGTGCAACGCGGGCAGATCTGCGGATTGATCGGCCCCAACGGCGCCGGCAAGAGCACGCTGTTCAACTGTCTCTCGCGCCTCTACGAATGCAACACCGGCCGGATCACCTTCGGTGGCCATCCGCTGTCGACGATGCTGCGCCATCGCATGGCGGGCATCGGCATCGGCCGAACCTTCCAGAACCTGGCACTGTTTCGCACGATGACCGTGCGCGAGAACGCGCTGGTGGGTTGCCACAGCCAGCACCACGCGGGCTTCCTGCGCAATGCTTTCCGACTGCCGGGCGCGGCGCGCATCGAGGCGCAGGCGCGTGAGCGCGCCCAGACGCTGATCGATTTCCTCGACCTGGGCAGGGTGGCCGAACGCACCGTGGCCGACCTGCCTTTCGGCACGCAAAAGCGCGTCGAGCTCGCGCGCGCGCTGGCGGCGGAGCCCCAACTGCTGCTGCTGGACGAGCCCGCGGCCGGCCTCAATCACGAGGAACTCGAGAGCCTGGGCGCGTTGATCCGCGATATCCGCGACCGCCTCAAGGTCACGGTGCTACTGGTCGAGCATCACATGGGACTGGTGATGGGCGTGTCCGACAAGGTCGTGGCGCTCAACTTCGGCAAGAAGATCGCAGAGGGCACGCCCGCGGAGGTGCGTGCGCATCCGGAAGTGATCCGCGCCTATTTGGGCGCGGAAGATGAGGTCGCAGCGTGAGCCCGATTCTGGAAGTGCGCGGCTTGCGCGCAGCCTACGGCGCCACGCGCGTGCTGCAGGGCATCGACCTCGACATCGCCGACGGCGAGATCGTTGCGCTGCTGGGCGCCAATGGCGCGGGCAAGACCACCACGCTGCGCGCGCTGTGCCAGGCAATGGTGTGGACCGAAGGCAGCATTGCGCTGATGGGGCAGCGCATTGACCGTCGCTCGACCGAGCAGATCGCGAAGCTGGGCGTGGGCCACGTGCCCGATGGCCGCGGCACTTTCCTGGGCCTGACGGCCGAGGAGAACCTGCGGCTAGGCGCCTACGCACGGCCCAGCCGCGCCGGCGCCGATGCCGACATGGAGCGCATCTACGGCTACTTCCCGCGCCTGAGGGAGCGCCGCGCCCAGCAGGCCGGCACGCTCTCGGGCGGCGAACAGCAGATGCTGGCCATCGGCCGCGCGCTCATGGGCAAGCCCAGCCTGCTGCTGCTCGACGAGCCCTCGTTCGGGCTCGCGCCATTGATCGTCAAGGACATCTTCGCGATCATGCGGCGCATCAACCAGGAGGAGCGCGTGTCGATCCTGCTGGTGGAGCAGAACGCCAAACTCGCGCTCGACCTCGCCGATCGCGCCTACCTGCTGGAGACCGGGCGCATCGTGTTGTCCGGCCCCTCGAGCGACATCCGCCGCGACGGCGCCGTCCGTCGCGCCTACCTGGGCGAATAAAGCATGAACGCTTTCCTGCATCAACTGCTCGCGGGCCTCGCCTCGGGTGGCATCTACGCCAGCGTCGCGCTGGCCCTGGTGGTGATCTACCAGGCCACGCACCACATCAATTTCGCGCAAGGGGAAATGGCGATGTTCTCGACCTTCATCGCGTGGATGCTGATCCAGGCCGGGCTTCCGTACTGGCTCGCGTTCGTCGCGACCGTGGTGCTGTCCTTCGTGCTGGCGGCAGCGGTGGAGTTCACCGTGATCCGGCCGATGCACGACAAGCCTGCCCTGTCGGTGGTGGTCGTGTTCATCGGCCTGCTGGTGATCTTCCACAGCCTCGCGGGCTGGCTGTTCGGCGATACGATCAAGCAGTTCCCCAGCCCGTTTCCGTCCGATGCCTGGTACAGCAGCGCGATGATGTCCGCGCACGAGGTGGGCGCCATCGTCGTCACGTTGGTGGCGGTTGCCGCGCTGTTTTCCTTCTTCCGCTTCACGCCGCTGGGCCTGGCGATGCGCGCCGCCGCACAGAATGCGGCCTCGTCGCGGCTCGTGGGCATCAACGTCGGGCGCATGCTGATGCTGGGCTGGGGCCTGGCCGGCGCGATCGGCGCGGTGGCCGGGATGATGGTTGCACCGGTGGTCTTCCTCGACCCCCACATGATGACCGGCGTGCTGCTCTACGCCTTTGCAGGCGCGCTGATCGGCGGCATCGACAGCCCCCTCGGCGCAGTGCTCGGCGGCTTCCTCGTGGGCGTGCTGGAGAATCTCATCGGCACCTACGTCGTCGGCACCGAGCTCAAACTGTCCGTCGCGCTGGTGCTCATCGTCGGCGTGCTCATCTTGCGCCCGGCGGGCCTGCTCGGCCGCACCGTTGTCACCCGCGTCTGATCAAGTGGCCAAGGACTCCCGTACATGAACTCCCTCAACGCCACGTCCCGGGCGCCCATCGTGGCGGCCGCCGCTCCGGCGCCTACCGTTGCACGCCGCGGTGGCTTTGCGCGCGGCTGGATCGGCACGCTCGCCGTGCTGGCGCTGCTCGCCATCGGCCTCACCTTCGTCGCCAAGGGCTTCCAGCTGTTCCAGGCCACGATGGTGCTGTCGTATGCGATCGCGCTGCTGGGCCTGAACATCCTGACCGGCTATAACGGCCAGATCTCTCTGGGCCATGGCGCGTTCTACGCCATCGGCGCCTACACTACGGCCATCCTCATGGAGCATGCCGGCACGCCGTACTGGGCCACGGTGCCGGCCGCGGCCGTGGTCTGCCTGGGGGTGGGCTACGCTTTCGGGCGGCCCGCGCTCAAACTGGAGGGGCTGTACCTCGCGCTCGCTACCTTCGCGCTGGGCGTGGCCATGCCGCAGCTGCTCAAGTACAAACACCTCGAAGCTTGGACCGGCGGTGTGCAGGGCATCGTGCTGATCAAGCCCGATGCGCCTTTCGGCCTGCCGCTCACGCCCGACCAGTGGCTCTACCTGTTCGCGCTGGTCGTCACTGTGATCATGTTCGTCATCGCGCACAACCTCCTGCAAAGCGGCACCGGACGCGCGATGCGGGCCATCCGAGACCACGCCATGGCGGCCGAGGCCATGGGTGTGGACAACAAGCACTACAAGTCGATGACCTTTGGCGTGTCGGCCGCTTACACCGGCGTCGGCGGCGCGCTGTCGGCCATCGCGGTTCAGTTCGTGGCGCCCGATTCGTTCACGCTGTTCCTGTCGATCTCATTGCTGGTCGGCATCGTGATCGGCGGCGTGGGCACGTTGTGGGGTGCAATATTCGGTGCCATCTTCATCATGTTCGTACCCTCGCTGGCCGAGAAGGTCTCTAAGGCCGCGCCCTGGGCCATCTATGGCGTGGTACTGATCGCCATCATGTTCGCGATGCCGGGTGGCGTGATCGGCTTGCTGCGCAAGATTCAGGCGCGTTTGAAGGCCTAGAGATGAGTGCGATCCCGCCTGTTTTCCAATCTTTCCCGGAGACCCCATGAACCCGACCGATGCCGATTCGTCCCTGTTGTTCGAACGCGATGGCGACGTCGCGATCCTGAGCCTGCAAGTGCCGACTCGGCTCAACCCGCTCACGCTCGATATCCAGCATGGCCTGCGCGATCGCCTGGCGCGGTTGCGCGACGAGGGCGCGGTGCGCGCGCTGGTATTGACCGGCGTGGGCAAGGCCTTCTGCGTGGGTGCAGATTTGTCCAGCATGGGGCCGGACGAAGGTGGCGGCAGTCTGGGGCAGCGCACGGCCGATACGATGGCAGCGCTGTCGAACCGGTTGATTGCCGACATCCGCGCCTTGCCGTTTCCGGTGGTGAGCGCGATCAACGGCGCGGCGGCCGGCGCGGGCGTGGGCCTGGCACTGTCAGCCGACGTGGTGATCGCGGCACGCTCGGCCTACTTCTACCTTCCATTCATGCCTCGGCTGGGCATCGTCCCCGACCTGGGGACGACATGGTTTCTCGAGCGCTCGGTCGGCCGCGCGCGCGCTGTGGGCCTCACGCTGCTGGGCGATCGGCTGAGTGCCGAGCAGGCGGTGCAATGGGGGCTGATCTGGGCCTGCGTCGACGATGCGGTGCTGCGTCGTGAAGCGTTGGCCATCGCCCAGCGCCTGGCGCGCCTGCCCGGGCATGCGGCACGCGAGATTCGCAATGCATACGAATCCGCCGGCAGCGTTTCGCTGGAGTCCCAGATGCACTACGAAGCTGAGCGCCAGCGCGAGCTGATCGACCGGATCGAGTTCAGCGAAGGCGTGAAAGCCTTCATCGAGAAGCGCGACCCCGTGTTCACGCGCAACTGAGCCCAGGCGAGCGATACCCGTTCTCCACCATGGTGTCGCCGTGCGCATGGCCGTCAATATCGTCTATAGCGACGACGAAGTCCGGATGGGGTATAAGCAGAATTGCGCGGAACATCGGAGACAAAGATGAAATTTCTGCGCACTTTCAGCGTCGGCATCGTGGCATGCGTGGCGCTTGGATTTTGGGTTCCTGCTTCCGCGCAGCCCTATCCGAGCAGGCCCATCAAACTGATCACCGGTTTTCCCGCCGGCGGCCCCTCGGACACCGTCGCGCGCTCCATCGCCAAGGCGCTGGAAGATGAACTGCAACAGCCGGTTGTGGTCGACAACCGCGCGGGTGTCTCGGGCATCCTTGGCTTGGAAGAGGTGACCAAGAGCGCGCCTGATGGCTACACCATCGGCCTCCTGGCCAACACCACTACCAATGCGCTGCACTTCCATGGAAAGAAGCTGGACATGGAATCCCGCTTCATGCCGGTAGGTCGTTTCGTGACCACGCATGTCGCGCTTGTGGTGAACCCCGCGATGATGGACGTCAAGACGATTTCGGAGTTCATCGACCATCTTCGTCGTCATCCGGGAACACCAGTGACCAGTGCGGGGTACGGCGGCATCGGCCACGTCGGGCTCGAACTGCTGGCGCTCGAACAAAAGGTCGCGATCACCTATGTCTCCTATCGTGGAGCCGCACCCGCGATGCAGGACGTTATTGGAGGTCAGGTGCCGGCCATGGTGATTGACGTGGCGTCCGCGCTCCCCTTTGTCCAGTCGGGCAAGCTGCGTCCGATTGCCATCGTCAGCACCCTGCGCGCGCCCAGCCTTCCAGACGTGTCGACCGCGATCGAGCAGGGCTACAAGTCGCTGCAAATCGAGTCCAGCATGGGTATCTTGGTGCCGCCCAAGACCCCCCAGCCGACGGTTGATCGCCTGCGGGCTGCGTTGAAGGCCGCCGTCAATGGCAAGACCTACACGGCAGCCGTCAGTCAGCAAAGCAACGCTCGCTTCTTTGAGGATGCTGATCGATTCAAAGCATGGCTTCAAACGGACTTCGATCGCTTCGGCGAGGTGATCCGAATCGCCAACATCAAGGCGCCGTAGGGTAGGTCTGGTGCCTCCATGTCGCAGTCATGCGCGCGCTGATGCAAGCGAATCAAAGGCTCACCGGCCGCTGGCTGGCCCCAAAGACATCGACTTTGCCGGCCAGCGCGCGGACCTTGAACTGATCCAGGCATTGGTCGACAGAAGGTGGGCGGCAGCCATTCGTTCTCCGGAATCGGCAACCTGATTCTCGGCGGCACGGTCTGGACTTACGCCGACGACGCAGCGGGCGATTGTCTCGGTTGGACCGGTTCTCTGGAGGTGCCGTCGGGCGGCCAGCGCGGGCAAAGTTTCGGCCTCAGTGTGATGCACTTGAACTGAACTTCGACTATGTGCGCAAACTCGCACCGACCTGATGCTCACCTGGGCGAGCTTCCTCACGCTCGCTTCGTCATCGTCGGCCAACCGAGTTCGAGCGGTAGCTGGCTCTGCGTCCGGGAAGCCGGGATCAATGCTGCTCTCAGCGGCACCGTCGGAGGCAAACAGATTCCCTGCTCGCTCGCCTGCCGTCAATCTGCAACTGCAGTATGCACAGGACGTGCGTACCCGCAATGGCATTCCACTGCGCTCACTTCAGGCGCGACTGGCGAAGGCTTACTGGCAAGCCCCTCTAAACTAGAGGGTCCCTGCGCTTGCGCAGCACTTTGACCCTGCCTCGTTTCCACGTACACCAAGTCACGCAGGCAAGAGGCTGAGTTCCCTTTCGACAGGGGCAAGGTGTCCGATGGCCGTGTGCACGCGCACGCGGTTGTAGAAGGCCTCGATCCAGTCCACGATGTCCAGGCGAACCGTGCCCGAGTGTCGTAGCGTACCTGGTAGATCCTCTCGACTTTCAGCGTCTTGAGGGGAGTCAGCCCATAACCTTTCTCGCGAGGCAGGTGGACGAGCATGGCGAATCGGCTTGATCGCTCGACCAGCGTTCAGATCGCGGAACGGTTCAAACCAATGATCAGATCACCCTCCCAGTTTTCCGGGCACAGCGCGATCCTCTGCCTCTGCGGGACGGCTGGAGATCATCACATCCTCACTCACGTGCGCCCACGCCTTGGCCTGCGCCCAGGCCCGCGTCACGCGCAACGCCCGTCCGGTGCGCAGGCAGCTCACCAGATCGTGCCGGAGAGCACCCCAGTCCTGAATGAAGAGGGCGTGGTAAATCGCTTCGTGAGAGATGAGCATAAATTCTTCATATGGGAAGTCGACGTGCAGCCGGTTGGCAATCTGTTCAATTCGGGCACGCCAGGCCCACGCAAGGGCCGCGACGCGCAGCAAATCGATACCGAGCCTGCGCGATCGAGCCATCCGGATGCGTCGAGATCACCTTACTCACTCATCCGCGATTGCAAATTGTGTTCTGCAGACCATACTTAGATTAGTTTCGTCGAGGGCCAAAGAGCGCCATCACCTCGCCCATGATCCCGCGCCGGAAGGCTAGCACGCAGATCACGAAGATCAGGCCCGTGACCATGGTCACCGATTCGCCCAGCGTGTTGAACCAGTCGATGGTCGTGAGGCGGGCCAGCAGGTGGCCCAGTTCGCCGATCTTGTTCTCCAGCAGCACCACCACGGCCGAGCCGACCAGCGGGCCCGACAAGGTGCCGAGGCCGCCGACCAGCGTCATCAGGATGACCTGGCCGGAGGCGCTCCAGTGCACGTCCGACAAGGTCGCGAAGCCCAGCACCAGCGTCTTGAGCGAACCGGCGAGCCCCGACAGCGCGGCCGAGATCACGAAGGCCAGCAGCTTGAAGCGGCTGACGTCATAGCCCAGCGAGAGCGCGCGCGGCTCGTTCTCCTTGATGCCCTTCAGCACCTGGCCG
>NZ_JASZYN010000033.1:0-10056 GCF_030316965.1 Variovorax sp. J31P207
CGCCGGGTGGCCCCCGCAGCGAAGTAAAGGAGGAGCCGAAGGCGGGGGACATGAGCGGAGGGGGCCACCCGGTGCCCTCGGCACGCGCCCCGAACATGACCCCGACCCCGCGTGGTGGCAAATCCGGGTGTCTAGCTACCCGCGAGCAGCGCAGCGTAGCGGCCCAGGTCGACATTGCCCCCGCTCACGATCACGCCGACCCGCTGTCCGCGGATCGCCTCGCCAGCCGCGCAGGCGGCCGCGAAGGCCAGGCAGCCGGTCGGCTCCACCACCATCTTCATGCGCTCGGCAAAGAAACGCATGCCGTCCACCAGCTGCGCGTCGCTGACCGTGAAGATGTCCGTGACGTCGCGCCGGATGATGCCGAAGGTGTATTCGCCCAGGTGCTGGGTCTGGGCGCCGTCGGCGATGGTCTTCGGGGTCTCGATGTGGACGATGCGACCGGCCCGCAGCGACTGCTGGCCGTCGTTGCCGGCCTCGGGCTCGACGCCGTACACCTTGCAGCCGGGCGCCAGCGCGCGCGCCGACAGCGCCGAGCCGCTGGTCAGGCCGCCGCCGCCCAGGCAGACGTAGAGCGCATCGAGCGCACCGACCTCCTCGATCAGTTCCTTGGCCGCCGTGCCCTGGCCGGCGATCACGTCGGGGTGGTCGTAGGGCGGGATCAGCGTCATGCCGCGCTCCTCGGCCAGGCGGCGCGTCAAGGCCTCGCGGTCTTGGGTGAAGCGGTCGTACTGCACCACCTCGGCGCCGTACTCGCGGGTCGCGGCGAGCTTGGCGGCGGGAGCGTCGTTCGGCATCACGATCACCGCCGGCATGCCAAGCAGGCGGGCCGACAGCGCCACCGCCTGCGCATGGTTGCCGGAAGAAAACGCGATGGCGCCGGCGCGGCGCTGCGCCGCATCGAACTTGGCCAGCGCATTGAAGGCGCCGCGAAACTTGAAGGCGCCCATGCGCTGGAAGTTCTCGCACTTGAAGAAGAACTGCGCGCCCCAGCGCGCGTCGGCGGTGGCGGAGCGCAGCACCGGCGTGCGGTGCGCCTGCCCTTCGAGCCGCGCGGCCGCGGCAATCACGTCGTCGTAGGTCGGGAGTGTGTGCATGGCGGCGAGCTTACTGCGGCGGTGGCAGAAAAAAAACGCGCAGCCTGCCGCACACTGTCGAAACGCACCCGGCTGCGCCGTCATTGCAGTGAGCGATCCTGCTCGTGTCCCTTTTCCGGAGGTTCCATGCAATACATGCTGATGTTCTACCAACCCCAGTCCGAGTTCGACCAGCGCGACGAGGCGGCGGCCCAGGCCTACCGTGCCGGCTGGATGGACTACGTGGGCGCGATCCGCCAGGCCGGTGTGGTGCAGAACGGCCACGGCCTGCAGCCGCCGCTGACCGGCACCACGCTGCGCGTGCGCGGCGACAAGCGCCAGGTGCAGGACGGCCCCTTCGCCGACAGCAAGGAGCAGCTCGGCGGCTACTTCGTGATCGACGTCCCCGACCTCGACGCAGCCCTCGAATGGGCCGCGCGCGCGCCCTGCGCCAGCACCGGCGGCGTCGAGGTGCGCCCGGTGTTCATGGCCCCGACGATGTGACGGACGACCCCCTGCAGGCGGCCCGCGCGGCGGCCGAAGGCGCGGCCCGCCGGTCCTATGGCCGGCTGGTCGCCATCCTGTCGGCGCGCACCCGCGACATCGCGGCCTCGGAAGACGCGCTCGCCGATGCCTTCGCGCGGGCGCTCGAACGCTGGCCGGTCGACGGCGTGCCGGCGCAGCCGGAGGCCTGGCTGCTGCAGGTGGCGCGCCACCGCACGCTCGACGCCTGGCGCCACAGCCGGGTGCAGGACGAGGCCGCGCAGACCCTGCTCCTGCTGGCCGACGAAGTCGGCGACGACCCGGCCTCCGCCTGCGCGGTGCCCGACGAACGGCTGCGCCTGTTCTTCGTCTGCGCCCATCCGGCCATCGATGCCGCGGCGCGCGCGCCGCTGATGCTGCAGACCGTGCTCGGGCTCGACGCCGCCCGCATGGCGGGCGCCTTCCTCAGTGCGCCGGCGACGCTGGGCCAGCGCCTGGTGCGGGCCAAGGCGCGCGTGCGGGCGGCCGGCATCCCCTTCGAATTCCCGCGCGCGCCCGACCTGCCGCAGCGCCTGCAGGACGTGCTCGACGGCATCTACGCGGCCTACGGCACCGGCTGGGACGACGTCGACGGCGCCGATGCCTCGCAGCGCGGTCTCACGGCCGAGGCGATCGAACTCGGCCGCATCCTCTGCGGCCTGATGCCGGCCGAAGCCGAACCGCTGGGCCTGCTGGCCCTCATGCTGTTCTGCGAAAGCCGCGCCGCCGCCCGGCGCAGCGCCGGCGGCGACTACGTGCCGCTGGACGCGCAGGACATCGCGCGCTGGAACCTGCCGCTGCGCGACCAGGCCGAGCAGGCGCTGCGGCAAGCCGCAGCCCTCGGCGCCTTCGGCCCCTACCAGATCGAGGCCGCGATCCAGTCGGCCCACTGCGCGCGCCGCCTCGGTGCGCAGGTCCCCCCCGATGCCCTGGTGGCGCTCTACGACGGCCTGCTCGCCCTGCGCCCCAACACCGGTGCCCGGGTCAGCCGGGCCTGCGCGGTGGCCGAGGCCCGGGGGACGGCCGCGGGCCTGCGCGAACTCGATGCCATGCCGGCCGCCGAGGTCGCGAGCTACCAGCCTTTCTGGGCCGCGCGCGCCCACCTGCTGGGCCGCGACGGCCAGGCCGCCGAGGCGCGCCTGGCCTATGCCCGTGCGGCCGGCCTGAGCGCCAGCCCCGCCGTGCGGGCCTGGCTGGCCGCCGCGTCGGAGCGGCTCTGACTTCGCCCTGCCACCGCATCGCGCAGAATGGGCCGCGATGAAGGCCTTGCTGCTCACCTTCTCCTGGCAGGAGCTGCGCCACCACCCGTGGCGCAACGCGGCCGCGGTCGTCGCAGTGATGCTGGGCGTCGCGCTGGCCTTCTCGGTACAGTTGATCAATGCCTCGGCGCTCGATGAATTCTCTAGTGCGGTGCGCTCGGTCAACGGCCAGCCCGACCTCGAGCTGCGGGCTGCCCAGGGCAGCTTCGACGAAGCCCTGCTCGCGCAGGTCGCGCGGCATCCGCAGGTCGCGCTGGCGAGCCCGGTGCTCGAGCTGCCCAGCGTCGCCCAGGTCGGCGATCGCCGGCTGCCGCTGCGGGTCGTCGGCATCGACGCGCTGGCCCTGCCGACCATCGCACCGGCCCTGATGCCGAGGCCGGCCGACGGCGCCGACCGCTTCGCGCTGTTCGCGCCCGGCCAGGTGTTTCTCAACGCCGCCGCGCGCAAGGCCATCGGTGACCAGGCCACCCAGTTGCAGCTGCGCGCCGGCACCCAATGGCACCCACTGCAGATCGCCGGCCAGGTTGCGGCCGGCGGCCCCGCGCTGGCCGTGATGGACATCGGCGCCGCGCAGGACCTGTTCGGCCGCGGCGGCCAGCTCACGCGCATCGACCTGCGGTTGGCGCCCGGCACCGGGCACGCGGACTTCATCCGTTCGCTGCAGCAGTCGCCGGGCTGGCCGAGCGGCATCCAGATCGCCGAACCGGGCGATGCGGCCGAACGCGTGAGCAACCTGTCGCGCGCCTACCGCGTCAACCTCACGGTGCTGGCCCTGGTGGCCCTGTTCACCGGCGCCTTCCTGGTGTTCTCGGTGCTGGCGCTCAGCGTCGCCAAGCGCGCGCAGCAGTTCGCGCTGCTCGGCGTGCTGGGCCTGACGCCGCGCGAGCGGCTGCGGCTGGTGCTGGCCGAATCGCTGGTGCTCGGGCTGATCGGCAGCGCGGCCGGCATCGCCCTCGGCGCGACCCTGGCCGAGCTGGCGCTCAAGCTGCTGGGCGGCGACCTGGGCGGCGGCTATTTCGATGGCGTCGCCCCGACCCTGCGATGGAGCACGCCCGCGGCGCTGACCTACGGCGCGCTGGGTGTGCTGGCGGCGGCCGTCGGCGGCTGGTGGCCGGCACGCGCCGCCCAGGCGCTGCCCGAGGCGCAGACGCTCAAGGGCCTGGGCACCGCGACCGCGGGCGGCGGGACGCACCGTGTCGCACTGCTGCTGATCGCCGCCGGCGGCGCGCTGGCCATGGCACCGGCGATCCACGGCATTCCGATCGCGGCCTATCTGTCGGTCGGCTTCCTGCTGGTCGGCGGCATCACGGCGCTGCCGTGGCTGATCGCGGGCGTCTACGACCGCCTCGCGCCTTTGGCCGCGAATCGCCTGCTGCCGCTGCTGGCGATCGAGCGCGCCCGCCGCATGCGCGGCACCGCCGCTGTTGCGGTCAGCGGCGTGGTCGCGAGCCTGAGCCTGGCGGTGGCCCTGACCGTGATGGTCGCGAGCTTCAGGGACTCGGTCACGCGCTGGCTCGATGTCGTGCTGCCGGCCGACCTGTACCTGCGCAGCGCCGCCGGGCCCGGCGGCGAACCGGCCCTGTTCCCGCAGGCCTTCGTGCAGGCGCTGGCGCAGCTGCCCGGTGTGGCCCGCACCGGCACGCTGCGCACGCGGCCCCTGCTGATCGATCCGTCGCGGCCCGCAGTGACGCTGATCGCGCGCAGCCTCGACGCCGACGTCGGGCGCTCGATGCCGCTGCTCGGCGCCGCCCTGCCGGTGCCCGCCGGGCAGACCGGCATCTACGTCAGCGAGGCGATGGTCGAGCTCTACGGCGCCCGGCCCGGCGCCGCCTTCGAGCCGCTGGCGCGCGCCTGGGGCCCGGTGCCCGGCGGCCGGCCACCGGTCTTCTTCGTTGCCGGCATCTGGCGGGACTACGTGCGGCAGTTCGGCGCCATCACCATGGACGCCCGCGACTTCGAGCGCCTCACCGGCGACGCCGGCGCCAGCGACGTCGCGCTGTGGCTGGCGCCCGGCGCGGCCGAGGGCCCGGTGCAGCAGGCGGTGCAGGCGCTGGCCGCCCGCGAGGCGGCGGCGGCCGAACCGGTCGAGATTTCGTCGGTGGCCCAGATCCGCGCCACCTCGCTGCGCATCTTCGACCGCAGCTTCGCGGTCACCTACTGGCTGCAAGCGGTCGCGATCGCGATCGGCCTGTTCGGCATCGCGGCCAGCTTCAGCGCCCAGGTGCTGGCGCGGCGCAAGGAGTTCGGCCTGCTCGTGCACCTGGGCTTCACACGCGCCCAGGTGCTTGCGATCGTGGCCGGCGAAGGCGCGGCTTGGACCGCGATCGGTGCGGTCGCAGGCTTGCTGCTCGGGCTTGCGGTGTCGGTGGTGCTGGTGCACGTGGTCAACCCGCAGAGCTTCCACTGGACCATGGACCTGCTGCTGCCCTGGGCCCGGCTGGGCGCGCTGTGCGCCGCGGTGGTCGCGGCCGGCACGGTCACGGCCTGGCTGGCCGGCCGCGCCGCCGCTGGACGCGATGCGGTGCTGGCGGTCAAGGAGGACTGGTGAGCCGGCCCCCGATGCGTCCGGGCGGCGGCGCCGGATGGTCGCGCCGCGCGATGCTGCTCTCGGCGCTCGCGGGCCCCGTGGCCTGGGCGCTGCCGGCGCGCACGCTCCAGTTCCCGCGCGACTTCGGCAGCCACCCCGAGCTGCGCACCGAGTGGTGGTACATCACCGGCCATGCCCGCGCCGGTGCGCGCGAATTCGGCTTCCAGCTGACCTTCTTCCGCTCGCGCATCGATGCGACGCAAGCCATGCGTTCCGCCTTCGCGGCGAAGCAGTTGATCTTCGCGCACGCGGCCATCACCGATCTCGATGGCCGCAAGCTGTGGCACGACCAGCGCATCGCGCGCGAAGGCTTCGGCATCGCATCCGCTTCCGAAACCGACACCGACCTGCGCCTGCGCGACTGGTCCTTGCAGCGGGACGGCGACGGCTATGCGGCGCGGCTGCCGGCCGCCGGCTTCGCGATCGACCTGCGCTTCGCGCCGACCCAGCCGGTGCTGCTGCAAGGCAGCGCCGGCCTGTCGCGCAAGGGGCCCGAGCCCGAACAGGCGAGCTACTACTACAGCGA
This sequence comes from Variovorax sp. J31P207, assembly GCF_030316965.1. Classification (NCBI taxonomy): domain Bacteria; kingdom Pseudomonadati; phylum Pseudomonadota; class Betaproteobacteria; order Burkholderiales; family Comamonadaceae; genus Variovorax; species Variovorax sp. J31P207. The sequence continues at coordinate 5,971 of NZ_JASZYN010000033.1, forward strand.
GCCGCAACTCGCGGCCACGGGCAGCCTGACGGTGCAGGGGAAGCGCTTCGATGTCCAGGGCCGCGCCTGGCTGGACCATGAATGGAGCGAGGCCCTGATGCATCCCGAGGCCACGGGCTGGGACTGGATCGGGATCAATCTCTTCGACGGCGGCGCGCTGACCGCGTTCCGCCTGCGGCGGCGCGACGGATCGGCCCTGTGGCACGGCGGCTCGCTGCGCACGGCCGACGGACGGCTGCAGGTGTTCGGGCCCGACGCGCTGCGCTTCGAGCCGCTGCACCGCTGGACCAGCCCGCGCACCCGCGCGGTCTATCCGACGCAATGGCGCATCCGCACGCCGGCCGGTGTCTTCACGGTGCGCGCCCTGCTCGACGACCAGGAACTCGACGGCCAGGGCTCGACCGGCACGGTGTACTGGGAGGGGTTGAGCGAACTGCTCGATGCGGACGGCAAGCCGGTGGGGCGAGGCTACCTGGAACTCACGGGCTACGCGCAACCTTTGAGGCTTTGAGCTCGGGGGTTTTGACATCCGGCCGATCGAACACGAGTTGCGCCTGCAGCCAGGCACTGAACTCCGACTCGGTCTGGACGCGCGCGGCGAGCGCCCAGGCACTCCAGCGACGTTCGACCCTGCCAGCCCATTCGTCGAGCAGCGCGATCACAGCTGGCGCCGCGCCCGCCGCCTTGGCGAGCAGCCGCAGATGGCAGACCCGAGCGTGCAATTGGTACAGCGACGCCCGCCCCTGCAGGTAGTCGTGTCCGGCATCGAAGAGCTGGCGAAGCTCGGGGACTCGTGCCAGCTTGGACCTGGGAGCGACCGGTCGACCGGACGGCGCAATCGGCTTCACTTGCAGCACCCTCGCTTCAGCGCCCGGTCCGGCCGACCGTCAGCATCGCGCTCCACATGAGCGCGGCCACCAGCAAGCCGGCGCCGATCGCGAGGAACAGAAAGCTGCGCGGCGCCACATCGGAAGCTGCCAGCGCCACCGCCAGCGCCGAGATGCCCGCCGCGATGAAGACCGAGCCTGCCGACACGCAGGCCTGCCAGCCGCGGAGCACCCATCGCGCCCGGCCCGCGCCAGCCTGCAGGGCCAGCACCTGCAGCAAGGCCACGGCCAGGCCCAGGACGATCAGCGGCAGGTCCTGCCAGCGCAGGGCGACGTCGCCGGACACGAGCGCCTCCAGCGCCGAGGCGCCGCTGGCCAGTGCGCCGAGGACGAGCGTCAGAAAAAGCAGATGAAAAGTGCTCATGATCGAACCGTCGACCCTTTGGGGGCCGGACCTGTGTTTGACAAGAATTGGAAGGCTCGATGATCCGGGACCGGACTGCCGAGGGAAATCAGACGGCTCTCAAACCGAAGAACTCTCTCTATTGCTCAAGCGAAACAGTACCGAACGGCGGCGACTCGACCATCAATTTCGGCGAAATTGCCAACCCCTCCCCCGTACCGTTCTGTGTATGCCGAAGACACGGCGCGTTGGTCGAGGCTTGCCACGTACGCGAGCCGCTGCGCCACTACGATGCGCATCGCCTCCGAATCGCTCTGCGCATGAACCGATCCCGAATCCCCAAGCCTCACCCGCTGTTTTCCCGTTTTGCCGCGGCACCGAAGCCGGCCGGACCCGACGCGCTCTACGCCCAGGCCCTGGGGCTGTATCAGCAGGGCCGGTGGGACTCGGCCATCGCCCTGTGCCGCGACAAGCTGCTGCCGCTGGCGCCCCATCACCGGGACGGGCTGTCGTTGCTCGGGGTGGCGTGCTTCCTGCAGGACGATCTGCCGGCCTCCGAGCGCTACCTGATGGCGGCGATCGTGGCGGGTGCCGAGGCCGAGACCCACACCAACCTCGGCATCACGCTGAACGCGCTGCACCGTGCCGACGAAGCCGAGGCCGCCTACCGGCGCGCGGTGGCGCTCGATCCGCGGCAGGCCAAGGCCTGGAACAACCTGGGCAACCTGCTGGCCCGCAGCTTCCAGGCCAGCCGGCGCGACGAGGCCCTGCATTGCTACCGGCAGGCGCTGGCGGCCAAGCCCGACTACGCCAATGCCCACACCAACCTGGGCTACGAACTGGAGAACCGCAAGGATCTCGCAGCCGCCGAGCGAAGCTATCGCGAGGCCTTGCGCGTCCAGCCGCGCTTCCTGCCGGCCATCGGCAACCTGGCCGATCTGCTCAAGCGGCTGAAGCAGCCCGAAGAGGCCCTGCGCTACTACCGGCAGGCCATCATTCTCGATCCACACGATCCCAAATTCATCGGCAGCGCGCTGGGCCTGCGCCGGGATGCCGCGGACTGGCGGCCCGACGGCAAGCCGACGGCACCGGCGCTGGTGGCGTCACTGGCGCGGGGCCGGCCGAGCCAGCTGGCGCCGCTCTATCTGCTGGCCCTGCCCGAGAGCAGCGCCGAACTGCAGCGCAGTGCGGCGGAGCGTTTCGCCCGCCACCAGTGGGCCTGGGCGCTCGCACAGCCGCCGCTGGTCGCCGCCGCGACGCCACGCGAGGGCGCATTGCGCATCGGCTATCTGTCGGCCGATTTCCGCAACCATCCGGTCGCCCACCTGGTGACCGAGGTGATCACCGCGCAGGACCGCACGCAGTCCGAGGTGTTCCTCTACGCCTACGGGCCGCCGGCCGACGATGCGCAGCGCCGGGCCTTGCAACAAGCGGCCGATCACTTCATCGACATCGGCGCGATGGACGACCTCGACGCCGCGCGGCGCATCCGCGACGACGGCATCGACGTGCTGGTCGACCTGACTGGCTACACCACCCATGCGCGGCTGGCGATCACCGCCCTGCGCCCGGCGCCCGTGATCGCCTCCTGGCTCGGCTACATCGGCAGCCTGGGGGAGCCGCGCCTGGCCGACTACGTGATCGGCGATGCCATCGCCACGCCCCCGGCGCTGGCGCAGCACTTCAGTGAAACGCTGGCCCTGATGCCCGAGTGCTTCCAGCCCAATGCGGCCCTGCATCCGCTGCCGCCGCCGCCGAGCCGCGCCGACGAGGGCCTGCCCGAGGACGCGCTGGTGTTCTGCAGCTTCAACCAGATCTTCAAGCTCACCCCGCAACTCTGGGACGACTGGTGCCACATCCTGCAGGCCGTGCCCGGCAGCGTCTTGTGGCTGGCGCCACCCGGGTCCGAGACGACCGCGCAGAACCTCCGCGAGGAGACCGCCCGGCGCGGCGTGGCGCCCGAGCGCCTCGTCTTTGCCCGGCGCAAACCGCTGGCGGTGCACCAATCGAGGATCGTACTTGCCGACATCGCGCTGGACACCTTTCCCTACAACTCGGGCACCACCGCCAGCGACGTGCTGCGCGCCGGCGTGCCGCTGGTCACGCGCGCGGGAGAGACTTTCGTGAGCCGGATGGCGGCGAGCCTGCTGAACGCGGTCGGGCTGCCGGAACTGGTGGCCGGGGACGGTGTCGGGTACCGGCGGCTGGCGATTGCCCTGGCGACGGACGCGCCGCGCCGCCGCGGCCTGCGCGCAGCCTTGGCCGAGCGCGTTGCGGCCTCGTTGCTGTTTCGGCCGCAGCGCTTTGCGCAGCAGTTGGATGCATTGCTGCAGGCCATGCACGCGCAGGCTTTGGCGCAGCGGCGGGACACGATCGTGCTGCCACCGCAGATCTGAAACTCAGCCCTTCACCACCCCGCGCCGCCGATCGATGAAGGCGATGATCTCGCCCATGATCCCGCGCCGGAAGGCCAGCACGCAGATCACGAAGATCAGGCCGGTGACCATGGTCACCGACTCGCCCAGCGTGTTGAACCAGTCGATGGTCGTGATGCGTGCCAGCAAGTGGCCCAGTTCCCCGATCTTGTTCTCGAGCAGCACCACCACCGCCGAGCCGACCAGCGGCCCCGACAGGGTGCCGAGTCCGCCGACCAAGGTCATCAGGATGACCTGGCCGGAGGCGCTCCAGTGCACGTCCGACAGTGTCGCGAAGCCCAGCACCAGCGTCTTGAGCGAACCCGCGAGGCCCGACAGCGCGGCCGAGATCACGAAGGCCAGCAGCTTGAAGCGGCTGACGTCATAGCCCAGCGAGAGCGCGCGCGGCTCGTTCTCCTTGATGCCCTTCAGCACCTGGCCG
>NZ_JASZYN010000034.1:0-8100 GCF_030316965.1 Variovorax sp. J31P207
GCCCACCCGGGCGGCGTTGATCACGGGCCGCAATCATCATACTAACAACACCGGCGCCGTCCAGGAGATCGCGACCGCGTTCGAGGGCAACACTGGCATTCGCCCGGCGAGCGTGGCTCCTCTGCCGGAGATGCTGCGCCTGAACGGCTACAACACGGCCGCCTTCGGCAAGTGGCATCTGACGCCGGCCTGGGAAACCAGCATCTCCGGGCCCTACACGACATGGCCCACCCAATCGGGCTTCGAGAAGTTCTATGGCTTTCTCGGCGGAGAAACCAACCAATGGTCGCCGCTCCTGTACGACGGGGTGACTCGGGTCGAGTTGCCCGCCGACCCGAACTACCACTTCATGACAGACATGACGAACCAGGCCATGGCCTGGACACGGTTTCAGCAGTCGATGACACCCGACAGGCCGTTCTTCATGTACTTCGCCCCTGGCGCGACCCACGCGCCGCACCATGTATCGAAGGAATGGGCCGACAAATACAAGGGCAAATTCGACGCGGGCTGGGATAGGTATCGCGAGGACGCGCTGGCCCGGCAGATCAAGCTCGGCATCGTGCCGGCTGGAACGAAGCTCGCGCCCAAGCCCGCCGGAATCAAGGATTGGGACAAGCTGACGCCCGATGAGCGGCGACTGTTTGCACGCCAGATGGAAGTCTTCGCGGGATTTGCCGAGCAGGCCGACTACGAGATTGGTCGCCTCGTGAAGGCGATCGAGGATCTGGGCGTGATGGACAACACGCTCTTCATCTACGTCGCCGGTGACAACGGTGCGAGCGCCGAGGGTGGGGCGACCGGCCTGTTCAATGAACTTACGTTCTTCAATGGTGTCTCGGAGACCGTCGAAAACCAGTTGAAGAACCTCGACAAGTGGGGCGGCCCGGAAACCTACCCACACTATGCCGCCGGCTGGGCCGTCGCTGGCGATGCGCCTTTCGCCTGGACAAAGCAGGTGGCGGGGGACTACGGCGGCACCAAGACCGGCATGGTCGTGCACTGGCCAAAGGGGATCAAGACGAGGGGAGAAATTCGCTCCCAGTGGCAGTACATCACCGATCTCGCGCCGACGGTACTCGAAGTTGCACAGTTGCCGTTTCCAAAGTCTGTCAACGGCACGGTCCAGAAGCCCTTCGAGGGCGTGAGCATGGCTTACACGCTCAACGATGCGAAGGCGGCCGACCGACGGAAAACGCAGTATTTCGAGATTCTCGGCAACCGCGGCATCTATCACGATGGCTGGCTCGCGCGTACCGTGCACAGGGCGCCATGGGAACCCAAGCCACGCGCGACGCTCGACAAGGACACGTGGGAACTCTTCGATGCGCGCAACGACTACAGCCTTGCCACCGACCTCGCTGGGACGCAGCCGGCGAAGTTGAAGCAGATGCAGGCCGTGTTCCTGAAAGAGGCGGCGAAGTACAACGTGCTTCCGATCGACGACCGCAGCGTCGAGCGCTTCAACGCGGCGATCGCCGGGCGCCCCGACTTGATGGGAACGCGTACTTCGATCACGCTCTACCCGGGCATGACAGGCATGATGGAGAACACGTTCATCAACGCGAAGAACCGCTCCAGCACGATCACCGCCGAGATCGACGTCCCACAAGGCGGCGCCGAGGGCGTGATCTTCGCGCAAGGCGGGCGTTTCGGCGGCTTCAGCCTGTACCTGAAGGACGGCAGGCCCACGTACACCTATAACTGGGTTGGCCTCGAACGCTACACGGTGGCCTCTCCTCAGGCGCTTCCGCCGGGCAAGGCGACCATCAAGCTGGACTTCGCGTATGACGGCGGCGGCCCCGGCAAAGGTGGCACGGCTTCACTATCGGTCGGCGGGCAGAAGGTGGCGGAAGGTCGGATCGATAAAACCATTCCCTTCATCATCTCGCCTGACGAGGGCGCTGACGTTGGCGAGGACGATGACACGCCCGTCTCGGGCGACTACGTGGCGGGCATCAAAAGCCGATTCACTGGGACGATCGAGAAGGTGAGCCTGGAGGTCCGGTGAGACGCCCTGCCGCTTCGGTAGAAGTCCGCTATCGTCATGAACTGCCGAGGGCTGCTTTGCGGAAGATGCCTCCAGGGCGCGCGGCTGCCGGCCTTGCGACTTTCACCATGCGAATCGCGACCCGACACCCGGGTGTCTCCCGTCGGCGGTGATCCAACGCGTCGGTGTCTGGTTTGGGGCAATCAAATTTGCAGCGGCTACTTCCGCAATGGGCCGAGGGTGTGTGGAAACATCTCAGATGGTCGCCTATATTGAGCCAACCCGTCTGAACGAGGTGGTGGCCCATGAAACGATTCATCGAAGGCGAGGACCGTCAGCAGGCCACTCTGCTGCCAGAGTGCCTTGACGACTAAATCGGCGAAGACAACCCCGTGCGCGTCGTCGATGCTTTCGTCGAAGAATTGGATCTCTATTCACTGGGTTTCGAAGGCATCGAACCCGCAGCCACTGGGCGCCCCTCATATCACCCGTCGGTCCTGCTGAAGCTGTACATCTACGGCTACTTGAACCGCATTCAGTCCAGTCGTCGCCTTGAGCGCGAGGCGCAGCGCAACGTCGAACTGATGTGGCTCATCGGCCGGTTGGCGCCGGACTTCAAGACCATTGCCGACTTCCGCCACAACAACGGCCAGGGCATTCGCAACGTCTGCCGCCGCTTCGTCATCCTGTGCCGTGAGCTCAGACTGTTCACGCACGCCGTCGTGGCCATCGACGGCAGCAAGTTCAAGGCGGTCAACAGCCGCGATCGCAACTTTACCCCCGGCAAGATCGACGGTCGTCAGAAGCAGATCGAGCAGAGCATCCAGCGCTACCTGGCCGCACTGGAGACAGCCGACCGCACGCAGCCCCCTGAGGTGGAAGCCAAGACCGAGCGGCTGCAGGACAAGATCAAGACGCTGCGCGAGCAGATGAAGAAGCTCGATGAGACCAAGCAAGAGTTGAAGAAGGAGCCTGATGGGCAGCGCTCGCTCACCGATCCCGATGCGCGCTCGATGCTTCAGTCAGGCAAGAGCACGGGCATCGTGGGCTACAACGTCCAAACGGCCGTGGATGCGAGGCACCACCTGATCGTGGCGCACGAGGTCACCAACGTCGGTCACGACCGCGCGCAACTCAGCAAGATGGCAAAGGCTGCGCGCGAGGCGATGGGCAAGACAAAGCTGCAAGCCCTTGCTGACCGCGGGTACTTCAACGGCACGGAACTCAAGGCCTGCGAGGACGCGGGCATCAAGACCTACGTGCCCAAGCCGATGACCTCGAATGCCAAGGCCGAAGGGCGCTTCGACAAAAGCGACTTCATCTACATCGCAAAGGCCGACGAGTATCAGTGTCCTGCCGGCGAACGAGCGATCTACAGGTTCAGCACGTTAGAGAGGAACGGGCTCAAGGCGCGTCTCTACTGGACCAGCGCTTGCCCCAGATGCCCGATGAAGGATCAATGCACGCCCGGCGACTACCGACGCATCCGTCGATGGGAGCATGAGGAGGTCCTCGAGCGTGTCCAGCAACGCATGGATCGCAAGCCTGTGGCCATGACGCTGAGAAGATGCACCGTTGAGCACGTGTTCGGAACCGTCAAACACTGGATGGGTTGGACACACTTCCTGACGAGGAAACTGGAGCACGTGAGCACCGAGATGAGCCTTCACGTGCTGGCTTACAACCTGAAGAGGGTCATCGCGATCTTGGGTATAGCCAAAATGATGAAGGCGATGAGATCGATGGAGGCGTGAGCCTCTCAAGGCCTCCCAACAATCAATTCGACCTCCCCCGAGCGCAATTGCTGCGCGCCGCGTACTGGATAAGCCGCTCTTGGCCACCCCGCCGCGTTCGCGGTCATGTCCTGCACACTGCAAGCCTACGGTTTGCGCACGGCCTCGGCCCAGACTGGGCGGTTCCTCGATGCCGGCGACTGTCCCTAATTCTCTCCACGAACAGCAAACAGGTGGGGCCCCCGAGGGGGATAGTCGGAGCAAGGTCATGAACCCGGCCGCCGGAGCAATGCCTGCTCGTTGTGAATGCGCTTGTTGCCCGCCGGCTCGCTCACGACACGATCGTTCTCGCTTACCGGGAGCAGCTTTGTGGCAATGGGCCCGGTCCGAAGGAAGACGACCAGCAGAGCTTCGCCAGGCTCGTCTTCGTGAGCAAAAACTCGTGCGCCTGGGACAAAACGCTTTGTCGCGGCTCACGCTCGGGGAGAGTTGCGGTAGCTGCGGCTTGACGAGATGAAACGCTTCGTGGACTGAAAAGCAATGGCCGCTGCGACTATGAGTATGGGAAACCAGCCAGCCAGGTCGGCCTCTGTCGCGTCCGGCAATACGACCTCGCCTTCTTGATTGGATAGTCGGAACGAAGCCCAGACTCACGGATAGCTTCAAGGGCAGAACGGTCTTTGCCGACTTACCCTCGGGAATGACGCTTAGAGTTGCGTCCAACCGTCCTGTGGGGCGCCCGGTGCAAGGGGGTGCCGATCGGGTCTGGCATCGGCGGAGAAAGCACGTAGGCTCGATGCAGCAGCGCACAGACAGTTGGTGCTTCGGACCTTGCCTGAGAAGAGTGGCCGCGCCACTGCGCTGCTCCGGCTTGGTTGTCGATGTCCGTCCGCATCGTCACGTCCAGTACCGGCATCATCCCGCTGGTCAGCCGCTTTTCAGCCATCCACACAACCGCCCTGAACAGGATTGGTTCCATGGTACGGCCCCTCAGGTATGTGCGAACCAGGGATTCGGCGGCAAATTCGGAAGTGGTCATGGCGTTGCTCCATGCGCTGGGTGAACGCACAGGAACAGTACTGCTGAATCCATTCGCGATCCGTGCGGTGTCGCACATAGGGGCTCGCCGGACCAACTGACGGTCAATTGCGTGGCCAGAGTCTCTCCATGTCTGAAGTTGAATCCGCGGAGGAACGCCATCCAGACATGGCTGCCACATCCCGGCGGCGCGTTCAAACGTTCAAACAGCAAGCTGAACTGATTCAGCGTGGCGGCGCCATCAATGAGCGCGCAGCTGCGCCCATCCCCAAGGCGCCTTGATGCAGTCAAGCCTGCGCCTCAGATTCGGAACGCGGCCAGAGCGCTGAACGGCGTCCAGCGAGGCGGTCGCCAGTGCGGAAGGGGGCATCGCCGCCTAGGCCCAACATCGGCGTTCTACTACCGGTGCGTCATGGGCAGAGGACAGCCCGTGAACCGATTCGCGCCTATCCTCCTGCCGCGACGTAGGCGGCCGTGTCGAGCGTGCCGATCCAACGGCTAATCTTGCCATCCTTGAGCGTGAAAACGTGCACCCACTCGCTCTCGAAGACCTTGCCGTTGGGTCGCGGCTGCGTCTGTTCCCAGCCAAGAACGGTGACGTGATCAGGTCCTTCGAGGAATTCGCGCGGCTCGAACTTCTGGATGTCGTCCGACTCGGCCACCTTGCCGAACCATCCTTGCACCTGTTGCTTGCCGGTGTACCGGCCTGCATAGGGGATGCCCGCGCTGGCCAGGAAACGCCAGTCCACGTCGTCGGTCAGCAATGCCAGGATGCCCTCGACGTCGCCGCGCCCGAAAGCGGCGTAGGCCTGTTGTACGACTTGGGTCGGTGTGCTCATGACAGTCCTCCGTAGGAGTGCGAATTCAAAGTCTAGACCTGCTGTTGGCCGTTTTCAATTTGACCTCAACACGGCAGGGGCGTACCCCATATACGCTGCGCCTGTTGCTCCGGATTCAGCTGCGTAGACCCTTGGCCGCCAGGATCGTGACCAGGTTTCGTGCGCACAAACCATTGGTCTGGCCACTTTCGGCGCAGGAGCGGGACCGCCGTAGTCTCTTCACAACGCGTTTACTCACTGACAAAACGATCGCCGCGCAGAACGCCTACCTGCGCCTGCCAGCTGCCGCCCGCTCAACGGCGAGGGTCTGTTCGATCCTTGAATGAGGCCTTGACTGCGTTTCGCCCCCACCAAGGCGCCGAGCTTTGGTAGGCCCTTGCTGCCGCCTGTTCATTCCAGGTAGTCAACAAACTGCGGGATCACCTCGCGCAGGAGGCGGATTTCCCCAGTGGGAATGCTGTGCGGCTCCAGGTCGAAATGGATAAAGCTGCCATAGGGCGTGCCGCACTCTCGCGTCAGCAGCCGGCCGTAGTACGACTCGACCATGCCGGCATAGGGTCGGTTCGTTAGGCGCTGATCCTTGGAGGCATGGCTGGTCACGAACTCGCCATGCTCGAGCGCGTGCTGGCAGAAGCTTTTGCTCAGAGGTACCACCTTCAGCCAGGTGCGGTATTCGGAGTCGCGGTCGAAGGCGTGCGCCGCGTGCATCACATCGCCGTTCAGTTTGTAGATCGCCGTGAACTGATAGGGCGTCCTGTCGTTGAGCAAGGCCAGCGCCGGAACGATCCCGCGGCTGGCCAGGAGGTTCCGAACGGCCGCAGCGGGCGCTGGCAAGTCGACGTCGAGCATGGGTACCTTGGTTGGGGCGTGGGCGCGAATCTTACGTAATTCTTACTGCGCTTGGGAACCGGGTTTGACCCTCATCTTGTCAGCGCAAACCCTTGGGTGTCCCCAAGAGTCAAGGGTGCGCCGCACCTCCGTGGCCTGACGCTTCGGGAGGTCGCACAGTCCCGTCCGCTCAGGCCGCGATTGGCGCATCGACGCGCCTCCAGCCGCGCCAGGCTGAGGCTCGAACGCCATCACGCAGCACTGGGGCATAGGGGCCATCGGTGTTCGACCAGGCCCAATGTCGAGCAGCTCTTGGCGCCTTTTCGCCGACTTTTTGTACATCGGCCGCGGCTACGAGTACGAGTGAGGTCTGAATGAGACGCTCACGCCGACTGGAGCGTCCTCACGGTGCCCGATAGCGAGCGGAGAATTCTCCTGCGTTCCAGCGCGGCTCTCAAGACGGATTCAGAAGACCAGGGGGCAGTGCAGTGGCATGATCCTCCATCTCGGTGCGGAGGGATTCGTCCAGTACCGGCATCAGGCCGTTCATCAGCCTTGCCTCGGCTGCAAGCACGACAGCGCGGTGCAGTGCGCTAGGCAGGACGCGTCCATTCAGATGGTCAAGGACCAGAGTCTCGGCGGCAAACAAGAAAAGTGACATGGTGTGGTCCTATCGGACTTGACGACACAGTAACGGTGCCCGCCATCGAAGTCTGTCCGATACCGCACCTATGCCTCACCGCACCAGCGGCGTGGTCCAAACACCCCATACGGTCTCGCTGCCCTACGCTGCATCGAGGCCGTCGCCGACGAAGACTGGGCGTGCCATGCGTTCTATGCCGAAACACGCGTTGACGAGGGGCGTGGGTCCAGGACGCAGCGGGCGCAAATGTTCGGTAGCGCACAGACAAGACGCGCTGGACCTCCTACAAATGGTGGAGCCAAGGTGGTCTCGCGCACTTTGCCGGGCGCTCGAGCAAGCGCCCAGTGAATGCGTTGTGACCACCAATTTTGACGGCGAAGAAAGGTTCGTATGAACACGCTTTTCAATCTCAAGCCTTCGATTCTTGTCGTCGCCGTCATGCTGGTGCTGCCAATGGCACAGGCAGCGACGATGAGCAAGGCAGACCACACGGCCGGCAAAAACCGCATCAGCGCGGACTTCAAGGCCGGCAAGGCGGCGTGCGCCCCCTTGGCTGACAACGCGAAGGACATCTGCATCGAAGAAGCCAAGGCCAAGGAGAAGGTCGCGAGCGCCGAACTGGAATACGCCTATACCGGGAAGTCCAGCGACCACAACAAGGTGCTCAAGGCAAAGGCGGAGGCGGCCTATGCGGTCGCCAAGGAAAAGTGCGATGACCAATCGGGCAATGCCAAGGACGTGTGCGTCCAGGAGGCCAAGGCCATCGAGACCAAGGCGCTAGCCAATGCCAAGATGGGCAAGGAGATCGGCGAGGCCAAGGTCGACGCCAGCCAGGCGAAGCGCGATGCCGACTACAAGGTCGCCGCCGAGAAGTGCGACGGCATGTCGGGTGATGCCAAGGCAAGTTGCATGGCCGCCTGGCGGGCGACAATTATCTTGAGCGGTCAGCGACAACTATCGTGAGCGGTTGACGCACGCGCCCGGGGTGCGTTTGCGGTCGGGTTTTAAAGTGGTTTGCCTCTAGAGGAG
>NZ_JASZYN010000035.1:0-6706 GCF_030316965.1 Variovorax sp. J31P207
GATCGGACCCAGCGCGTCGATCGGCCACAAGTTTGAACTCCCGCACGGTAGCGGGCCATTGATCTCGCAGCGGCCCGCGGCGCACTGCAGCTGGAGGCCCGCGGCATCCGGGCGCCAGATCTCGGTTCGGAGGGCGATCGGCGTCGCGGCCGACGACAGAAGGCTGAGCACCCAAGTGTCGTTGCCTCTCACACCGCAGGGGATCGACAACGCTCGCAAAATGCCGGCAGCAGCGGCCTCGGCGCCACGCAGAAAGTATTTCGAGCCGGCAATGTCGTCGATGAACATCGCGGATTCGCGCTGCCAAGCCAGACCCGGGGCGCCTGCGCCTCGCGGCAGCCAGGTGTCGCGCGTGAGAATTTCCAGCACTGGCGACGTGGAGCCGAAGTAGCCGTCTGCAAGAGTCAAATCGGTGCCAACGCGCGGATCGTTATGCCATAGTTCGACAGCACCCACATGCGAGCCGGTGTCACCGCAGAGAAGCACAACCACGCAGGTCAGTACATCCCCAACGAAGATGGGGAATGCGACTGCACAACTCAAGCCTGCTGCCCTTGCTGCTGCCGCACGTCTGAAATAGGACCCTTCCAACTTGCGCAGCATCGCTGGGTGGCCATCGTCCCATGCGCGTCCCGGCAGACCTTCGGCTCTTCCAAAACACATCTGCTTGGTGACAGCACCAAAAGCCGGCGCGGAATCGAACAAGCCGCCAGCCAATTCCAACAAGCTTTCGTCGTCTGACGGTACCCAGACCTCAGCAAGCCGAATGAATGTTTTCATGAGAGGAGATCAAGCATTTTTCGGGCCATGGACTGGTTGATGCCAACTGATGTGCTTCGTCGAACCGTTTCGGGAGTGTTCAGCGCGACCGCCGGAGCCTGCGCTTTCGAGTCGGCGACCGCACTCGATCTAGACCGGTTGAACGCCCTTTTTCGATGCGGCTCAGGAGCGCGCCATGGCGCGAGGCTGTGGTGACGGCTGTGTCCTTCATGTGAAAACGGACTCATCCGCCTAAAGTGTCTTTACAGTGAATTTACATACAGATACATTTGTATCAGACTTGCGTTAAGCGTGAGCGGCCCTGGAGAAATCAGGCGTCCGATGCCAAGGAGCTGCCCGGACTGAATATCGCTCGTCCCTGGTCGTTCAGATCCACTTTTCGAGGTGAAACCGGCTATGCAATCCCCAGACCTGGAGACTGTTCAAATGGTCAGAGTCGCGCTGCAGGAGGTGATCTCGGCGCGTGAGCATGGCGTTCAGGCCGTGCCGTACTTCGCTCCTACCGACATTGGAACGCTCCCTCTCTGTGAGCAAGAGAAAGAGTTGAACGTCAAGGAAGAGACCGACTACGGCAATCGTGTGCGCGCCGGCATCCACATGACGCTCTCTGCGGCAGCTTCGGCGCTTGAAGTTGCCGAAGTGCTCATGAAGAACTTTGCCGACTTGGACGCAAAGGATCGGAAGCGCGAGTTGATTCGATGCTCGCTGAATGCCCGTGTTGCAAGGGATGCCGCGGCTGAAGCTGCCGCGGTCTTGTCGGGGCAGCAGGCACCAAAGTCTGATGCGATGGTGGAGATCAGACGGCTGAAGTCGGCACTTTTTCAGCGATTTGGGATCGGCGAGTAGAGGGACGCATGCTTGGTTGTCTTTCGGAGAAACGGATGAACGTACGCGCCTTGGCCCGCTGGATTCTGGGGGCCGCCATCGCAAGCGCCGTGATGGCGAGCGCCGGCGCTGCCGACATCGTGATCGGGCAAGTGGCACCGCTCACTGGATTGGAAGCCAAGCAGGGGTTGGGCTACGCAGCAGGCCTGCGACTCGCTTTCGACAGCGTCAACAAGCAAGGCGGCGTGAATGGCAATACCTTCACGCTCGTGCGTGCCGACGATCACAATGAGCCCGCGTCCACCGTCGAGCAGACGCGCAAGCTGGTCGCGGAGCAACGCCCGTTCGTGCTGGCGGGCTACTCCGGCAGCCGCAATCTGGCGGCGCTGTTGGCCTCCGGCATTCTGGACCAGCAGCGCCTGGCGCTCGTGGGCTATCGCACGACCGGGATTCCGCCCTCGCATCCCCTGCTGTTCAACGTGAGGGTCGACATCCGTGACGAGTTGGCCAAGCTCACCGAGCACTTGGCGACCCTGGGCATCACCCGGCTTGGCCTGCTCCACGAGGCCGGGGCCGACGCAGTGGTCGCCGCGGCCGACGAGGCAGCTGGTCGGGCAAAGGCCGCCTTCGTCATTCGCGCCTCGTATGCACCGGACAGCAGGAGCGCCGGGCCCTTGGTGGCGGCCTTTCTCAAGACCCCGCCGCAGGCGATCATCATGGTGGCCAACGGCACCACCACGGCGGCCTTTATAAAATTGGGCCGCAGCGGTCCCGCAATCCCGGCGTGCTGGAATGAAAGCCCTCAACACAGCAAGCAAGGATCGCGATGCCCGACAAATCGAAGAACCCCCCTGATGGCATTGAGCAGATCATCGTGGCGCAGGTCAATACGCGCGGGCTCTCGATCGTGAAGGCCTGGATCGATGAGAAACGCTACGGCGTCTCGACGGAAAGAGCTCGGACGGCTTGGAGACAACAATGGCTTCGACACCACGCACCTACCCTTGCCAAGGGTCTGCTCGCCGTCATCGGCACGGCGGCGGCCGTCGGCCGTCGGCCAATGCATGGGCACAAGCTAGACCAGCCCGACTTCAAAGTTCGCGAGAGACGCTGCCTTGGTCGTTGCGCGTGCTGCTGGGCCAGGCGGAGAAATGGACTTCGCCCGGAGTCGAGCCGTGACGGGTGTGACGGTAAGACATACGACGCCCAGGCGCTCGCACATCTGCGCGCGCATGGAGGGGGTTCGGCGCGCGCTAGGGCCGCGATAGAAGTGGCTAGGCCAAAGTCACAAGGCCGGTCGCGACTAGATCTGATGACGCGGCTCAAGTGACCCCGTCACTTTGCCCTGAGATTCAAGAGCCGACCGGGTCGGCGTCTTCGTCCTCGCCGGTCGCCCTCGGCCCGGAGCGCTCATCTGGCACCAGCTTGAAGAGCTCGACGCAGCCAGCGTCGAAGGCCTCCATCCAAGTGGGGAATGACAGAACGCTCGAATCGACATCGACCCAGACCGACGCATCTTCTCGGTTCTCGTGGAGCCACCCAGTGGAAGTGGCCCGGATCCGGGCTCGTCGACGAAAACGGAGATGTGCCGCAGGTGGGTCATGGTGGCATCGTAGCCCTGCGGCTGTTCAGCGACCGTTCAGCTTTTGACCATTGAATCGACAGCGGGCCGCGCCGATAGCTTCTCTAACCGGAAAGTAGGCGTCTGATCCGGGCGCTGAGTTTTGCTAGGCCGCCTCTGAACGTGCCCGCAGCCGCCCTCCGAGACCGGTGGGCTTCGCGTTCGTGTCGTAGAGCAGCATTGAGGGCCTTGAGGTTTTGCGGGTTGAGCTTCCAGACCCCGGCAACCGTGAAATTGCCCCGATTTGACGGCGCGAGGCTGGGGACGATGTCGATCTGTTGAGCGCCGATCTGATGCAGGAGCTGGGCACGATCCCTCGCGACCTTGAGAAAGTCGTCATGGCTTTCAATGGGCGAATTCAAGGAGACCCTGATCGTTGGTACTGTCGCGAAATGCTCAGCCAAGAATGCGACTACCTCAACGAGCACAATCTTCCTCGACACCCATCCATGCCGCATTGCGATGGCTGAGGGCACGAAGCGGTCCAGGTGAACCTCGTGCCCACCGGGTGATACGGTGACTGCCCCGATGGTGCCGACATGTGTCTCACCATCATAGAGATGCATGGGCTCCCCGAGTTTGTACGGAGCAGACCCGGGCCCTGTGATGCGGAGCTCGGGGAAGGTCAGCGAATGCCGTGCAGTCGAGTTCTTGGTGCGCGGTGAGGGAATGTTGTTCAATTGGGCCCTGCCTGATCAGCGAGCCGCCAGGTCTTCAACACCGGCACGAGCGCTGCCGTAGCAATCGTGACCATGTGCGCGGTCCCGCGACCACCGTTGAACGCGAGCACGAGCTCCGGACGACCCTCGCGTAGCATCTGAGCGTTTCTGATGGGCACAGCGCGGTGCTGATAGCGATCCCTGTTTGCGCGGTACGTGGCAACCTCGATACCTCGTGCGATGGCCCATCGGCGTGGGAGATTGTCTACCTCCGTCGCACCGCCTTCGATCAGGAGCGTGACGGGTTGGCGGGCATGAACGCGGTTGAGGACGTTCACGATGAACGCCGAGTCGTCGTCGTCGCGTCCGCCGCAGACTAGTACCCTCATGCTCTCAGTTCAGCACGAAGAACGCCCAGGTTGGCGTATGGGCATTCGCATCCATGGCGTTGCGGTGGTCTTTGCATGCTTTCTGCTTAGTCAATCGCCAAAAAGCAAACCCCGCCGAAGCGGGGTTGGTTGATTGACTGGCGTTTTTTCGATGATAGCCTCGATGGCCGCGACCTATAAGACCTTGGCAAAATTCGCGTGATGCATTCACCCGCGACAGATCTGCAACCTCTGGCCGCTGATTGCTGAAGGCGGCTCGCGAGGAGCGGCCCGGATGCGTCCATCGATCGGGCGCGGAAAGCAGAATTGAAATTTAGCGATCTTCGACGTCGAGGCCGACGGCACGAATCACCAGAACCGCCACCAGGGGCGCCGGCCTATCGACATCGCTTCCAGTGGCGCGGAGAGGGTGGTGGCGGCGCGAAAACGGCGCTCGGCCTCCGCTTCCAAAGCGAGAGCTTCGCGCAGTGCCGCTTGGTTGCCGCGCGTTGCTTGTAACCGAAGCGCTTGGCAGCGTCGAGAGAGTTCGTCGTCTGAAAGGTCAGTCAGGTCGGTCGGCTGGTCCATCCAGACATTCTGCAGTGGAATCTTTTGATCTCAGGACTTGTGCGCTTTTCGCCTCATCCGCCTAGAGGAGGGAAAAAGTCACCGATGGCTCCCGTTTTCGCTCGGTCTTACTCCGGTGCGCCCGCCATGGCCATGCGTCTGCCCTGCATGGCTCGACTTACCCATGGACGATGGTCGATGCGAGCAAGGGGCCCTTTGGCGGCGCCAAAACCTACAAAGCAACGCTGCCGAAAGACATCCCACAGGCCAACTTCTGGTCGTTCACCCTCTACGACAGCATGTCGCGCTCGATGCTCGACGCTCGACGCTCCGCAGCGTTACCCGCGTGCGGGCAGCCAGAACTTCCCATCGCCCGCCGCTGAAGCGACGCCGGTGGCTCGACGACGGTTTGCTTCGGTCCTACCCCGCGGGCATCAAGCGGAGCAACTGGATCCAGACCATGCCGAGTAAAGGTTTTATCCCGTGCCTGCGGCTCTAAAGCCCACTCGAGCCCTTCTTCACAAAGGCATGGCGTCCGAGCGAGGTCGTGTTGGTGCAAGTTTGTTCGTCCAGCTCCTTGAGCGAGCCCTCGACCTTGCGCAGTCCGCGATGGGCGAAGAGCTGAACGTCGCGGCTCAGGCAGCCAAACACACATGGCGTATCTTTGGTTGATGGTCCGCTGGCGCTGGTTAGAAGACGCCGTGGCAGTCCGCTCATCGAGCGGTGGGCCTTGATGCCGGCGGCCCATCGCGAACATCATCGCGCGACGTCCATCTGTCGCTTTTGCAGGCACTGCGTGGAGACGCACGGCTGGCAACGGTTTGCGACCCGGGGAGCCACGTTATCCACAACGTTGCCCACTACGGCGGTGGACAACCTCTCGCTCGCGGTGGCGTGCTCCAACCGGTGTAGCGCGCGAAAGCTGTGCACATTTGTATTACATGTGGCGATGCGCGTCTCAAAGTTCGCCGCCGACGCGCTGGAACTTGCGCCACTCCCACGCCCGACGGACTGGTCTGGATGCGCAGGGTCGAGATCGGCGCCAGCATCGTCTCGCGGGCGTGCTCCCCTGGTTCGTCGGCGCCTACCTGAACATTCGCGCTCGCCGCCTGCAGGTCGTGATGAGCTTCGCCTGCGTCTTGCTGTTCATCGCCAACCTGTGGTCTCCATGGGGCCTGGCCTATGCAGCCATGCCGGCCGCGGCCGAGATCACGCTGCCCTGGGGCGAGCGCGTGACCGACTTGCGGGTCTTCCACCCGACGCCCTGGTTCGTGGCAGGCGTGCTGGGCTTCTACTTCATCTTCGGCTGGTGCGCCTTCGCCGCGTTCCGCCGGTTCCGGGCCGGCGAGAACCGGCGCGGCAGCCTGACCTTGTCCGCCTGCCTGCTGTTGCTGATCGGCGGCATGTTCTGCAACCACCTCGTGAACCTCCAATGGATTCCCGGCGTGCACGTCGCCGAGTTCACCTTCATCGCACTGGTCGTGCTGCTGGACTTCGAACTCGCGCGCGAGCGCCGCCAGAGCCGCGACCGGGTGCGCGGAATCCTGGACAACATCCCGGCCGGGGTCTACGTCAAGCTGCGGGACGGCCGCTACCTGATGACCAACCGCGTCTACGACCCCGATCGACACTTCAAACTCCCCCGCCCGTGAACACGCAAACTCCTCCAGGCAGGACGAGGGTTGCATTATTGATCTGTCAGGCCTCCGCGGCGATTGCCAGGCGTGCGGCGGCTTCCTTGAGCCGGTAGCTCCTGCCCTCGAACTCGAGCATGACGGCACGATGCATCAGCCGATCGAGGATGGTGGTGCCCATGGTCTGTCGGGGCCCCGGTTAAATTTGAACCGGGAAAGTTAAAACCCGCCCCACAGCCCCTGGGGGGCCCC
>NZ_JASZYN010000036.1:0-5825 GCF_030316965.1 Variovorax sp. J31P207
CGCGCACAAAGCAAAACGCCCAGCCTTTTGAGGGGCTGGGCGGTTTGGGCTGTAAGAGCCTGACGATGACCTACTTTCACACGGGAACCCGCACTATCATCGGCGCTGAGTCGTTTCACTGTCCTGTTCGGGATGGGAAGGAGTGGGACCAACTCGCTATGGTCATCAGGCATAAAGGGTTGTCGCGCTGACTGGGTCAGCACAACGAATTCATAGAGTCTGGAATTAGCTTTGATGCTTGTGGCATCGGAATCTTGAATGCGTCAACTTGGCATAACACCTTGATCATGTAGATCAAAGTTATAGGGTCAAGCCGCACGAGCAATTAGTATCAGTTAGCTTAACGCATTACTGCGCTTCCACACCTGACCTATCAACGTCCTGGTCTTGAACGACTCTTTAGGGGGCTCAAGGCCCCGGCAGATCTCATCTTGAAACGAGTTTCCCGCTTAGATGCTTTCAGCGGTTATCTCTTCCACACTTAGCTACTCGGCAATGCCACTGGCGTGACAACCGATACACCAGAGGTGTGTCCACTCCGGTCCTCTCGTACTAGGAGCAGGCTTCCTCAAATCTGCAGCGCCCACGGAAGATAGGGACCAAACTGTCTCACGACGTTTTAAACCCAGCTCACGTACCTCTTTAAATGGCGAACAGCCATACCCTTGGGACCGGCTACAGCCCCAGGATGAGATGAGCCGACATCGAGGTGCCAAACACCGCCGTCGATATGAACTCTTGGGCGGTATCAGCCTGTTATCCCCAGAGTACCTTTTATCCGTTGAGCGATGGCCCTTCCATACAGAACCACCGGATCACTATGTCCTGCTTTCGCATCTGCTCGACTTGTCAGTCTCGCAGTTAAGCACGCTTATGCCATTGCACTATCGTCACGATGTCCGACCGTAACTAGCGTACCTTCGAACTCCTCCGTTACGCTTTGGGAGGAGACCGCCCCAGTCAAACTGCCTACCATGCACTGTCCCCGATCCAGATAATGGACCTAGGTTAGAACCTCAAACACACCAGGGTGGTATTTCAACGTTGGCTCCACAAGATCTAGCGACCCTGCTTCAAAGCCTCCCACCTATCCTACACAGATCTGTTCAAAGTCCAATACAAAGCTACAGTAAAGGTTCATGGGGTCTTTCCGTCTTTCCGCGGGGAGATTGCATCATCACAAACATTTCAACTTCGCTGAGTCTCAGGAGGAGACAGTGTGGCCATCGTTACGCCATTCGTGCAGGTCGGAACTTACCCGACAAGGAATTTCGCTACCTTAGGACCGTTATAGTTACGGCCGCCGTTTACTGGGACTTCAATCAAGAGCTTGCACCCCATCATTTAATCTTCCAGCACCGGGCAGGCGTCACACCCTATACGTCCACTTTCGTGTTTGCAGAGTGCTGTGTTTTTAATAAACAGTCGCAGCCACCGATTTTTTGCAACCCATTCATGCTCCGTTGTTCACTTCACACTAATAGGGCACACCTTCTTCCGAAGTTACGGTGTCAATTTGCCGAGTTCCTTCTCCTGAGTTCTCTCAAGCGCCTTAGAATACTCATCTCGCGCACCAGTGTCGGTTTGCGGTACGGTCGTGTGTAGCTGAAGCTTAGTGGCTTTTCCTGGAACCTCGTTCAGTCACTTCACCAGCAAGCTGGCTCGATCATGGGCCTCGGTATATGTGCACCGGATTTGCCTAATGCACGCCTACTTCCCACTAAACCGGGATATCCAACACCCGGATGACCTATTAAGATCCGTCCCCACATCGCACTACACATCGGTACAGGAATATTGACCTGTTTCCCATCAGCTACGCATCTCTGCCTCGCCTTAGGGGCCGACTCACTCTACGCCGATGAACGTTGCGTAGAAAACCTTGCGCTTACGGCGAGGGGGCTTTTCACCCCCTTTAACGCTACTCATGTCAGCATTCGCACTTCTGATACCTCCAGCACGCTTTACAACGCACCTTCACAGGCTTACAGAACGCTCTCCTACCACTTGCAATAAATTGCAAATCCGCAGCTTCGGTAACTGGCTTAGCCCCGTTACATCTTCCGCGCAGGACGACTCGATCAGTGAGCTATTACGCTTTCTTTAAATGATGGCTGCTTCTAAGCCAACATCCTGACTGTTTTAGCCTTCCCACTTCGTTTCCCACTTAGCCAATTTTAGGGACCTTAGCTGGCGGTCTGGGTTGTTTCCCTCTTGAGTCCGGACGTTAGCACCCGGTGCTCTGTCTCCCAAGCTGTACTCGTCGGTATTCGGAGTTTGCCTTGGTTTGGTAAGTCGCCATGACCCCCTAGCCAAAACAGTGCTCTACCCCCGACGGTAATACTTGAGGCACTACCTAAATAGTTTTCGGAGAGAACCAGCTATTTCCAAGTTTGTTTAGCCTTTCACCCCTATCCACAGCTCATCCGCTAGTTTTGCAACACTAGTCGGTTCGGACCTCCAGTACCTGTTACGGCACCTTCATCCTGGCCATGGATAGATCACTTGGTTTCGGGTCTACACCCAGCGACTGATCGCCCTATTCGGACTCGATTTCTCTACGGCTTCCCTATTCGGTTAACCTTGCCACTGAATGTAAGTCGCTGACCCATTATACAAAAGGTACGCAGTCACCCCTTACGAGGCTCCTACTTTTTGTAAGCACGCGGTTTCAGGATCTATTTCACTCCCCTCCCGGGGTTCTTTTCGCCTTTCCCTCACGGTACTAGTTCACTATCGGTCGATGATGAGTATTTAGCCTTGGAGGATGGTCCCCCCATATTCAGACAGGATTTCTCGTGTCCCGCCCTACTTTTCGTTAGCTCAGTACCACACAGGTCTTTTCACGTACGGGGCTATCACCCGCTATGGCCAGTCTTTCCAAACTGTTCCGTTAAGTCTTGTGCTATCACTAACAGGCTCTTCCGATTTCGCTCGCCACTACTTTCGGAATCTCGGTTGATGTCTTTTCCTCGAGCTACTGAGATGTTTCAGTTCACCCGGTTCGCCTCGCATGCCTATGTATTCAGCATGCGATACCTTTGCAGGTGGGTTTCCCCATTCGGAAATCTCCGGATCAAAGCTAATTTGCCAGCTCCCCGAAGCTTATCGCAGGCTATCACGTCCTTCGTCGCCTATCATCGCCAAGGCATCCACCACGTGCTCTTATTCACTTGACCCTATAACTTTGACGTTTCTTCACAGAAACCAAAATCACATCAAGGAATTGACAGGTCTCTCACCTGTCGCGTTATGCCGTACTTCATACTTTCGATTTGATTCGAAATTGAAGTTCATAATTGACGCAATCAAAAATTCATGTCGCTGATGGCACGGTCCGCACTAAACCTTTACGAATGTGCGGTTTCCACCAGCGACGCTAATTCGACTCTATGAATTTTTAAAGAACAGCCGATTGACCGAGAGATCTCGATCAACAACAAAGATGCCTTTTTCAAAGCAGCTTTGGTGTTGACTATAAGTATCGTGTTGCAGCCCCAAAGGGCTCGAAGATTGGTGGAGGATGACGGGATCGAACCGACGACCCCCTGCTTGCAAAGCAGGTGCTCTCCCAGCTGAGCTAATCCCCCGGGTCCTCATATCTGACGCCCTGGAGCATCATGACCATCGGAAGAATTTGGTGGGTCTAGTTGGGCTCGAACCAACGACCCCCGCCTTATCAAGACGGTGCTCTAACCAGCTGAGCTACAGACCCATGTCGATGTTTCGACATCTTCCAACAACCGATAAGTGTGGGCGTTCAACTTGAACAGCTTTGTATTTCCAGAAAGGAGGTGATCCAGCCGCACCTTCCGATACGGCTACCTTGTTACGACTTCACCCCAGTCACGAACCCTGCCGTGGTAATCGCCCTCCTTGCGGTTAGGCTAACTACTTCTGGCAGAACCCGCTCCCATGGTGTGACGGGCGGTGTGTACAAGACCCGGGAACGTATTCACCGTGACATTCTGATCCACGATTACTAGCGATTCCGACTTCACGCAGTCGAGTTGCAGACTGCGATCCGGACTACGACTGGTTTTATGGGATTAGCTCCCCCTCGCGGGTTGGCAACCCTTTGTACCAGCCATTGTATGACGTGTGTAGCCCCACCTATAAGGGCCATGAGGACTTGACGTCATCCCCACCTTCCTCCGGTTTGTCACCGGCAGTCTCACTAGAGTGCCCAACTAAATGTAGCAACTAATGACAAGGGTTGCGCTCGTTGCGGGACTTAACCCAACATCTCACGACACGAGCTGACGACAGCCATGCAGCACCTGTGTTACGGTTCTCTTTCGAGCACTAAGCCATCTCTGGCAAATTCCGTACATGTCAAAGGTGGGTAAGGTTTTTCGCGTTGCATCGAATTAAACCACATCATCCACCGCTTGTGCGGGTCCCCGTCAATTCCTTTGAGTTTCAACCTTGCGGCCGTACTCCCCAGGCGGTCAACTTCACGCGTTAGCTTCGTTACTGAGTCAGTGAAGACCCAACAACCAGTTGACATCGTTTAGGGCGTGGACTACCAGGGTATCTAATCCTGTTTGCTCCCCACGCTTTCGTGCATGAGCGTCAGTACAGGTCCAGGGGATTGCCTTCGCCATCGGTGTTCCTCCGCATATCTACGCATTTCACTGCTACACGCGGAATTCCATCCCCCTCTACCGTACTCTAGCTATGCAGTCACAGATGCAGTTCCCAGGTTGAGCCCGGGGATTTCACAACTGTCTTACATAACCGCCTGCGCACGCTTTACGCCCAGTAATTCCGATTAACGCTTGCACCCTACGTATTACCGCGGCTGCTGGCACGTAGTTAGCCGGTGCTTATTCTTACGGTACCGTCATGATCCCTCTTTATTAGAAAGAGACTTTTCGTTCCGTACAAAAGCAGTTTACAACCCGAAGGCCTTCATCCTGCACGCGGCATGGCTGGATCAGGCTTGCGCCCATTGTCCAAAATTCCCCACTGCTGCCTCCCGTAGGAGTCTGGGCCGTGTCTCAGTCCCAGTGTGGCTGGTCGTCCTCTCAGACCAGCTACAGATCGAAGGCTTGGTGAGCCTTTACCTCACCAACTACCTAATCTGCCATCGGCCGCTCCATTCGCGCAAGGTCTTGCGATCCCCTGCTTTCATCCGTAGATCTTATGCGGTATTAGCACAGCTTTCGCTGCGTTATCCCCCACGATTGGGCACGTTCCGATGTATTACTCACCCGTTCGCCACTCGCCGCCAGGATTGCTCCCGCGCTGCCGTTCGACTTGCATGTGTAAGGCATGCCGCCAGCGTTCAATCTGAGCCAGGATCAAACTCTATAGTTCGATCTTGATTTTGCGCCTGACCTCGCGGTCAAGCAAAACTCATAAAAAAAGAAATTGAAGTGAACTTCACTTCTATTCTCATGAGCGTTTAAAGTCTTGAAGACTTTGTTCCGAAGAACTTAGCCATTCGCCTCAAACGCCCACGCTTATCGGCTGTATATTTTTAACGATCCGTCAAAACAATCTCTTGTTTTGCTTGCTTCGCTGCGATCAGCGGAGCCTTCGATTATGACACGGTTTTTTAAGAACCGGCAAACTTTTTTCGCTTTCTTTCGCTTCTCACAACCGCTTCACTGGGAAGCCGCTGCAGTTCGCGTTTTCTGCGGAGCCTTCGATTATGACACAGTTTTTTCAACTTCGTCAACCTCGAGAGGCTTTTTCTTTCCCGCCGCTCACTTCGATCAACTCGCAACCCGGAAGCTGCTTCGTCGCCGTCGTTTTCAGCGGAGCCTTCGATTATGACACAGTTTTTAGAACCAGATCAAGACCGAAGGGCCTTTTTT
>NZ_JASZYN010000037.1:0-4389 GCF_030316965.1 Variovorax sp. J31P207
GCGTTGGGCAACTGACGCGCCGGCTTCTCCGGCTGTCATGAGATGAACCGCCTGGCGACTTCTAACCTCTCGCGGCATTCGGCAACCATTCGGCTGTTACCGCGCGGCGTGTGCACGTGGTCATATGAAAGTACGTCGGTCATGGCGCTGTGCTCAAGCCCCATCGCATCGGACCGCAAGAGATTTTTCGTTTTTCGGCACCCAGTTTAAGAAGCATAATTGCAGCGCGAAATCGTCGAAACCGACGGGAATTCCTCGCACGGGCAGCCCGCCCATCGGCGCCTGACGTACTGCACCGCAGAAGACAAATCCGTTTCTGGATGCGCAGGTTCACTCGCGCATCCCCTTGGTTTGTCTTTTCAACGTTGCCCGCAATGCCCCAAACCTCTTCCCGGATCGTCGAAACCAAGCTCACCCCTCCTGCAGTCGCCGTCACGCATGTGCTGCGCACCGAGATCAGCGAGCAGATTGCGGCAGCGACAGTGAAGCTGGTTCAGGATCTACGCGCCGCTGCTCGCGCTGTCCATGTATCGGATGGGCGCGCAGATTCCCGATGGCGTGGTGTTCACCGCGCGCGGCACCAATGGCCTGTTCGCGCCCAAGTCGGCGCTCAACGACTGGTTCACCAGCAACTATCAGAGCCGCTACAAGGACGCACCGGTCTACACCGCCTACCAGTACGCCAACAGCCTGCTCGCGCTCAAGGCCGCTTACGACGCAGCGGTCAAGACCGGAGACACCGGCACGCCGGCGCTGATCAAGGCGCTCAGGGGCAGCAGCCAGGCCTGCACATCGAGTCGCGCACCGAGATCATCTCGCCGCACCCCCCTCGCCACCCTGCGCTTCTCCGGTTGCCGGGTGCCGCGCTCCCACCTGATCGGCGAGACCGGCAAGGGCTTCAAGATGGCCATGAACACCCTCGACTACTTTCGGGCTTCGGTGGGTGCGGCCGCAACCGGTGCAGCGCGACGGGCGCTGGACGAGACACTGGTACGCGTGTCGGGACGCAAGCTGTTCGGCACGCCGATGTCCGAGATGGACACGGTGCGCATGAAGATCGCCGACATGGCGCTCAACCTGGACACCGCCGCCCTGCTCACCTACCGTGCAGCGTGGCTCAAGGACACGTCGAGCCGCTCGCCGACTCGCGAGATCGCCATGGCCAAACTGGGCGCCACCGAGGCGGCACAACGGGTAGTGGATGCCGCAGTGCAGCTGTTCGGTGGGACAGGCGTGAGCGTGGGATCCATCATCGAACAGCTCTACCGGGACACCCGTCCGATGCGCATCTATGAAGGCGCATCGGAGATTCAAAAGCTGATCATCGGCAAGCGCACGCTGGCCCAAGGTATGAGCGTCGGCTTCTGAGTGCGGCGTTCGAGCAGAGAACCCGCAACCGCCCCTTAACGCGATCCCGCCTGCGGCAGTCGACATGCCGGCCGCGACTGCCGCGGCCGGCCATCAGCGTTACGCAGTTTCGTATCCGAACATCGACTTCACCTCCAGAAAATCTTCCAGCCCGAAGCGTCCCCATTCACGCCCGTTCCCCGACTGTTTGTAGCCACCGAACGGCGCCGCGACATCCCCGTTCGCGCCGTTGATATGGACCATTCCAGCCCTGATTCTTCGACCAATGCTCCGGGCTTTCTCGACGTCCGACGCCGTAACGTAAGACGACAGCCCATAGACCGTGTCATTGGCAATGGCGATCGCGTGCTCTTCGCTGTCGTAGGCAAGGATGGAGAGAACCGGACCGAAGATCTCCTCCCTGGCGATCGTCATGTCGTTCGTCACGCCGGAGAAGACGGTCGGGCGAATGTAGTAGCCCTCGGTCAGGCCAGCCGGTCTGCCAGGTCCTCCTGCCGTGAGCCGGGCTCCCTCCGTGACGCCTTTCTCGATCAAGGCCTGGATCTTCGAGAACTGTAGAGCGTTCGCGACCGGTCCAATGACGGACGTTTCGAGCAGCGGATCGCCCACAACGGCGTTCTCTGCGATACGACCAGCAATCGCGGCAGCCTCCTCCTGCCTGTGGGCAGGAACGAGGAGGCGCGTGGGCGCATTGCACGACTGCCCAGAATTGTGGAAGCACGCGTGCGCACCGTGGGCAACCGCAGCAGCAAAGGATTCGTCATCGACCAGAATGTTTGGCGACTTTCCTCCGAGTTCCTGGCTGACCCGCTTGACGGTTTCTGCGGCCGTCTTGGCCACCAGGATGCCGGCCCGGGTCGATCCTGTGAACGACACCATGTCAATCCCTGGATGGGCCGAGATTGCATGACCGACTGTCGGGCCGTCTCCGTTGATCATGTTGAAGACCCCAGACGGAATGCCTGCCTCGTGCAGGATGTCGGCGAACACAAGCGCCGACATCGGTGAAATTTCACTTGGCTTGAGCACCATGGTGCAGCCTGCGGCAAGAGCGAACGCGACCTTGCACGCGACCTGGTTCATCGGCCAGTTCCACGGCGTGATGAAGCCGCACACACCGAGAGCCTCTCGCACCACGCGCGTCTGGCCGATCTGTTCTTCGAACTTGTGTTCCCGGAGCGTCTGGATCGCTTGCGCAAAGTGCCAGACCCCGATGGGAGCGTGAAGCTGCTGCGACAACTTCGTCGGTGCCCCCATCTCGCTCGTCACGGCATCCGCGATCTCGCCTTTGCGGCGCTCATAGACGGCAACCACGCGGCCGAGAAGATCCAGGCGCTCTTCCCGGCTCGTTGCGGCAAAGGAAGGGAATGCGCGGCGCGCAGCGATGACCGCGCGGTCGACATCGGCGGCAGAGCCGAGTGCGATCTGGGTGAACGCCTTCTCAGTCGCGGGGTTCACCACCTCCAGCGTTCTCAACTCAATGGGCGCAACCCAGGCTCCGTCGATGTAGAACTGCAGATTGTTTGTCATTGCCACTTTCTCCTTCTGTTGGCTAAAAATTCAAGTCGCCCGGGAGCGGGCTGAAAACACAAGTCCGACCGTGCGACCCGTCAGCGTCGACCGAACTCCTGCCGATTTCCTTCATTGATCCACACGGATTTGGTCTCGGTGTAGTCGTCCAGGGCATCGGCACCAAGTTCCCGGCCGATGCCACTCTGCTTGAATCCACCGAAGGGAACCGCGTAGTGAATGACACGGTAGGCGTTGACCCAGACCGTTCCGGCTCGCAGACGCTTGACCATTCGATGCGCCCGGCCAACGTCACGCGTCCAAACGGCAGCGGCCAGACCGAAATCAACGTCGTTGGCGACCTGCACCGCGTGATCCTCGCTGCTGAACCGGATCAGACTGGCCACCGGGCCAAAAATTTCCTCCTGCGCGAGCCGCGAGGAATTGGCAACCTCGGTGAAGATGGCGGGCTGAACGAACAGGCCGGCGGCTGTCAGAGGGGTCGAGGTGTCGCGCACGCCTCCCGCGATCAGCCGGGCACCTTCCGCCTTGCCGATCTCGATGTAGCTCAAGACCTTGTCGAACTGATTCCGGCAAGCCAGCGGCCCGACGTCGACACCGGAATCCAGCGGATCTCCGAGCGTGAGCTTCGCAGTGGCTGCCGCGAGTTTGCGCGCAAAATCATCGTAGACGCTGTCCT
Organism: Variovorax sp. J31P207; assembly: GCF_030316965.1. NCBI lineage: Bacteria > Pseudomonadati > Pseudomonadota > Betaproteobacteria > Burkholderiales > Comamonadaceae > Variovorax > Variovorax sp. J31P207. The sequence goes on from NZ_JASZYN010000037.1 coordinate 3,578, forward strand.
CGACGAGCACACGGGAGCCGGCCATGCAACTCTGCCCGGTCGCCGAAAAAATGCCGCCCATCACGCCGTAGATCGCGTCATCGAGGTCGGCATCGGCGAACACGATGTTCGGTGATTTGCCACCCAGTTCCAGCGTCGCTCGGCCGATTCTCGGCGTGGTGGCTGCGAGCATCGCCTTTCCGCCGTTGGTCGAACCCGTGAAAGCGATCTTGTCCACGCCAGCGTGATTTGCAAGTGCTGCGCCGGAGGGCTGGCCGAAGCCGGTGACGACGTTCACGACGCCTTTTGGGAACCCGGCCTCCTGGCACAATTCGGCAAGGCGCAGCGTCGACGTCGGGGTCACCTCGGACGGTTTGATCACGATCGTGCAGCCGGCTGCAAGTGCGGGAAAAAGCTTCCACGACAGCAGGGTCAACGGCGAATTCCACGGCGTGATTGCCGCGACGACGCCAACCGCCTCGCGCACGGTGTACGTCGTGAAGCCCGGATAGGAATGCATCGTCGAGCCATGAATGTTCTCCGCCAATCCCGCCACATATCTGGCATGGCTCGCCAGCGCACGGGCACCGGGCAACATCTCGCTGAGGAGCTTGCCGTTTTCGTGAGTCTGGATTAGCGCCAGCTCCTCGGCGTTCTGGTCGATCAGGTCGGCGAGCTTGCGGAGCATCCCAGCGCGTGTGGCCGGCGGCGTATGTGGCCAGCCATCCTCATCGAATGCACGGCGGGCAGCCCGAACGGCGCGATCCACATCCTGCACGCTGGCGACGGGCACCTGCCCCCACGGACGATCCTCGCAAGGATCGTTGCAGGCG
>NZ_JASZYN010000038.1:0-1590 GCF_030316965.1 Variovorax sp. J31P207
CCCGCCTTACTTGACAGTGTAGCCACGACCCTCTAGGCATGCGGCGCGAGCCTTGGCAAACGAAGCCTGCTTTTGCTGCGTGACCGCCGCCTGCTGCTGCTGGGCCGAATTCGCTGCCGCCACGTTCTGCCGGCGGCTTTGCCCGCGCGCAGCCACCGCACCCGCCGCCGCACCTGCGCTGGCGTTTCCGCCGGCGATCTCGCCGACAGCAGCGCCGCGCAACGCGCCGCGAGCACCTGCCCCCGGAGTCGTCCCAGTCGCTGTGGTCGGCGGCTTGGCCGTGGGCGCGGGCGGAGGTGGTTTGGCCGGATCAAAGCCGGACTGCTTGACCGCCCACGAATAGCAGGCCGCCTCGTCACTCTTCTGTTGCTGCGGGCTCTGGCCCTTGGCCGGGTACACGAACTGTTGTGCGCTCGCTTCGGAAATCAACAGACCTGCCAACGCCAGGCAGCAAAGGGTTCGTTGCTTCATTTCGTGGACCTCCGATCATTGGTGGCGAAGGCGCGTCACGTCAGTGCCCCCGCTCGACTTCACCTGAACCGAAACTGAATTCGTCAGCGACGATGGCGGCGATGGCTCGAGAGCACGGTCCAGACGTGAATATCTCTCGCATCCACTATGGACTTCGAAATGCTCGCCGTCTACTGTCCGCAAGGGAAGGTAGTAGTGCGCGCAGTGCGCGCAGGGTCTACAGTCGTCCGTGCTGCCCTCGACGATCGTCTAGCCGAGGGTGAGCTTGTTCGAAAAGCTGTGTCGGTGATTTGAAAAACGTCGGTTTCTGGAAAGGGACTCATCATGAACGGACCGTGCTCATTTACCGGCGCCGCCGTACTGACGGTGGCGGCTTTGCTGCCGCTGGACGCCTCGGCGGCGGCCTGCGCCAAAGGCGTCTACCGCGCGGGCTGTGTGGGACCGAATGGCGCCGCCGCCGTCCGCAAGCCGGTACCGCCACCGGCACCGAAGGCGGTTTGCGCGAAAGGCGTCTACCGTGCAGGGTGCGCCGGCCCCAATGGCGCGGCAGTCGTCCGCAAGTAGTTCGCGCAACGGCACATTTGCCGGCAACACGATCGAAGTTGGAGGAAGCACCATGAAGTCGAGTAACGATTTTTCCGGCGGCCGTGCGCCGATGAAACCGGACAGCCTGCGTTGTGCGTTGACAGCTTTCGCGCTGGGCCTCAGCCTCGCGGGCATCGCTGCGGCACAGAAGGCGTCACCGGGCGCACTTGAGCGGACGGTCCTCCCGATCGTTGAGCCAAGGCGAACGCCCGTCACCGAAGTCGACGTGCGCAACGCTAAAGCGCCGCCCAGATTCGAGGTGAAAGCACCGAAGGGCGCGCCGAACGTCGTAATCGTGCTGCTCGACGACATGGGGTTTGCGCATCCGAGCACCTTCGGTGGTGCGATTGCCATGCCGACGCTCGACCGACTCGCCGCCGGGGGCTTGCGCTACAACAACATGCACGTCGCTGCGCTGTGCTCGCCCACCCGGGCGGCGTTGATCACGGGCCGCAATCATCATACTAACAACACCGGCGCCGTCCAGGAGATCGCGACCGCGTTCGAGGGCAACACTGGCATTCGCCCGGCGAG
>NZ_JASZYN010000039.1:0-1466 GCF_030316965.1 Variovorax sp. J31P207
TACACGGCTTACAAGGGCAAGTGGCACCTGACAAGGGAGTTCGAGACGGTCAACGAGCACGGCAACTTGACCAAGATCTTCACGCAGGAAATGGAGGCCTACGGCTTCTCCGATTACTTCGGCGTCGGCGACATCATCGCGCACACAAGAGGGGGCTACCTTCACGACGGCATCATCTCTGCGATGGGCGTGAACTGGCTCCGCGGCAAGGGACGCGAACTGGCGGCGGAACACAAACCCTGGCTCCTCGCAGTGAACCTCGTCAACCCGCACGATGTGATGTACTACAACACGGATGCACCGGGTACGGCGGTTCAAACGAAACGTGGGATCAAGCGTGTCGAGCGCGATCCGGTCGACCCGCTTTACGCGAAGCAGTGGGAGTACCGGACTCCGGCGAGTCACGGGCAGGCGCTCGATGCTCCGGGGCGTCCACCCGCACATCGGGATTTTCTGCATGCTCATGACGCGTTGGTCGGCACCATCCCGAATGAGGAAGCCCGTTGGCGCCGGCGGCACAACTACTACTTGAATTGCATGCGCGATGTGGATCGAAACATTGCGACGCTTCTTGCCGAACTGGACGCCTCGGGGCTGGCCGACAAGACAATCGTGATCCTGACCGCCGATCATGGCGACATGGACGGCGCGCACCAACTGCACGCCAAGGGTGCTGTCGCGTACCGCGAACAGAACAACGTGCCATTCATCGTTTCCCACCCGGCCTACGCGGGCGGAAAGCAGTGCAAGGCCGTTACCTCGCACGTCGACATTGCGCCAACGCTGATAGGGCTCACCGGCGTGTCTCCGGACAAGCGGGCCGGCATCGTCAAGGGACTTCCTGGCAAGGATGTTTCCGGGCTCCTCGCAGCTCCCGAGCGCGCCGATTTCGCGGCCGTGCGTGAGGGTGCGCTCTTCAACTACAACATGTTTGCCTACCTCGACGGCGACTTCCTGAACAAGGCCGTCGACTACATGCAAAAGGGCGGCAAACCAAGCGAGCTACAGAGCGCGGGCATCCGCCCAGACATGATGAAGCGCGGCGCGGTTCGGTCGGTGTTCGATGGCCAGTACGTGTTCGCGCGCTATTTTTCGCCGAAGCAGCACAACCGACCCACGACGGTGGAGGAGCTTTATCGCTTGAACGATGTCGAGCTGTTCGATGTGCGGGCCGATCCGAGCGAGATGAACAATCTCGGCTTGCAAGGCGGGCGAAACCGGGACCTTGTCCTCGCCATGAACGAGAAGCTCAACCGGCTAGTAGATGCCGAAGTCGGCGAAGATCGCGGGCAGATGCTCCCCGGCGGCATCGACGCCGGTTGGGAGGTTACGGCGGAGACAATGTCGGGCGCTTGAGCCTCTCGCGCGACTCCATCCCCGCTGGTTTTTTCGGTTGTGCGGGCCCGCGACCGCTCCCGCGTGCCTTGCTGACATTCGAAGCGAGAACTCAAAGGACGGCAACGGGC
>NZ_JASZYN010000004.1:0-675233 GCF_030316965.1 Variovorax sp. J31P207
TGCTCGCGGTACGCGGGGTCCGCGCAAACTCGCTTCGCTCAAACACGCGCGGCCCTTTTTCCGCGCACCGCTGCGCTGCTCGGCGGTGCCTCAACGGCCGGCCCGGGGCATACCGCCCGCCACCGCTGACACGTTGGGGTTGCATCAGCGTTGGACACGACACGGATCTTTGATCACCCCCTGAGCCCGGCATGCGGTGCGGGACGGGCGATCCCCTCTGCGCCGCTGAGGAGCGCAGCTTCAGGCGGATCAGGGCCGCGCGTGTTTGAGCGAAGCGAGTTTCGCGTGGACCCCGCCTGAAGCGAGCACCGCAAGGGAGCCCGAAGGGCCGGCGCAGTGGGGTCGCTCGGCCCGCACCGCGTGCCGGGCGCCCGTCCCAATGGGCCAACCTCTAAATCATCCCGCCGTTGATCGAGATCACCTGCCCCGTGATGTAGGCCGCCTCGTCGCTCGCCAGGAACCCGGCCAGCGACGCGACCTCATCAGGCGTCCCGGCCCGCTTCGCAGGCACCATCTGGTTGATCATCGCCGCGTCGAACACGCCATCCGCCATCGGCGAAGCGATGATCCCCGGCGCGATCGCGTTGACGGTCACGCCACGCGCCGCGACTTCGAGCGACAAGGCCTTGGTGGCACTGTTGAGCGCGCCCTTGGCCGCCGCATAGTTGACCTGCCCGCGATTGCCGGTCAACGAGGCCACGGAAGAGATATTGAGGATGCGCCCCCAGCGCGTGCGCAGCATCGGCAGCAGCAGCGGCTGCGTGACGCGGAAGAAGCCGTTGAGGGAGACGTCGATCACCTTGTGCCACTGCTCGGGCCGCATGCCCGGCAGCACGGCGTCATCGTGGACGCCGGCATTGTTGACGATGACCTGCACCGGCCCGCCCTCGAGCAGGCGCTGGCAGGCCGCCTGCGCGGCGTCGTCGCTGCGCAGGTCGAAGACCACGCATTCGGCCTTGCCGCCGGCGGCAGTGATCGTGGCAGCCAGTTGCGCCACCGACTCCGGCCGCGAGTTGGCATGCAGCAGCACGGTGGCGCCGTCGCGCGCCAGTCGTTGCGCAATGGCCGCGCCCAGGGCGCCGCTGGCGCCGGTGATCAGGGCGCGTTTTCCGATGAGACTCATGCGTTGGCTTCCATGGCAAGCGGGGTGTTCAGGACGACGACCGCCCGGCCCTCGGCCAGCGGCCGGCCGGTGGCGTCAGTGACTGCGAATTGATAGAGGATCTGGCTCTGGTCGCCGGTGAGCCGCTGCGCATGCACCTGCAGTTCGCCCGCGATGTCGTCGATGCGGGCGACGCTCAGGCGCACATTGCGCGCACTGGCCAGGAACCCGGCCGAGGGCGCGCTGCCCTCCGCCGCCAGCAGGCCGCCGTGCAGCGCCATGGCCTGCGCCGCGTACTCGATCAGGTTCGGCGACAGCAGGCCGGAGGCGGTGCGCAGCGGGTTGTCCGGATGCGCATGCGAGGCGGACGTGCAGTGGATGGATTCGGCGTCCCATGCGGCGAGACGGTCGAGCAGGCACATGGTGCCGCTGTGCGGAATGCGCCGCGCAATGCCGGCGCGGTCGAGGGTCTGGGGTGCGGTCATTCGGCTTCCTTGATATCGGCCACCAGCAGCACGTTGGCAAAGGGCGTGCCTGCGCTCATCGGGATGCTGTGGACCTTGAATCCGAGCCGCTCCAGCAGCAGCATCCAGTCATCGAGCGGCCGGCCCCAGGTCGGCGACACGCGGTGGCCGCGGATCCGGGTCACGGTGCGGTCGACCCACTGGCTGATCGCAAAGCCGCGCCGGCTGGCGGCATCGCCGACCCGCAGCAGGAGACGTCCGCCGGGCTGCAGGGCGTCGCGCACGCGGCGCAGCACGCCCTCCTGGGCGTCGAGGTCGACGTAGTGCAGCACGTCGAGGATAACGACCAGGTCGCTGGGCGGCAGGGCGGCCCGGCACATGTCGGCGCAGACGAACTCCGGCGCCGGCTGCAGGTGGCCGATCGACGCCTGGGCGCGCTCCACGTCCTTGGGCATCAGCTCGATGCCGGTGTAGCGGATCGCGGCCGGCGCTGCGCTCCAGGCGGCGGGCCACGCACCCGGGCGCGACTGCATCGTGCCGAGGGCCGACAGCAGGCTCGCGAACAGGCCCTGCCCGCAGCCGATGTCGACCACCCGGCCGCGGTGCGCGCCGATCAGGCCGCGCTCGACCAGGCCGCGGAAGACCGGGTCGCGGCCCAGCTTGCCGCGCGCGAAATGCCAGGCGAACTTGCCGGCCTTGCGGTACGGCGCGGTCGCGTGCTCGTGGATCTGACGCCAGGCGGCGTCGGTGGAAACCGGGTTCATCGTTCAGCCAGGGCCTCGGGCAGGGTCACGGCACGCAGGCCGTCGGATCGGATTCTGGCCAGCAGCGGCGGCAGCACCTCGAGGACGACCGCGCGGCCGCCCTCGGTGCGCGCGGCATGGCCGTCGTGCAGCAGCAATATGTCGCCGGCCTTCAGGCCCTTCTCGAGCCGCGCCAGCACGATCGCGGGATTGCCCTCGCGGGTGTCGAAGCCGCGCCGCGTCCAACTCACCAGCGACAGGCCCAGGCGGTGCAGCACCGGCGCCAGGAAAGGGTTGCGCAACCCGGCCGGAGCCCGGAAGCAGCTCGCCCGCTCGCCCGTGACCTCGAACAGCACGGCCTGGGCGCGCGCGATCTCGGCCTCGAAGCCGCGCGGGCCCAGCAGCGAAAAGTCGTGGCGGTGCCGCGCCGTGTGGTTCTGGATGCTGTGGCCGCGGGCGACGATCTCGCGCGCCAGCGCCGGATGCGCGGCCACGCGCTCCGCGATGCAGAAGAAGGTGGCGCGCTGGCCGTGGGCGTCCAGCAGGTCGAGCACCTGGGGTGTGACCTCCGGGTCGGGCCCGTCGTCGATCGTGAGCGCGATCTCGCTGCGCGCCGCGGCGGCGGCCGGCAACCGCGTCATGTTCGGCCCCAGCAGGCTGCTGCGCGGCGTCAGTCCGGCGGCGGTGATCAGCGCATGGTTCAGCACCACCGCAGCAATGGCCCAGGGCAGCGCGCCGGGCACCGTCACCGCGGCCCCGAGGGCGAGCAGGTGCCAGCCGACGCTGGCACGCACCAGCGGTGGCCACGACCAGCGGGTCGGGGAAGAAGAAACGACGGCAGCCATGGGGCCCGATTTTCCCATCAGCGTGGACCGGTCCCGGAAGGGGCTGCGGTGCGCGCGAAGGCCGCCGACAACAGCAGTGCCAGCAAGGCGCCGGGCGCCACCACCCGGCCGATCGAGGACAGCGCCGGAATGTCGGAGATCGCGATCAGCCCGAACGACACCACGGTCGTCAGGTTGGCCAGCATCAGCGAGGCCAGGGTGTCCTCGTCGGCCCGGCCGGTCTCGCGCAGCTGGTCGAAGAACAGCGCGTAGTTCGACCCCACCGCCACGATCAGCAGCAGGCCGACCAGGTGAAGGATGCCCAGCGGCACGTGCAAGGCCGCCATGCCGCCGAGGGTCAGCACCACGGCGACCACCAGCGGCAGGCAGACCGCCAGCAGGCGGCGCCCCGAGCGCAGCCAGGCGGCCAGCAGCACCACCACCGCGAGGGCACCCAGCATCACCTGGACGAAAGCATCGCGCAGATAGCGCTTGTAGAGTCCGGACAGTTCGTCGCCGACATTGACCACCTGCACGTCGGGCAGGCCGTCGAGCGCGGCCGCCAGCCGGGCGGGATCGAAGCTGGCGCCCGGGTGCAGCGAGATCAGCGTCGACCAGCCGCCGGCGGCGCGCTCGAACATCAGTGCCCCGACCACGGCGTCGAGCGGCGTGCCCGCCAGGTCGGCGCGCCGGATCATCGGCAGCGCCCGGGCGGCCTGCACGTCGGCGATGAAGGGCTCGAGGCGCGCAGCCGGCAGCGGCAGGCCCTGCGTCGCTTCGGCCAGGCGGCTGCGCAAGGTCGCGGCGTCCGGCAGGCTGGCGATGCGCGCCGCCTGCGAAGCCTCGCTCGGCAGCACGCGGGTGACGGTCTCGAAGCCCGAGAGATCGCCCTTGTCGACCAGCGCCTCGAGACGCTGGCCGGCCGCCTCGGTGCTGCGCAGCGTGGCCTGCATGTCGCTGCCATGGACCACGACCAGGGTGCCGCCGTCGCTGGCGCCTATGTCGGCGCGCAGTTCGGCATCGAGCGATTGCATCGCCTTCGGCACCGGGCTCATCGCCCCGAGGTTGGCGCGCCAGAGATAGCCGCCCTGCCACAGCACCAGCGCCAGCGCCGCCACGCCGAGGCCCGAGAGCAGCCAGCGCAGGCGCGGCAGTCCGCGCACCAGGAAGCCGGCCAGCTGGGCCATCTGGCGCCGCATGCCCATGCCGGTGGCGCCGTCGGGCGCCAGCACCGGCAGCACGAAGCGCGCGACCAGCGCCGCCGCGACCAAGCCGGCGATCGAGAACACGCCGAGCTGCGCCAGCCCCGGGAAGCCCGAGAACACCAGCGCCGCGAAGCCGCAGACCGAGGTCAGCAGCCCGAGCCGCACCGTGGGCCAATGGATGTCGCGCCAGCGCTGCCAGCCGGTGCCGGCGACGGCGGCGCCGCGGGCCTGGATCAGGTAGTAGATCGCGTAGTCGACGGTTTCGCCGATCAGCGTGCTGCCGAAGCCCATCGTCAGGCCGTGCACTTCGCCGAAGACCAGGCTCACCGCCGCGGTGCCGCCGACCACGCCGGTGGCGACCGGCAGCAGGGCGATCACCAGCGCCCGCGGCGAGGCGAAGGCCAGCAGCAGCAAGGCGCCCATGACGATGCCACCGACCACCGCCAGGTGGATCGCCTCCCCCTTGATCTGGTCGCGGCTCTGCACCGAGAACACGGGCGCGCCCGTCATCTCGAGGCTCGGACCGGCGCCGGCCATCTCGCGCGTGGCCTCGTCGAAGGCGCCCTGCACGCGCGCGATCGCCAGGGCAATGGCGTCGAGGTCGCTGCCGGCGGCATGCGTGGTGGCGAGGATCAGCGCCCGCGGCGCGGTGCGCGACACCCAGACGCCCTCCTCGCTGCGCGGCGAACTGGCGGGAATCAGGCCTTCGGCGATGCGCTGGGTCTCGCCGGTGGGATCGCGGTCGAGCAGCGGCTTGAGCGCGTTGCCCGCCGGCGTGCCGAGCATCGACAGGCTGTCGAGGATCGCGTCGCGCAGGCCGGCGGCACTGAATCGCTCCGGCGTCAGCCCGGCTGCCAGCAGGTAGCGGTGGTCGAAGACCCAGGTGCCGGTGTCCTTCCAGTCGCTGGTGTCGCCGTTCTGGACCAGGTCGAACAGCCGGCTGTCGCGCATCGCACGCGCGACCGCGCGCGACACCGCCGCCCGCTGCGCCGCGTCCCGCCCGCCCTCGATGCCGATGAAGATCGTGCGCGAGGCGATGCCGCTCTGCAGCTGCTCGATCAGGATCTGCTGCCGCGCGTCGGGGCTGGCCGGCAGGAAAGCCGACAGGTCGGCGCTGAAATGGGTGCGCGCGATCAGCGTGGCACCGGCCAGCAGCGCCAGCAGCCAGAGGCCCAGGGTCAACGCGACACGGCGGCGACCGGGGGCGGCAGCGGCTCGGGTCACGGGGTGGTGCGCGCCGATGCCGCGGAGGGGGCGGACGGAACGGCCGCCGTGCCGGCGCCGCGTTCGGGCGTGATCGCCATCACCGAGCGGTCGCCGCCGATGAACTCCATGTCGATGCCCAGCACCTCGCCGCCGCGTCCGCTCAGGCGCATCGAGCGCACCTGGGCCGCCAGCCGCGGATCGATCGGCTGCAGATCCAGACTCCAGCCGGCGGCCGAGCCGGAGAGCGTGCTGCGGAAGTAGCGCTGCAGGCTCTGGCTGTTGCCGCTCAGCGTGCCGCGCATGGCCTCAACCATGCCGAGCAGCTCGGGCATGCTGTCCAGGGCCAGCGTGCGCGTGCGGCCGCCGCGCGACAGGGTCAGCGTGTTGCCCTCGACGCTCATCGTCTCCTGACGCGGCGACAGCGTGCGGCGGATCAGGCGGTCGGGGGCCGTGAAGCTCAGCACGCCGCTGGCGTCCAGTGGGCCTTCCAGGCCGCGCACGAAGCGCTGCTCCGTGAAGCGGGCCTCGCCGCTCTTCTGCTGCGCCAGCAGGCCCATCAGCTCGGGCAGGTCGAAAGCCCAGGCCGACGAGGCGAAAAGCCCGGACAGCATCAGCGCGGCCAGCGCCCTGCCCCAGCGTTCAATGCGGATCTTCGAGCCAGAAATCATGAAAGTTGAACCAGTTGTACGGGTAGGCGCGACACAGCGCCTCGAGCCGGGCCACGTAGGCTTCGAGCGCCGCGCGGATGCGCCGTTCCCGCTCGGCCGGGTCGCTCGCGCGCTCGCTGAAATCGGCCAGCGGCTCGAACAGCACATCGTAGCGGGCGCCGCCCACGTAGAGCCCGGCCATGAAGAAGACCTTGCGGCGCAACAAGGCGGCGAGCCGGAACGGCCCGTCGTTGAACAGCGCCGGTCGGCCGAGGAAAGGCACCTCGATGCTGCTGCCGCGCTGCTGGCCCGCCTCCTCGGGCCCGGCCAGGGTGCGGTCGGCGAGCAAGCCGGCGAGCCCCCCGGAATCGAGCCAGTCGCGCAGGTCCAGCATCGAATGCGGCCGCCCGAGCGCGATCATGTGCGGCCGCAGCTCGGGCAGGCTGATGGCGTTGAGCACCGCGTTGATCTGCTGCGCGTTGTCGGGGTACATCACCATCGCGGGCCGCAGATCGGCCGGCGCACCGGCGCGGTGCTTGCACGCGCCCAGCGCCTCGAAGCTGCCGACATGGGCGCCGAGCATGAAGGCGCCGCGGCCGGCGTTGACCTCGACCTCGACCGGCGCATTGCCGAAGACCCGGATGTCGAACAAGTCCATGCGCCCGCGCAGGAAATAGAGCCGGTCGAGCACGGTGGAGGCGAAGGCGTGCAGCAGGCGATAGCCGTCGGCCCAGCCGGCCTTGGGACCGACGGCGCGGAACAGGTAGCGCTTGATGTGGCGCCGCGGGGTCGGCGAGAACAGCAGGAAGTAGAGCGAGATCGGATGCAGGATCAGCCGCGTCAACGGCCGACCGCACAAGATCGCGATCGCGCAGATGATGCGCAGCGCGAGCATGTTGCTGCGCTCGGGCGCGCGCGACCACTCGGCCTGGCGCGACTTCGCATCGCCCGGCTCGGGCGGCGTTGCGCTCATATGGCCGCGCCAGGCACCCAGCGTCCGCTGACCGCAACCACCGCGCCGCAGCGGACCTCGAAGCGCAGGCCCCGGGCGGCGCCGGTCTCGGGCACCAGGTCGATCACCAGCGTGCTGCCCGGGCGCACCGGCGCCAGGAACTTGGCCGCGGCCAGCGTCGGCTCGGTGCCGAGGCGCGCGGCCAGTGCGGGCACGCCGTGCACCGCTTCCAGGACCTCGGCCAGCAGCAAGGCACCCGGCATCAGCGGCTGGCCCGGAAAGTGGCCGGCAAAGGCCGGATGGTCCGCGGGCACTTCGCGCGTGACCTGCACCGCCGTGCCGTCGGCGGCCAGCTGGGCCAGCGCGAACTCGCGCAGCGAGCGCGCCGTGAGCTTGCCCGTGCCCTCGCGCGGGAAGGCCGCCACGTGCACCACCCGGCGCGGCACGAAGACCGCCTCGATCCGTTCGCGCAGGGCCGCGATGATCGCCGCGGCATCGAGCCCGGGCGCGACCACGAAGGCCACCGGCCGCACCACGCCGTCCGCCACGTCGTCCGGCAGCCAGAAGGCGCCGTCGACCACGCCCGGGATGCTGTTGAGGTGGTGGTTCAGGTAGCCCAGCGAACTGCGCCGCCCGGCCACGTGGATCAGGTCGTTGGCCCGGCCGAGCAGCCGGAAGCGCCGGTCGTCGACCAGTTCCAGGATGTCGGCCATCGGCGTCGGCTCGGGAATGAAATCACCCGAGAAGATGAAGCGCTCGACGCCGGCCGCGTCATGCTCGGCCTGGACCCGGATCTCGCCGAAGGTCTCCCAGACTTCGCTCTGGGTCGGCCGGCGGGTCGCGACCTGGCCCGACTCGGTACTGCCGTAGATCTCGATCAGAGCGCCGCCCATCGCCTGTTCGGCCTGGGCCGCCAACTGGGGCGACAAGGGGGCCGTGGCCGACAGGATCAGGTCGACCGGCGGCAGCGCGATGTCGGACAGCAGCAGCGTCTTGAGGTGGAACGGCGTCGTCACGAGCGCCCGCGGCTGCGGCACCGAAGCCAGCGCCTCGGCCACGTCGGCGGGAAAGAACGGCCGGCCGCTGTCGAAGGCGGCGCCGCCCAGCAGGGCGAGCAGCACCGAGGACTCGATGCCGTAGCTGTGCTGGACCGGCACGGTGGCGACCAGCGTCAGCCCAGCCAGCGACGGCCGTCCGAGCAGGCCGGCCAGGCGGTCGACCGCGGCCTGGACATCGCCGAACAGCGTGCCCCAGGTCTTGGCATGCGGCTGCGGTGCGCCGGTCGAACCCGAGGTCAGCAGGCTCACCGCATGCATGCCGGCGGCAAAGGACGGCAGCGGCGGCTCCGGGCCATCGACCGCCGGCGCACGGTCTTCGACCTGCACCCGCGGCAGGCCGGGGGTCTCGAGCGCCGGGTCGTCGATCACCGCATAGGCGGGGTCGCCGATCTCGTGCAGCCGCGCCAGCGTGTCGGGGCGCGCATCCGGCGGCAGCAGGCTGGCTTCGCCGCGCACCAGGGCCGCGGCCAGCGCGACCGCGAAGGCGTAGCGGTCGACGCACAGGTTCACGACCGGACCACCCGGCAGCAGCGCCGGCGCGAAGCGGGCGACATCGGCCAGGAACTCGCGCGCGCTCACCGGGGTGCCGGCGCGCCAGGCCAGGGGTTGGTCGAGGTCGCGCTGCGCCAGCAGCGGCAGGAAGGTGTCGGGACTCAAGGGATTCGCCAGGTTCAGTGCCGCGCGGAGGGGTCCGCCGGCGCACCATAGAAGGCGCGCACCGCGTCGATCAGGCGGGTGCGCTCGAATTCGGGATGCAGCCGGTAGCGCATCAGGTGCTCGCCGACGAACAGGCCGGCCACCAGCAGCGGCGTCAGCAGGTTGGCCAGCACCGACCAGGCCGCGAACGACAGGCTCGCGTAGACCGCGATCGACGCCACCACCATCAAGGCGAAGTACAGCGTCCAGACCCGCGTGACCTGGGCGGTATAGATGCGCATGGCCGGCGACAGCGGATGCACGCGCTGGGCGAACTGGCCGATCAGCGACAGCCGGTCGCCCCAGAGCGTGCCGCCGAACCAGCCGCAGAGCAAGGCGTTGATGCCGACATGCTGCAGCACGTAGAGGCGGTTCGGGTCACCGGCCTCGCCCAGCAGCACCAGCGCGAAACCCGCCACCCCGGCCAGGCCGGCCAGCGCCAATCCCGAGCGGCCGAAGCGGCTGCCTGCGAGACCGAGCGCGGTGAGCCACAGCGGGCCCAGCAAGACCACGACGGCCCAGGGCTCGGCCGCGTGGTAGAGCATCATCCAGTGCGACACGCAGGCATAGCTCACCCCCGCCAGCAGCAGGAGCGCCATGCGCCAACGGGACATGGATCAGGACGTGCCGCGGTGCGCCGCGACATGCGCGGCCAGGCTGCGCAAGGATTCGAAGATCTGCTGGTTGCGCTCGTCGTCCGAGCGCAGCTGGAAGCCGTACTTGCGCGACACCTCCAGCGCGACTTCCAGGATGTCGATCGAATCGAGCCCGAGGCCTTCGCCGTACAGCGGTGCGGTCGGCACGATGTCGGCCGGGGCCACTTCCAGGTTGAGCGACTCGACCAGGAGGACAGCCAATTCATTCTCGAGGGGTGACTGTTCAGTGGCGTCGCCAGCGGCGGGAACGGGGGATTGGGCAGTCGATGACAAAGGAGAACTCCGGGTCTTGGGGAATTGTCGCAAAGGGATACGCGAATACGCCTTCGGTCACACCGGAGGAAGCTTCGCATGGGGTCGCGATTATAGGAGGCCGGCTTCGCTAGACTGGGCCCCTTCGAACGACCGGAACACCCCATGGCCGACCCTCTCCTCATCGCCCGCCACGGCAGCATCGAATGCACCCTGCTCCCGGGGCTGGCCAATCGACACGGCCTGATCACCGGCGCCACCGGCACCGGCAAGACCGTCACGCTCCAGACCATCGCCGAAAAGCTGTCGTCGATCGGCGTCCCGGTTTTCATGGCCGACGTCAAGGGCGACCTCACCGGCGCCAGCCAGGCGGGCAGCATCGGCGCCAAGATGGCGGGCATCCTGAAAGAGCGCGGGCTCGACCTGCCGCAGCCCCTGGCCTGCCCGGTCACGCTGTGGGACGTCTTCGGCGAGCAGGGCCATCCAGTGCGCGCCACGGTGTCCGACATGGGCCCGCTGCTGCTGGGCCGGATGCTCAACCTGAACGAGACCCAGTCGGGTGTGCTGAACCTGGTGTTCAAGATCGCCGACGACAACGGCCTGCTGCTGCTCGACCTCAAGGATCTGCGGGCGATGCTTCAGCACGTGGGCGAGAACGCCAGCCAGTTCACGACCGAATACGGCAACATCAGCGCCGCCAGCGTGGGCGCGATCCAGCGCGGCCTGCTCGCGATCGAAAGCCAGGGCGGCGACAAGTTCTTCGGCGAGCCGATGCTCAACATCGCCGACTTCATGCAGTCGGTGGACGGCAAGGGCGTGATCAACATCCTGGCGGCCGACAAGCTCATGAACTCGCCACGGCTCTACGCCACCTTCCTGCTGTGGATGCTGTCGGAGCTGTTCGAACAGCTGCCCGAGATCGGCGACCCCGAGCAGCCCAAGCTGGCGTTCTTCTTCGACGAGGCCCACCTGCTGTTCAACGAGGCGCCCAAGGCCCTGGTCGAGCGCATCGAGCTGGTGGTGCGGCTGGTGCGCTCCAAGGGCGTGGGCGTCTTCTTCGTCACGCAGAACCCGCTGGACATCCCGGATTCGGTGCTGGCCCAACTTGGCAACCGGGTACAGCATGCCTTGCGGGCCTTCACGCCGCGCGACCAGAAGGCGGTGAAGGCGACCGCCACCACCATGCGCCAGAAGCCGGGGCTGGACATCGAGGCGGCGATCACCGAGCTCGCGGTCGGCGAGGCACTGGTGAGCTTCCTCGACGACAAGGGCCGCCCGAGCGTCACCGAACGCGTCTTCGTGCTGCCGCCGGGCAGCCAGATCGGCCCGATCACGCCGGCCCAGCGGCAGGCCCTGATGGCGGAATCGCTGGTGGCGGGCGTCTACGAGAAAGCGGTCGACCGCGAATCGGCCTACGAGAAGCTCAAGGGCCGCGCCGCGACCGCACCCGATGCGCCCGCCACCGCCGGCAAGCCCGGCGCGCCGGCGGCGCCCGAGTCCGGCGGTGTCATGGGCAGCCTCAACGAGCTCCTGTTTGGCTCCACCGGGCCACGCGGCGGCAAGCACGACGGCCTGGCGCAGACCATGGCGAAATCGGCCGTGCGGACCATGGGCACGACGGTGGGGCGCGAGATCCTGCGCGGGGTGCTGGGCGGGATCTTCGGGTCGAAGACCAAACGATAGCCTGCGGCAAGCTCACCAGCGCAGCAGCCGGGGCCCGATCAGGGCGCCGGCGACCACCGGCAGCGCGATGCCCGCCACGTACCAGACCGCGATGTACGGCGCCGCCAGCTCCGGGCAATGGAGGGCATAGACCATCGCCCCGGCGCCGCCGGCCAGCGCGCCAGCCGCCGCCCCTGCCAACGCCGGCCGGGTCGGTGCCAGGCCCTTGAGCGCCCACAGCAGGGCCGCGAACATCGGCAGCGACACCACGGCGATGTCGATCGCGCAGCTGCGCCAGGTGTGCCCCATGACCAGCGCAGCGCGCTCTTCGACCGACGCGGAGAGCAACGCCACCAGGGCCAGCAGCCAGATCAGCAGCACAGGCGCCGCCAGCCCCAGCCAGGCGCCCCGAACCCGCACGCCCGGACGCGCCAGCCGCTGCACCACCACGAAACCTGCCAGGGCGATGCCGGCGCCGAACAACAGGCGGACCCAGAACATCGGCCAGAACATGGCCTCGATCAGGTCGCGCCTGACGCCATAGGCCATCAGCATCCAGGCCGACGAGACCGGCAGTGCGATCGCCAGCGCCACCCCCAGCCGACGCGACACCGCGCGCCGGCGCACCGGGGCGGCATCCGCCGCCAGCAGGGCGACGAGTTGGTCTGTTCTCATCGGCTCCCCCTGATCTTCTGTGCCAGCGCCTTCAGGCCGCGATGAACGCCCACCTTGACCGCCGATTCCGACATGCCGGTCAGGCGCGCGGTCTCGGCGACCGACAGCCCTTCGAGCCGGGTGTGGACGATCGGCAGCCGATGGCGGTCCGGCAGCGTCGCCAGCAGGCCCGCCAGGTCGCGCCGCGCATCGCTGGCCTCGTTGGCCGACTCGGCGAACACGGCGAGCTCGTCGTCCAGCGGGTCGTGCAGCGCCTCGCGACCGGCCCGGGCCCGCAGCAGGTCGATCATCTTGTAGCGCGCGATCGCATGCACCCAGGCGGTAAGGGGCTGGTCGGGCTGGTAGGTGTGGCGCTGGTTGTGCATGGCGAGAAGACATTCCTGGACCAGGTCCTCGACCTCGTCGGGCCAGCCGAACAGTCGCCGGGCCAGGAAGGCACGAAGGTGCGAGGCAAGCTGCTCCAGGAAGCTGCGATAGGCGGCCGCGTCGCCGGCGAGCCCGCGCACGAACAACCCGTGCAGCCGCAGCTCCGCTTCGCTTTTCGCCATCGGGCTTCTCTCTGACATTCGGGCAACGGCCGCGGCCGGTTACAGGCGCAGCCAAAAAAAGAAGACCGCCGGATTGTGCCGTGACGCCAAGCATGAACCGCGAGGCCCCGGGTTTACGGCAAATGGCGTATGCGCCAGCTTGCCAGTTGCCGGAGCCATCGGTACATTGTGTTTTTTGAGGGCCCGCAATGTCCGTAGACACCGTTCCGACTCCTTCCTCCGCTTCCGTTTCGACCGCTTCCCAGCCCTCCCCCGACGCCGTGCCGCCCGAGCCGGCCGCGCTCTCCCCGCCCCTTCCCGGGACCCCTCCCACTCGCAGCCACATCCGCCTGACCTCGCATGCCGGCGGGTTCGGCGCCCTGCCGATCCAGTGGGGCGCCGCGACCGCGGCCGAGCGCGGCCCGGTGGTCGGCACCACCACCAAGCGCGCGCATCGCAACGTCATCGGCACCCACAGCGGGTCCTACAGCGTCTACCGGGCGCTGGCCGTGGCCGCCGGGGCCCTCTCGCCGCACCACAAGGCCGACCTCACCAACACCTCGCCGACCGACGCCATCGGGCCCTACCCGCAATGGAGCGAGCCCGGCCGGATCGTCTCGCTCGACCCCTGGGGCGCGGTGGTGGCCGACGCCTTCTCCACCGAACTCGCGGCCGGCTACGACATCCGCCCGACCATCGCGATCACCAAGGCCCACGTGATCCTGCCCGAGGTGATCGAGGCCCTGCAGAGCGGCCGCCTGAAGGCCGACGGCAAGTTCCTGACCGCCGGCGGCGCGGCGATGGTCACCAAGGCCGCCATCGAGCCGGTCTGGTACCTGCCCGCGGTGGCCCAGCGCTTCGGCTGCTCCGAGACCGACCTGCGCCGTGTGCTGTTCGAGGAGACCGGCGGCATGTACCCGGAACTCGTCACCCGCTCCGACCTCGAGGTGTTCCTGCCGCCCATCGGCGGCCAGACCCTCTACATCTTCGGCAATGCGCGCGACCTCGCCAACCCGGAGGTCGAGCTCACCGCCCGCATCCACGACGAATGCAACGGCTCGGACGTCTTCGGTTCCGACATCTGCACCTGCCGCCCCTACCTGACGCATGCCATCGAGGAGTGCATCCAGGGGGCCCAGCGCGGCGGCGTCGGCCTGATCGCCTACTCGCGCAAAGAGGGCCGGGCGCTCGGCGAGGTCACCAAGTTCCTGGTCTACAACGCGCGCAAGCGCCAGGTCGGCGGCGACACCGCCGACCAGTACTTCGCCCGCACGGAGTGCGTGGCCGGCGTCCAGGACATGCGCTTCCAGGAGCTGATGCCCGATGTCTTCCATTGGCTCGGCATCCGCAAGATCCACCGCCTGGTGTCGATGAGCAACATGAAGTTCGACGCCATCACGGGCTCGGGCATCGAGATCGGCACCCGGGTCAACATCCCCGACGAACTGATACCGGCCGATGCCCGGGTCGAGATGGACGCCAAGATGGCGGCCGGCTACTTCACGCCCGGCGCGGTGCCCGATGCCGAGGAACTCAAGAAGGCCAAGGGGCGGGGGCTCGACCAATGAGCGGCAGCAACTACGGGGTGGACCCTGAACGCCCGACCGCCAATCCCGGCGTGCTGAGCGCCGACGCCGAAGGCCATGTCGACCCGGCGGTCGAATTCGTCGGCGACACGGCGCATCCGGCCGGTGCCGCTGCCTTCCTGCGCACCACCCAGGCGGTGCGCAGCCGCGCCGCCGCGCTGCTGGCACGGGCCCGCGAGGGCGAATCCGAATGGTTCACGATCGGCAACGACGATGCCCTCGAGGACACCGCCCGCACGGTGGCCGAGGTCACGCGCGACCGCTACGCCTGGGGCCCGATCCCCTACCACAGCCGCTGGCGTCATTTCGAGGCCGGCGGCGTCAACCGGGTGGCGGCCCTCGACCAGTTGCTCGGCGATGTCACGGCGCGCCAGCGCGCCCGCGCCCATCTCGACCTGGTGCTGGTCAGCGTGCTCCTCGACGCCGGTGCCGGCCCCGACTGGCATTACTTCGAGGCCACCAGCGGCCAGCGCTTCACGCGCTCCGAGGGCCTGGGCATCGCCAGCTTCCATGCCTTCACCATCGGACTGTTCTCGTCCGACCCCGCCCATCCGCTGCAGGCCGATGCCGCCGGCCTGCGCGCCCTGGTCACCGACCGGCTGGGCGACGCCTTCCAGGTCAGCTCGGTCAATCCGCTGGTCGGGCTGGCGGGTCGGGCCACGCTGCTGCGTCGGCTCGGCGAAGCGATGCAGGAGCGGCCCGAGGTGTTCGGCGACGACGGCCGGCCTGGGGGCCTGTTCGATGCGCTGATCGGGCCGTACGGACCGGCCGCGCCCCCCACCGCCGAGATCGCGGCCCACGACATCCTGTCCCTGCTGCTCGAATCGCTGTCGGGGATCTGGCCCGCGGCCAACGCGATCGACAGCATCGCGGCCGACGGCAGCGATGCAGCGGGCGCGATCGGCTCGGGCGATCCGGCGCTGGCACTGGGCGACTGCTGGCGCCACCGTGCCGTGCGCGGGCCCGGCCTCACGAACGGCTGGATGCCTTTCCACAAGCTGTCGCAGTGGCTCACCTACTCGATGCTCGAGCCCTTCGAGTGGGCCGGCGTCAAGGTGCGCCACGTCGAGGCCCTGACCGCGCTGCCCGAGTACCGCAACGGCGGCCTGCTGATCGACAGCGGCTTGATTGTGCCGCGCAGCCCCGCGTTTCTCCAGCGCTCGTGGAAGGTCGGCGACGAGTTCATCGTCGAGTGGCGGGCGCTGACCGTGGCCCTGCTCGACGAGGTCGCGGCGCGGGTGCGCCGGGTGATGGAACTCAGCGAAGAAGACCTGCCCCTGGCCCGCGTGCTCGAAGGCGGTACCTGGGCCGCCGGCCGTGTCATGGCACAGCGCTTGCGTGAGGGCGCACCACCCCTGCGCATCGAGAGCGACGGCACCGTCTTCTAGACTTCACATCTTTTTTCCACAACGACAAGAACGCCCTCGCGCCTTCCTCCAAATCCATGAGCAACGTCCACCTCGTCGACCACCCACTCGTCCAGCACAAGCTCACGCTGATGCGCCGCAAGGAGGCCAGCACCAACAGCTTCCGCCGGCTTCTCAACGAGATCAGCATGCTCATGGCCTACGAGGTCACGCGCGACATGGCCATGCAGGACATCGAGATCGAGACGCCGCTGGAGACCATGCATGCCAAGGTGATCGACGGCAAGAAGGTGGTGCTGGTGTCGATCCTGCGCGCGGGCACCGGCATCCTGGACGGCATGCTGAGCGTCATCCCGGGCGCCCGCGTGGGCCACATCGGCCTTTACCGCGACCCCAAGACGCTGACCGCGGTCGAGTACTACTTCAAGATGCCCGGCGGCATGGAAGAACGCGATGCGATCGTGGTCGACCCGATGCTGGCGACCGGCAACTCGGCCGTGGCGGCGGTCGAACGGCTCAAGGAACTGAACCCCAAGTCGATCAAGTTCGTCTGCCTGCTGACCTGCCCCGAGGGCGTCAAGACCATGCAGGACGCGCACCCGGACGTTCCGATCTACACCGCCGCGATCGACCGCGAACTCAACAGCCACGGCTACATCCTGCCCGGCCTCGGCGACGCCGGCGACAGAATTTTCGGCACCAAATAACTTCAACTCAAGAACGAGGAGTCCACCGTGTCCCTACGCCGCCATCTGATCATCCGTTCGGTCGCCATCGCAGCCGTGCTCGCCGCGGGGGCGCCGGGCCTCGCGCTGGCGCAGGCCAAGCTCAAGGTCGCGGCGGTGTACACCGTGCCCTTCGAGCAGCAATGGGTGGGGCGCATCCACAAGGCGCTCAAGGCGGCCGAGGCCCGCGGCGAGATCGAGTACACGGCCACCGAGAACGTCGCCAACGCCGACTACGAGCGCGTGATGCGCGAGTACGCGACCGCCGGCAACCAGCTGATCCTCGGCGAGGTCTTCGGCGTCGAGGCCGCGGCGCGCAAGGTCGCCAAGGACTTCCCCAAGACCGCCTTCCTGATGGGCTCCTCGCTGAAGCCGCAGGCGCCCAACTTCTCGGTCTTCGACAACTACATCCAGGAGCCGGCCTACCTGTCGGGCATGGTCGCCGGCGGCATGACCAAGAGCAACAAGATCGGCATGGTCGGCGGCTTCCCGATCCCCGAGGTGAACCGCCTCATGAACGCCTTCATGGCCGGCGCCAAGGAGACCAATCCGAAGGTCGAGTTCAGCGTCAGCTTCATCAACAGCTGGTTCGATCCGCCGAAGGCCAAGGAAGCCGCCTTCGCGATGATCGACAAGGGCGCCGACGTGATGTATGCCGAGCGCTTCGGCGTCAGCGATGCGGCCAAGGAAAAGGGCAAGCTCGCGATCGGCAACGTGATCAACACGCAGGACAAGTACCCCGACACCGTGGTCGCCTCCGCGCTCTGGAACTTCGAGCCCTCGGCCGACCGCGCGATCAAGCTCGTGAAGGAAGGCAAGTTCACGGCCGAGGACTACGGCCCCTATTCGATGATGAAGCACAAGGGCTCGGAGCTCGCCCCGCTCGGTACCTTCGAGGCAAAGGTGCCGGCCGACATCGTCGCCAAGGTGAAGGCCAAGCAGGCCGACATCCTCTCGGGCAAGACCACCGTCAAGGTGGACGACAGCCAGCCCAAGTCGACCGCCAAGTGAGCGGCGGGACGCCGCCCGCCGCGGTGCTGTCGCTGCGCGGCATCACCAAGCGCTTCGGCGCGCTGGTGGCCAACGACGGCATCTCGCTCACGCTGCAGGCCGGCGAGGTGCTGGCGCTGCTCGGCGAGAACGGCGCCGGCAAGTCGACCCTGATGTCGATCCTGTTCGGGCACTACGTGGCCGACGCGGGCGAGATCGAAGTCTTCGGGCGGCCGCTGGCGCCCGGCAATCCGAGGGCGGCGCTGGCCGCCGGCATCGGCATGGTGCACCAGCATTTCACGCTGGCCGACAACCTCAGCGTCCTCGACAACGTGCTGATCGGCACCGAGCCGCTCTGGCAGCCCTTCTCGCGCCGCCATGCGGCACGCACCCGGCTGCTGGCGGTGGCGAAGCGCTTCGGACTGCCGGTGCAGCCGGAGGCCCGGGTCGGCAGCCTGTCGGTCGGGGAGCGGCAGCGGGTCGAGATCCTCAAGGCGCTGTACCGCGACGCCCGCATCCTGATTCTCGACGAGCCGACCGCGGTGCTGACACCGCAGGAGAGCGAGGCGCTGTTCGCCACCCTGGCCCAGATGGTGGCCCACGGCCTGTCGATCATCTTCATCAGCCACAAGCTGCCCGAGGTGCTGCGCGTGTCGCACCGCATCGCGGTGCTGCGCGGCGGCCGGCTGGTGGCCGAGGCCCGCGCCGGCGACACCACGCAGGCGCAGCTGGCGCTGTGGATGGTCGGCCATGCGATCGAGAACACGGTGCGCCGGCCGGCCGGCCGGATCGGCGATGCGGTCTGCGTGCTCGACCACGTGCGCACCGGGGGCAGCGGCCACGATCGACTGCAGGACCTCAGCCTCTCGCTACGGGCGGGCGAGATCGTCGCGGTGGCGGGTGTCTCTGGCAATGGCCAGGTGGCGCTGGCCGAACTGCTGAGCGGCACCCGGCGCGCCATCGCCGGCACGGTCCGGCTGATGGGCCGCGAACTGCCGCCCTCGCCGGCCCGGCTGGTGCAGCGCGGCGTGGCCCGGATTCCGGAGGACCGCCATGCGGTTGGTGTGGTGGGCGACCTGCCCGTGTGGGAGAACGCGGTCTCGGAGCGCCTGCGCAGCCGGGCTTTCTCGCGCTGGCTGTGGGTCCGGCGCGGCGCCGCGAAGGCCCATGCGCGCAGCGTCGAGAAGGCCTACGACGTGCGCGGCGCCGGCCTCGACGCACCGGCCCGGGCCCTGTCGGGCGGCAACATGCAGAAGCTGATCCTCGGCCGGGCGCTGATGGCGCCGGCCTCGGCCAGCGCGAAGCAGCGCACGCCGCGGCTGATCGTCGCGCACCAGCCGACCTGGGGCCTGGACATCGGTGCCGTCGCCTACGTGCAGCAGCAGCTGATCGCGGCGCGCGATGCCGGCGCGGCGGTGCTGCTGATCTCCGATGACCTCGACGAGGTGCTGACCCTCGGCGACCGGGTCGCCGTGATGCATGGCGGCAGACTCGGCGAGCCGCGACCCGCCGCCGCCTGGACGCGCGAGGCCATCGGCCTGGCGATGGCGGGCTCATGAGGCTCGAGCGCCGGCATCGAAGCTCGCGCGCCGCGCTCCTGCTGGCGCCGGTTGGCGCGGTTGCGTTCACCCTGCTGGTGAGCGCACTGCTCGTGCTCTGGGCCGGCGCGCCGGTCGGACGCACCTATGCGCTGCTGCTGCAGGGCGGCTTCGGCTCGGTCTTCGCCTGGAGCGAGACCCTGACCCGCGCCGTCCCGCTGATCCTCACGGGCCTGGCGGCCACCGTGGCCTTCAAGGCCCGGCTCTTCAACATCGGCGCCGAAGGCCAGCTCTATGCCGGGGCGCTGGCCGCGGTAGCGGTCGGCGGCCTGCATGGCGGCACCGGCTTCGAGCTGCCGACCTGGCTGCTGTTCCCGCTCATGATGGCGGCCGCGGCGCTCGCCGGCGCGCTGCTGCTGCTGGGGCCGGCGCTCATGAAGAGCCGGCTCGGCGTCGACGAGGTGGTGACCACGCTGCTGATCAACTTCATCGTCCTGCTCGGCGTCTCGGCGATGCTCGACGGCCCGATGAAGGACCCGAGCGCGATGGGCTGGCCGCAGAGCGTCTCGCTGCAGTCGGAGCTCGAGCTGGCCAAGCTGGTCGCCCAGACCCGGATCCACACCGGGCTGCTGTGGGCCGCCGGGCTGGCTGTGCTGGTCTGGCTGCTGTTCAAGTACACCGTGATCGGCTTCGACATCCGCGCCGTCGGCGCCAACGCCCGCGCCGCGGCGTTCGCGGGCGTTCCGGTGACGCGCACCGTGGTGTGGGTGGCGCTGCTGTCGGGTGCCCTGGCCGGCCTCGCGGGCGCGATCGAGGTCGCCGGGCGCACCAGCTACGTCACCCTCGACATGTCGCCCGGCTACGGCTACAGCGGCATCGTGATCGCGATGCTGGCCGGGCTGCATCCGCTCGGCGTGCTGGCGGCGGGCGTGTTCGTGGCCGGCGTGCTGGTCGGGGCCGACACGATGAGTCGCGCGATCGGCGTGCCGACCTACATCGCCGACGTGATCGTCGCCGCCTCGCTGATCGCCGTGCTGGTCGCCACCCTCCTCACGCAGTACCGGGTGCGCTTGAAATGAGCGACATCGCCGACATCCTGTCGAACGCCTCGTTCTGGGTCGCGGTGCTGCGCATCGCCACGCCGCTGATCTTCGGCACCCTGGGCGTGCTGCTCTGCGAACGGGCCGGCGTGCTGAACCTCGGCATCGAGGGCATCATGGTCGCCGGCGCCTTCGCCGGCTGGCTCGCGGTCTACGCCGGCGCGCCGCTGTGGGCCGGGGTCGGCGTCGCGGCATTGGCGGGTGCGGTGTTCGGCCTGCTGCACGCGTTCCTGACGGTCGGCCTGGCGCTGTCGCAGCATGTGTCGGGGCTGGGCATCACGCTGCTGGCGACCGCGCTGAGCTACTACGGCTACCGCGTGAGCTTCCCGAAGGTCAACACGCCGCCGACCGTGACGCCGTTCGCGCCGATGGACTGGCTTCAGGTGCCGGTGCTCTCGGCGCAGACCCCGCTCACCTTGCTGGCGCTGCTGCTGGTGCCGCTGCTCGCCTGGGTGCTGTACCGCACGCCGGTCGGGCTGGCGGTGCGCATGGTCGGCGAGAACCCGCAGGCGGCCGAGGGCCAGGGCGTGTCGGTCGCGGCCACGCGCACCGGCGCCATCGTCGCCGGTTCGGCGCTGATGGGCGTCGCGGGCTCGTTCCTCACGCTGTCGGCCTTCAACGCCTTTTTCTTCAACATGGTCAATGGCCGCGGCTGGATCTGCGTGGCACTGGTGGTGTTCGCGTCCTGGCGTCCGGGCAAGGCGCTGCTGGGCGCGCTGCTGTTCGCCTTCTTCGATGCGCTGCAGCTGCGGCTGCAGCAGTCGGGCGATGCCGTGCTGCCCTACCAGGTCTACCTGATGCTGCCCTACCTGCTGTCGATCCTGGCGCTGGTGCTGGTCGCGCGCAAGGCGAGCTATCCGCAGGCCCTGATGAAGCCCTATCGCAAGGGCGAGCGCTGAATGGGTCCTATCATGGGGAGCCGAGAAAAGCGAAGGACCCCACCGATGCACCCACCACCGAACACCCGCCGCACCGTGCTGGCCGCCATGCTGACTCTGGGCCTTGCGCCGGCCTTTGCCCAAGGCAGCGCCGCGCGGACGGCGATGGAAGTCTGGAAGGACCCGAATTGCGGCTGCTGCCAGGACTGGGTCACGCACCTGGAGGCGAGCGGCTTCGCCGTCCAGGTCCATGAAGCGGGCAACGACGCGGCGCGCCAGCGCCTGGGCGTGGACCGCAAGTTCGGCTCGTGCCACACGGGCCTGGTCGGCGGCTACGCCATCGAAGGGCATGTGCCGGCACCAGAGATCAGGCGACTGCTCAAGGAGCGCCCCGTCGCGATAGGACTCGCGGTGCCGGGCATGCCGGTGGGTTCGCCAGGAATGGACGGCCCGGCCTACGGCGGCCGGAAGGATGCCTTCGACGTGCTGCTGCTCACCCGCGGCGGCGGCTCGAAGGTCTATCGGCATTACGCATAAGCAACGATGCTCGACCTCCTCATCCACAACGCCACCCTGCCCGACGGCGCCACCGACATGTCGGTGGCGGTGCGCGATGGCCGCATCGTCGAAGTCAGCCGGGGCCTTCAGGCACCGGCACGCGAGGTCCTCGATGCCGGCGGCCTGCTCGTCAGCCCGCCCTTCGTCGACCCGCACTTCCACATGGACGCCACGCTGAGCTACGGCCTGCCGCGCATCAACCAGAGCGGCACGCTGCTCGAAGGCATCGCACTGTGGGGCGAGCTCAAGCCGCTGCTCAAGGCCGAGGCCCTGATCGAGCGTGCGCTGGCCTATTGCGACTGGGCCGTGGCCAAGGGACTGCTCGCGATCCGCAGCCATGTCGACACCAGCGATGCCAGCCTGCTGGCGGTCGACGCGCTGCTGGAGGTCAAGCGGCTGGTGGCGCCGTACCTCGACCTGCAGCTGGTAGCCTTTCCGCAGGACGGCGTGCTGCGTTCGCCCGGCGGCGTCGACAACCTGAAGCGTGCGCTCGACAAGGGCGTCGACGTGGTCGGCGGCATTCCGCATTTCGAACGCACGATGGCCGACGGCGCCGCCAGCGTGAAGCTGCTGTGCGAGATCGCCGCCGAGCGCGGCAAGCTGGTCGACATGCACTGCGACGAATCCGACGACCCGCTGTCGCGCCACATCGAGACCCTGGCCTTCGAGGCCCAGCGGCTCGGACTGCAAGGCCGGGTCACGGGCTCGCACTGCACCTCGATGCACTCGATGGACAACTACTACGTCAGCAAGCTGCTGCCGCTGATCGCCGAGAGCGGCGTCGCCGTGGTCTCGAACCCGCTGATCAACATCACGCTGCAGGGCCGCCACGACAGCTACCCCAAGCGCCGCGGCATGACCCGGGTGCCCGAGCTGATGGCCACCGGCGTCAACGTCGCCTTCGGCCACGACTGCGTGATGGACCCCTGGTACGGCATGGGCTCGGGCGACATGCTGGAGGTCGCGCACATGGGCCTGCACGTGGCCCAGATGACCAGCCAGGCCGGCATCCGGCAGTGCTTCGACGCCGTGACCGTCAACGCCGCCCGGGTGATGCACCTCGAAGGCTACGGCCTCGCGGCCGGCTGCGACGCCAGCTTCGTGCTGCTGCAGGCGCGCGATCCGGTCGAGGCGATCCGGCTGCGGGCGACGCGGCTCAAGGTCTATCGCAAAGGCAGGCTGATGGCCGAAACGCCGGCCGCCACGGCCGCACTGCACCTGGCCGGGCGAGCGTCGGCGACCAGCTGGATGAACCCGCGGGCCTGATCCGGTTCAGGCTTTCAACGCCACGCTGAAGCCCACCGTGGTGATGCCGTTGTCCGAGCGCGCGAACACGGTGCCGTTGTGCATCACCGCCACCGCCTTGACGATCGACAGCCCGAGCCCGTGGTTCTCGCCGCTGTTGCGGCGCGAAGAGTCGACGCGATAGAAGCGGTCGAACAGCCGCGGCAGCTGTTCGGGTGCGATCGGCGCGCTCGGGTTCGAGAAGCTGACCGCCGCCGAACGCTCGTCGCCACCGATCCGGACCACCACGCGGCTGCCGGGCCGCGAGTGCTGGATCGCGTTCTGCAGCAGGTTGGTCAGCGCGCGCCGGAACAGCGAGGTCTCGATCGGCGCCACCGCATCGCCCTCCACCTGCACCGACATGCCGGCCTCGTCGAGCAGCAGGTCGAGGAATTCCACCGTCTTGCCGACCTCCTGCGCGAGGGACGACGCCACCAGGTCGCGCGCGCGAACGCCCTGCTCGGCCCGCGCCAGGAACAGCATGTCGGCGACGATCGCGCGCAGCCGTTCGAGCTCCTCGAGATTCGACTGCAGCACCTCGCGCAGCGCGTCCGCATTGCGCTCGCGGGCCAGCGCCACCTGGGTCTGGCCGATCAGGTTGGCCAGCGGCGTGCGCAGTTCGTGCGCGACGTCGTCGCTGAAGGTCGCGAGCTGCCGGTAGGCGGCATCGAGCCGGTCCAGCGCGGCGTTGAAGGAGCTGCCGAGATCGGACAGTTCCCGCGGCAGCGCCGGCAGCTGCAGGCGCCGCGCACGGTCGTCCGGCCCGATGCGCTGGGCATCGCCCGACAGCCGCTGGACCGGGCCGAGCCCGATGCGGGCGATCCAGTAGCCGAGCGCCGCCGCCAGCGCCGTGCCGGCCAAGGTCAGCAGCACCACCGCCGTCTCGAAGGTGCGCAGGGTGTCGCCGAAGGGCTCGGCATCCACGCCGGCGATGTAGCGCACCGCGGGCCGGGCCCCGTTGGCCGCCAGCTCCCCGCCGCGGATCCGCATCCGGGTCAGCCGGGGCGGCGTGCCGACCGGCAGCTCGACGCTGTCGCGCCCGGCGTCGATCGCCGCCGCGACCAGCGGCAGGTCCTCGCCGTAGCGGAAGGCCGGGTCGTCGCTGGCCAGCCACGAGCGGGTGCGCGGATCGGCGGCCCCCAGCGTGTCGAGCTTGTCGCGGATGCGCTCGCCGAGGCCGGCGGCTCGCCCATGCTCGAGCATGTAGGCCATGTCCTCCAGCCGTCCATCGATCTGTGCCTGCTGGTGGCGCGCCAGCTCGACCGACAGCACCCGGTGCAGCGCGCCGCCCAGCAGCGCGAAGGCCACCAGCGCCGCGGCCGCGAACATCGCGGCCAGCCTGATCGCGATCGAGTTCCTCATTCCGGCTCCGGACCGCCGCGGTTCTCCAGCACGTAGCCCATGCCACGGATGGTGTGCAGCAGGTTCTTTCCGAAGGGTGCATCGATCTTGGCGCGCAGGCGCTTGATCGCGACTTCGACCACGTTGGTGTTGCTGTCGAAATTCATGTCCCAGACCAGCTCGGCGATCACCGTCTTCGACAGGATCTCGCCCTGGCGCCGCGCCAGCACCGCCAGCAGCGCGAACTCCTTGGCCGTCAGGTCGATGCGTTGCTCCTGCCGGATCGCCTTGCGGCTCAGCAGGTCGACCCGCAGGTCGCCGACCCGCAGCAGGGTCGTTTCCTGGCTGCGGCCGCGTCGCGTGAGCGCCTGCAGCCGGGCCAGCAGTTCGAGGAACGAAAAGGGCTTGACCAGGTAGTCGTCGGCGCCGTCCTGCAGCCCGCGCACCCGGTCGGCCACGCCGTCCCTGGCCGTCAGCATGATCACCGGCGTGTTCTTCACGCTGCGCAGCGACTTGAGCACGCTGAAGCCGTCCAGTCCGGGCAGCATCACGTCGAGCACGATCACGTCGAAGTCGTAGTGCAAGGCCAGGTGCTGGCCGTCGATGCCGTCGAAGGCGAGGTCGACGGTGCAGCCCTGCTCGGTCAGGCCCTGGTACAGGTAGTCGGCCGTCTTGCGCTCGTCCTCGACGATCAGGACCTTCATTCGATCAGCACTCCGCCCGCCACCGGCGGCAGCCGGCGCTGCTGGCGCGCCGCCTTGCGCCGCACGTACCAGTGATGGGCACGGTCGAGATAGAGATAGATCACCGGCGTCGTGAAGAGGGTCAGCATCTGCGACAGGATCAGGCCGCCGACCATCGCGTAGCCCAGCGGCCGGCGCAGCTCGGAGCCGGCGCCGTGGCCGAGCATCAGCGGCAGTCCGCTCAGCAGTGCGCACATGGTGGTCATCATGATCGGGCGGAAGCGCAGGATGCAGGCCTCGAAGATCGCATCGCGCGGCGACATGCCGCGGTCGCGCTCGGCGTGCAGGGCGAAGTCCACGATCATGATGCCGTTCTTTTTCACGATCCCGATCAACAGGATGATCCCGATCAGTGCGATCACGCTGAGATCGTAACCGCCGGCCATCAGGATCAGCAATGCGCCCACCCCGGCCGACGGCAGGGTCGACAGGATGGTCAGCGGATGGATGTAGCTCTCGTAGAGCAGCCCCAGCACGATGTAGACCGAGATCAGCGCCGCCAGGATCAGGTAGGGCTGGGTCCGCAGCGAATCGCCGAAGGCCTGCGCCGTGCCCTGGAAGGTGCCGCTCAAGGTGGCCGGCACGCCCATCCGGGCCTGGGCCGCGTTGATCGCATCGACCGCCGGGCCCAGCGAGGTGCCCGGCTTGAGGTTGAAGGACACCGTCACTGCCGGGAACTGCCCCTGGTGGCTGATCGACAGGTAGCCGGTCTTGCTGGTGTCGAGCTTGACGAAAGTCGACAGCGGCACCTGCTGGCCGTTGATCGGCGAGGTCAGGTACAGGCGATCGAACAGCGAGGGGTCGCGCTGCAGTTCCGGCGTGACCTCTAGCACCACGTTGTAGCTGTTGAGCTGCGTGAAGTACTGCGCCACTTGGCGCTGGCCGATGGCGTCGTAGATCACGGCGTCGATCATCGCCGGCGTGATGCCGTAGCTCGATGCCCGCTGGCGGTCGATCGTCACCTGGGCCGTCGGCGCGGCGTTCTGCTGGTCGGAGGTCACGTCGGTCAGCTGCGGCAGCTCGCGCAGCTGCGCCAGCACCTTCGGCGCCCAGGTGTTGAGTTCGTTCAGGTCGGTGTCGGTCAGCGTGTACTGGTATTGCGTGCGCGAGGGCCGGCCGCCGACGCTGATGTCCTGCCCGGCCTGCATGAACAGCGTGATGCCCTGCACCGGCGCCAGCTTCGGCCGCAGCCGGGCGATGACCTCGTCGGCGTTGGCGGTGCGGCCCTCGTCCTTCGGCCTGAGACCGATGAAGAAATTGCCCGAGTTGAAGGTGCTCGCGCCGGCCTGCATGCCGAAGCTCGTGACATCCGGGTCCTGGCGGATGATGTCGGCGATCTTGAGCATCCGGTCGCGCATCGCGTTGGACGACGAGTCCTGTGCCGCGTCGGCCGTGCCAAAGAGAAAGCCGGTGTCCTGCTGCGGGAAGAAGCCCTTGGGGATCACGATGAACAGCGCCACCGTCGCCGCCACCGTCGCGATGAAGCTCATCAAGGTGATGAAGGGATGGCGCAGCACCACGCCGAGCCCGCGCTTGTAGCCATCGAGCATGGCGTCGAAGCCGCGCTCCAGCAGCAGGTAGAGCCGGCCGTGCCGCTCGTTCGGCACGTGCGGCTTCAGGAAGCGCGCGCAGAGCATCGGCGTCAAGGTGAGCGAGATCAGCACCGACACCACGATGGTCAGCGTCACCGTGACCGCGAATTCGCGGAACAGCCGCCCGACGATGCCGCCCATCAGCAGCAGCGGGATAAACACCGCCACCAGCGAGACCGAGATCGAGATGATCGTGAAGCCGATCTCGCCGGCCCCCTTCAGCGCCGCCTCCATCGGGGCCATGCCGTCCTCGATGTGGCGGTAGATGTTCTCGAGCATCACGATCGCGTCGTCGACCACGAAGCCGACCGCGATCGTCAGCGCCATCAGCGACAGGTTGTCCAGGCTGTAGCCGACCACGTACATCACGGCCGCCGTGCCGAGCAGCGCCAGCGGCACGGTCACGCTCGGGATCAGCGTCACCGTGACGTTGCGCAGGAAGACGAAGATCACCGCCACCACCAGCGCGATCGACAGCAGCAGCGTGAACTCGACGTCCTTGACCGAGGCCCGGATGGTCTGCGTGCGGTCGACCAGCGTGTTGACGCTGATGCTGGGCGGAATCGCCGCCTTCAGCTTCGGCATCGCCGCCTGGATGCGGTCGACCGTCTCGATCACGTTGGCGCCTGGCGATTTGGTGATCGCCAGCATGATCGCCCGGCCGTTGCCGATGTCGCTGCCAACGGCTGCCGCCGGCCCGGCAAAGCCCCAGGCCGCGACCTTGCTGTTCTCCGGCCCGTCGACCGCGACGCCGATGTCGCGGACCCGGATCGGCGCCCCGTTGCGCCAGGCCAGCACCATGTCGTTCCAGGGTGCGGCCTTGAGCAGCTGGTCGTTGGTGTAGACGTTGAAGGCCTGGCGCTCGCCGTCGATGGTGCCGGTCGGCGCGCTGACGGTGGTGGCGGCGATCACGCCACGCACGTCCTCCAGGCTCATGCCGACCGCCTTGATCTTGGCCGGATCGACCTGGATCCGCACCGACGGCTTCTGGACGCCGAAGATGTTGACCAGCCCGACCCCCGAGATGCGCGAGATCTGCTGCGCCAGCACGTTGTCGGCATAGTCGTTGACCTGCACCAGCGGCAGCACCTTGGACTGCACGCCGAGGATCAGCACCGGCGAGTCGGCCGGATTGATCTTGCGGAAGCTCGGCGGGCTCGGCAGGTTGTTGGGCAACTGGCCCTGGGCCGCGTTGATGGCGGTCTGGACGTCGAGCGCGGCACCGTCGATGTTGCGGTCGAGCTCGAACTGCAAGGTGATCTGGGTCAGCCCGAGCGAGCTGCTCGACGTCATCTGCGACAGCCCGGCGATCAGCGAGAACTGGCGTTCCAGCGGCTGGGCCACATTGGACGCCATCGTCTCGGGGCTGGCGCCGGGCAGCCGGCCCGTCACCTGCAAGGTCGGGAAGTCGACCTGCGGCAACGGCGCCACCGGCAGCAGCGGCCAGGCGACCAGCCCGATCAGCAGCACGGCCGCGGCCAGCAGCGAGGTGCCGATCGGGCGCTTGATGAAGGCGGCCGAGATGTTCAAGGCTTGGCTCCCGAGGACGCGACCGGCACGACGGCGGCCTTCTCGACGATCCGTGCGCCGGGTGTCAGGCGGTATTGGCCGTCCAGCACCACCCGGTCGCCGGCCGCCAGACCGGTCTCGATCACCGACTTGCCCCTCACCGTGTCGGCCACCGTCAACGGCTGCGCCCGGACCTTGTCGTCGGGCCCGACCACGTAGGCGAAGAAGCCTTCCTGGTTGCGCTGCACCACCGCCGAAGGCACCGTCAGGGCGTCTGCCCGCTCGCCGAGCACCACCCGGGCGTCGACCGACTGGCCCGGCCACAGCGCATGGCCGGCATTGGCGAACTGCGCCTTCAGCGAGATGGTGCCGGTGGCGGTGTCGATCTGGTTGTTCAGCAGCACCAGCTTGCCGGTCGCCAGCACTTCGCGGGTGTCGCGGTCGATGGCCTCGACCGCCAGCGGCTCATGGCTGCCGTTCAGCGCTTTGTTGACCGCCTGGAAGCTGCTTTCGGGCAAGGTGAACTGGACCGCGATCGGATCGATCTGGTTGATCACCAGCAGGCCGTTCGCGTCCGCCGCATGCACGATGTTGCCCGGGTCGACCAGCCGGGCG
This sequence comes from Variovorax sp. J31P207, assembly GCF_030316965.1. Taxonomy (NCBI): domain Bacteria; kingdom Pseudomonadati; phylum Pseudomonadota; class Betaproteobacteria; order Burkholderiales; family Comamonadaceae; genus Variovorax; species Variovorax sp. J31P207. The sequence goes on from NZ_JASZYN010000004.1 coordinate 28,496, forward strand.
CCGATCCGCCCGCTGATCGGCGCGGCGATGGTGGTGAAGCCGAGCTGCACCTGGGCCAGGTGAATCTGCGCCTCGTCGCTCTTCAGGGAAGCCTGCAGCTGGTTGACCAGCGCGCGCTGCGTGTCCAGCGTCTGCTGGGTGGTGGCGTCCTCCTTGATCAGCTCGCCGTAGCGCTGCAGGTCGGCGCGCGCATTGGCCAGCGTGGCCTCGTCCTTTGCCTTCTGCGCCATCAGTTGCTCGAGCTGCGCCTGGAAGGTGCGCGGATCGATGCGCACCAGCACCTGGCCGGCCTTGACGTCCTGCCCTTCCTTGAACTCGACGCTGTCGAGCTGCCCGTCGACCCGCGTGCGCACCGTCACCGAGGCCACCGGCAGCACCGTGCCGACGCCGCTGCGTGCGATCGGCACCGTCTCGCTCGCGACCTGGACGGTGGTCGCCGGGACTCCCGCCGGCCCCGCGGCCACCGGCGGGGCCGGATGCCGCATCAGGCGCCAGGCGCCCACGGCGAGCAGCACGGCGAGCAGCAGCCAGCCGGCATGAAGCAGCCAGCGCGGACGCTGGCGGGAAACGGAGGAAGGACTGTCCATGAGGTTCACTTGGAATTCGAAGATGCGTATGCGGCCGCCGGGCTGGCGTCGGCGCTGGCCTGCAGCTGGCTGGCGTCCCAGCCGCCGCCGAGCGCCTTGACCAGGGCCACCTGGGCGGCGAACTGCCGGCTCTGCAGCTGCAGCGCCGTGCGCTCGTTGTTGAGCGCCAGCGTTTGCGATGTGATGACCGCCAGGTAGGTGGTCGTGCCGGCGCGGAACTGGCTCAACGACACCCGTTCCGCGTTGCGCGCCGAGGCGACCGCGCCGTCCTGCACCTGGCGCTCCTGCGCCAGCAGGTCGAGCGCGGCCAGGTTGTCCTCGACTTCCTGGAAGCCGGCCAGCACGGTCTGGCGGTAGCTGGCCGACGAGGCATCGAAGGTCGCCCGCGCCTGTGCCACCTGGGCGTTGCGCTGGCCGCCGTCGAACAGGTTTTGCGCCACCGCCGCGCCCAGCGCCCAGACCTTGCCCGGCGCGGCGAACCAGTTGCCGAAGCCGGCACCGGCGAAACCGCCCGCGGCACTCAGCGACAGGCTCGGGTAGTAGGCGGCCTGCGCATAGCCGATGCCCGCGTTGGCCGACGCCGCCCGGCGTTCGGCGCCCGCGATGTCCGGCCGGCGCTCGAGCAGTTCCGACGGCACGGCCATCGGCACCGCGGGCAGGCTGGGCAGGCTGTCGTCCGCCGCGATGGAAAACTGCGAGGGCGTCTTGCCCAGCAGCACCGCGATCGCGTGCTCGAGTTGCCGGCGCGTCAGCTGGGTGTCCAGGGCCAGCGCCTGGGTCGATTGCAGGGTGGTGTCGGCCAGGTCGACATCGGCGCGCGTCACCACGCCGGCGCGGTACTGGCTCCGGGTGATCTGCAGCGACTTGCGGTAGGCCTCGATGGTCCGGTCGTAGAGCCGCTGCTGGGCATCGGTCATGCGCAGCTGGATGTAGTCGTTGGCCACCGCGGCCTGCACCGCGAGCCGTGCCGCGGCCAGGTCGGCGTCGCTGGCCTGCGCGCTGTCGGCGGCGCCTTCGACGGCACGCCGCACCCGGCCCCAGAGGTCGGGTTCCCAGGCCGCCTGCAGCGACCAGGCGTGCGTGTTGCCCTGCACCGGCGCGCCGGTCGAATTCTGGCTGCGCGCGCGCTGGCCCGAAAGGTCCAGCCCGAGCGTCGGCGCCCAGCCCGCCTGCGCGTTCTGCACCAGCGCCTGGGCCTCCCGGTACTGGGCCTCGGCCAGCCGAAGGCTCTGGTTCGCGCCGTTCGCTTCCTCGATCAGCGCATCGAGGCGCGGGTCGCCAAAACCGGTCCACCAGGGATGGGCCGCATCGACGGTGGCGGGCGCCGCCGTCTTCCAGGCGCCGCTTTCCTTGAAGGCCGGCGCCGACACGCCTTCGGGCAACGAGGGACGCCGATAGTCGGGCCCGACGGCGCAGCCTGCCAGGGATGCCGCCAGGGCCAGACACAATATTCGCATGCCGCCCACTGTAGGCACCCGTCCGGGACGGCAAGCTGACGCAACGATGACATTCCTGTCAGGTGGCTTCGCTCCCGAGCAGGCGCCACATGTGGCATTTCGACAGATAGCGGCCATCGAGCGCAACCGCGAAGGGCTCGACGCCGAACACCGCGAACCCGCAGCGTTCGTAGAGCGACTGCGCCGCGGCGTTGCCTTCGGTCACGGTCAGTTGGACGAGCCTGACGCCCTCCCTGCCGGCTGCCACGTCCAGCAGGCCCTGCACCAGCTGCCGGCCGTGGCCGCCCGCCCGGGCATCGGGCGCCACGTACATGCCGAAGAGATGCGCCTTGTGGCGGGCCTTGGCGCGCGACTCGAATTCGAGCCCGGCGGCACCGGCCAGCCGGTCGCCGCCGAAGGCACCGAGCACGACCTGGCCGGCCCGCGGCGATTCGTCGAGCCGCGCTTCCCACCAGGCCAACGGCAGCGCCGCGCGCTCCTCGGCGCTGGAGGTGAAGGCATCCGGATGGCGCGCGTAGGCTTCGAGCATCAAGGCCCGGTAGGCGGCGGCATCGGCGGGGAGCAGTCGGCGCACGGTCATGATCGTTCAGACCTCCGGGGCGATCGCCTCGGCGTACTCGTAGAGCGCGCCCAGGATGGCTTCGGCGCGCTCGTCCGCGGTCTCGGCCAGCGCATCGATCTCGGCGAACAGGGCATCGACATTGCGCGCACCGCCCTCGCCTTCGAGCAGCCGCGCGGCCCGGTGCGCCTCCCAGCGCCCGGCCTCGTCTTCGTTCAGCGTATCGAGGAAATTGCGCGCCCGGTAGCGGAACACCAGCTCTTCCAGCCGCGGGTCGTCAAAGCCGGTGCGGGCCCGCGCAAGCTCGCCCGGCGACAGGCCGCGCAGCTGGTTCAGGCGGCGCCGGTCGCCGTTGCCGACGAAGCCGCCGTAGAGATCCTCGTCGACGTCCGGCGCGCCTTCGCGGGGCCGCTCGTAGACCTGCGGCCAGATCGCGCTCATGTCGGGCAGCGCGGCCGCGAGCGCGGCGTTCTTCAATGCCGCCTCGATGTCGAGACCCCAGCGCGCCGCCATCGCCGGCGCCAGCGTCTTCAGGTTGCCGACCACCATCGGTGACTTGTTCAGGTGGATGCCCTTGAGCGGCAGCCGGCGCACGCCCTCGGGCAGGTCGGCGCTGCGGGTGAACAGGCGCAGGCGCAGGGTCTCGACGTCGAGGTCGCGAAGCTCGCCCGGGTCGTGGGCCAGGTCCCAGGCCAGCAGTTCGTTCTTGTTGGTCGGATGGCTGGCCAGCGGCCACATAACGGCCAGGCAGCCGCGCTCGGCCGGGAACATGCCCGACACGTGGAGGAAGGGCCGCGCGCTCTCGCGCGTCGCCGGCAGGCCGAGCTCGGCCGCCACCCGGTCCTTGCGGTGCAGCCCGAACGCGAAGTCGAACAGCCGGGGCTGCTTGTCACGGATCAGCCGGGCCAGCGCGATCGTCGCGCGCACGTCCGACAGCGCATCGTGGGCCGCCTCGTGCAGCAGTCCGTTGGCGCGCGCCAGGTCCTCGAGCTTGAAGCTCTGGCTGCCGTCCGCCTTGGTCGGCCAGACGATGCCGTCGGGGCGCAGCGCATAGGTCAGCCGCACCACGTCGAGCAGGTCCCAGCGGCCGCAGTCGTTCTGCCACTCGCGCGCGTAGGGATCGATCAGGTTGCGCCAGAACAGGAAGCGGGTCACTTCGTCGTCGAAGCGGATCGTGTTGTAGCCAACGCCGATGGTGCCGGGCTGCGAGAAGGCCTGCTCGATCCGGGCCGCGAATTCATGCTCGGGAATGCCGAGTTCCAGGCACTGCTGCGGCGTGATGCCGGTGATCAGGCAGGCCTCCGGGCTGGGCAGGTAGTCGGGCGCCGGCTGGCAATAGACCATCAACGGCTCGCCGACCTCGTTGAGCTCGGCGTCGGTGCGGATCGCGGCGAACTGCGACGGCCGGTCGCGGCGCGGCACCGCGCCGAAGGTTTCGTAGTCGTGCCAGAGGAAGGTGTGTGGAGGCATGTTCAAAGCAAAGGAGAAAACAGGCGGGCGGTGGCATCGGCCAGGCGGCGCAGGAACTTCTGGCGCCGGTTGGCCCGGATCGGCGAGGCGCTTCGGAGGTCGGTCTCGAACTGTGCCGCCAGGGGTTCGGCCAAGGTCGTCCCGTAGATCACGGCCATCACCTCGAAATTGAGCCTGAAGCTGCGATTGTCGAAGTTGGCCGTGCCGATCATCGCGCAGTGGTCGTCCACCACCAGCGTCTTGGAGTGCAGCATGCGGGCCTTGTACTCCCAGACCTTGACGCCGGCGGCGATCAGCTCGTCGTAGTAGGAGCGCGCCGCCGCGCTCACGACCAGCGAATCGCTGCGCCGCGGCACCAGCAGCCGGACGTCGACGCCGCGCAGCGCGGCACTGGTCAACGCCATCAGGGCCGGCTCGCCGGGCACGAAGTAAGGGGTGGTGAGCCAGGCGCGCCGCTCCGAGGATTGGATCGCCGCGAGATGCATGCGGTGGATCGCCTCGAGCGGGCTGTCGGGCCCGCTGGTGATGATCTGCACCGGGATTTCGCCGGTTGCCTCGCCCAGCGGCAGGTCCGGCAGCAGCAGCGGCAGCGCGTTGTCGATCTGGCGCGGGTCCTCGCCGGTGGCGTAGGTCCAGTCTTCGAGAAAGGTGGTCTGCAGCCAGCGCACCGCGCTGCCCTCGATGCGCAGATGAACGTCGTGGTAGGCGTCGGGCCGGGTGCGGGCGTCTTCCTCGTCGGTGATGTTGACGCCCCCGGTGAAGCCCACCAGCCCGTCGCAGACCACGATCTTGCGGTGGGTCCGGTAGTTGGTCACCGGCCGCAGCCGCCGGCCGATGCGGGTCTCGTGAAACAGCGCTACATGGACACCGGCCGCCTGCATCGGCGCCATGAACTTGCGCCCGACCCGCTTGGAGCCGAGCGCATCGAGCAGCAGCCGCACCTTGACGCCGGCCCGGGCGCGCTCGATCAGCAGGTCGCGCAGCGCCGTGCCGATCTGGTCGGGCTCGAAGATGTAGTACTCGAGATGGACGTGGTCGCGCGCCGCGCGGATCGCATCGAAGATCGCATCGAAGGTGGTCGCGCCGCCGGACAGCAGCACGGCCGAGGTCGCGCTCGACACCGGCAGCCCGCAGGCCGCCATCCCGAGCGCGGCCATCTGGCGCAAGGCGGGCGGCGCGTGCGCCCTCGCCTCGCGCAGCATCACGACGTCGGCCGGCGCCAAGGCGCTCGCCCGGCTGCGAAGCCGCTTGAGGCGCTGCTTCTTGAGCCGCTGCGGCCCCAGGAAGTAGTAGATGAGAAAGCCCGCGAAAGGCAGCAGCGCCAGCGACAGGATCCAGCTCATGGTCGAGACCGGTGCGCGCTTCTGCATCACGATCCAGACCGAAAGCACTGCGATGTAGCCGCTCCATGCGAGGGAGAGGCCGGTCTTCCATTCCTGGCTGAGCTCGGGGACGATCAAGGGGAGAAATCTCGAGGTGAAACGAAAAAGGCCGGTAGCAATGCTACCGGCCTTCCGATCAGATGCTTCCGCCGCAGTGGGCGGAAGGCGCTCAACCCGTCGCCGCTTCTTCGGCTTCGGGCTTGGCCCGGCCTTCCTTCTTCGGCAGCGGCTGGATGTCCAGCTGCACTTCTTCCTTGTCGTCGAGGTCGACGGTCAGGCGTCCGCCTTCCTGAAGGCGGCCGAAGAGCAGTTCGTCGGCCAGGGCGCGACGGATCGTGTCCTGGATCAGGCGCTGCATCGGCCGCGCACCCATCAGCGGATCGAAGCCCTTCTTCGCCAGGTGCTTGCGCAGGGCGTCGGTGAAGGTCACGTCGACCTTCTTCTCGGCCAGCTGCGTCTCCAGCTGCAGCAGGAACTTGTCCACCACGCGCAGGATGATCTGCTCGTCGAGCGCCTTGAAGCTCACGGTCGCATCGAGGCGGTTGCGGAACTCCGGCGTGAACAGGCGCTTGATGTCGGCCATCTCGTCACCCGCCTGGCGCGGGTTGGTGAAGCCGATGGTCGCCTTGTTCATGGTCTCGGCACCCGCATTGGTGGTCATCACGATGATCACGTTGCGGAAGTCGGCCTTGCGTCCGTTGTTGTCCGTCAGGGTGCCGTGGTCCATGACCTGCAGCAGCACGTTGAAGATGTCCGGATGCGCCTTCTCGATTTCGTCGAGCAGCAGCACCGCGTGCGGCTTCTTCGTGATGGCCTCGGTCAGCAGGCCGCCCTGGTCGAACCCGACATAACCCGGAGGCGCGCCGATGAGACGGCTCACCGCATGGCGCTCCATGTACTCCGACATGTCGAAGCGGATCAGCTCGATGCCCATGATGTAGGCCAGCTGCTTGGCGGCTTCGGTCTTGCCGACGCCGGTGGGGCCGCTGAACAGGAAGGAGCCGATCGGCTTGTCTTCCCGGCCCAGGCCCGAACGCGCCATCTTGACGGCAGAAGCCAGCACTTCGAGCGCCTTGTCCTGGCCGAACACCACGCTCTTCAGGTCGCGCTCGATGGTCTGCAGCTTGCCACGGTCGTCGTTCGAGACGTTGGCCGGGGGAATGCGCGCGATCTTGGCGACGATTTCCTCGACCTCGGTCTTGCTGATGGTCTTCTTGCGCTTGTTGGCGGGCAGGATGCGCTGGGCAGCGCCGGCTTCATCGATGACGTCGATCGCCTTGTCGGGCAGGTGACGGTCGTTGATGTACTTGGCGCTCAGCTCGGCCGCGGCCTGGAGTGCGGCCACGCCGTACTTCACGCCATGGTGTTCCTCGAAGCGCGACTTCAGGCCCTTGAGGATGTCGACCGTTTCCTGCACCGTCGGCTCGACCACGTCGACCTTCTGGAAGCGCCGCGACAGGGCCGCGTCCTTCTCGAAGATGCCGCGGTACTCGGTGAAGGTGGTCGCGCCGATGCACTTGAGCTGGCCGCTCGAGAGCGCCGGCTTGAGCAGGTTCGAGGCGTCGAGCGTGCCACCCGAAGCGGCGCCGGCGCCGATCAGCGTGTGGATCTCGTCGATGAACAGGATCGCGTTCGGCTTGTCCTTCAACGACTTGAGCACGCCCTTCAGGCGCTGCTCGAAGTCGCCGCGGTACTTGGTGCCGGCCAGCAGCGCGCCCATGTCGAGCGAGTACACGTTCGACTCGGCCAGGATCTCGGGCACGTCGTTCTGGGTGATGCGCCAGGCCAGGCCTTCGGCGATCGCGGTCTTGCCGACGCCGGCCTCGCCGACCAGCAGCGGATTGTTCTTGCGCCGGCGGCACAGAATCTGGATCACGCGCTCGACCTCGTACTCGCGGCCGATCAGGGGATCGATCTTGCCGTCCTTGGCGAGCTGGTTCAGGTTCTGGGTGAACTGCTCGAGCGGAGACGACTTCTCGTTCTTCTCGCCGCCGCCCTCTTCGCTTTCGCCCGAGGAGGCGTCGCTGCTGCCCTTGGCGGCTTCAGGCGGATCGCTCTTCTTGATGCCGTGAGCGATGAAGTTCACGACGTCGAGGCGCGTCACGCCCTGCTGGTGCAGGTAGTACACGGCATGCGAATCCTTCTCGCCGAAGATCGCGACCAGCACGTTGGCGCCGGTCACTTCCTTCTTGCCGTTGCCGGTGGACTGCACATGCATGATGGCGCGCTGGATCACGCGCTGGAAACCCAGCGTCGGCTGGGTGTCGACATCGTCGGTACCCGCCACCTGGGGCGTGTTGTCCTTGATGAAGTTGGTGAGCGACGCCCGCAGGTCGTCGACATTGGCCGAGCAGGCGCGCAGCACCTCTGCGGCGCTCGGGTTGTCCAGCAAAGCGAGCAGCAGGTGCTCCACCGTGATGAACTCGTGGCGCTGCTGCCTGGCTTCTACAAAAGCCATGTGCAGGCTGACTTCCAGTTCCTGGGCAATCATGTGATTTCCTTTTGCCTTGCTGTAAATAATTTCTCAGATGGGTTGGAGCGCGCTCAATTCAACAGGTTCATTCAACCGGTTCGCTCACGCACTGCAACGGATGCCCGGCCTGGTGGGCCGCTTCCATCACCTGATTGACCTTGGTGGCCGCCATGTCGCGGGAGTAGACGCCGCAGACGCCGCGGCCGTCGAGGTGGATCTTGAGCATGATCTGGGTCGCGGTTTCGCGGTCCTTGCTGAAGAACTCCTGGATCACGACGATCACGAATTCCATCGGCGTGTAGTCGTCGTTCAGCATCACGACCTGGAACATCTGGGGCGGCGCGGTCTTCTGCGGTCGCCGCTCGAGCACGACCGCGTCGCCATCGTCCCGCCTCGGCTTGGCAGCCGGCGGCGTCTTGGGGGTCGAAGGGATTCTGGTAGCCATGGAATTCATTTTATAGAGCCGCCGCGGGTTGCACTCGACGATGTGACACAACTGGTGGCGGCTTTGTGACATTCAAGTCGAATGCGGCCGGATCAGCAGTTCACACCCATGCAAGCAGCATGCCCCGAAGGCGCGGAGGCTGCTGCCCCAGGGGTTTTTCCGGCCCATGAAAAAGCCCCGGCACCTGGGGTCCCGGGGCTGCGTGGGCAAGGCGTCGGGCCGGACGCCGCCGCCATCTTTACATGTTGTCGATCATCACCTGCCCGAAGCCCGAGCAGCTGACCTGCGTGGCGCCCTCCATGAGGCGCGCGAAGTCGTAGGTGACCCTCTTGCTGGCGATCGATTTTTCCATCGAGCTGATGACCAGGTCGGCGGCCTCGGTCCAGCCCATGTGGCGCAGCATCATTTCGGCCGAGAGGATCTCGGAGCCCGGGTTCACGTAGTCCTTGCCGGCGTATTTCGGCGCCGTGCCGTGCGTCGCCTCGAACATCGCGACCGTGTCGCTGAGGTTGGCGCCGGGGGCGATCCCGATGCCGCCGACCTGGGCCGCCAGGGCGTCGGAAATGTAGTCGCCGTTCAGGTTGAGGGTCGCGATGACGCTGTATTCGGCCGGTCGCAGCAAAATCTGTTGCAGGAAAGCATCAGCAATCGAATCTTTCACGGTTATTTCTTTGCCCGTTTTCGGGCTCTTGAACCGCATCCAGGGACCGCCGTCGATCAGTTCGGCGCCGAATTCCTTGGCCGCCAGACCGTAGGCCCAGTCGCGGAAACTGCCCTCGGTGAACTTCATGATGTTGCCCTTGTGGACGATCGTGACGCTCGGTTTGTCGTTGTCGATCGCGTACTGGATCGCCTTGCGGACCAGCCGCTCGGTCCCTTCGCGGGACACCGGCTTGATGCCGATGCCGGAGGTGTTTGGGAAGCGGATCTTCTTGACCCCGAACTCCTCCTGCAGGAACTTGATCAGCCGCTTGGCCTTGTCGCTTTCGGCCTCGAATTCGATGCCGGCATAGATGTCCTCGGAGTTCTCCCGGAAGATCACCATGTTGGTCTTCTGGGGCTCCTTCACGGGGCTGGGGACACCCTCGAAATACTGGATCGGCCGCAGGCAAACGTACAGATCGAGCTCCTGGCGCAGCGCCACGTTGAGCGAGCGGATGCCGCCGCCCACAGGGGTCGTCAAGGGACCCTTGATCGAGACCACGTAGTCGCGCACGGCGTGCAGGGTTTCTTCGGGGAGCCAGACGTCGGGACCGTAGATCCGGGTCGCTTTTTCGCCGGCGTAGACCTCCATCCACTGGATCTTCCGCTTGCCGCCGTAGGCCTTGGCGACCGCCGCGTCGACCACCTTTAACATGACCGGCGTGATGTCCAGTCCGGTGCCGTCGCCTTCGATGAAGGGAATGATCGGTTGGTCCGGCACCTGGAGCGAGTTGTCGGCGTTGACCGTGACTTTCTGGCCTTCGGTCGGGACTTTGATGTGCTGGTACCTGGACATGGAACGAGGACTCCGGGTGAGGAAAGACGGGAAGACAATGAGTTTGCAATCGTCTGAATACCCTTAGAATTTTAGACGCAACCGGAGGAGCCCGAAGGATGTGTCAACCACCGCCGGCCCGGCTCCGTTGTTGGCAGACCTTCTGCTGGCCGGGAGGCGTTTTCAAACCATTTCCATTGAGGAATCCGTAATGAGCAAAGTTCTCGCAGTCATGATGGCCGGCCTGTTCGCAGCTGGTGCCTATGCGCAAAATCCGGCTGGCACTACGTCGGAACAACAACCGATCACGAACTCCAAGCCGCAGCAGCGTGCTGTCGAGCGCCGTGCCTCGAAGCCGCAAGGCGAAGTGCGTCCTCAAGGTGGCGACGCCCCCAAGACCGCTGAAGGCAGCGGCGGCCTGGCCCCGAGCCGTGCCGCAACCGCCGGCCAGGCACGCGCCGAAACCCGCAGCGACCGTCGCCGCAACAAGGACGGCAGCGTTCGCAAGATGAACCCGCAAGGCGGCACGCCGAACTGATCGGATTCGTTCCGTTATTGAAAGAGCGCTCCACGGAGCGCTTTTTTTCGTCTTGGCGAAGCGATCCTGTCCTTTTGGGTCAGGCAATCCTGGCCAATAGAAGGTAAGCTTTGCGTTCAATCGATCATGCCCGCCTGCGCGGGCATTCTTGTTTGCGTTGCCGTCCCCGAAAGTCGACCCATGTTCTTGCGTTTTTTCAGTCTTCTCGCGCTGTCTGTTTCATTGACGGCTATTTCCCATGCCCAGGAACCGCAAAGCCAATTGCCGCGGACCCGCATATCGGCCGGCATGTACCAGATCGACGCCCAGGTGGCGCAGTCGCCAAAGGAACGCGAAATCGGCCTGATGTACCGCAAGGAAATGCCGCCGACCGAAGGCATGGTGTTCGTCTTCGAACAGCCCGCCACCCAGTGCTTCTGGATGAGGAACACGCTGCTGCCCCTGACCGCCGCCTTCGTCGCCGACGATGGCCGCATCGTGAACCTGGTCGACATGCAGCCGATGACCGAGGATTCGCACTGCTCGAAGGAGCCGGTGCGCTTCGTCCTGGAAATGAACCAGGGCTGGTTCGCGCGCAAGAACATCAAGGCCGGCAGCAAGCTCGGCGGCGAGTTGTTCACCGCCGCCCGGCGCTGAGGCGCGGCCGCCCCAACGAAAAAGCCGACCCGCAGGTCGGCTTTTTCGCGTCGGCGCAGAACCCGGATCAGCCGAAGTTCTTGGCCACGAAGTCCCAGTTGACGAGCTTCGCCAGGAAGGTCTCGACGAACTTGGGGCGCAGGTTGCGGTAGTCGATGTAGTAGGCGTGTTCCCAGACGTCGACCGTCAGGAGCGCCTTGTCGGCGGTGGTCAACGGCGTGCCGGCGGCGCCGGTGTTGACGATGTCGACCGAACCGTCGGCCTTCTTGACGAGCCAGGTCCAGCCGGAGCCGAAGTTGCCCACGGCCGATTTCACGAAAGCTTCCTTGAAGGCCGCGTAGCTGCCCCACTTGGCGTCGATCGCCTTGGCCAGCGCGCCGCTGGGTTCGCCGCCGCCGGCGGGCTTCATGCAGTTCCAGAAGAAGGTGTGGTTCCAGATCTGGGCCGCGTTGTTGTAGATCCCGCCGCTGGACTTCTTGACGATTTCCTCGAGCGTCATGCTCTCGAATTCGGTGCCCTTCTGCAGGTTGTTCAGGTTCACGACGTAAGCGTTGTGGTGCTTGCCGTAGTGGTACTCCATCGTTTCCTTCGAATACTCGGGCGCCAGGGCGTCGAGCGGATACGGCAGGGGAGGAAGAACGTGTTCCATGGTGTTTTTCTCGCGGGTTGGTTGAAGGAATCGAAGATTCTAGGAAGGATTCGGGCAAGGGGCGTCGGACGCGGTCGCGTTTGTCCCAGACGCACGCCCTATTGCAGCACTTTCAGGGCCACCGTGCCGTCGGAAAGCCGCGCCGTCACGTGGTCGTCGGGCGCCAGGTCGGCGGCGTGCATGACCGGCCGGCCATCGGCATCGGTCAGCCAGGCGTAGCCGCGCTGCAGCACCAGCGCCGGGTCGAGCAGCTGCAGGCGCAGCGCCGCACGATCGAGCCGCTCGTGGTGGCGCGCCAGCGTGGCGCGCAGCCCGAGCGGCCCCCTCGCCGCCAGGACCTGCTGGGCCTGCGCGAAGCGGCCGGTCCGCGCCAGCACCGCGAAGTGCAGCCGCTGGGCCTGGTGCGCCAGTCCCAGGCGCTGGCGGGCCACCAGCGCCGACGGGCGCCCGAGCCGGCCGGTGGCCTGGTCCAGGCGCTGCCCCAGCAGGTCGACGCGCGTCGCGACGGCGTCGCGCAGGCGCTCCTCGATCAGGTCCAGTGCGCCGAGCCACACCTCGCGCGGCGCGGCGACCAGTTCGGCGGCGGCGGTCGGGGTGGGCGCGCGCAGGTCGGCGCAGAAATCGGCGATCGTGAAGTCGGTCTCGTGGCCGACGCCGCTGATCACGGGCACCGGGCTCTGCACGATGGTGCGGGCCAGGATCTCGTCGTTGAAGGCCCACAGGTCCTCGATCGAGCCGCCGCCGCGCACCAGCAGGATGACATCGACCCTGGGTTCGAGCGCGTAGAGGCCCTGCAGCGACCGCACCAGTTCGGCCGGCGCGGCGGCGCCCTGCACCGCCGCCGGCGCCAGCACGACCGGGATGTGCGGCGCGCGCCGGCGCAGCGCGGTGACGACATCGTGCAATGCCGCGGCACCGAGCGAGGTCACGAGCCCGATCGCACGCGGCAGCGTCGGCAGCGCCCGCTTGCGGGCCGGATCGAACAGGCCCTCGGCCTCCAGCCGGGCCTTGCGCTGCATGAACTGCTCGAACAGCGCGCCCTGTCCCGCCCGGCGCAGGCTTTCGACCACCAACTGCAGGTCGCCGCGCGGCTCATAGACCGCGAGCCGGCCGCGCACTTCGACCTGGTCGCCGTCGCGCGGCGAGAAATCGAGCAGGCTCGCCGCCCGACGGAACATGGCGCAGCGCAACTGGCCGGATTCGTCCTTCAGCGAGAAGTAGCAATGGCCGCTGGCCGCCCGCGAAAAGCCGGAGATCTCACCGCGCACGCTGACCGGGTTGAAGCGCGCATCGAGCGCGTCGGCGATCGCCCGGCACAAGGCGCCGACGGCCCAGACTCTCGCGCCGGACGAAGGCGGTTGCTCACGTTCCGCCATTGCTCATCTCACTTTCGGCTAACGATTCGTCCACAAGAGCCCCGATGACCCTGCCCAAGGGGCGGGGCCGGCACCACGGGCACATGTTGTCGTGCAAGCCTTTGATTTGATTGAAGAAAGTGCTGCTCAAAATTCAGTCGATCCAACGAGATGCCCGGCCCGTGCGGCTCCGGGCGAGTTGCCCTGCGTGTTAGTCACAAAGTTATCCACAGTTTCTGTGCGTCTAGGCCTACATGAAAGACATGTCGTGACCCGGCGCCGCCTCGGTGGATAATCGCCGCGCATTTGCAGTCCACGGGCCGGAGGATTTTTTGTTTTCCATCATAGTTGCTGCGGGTTGGCCGATCTGGCCGCTGCTCGCTTGTTCGGTGATCGGGATGGCGCTCGTCATCGAACGCTTCACCAGTCTCAAGACCTCCAAGGTGCTGCCGCCCAAGCTGCTCGACGAAGCCATCACGGTCTCGCGCACATCGATTCCCGGTCCCGACGTCGTTACCAAGCTCGAAAGGAACTCCGGCCTCGGCGAGGTGCTCGCGGCCGGCTTTCGGGCTCTCAACACCAACCCGATGGCAACCGAGGACGACCTGCGCGTCTCGATGGAATCCGCCGGCCGCGTGGTGGCGCACCGGCTCGAGCGCTACCTGCCGGCGCTGGCGACCATTGCCTCGGCGGCGCCCCTGCTCGGCCTGCTCGGTACCGTGATCGGGATGATCGAGATCTTCGGCTCCCAGTCGCCGGCCAATGGCGCGGTCGGCTCGGGCAATCCGGCGCAGCTGGCGCACGGGATCTCGATCGCGCTCTACAACACGGCCTTCGGCCTGATCATCGCCATTCCGGCGCTGATCTTCTGGCGCTACTTCCGCAGCCGGGTCGACGAGTACCTGCTGAACCTCGAACTGGCCGGCGAGCGCTTCGCCCGCCACCTGGACACGCTGCGCCGATGAGGATGCATTTCCGCCACGGCTCGCGCGAAGAGCCCGAGATCAACCTGATCCCGTTCATCGACGTGCTGCTGGTCGTGCTGATCTTCCTGATGCTGTCGACCACCTACAGCAAGTTCACCGAAATGCAGCTGCGGCTGCCGGTGGCCGACGTCGAGGCCCAGCGCGACTACCCGAAGGAAGTCATCGTCGCGGTGTCGGCCGATGGCCGCTATTCGATCAACCGGACCGTGCTGCCGGACCGCAGCGTCGAGACCGTGACCGCCGCGCTGGCGGCGGCGGCCGGCGGCGCCAAGGACAACGTCGTGATCATCAGCGCCGACGCCAGCGCCGCCCATCAATCGGTCATCACCGTGATGGAAGCGGCGCGCCGGGCCGGCCTGATGCAGATCACCTTCGCCACCCAGTCGGCCGCGCAGGCGGGGCGCTAGTTGCCGCAAGCCTGGCTGCAACGCGGCGCACTGGCGCGCTTGTTGTGGCCGCTGTCGCTGGTGTACGGCGCCCTGGCCGCACTGCGCCGAGGCTTCTACCGCCAGGGCCTGCTGCGCACCGAGCGCGTCGGCGTACCGGTGGTTATCGTCGGCAACGTGATCGCCGGCGGCTCGGGCAAGACGCCCGTGGTGATGTCGGTGGTCCGGCACCTGGAGGCACGCGGCCTGCGCACCGGCGTGGTGTCGCGCGGCCATGGCCGCAGCACCCGCGATTGCCGGGAGGTCCAGGAAGACAGCGACCCGGCGGAGGTCGGCGACGAGCCGGCGCTGATCCGCCGCGCCACCGGCGTGCCGGTGTTCGTGGCCCGGCGCCGCATCGAGGCGGCCCGCGCCCTGCTCGCCCGGCACCCGGCCACCCAGGTCATCGTGAGCGATGACGGCCTGCAGCACCTTGCGCTGGGCCGCGACCTGGAGATCTGCGTGTTCGACGACCGCGGGGTCGGCAACGGCTGGCTGCTGCCGGCCGGCCTGCTGCGCGAGCCCTGGCCGCGGCACTGCGACCTGGTCCTCCATACCGGCGACCGGCCGGCATTTGCCGGCTTCCGGGCCCGCCGCACGCTCGCCGACCATGCGCTCCAGCGCGACGGCTCCCGGGTGCCGCTGGCCTCCCTGGCCGGACGGCAGTTGATCGCGGTCGCAGCGATCGCCAAGCCCGAGGCCTTCTTCCAGATGCTGCGCGCGCGCGGACTGGCCCTGGCGCAGAGCATCGCCCTGCCCGACCACGACGATTTCAGCCGCTGGCAGCCGCCGGCGGACACCGGCCAGGTCCTGCTGTGCACCGAGAAGGACGCCGTCAAGCTGTGGCGCCGGACCCCGGCGGCGCTGGCCGTGCCACTGGTGTTCGAACCCGAGCCGGGCTTCTTCGCCGCCCTCGACGCGAAGCTATCATCGAACGATGGACACCAAGCTGCTTGAATTGCTCGTCTGCCCCGTCACCAAGGGGCCGCTGACCTGGAACCCCGAAAAGCAGGAACTGGCTTCGCGCAGCGCCCGCCTAGCCTATCCGGTGCGCGACGGCATCCCGGTGCTGCTCGAGACCGAGGCCCGCACCCTGTCCGACGAAGAACTCGGACTTTGAGTTGTCCATGCGCACCGCATTCACGGTCCTGATCCCGGCCCGGCTGGCCTCGACACGGCTGCCGGACAAGCCCTTGGCCGACATCGCCGGCGTGCCGATGGTGGTGCGGGTGGCCCAGCAGGCCGCGCTTTCGAGCGCCGCCAGCGTGGTGGTGGCCGCCGACGACGCGCGGATCGTCGATGCCTGCCACGCCCATGGCGTGCGGGTGCTGCTGACCCGCACCGACCATGCGAGCGGCAGCGACCGGCTGGCCGAAGCCTGCACCCAGCTCGGCCTGGCCGACGACGCGATCGTCGTCAACGTCCAGGGCGACGAGCCGCTGATCGCGCCCGACCTGATCGATGCGGTGGCAGACACGCTGGCCGCCCACCCCGACGCCGCGATGAGCACCGCGGCCCACGCCATCGACTCGCTCGAGGACTTCGTCAATCCGAACGTGGTCAAGACCGTGCTCGACGCCCGTGGCCATGCGCTCTATTTCAGCCGCGCGCCGATCCCCTGGTGGCGCGACGGCTTCGCGGCCAGCGGCCCGACCTCGCTGCCGAGCGCGCCGGCGCCGCTGCGCCATATCGGCATCTACGGCTACCGGGCCGGCTTCGTGCGCGGCTTTCCGGGCCTGCCGCCGGCACCGGTCGAAACCACCGAGGCGCTCGAGCAGATGCGGGCCCTCTGGCATGGCCACCGGATCGCGGTCCATGTCAGCGCCCACGCCCCCGGCCCCGGCATCGATACCCCCGAGGATCTGGCCCGGGTCCGCGCCCTCTTCGCCACCTGACCTCGCCCGCACGGGGCCCCGAAACGGCCCGAACCCCATGCTATCCTCGAAGCAACTCCGCCTTTTCGTCGCGCCTCGTGCGCGCGACTTGGCGTGATAGAAATCGAAGAACCTTCCGAGGACACCATGAGACTGATTTTGTTGGGCGCCCCCGGGGCAGGAAAAGGCACGCAAGCGGCCTTCATTTGCCAGAAATACGGCATCCCCCAGATCTCCACCGGCGACATGCTGCGCGCCGCCGTCAAGGCCGGCACGCCGCTCGGGCTGCAGGCCCAGGCCGTGATGGCATCCGGCGCCCTGGTCAGCGACGACCTGATCATCAACCTGGTCAAGGAACGGATCGCGCTGCCGGATTGCGCCCAGGGCTTCCTATTCGACGGCTTCCCGCGCACCATTCCGCAGGCCGAAGCGATGCGCGCGGCCGGCGTCCGGCTCGACTACGTGCTCGAGATCGACGTGCCCTTCAGCGACATCATCGAACGCATGAGCGGACGCCGTTCGCACCCTGCCTCGGGACGCATCTACCACCTGAAGTTCAATCCGCCAAAGACCGAAGGCAAGGACGACCTCACCGGCGAAGACCTGATCCAGCGCGAGGACGACAAGGAAGAAACCGTGCGCAAGCGGCTCGAGGTCTACAGCCAGCAGACGCGTCCGCTGGTCGACTACTACTCGAACTGGGCCAAGGCCGAGCCGGCCGCCGCGCCGAAGTACCGCGCAATCAGCGGCGTCGGCAGCGTCGACGACATCACGCAGCGCGCCCTGGCCGCCCTGTCCAGCTGATCAGGCCGGGCTGGAACGCAGCCCGTAGGCCTTGCCGTCGACGAACAGGTACTCGACCCGCATCACGGCATCGCCTTTCTCTTCCTTGGTGCCGAAGCCGATGGCCGAGACCAGGGCCCCGGGCTTGATTTCGCGCACCTGCCAGGCCTCCATGCGCGTGAGCGGCGCCAGTTCGAGCTCCCATTGGCGGTCCTTGCGCCGCGGCAGCGCCGCCTTGGCGAGCAGGCCGGGTCCATCGACCGGCGCGCTCTGCGCCGGCAGCGCACGCTTCGGCAGGTCGGCAGGCAAGCGCAGATCGGCGGGCACCTCGATCATCAGTTCGGCATGCGGGTTCTGCCAGCGCGAACTCACCACCTTCCCTTCCAGATAGAGCGGACGGTCCTGGTCGAAACTGCTCCACCCGTGGTGGGCCCAGGCGAAGGGCATGGCGCCCGGCAAGGTGACGGCGGCGAACATGAGGCTGCGACGTTTCATGCGGGAACTCCTTTCGGGGTGCGTGCGGTCATCAATAGGCGATCCAGCGGCCGCAGAACACGACCGCCAGCCAGATCGCAGTGGACGACAACATCTGTACCCGCGCCAGCAGGTCGAGTTTGGCCAGCGAGCGGCGGCCATGGAACCACAGCGCATTCGCGCCGGCCACCCCCAGCAGGCCCATCTTGACCAGAAACACCGGGTTCGCGAGCAACTCGGCCGGCTGGGTGGCGAACATCAACGATCCGCTGGCGGCCGCCAGCGCAAAGCCGGACAGCGCGAGGGTCAGCGACAGCCTGGCCAGCCCCTGCACCGGCAGCACGGCGGCGTGGCCGAAGACGCGCGCCTCGAGGGCCACCAGGTTGCCCAGCAGCAAGGCGATGCCGACGATGTGCACGACCTCCAGGGCCGGGTAGGCCCAAGGGGTCGAGCGCAACACCTCGAGCACGGGATCAGACGGCGGAGGCGCCCGCCAGCAGTTCCAGCATGAGTGCGATGCGCGCCTTGACCGGCGTCAGCGCGCCGGCGTCGCGCAGGCGCTGGCCGGGCTTCGGGAGGATCCGCCCCTCGGCGCAGCGCGTGGCACGCAGCACCGCGACGCCTTCGGCCTGGGCCCGCAGCGCCGCCGCCTCCAGCGCCTGGTGCAAGGTGCCGTTGCCGGTTGCCGCGAGCACGATGCCCTGCACCGGCGAGGCACCGCCACGGCGGCGCTCCTCGAGCAGCATCTCGACCAGGGAGCCGCCCGCCTCGGCGTGGCTCAGCAGGATCTCGACCCGCGGCCAGGCGGCCGCCGCGGCGATCCGATCGAACGACGAACGCGCGGCCGGGTCCGCATGCGGCCAGCCCCTGAGTTGCCTGACGGCCCCTTCCTCGACATAGGCCAGCGGCCCGGCATCGCCGGAATCGAAAGCGTCGAGACGGTAGGTGTGGACCTTCTGCACCTCGACGGCGCTGTGAACCGTGCCGGCGCACACCACGACCACGCCCCGGGCGTCCGGTGCTGCGGCGACCGCGATCGCATCGCGCAGGTTCTGCGGCCCGTCGGGCGCCAGAGCGCTCGCCGGCCGCATCGCACAGGTCAGGACCACCGGCTTCGAAGGCGCGAGCACGGACTGCAGGAAGAACGCGGTCTCTTCCAGCGTATCGGTGCCGTGGGTGATGACCAGGCCGGCGACGTCCGACTGGGCGAGCCAGTGGGCACAACGCTGCGCCAGGTTCCGCCAGATCGCGAAGCTCATGTCCTTGCTGTCCACCTGCGCCACCTGCTCGGCCGCGAGCGCGATGCCCGCCGGCGCGTCGATGCCGTGCAGCAGATCGGCGACGCCGACTTCCCCGGCCGTGTAGCCGATGTTGTCGTTCGCCGCACCGGCGCGGCCCGAGATCGTGCCGCCGGTGCCCAGCACCACGACGCGACGGGCGGAATTCTCGGAGATGTGATCCATGGCTTGCCAACTTCTCGAAACTGGTTAAAAATACAGGTACTGGACGTTTAGCCAGTGCCTCCACAGGAGCCTACATGCAGTTCGCCGTCAAGCTTACAGCCCGCCAGCAGCAGATCCTCGACTTGATCCAGAGTGCCATCGCCCGCACCGGCGCGCCTCCCACGCGGGCCGAGATCGCCGCCGAGCTCGGCTTCAAGTCGGCCAACGCGGCCGAAGAACACTTGCAGGCGCTGGCCCGCAAGGGCGTCATCGAGCTGGTCAGCGGCACTTCCCGCGGCATCCGGCTCAAGGGCGACGCCCTGCGCTCCCTCAACGAATCCCGCAACAACCAGTTCTCGCTCTCGCTGCCCGGCATGGCGCAGCTGGCGCTGCCCCTGATCGGCCGCGTGGCGGCCGGTTCGCCCATCCTGGCCCAGGAGCACGTCGACCAGACCTACTACGTCGAGAACACCCTCTTCCAGCGCCAGCCCGACTACCTGCTCAAAGTGCGCGGCATGTCCATGCGCGACGCCGGCATCATGGACGGCGACCTGCTGGCGGTCCAGTCCACCAAGGAAGCCCGCAACGGACAGATCGTGGTGGCCCGCCTCGGCGACGAGGTCACGGTCAAGCGCCTCAAGCGCAACAAGCAGGTCATCGAGCTGCACGCCGAGAACCCCGACTACCCCACCATCGTGGTCCAGCCCGGCGAGCCCTTCGAGATCGAGGGCCTGGCGGTCGGCCTGATCCGCAACACGATGCTGATGTAGGCCCGCCTTTCATTCGCGCACGCGGTCCTGCGTGCGCACCCGGTCCGGCCGCGACAGGTGGCGGGCGTATGGCGAAGAGCCATCACCCTGTCCTGGCCGATGAAAGCAATCCTGCCTGTGTTCAACCTCTGACTTTTCTGGAGTTCACATGGGAATCGCTCTTCTCAGCATTGCTGACTTTCTGACGCCGTTGCAATCGCTGGCCGACCGCTGGATGCCCCGGCGCCGCTCGAGCCGGGCGATGTCCTCGGGCCTGCGCTACGTCGGGATTCGCCCGAGCTGCCCGCTGCGCCAGGGCACGGCCGGTCCGACCATCGCCGCGGGGGCCACGGCGCGCCCGCTGCGCGTGGTTCGCATGGTCGATGCACAGCAGCCGGGCCGCGCGGCCGGCCGCATGGTGATCTCCGGCCGCATGGCCGATGTCTGCGCCGAGCTCGACCGCCTGGTCGCGCTGGAGGCCGCCCAGGCGCTGCCGCAGGCCGCCCACCTGCACTGATACCTGCACTGAAGCACCGAAGCGCGACACAAAGTCGCCGGGCTGGCACAGCATGCCGTTCGTGCAAGGCACAATGGCATGCCATGAACATTGTGATCCTCGACGACTATCAGGACGCCGTGCGCAAGCTGAATTGCGCTGCCAAGCTCGACGCCTATGCAGCCAAGGTGTACACGAACACGGTCAAGGGCATCGGCCAGCTGTCGGTGCGGCTCAAGGACGCCGACGTGATCGTGCTGATCCGCGAGCGCACCCAGATCACCCGGCAACTGATCGAGAAGCTGCCCAAGCTCAAGCTGATCTCGCA
Source organism: Variovorax sp. J31P207 (assembly GCF_030316965.1). Lineage (NCBI taxonomy): Bacteria > Pseudomonadati > Pseudomonadota > Betaproteobacteria > Burkholderiales > Comamonadaceae > Variovorax > Variovorax sp. J31P207. Next base: position 49,081 of record NZ_JASZYN010000004.1, read on the forward strand.
GACCGGCCGGGCCGGCGGGCACATCGACATCAATGCCTGCACCGAGCAGGGCATCGCCGTCGCCGAGGGGTCGGGCTCGCCGCTGGCGCCCGCCGAACTCACCTGGGCACTGATCATGGCCGCGATGCGGCGCCTGCCGCAGTACATCAGCAACCTGAAGCACGGCGCCTGGCAGCAGGCCGGCCTCAAGTCGGCGTCGATGCCGCCGAACTTCGGCCTCGGCTCGGTGCTCAAGGGCAAGACCCTGTGCATCTGGGGCTACGGGCGCATCGGCCAGTTGGTGGCGCGCTACGGCCAGGCCTTCGGCATGCAGGTCGTGATCTGGGGGCGTGAGCAGAGCTGCACCAAGGCGCGCTCCGACGGCTTCCAGGTGGCACCCAATCGCGAAGCCTTCTTTGCCGCGGCCGACGTTCTGTCGGTGCACCTGCGGCTCAGCGACGAGACCCGCGGCCTGGTGACGCTCGAAGACCTGTCGCGCATGAAGCCGACCGCGCTGTTCGTCAATACCTCGCGCGCCGAACTGGTCGAACAGGATGCCTTGCTGGCCGCCCTCAACCGCGGGCGCCCCGGGCTGGCGGCCATCGACGTCTTCGAGAGCGAGCCGCCGCTGCAGGGCCACGCGCTGCTGCGGCTCGAGAACTGCATCTGCACGCCGCACATCGGCTACGTCGAGCAAGACAGCTACGAGATGTACTTCGGCCAGGCGTTCGACAACGTCGTGAGCTTCATCAAGGGCAACCCGACCAACATCGTCAATCCCGGCGCGCTGCAGGTCCGTCGTTGAGCCGGCCTGCCCTGCCGGCCACCTTGTGGGCCTTGCTGGCAGGCAACTTCGTGATCGGCACCGGCGTGATGGTGGTGCCGGGCACGCTCAACGAGCTGAGCCAGTCGCTCCAGGTCGGCGCGGCCACCGCCGGCCAGCTGATCACCGCCGGCGCGATCGTCATGTGCCTCGGTGCCCCGCTGCTGGCAGCGTTGGTCGCCGGCTGGGATCGCCGCCGGCTGCTGGCCTTCACCATGCTCTGGTATGCCGCCGGCCACCTGCTGGCGACGCAGATGCCGAACTTCGGCAGCCTGCTGCTGGTGCGCATGCTGACCGTCGTCGCGCCGGCGGTCTTCACCGCGCAGGCCGCGGCCTGCGCCGGGCTGCTGGTGCCGGCCGAGCAGCGCGGCCGCGCCGTCACCTTCGTCTTCCTCGGCTGGTCGATGGCCTCGGTGCTGGGCCTGCCGATCGGTGCGCTGGTCGGCGGGCACTTCGGCTGGCGGGCGGCCTTCGGCGTGATCGCCGGACTGTCGGTGGTGAGCGCAGTCTGGATCTGGCGCCAGCTGCCCACCGGCATCCGCCCCGCGGCGCTGTCCCGCGCGGCCTGGGGCCGCGTCTTCAGAAGCCCGCTGCTGATGGGCGTGGTCTGCGTCACGGCCCTGCAGGGCGCCGGCCAGTTCGTGCTGTTCAGCTACTTCGCACCGATCGTGCGAGAGAGCCTGGGCGCCGACGCGACGCAGATGGGCCTGCTGTGGGGCTGGTTCGGCCTCTGCGGCCTGCTGGGCAACATGGCCGTGAGCCGCTACATCGACCGCATCGGGGCAGCGCGCATGGTGCTGGTCACCACGGTGCTGATCGCAACAAGCCTGCTGCTGTGGCCGCTGGCGGTCAGCTTCGCGACCCTGGCGCTGATCCTGGTGCCTTGGGGCCTGGGTTGCTTCGCCACCAACTCGGCGCAGCAGGCGCGACTGGTGTCGCTCTCGCCTGCGCTGGCGCCGGGCTCGGTGGCGCTGAACAGTTCCGGCATCTATGTCGGCCAGGCAGTCGGCGCGGCGGCGGGTGGCTGGCTGCTGGCCCACGACGCCGCCCCGTGGATGAACTGGGCCGGGCTGGTCACCATGCTGCTGGCGCTGGCACTGAGCATGGCGGTCGACCGCGCGCAGCGCCGAGCGCCCGCATTCAGCGCTTGATCGGCCGCGGGGCGATTTCCGCTTCGGTGCTCGGATCGAACAGCTCGAAGTCGATCACGTGCGGATCGTTCGAGGGCGTCGGCGGCTTGGCCGGCTCGAGCGGTGTCGGCATCGTCTCGTAGGCCGTCTTGTCGAAGGCACCGAGGTCCATTTCCAGGTCGGGCAGCACGGCCGGCCGGACGGTCGGGGCCGGGGCGGCCGGCGACAACTGCGCATCCGGGTCGATCACCGTTTCGTGCTGCATGCCCTGGTCGATCGAGCCGTAGATCGAGGGCGGCAGCACCGGGCCTTCGGTGATCGTCGGCGGCGCCAGTTCGGTGTCCGGCGGGGCGGTCACGGTCGGCGGCCCTTCGCGCACCTGCGTGTCGGCGAAGGCATGGGGCTCGAAGGCGGCAGCGGGCGCGCTGGCGGGATCGATGACTTCCTTGGCCACCGAATAGAGCAGCAGCAGCTCCTGGTAGGCGGCGAGGTCGAAGGCATCGTCGTTGTGGCCGGGCCTGCGGAACACCAGCTCCTCGATCAGCGCCAGGGTCCCCGGCGCGGGCCACAGCGCCTCGATGCGCGCTAACGCGCTGCGGTAGTGCTCGAGGCCCTTGCCGGTGTCGGTGAAGTGGGCGAAGGACGGCACATCGGCATTGAAGACGCGTTCGAAGTCCTCGGCCAGCCGCGTGTAGTCGTCTTCGCGGTCGAGCGAATGGAAGATCCGCAGCAGATCGAGATAGGCCAGCGCGCTGGTGCCGGGATTGGCGGCGATGTGCTCGCGCAGGACTGCGATCGCCTGGTCGTGCTGGCCCAGCGACAGGAAGAAATCGGATTGCTGCTGGACGTCGAACAGTTCTTCGGTGTTGACCTGCCGCGCCGGTGTGCCTTCGGCCAGCTGGGCCGGGTGCGGCAGCGGTGCGTGCGGGCCGCTGTCGAGGTCGTCGTCGGGCTCGAGCGGCGCGAACGGCGTCGGCCCGAAGGTCCTGGGGCCGACGCTGCGCCGCTTGCCGGGCGGCTCCGAGTCCAGGTCCATCTCGTCGTCGAGCAGACCGCCGTGCGGACGCGGGCGGCGCGGGTCGTCGACGCCCGGCGGCGCTTCGCCCCACCACGCCGGTGCGCTCGCGCGGCGCGCCAGGCGCCACAGCATGAACATGCAGATCAATGCCAGCAACAGGAACGCCACGAGGGCATAGACCAGCGGATTGGCGTAGCGGCTTTCGCGCGCCTCGGCCAGTTCGCTGCGCATCTCGAGCAGGGTCCGCTGGTTCTGGGCGGCCTGCTCGCGCAGCGCGGCCAGCGCGGCGTCCGTGTCCTTGGCGCGCTTGGCCTCGCGCTGCGCTTCTTCGGCGGCGGGATCGAGCGCATTCCAGAGCGCCGCGGCGGCGGCCCGGCGGACCGGGTCCGGCGCGTCGGGCAGGGTCAGTTCGGGCGTCGCCCTCAGGTTGCCGGCCCGCGCCGGTGCTGGCTCCAGCGCCTCCACCTGCAGTCGCGGCCGTCCCGCGCCGGCCTCGCGTGGCGCTGCGTCGGCTGCGGCGGCCGGCGATGGCGGCGGCGTGACGCGCGTGGCGGGCGCAGGGACCGCGGCGGCCGTGCGTCTCGCGGCGGCCGCGGCTTCGGCGGCGGGCGTGCGCCGCGGCCGCGGCGGCAGATCCTCGGCGGCGGCCGGAGCCCGTGGCGGCGGCGGGCTGCTGCGGCGCGGGGCCGGCGGCGGGCTGGCGCCCTCCGGCCCGGACACGCCGCCATCGCCGGCCGTGCTGCGGGGCACGGCCCGCGCCACAGGCCGCGGCAGCGGCGCGGACTCGGGAAACTGCCGCATCGACGGCGCCGCCACCGCAGGCAAGGCGGCATCGACCGGCACATCGGCCAGCAGCACGTAGTTGCGCGTGGACTTCAGATCGCAGCCGGCACGCACGTTCAGCGTCACCACCGGTTCCTCGATCGGCACGGTGGAGCGCACGCGCATGCGGGTGCCCCCGGCGCCCTGCTCGAACGATACTGTCACTCGCCGGTCGGGCATCGGGCTGTCGCCCTGCAGCACTTCGGCCTCGAGGCAGAGCGACCCGCCCGCCTCGGCGCCATCGAGTGACAGTGGGATCGCCACGTCCATCGGCTTGCCGATCCAGACAGCCCCTTGGGGCCGACCGATCGTCAAGGCGTAAGAATCAAGGGCAAAGCCGACAATCAGCAGGCTCGCCGCGAGGCGTGGGAATTGCAAAATGGGCAGCAAATAGCAATCGAAAGTTGACACATTCTGACACGGGGGTCAGGACCAATGAACCAGAGAGAGACAATTATCAAATGACCGTGAACTTTTCCAACGTTGGCGTCATCGGCGCCGGCGCCATGGGCCGAGGCATTGCCCAGATCGCGGCGCAAGCCGGAAGCCAGGTGCTGCTGCTCGACAGCTTCGAAGGCGCGGCGGCGCGCGGCCGCGAGGCCCTCCTCGCCCAGTGGCAGAAGCTACACGAAAAAGGCAAGCTCGACGCGGCCGACCGCGACGCCCTGGGCGGCCGTGTGCAGGCGGTCGATTCGGTGCAGGCGCTGGCGGGCTGCGACCTGGTGATCGAAGCCATCGTCGAGGACCTGGAAGTCAAGCGCCAGCTGTTCCGCGAGCTCGAGGCCGCAGTCTCCGCATCGGCGACGCTCGCCACCAACACTTCGTCGCTGTCGGTGACCGCGATCGCGACCGTGCTGAAGCAGCCGGGACGGATGGCCGGCTTCCACTTCTTCAACCCGGTCCCGCTGATGAAGGTGGTCGAGGTCGTGGCCGGCTTCAAGACCGAGCCCGAGGTCTGCGCCCGGTTGGCCGGCTATGCGGCGCAGATGGGCCACAGCGCGGTCCAGGCCAAGGACACGCCGGGCTTCATCGTCAACCATGCCGGTCGCGGCTACGGCACCGAGGCGCTGCGCATCGCCGGCGAGGGCGTGGCCGACTTCGCGACCATCGACCGCATCCTCAAGGACCAGGCCGGCTTCAGGCTCGGCCCCTTCGAGCTGCTCGACCTGACCGGGCTCGACGTCTCGCACCCGGTGATGGAATCGATCTACCGCCAATACTACGAGGAGCCGCGCTACCGGCCGAGCCCGATCGCCGCGCAGCGGGTGGCCGCGGGCGCCCTGGGACGCAAGACCGGCGCCGGCTTCTACCGCTATCCGGAAGGCAACCAAGAGCCGGTGCCCGAGCCGCCGGTGCCGAAGGTCGACGCCCTGCCGCCGGTCTGGGTGTCGTCGCGCGCGGCCCGCCGCCCCGAACTGCTGCGCCTGGTGCATGCACTGGGCGCGCAGCTCGAGAGCGGCGCCGCACCCTCCTCCGCGGCGCTGATCCTGGTCGCGCCGCTCGGCTTCGACGTCACCACGGTGGCCGCGGTCGAACGGCTCGACGCCACCCGCACCGTCGGCATCGACCTCATGGTGGACGATGCCGCCACCAAGCGCCGCGTGCTGGCCACCAATCCGGCGACCCGGCGTGACATGCGCGACGCCGCCCACGCGCTGTTCGCGAGCGACGGCAAGGCCGTCAGCGTGATCCGCGACAGCGGCGGCTTCGTCACCCAGCGCGTGGTGGCGACCATCGTCAACATCGCGTCCGACATGTGCCAGCAGGGCGTCTGCTCGCCGGCCGACCTCGACCTGGCGGTGCGCCTCGGCCTCGGCTATCCGCAGGGCCCGCTGGCGATGGGCGACCTGTACGGCCCGACCAACATGCTCGAAGTCCTGTTCAACCTGCAGACCGTCTACGGCGATCCGCGCTACCGCCCGAGCCCCTGGCTGCGCCGCCGCGGCGCCCTCGGCCTGAGCCTCACCCATCCCGAAGAGTAAACACACCGCCATGACCGCAGAACTGAAGAGCACCAGCGAAGGGGGCACCATGGTGCTGACCCTCTCCAATCCCTCGATGCGCAACGCACTGGGCCCCGAGATGTACGCCGCCGGCGTCGAGGCGCTGAACGGCGCCGAAAGCAGCCAGGAGATCAAGAGCGTCGTGATCGTCGGCGAAGGCAAGTGGTTCTGCGCCGGCGGCTCGCTGCAGCGCCTGTCGGCCAACCGCGAGCGCGAGCCCTCGGTGCAGGCCGAGAGCATCGAGGCCCTGCATGCCTGGATCGACACGATCCGCACCTTCCCGAAGCCGGTCATCGCGGCGGTCGAGGGCGCGGCGGCCGGTGCCGGTTTTTCGCTGGCACTGGCCTGCGACTTCGTGGTGTCGGCGCGCGATGCGGTGTTCGCCGCGTCGTACAGCAACGTCGGCCTATCGCCGGACGGCGGCCTGAGCTGGCACCTGGCGCGGGCGCTGCCGCGCCAGCTGGCGAGCGAATGGCTGATGCAGGGCGAGCGGCTGGAACCGGCGCGCCTGCATGAACTCGGGCTGGTCAACCAGCTGACAGAGAACGGCCAGGCGCTCGCTGCCGCGTTGGCACTGGCCGCCAAGCTCAATGCGCGGGCGCCGAACGTGCTCGCCAGCATCAAGGAGCTGCTCAGCGACGCGCGCGGCGCGACGCTGGTGTCGCAGCTGGCACAGGAACGCGATCACTTCGTGCGCAACCTGCACCATGCCAACGCCGGCATCGGCATCGCCGCCTTCCTCGCCAAGGAAACGCCGCGCTACCAATGAGCGCCGGTCGCTCGCGCGACAACCCCTAGCCTTTCAGTCACCGACAGGACAGTCCATGGACGACCCCATTCTTACCATCGAAGAACGCGAGGCGATCAACAGTGGTCGCTGGTTCTCTTCCCTCTCACCTTCTCTTCGCCACGACATCCTCCGATGTGCTTTCGTCAAACGCTACAAGGACGGCGAGCTGATCGCCGCTCGCGGCGATCCGCCCGAACAGTGGATCGCCTGCGCGAAGGGCGCGGTGCGCGTGAGCTCGACGGCGGTGTCCGGCAAGCAGGTCACGCTGACCTACGTCGAGCCGGGCATCTGGTTCGGCGACGTGGCGATCTTCGACGGCGACCGGCGCACGCACGATGCCTATGCGCACGGCGACTCGACCATCCTGTGCGTGGCGCGGGCCGACTTCCAGAAGATATTGTCGAACCACGTCGAGCTCTACGAAGCGCTGATGCGGCTGCAGGCGCGGCGCATCCGGCAGCTGTTCGGACTGGTCGAGGATCTCAACACCCTGCCCCTGCGGGCGCGGCTGGCCAAGCAGCTGATCCACCTGGTGCGCAGCTACGGGGTGCCCAACCTGGCGGACGGCAGCCAGATGCGCATCGGCCTGCACCTGGCGCAGGAAGAGCTCGCCCAGCTGCTCGGCGCCTCGCGCCAGCGCGTCAACCAGGAACTCAAGGCGATGGAGCGCGAGGAAGCGATCCGCATCGAATCGGGCGGCCTGGTGGTGCTCGACCGCGCCGCACTCATGCGGATCTCCGAAGCCGACGACCAATGAACAAAGAAGAGACATGACCCAGGACTTCGACAACTTCGTCGGCACGCGTGCCGTCTCGCAACAGCATCAGGTCGACATCGGCGCCCTGACCGCCTGGCTCGAAAAGAACCTCGACGGCTTCAAGGGCCCGCTGACGGTCGAGATGTTCAAGGGCGGGCAATCGAACCCGACCTACAAGCTGGTCACGCCGTCGCAAAGCTACGTGATGCGTGCCAAGCCCGGCCCGGTGGCCAAGCTGCTGCCGTCGGCCCATGCGGTCGAGCGCGAGTTCAAGGTCATGAGCGGGCTGGCCGGCACCGACGTGCCGGTGCCGCGGATGTATTGCCTGTGCGAGGACGAGTCCATCATCGGGCGCGCCTTCTACGTGATGGAGTTCATGGCCGGCCGGGTGCTCTGGGACCAGTCGCTGCCCGGCATGGACAACGCGACCCGCTCGGCCATCTACGACGAAATGAACCGGGTCATCGCCGCCCTGCACACGGTGAAGTTCGCCGAGCGCGGACTGGCCGACTACGGCAAGCCCGGCAACTACTTCGAGCGCCAGATCGGCCGCTGGAGCAAGCAGTACGTGGCCTCGGTGACGCAGCCGATCCCCGAGATGGACCGCCTGATGGAATGGCTGCCGGCCCACATTCCGGCCAGCGCCCGCGACGAATCGATGACGTCGATCGTGCACGGCGACTTCCGCCTCGACAACCTGATGTTCCATGCCACCGAGCCGCGCGCCATCGCCGTGCTCGACTGGGAACTGTCGACGCTCGGCCACCCGCTCGCCGACTTCAGCTACCACTGCATGGCCTGGCACATCCCGCACGCGATGTCGCGCGGGGTCGGCGGCCTCGACCTGAAGAGCCTGGGCATTCCGACCGAAAGCGAATACATCCGCCGCTACTGCGACCGCACCGGGCTCACGACGCCCGAGGCGCTGGCGCCGGACTGGAACTTCTACCTCGCCTACAACATGTTCCGCATTGCCGCGATCCTGCAAGGGATCGCCAAGCGGGTCGAGGCCGGTACCGCATCGAGCGAACAGGCCGTGGCCTCGGGCCGCGGCGCGCGGCCGATGGCCGAGATGGCCTGGCAGTTCGCCAAGAAAGCATGACCGGCGCGGCAGCGGCCGCCTGAACGATTACCCACCTGGAGACGACATGGACTTCGAATACTCGGCCAAGACCAAAGAGCTGCAAGAGCGCGTGAGCGCTTTCATGGATGCGCACATCTATCCCGCCGAGGCCGCGTACTCGGCCGAGCTGGCCGCCAACACCGCGGCCGGCAAGCGCTGGAGCGCGCTCGAAACCGTCGAGAAGGTCAAGGCCAAGGCCAAGGCCCAGGGTCTCTGGAACCTGTTCCTGCCGGTCGACAGCGCCGCTGCCTCGGGCTACTCCGGCGCCGGCCTGACCAACCAGGAATACGCCCCGCTGGCCGAGATCATGGGCCGGGTGCCATGGGCCAGCGAAGCCTTCAACTGCTCGGCGCCCGACACCGGCAACATGGAGACCATCGCCCGCTACGGCTCCGAGGAAATCAAGGCGCGCTGGCTCAAGCCGCTGCTCGAGGGCGAGATCCGCTCGGCCTTCGCCATGACCGAACCCGACGTGGCGTCCAGCGACGCCACCAACATCTCGACCCGCATCGAGCGCCAGGGCGACGAGTACGTCATCAACGGCCGCAAGTGGTGGATCTCCGGCGCCGCCGACCCGCGCTGCAAGGTCTTCATCACCATGGGCAAGTCGGAACCCGACGCGCCCAAGCATTCGCAGCAGAGCATGGTGATCGTGCCGGCCGACGCCAAGGGCATCAAGATCATCCGTCCGCTCAACGTGATGGGCTATGACGACGCACCGCACGGCCACGTCGAGATGGTGTTCGAGAACGTTCGCGTGCCGGTCGGCAACATCCTGCTCGGCGAAGGCCGCGGCTTCGAGATCGCCCAGGGCCGCCTCGGCCCGGGACGCATCCACCACTGCATGCGCCTCATCGGCCTGGCCGAGCGCGCGCTCGAACTGATGTGCAAGCGCGCCACCTCGCGCGTCGCCTTCGGCAAGACCGTCGCCTCGCAGACCGTGACGCAGGAACGCATCGCCGAGGCGCGCTGCAAGATCGACATGGCGCGCCTGCTGACGCTCAAGGCCGCCTGGCTGATGGACGTCGCCGGCAACAAGGTCGCGAAGACCGAGATCGCGATGATCAAGGTGGTGGCGCCGAACATGGCCTGCCAGGTGATCGACTGGGCCATGCAGGTGCACGGCGGCGGCGGCATGTGCGACGACTTCCCGCTGGCCTACGCCTATGCAGGCGCCCGCACGCTGCGCTTCGCCGACGGCCCGGACGAAGTGCACCGCAACGCGATCGCCAAGTGGGAACTGGGCAAGTACGCGCCGGCCAAGGCGGGCGACGATGCGATGCCCGTGACCCGGTTCTGATCGCTTATTGCCGAATCGAGCCGCCGCGCACCCTCGGGTGCCGGCGGCTTTTTCACAGCTTCTTCTGAAGGAAGAGCGCGCTCCCAAAGGCGGGGTCGAGCTGGTAGCTGCCGAAGCCCTCGCGCTCGTAGGCGCGCAGCGCGCTGCGGTTGCCCGAGAGCACCTCGAGCGTGAGCTTGCAGGCGCCGCGCGCATGGGCTTCCTGCTCGACCCGCTGCAGCATCCGCTGCGTGATGCGCTGGCCGCGATGACTCGCCAGCACCACCACATCATGCACATTGACCAGCGGCCGGCAGGCGAAGGTCGAGAAGCCCTCGATGCAATTGACCAGGCCGACCGGCTGCTCGCCGGCCCAGGCGAGCACGCTGAAGGCCTGCGGCCTGGCCGCCAGCGCCGCGGGCAGCCCGGCGAGCATCTCCGCGGCCAGCGGCGTGCCCCCGCCCGCGGGATCGCGCGCGTAGGCGTCCAGCAGCGACACGACTGCCTGCGCATGCGCAGGATCCCGATAGTCGGCCATGACGATCTCGATCACACCGGTGGCGCTCATGGCACTGCGTCAGGCGAGACTCAGCGTCTCGGCGATGCTGCGCGCGCAGCTTTCGGCCTGCGCCGCATCGCGCGCTTCGACCATCACGCGCAGCAGCGGCTCGGTGCCGCTGGCACGGATCAGCACCCGCCCGCTGTCGCCGAGCTCCCGCTCGACGCGTTCGCTCTCGGCCGCCAGCGCCGCATTCGATTTCCAGTCCTGCCCATCCGCCAGCCGCACATTGATGAGGGTCTGCGGGAACAAGCTCACGCCGGCCAGCAATTCGCCCACGCTCCGGCCGCTGCGCACGCAGGCCTGCAGCACCTGGAGCGCGCTCACGATGCCGTCGCCGGTGGTGTGGCGGTCGAGCGCCAGCAGGTGGCCCGAGCCCTCGCCGCCGAGCAGCCAGTGGCGCTTTTCGAGCTCTTCGAGGACATAGCGGTCGCCGACCTTGGCCCGCACGAATTCGATGCCCTGCCGCTTCAGCGCCACCTCGACCGCCTTGTTGGTCATCAACGTTCCGACCACGCCGGCCGGCTTGTCGCCGCGCGCGATGCGCTCCATAACCATCAGGTAGAGCAGTTCGTCGCCGTTGAAGAGGCGCCCGTCGGCATCCACCAGCTGCAGCCGGTCGGCATCGCCGTCGAGCGCGATGCCGTAGTGCGCGCCCTGCGCTCGCACGGCATCGATCAGGGCCTGCGGATGGGTGGCACCGAAACCCTTGTTGATGTTGAGGCCGTCGGGCGCGCAGCCGATGCTGATGACGTCCGCACCGAGTTCGTGGAAGACCTGCGGCGCCACCTGGTAGGCGGCCCCGTGCGCGGCATCGACCACCAGCTTCATCCCGCGCAAGGTCAGGTCGTTGGCGAAGGTGCTCTTGCAGAATTCGGTGTAGCGGCCCGGTGCATCGTTGAGGCGGCGCGCCTTGCCGAGCTGGGCCGAATCCGCCCACACCGGCGCTTCTTCGAGCGCCGCCTCGACCGCCAGCTCCCATTCGTCGCTGAGCTTGGTCCCCTGGGCGCTGAAGAACTTGATGCCGTTGTCGGGAAAGGCGTTGTGGCTGGCGCTGATCACTACGCCCAGGCTGGCGCGCTGGGCACGCGTCAGGTAGGCCACGCCGGGCGTCGGCAGCGGGCCGAGCAGGACGACGTCAACACCGGCCGAATTGAAGCCGGATTCGAGCGCGGATTCGAGCATGTAGCCCGAGATGCGGGTGTCCTTGCCGATCAGCACGGTCGGCCGCGACTCGGTCTTCTTGAGCACCCGGCCGACCGCATGGGCGAGCCGCAACACGAAGTCCGGGGTGATCGGAGGCTGGCCGACCGTGCCGCGGATGCCGTCGGTGCCGAAGTATTGTCTTGTCATGGGTTCGTTTCCTGTTCTTGTTGTTGCTCGGCCATCGCCCGCCACACGGCGAGTGCCGCCACGGTCTCGCGCACATCATGCACGCGCACGATCGCCGCACCGCGATCGACCGCCAGCACAGCCGCGGCCACGCTGGGGACCATGCGCTCGCCGGCCTCCGCGATGCCGGTGACGCTGCCGATCGAGGACTTGCGCGACCAGCCGGCCAGCAGCGGCCAGCCCGCCGCGAGCAGCTCGCGATGGCGCGCCAGCAGCGAGAAATTCTGCGCCACGGTCTTGCCGAAGCCGATGCCCGGATCGAGCACGATGCGCGACGCCCCGACCCCCAGCGCCTCGAGTCGCTGCGCCTCACGTTCGAGGAAGGAGCGTACCGCGGGCAACACGTCGCCCACCATCGGCGCGGTCTGCATGGTCTGCGGATCCAGATGCATGTGCATCAGGCAGATTCCGCATGACGGATGGCCCGCCACAGCCTCGCGGGCGCCCGGGCGCCGCAGCGCCCAGATGTCGTTCACGATGTCGGCGCCCAGGTCCAGCACGGCGCGCATCACCTCGGGCTTGTAGGTGTCGACGGAGACCGGCACCTGCAGCTTCACGGCCTCTCGCACCACCGGGAGCACCCGCGCGAGTTCGATCTCCAGCGGCACCGCCGGGCTGCCCGGACGGGTGGACTCGCCACCGATGTCGAGGATGTCCGCGCCCTCCTCGATCAGCTGGACGCAATGCCGCAGCGCGGCTTCGCTCGATGCGTGCGCGCCGCCATCGGAAAACGAGTCGGGCGTGACGTTGACGATGCCCATGACCTGGGGACGCGCCAGGTCGATGGCGAAGCGCGTCGTGCGCCAGACCGTCGTCATGCGCGCCCGGACCCAAAGAAAAACGGGGCCCGAGGCCCCGTGATCTGCCAGAGCGTCATGCTCAGGCGGCGGTCGGTGCCGGGTCGGGATTGACCGCCGGCGTGCCGCCGCTGCCGCCGCCGCTGTTCGACGGCGGGATGCGCGGCGTCCAGTCCTTGGGCGGGCGCGGCGCGCGGCCGGCCATGATGTCGTCGAGCTGCTCGGTGTCGATGGTTTCCCATTCGAGCAGGGCCTTGGCCATGGCGTGCATCTTGTCGCTGTTCTCCTCGATCAGGCGGCGCGCCAGGGCGTACTGCTCGTCGATGATGCGGCGAACCTCGGCGTCGACCTTCTGCATGGTCGACTCGCTCATGTTGGTGGTCTTGGTGACCGAGCGGCCCAGGAACACTTCGCCCTCGTTCTCGGCGTAGACCATCGGGCCCAGCGATTCGGTCATGCCGTAGCGCATCACCATGTCGCGGGCGATCTGGGTCGCGCGCTCGAAGTCGTTGCTAGCGCCGGTGGTCATCTGGTGCATGAACACTTCTTCGGCGATGCGGCCGCCGAACAGCATGCTGATCTGGTTCAGCATGTACTCGCGGTCGTAGCTGTAGCGGTCCTGCGCCGGCAGGCTCATGGTCACGCCGAGCGCGCGTCCGCGCGGGATGATCGTGACCTTGTGGACCGGGTCGCACTTGGGCAGCAGCTTGCCGATCAGCGCGTGGCCGGACTCGTGGTAGGCCGTGTTGCGGCGCTCTTCCTCGGGCATCACCATGCTCTTGCGCTCGGGGCCCATGAAGATCTTGTCCTTGGCCTTCTCGAAGTCCTGCATCTCGACCACGCGCGCATTGCGGCGGGCGGCCATCAGTGCGGCCTCGTTGCACAGGTTGGCCAAATCGGCGCCCGACATGCCGGGCGTGCCGCGCGCGATGATGCTCGGGTTGACGTCCTGGCCCAGCGGAACCTTGCGCATGTGGACGTTGAGGATCTGCTCGCGGCCGCGGATGTCCGGCAGCGTGACATAGACCTGGCGGTCGAAACGGCCCGGACGCAGCAAGGCGGCATCGAGGATGTCGGGACGGTTGGTCGCGGCCACCACGATCACGCCGAGGTTGGTCTCGAAGCCGTCCATCTCGACCAGCATCTGGTTCAGGGTCTGTTCGCGTTCGTCGTTGCCGCCACCCAGGCCGGCACCGCGCTGGCGGCCGACGGCGTCGATTTCGTCGATGAAGATGATGCAGGGCGCGTTCTTCTTGGCGTTCTCGAACATGTCGCGCACGCGGGCCGCGCCCACGCCGACGAACATCTCGACGAAGTCGGAACCCGAGATCGAGAAGAACGGCACCTTGGCCTCGCCGGCGATGCTCTTGGCCAGCAGGGTCTTGCCGGTGCCCGGAGGGCCGACCAGCAGCAGGCCGCGCGGAATGCGGCCGCCGAGCTTCTGGAAGCGGGCCGGGTCCTTCAGGAAGTCGACCACTTCCTTGACTTCTTCCTTGGCCTCGTCGCAGCCCGCGACGTCGGCGAAAGTGACCTGGTTGGTGTTCTCGTCGAGCATGCGGGCCTTGCTCTTGCCGAAGCTGAAGGCGCCGCCCTTGCCGCCGCCCTGCATCTGTCGCATGAAGTAGACCCAGACGCCGATCAGCAGCAGCATCGGGCCCCAGCTGACCAGCAGGGTCATGAGCAGCGAGCCCTCTTCGCGCGGCTTGACGTCGAACTTGACGTTGTTGGCGATCAGGTCGCCGACCAGGCCGCGGTCGAGGTAGGTGGCGGTGGTACGGATCTTCCGGTCGTCATTGGTGATGGCGACGATCTCGCTGCCTCCCTGGCCTTCCTGGATGGTGGCGCTCTTGATGCGGTTGCCGCGAACTTCCTCGAGGAAGTCGCTGTAGCCGATGTTGCCTGCGCCGGCTGCGCCGCGGGTGTCGAACTGCTTGAACACAGTGAACAGCACCATCGCGATGACGAGCCAAACGGCAACTTTGGAAAACCACTGATTGTTCAAACGAAACTCCAGTCGGGGGCGCGCAAAAAATTAGGGAACGGAAAAAGCGCACTGTCTGCGGCAATTGGTGCCCATTTTAGGCTTTTCAACCTGCGAAAACCCGTAAATTCCCTAGAGCAGCCATAGGGCACAAGCGGTTTTTGGCACGTATCAATTGGTATCCGGCCGCTTGAGCCCGATGCCGACCATGAAGGTTTCCGAGGATTTGTCCCGCGAAGCCTTGGGTTTCATGGGTTTCACGGTCCGGAAGTTGTCCTTGAACAGGCGGGTCAGCTCGGCGTAGCCGCTGCCGTGGAACAGCTTGGCGACCAGCGCGCCCTCGGGTTTCATGTGCTGGCGGGCGAACTCTATGGCCAGCTCGATCAGGTGGGCGATGCGGGCGGTGTCGGCCGAGGCGATGCCCGACAGGTTGGGCGCCATGTCGGACACCACCACGTCGGCCAGCCGGCCGTCCATGGCGATCGCCAGCCGGGCCAGCACCTCGTCCTCCCGGAAGTCGCCCTGCAGGAAGGTCACGCCCTCGATCGGCTCCATGGGCAGGATGTCGAGCGCGATGATGGTGCCGGCCAGCTCGCCCGAGGCCGCGCCCGCAGGCGACATCCGGCGCCGGACGTACTGGCTCCAGGCGCCCGGCGTCGAGCCCAGGTCGACCACCAGCTGGCCGGGCTTGATCAGGCCCAGCGTCTCGTCGATCTCCTTGAGCTTGTACGCGGCGCGGGCCCGGTAGCCCTCCCGGTTGGCCAGTTTCACGTAGGGATCGTTGAGGTGATCGTGCAGCCAGGCCTTGTTCAGCTTCTTCGTTTTCGGTTTGGGATTCATTGACACTCGATAATACGGGGATGCCCGCCATTCAACTTACCCCTGCGCAGCGCAAGGTGCACCGCTCCGAAGCGCACCATCTGGACCCGATCGTCATGATCGGCGGCGACGGGCTCACCCCCGCCGTCCTGAAGGAAGCCGACGCCGCGCTCAAGGCCCATGGCCTGATCAAGGTGCGCGTCTTCTCCGACGACCGCGCGGCGCGCGAAGCCATGCTCCAGACCATGTCCGACCAGCTGGACGCCGCGCCGATCCAGCACATCGGCAAGCTGCTGGTGCTGTGGCGGCCGATTCCCGAGAAGGAACGCACGATCGACGAAGACCGGATGCCCGGCCCGCGCGACGTCAAGATCATCAAATACAGCAAGCGCGCCGGCCAGCGCCCCGAGATCAAGACCCTGCGGGTGCTCGGCAACCAGCGCCTGACCCCCGGCGGCACGATCAAGCGCGCCAAGGCCAAGCGGCCGCTGTCGGCCAAGAAGCGGAACCAGGCAGACTGAGGATGCCGAGCGAGACTGCGGGCAAGCCCCCGCGCCAACGGCACGTCCTGTGCATGAAATGGGGCACCAAGTACGGGCCCGACTACGTCAACCGCCTCTATGCGATGGTGCGGCGCCACCTGACTGGCGACTTCAGCTTCGTCTGCCTGACCGACGATGCCAAGGGCATCCGCAGCGAGGTGCAGTGCTTTCCAATCCCGCCGCTCGACCTCGAACTGGCACCGGGCCAGCCCGACCGGGCCTGGAAGAAGCTGACCACCTTCGAGGCCGACCTGTACGGGCTGCGCGGCACCGCCCTGTTCGTCGACCTCGACGTCGTCGTGGTCGGCAGCCTGGATGCCTTCTTCGAGCAGCCGGGCGAGTTCCTGATCATCCACGACTACGAGCGCCCCTGGCGGCGCCGGCGCATCACCGGGAACTCCTCGGTGTACCGCTTCGAGCTGGGTGCCCATCCCGACGTGCTGGCGAACTTCCGCCAGAACATGGATGCGGTGCAGGCCGAATACCGCAACGAGCAGGCCTACCTGTCGGACTACATGCACCGCCAGGGCAAGCTCGCCTACTGGCCCGAAGCCTGGTGCCCGAGCTTCAAGTACCACGGGATCCCGACCTGGCCGACCAACTACTGGCGCGAACCCTTCGTGCCCGAAGGCGCCCGGATCATGGTCTTCCACGGCGAATGCAATCCGCCCGACGCGCTGGCCGGACGGCGAAACCGGCGCTTCCGGTTCATCCGGCCGGCGCGCTGGATCACCAGCTTCTGGAAGGCCTGATCAGGCCGCCTTGCGCCCCATGCGCCAGAGCACGACTGCTGCGCAGAGCCATTGACCCAGGTACATGGCGCTGCCCAGCGTGTGCCAGAGCCTGAGGTTCTCGCGCGCCAGGATGTGCGGGGCGACCGCGTACTGCTGCAGCAAGGCCAGCAGCAAGCCGGTGACCACCCACCCGGTGATGGTCCGGGCGGCGGCATCCATCCGTTCGCCGGCCTGGGCCCGGAAGTGCACCAGCAGCACCAGCCCGCAGGCCAGCGCGACCCAGGTCTGGGCCGCGAACAGCTGGCCCGCCATGTTGCCGGCCACGGCCGGACTGCCGAGGCGGGCGAACAGCATCGGCACCACCAGGAAGCCGATGGTCGAGAGGCTGCCCCACCAGAAGGCGGCGACCAGCAGGGCGATGCGGTCTTTCATGCGCGGGCGGCCGACGCCGCTCAGAGGTAGCTGACGGCGACGATCTCGTAGCGCTTGATGCCGCCAGGGGCCTGCACCTCGGCGGTGTCGCCCTCTTCCTTGCCGATCAGCGCCCGCGCGATCGGGCTGGAGACGTTGATCAGCCCGAGCTTGAGGTCGGCCTCGTCCTCGCCGACGATCTGGTATTTGACGGCTTCACCGGTCTTTTCTTCCTCGAGTTCGACCGTAGAGCCGAAGACCACCTTGCCACCCGCGTCGAGTTCGCTCGGGTCGATGATCTGCGCCGCCGACAGCTTGCCCTCGATGTCCTGGATGCGCCCCTCGATGAAGCCCTGCCGGTCCTTGGCGACCTCGTACTCGGCGTTTTCGCTCAGGTCGCCCTGTGCACGGGCCTCGGCGATGGCATTGATGACCCACGGGCGGTCGACGGTCTTCAGACGCTGGAGTTCTTCGCGCAGTTTCTGTGCGCCCAGCTTGGTGATCGGGATGGTGGCCATTTCGTTGCTCCAGAAAGCGAAACCGCCGAACGCTGCCGTTCGGCGGTCGATGGGAGAAAAAAAGTTCAGACGAGCGTGCGTCCGGTCAGCCGGCTCAGGATCGCGAGCGGGCTGGAATCAGGATTGTATTGCCTTGCGGCGGGCAGATGCAGGGTCTGCTCGAGCATGTACTGGCCCGACATCACGGCATGCGAGGTCTGGTCCGAAAAACAGACCCACACCGACCCGGCCGGGAACGGCACGGTCTGCTGCTCGCACTTTTCCTGGTAGTCGAGGTCGGACTTCATGCCGTCGTGCAACTGCAGCATCAGGTGGTCGTACTCGCTGCGCAGCGACTTGGTCACGCGCAGCGCGCGCAGCAGCTTTGCCTGCCAGCGCGAATAGGGCTTGGCACGGGGCAGGAAGCGCGCGGCGACCGCCTCGAACGGCTCGCCGACCCGCCAGACCCGGGGCGCCCCCTGCGGATTGACGTTGGTGAAGACGCGCAGGATGCGCTCGCCGTAGTTGGGGCGCGACGGAAACGAATCCACGTGCAGGCGGCGGTCGTCGGCGCGCCACGACTGGACGCGCGTCTCGACCTGCGCCGGCCGGTAGCTGGTCGGCGCCAGGCGCAGGGCGGGCACGTAGTGCGGCAGCAGGCCGTGTATCAAGGCCTGCGCCTGGGTCCGGAAGCGCCCGACCATGGCGGCCACCGCCTGTTGCCGCGCCTCGTCGCCGGCCACGCCCTTGATCCGGCCGTTGGCGTCCAGGCTGATGTTGCGCACGTCGGGCGACAGCACGGCGGGCGACAGCAGCGCCTGCTCTTCGGGCCGCAACTGGAAGCCGAGCTGTGGAAAGTACAGCACCTTGCCGGCCTCGAGCGCCGCGATCCACGCCTCGTTCGGCGTGGCCGCGTCCCAGTCGCTCAGCGCGAGCTCGACGAGTTGGTTCTCCATGCAAAAGTCTCCTTCGACCTTATTCTGCGGCCATCCCGCCGACAAGACCTTGCGCTCGATCAGGCCAGCTGCGCGTGCATTTCCTGGATCGAGATGACACCCAGCTCGTCCATGTGCTGCATCCCTTCGACCGCCGCCTCGGCGCCGAAGATCGTGGTGAAGGTGGTCACGCGGGCCAGCAGCGCCGACGTGCGGATCTGGCGCGAATCGGCGATCGCGTTGCGGCGCTCTTCGACCGTGTTGATGACCAGCGCAATCTCGTTGTTCTTGATCATGTCGACGATGTGCGGGCGGCCTTCGGTCACCTTGTTGACCACCGCGCAGGCGATGCCCGCGGCGTTGATCGCCGCCGCCGTGCCCTTGGTCGCGATCAGCTCGAAGCCCAGCTTGGCCAGGCCGCGTGCGACCTCGACGGCACGTGCCTTGTCGTTGTTCTTGACCGACACGAACACCTTGCCCGATTTCGGCAGGATGGTGCCGGCGCCGATCTGCGACTTCACGAAGGCCTCGCCGAAGGTCTTGCCCACGCCCATCACTTCGCCGGTGGACTTCATCTCGGGGCCGAGGATGGTGTCGACACCCGGGAACTTGACGAACGGGAACACGGCCTCCTTGACGCTGAAGTACGGCGGCGTGACTTCCTTGGTGACGCCCTGCGACTTCAGCGACTGGCCGGCCATGCAGCGCGCCGCGACCTTGGCCAGCTGGATGCCGGTCGCCTTGCTCACGTAGGGCACGGTGCGCGAAGCGCGCGGATTGACCTCGAGGACGTAGATCACGTCCTGGCCGTCCTTTTCCTGGATCGCGAACTGGACGTTCATGAGCCCGACCACGTTCAGGGCCTTGGCCATCGCGGCGCTCTGGCGCTTGAGCTCGGCCACGGTCTCGGCCTTCAGGCTGTAGGGCGGCAGCGAGCAGGCGGAATCGCCCGAGTGGACGCCGGCCTGCTCGATGTGCTCCATCACGCCGCCGATCAGGGTCGTGCCTTCGGCATCGCGCAGGCAGTCGACGTCGCATTCGACCGCGTCGTTGAGGAAGCGGTCGAGCAGCACCGGCGAATCGTTGCTGACCTTGACCGCCTCGCGCATGTAGCGCTCGAGGTCGCGCTGCTCGTGGACGATCTCCATCGCCCGGCCGCCGAGCACGTAGCTCGGGCGCACCACCAGCGGATAGCCCAGCGCCGCGGCCTTCTCGAGCGCTTCCGGTTCGGTGCGCGCGGTGGCGTTCGGCGGCTGGCGCAGGCCGAGCTCGTGCAGCAGCTTCTGGAAGCGCTCGCGGTCTTCGGCGGCGTCGATCATGTCGGGGCTGGTGCCGATGATCGGCACGCCGTTGGCTTCCAGGTCGAGCGCGAGCTTGAGCGGGGTCTGGCCGCCGTACTGCACGATCACGCCGGTCGGCTTTTCCTTGTCGACGATCTCCAGTACGTCTTCGAGCGTCAGCGGCTCGAAGTAGAGCCGGTCGCTGGTGTCGTAGTCGGTCGAGACGGTCTCGGGATTGCAGTTGACCATGATGGTCTCGTAGCCGTCCTCGCGCATCGCCAGCGCCGCATGCACGCAGCAGTAGTCGAATTCGATGCCCTGGCCGATGCGGTTCGGGCCGCCGCCGAGCACCATGATCTTCTTCTTGTCGGTCGGCGCGGCCTCGCACTCGTCCTCGTAGGTCGAGTACATGTAGGCGGTGTTGGTCGCGAACTCGGCCGCGCAGGTGTCGACCCGCTTGTAGACCGGGCGCACGCCGAGCGCGCGGCGCTTCTCGCGGACCGCGGTGTCGGTGGTCTTCAGCTGGCGCGCCAGGCGGCGGTCGGAGAAGCCCTTCTTCTTGAGCGCGAGCAGGGTCGCCTTGTCGATATCGCCCAGCGACTTGGTTTCGAGTTCGAGCTCGATCTTCACGATCTCCTCGATCTGCACCAGGAACCAGGGGTCGATCTTGGTGAGCGCGAACACCTCGTCGACGCTCAGGCCCATCGCGAAGGCATCGCCGACGTACCAGATGCGGTCGGGGCCGGGCTCGCCGAGCTCCTTCTCGAGCACTTCGCGGTCTTGCGTCTTCTCGTTCAGGCCGTCGACGCCGACCTCGAGGCCGCGCAGGGCCTTCTGGAACGACTCCTGGAAGGTGCGGCCCATCGCCATCACCTCGCCGACCGACTTCATCTGGGTCGTCAGGCGCGAATCGGCCTGCGGGAATTTCTCGAAGGCGAAGCGCGGGATCTTGGTGACCACGTAGTCGATGCTGGGCTCGAAGCTGGCCGGCGTGGCGCCGCCGGTGATCTCGTTGCGCAGCTCGTCGAGCGTGTAGCCGACGGCCAGCTTGGCCGCGACCTTGGCGATCGGGAAGCCGGTGGCCTTGGAGGCCAGCGCGGACGAACGCGAGACGCGCGGGTTCATCTCGATGACGACCATCCGGCCGTCCTTCGGGTTGATCGAGAACTGCACGTTCGAGCCGCCGGTGTCGACGCCGATCTCGCGCAGCACCGCCAGCGAGGCGTTGCGGAGAATCTGGTATTCCTTGTCGGACAGGGTCTGGGCCGGCGCCACCGTGATCGAGTCGCCGGTGTGCACGCCCATCGGGTCGAGATTCTCGATCGAGCAGACGATGATGCAGTTGTCGGCCTTGTCGCGCACGACCTCCATCTCGTACTCTTTCCAGCCGAGCAGCGACTCTTCGATCAGCAGCTCGTTGGTGGGCGAGGCTTCCAGGCCGCGCTTGCAGATGATCTCGAACTCTTCGGGGTTGTAGGCGATGCCGCCGCCGGTGCCGCCGAGCGTGAAGCTGGGGCGGATCACGGTCGGGAAGCCGACGCTCTTCTGGACGGCCCAGGCCTCGTCCATCGAATGCGCGATGCCCGAACGGGCCGAACCGAGACCGATCTTGGTCATCGCGTCCTTGAATTTCAGCCGGTCCTCGGCCTTGTCGATGGCCTCGGGCGTGGCGCCGATCAGCTCGACCTTGTACTTGTCGAGCACGCCGTTGCGCCACAGGTCGAGCGCGCAGTTGAGCGCGGTCTGGCCGCCCATGGTCGGCAGGATCGCGTCGGGACGCTCCTTGGCGATGATCTTCTCGACCGTCTGCCAGCTGATCGGCTCGATGTAGATGACGTCGGCCGTGGCCGGGTCGGTCATGATCGTCGCCGGGTTGCTGTTGATCAGGATGACCTTGTAGCCCTCCTCGCGCAGCGCCTTGCAGGCCTGCACGCCGGAGTAGTCGAATTCGCAGGCCTGGCCGATGATGATCGGGCCGGCGCCGATGATGAGGATGCTCTTCAGGTCTGTGCGCTTAGGCATTCTTCTGTCCTTCTTTGTGACTTTGCATGAGTGCCGTGAAGCGGTCGAACAGGTAGCCGATGTCATGCGGGCCGGGCGAGGCCTCGGGGTGGCCCTGGAAGCAGAAGGCCGGGCGGTCGGTGCGCGCCAGGCCCTGCAGCGTGTTGTCGAACAGGCTGATGTGGGTCGGGCGCAGGTTGGCCGGCAGGGTCTTCTCGTCGACCGCGAAGCCGTGGTTCTGGCTGGTGATGCTGACGCGGCCGTTGTCCAGGTCCTTCACGGGATGGTTGGCGCCATGGTGGCCGAACTTCATCTTGAAGGTCTTGGCACCCGAGGCCAGCGCCATGATCTGGTGGCCCAGGCAGATGCCGAAGGTCGGGATGCCGGTCTCGATCAGTTCCTTGACCGCCGAGATCGCGTAGTCACAGGGCTCCGGGTCGCCCGGGCCGTTGGCCAGGAAGATGCCGTCGGGGCGCAGCTTGAGCACGTCGGCCGCGGGTGTCTGGGCCGGCACCACGGTGATGCGCGCGCCGCGCTGGGCGATCATGCGCAAGATGTTCTTCTTGACGCCGTAGTCGAAGGCCACGACGTGGAACTTGGGCGTGATCTGCACGCCGTAGCCCGAGCCCAGCTTCCACTCGGTCTGGGTCCACTCGTAGGTTTCCTTGACCGACACCACTTTGGCGAGGTCCAAGCCGGCCATGCTCGGCGCGGCCTTGGCGGCGGCCACGGCCTTGTCGATCAGGGCCTGCGTGACCTTCTCGCCTTCGGCGAGGCCCAGGATGCAGCCGTTCTGGGCCCCGTTCGTGCGCAGGTGGCGGGTCAGCTTGCGGGTGTCGATGTCGGCGATCGCGACCGTCTTGCCGCGCACCAGGTAGTCGCTCAGCGTCGCGGTCTTGCGGAAGTTGGACGCGACCAGCGGCAGGTCCTTGATGATCAGGCCGGCGGCATGGATCTTGTCGGACTCGATGTCTTCCTCGTTGACGCCGTAGTTGCCGATGTGCGGATACGTGAGGGTCACGATCTGCTGGCAATAGCTCGGGTCGGTCAGGATTTCCTGGTAACCGGTCATGGCGGTGTTGAACACCACTTCGCCGGTCGTGGCGCCGGTGGCGCCGATCGAGTTGCCGAGAAAGACCGTGCCGTCTGCAAGCGCCAGGATGGCGGGCGGGAATTTTCCCTTGAGAGACAAAAGCACTGGGATCTCCGGATGGATGACGCCCAAAGCGAACCCAAGAAAGACTTTGGGCTGCGACCTTCGTCGAGGAGTTGGCTTGCGTGCGCTGTGGGCGGGGTGTGAGCGGGAAAGCCCTTGATTATAGCCGGCCCGCGGCCCTGGAATCTGCTGCGGCAGCACTTGCATACAAGCAGATCGCCGCCGCCGCGGCGACGTTGAGCGACTCTTCGCCACCCGGCTGGGCGATGCGGACATGGCGCGCCGCCCGCGCCTCCAGGGCAGCCGACACGCCCTGCCCTTCATGCCCCATCAGCCAGGCGCAGGGAAATGGCAGTTCGGCCCGGTGCAGCCAGTCGCCGCGGTGCGAGCTGGTGGCGATCATCGGCACTTCGAGCGCATCGAGGACCTCGATCTCGACCCCTTCGATCAGCCGCAGGCCGAAATGCGCCCCCATGCCGGCGCGCAGCACCTTGGGCGCCCACAGCGCCGCCGTGCCCTTGAGCGCGATGACCTGCGCAAAGCCGAAGGCGGCGGCGCTGCGCAGGATCGAGCCCACGTTGCCGGCATCCTGCAGCCGATCGAGCACCACGGTGGGCGACCTCGGCGCGACCGCGGGCCGGTCCGGCAGGTCGAGCACGAAACCCATCGGCGCCGGCGATTCGAGCCCGCTGACGCCCGCCAGCAAGGCATCGGCCAGCACCACCGTCTTCGGCGCGGCGCCGGCCCATTCGTGGCGCGCCGCGGGCCAGAGCGATTCGGCGAACACGGCCACCGCCGGCCGCACGCCGCGCTCGCGGGCCGCCCGGCACAGGTGGTCGCCTTCGAGCCAGATCCGGCCGGCCTTGCGGTAGGCGCCGGGGTCGTGCGCCAGCTTGCGCAATTCCTTGAGCAGCGGGTTGTCCTTCGACGTGACGTGGCTGACCTCGTCGACGCTCATCGAAGGTCTCCACCAAAACTGGCCATATCCTCGGCCGGTGCGGAGACGCGCGCCAGCGCCGCGGCGACCGGGCTGAACGACTTGCGGTGGTGGACGCAGGCGCCGTGGCGCAGCAGCGCCTCGAGGTGCTCCGGCGTTCCGTAGCCCTTGTGGCCGGCAAAGCCGTAGTGCGGAAATTCGGCGTGCAGTTCCTCGCACAGCCGGTCGCGGTGCACCTTGGCCAGGATCGAGGCAGCCGAGATCGCCTTGACCCGGGCGTCACCCTTGACGATGGCTTCGGCCAGCACGTTCAGCGTCGGCAGCCGGTTGCCGTCGACCAGCACCTTGACCGGCTTCAGCCGCAGCCCCTCGACCGCGCGCCGCATCGCCAGCATCGTGGCCTGCAGGATGTTGTGGGTGTCGATCTCCTCGACGCTGGCCTGCGCCACCGAGCAGCACAGCGCCTTGGCCAGGATCTGGTCGTGCAGGCGCTCGCGCTGCCGGGCGGTCAGCGTCTTGGAATCGGCCAGGCCACGGATCGGCCGCAGGTCGTCGAGGATGACGGCCGCCGCCACCACCGGCCCGGCCAGCGGGCCACGGCCGGCCTCGTCGACCCCGGCCATGAGGCCGGGACCGTCCCAGACCAGCGTCGCCTGCTCAGCCTGCAAGAACTTTCTGGATCGCATCGGCGCACAGTGTGGGCGTATCGCGCAGCAATTCGGCATGCATCGCGCAAAAACGTTGTTGCAAGGCGTGAACCTTGTCCGGTGAAGCCAGCCAGGCCAGCGTCGCCTCGGCCAGCGCCTGCGGCGTGGCGGCGTCCTGGAGAATTTCGGGCACCACGAACTCGCCGCTGAGGATGTTGGGAAGGCCGACCCACGGCTGCAGCTGCTTGCGCTGCATCACCAGCCGCCAGGTCAGCGAGTTCACGCGGTAGGAGATCACCATGGGGCGCTTGAACAGCGCCGCCTCGAGGGTCGCCGTGCCGCTGGCGATCAGCGTGACGTCGCACGCCGCCAGCGCGGCGTGGGACTGGCGGTCGAGCAGGGTCACGCGGCCGGCCAGCTCGCTGGCGCCCAGGATCTGCTCCATCTCCGGGCGCAGGTTCGGCAACACCGGGCAGATGAAGCGCAGCCCGGGCCGCGCTGTCAGCATGAGGGCGGCGGCGGCGAAGAACATGGGCGCCAGCTGGCGCACTTCCGAGCGCCGGCTGCCGGGCAGGATGGCGACCACTTCGGCGTCCGGGTCGAGCCCGAGCGCCTTGCGCGCGGCCTCGCGATCGGGCGTCATCGGGATCACCTTGGCCAGCGGATGGCCCACGTAGGTGGCGGCAATCCCGTGCTGCTCGAGCAAGGCCGGCTCGAACGGGAAGATGCACAGCACGTGGTCGGCGGCCGCGCGCAGCTTGACGACCCGCTCCGGCCGCCAGGCCCAGATCGAGGGACAGACGAAATGCGCGGTCTTGATGCCGCGCTCGCGCAGGCCGGCTTCGAGATCGAGGTTGAAATCGGGCGCGTCGACACCGATGAAGATCTCGGGCCGCTCGCGCAGCAGCCGGGCCCGCAACTGGCGCCGGATGCCGGCGATCTCGGCGTAGTGCCGCAGCACCTCGACATAGCCGCTGACGGCGAGCTTCTCCTGCGGCCACCAGCTTTCGAAACCGCGCGAGAGCATCTGGGGTCCCCCGATGCCGACGGCCTTCATCGCGGGCCAGCGCGCCTGCAGGCCATCGAGCATCAGGCCCGCCAGCAGGTCGCCCGAAGCCTCGCCGGCGACCAGCGAAAACTGCCGCTGCGTTTCAGGCATGCGACAACTCAGCGCGCGATGCCGCGGGTGGCGCCGGCGAGAAATTCGCTCATCACCGCGACGTCGGGCGCCGATTCGGGCGTTTCGGCGGCCAGCGCCTCGATCGCGATGCGTGCCTCGTCCAGCGTCTTGCCCTGCCGGTACAACAGGCGGTGCATCTGCTTGACCGCCGCGATCCGGGCGGGCGAGAACTCCCGGCGGCGCAAGCCGACCACGTTGAACCCGCGCACGGCGAGCGGATTGCCGTCCACCAGCATGAAGGGCGGCACGTCCTGCGAGACCGCGCTGGCAAAACCGAGCATCGCATGGGCACCGACCGACACGAACTGGTGGATACCGGTCAGCCCGCCCACCGTCACCCAGTCGGCCAAGTGCACGTGGCCGGCCAAGGTCGTGTTGTTCGCGAGCGTGGTGTGGTCATCGACGCGGCAGTCGTGCGCGATGTGCGTGTAGGCCATGATCCAGTTGTCGTTGCCCACCCGCGTGACGCCGCCTGCCCCCGGCACGCCGATATTGAAGGTGCAGAACTCGCGGATCACGTTGCGATCGCCGATGACCAGTCGCGTGGGTTCGCCGGCGTATTTCTTGTCTTGCGGCACCGCGCCCAGCGATGCGAACTGGAAGATCCGGTTGTCGCGGCCGATGGTGGTCCTGCCCTCGATCACGCAGTGCGCGCCGATCGTGGTGCCGGCGCCGACCCGTACGTGCGGGCCGATCACGGCGTAGGGACCGACGCTGACCGTCGGGTCGAGTTCGGCCTGCGGGTCGACGATCGCCGTCGAATGAATCAGGGTCATGCCGGCAGGATCAGTTGATCTGGCGCATCGCGCACATCAGTGTCGCTTCGCAGGCCAGTTCGGCACCGACCAGCGCGCGCCCCTTGAACTTGGAGATGCCGGCCTTCATGCGCTCGATCTCGACCTCCAGCGTGAGCTGGTCGCCGGGCTCGACCGGCCGCTTGAAACGGGCGCCGTCGATGGCGGCGAAGTAGTAGACCGTGTTGTCGTCGGGCACGATGTCCAGCGAATGGAAGGACAGCAGCGCCGCCGCCTGTGCCATGGCCTCGAGCATCAGCACGCCTGGCATCACCGGGCGATGCGGGAAGTGGCCGTTGAAGAAGGGCTCGTTCATGGTCACGTTCTTGAGTGCCGTGATGCGCTTGCCCTTTTCCATCTCGAGCACGCGGTCCACCAGGAGGAACGGGTATCGGTGAGGCAGCAGCTTGAGAATTTGATGGATATCGAGCGTCGTCATGATTTCTTGTCCTGCATCGTCATTTTTTCCAGCGCCTTGAGGCGCTCCCGCAGACTGTGCAGTTGCTTGAGCGTGGCAGCGTTTTTCTCCCAGGTCGCATTGTCGTCGATGGGAAACACGCCGGTGTAGTGGCCGGGCTTGTGGATGGAGCGCGTCACCAGCGAGTTCGACGAGATGTTCACGTGGTCGGCGATCGTCAGGTGCCCGAGCACGCCGGCCCGGCCGCCCAACGTGCAGTGGGCGCCGATGGTGGCGCTGCCCGCCACCGCGGCGCAGCCGGCCATCGCGGTGTGCTTGCCGATGCGCACGTTGTGGCCGATCTGGATCAGGTTGTCGAGCTTGACACCGTCCTCGATCACGGTGTCCCCGAGGGCGCCGCGATCGATGCAGGTGTTGGCGCCGATCTCGACGTCGTCGCCGATGCGCACTGCGCCCAGTTGCTCGATCTTGACCCAGGCCCCTTCATGGGGCGCGAGTCCGAAGCCGTCGGCGCCGATCACCACGCCCGGATGCAGCAGGCAGCGGGCGCCGATGACGCAGTCCTCGCTCACGGTGACACCGGACTTGAGCACCGTGTCGGCCCCGATGCGGGCCCCGCGCTCGACCACGCACAGCGCGCCGATCCGGGCGCTGGGGTCGATGACGGCTTCGGGGTCGATCACCGCACTGGGGTGGATGCGCTGGGCCTCGGGCCTGGCATGGGCCTTCTTCCAGAGCTGGGTCAGGCGGGCGAAATAGAGATAGGGATCGGGCGTCTCGATGAAGGCGCCGCGCGCGGCGGCGGCTTCGCGCATCGCCGGGGCCACGATCACGCAGGCGGCCCGGGAGGCTGCGAGTTCCTTCTGGTACTTGGGATGGCTCAGGAAGGCGATCGCATCGCCCTCGGCCGTCGCCAGCGGCGACAGGCGCTCGATCGACAGCCCGGGGTCGCCCTGGAGATCGCCTCCGAGGGCCTCAACGATTGCGCCTAGCCGCAGTGCCACGCCGTTTTCGCGGCGCTACTTGCCGCCGGCCGGGGTCGACCCATTGGCCGACGTGTTGGTGGGCGTGTTGCTCGAGGCGTTGAGCGCCTTGATCACCTTTTCGGTGATGTCGTGCTTGGGGTTGATGTAGATCGCCTCCTGGAGGATGGCGTCGTACTTCTCGGCCTCGGCCACCTGCTTGACCACACGGTTGGCGCGCTCGTAGACCTGCTGCAACTCTTCGTTCTTGCGTGCGTTCAGATCTTCCTGGAATTCGCGACGGCGACGCTGGAAGTCGCGGTCCTGGTCGACCAGCTGCCGCTGGCGGGTCACGCGCTGGCTCTCGGACAAGGTCGAAGCCTCGCGCTCGAACTGCTCGGAAGCCGCCTTCAATGCCGCGCCCTGCGCCGTCAGATCCTTTTCGCGCTTGAGGAACTCGGCCTCGAGCTTGGCCTGGGCGGCTTTCGCCGGCTGCGCCTCGCGCAGCACCCGGTCAGGATTGACGAATCCGATGCGGAAGGTTTCCTGCGCATGGGCAGCCGGCAGCCCCGCCGCCATGAAGACAGGAACAAGCAGCGCACCGGCGGCACGAAGCAGTGGAGTCATTAGAAGGTCGTTCCGATCTGGAATTGCAGGCGTTGAATTCTATCCTCCGGGATCTGCTGGGCGACATCCCCCTTCTCGTAGACGACCGGGAAGGCATAGGCGATGCGCAGCGGCCCGAGCGGCGAAATCCAGCTGATGCCCAGGCCCACCGACGCCCGGATCTTGTTGATCGAATCCCATTGGGCGTTGGTCGACCAGGGGGTGCGGTCGCCGAACACGTTACCGGCATCCATGAAGCCGTACAGGCGCAGGGTGCGGTCGTTGCCGGCGCCCGGGAACGGCGTGCTCAGTTCGGCGTTGAAGATCGCCTTCTTGATGCCACCCAGCGCCGCGCCTACGGTCTGGCCGAATAACGGGATGTCGCGCGGGCCGAGCGAGTTCTGCTCGAAGCCGCGCACCGAACCCAGGCCGCCGGCGTAGTAGTTCTTGAAGATCGGGAACTGCTGGCCGCTGAAGGCGCCGGCGTAGCCGAAGTCTCCGTTGATCGCGAAGGTGTACTGCTTGTTCAGCGGGAAGTACTGCTGGTACTTGTAGCCGGCCTTGTAGTACTTCATGTCCGAGCCGACGCCGACCTCGAGGTTGGCGCTCTGCAGCACGCCGGTGGTCGGGACCAGCGCGCTGTCGCGATTGTCGCGGGCCCAGCCGATGGACAACGGGACCCCCGAGACCGTGGGGTTGCCACAATAGATCACGCCCAGCTGGCCGTTCGGCGCGATGCAGCCGAAGTACTGCTGGTACGAAAAGGGCACGTAGCCGGCGAACGAGGTGCCCGGGTCGAAGCGGTAGCGCTCCACGCCGGCGCCGAAGAACACCGTGTCGCGTTCGCTGAACGGCACGCCGAAGCGGATGTTCCCGCCCTCGGTGGTCAGCCTGTAGTTGCCGTCGATGTTGCCGTAGTAAGGCTGCGTGGTCGCGGTGTAGAGGCTGATGGTGCGCGAGATCCCTTCCTTGGTGAAGTAGGGATCGGTCGTCACCAGGGACAGCGTGCGGTTGTACTTGCTGGTGTTGATCTGAACACCGAGATAGTTGCCCGAGCCGAACACGTTTTCCTGCGAGATGCCGAAGGTCAGGCTGATCTTGTCGGCACTCGAGAAACCGGCGCCCAGCTGCAGCGAGCCGGTCGGCTTCTCGATCACGTTGACCGTCAGGTCGACCTGGTCGGGCACGCCCGGAACTTCCTGGGTGTCGACCGTGACTTCGGTGAAGTAGCCGAGCCGGTCGACCCGGTCGCGCGACAGCTTGATCTTGTCGCCGTCGTACCAGGAGGCCTCGTACTGGCGGAACTCGCGCCGGATCACTTCGTCGCGGGTGCGGTTGTTGCCGCCCACGGCCACGCGGCGCACGTAGACCCGGCGCTCGGGCTCGGCCTTGAGCGTCAGCGCCACCCGGTTGGTGGTGCGGTCGATCTCGGGCGTGGCCTGCACGCGGGCGAAGGCATAGCCGAAAGAGCCGAAGTAGTCGGAGAAGGCCTTCGTGGTCTGGGCGACCTGCTCGGCGTTGTACGGCTCGCCGGGCTTGATCGTGACCAGGGTCTTGAACTCTTCGTCGCGGCCGAGGTAGTTGCCGTCGAGCTTCACGCCGGAGACCACGAACTTCTCGCCTTCGCTGATGTTGACCGTGACCGAGAGGTCTTGCCGGTCGGGCGAGATCGCGACCTGCGTCGAGTCGATGCGGAACTCGAGGTAGCCGCGCGACAGGTAGTACGAACGCAGCGTCTCGAGGTCGGCATTGAGCTTGGCGCGCGAATACTGGTTCGACTTGGTGTACCAGCTGAGCCAGCCGCCGCTGTCCTGGTCGAACAGGCTCAGCAGGGTCGATTCGCTGAAGTCCTTGTTGCCGGCGATGTGCACTTCGCGGATGCGCGCGGGCTCGCCTTCTGTCACGGTGAAGGTCAGGTTGACGCGGTTGCGCTCGATCGGCGTGACCGTGGTCACGACCTGGGCGTTGTAGAGGCTGCGGCTCACGTATTGGCGCTTGAGCTCCTGCTCGGCCCGGTCGGCCAGCGCCTTGTCGTAGGGGCGGCCGTCGGCCAGGCCGACTTCGCGCAGGGCCTTTTGCAGGTTCGCCTTGTCGAATTCCTTGGTGCCGACGAAGTCGACGTCGGCGATGGTCGGCCGCTCCTCGACGATCACCACCAGCACGTTGCCGTTGATGTCGATGCGCACGTCCTTGAACAGGCCGAGGTCGAACAGCGCCCGGATCGCGGCCGAGCCGCGGTCGTCGTTGTAGATATCGCCCACGCGCAAGGGCATCGAGGCGAAGATGGTTCCCGGCTCGACGCGCTGCAGGCCTTCGACCCGAATGTCGCGCACGGTGAAAGGCTCGACCGCCCAGGCTGCCGTGGCCGCCAGGGCGCTGGCCACTACCGCGGCAACGCTGCGCAGGCGAAAGCGACTGATTGTTGTGTTCATCTGTGAATTGCGCCAGGGCCGGAAAGGGCTGGCAGAAAAGTTAACCAAAGAGCCGCGTGACGTCGTTGAAGAGTGCGATCGACATCATGACCAGCAGCAGCGCGACACCGCCGCGCTGAAACCTTTCCATCCAGGCGTCGGAGACGCTCTTGCCGGTCAGGCCCTCCCAAAGATAATACATCAGGTGTCCACCATCGAGGACCGGCAGCGGCATGAGGTTCAGCACCCCCAGGCTCACGCTGATCAGGGCCAGGAACACCATGTACTGCGTCAAGCCGAGGCTGGCGGACTTGCCGGCGTAGTCGGCGATCGTGAGCGGTCCGCTGAGATTCCTGAGCGAGGCCTCGCCGATGACCATCTTGCCCATCATGCGCACGGTCAGCGCCGAAACCTCCCAGGTTCGGACCACGCCGCGCCAGACGCCGTCGACCACGCCCTGGCGCACCAGCACCATCGCGGGCGGCGCGCCGACATAGGCACCGATGCGGCCGATCTTGCCGCTGGGTTCGTCGCGCAGCTCGGGCGTGACATCGATGCGCAGCGACTGCCCGCCGCGCTCGACCTGCCAGGTCTGCATGCGCGGCTGGCCGCCATCGACCGAAGCCCGGATGATGTCGCGCAACTGCTGGCCATCGACGATCGGCGTCGTGCCGACCAGGCGCACCAGGTCGCCATTGCGCAGTCCCGCGCGCTCGGCGGCGCTGCCGGGCATCACCTCGCCGATCTCGGGGCGGGTCATCGGCGTGATGAGGCCGATCTTGCGGAACATCTGAGCGTCCGCATCCTTGGCCTCGATCCGGCTCAAAGGCAGCACCAGTTCGCGCGCCGGGCCCCCGCCCTCGCCCGCGATCTCGAGCGTCAGGTCGCGGCCATCGAGGGCGCCGCGGGTCATGCGCCAGCGCAGGTCTTCGAAGGACTGGACGGCGTCGAGCTCGCCGTCGAAGCCCGCCCGCGCGATGTGTTCGCCGCCTTTCAGTCCGGCCTGTTCGGCCAGCGATGCGGCGACCGGCCGGGCCAGGGTCGCGGCCGGTTCCTGGACGCCGATCCAGTTGACCAGCGTGTAGAGGACGACCGCCAGCAGCAGGTTGGCGATCGGTCCGGCCGCCACGATGGCGGCCCGCGAGCGCAACGGCTGGGTGTTGAAGGCGCGGTGGCGCTCCTCGGCCGGCACCGGGCCCTCGCGCTCGTCGAGCATCTTCACGTAGCCGCCCAGGGGGAAGGCGCCGATCACGAACTCGGTGGTCTGGCCCGGATGCTGGCGCTTGGGCTGCCAGCGATAAAGCGTCTTGCCGAACCCGACCGAGAAGCGCAGCACCTTGACGCCGCAGGCCACCGCGACCCGGTAGTGGCCGTACTCGTGCACGGCGATGAGCAGGCCGAGGGCGACGATGAAGGCAACGACTGTGAGCATCGGGTTCCCCGGGTTGGTGGGTCAGGTCGCGAAACGAAGCGCCGTGGCACGGGCTGCGTCGCGGGCACTGGCGTCGAGGGCCAGCAAATCCCCGAGCGACGAAAGCTTGGAGGGCCGCACGCGCTCCAAAGTTTCCAGGTTGACCGCATGAATGCGGTCGAAGCGCAGCCGACGCTCGAGAAAGGCCTCGACCGCCACTTCATTGGCGGCGTTCAGCACCGCCGTGGTGCCCGGGGCGGCCCGAAGTGCATGCCATGCCAGGTGCAGCCCGGGAAAGCGCGCCTCGTCGGCGGCTTCGAAGGTCAGGGCCGCCAGCGACGCGAAATCCAGCTTGCCGGCACCGCTCTCGATGCGCTCCGGCCAGGCCAGGCCGCAGGCGATCGGGACCCGCATGTCGGGCGTGCCGAGTTGCGCGATCACCGACGAATCCTGGAACTGCACCATCGAGTGGATGATCTGCTGCGGATGGATGACCACCTTGACCTGCTCGGGCGTCAGGTCGAACAGCCAGCGAGCCTCGATCACCTCGAGCGCCTTGTTCATCATGGTGGCCGAGTCGACCGAGATCTTGCGCCCCATCGAGAAATTCGGATGCGCGCAGGCCTGCTCGGGCGTGATCTCGGCCAGCGTGCGCGGATCGCGCTGCCGGAACGGTCCGCCCGATGCGGTCAACAGCACGTGGTCGACCCGTTCGGCCCAGGTGGCGCGGTCCTCGGGCAGGCACTGGAAGATCGCCGAATGCTCGCTGTCGATCGGCAGCAGTGTGGCGCCGCCCTCGTGCACCGTGCGCATGAACAGCTCGCCGCCGACCACCAGCGCTTCCTTGTTGGCGAGCAGCAGCCGCTTTCCTGCCCGCGCGGCCGCCAGGCAGGGGCCGAGTCCCGCGGCGCCGACGATGGCGGCCATGACCGCATCGGTCTGCGGGTGCGCGGCGATCTCCTCGATCGCGGCCGCGCCGCTCAGCACCCGGGTCGGCAAGCCGCTGTGGCGGATCTTCTCGGCCAGGAGCGCGGCGTGCGGCGCGCTCGCCATCACCGCGAACTGCGGCGAGAAACGCACGCACTGGGCCAGCAGTTCGTCCACCTTGGTGGCGGCCGACAGGGCGAAGACCTCGAAGCGCCCGGCATGGCGCGCGATCACGTCGAGCGTGCTGACGCCGACGGAGCCGGTCGAACCGAGCACCGTGACGCGTTGTTTGACTGAATTCATAGGAAGGCCAACATCATGGCGATCGGCAGCGTCGGCAACAACGCGTCGATCCGGTCGAGGACGCCGCCGTGGCCGGGCAGCAAGGCGCTGCTGTCCTTGGCGCCCGCGCTGCGCTTGATCAGCGACTCGACCAGGTCGCCGACCACGCTCATGGCCGCCATGAAGACGGCCCCGATCAGCAGCAGCCACCAGCCGCGTTCGGCCAACCGCGTGTAGAGGCTGGCGACGCCGGCCTGGGCGGCCGAGTCGCTCCAGGCCCAGGCCAGCGCGAGCACGACCACGCCGGCCATGCCGCCCCAGACACCCTCCCAGCTCTTGCCGGGACTGATGGTCGGGGCCAGCTTGCTGCGGGTGAACTTGAGCCCGAAGGCGCGGCCGG
Source organism: Variovorax sp. J31P207 (assembly GCF_030316965.1). Taxonomy (NCBI): domain Bacteria; kingdom Pseudomonadati; phylum Pseudomonadota; class Betaproteobacteria; order Burkholderiales; family Comamonadaceae; genus Variovorax; species Variovorax sp. J31P207. Next base: position 82,884 of record NZ_JASZYN010000004.1, read on the forward strand.
TGAAATAGGCGAAGACGTCGGCGACCCAGACCAGCACCAGGATCGAGAGCAGGAAGTTGATGCCGACCATGCGGGCCTGCACCGCGGCCAGCCAGGCGACCCAGAGCGCCAGCAATCCGCCGACCAGGCGCAAGCCCCGGGGCACGCGCGGCCATCCCGGCACCGCCACGCGCAGCAGCGCGGCGCCGCCGAGCACCCAGGCCGCGCTGGCGACGATCCAGACGCCGAGCAGCGAGCCCTGCAGCAGGCCCAGCCACCAGGACAGCCCGCACAGGAGCACCATCTCGGCACCGAGGAACAGCGACATGCGCGGGCCGTAGTCGTTGAGGCGGCCCCACTCCCAGGCGGCGGCGCCGATCAGCACCAGCATCACGCAGGCGAAGGGCACGTACGAGGGGTAGAACAGCGCGGGCAGCAGGATCGCCAGCAGGACGATCGCCGTGATGATGCGTTGTTTGAGCATGCGCTCAGGCGGCCTGCTGGTCGCGCGAGCCGGCCGCGCCGAGCTGCTCGGAGGTCTGTCCGTAGCGGCGCTCCCGGCGCTGGAAGGCGGCGATGGCGTCGTCCAGCGCCGCCTCGTCGAACTCGGGCCACAGCTTGTCGCTGAAGTACAGCTCGGCATAGGCGCTCTGCCAGAGCAGGAAGTTCGACAGCCGCTGCTCGCCGCCGGTGCGGATGAACAGGTCGGGGTCGGGCACGTGGGCGAGCGCCATGGCGGCGTCGAGGTTGGCCTCGGTCAGAGGCTCGCCGCGGGCCGCCAGCTGGGCCGCGGCGCGGGCGATATCCCAGCGGCCGCCATAGTTGAAGCAGACGTTGAGCACCAGCCGGGTGTTGTGTGCGGTCGCCGTCTCGGCCTGGACCAGGCCGGCGATCATCTTGTCGGACAGCCCGCCGCGCTCGCCGATGAAGTGCAGCCGCACCCCGTCCTGGCTCAGCTTCGGCACCTCGCGGCCCAGGGCGCCGACCATCAGGTCCATCAGGCCGGATACTTCCTCGACCGGCCGGTTCCAGTTCTCGGACGAGAAGGCGAACACGGTCAGCACGCGGACGTCGCGTGCCGCGCAGGCCTTGACGCAGCGCCGCAGGGACTCGACACCCTGCTTGTGCCCCGCCACCCGCGGCAGGAAGCGGCGCGTCGCCCAGCGGCCATTGCCATCCATGACGATGGCGATGTGATGGGGAACCGCTGGTGCGATCTTCTTCATGTCAGACGGCCATGATCTCGGCTTCTTTGGCGGTCACCAAGCGGTCGATTTCGGCGATGTGGCGGTCGGTGACCTTCTGGATCTCGGTCTCGGCGCGCTTCTGGTCGTCTTCCGAGGCCAGCTTGTCCTTGACCAGCTTCTTGATCGCGTCGTTGGCGTCGCGGCGCAGATTACGCGTCGCGATCTTGGCGCTCTCGCCTTCGTTGCGAACCAGCTTGGTCATTTCCTTGCGGCGCTCTTCGCTCATCGGCGGCAGCGGCACGCGGATCAGGTCGCCCATCGACGCCGGGTTCAGGCCCAGGTCGCTTTCGCGGATGGCCTTCTCGATCTTGGCGCCCATGCCCTTTTCCCAGGGCTGGACGCTGATCGTGCGGGAATCGAGCAGCGACACGTTCGCCACCTGCGACAGCGGCACGGCGGAGCCGTAGTAGTCGACATGGATCGAGTCCAGCAGCGCCGGGTTGGCACGGCCGGTTCGGATCTTGGTCAGGTTGTTCTGGAAGGCGGCGAGCGACTGGTTCATCTTGGCGTCGGTCGCGCTGCGGATTTCTGCAATGGTGGTCATGGATTCATTTTCCTCAAGCGTGCACGAGGGTACCTTCGTCCTCGCCCATCACGACGCGCTTGAGGGCGCCGTTCTTGAAGATCGAGAACACCTTGATCGGCAGGTTCTGGTCGCGGCACAGCGCGAAAGCCGTGGCGTCCATGATGCCGAGGTTTTGTGCGATGGCTTCGTCGAAGCTCAGGTTGGTGTAGCGCGTCGCTTCCGGGTCCTTCTTGGGGTCGGCGGTGTAGACGCCGTCGACCTTGGTCGCCTTGAGCACCAGTTCGGCGCCGATCTCGGCGCCGCGCAGCGCAGCGGCGGTGTCGGTCGTGAAGAAGGGGTTGCCGGTGCCGGCCGCGAAGATCACGACCTTGCCCTCTTCGAGGTACTGCAAGGCCTTGGGACGCACGTAGGGCTCGACCACCTGCTCGATCGCGATCGCCGACATCACGCGGGCGATCAGGCCCTGCTTGTTCATGGCGTCGGCCAGCGCCAGCGCGTTCATGACGGTGGCCAGCATCCCCATGTAGTCGGCCGTGGCGCGGTCCATGCCGACGGAGCCGCCGGCGACGCCGCGAAAGATGTTGCCGCCGCCGATCACGACCGCCACCTCGACGCCCATGTTCACGACCTCGGCCACCTCGCCCACCATGCGCACGATGGTCGCTCGGTTGATGCCGAAGGCGTCGTCACCCATCAGCGCCTCGCCCGACAGCTTCAACAAGATTCGCTTGTGGGCTGGGCGGGCTTCTGACATGGATGGATCCTTTGGAGTTGGCGGGGGCGAGTGTAAGACGTGACTGTGAAAAAGCGGCAGCGCGTCACGGGCGCTGCCGCCCTGCGGCGTGACTTAGGCCGCAGCCTTGGCGGCCGCGACCTGCGCAGCCACTTCGGCCGCGAAGTCGTCGACCTTCTTCTCGATGCCTTCGCCGACGACGTAGAGCGTGAAGCCCTTGATCGAGGTGCTGGCGGCCTTGAGCATCTGCTCGACGGTCTGCTTGTCGTTCTTGACGAAAGGCTGGTTGTGCAGCGAGACCTCCTTGAGGTACTTCTGCACGCCGCCTTCGATGCGCTTGGCGACGATGTCGGCCGGCTGCGGCTGCTTGCCGGCGGCTTCGGCGACCTTGCGGTCTTCCTCGGCCTTGCCGGCGGCAACCGCACGTTCCTTTTCGATCAGGTCGGCGGGCACGTCCGATGCCGAGATCGCGACCGGCTTCATGGCGGCGATGTGCATCGCGACATCCTTGGCCGAGGTGTCGTCGCCTTCGAACTCGACCATCACGCCGATGCGCGTGCCGTGCAGGTAAGACGCCAGCTTGCCGTTGCCGGCGAAGCGCTTGAAGCGGCGGAAGCTCATGTTCTCGCCGATCTTGCCGATCAGGCCCTTGCGCACGTCTTCGAGCGTGGGGCCGAAGCCGTCCTGCTCGTAGGCCAGGGCGCCCAGCGCGGCCAGGTCGGCCGGGTTGTTCTTGGCGACCAGCATGGCGGCGGCATTGGCCATCGCGAGGAAGCTGTCGTTCTTGGTGACGAAGTCGGTCTCGCAGTTGATCTCGATCATCGCGCCGGCATCGCCGTCGACGAAGGCCGTGACCACGCCTTCGGCCGTGATGCGGCCCGAGGCCTTGCCAGCCTTGTTGCCGAGTTTGATGCGCAGCAGCTCTTCGGCCTTGTCCATGTTGCCGTCGGCCTCGGTCAGGGCCTTCTTGCACTCCATCATCGGGGCGTCGGTTTTTGCGCGCAGTTCGCCAACCATGCTTGCGGTGATCGTTGCCATGAGTGTTCTCCGTTCGGTTTGTCAGTGGCGGGCGCCCCGGGGGCGGCCGCGAAAATCAGATTAAAAAAAAGGGGCAACAAGCCCCTTCTTCAGGCTCGAGCGAGCTCGAATCAGGCCGAAGCGCCCTCTTCGACTTCGACGAATTCGTCGCCGCTGCCTTCGGCCACGGCCTTGACCACGTCGTTCACGCCGCTGTTGCGGCCTTCGATGATGGCGTCGGCAATGCCGCGGGCGTACAGCGTGACGGCCTTCGACGAGTCGTCGTTGCCCGGGATCACGTAGTCGATGCCTTCAGGCGAGTGGTTCGAGTCGACCACGCCGATCAGCGGGATGCCGAGCTTCTTGGCTTCGGCGACGGCGATCTTGTGGAAGCCCACGTCGATCACGAAGATGGCGTCGGGCAGCGCGGTCATGTCCTGGATGCCGCCGATGTCCTTTTCCAGCTTGGCGATTTCGCGCGAGAAGGTCAGCTGCTCTTTCTTGCTCAGGCTGTCGAGGCCGGCTTCCTGCTGGGCCTTCATGTCCTTCAGGCGCTTGATCGAGGTCTTGACGGTCTTGAAGTTGGTCAGCATGCCGCCGAGCCAGCGGGTGTCGACGAAGGGCACGCCGGCGCGACGGGCTTCGGCAGCCACGATTTCGCGGGCCTGGCGCTTGGTGCCGACCATCAGGATCGTGCCGCGGTTGGCGGTGAGCTGCTTGGCGTACTTCATCGCATCCTGGAACATCGGAAGCGACTTTTCCAGGTTGATGATGTGGATCTTGTTGCGATGGCCGAAGATGTACGGGGCCATCTTGGGGTTCCAGAAGCGGGTCTGGTGACCGAAATGGACACCGGCTTCCAGCATTTCGCGCATGGTGGTCGACATAGGAATAACTCCAAAGGTTGGGTCTAAAATCCAGCCCGTTTTGTGCGTCTTTCCATTCGGAAAAGCCTCACAACACCTTGATTGGGCTGGTTTGCGGATGCGTCTCGCTCAATGAGCCTTGCTATGACCCTTGCAATGCATTGCGGCCAGTGGGCGAAACCCAAGGAGTATAGCACGCCGCGCCTTTCGCCCCCTCTTCCCACCCCCTGCCTGCCCTCTCTCACCATGCGCCCAGACCTGCACGCCACCCGCCTCGCCCTGCTGACGAACTCCTCGGACGCACGCACCGAAATGGCGCACAGCCTGGCCGCCGCCGCCACTCCGGCCTGCGCTCATGCCTTCACGCGCCTCCTGTCGGAGGAAGCCGCCCGGGAAGCCGCGGCGGCCCGTCCGAGCCAGCCGCTCGCCGGGCTGGCTTTCTCGGTCAAGGACCTGTTCGACGTCGCCGGCCAGCCCACGCCGGCCGGGTCGGTGGTGCTGGCCCATTCGCCGGCCGCCCGCGCCGACGCGGTCGCCGTGGCGCGCCTGCGGGCCGCCGGCGGCGCCCTGCTGGGCCGCACCAACATGACCGAGTTCGCCTTCTCGGGCGTCGGCATCAACCCGCATCACGGCACCCCGGCCAACGTCTGCGATCCCGCCACGGCGCGGATCCCTGGTGGCTCCTCGTCCGGCGCCGCGATCTCGGTGGCCAGCGGCGCGGCCTTCGTCGGGCTCGGCTCCGATACCGGGGGCTCGATCCGGATCCCGGCGGCGCTCAACGGCATCGTCGGCTTCAAGAGCACCGCCCGGCTGGTGCCGACGCAGGGCGCCCTGCCCCTGTCGACCACGCTCGACACCATCTGCGCCATGACGCGCTCGGTGCGGGATGCGGTCACGGCGCACGAGATCCTCGCGGCACGCCGCGTGACACCCGGCGCCGCGCCGCTGGCCGCCTACCGCCTGGCCGTGTCACGTTCCCTGTTCCAGGACGGCCTCGACCCCGTGGTCGCCAAGGCCTTCGAACGAAGCTTGAGCCGCCTCGGCGCGGCCGGCGCCCGAATCGAGGAGATCGACCTGCCGGCGCTGGCCGACCTGCCGGCGATCAACGCCACCGGCGGCTTCTCGCCCGCCGAGGCCTACGCCTGGCACCGCCTGCTGCTGGAGCGCAGCGGCGCCGGCTACGACCCGCGCGTGGCGCGGCGGATCCTGCAGGGCGCGACGATGAAGGCCTACGAGTACCTCGACCTGGTCCGGGCCCGGCACGAATGGATCGGCCGCATGGAGCGCGCGCTCTCGCCCTTTGACGCCGTGCTGTCGCCCACCGTGCCGGTCACGGCGCCGCCGGTCGCCGAGGTCGCGCCCGGCGAGGCGCGCGACGACGCGTTCTTCCGCTTGAACGGCTTGCTGCTGCGCAACCCCTCGGTGGTCAACATGCTCGACGGCTGCGCCATTTCGCTGCCTTGCCAGGCCGCGGACGAATTGCCGGTGGGCCTGATGCTGTGGCATGCGGCCCTGCACGACGACGCCGTGCTCGCCGTCGCCCGGCAGGTCGAACGGGCGCTATAAAGTCGGCAGGGTCGGCGCAGCTTCCGGAGGAAGCGCCGACCCACAATTTCACCGCCAAAGAAACGAATGAAAATCGCGATCGTGGGAGCCGGGATCATCGGCGTCACCACAGCATGGGAGCTGGCCTCGGACGGCCACGAGGTGGCAGTCTTCGAGCGCCGCGGCGCCGCCGCCGAAGAATCGAGCTTCGCCAACGCGGGCGTGGTCGCGCCCGGCTATGTCACCCCCTGGGCCGGCCCGGGCATGCGCGGCAAGGTGCTGCGCTCGCTGCTGTCCACACATGGCGCGATCAAGCTGCGCTGGCCCCTGTCGTCCCGGGACCTCGGCTTCATGGCGCGCTGGCAGCGCGCCTGCAAGCTCGAGACCTACCTGGCCAACCGCTCGCGGATGCAGCGCCTGGCCTTCTACAGCCGCAACCGCCTGCACGCGATCACCGAGGCCTGCGAACTCGAGTACGAGCGCAGCGACGGCTACATGGTGCTGCTGCGCTCCAAGCGCGAGAAAAAACTGGTGCAGGCCGGGCTCGAGGTGCTGCGGGCCGCGGGCGCCAGCTTCCGCGAGCTCGATGCCGACGAGGCCCGCAAGATCGAGCCGGCACTCAGCACGGACACGGCGCTGGCCGGTGCGATCCACCTGCCTGACGACGAAGTCGCCAACTGCCGGCAGTTCGCCCTGCTGCTCAAGTGGGAGGCCGAGGCGCTCGGCGCCCAGTTCCATTTCAATTGCGACCTGGCGCCGATGAGCCGGTCGGCCCCGACCTCGCTGTCGCTGGCGGCGGGTTCCGAGGCCCATCGCTTCGACGCCGTGGTGGTCTGTGCCGGGGTCGACTCGGCCGCGCTGTTGAAGCCGCTGGGCTTGCGCATCCCGCTGGCGCCGGTGTACGGCCATTCGGTCAGTGCCCAGATCCGCGAGCCGCTCAACGCGCCGCGCAGCGCCGTGATGGACGAGCGCTACAAGGTGGCGATCTCGCGGCTCGGACTGCGCGTGCGAGTGGCCGGGAGCGCCGAACTCGGCGGTTCCGGGGCCAAGCTGAATCCGGCCTCGCTCCAGACGCTCTACAAGGTGCTGCAGGACTGGTTCCCGGGCGCGGTGACACTGCGCTCCGGCGTCCAGCAGTGGAAGGGTGCACGCCCGATGCTGCCGGACGGCCCGCCGATCCTCGGCGCCAGCGGAGTGCCCGGCGTCTGGCTCAACCTCGGCCATGGCTCGAGCGGCTGGGCGCTGTCCTGCGGCAGTGCGCGGGTGCTGGCCGACCTCATCGCCGGTCAGGATCCCGGCATCGACCTCGAAGGGCTCGGCATCGAGCGCCTGCTGCAACACTGAGGCGCCCCATGCACCGCATCACGTCCGCCAGCACCGGCTACCTGTTCGACATCGCGGCCACGCGGCGGATCGAGCAGGCGGCCGCGGCGGCGCTGCCGCCCCACACCTTGATGCAGCGCGCCGGCCTGGCGGTGGCGCGCCTCGCCATGGCCATCGCGCCGCAGGCACGGACGATCTGGATCGCCTGTGGCCCCGGCAACAACGGCGGCGACGGCTTCGAGGCCGCGGCGCAACTGCGCGCGCGCGGCTTCGCGCCGGTCGTCAGCTGCATCGGCGACGACGCGCGGCGGCCGGCCGATGCCCGCGCGTCGCTGCAGCGCGCACGCGACGCCGGCGTCGTCTTTGCCGAAACGCCCCCGGCGCACTGCGAGCTGGCGATCGACGCCCTGCTGGGCATCGGCGCTGCCCGGGCGCCCGAAGGCCGGATGCTCGAATGGCTGCAGCGCATGCACGCCGGCCCGGTGCCGGTGCTGAGCGTGGACACGCCCTCGGGGCTGGACACCGACACCGGCGTGCTGTCGTTCGAATTGCCGCCCCCGGCGCCAGCGTCGGCGGCACCTCGTCGAATCTGCCTGAGCCTGCTGACCTTGAAGCCCGGCCTCTTCACCGCTCAAGGCCGCGATGCCGCCGGCGAGGTCTGGTTCGACGACTTGGGCCTGGCCCCCGGTGCCGAGGCGCCGGTGGCGCGGCTGCCCGGGGCGACGCCCGACGTCATCCGGCGGCAGTCCTCTCACAAGGGCAGCTACGGCGATGTCGCGATCGTCGGCGGTGCGCCCGGCATGGCCGGCGCCGCCCTGCTGGCTGCCACGGCCGCGCTCTCGGCCGGCGCCGGACGGGTCTTCGTCGCCCCCCTGGACGGCAGCATCGCGCCGATCGACCTGCTGCGGCCCGAGCTGATGTTCCGCCGCCCCGAAGCGCTGGACCTGGGTCCGATGACGGTGGTCTGCGGCTGCGGCGGCGGCAGCCCGGTCGCCGCCGTGCTGCCGCGCGTGCTCGCCGAGGCGGGCACGCTGGTGCTCGATGCGGACGCCCTCAACGCCGTGGCCGGCGACGCCGGCCTGCAAGCGCAGCTGCTGGCCCGGCAACAGGCCGGCCGGGCGACGGTCATGACCCCGCATCCGCTCGAGGCGGCGCGTCTGCTCGGCACCAGCACCGCGCAGGTCCAGGCCGACCGCCTCGGCGCGGCCTCGCAGCTGGCGGCGCGCTTCGGTGCGGTGGTGGTGCTGAAAGGCTCCGGCACGGTCGTCGCCGCAGCCGGCGAACTGCCGGTGATCAATCACAGCGGCAACGCGCGGCTCGCGACGGCCGGCACCGGCGACGTGCTGGCGGGCATGGTCGGCGCCCGGCTGGCCGCCGGCCGGCCGGCGCAGGCCGCGGCCTGCGAAGCCGTCTGGACGCACGGCGATCTGGCCGACCGCTGGCCCGCCGGCATCCCGCTCACCGCCGGGGCGCTGGCGGGCGGTGGCCTGCCCCTGCGCTAGCCTCGCCCGACGAAGGGCATCTTGGTCGCCATGATGGTGTGGAACAACACGTTGGCTTCCAGCGGCAGGTTGGCCATGTAGAGCACCGATTGCCCGACGATGGCGACATCGATCACGGGCTCGATCGCGATCTCGCCGCTGGCTTGCGGCACGCCCTTGGTCATCCGGGCGGCCAGTTCGGTCATCGCGTTGCCGACGTCGACCTGGCCGACGGCGATGTCGTACTTGCGACCGTCCAACGAAGCGGTCTTGGTCAGCCCCTTCACGGCGTGCTTGGTCGCGGTGTAGGCGATCGAGTTGGGCCGCGGCGTGGTGGCCGAGATCGAGCCGTTGTTGATGATGCGGCCGCCGCGCGGCGTCTGCGCCTTCATGGTGCGGAAGGCCTGCTGGATGCAGAAGAACATGCCTGTCAGGTTGATGTCGACCACGCCCTGCCACTGCTCGGGCGTCCAGTCCTCGAACGGCCCCGGCGGGTTGCCGACGCCGGCGTTGTTGAACAGCAGGTCGACCCGCCCGAAGCGTTCGACCGCCGCGTCGAACAGCGCCTTGACCGAAGCCGCATCGGCGACGTCGGTGGGCACCGCCAGGGCCCTGGCAGCGGCGCCCGATTCCTTGGCGACCTGCTCCAGCGGCTCCGGCCGGCGGCCGGCCAGCACCACGCTCCAGCCATCGGCCAGCAGGGCCAGCGCGGCCGCGCGACCGATGCCGCTGCCGGCGCCCGTGACGACCGCGATGCGGCTTGTCTTGTCTCCACTCATTCCTGTGCTCCTTGTTTCAGCGGCGCGGCTTGCGCCCCTTCATCTTGTTGGCCGCCTTCTTGACGGCGGTTCTGAATGCCTGCATCGCGGATTGTGGCGCCGCCGCAGCGACGTGCTCCACCCGCTCGGACCGATCGCCGCGCTCCGCGCGTTCAATGCGCTCGGAGGGTGCCTCGGCCTTGCTGCGCGAGCGCTTGGTCGAAGCCTTGGCCGGCACGCCGCCGGTGGACGCGCCCTTGTCCTTCATGGCGCGCGCGGTCAGCTCCTCGCCTTCGCGCATCAGGCGGAAATCGATCTTGCGGCCATCGAGGTCGACCCGGCTCACCTGCACCCGCACCCGGGTGCCGATCGCATAGCGGATGCCGGTGCGCTCGCCGCGCAGCTCCTGGCGGTGCTCGTCGAACTTGAAGTATTCGCCGCCGAGCTCGGTGATGTGGACCAGGCCCTCGACATACATGGCGTCGAGCGTGACGAAGATGCCGAAGGTGGTCGCGGCCGTGACCACGCCGCCGTACTCCTCGCCCAGGTGCTCGCGCATGTACTTGCACTTGAGCCAGGCCTCGACGTCGCGGCTGGCTTCGTCGGCGCGCCGTTCGTTGGCGCTGCAATGCAGGCCCGCGGCCTCCCAGGCCAGCGTCTCCTTGGTCGGTGCGACGGTCGCCTTCTGCGGCTTGCTGGTGGGCGCCTTGACGCGCGAGGCCAGCCGCTTCGCCAGCTTGGCATGCGCCTCGCCCGGCGTCGGCAGCATCGGCAGCTGGTACTTGGTCTTGCCGAGGATGGCCTTGATCACGCGATGCACCAGCAGGTCGGGATAGCGGCGGATCGGGCTCGTGAAGTGCGTGTAGGCCTCGTACGCGAGACCGAAGTGGCCGCTGTTGATCGGCGTGTAGATGGCCTGCTGCATCGAGCGCAGCAGCATCGTGTGGATCTGCTGCGAGTCGGGCCGGTCCTTGGTCGCCTCGGCGATCGCCTGGAACTCGCCCGGCTTCGGGTCGTCGGTGATCGACAGCCCCACGCCCATGGCCTTCAGGTAGCCGCTCAGGATTTCCTTCTTCTCGGGCGTCGGGCCCTCGTGCACGCGGAAGAGGCCCGGATGCTTGCCCTCGGCGATGAAATCGGCGCTGCAGACGTTGGCCGCCAGCATGGCTTCCTCGATCAGCCGGTGCGCCTCGTTGCGCGTGCGCGGCACGATCTTCTCGATGCGGCCGGCGTCGTCGCAGATGATCTGCGTCTCGGTGGTTTCGAAGTCGACCGCGCCGCGCTTGCCGCGCTGCTTCAGCAGCGCGCGATAGACGTCGTGCAGGTTCAGCAGGTCCTTGACGCGCTCCTTGCGCTTCAGGGCCTCCGGCCCGCGCGTGTTGCCGAGGATTGCCGCCACCTCGGTGTAGGTGAAGCGCGCATGGCTCCACATCACGGCCGGGTAGAACTGGTAGGCATAGATCTCGCCGTCGGCCGCCACGAGCATGTCGCACACCATGCAAAGACGCTCGACCTCGGGGTTGAGCGAGCACAGGCCGTTCGACAGCTTCTCGGGCAGCATCGGAATCACGCGGCGCGGGAAGTAGACGCTGGTCGCGCGGTCGTAGGCATCGATGTCGATCGCCGACCCGGTCTGCACGTAGGCGCTGACGTCGGCGATCGCGACCAGCAGGCGCCAGCCCTTGCCGCGGCCGACCTTGGCCGGCTCGCAATACACGGCATCGTCGAAGTCGCGCGCGTCCTCGCCGTCGATGGTGACCAGCGGCACGTCCGTGAGGTCGATGCGGCCGTGCTTGTCGGCCGGGCGCACCTTGTCGGGAATCGCCTTCGCTTCGGCCAGGCAGGCCTCGGAAAACTCATGCGGCACGCCGTACTTGCGCACCGCGATCTCGATCTCCATGCCCGGGTCGTCGATCTCGCCGAGCACTTCCTTGACGCGGCCGACCGGCTGGCCGAACAGCGCGGGCGGCTCGGTGAGCTGCACCACGACCACCTGCCCGACCTTCGCGGTGCCGGTCGCGCCCTTGGGAATCAGGACGTCCTGGCCGTAGCGCTTGTCTTCTGGCGCGACCAGCCAGACGCCGCCTTCATGCAACAGGCGCCCGATGATCGGCTGCTCGGGCCGTTCGATGATTTCAACCACGCGCCCCTCGGGACGGCCGCGCCGATCCTGGCGCACGATCCGCGCCTTGACGCGGTCCTTGTGCAGCACCGCGCGCATTTCGTTGGGGGGCAGATAGATGTCGGCATCGCCGTCATCGCGTTGTACGAAACCGTGCCCGTCGCGATGTCCTTGGACGGTTCCTTCAATTTCATCCAGCAAGGCGCCGGAATGGCCAATATTTTTGATATGATCTCCTTCGTTCCTGAAATTCAAAACCTGCTGCAAGGATTCATTCCAAGCAGCATGTGGGCCCAGATGGCGGAATTGGTAGACGCACTAGTTTCAGGTACTAGCGAGTAACATCGTGGAGGTTCGAGTCCTCTTCTGGGCACCATAGCGATAGCACAAGAACCCCGGCCAGTCTTCGACTTGCCGGGGTTTTTTGTTTCCAGCGCGCGCACGGCCGAAAAACGGCCCTCTTCGCTCGCACCACCACATCCGACGTCGCCTTTCGAAGCCCGCAGCCCTTCGCTCCACGCCATGGTGCGCGCGCCGCACGGGGTGGCGGTGGCCAAGGACACGGATGCAGGCAAGTGGAACGGGCTTCGTCTCATGAAGTGATGCAAGGCGCCCCCCGCGAGCAGGAGGCATTCCGACATTCTGACGCACGATATCAATGAATGGATCGCGCGCAGCCTGAACATCCGGGTTCGCGCAACGGTGAACCTGGCGCTCGGCCTGATGCGCGCGGCGTTCAACCAGGCAGTCAAGGATCGGAAGTGGATGGAAGTGGGCCCCGGCCGTGAGGCCCGGAGCGCGGGCGGGCTCGCAAGAGGCCGCTGCGTACGACACAAGAGACGCGCGGTTTGCGCATCTGCATCGGCCGTGACGCCGACCTGCACCTTAACACGTCGACTGCCCGGGCAGGCGCGCGGCTTGATCTCGGCGAGCTTTGGGTGTTTCATTCATGCCCCCCAACGACCTCGCGAGGGCCAGCATGGAAGCAAGGGTGCCAACTCCCCAACAGCACTTCGTCGTCAGCCACCTCAAGGAGGCCGACTTCAAGAGCGGCGGCCTGCGCGACTACTCGGCCTACCGGGATCTCGGGGCGGCAGCGGCGACGAACGGGCTGGCGCAGGTTCATGTGATCCGCATGATCGCCCCCTTCCGTTCCGAGCTGAGCGTGCGGCACCACCACGACGTGCAGTTCCAGATGGTGTATTGCCTGAAGGGCTGGTTCGAGACCGAGTTCGAGGGCGTCGGGCGCCACCGCCTGGTCGAGGGCTCGAGCTGGGTGCAGCCACCCGGCATCCGGCACACGGTCGTGGGCTGGTCGGACGACTGCGAGCTCCTCGAGATCCTGATGCCGCCGGAACACGAGACGGTCAACGACGCGTGAGCGTCAAAACAGCGACGACTGTGGCGGCGGCTCCGGAGCCGCTCGCGCCGGCCTCGTCTTCGCCTGCGGCGGCGGCAGTGCTTCGGCGACCATCGCCAGTCGCTCGGCCGGGAACTGGTTCATGAAAACCATCGAGCGCTGCGCCGGTGCGTCGAGCCATGCCTCGTACTGGGCTTCCGGCAGGATCACCACCATGCGCTTGTCCTGCGCCTGCAGCGGCCGCGCCGGATCGGGCCGGTGCATCTCCTTGAACATCGGGTGCGTGTCGGCATTGATCGTCAGCATCGTGAAGCTGTCGGCCCACTTTCCCGTGGCCGGGTCCTTCCATGGCGCCCAGAGGCCGGCGACGCCCAGGGTCTCGTCGTTGGCGGCCGTGAAGCGGGTCGGGACATGGGTCCCGGTGCGCCAGTCGGGCTCGTAGATCGCCTCGCAGGGCACGATGCAATGCCTCGCCTGGGCCCAGGCGTGCTTGAAGCTGGCGAGCTGGTCGACGGTCTCGACGCGGGCGTTGTAGGTGCGCACGCCGTATTTCACGTCTTTCGCGAAGCCCGGGAGCAGGCCGAAATGGCCCTCGACAATCTCCATGGCCGGCACCGCCTCGTCGCCCGAATCGCGCTCGCGCGGCCGGCGGATGAAGGGCGCCAGCTGGGTCGGGTAGATGTGCAGGCCGCCCGGCGGCGGCTCCCAGCTCGGAGGCAACTGGATGCCGAAGTGCTTCTCGATCTGCTTGCGGCGCTTTTCTGCTTGGTAGTGGCTGCACATGTCCGCAATGTACTGCCCGACGCCCGCGGTCCGGCGCTACCAGAGCCGCCACCAGGGCCGCGCACGCAAACTCGGCGCGGCGTCCAGCCCGGCCGCCACGGTGGACGGCGCGCCGAAGCGCCGCTGGAGTTCCTTTTCCATCCGGTGCGCGACCGCGCCGGCGCGCGGCTCGCCCTGCAGCGACCGGCGCCGCCACGCGAAAGCCAACGCTGCCAGTTGATCGTCACTGAGCTTGTCCATGAGAAATTCTCCCATCGGGCTCAGGGCTCGCCCATACGCCGTTCGGCGACCTCGGGCCGGCGCGACAGGTGCGCGACAGGCGCGAGCCACGCCACGGCGGCCTGCGCCGGCGCCATGGCGCGCAAGCGCGGGTCGCGCCACAGATCGGCCGCCACCTCGTCGAGCTGATCGGGGTCCACGGTGCGCCATTGGCGCTGCAGCTGGTGGGCACAGACTGCAATCCAGTCATCTCGTTCCATGCGCCCAGAATAACAAAGTACTGTTTTTTTATCCAGTCTTTGACACCCCATCGCCTCGGGCAGAATTCCCGGGATGCCCCAACTCAAGATCACTGTCGTCAACCTCACAGGCCAAGCCCAGCTGGTGCATGTCTTCGACACGCTCAACGGCGGCACGCGTCCGGTCGAGGGCAACCCGTTCGAACTGGCGAACGGCGAGCGTTCGACGGTCTTCGGCGTCAACGCGGACGCGCGCGGCCGCGGAATCCTGGCCTATCGCAGCCGAAGCGGCATCGTGCGCAGCGGCATCGACGTGACGGACGGCGCCGGCGTCGAGATCCGCTGAGCCATGGCCGCCGCCCCGGGTCCGGTGCAGAATCGGCAGGCTCTTCGTTCAACCCTCTTCTGTCAGGCAGTCCCGCCATGCGCTTGAAAACCGGCCTCCTGGCCATCACGCTCTTCTTTCTGGCCAACGCGTCGTTCGCCCAGGCGGCAGAACCCGCCGACGCAGCCAGCTGCAAGGCCGAGGAAGCCAGCCTCGACCAGGACATCGCGCAGGCGCGCGCCCGCGGACAGATGCTTCGACGCCGCCAGCTCAGCGACGCCCTGGCCGCCTTGCAGGTTCACTGCGACGCGATCATGGCGGCCAAGGATCCGGCGACGCAGATCAAGCGCCAGGAGCAGGAAGTCCAGCAGCTGCGCATCGAGCTCGAGCGCGCCGAAGCGCAGCTGCGCAAGCTCAAGGCGGCTCAGAAGTCCTGAGCGCCCTCGGCGCACATTCGGTCAGATGGGCAGCGCGATCAGGTCGTGGCCCTCGGCACCGACGATCCGGGCCCGGGTGAATTCGCCCACCTTGAGCGTCTTGCTGATCTTCTCGGGCGGCAGCAGCCGGACGATGCCGTCGATCTCGGGGGCATCGGCGTAGCTTCGGCCGACGCCGCCCTTGCGCCCCAGGGCCGGCGCCGAGTCGACCAGCACCTGCATGGTGGCGCCGATGCGCTGGCGCAGCTTGGCGATCGATACCGCTTCGGCGACCTCCATGAAGCGCGCCCGGCGAGCCTCGCGCTCGGCTTCGGGCAGCATGCCAGGGATGTCGTTGGCGGCCGCACCCTGGACCGGGCTGTAGGCGAAGCAGCCGGCACGGTCGATGCCGGCCTCGCGGATGAAGTCGAGCAGGTGCTCGAATTCGGCCTCGGTCTCGCCGGGGAAGCCCGCGATGAAGGTGCTGCGGATCACCAGTTCGGGGCAGACCTCGCGCCAGCGCGCGATCCGTTCGAGGTTCTTCTCGCCGCTGGCCGGCCGCTTCATGCGCTTGAGCACGTCCGGATGGCTGTGCTGCAGCGGCACGTCGAGGTAGGGCAGCACCTGGCCGCTGGCCATCAGCGGGATGATCTCGTCGACGCTCGGGTAGGGGTAGACGTAGTGCAGGCGCACCCAGGCGCCAAAGGGCTCGGCGATCTCGCCCAGCGTGCGCACCAGTTCGAGCATCCGCGTCTTGACCGGCTTGCCGTCCCAGAACCCGGTGCGGTACTTGACGTCGACCCCGTAGGCCGAGGTGTCCTGGCTGATCACCAGCAGTTCGCGCACGCCGCCCTCGAACAGGGCCTTGGCCTCGGACAGGACGTCGCCGACGGGCCGCGACACCAGGTCGCCGCGCATCGACGGGATGATGCAGAAGGTGCAGCGGTGGTTGCAGCCTTCGCTGATCTTCAGGTAGGCATAGTGGCGCGGCGTGAGCTTGAGGCCGGCGATGCCGAAAGCCTGCGGCACCAGGTCGATGAAGGGGTCGTGCGGCTTGGGCAGGTTGGCGTGCACCGCGTCCATCACCTCCTGGGTGGCATGGGGGCCGGTCACGGCCAGCACGCTGGGGTGCATCTGGCGCACCAGGTTGCCGCCCTGCTCCCCGGTCTTGGCGCCCAGGCAGCCGGTGACGATGACGCGGCCGTTCTCGGCCAGTGCCTCGCCGATGGTGTCGAGGCTTTCCTTGACCGCGTCGTCGATGAAGCCGCAGGTGTTGACGATGACGAGGTCGGCGCCCTCGAAGGTCTTCGAGGTCTGATAGCCCTCGGCACTCAATTGGGTCAGGATCAGCTCGGAATCGGTCAGGGCCTTGGGGCAACCCAGGCTCACGAAGCCGACTTTGGGGGCCGCCGGCGCGGCTGTACGTTCAGGGGAGGCAACTTCGCTCATATCCCCCTATTGTCCCAGCTATCGGGCGCCGCAGCGCGATCAAGGGCGTTTCAAGCCGAAAGCACCGAGCACCTGCTCGGTGTTCTTCTGCATCTGCTCCTGCATCTGGAGGAAGACGCTCTTGGACTGCTCGACGTAGTTCCCCATCAGGCCCTGGAGCATCGGGGACTGGACCGCCATGAACTTGGTCCACATCTCGGGGCTCAGGCTTTCCGCCTTCTCGCTGAGCTGCGCCTGGACCTCGGACATCGCCTGGATGTTCTTCTCGAGGTAGGGACCCATGTAGCTCTGCATCGCCTGGCCGTAGAAGCGGATGATGCTGGCCAGCACCTGCTCGGTGAACATCGGCGCCCCGCCGGCCTCTTCCTCGAGGATGACCTGCAACAGGATGCTGCGCGTGAGGTCGTCGCCGCTCTTGGCGTCGCGGACCACGAACGAGGCCTTGTTCATGACCAGCTGCTTGACCTCTGCGAGCGTGATGTAGCTGGAGGTTTCTGTGTCGTAGAGCCTACGGTTCGGATACTTCTTGATCACCCGCTGGGCCGGCTTGGCGCCGGACTTCTTGCTCTGCACTAGGAACTCCTTCTGGTTGGGCGCCACGGCGCGCGAGCCATTCTAGGGAGCGGCTTTGCCGCCTCGCGCCTAGGTTTACCCTGACCGGAAAATCCCGGAGGCCGCCCGGGGGCGCCCGGTTCGGCTAGTCCAGCGTGGTGGCGTATTCCGCGCCGCAGACCTTGCAGCCGCCGGACTCCGGGCGGTCGTCGGTGGCCTCGCGGTAATGCAGCGGGCTCTTGATGCCATGGAACACCCAGCAGCGTGGGCAGTGCTCCTGCCCGGCCAGCGGAAGGAAGGCACGCGCCCGCTGCTCGGCGCGTTCGCGCGTGACGGGCACGCCCTGGCGGACGGTGCGCGCCACGTCTTCGGCGGCCATGGTGCCCGCCCGCCCGTTGGCCCGGTCGTTCAGTCCATAAACCACTCGCGCGAATTCGAGCGGCGCCTGGCGCACCAGTGCCGCGATGCGGAGTTCTTCGAGCGTGGAGTCAGTCTCGGCCGCGGGGGTGTTCATCGGTGCCCTGGATCAGATGCTGTAGGAGGTGACGGGAGTCCAAGGTACCACAACTGAAGTCGGCGCTGCCAGTTGCCGAATGCCATAGGCCCCTTCTCCAACGGTGTCCGGCTCGGGACATTTCCCTCTCCGGACAATTCCCTTCAAGCTTGAGGGCATATCGCACAGACGCCTGTGCGCTTCCTCTCCAGAATCGCCGCTCCCTGTCCAAGGCCGAATGGCGCACGAGAATGAAATACAAGACGCTGGAAGAATTCCTGCACTGCGCCCAGGCGCGCAATCCCGACCAGCCCGAATACCTGCAAGCCATCGCCGAAGTGATGAAAAGCCTGTGGCCCTACATCGAGAAGCACCCCGGCTACGCCGAGCACGGCCTGCTCGACCGGCTGGTCGAGCCGGAGCGGATCATCATCTTCCGGGTGTCCTGGGTCGACGACCGCGGCGACGTCCAGGTGCAGCGCGGCTATCGCGTGCAGCACAGCTCGGCGATCGGCCCCTACAAGGGCGGCCTGCGCTTCCATCCCTCGGTGAATCTCTCGATCCTGAAATTCCTGGCCTTCGAGCAGACCCTGAAGAACGCGCTCACCACCTTGCCGATGGGCGGTGGCAAGGGCGGCTCCGACTTCGATCCCAAAGGCAAGAGCCCCGGCGAGATCATGCGTTTCTGCCAGGCCTTCGTGACCGAGCTGTTCCGCCACATCGGGGCCGACCGGGACGTTCCGGCCGGCGACATCGGCGTCGGCGCGCGCGAGATCGGCTTCATGGCCGGCATGATGAAGAAGCTCAGCAACGGCGCCGACTGCGTCTTCACCGGCAAGGGCCTGAGCTTCGGCGGATCGCTCATGCGTCCCGAAGCCACGGGCTATGGCACGGTCTACTTCGCCGAGGAAATGCTGCGCCAGAAGGGGCTCGGGCTGGAGGGCCTGCGGGTGGGCGTGTCCGGTTCGGGCAACGTGGCGCAGTTCGCGGTCGAGAAGGCGATGGCGCTGGGCGCCAAGGTGGTCACGGTGTCCGATTCGAGCGGCACCGTCTTCGACGAAGCCGGCTTCACGCCGGCCAAGCTGGCCCAGTTGATGGAGGTGAAGAACCGGCACTACGGACGCGTCGGCGACTATGCCACGCAGGTCGGCGCGCAGTTCCTGCCCGGTCGCAGCCCGTGGCATGTGCCGGTCGATGTCGCGCTGCCCTGCGCGACGCAGAACGAGCTCGATGCCGAAGACGCCGCCACGCTGGTGAAGAACGGCGTGGCTTGCGTCGCCGAGGGCGCGAACATGCCCTCCACGATGGAGGCGATCGCGCTGTTCGAGCACCATGGCGTGCTGTTCGCGCCCGGCAAGGCGAGCAACGCCGGCGGCGTGGCGACCTCGGGCCTGGAGATGAGCCAGAACGCCATGCGCATGTCGTGGCCGCGCGAGGAGGTCGATGGCCGGCTGCGCTCGATCATGCGCAGCATCCACGAGGACTGCCTGCGCCACGGCCGCCGGGAAGACGGCACCGTGAGCTATGTCGATGGCGCCAACGTGGCGGGCTTCGTCAAGGTGGCGGATGCCATGCTGGCGCAAGGCGTGATCTGAAAAGCCCGCCTGCGGTCGCGTCTAGGGTTTCGCGGCGGCAACCTTGGCTTGCTCACAGAGGTCCAGCAGCCAGGCCGCCTGGGTCTTGCGCCCCGGATCCTCCGACTCGGCGGCCACCAGTTCGTCGTTGCGCACCACGATCAATTGCTTGCGGTAGCCGCCATAGCCGCCCATGCCGTTGCGGGTGTTCATGTCGAAGCAGATCGCCCAGCCGTAGAAGGCCCGGCTGAAGATCGAGGACTCCACGCTCAGGAATCCCGGCGCCTGCACGCCGCGAACGCGCACGCCCTCCGGGTCCTTGAGCTGACGCTTGAATGCATCGATGGGGATCGCGGTCGATGCGGGTCGCGGCCCGGCGTCCGCGAGGGTCGCCACGCTCCCCTGCGCGTTCAGCGCCGGCTTCGGGCCGCTCGTCGCGCAGCCAGCGAGAAGAACGGCCGCCAGGGCCAGGGGCTTGAGTGATTTCATGCGGTCGGATTATCGATGGCCCGGCGCAGGAATCCGATGCAATCGCGCAGGCGAAGTCCCTCTTCACAGCCGACGCAGAACGGATCGATGGGGCCCGACCGGCGTCGGAAGGAGGCATCGCTTTCAGCGATGCTCGTCCGCCTGGACGTGCTCAAGAAGATGGCCGTCTTCGCGTTGGGGTGCGGCGCCCGGAATTCAAGTTCCGCAGTGGGGCAGTCCAGCGCCACGATTTGCTGGCTCGAAGGTCGTCGAGTTGCGCCTGCAGAGTCTCAGAGCGGGCCCGAGTCTGCATCAACGCTTCTTCCAATTCGACACCTCGTCGCATCGCCTCGACAAGTTCCCGGCGTGTAGCACTAATCCGTTCTTCGCCCTGTATCCGCAAGGCCAGGAATCGCGCCTCGAAGTCACGCAGACGAGAGCGCAACGCGAGAGCTTCGAGTTGGAGTTGCGAGCGTTGTCGTTCGGAGTCATTCAGAGCCGCGAGTTCGCTGCTCAGACCATCAATCCGGGACTGGAGCAGTTGGGCTTGCCCATGTGCAACGCGCGCTCTTTCCTCCTCCCGCTCGAGCAGGCCACGACACCAGTCGTGGCTCGCCAAGCCGCTCAATCGAACACCGTCGAAGACATTTGGTGGAATCTGCAGGCGCTCCACCAACTCGGGGTGCTCCGGTGCCACATAGAAGCGGTTGAGCCCATCGAAATAGACGAACCGATAGCCCGCAGCGTCCAGGATTCGATCACCACCGGCAAAATTCAGTTCCGAAGACATCGGGACGGTGGCTTCCATGACGATGATCCAAGGCCGGAGAGCCTGGCTGTCCCAACCCCTCAGCACATTTTCCTCGTAGCCTTCGACGTCGATCTTGAGCCAATGCACGGGCCGGTCGCCAATGAACGCCAGAGCATCGCGCATGGCGGCCGTGGGCATGCGCAGCGCCCGTGCCTTCAAGCCATGGTCCCGTACGTGATTTCGTGCGTATGCCTCCACCGCAGTGCTCAGTCCGGTGCCCTCGATCACGCTCAGGTTCAGATAGCCCGCACGGTCTGAAAGCGCGATCTCCAAGACCAATTCGTCGGGACGATCTTCTCGCAACAAGGCCGCGTACTCCGGGACGGGCTCGACATGAATACCGCGCCAGCCCCGCTCGTAAAACGCCTTGCTCACCGAGTCGACGACTGGATGCTGGGCGCCGATGTCCACGTAGAACCCCTGCTCGACATCGCCAAGCGCTCTCATCAGGACGACATCCTCGAAGTTCTGGGCATAAGACGTAAATGTCATCGTTTGACGCTGGATTTGTAGTTGACGCACATGACCGACGGTCATGTTCAGATCCGATGCAGGGTAGTGGAACGCGAGCGTTGCCGTCAATGGCCACGCGAGTCCCGTCCGCCGCAGGTGAGTAAACTGCCGCCACATCCCCTGGGATGCATTTGCTTTGCTCTGCTACTTGACACCTTGACATCCCACACATCCAACCCGGCGCGACTGCGCTCTCTTCTTGTGTTCGCCGTGCTCTGCGCCGCGATCGCGCGTTTCATCCCATTGGATCCAGCAATGCCAGGTCCTACTCTGGACGACGGCTGGGCCATTGCGATGAACCAGGCTGTGTCGCAGGGCTTGCAGTTCGGGCGCGACCTCGTTTTCACTTTCGGACCATATGCCTCGGTCTATACGCGCCTGTACCACCCGCAAACCGATACGCTCATGCTGGGGGGCAGTCTGCTGCTGGCGCTCGCGTTCGGTTTCAGCGTGATGGTCCTTGCAAGGCGAAGCCAGTGGTTCTGGATCGCGGTGACCGGACTGGCCGTTGCCGCGACTGGCGACAAGGATGCGCTTTTGTATGGCGTCGCGCTGGCCAGTTGCCTGGCGTTCTTGGAATTGATCGAAAACGGCGATGACACTGGCGGGTCGCATTTCTTGATTGCGGTGTTCGTGTTGGCACCTTTTGGCCTGCTGCCTGCCATCAAGGGCACCATGTTCATCCTGAGCGTTGGGATGCTCGGCACGTGCGTTTTTGCGGCGCTCTGGCTTCGCCGATGGGGCCTGGCGCTCACGTGTGCGATCGTGCCCGCGGCCGTGCTCTTCGTGGCTTGGTTGCTTGCGGGCCAATCTGCCTCAAGCTTGCCGGCATACGTGCTCGGGATTGCAGATGTTTCTTCGGGCTATTCAGAGGCGATGTCCCTCGACGGGCCTAGCTCGGACATCCTCGTCTACCTGGGCGCCGCCGCGCTCTTCGTCGGCGTCAGTGCATTCACGCGTGGGGCTGCTGGGACGGTGCGGGTCCTCAGGGTTGCTGCTGTCTCGCTGTTTCTCTTCGTCGCCTTCAAAGGCGGCTTCGTGCGGCACGATGCACATGTTCTGATGTCAGCATCCGCGCTTACGTTGGGTGCCTCGCTGCTGGCCATGATTTCGCGCGCACGTGCAGCTACCCTCTTGCTCGTCGCCTGCCTCCTGGCGAGTCTTGGCATGTCCGAGAGATACGGGGGCAGCATCGCTCATCTGGCGCTGACCTGGCGCGACACCTATGCTTCCCTCTGGAAAGGCCTGCGCACCAGAACCTCCCATCCGGAAGACCTTGGCCGGCGCTACGCAGAGGCGCTGAAGGCAATCAACCACCAGCTCGCCTTGCCCGCACTCGAGGGCACGACCGACGTTTACTCGTACGGACAATCGTATCTCCTGGCGTCGGACAACCATTGGAATCCGCGCCCAGTCCTGCAAAGCTATTCCGCCTACACGCCGCGCCTGCTCGAACTGAACCGACGGCATCTCACAACCGCCGACAGGCCTCAGAATATTTTCTTTCGACTGGAGCCCCTGGACGGCCGCTTCCCGGCAACCGACGATGGCGCGAGCTGGCCCGCGCTTCTTGCCAACTACACTCCGGTCGCCGCGACCGCCGGCTATCTGCAACTCGAGGCACGAGCCCAGGCGGTGATCCCTGCCCCCCTCGAGCCCTTGGGCCCATTGCGGCGCGTTCGATTGGGGGAGGACGTGCCTGTGCCGAATTCCGACCGCCCCGTGTTCATCACAGTGCGCCCAGTTCCATCACTGCTGGGCCGATTGCAGGCGTTGTTGTTCAAGCCGAACAGTCTTCACATGCGCGTTACCTTGGCTTCTGGCGCGGTGCACAGCTATCGCCTGGTGTCCGGCACCGCCGCCACACCATTCCTCCTTTCGCCTTTGGTCGACCAGACGTCGGCCTTCAGCCTGCTCTTCGGTGCCACCAGGATGCTGCAAGGCAATGCAGTACGGGCAGTCGCGTTTGAAACAGCAGGCACGTGGCGCTCCTGGCGCGACGAAATCGGGGTCGAGTTTCATCAAGCCGGCGCGCGCGAACTCGGACAAGGTGCCGAACGCCTCGGCTCGCGTGGAAAGCTGCAGGAAGTGGAGACTGGAGCGCGATTGGGGCGAAATTGCGACGGCTCGATCGATACGATCGACGCCCGCCCGGCCAGGGAGGTGACGGCCGTCGAACCGAGCCTTCTGCGGGTGAGTGGGTGGCTTGCTGCATCGGCAAAGGATGGAGTGCTGCCGCAGGCGACGCAGATTTTCTTGGAGGACGGCAGTGGCCGCCGACTTGTGTTCTCAACGGCGCGCGCCGGGCGCGAAGATGTCGCTAAGTACTTTCAGCGGCCCAGCCTTGCCGATAGCGGATTTGAATTGCTCGCCGACGTCAGCGGATTGAGTGGCACCATCACGATCGGCCTTTTGCTTCAGACTGGCGAAACAACGTACGACTGTGCCAATATTCGCTCTGAACTGAAGATACTGCGCCGCGATCCCTGACCCGATCGCCCGCCCCTGCTCAACAATTCATCCAGATCGCTCTATGACATTTGAAGAAGCCCAACGCTTGGTCTCCACCGTTCCTCACTGGCACCATACGTTCGAGATCTTCCCTGGGCTGATGACGCCGGGCTCGTACAACCCGTCATTCCTGTTGCAGAAGCTGGCGTTCCCGTCCGACATGCATGGCATGCGCGTCCTGGACATCGGCCCTTCCGACGGCTATTTCACGCTGGAGGCCTGCCGTCGGGGCGCTGCCGTGGTGGCTGTAGATTACCGAACCAAGGACGCGCACGGCTTCGGCGTCATGGAGAGGGTTACCGGCATCCAGGTCGACTACCGCTGCGCGAATCTCTACGACCTTTCGACCTCGATGCTTGGGACCTTCGACCATGTGATCTTTCTCGGGGTGCTCTACCATCTCCCCGACATGATGAAGGGCCTCGCGATCGTACGCTCGCTTTGCCACGGCACGATGTACCTCGAAACGCACGCGTCGAGCGAACTCGCAACCGAGCTGGCGGTGGCGCGCTACTACCGCGCAGACGAGTTGGCTGGCGACATCACCAATTTTTGGTCACCCAACGTCGCATGCATCCGCGCCATGGCCGACGATTGTGCGTTTGACTTGCAGAAAGACGAGACTTGGGGCGATCGATACTTCGGTCGCTTCACGGCCAACGATGTCGCAGATCGCAAGCGCAAGCTCCAGCTGGCGTATGGTCTACTTCGCTGAGTGAAGCGCTCGGGATCAGTTGAGATGGGTCGACATCACCGCTCCCACTCGTGACACCGAAAGGAGATCGGCCACCTGCACGCGGGCAGCGGCCCCGAGGCGACTCCTCAGCGAGGAATCTTCGGCCTGCTCAAGCGCCGCCACTGCATGGTCGTGAATGGGGTCGGCCCACCACTGCCCGTTCCAAAAGACGTAGTCTCCCTCGCTCAGCGCCTTCATCTTGTAGTCCACCAGCAGGCTGTTAGACGAATCCATGAAGTCCATGTTGCCTGAAAAGGCAGTCCCGACGGCAAGTTTGCCGGCAGCCATCGCCTCGGCAAGATTCAAGCCGAAGCCTTCGGATCGGTGCAGCGAGACGAATACGTCGGTCGCTGCCTGCAACTGGAGGATTTCAGTCGTAGAGAAGATCCGGTCGATTATTTGGATATGGGAGTGCAGAGCGGCGAATTGCCGAATCTCCTTTTCGAAATGGCTTCTGTTGTGCATCCCATGGCACTTGACGATCAGCAGCGGCGCGGATGCGGATGCTCTCGGAAATGCGTCCACGAATGCACGCAGCACTGCCATCGGATTCTTTCGCTGTGGAAATGAGTTGAAGTCGAAGGTGACGAGATAGATCAGACGGTCGTGCGGAAGCTCCAGCGCGGTGCGCGCTTCCCCGATCCCGAGGTCGTTGATCGGCACCGGCAGCGGCACGATTCGGATCGATTTGCTCGTGGTCGTTCGCAGGCTCTCTGCAACAAACTGGCTCGACACCCAGATTTCGTCAACGCGATCGGCGGCTCGCGCCCAAGCTCCCGGAAATACCGGGAGCTCCCAATAAAACAGACCAATCGTCGAGTTTGACGCAACCTCGCTAGGATCCATGTAATTTGACAAATTGATCACGTTGTCGGCGTTTATCGCAAGAAGTGCGTGCTGCATGTGATTCGCAAGGCCATCGTCGGTAGCGAATTGCACCGAATTCTTGAACTGGGGCGGCCTGAAGGAATGTGTCGAGAGCGGCTTCCCGGTTGTCGCGAAGGCGCCGGCCAAGGCGCGCCCCGCTTGCCCCACTCCGGTTTCAGAATTGAGAAACCCATAGATGGCCAGACCCGGCAGGCGTCGCACTGACGTCGGCGCGTCCCGCTCAATCACGGCTGGCTGCGGGGCATCGTCCCTTGCGGGCAGGAGACGGTGCAAGCTCCTCTGCAATCGGGCGCCGATCGACACTTTATCTTGCGCAGAGTCCGTTGCGACGGCAGCCTCCGGCACGAACGCGGGCACGATTTCGGCGACGAGGTGATTCTGCGACGCCTCTTGCGCACGCTGCTCTTCCGCATGCTGCGCTCGAATGACGGCTGGCACGACCCAATCGACCGCCATTTCGTACTCGTTTGAGAAGTTGCCGATCGCCCAATCGATCAATCCGCGCCGCCCATTCGCGCTGCCGATGTCGAAAACTTCCTGCAAGTCGCCTCGCCGCGCATGCACGTGCTGCAGAAGCCTGCTGACGCTTTCCGCATGCTCGGGCGCGCATTCATCGGCAGGACTGGCGCAGTAGGCGGGAGTCAAATCGAAGGGCGACAGCCCCTTGCTCTCGAGTTCATTGCTCGTGCATGTCACGAACGAACGAAGCAGGGGCGTGATGAACTGCCCATTTTGGGTACGCAGGAATCCGTATTCGATCGTCGAGAAGTGCAGATCGCCGCATACGTCGCTGACGCGGAGTCGTTCGACATAGAAATCAAACAATGGCCGCAATTCTCCGATTGTTTCGGCGGTGTATCTGTTTTGATGCTTCGAAAAGTCGAGTGGCCTGTCTTTGTTCACGCCACTGAAGTGGACAAACTTGACCGGCGATCCATTGGCAAAAAGCATGCCGTTCTGGCGTTCGACCCTTCTGTGAGGCAGGTTCCAATAGGCTAAATTATAGCCAGGATCCCTCTCAATCTTGGTTCGACCAATGAAAGAGGGGGCGAAATCACAAAAACGCTGGTCTACAAAAATGCCGCGAACAAGGTCCACCACGCAATCCGTATCCAGCCACTTGTGCCACCAACTCAGGAACTCGCGTGCCTCGGGCCGGTTGGCAAACGCTCCGAATCCCAGGTTGTAGACACCCGCGCGCCCAATCGCTAGATCGTCAGGCAGCCTCCCGTCGGACAGAGGCTTGGTGATATGGGGCGTTAGAACACAGTCAGCGTTGAGCTCCAAGTCTTGGAAAATTCCATCCAGGGATCCAAGCACGAAAATGTCAGGATCGATATAGGCGACCAGTTCATAGCCGAGCCGGTCGAACAAATATTCAATGCAATGGGGCTTAACCGAGGTGTTGAACTCCATAATCGAATAACGAAACGCCATGAAATCCAGGTTTGAAACAATTCCCGGGTTGATATTGATTACGTTTTCCCGTTGTTCCGAGGGAATTTCTGGTGAATCTCGGTCAGCAATAAATATGAAGAAAGGCAGTTCCGGGTTGGATTGCCGCAGGGACTGCTGCAACGTCTTAGCGTAGCCGAAATAATTCCATGCACAAATTGTGAAACTTGCCCTGGATGGAGAAGTGGTGCCTGTCATTTCGAAATTGAGGTATGGCGGCAAAGCTGCTTCCGGCAGGCCGCAACATGCAGCGTACCTCAAGCACCGATCGCCAACTAAAAAAAGCGGTGAAGTTTCAAATGTAACTTGTATCAGCCAGGCCGCCGGCCCATCCAGAATGCGCCGGGGAGAACCATGGTGGACTCCACCCATGAAGACAAGCATTGGCGCATTTCCTGGCTGCGCGAGGAAGTCGATGTGCGCCTGCGCTCGATCATGCGCAGCATCCACGAGGACTGCTTGAGCCACGGCCGCCGGGAAGACAGCACGGCGAGCTACGTCGATGGCGCCGACG
This sequence comes from Variovorax sp. J31P207, assembly GCF_030316965.1. NCBI lineage: Bacteria > Pseudomonadati > Pseudomonadota > Betaproteobacteria > Burkholderiales > Comamonadaceae > Variovorax > Variovorax sp. J31P207. The sequence continues at coordinate 109,787 of NZ_JASZYN010000004.1, forward strand.
TGGCGGGCTTCGTCAAGGTGGCCGACGCCATGCGTCAAGCGGTGCGCAAGTCGCACGGGGTGACAGTGCGCAGCGAGTGAGGTCGTGCTCGAGAGTCAGCCGGTCGTCGGGTTCATGGCCGCTGCTCGGCAGCCATCGGCCACAGAGGGCATTGATTGCCTTCGAGAAGCGCGCGCTGGGGCCCGCCAAGCGATGCGGAGCGTATCGGCAGGCCGGAATGCCCAGCATCTCGATCTCCTCGTCGACGATCGACCACGGCCTTGGCGCGAAAGCTGCTGCGTCGTATCGGAAGTGTCGGCATCGTCGGGATCGCCGCAAGACACGCCGAGAGATTCCGAGACGGTGTTGTCTTCGCAATGAGGGTGCACGCGCTTTGCGCGTGCGGAATGGCGGCGGGTGGCCCACGGTGCCGCACTGCACAGACAAGTTGCGCAGGTCGCGCGCGACGATTCGCACGGCCGGCATCGCCGCCGCGTCGTATTCTTGCCGCGCGTCATCCCGATTGAATTCCAACCGGTGCAAGCCGACTGCGATCGGGAGAAAGCAAAGCTTGAAGCGATGCCGGGAGGAGAGAAAAAATTTCCCCGTAGGCCTGAGAGCTGGTCACTCTCAGAGGGGAAATTTGGTAGGCGCGATTGGACTCGAACCAACGACCCCCACCATGTCAAGGTGGTGCTCTAACCAGCTGAGCTACGCGCCTGAGGTTGTATTCGAGAGGCCGAAGTATAGCAGGCTTCTGAGGGCACTTTTTCAGCGGCGTCGCGCAGAACGCACACCGGGCACCGCAGCGACCACCGCGAGCACCTGCTTGAGCCGCGTGACGTCGGCGATCTCGACCGTGAAGGTCATCCACGCCGTGCCCTTCACCGACTGCGTCTGCACGCCGATGACGTTCATCTTCTCGCGCGCCAGCACGTCCGAGATGTCGCGCAGCAGGCCCTGCCGGTCGGCCGCCTCGACCGCCACGTCGACCGCGTAGACCGAGCCCGCATCGCCGCCCTTCTGCGTGCCCCACTCCACATCGATCACACGCTCGCCGTTCTGCCCCGCCATCGTGCGGAAGTTGCTGCAATCGGCGCGGTGCACGCTGACGCCGTGGCCCTTGGTCACGAAGCCGCGGATCGCATCGGGCGGCGCCGGCTTGCAGCACTTGGCGAGCTGCGTCATCAGCGACGAGACACCGACCACCAGCACGCCGCCGCGCCCCGACTGCTCGCTGCCGCGCGCCTTCTTGATGACGACGCCGTCGTCCGGCCCCGGCGGCGGCTCGGGCGGCCGCAGCAGCATCTCGATGTTGCGCAGCGAGAACTCGTCCTTGCCGACGACTTCGAACAGGTTGTCGGCCGACTTGAAGCCCAGCTGCGACGCGAGGTCGTCGAGCTTCAGTGCGGTCTTGCCCTCGCGCTGCAGCAGCTTCTCGACCGCCTCGCGGCCGCGCGCGACGGTCTCGTGCGTGATCTGCGCGTTGAACCAGGCGCGCACCTTGGCGCGCGCCCGATGGCTGACGAGGTAGCCGAGGTCGGCATTGAGCCAGTCGCGCGACGGGCCGCCTTCCTTGGCGGCGATGATCTCGACCGTCTGGCCGTTCTGCAGCGGCGTGTTGAGCGGCACCATCGCGCCGTCGACGCGCGCGCCGCGGCAGCGATGGCCGAGGCTGGTGTGCACGGTGTAGGCGAAATCGACCGCGGTCGCGCCCTGCGGCAGCTCGACGATCGCGGCGTCGGGCGTGAGCACGTAGATGCGGTCGTCGAACAGGCCCTGGCCGCGCTGGCCGCCCGAGAGATCGCGCTCCCAGGCCAGCAGTTGCCGCAGCACCGCGATCTTGGCGTCGTATTCGCCGCTGGCCCAGACGCCCGCGTAGCCCTTGTGGCCAGCCTCCTTGTAGGCCCAGTGCGCGGCCACGCCATGCTCGGCATGATCGTGCATCTGCTCGGTGCGGATCTGGATCTCGATCGGCTTGCCGGCATGGCCGCCGACGACCTCGCGCACCACCGTGTGCAGCGACTGGTATCCGTTGGGCTTGGGCCGCGCGATGTAGTCGTCGAACTCCTCGTCGATCGGCTGGAAGTGGGAGTGCACCCAGGCCAGCGCCGCATAGCAGTCCTTGACGTCGGCCACCACCACGCGCAACGCCATGATGTCGAACACCTGCGCGAAGTCGAGCGACTTGCCGCGCATCTTCTTGACGATGCTGTAGATGTTCTTGGGCCGTCCCTGCACCGTGGCCTTGACGCCCTCGGCCGCCAGGTCGCGCTCGAGGCGCGCACGCAGTTGCTCGACGTAGCCTTCGCGCTCGATGCGCTTCTCGTCGAGCAGGCGCGCGATCAGCTTGTAGGTCTCGGGTTCGAGGAAGCGGAACGACAGGTCTTCGATCTCCCACTTGACCTGCCAGATGCCGAGCCGGTTGGCCAGCGGCGCGAACACCTGCAGCGATTCGCGCGCCACGTTCTCGGGCAGCGGCCGCTTGCTGGCCGCCGCATGGCGCAAGGTCTGCAGGCGCGAGGCCAGCCGCAGCATGACGACGCGCAGGTCGCGCGAGAACGCCAGCAGCATCTTGCGTACGTTCTCGGTCTGCGTGCCGGCGGCCTCCGGCTGCGCGTTCGCCGTCGCCGAGCGGGCCTGCTTCTGCACATGCACGAGCTTGGTGGTCTCGACCGCCAGCGCTGCGAAGTTCTCGCCGAACACCTTGGCGATGACCTCCTGCGGCCGGTTCAGGTGCTGGCACGAATAGACCAGGTAGCTGGCCGCCTGCATGGCCTCGGAACCGCCCATGGCGCGCACGATCGCAGCCACGGCATCGGCATGCGCCAGCGTGTTCTCGCCGGTGTCCAGCGTCTCGTCGGCGATCAGCGGTTCGGCGAAAGCGCGCGCGCGCGCCAGCATGTTGGCCATCACCGGCGTGCGTTCGGCAGTGGCGGCCGACAGCGGGTAGTCGACCACCAGCGATTCCGACGGCGCCGGCACGTGCAGGTTGGATTGCTCGCGCTTCACGGGGCGCCCCGCCTGGAAAGCATGGGCCGCACGAAGGGCCCGCGAGCTTCACGAGGCACGTGAGAAATGGCGGGCGCGGTCATGTAGGAAAAGGCTAAATCGCGATGAAGATAATGGGCTCGTTGCATCCTAATTCATTCGGAGATTGTCATCATGCTCAAAGGCAAAACCGCGCTTGTCACGGGGTCCACCAGTGGCATCGGGCTCGGCATCGCGAAAGCCCTGGCCGGCCAGGGCGCGAACATCGTTCTCAACGGATTCGGCGACTCGGAAGGCCCGAAGGCCGAGATCGCCGCGCTGGGCGTGAAGGTCGAACATCACGGCGCCGACATGAGCCGCGCGGGCGACATCGAGGACATGATGAAGTTCGCCGCCAGCCGCTTCGGCCGCGTCGACGTGCTCGTCAACAATGCCGGCATCCAGCATGTCGCGAAGGTCGAGGACTTCCCGGTGGATCGCTGGGACGCGGTGATCGCGATCAACCTCAGCAGCGCCTTCCACACCACACGGCTCGCGGTGCCGGCGATGCGCGAGGCCAACTGGGGCCGCATCATCAACATCGCCTCGGCGCACGGACTGGTGGCGTCGGCGCAGAAGTCGGCCTATGTGGCGGCCAAGCACGGCATCGTCGGCTTCACCAAGTCGGTGGCGCTCGAGACCGCCACCACCGGCGTCACCTGCAACGCGATCTGCCCCGGCTGGGTGCTGACCGCGCTGGTCCAGAAACAGATCGACGACCGCTCGGCCCGCGAAGGCATTTCGCTGGCCCAGGCGCAGACTGAGCTGCTGGGCGAGAAGCAGCCCTCGCTGCAATTCACCACGGTCGAACAACTGGCCGGGCTGGCGGTGTTCATGTGTTCGCCGGCCGCCGACCAGGTGCGCGGCGTCGCCTGGCAAGTGGACGGCGGCTGGACCGCGCAGTAAGGCGGCCTGCTCGCGGCCTACTTGAGCTGCACCGAGCCCGAGACGTTGACCACCACGTTGGCCTTGCCCGCTTCGATCGGGACCGGCGCATCGGAGGCGGCCTTGGCCATCGCCTCCATCGCCATCATGCGCGGCTGCACCGGTCCGCCCAGATGGGCGTTGACCGACACTTCGCGCAGCGTGTAGCCGCTGAAGCCGAACCCCTTGGCGAGTTCGTCGGCGCGCTGCTTGAAATTGTCGATCGCCACGGACTGGGCCTCGGTCTCGGTCTTGGCCTGCTGTTCGCGGCTCAGGCCGAAGCCGACGTTGGCGATCGACAGCGTGCTGATGCGACCTGCGGTCTGGGTGATGCGCGGGAAGTCGCGCCCTTCGAGCACCAGCGACGCGGTGCCGCGCCAGCCCGTCATCTTGCCTTCGCGGCTGTAGCGCGGTGCCAGGTTGAAGTTGCCGGTCCGGACGTCGAGCTGGCCGGGCTGGGCGCTCTTGCGCGCCTCGACCAGCGCCGCATCGAGCGCGGTGCGCAACTGCGTCTGGACGGTCGCCGCGTCAGCGGCTTCGCGGGTGGTGCTGAGCGTCATCGAGAGCAGGTCCTGCTGGACCTCGACCGTCGAGTTGGCGGACAGCTGGAGCACGTTCTGCGGCGGTGCGATCGACACGGTCTGGGCCGCGGCAACGCCGGCAGCCATCCAGACGGCACAGGCCGCCATCCATTTGAGATTGTTCAAGTCGGCAATTCCTTGGAAAACGAAAAAAGGCCCGCGCGGGCCGCGGCTCAGGGCCGCTGGCTGCGCGGAGCGGTCAACGCCCCGGGGGTCGGCGCGTCCGGCATCATGCGCCCGCCCGAAGGCGATCCGGCCGACTGCGCGAGATTCTGGGACGGCGTCCATTGCTGGCGCACCTGCTGCCTCAACTGGGCGAGCTCGGCGGGCGTCAGGCGTCGGCCAGCGCCGCCGCCGCGCCCTTCCCCGCCGGTCGCACCGCCCACCGCCAGCAAACCCGGCGGCCCGGCCCAAGCCGGCAAGCCCGACGTGGCAACCAACAACGACAACATGACAAGCTTGGATTTCATGGCGGCAAATTGTGACGACAAGGTCACTGTGCCATCGCCTTGCAAGGCGCAGACGTCCCACGCGCTAGCGGCCGCAAGTTTTGTAACTTAGTGTCAACACCTACCCCAAAGCGGGCCAATGAGCCCGCAACGGCTTCAGAATTGGCGTTGTTACAAATTCGGCGTTGTGAAAATGAATCAAGCTCCCGCCCGCACAGACAAGATCGTGATCGTCGACGACGACGCACGCATCCGCGACCTGCTCCGCCGCTACCTGACCCAGGAAGGATTCGAGGTCATCGTTGCCGAGGACGGCAAGGCGCTCAACCGCATCCTGCTGCGCGACACGGTCGACCTGATCGTGCTCGACCTCATGATGCCGGGTGAAGACGGCCTCTCGGTGTGCCGCCGCCTGCGCGCGGCCAACGACCGCACGCCGATCATCATGCTGACGGCCAAGGGCGAGGACGTCGACCGCATCGTCGGCCTCGAGGTCGGCGCCGACGATTACCTCGGCAAGCCCTTCAACCCGCGCGAACTGCTGGCCCGGGTCCACGCGGTGCTGCGCCGGCGGCCGCCGCTGGAGGCGCCCGGCGCGCCGTCGACCGACAACGAGACCGTCAACTTCGGGCCTTTCAGCTTCGACCTCGGCTCGCGCACGCTCAAGAAGGACGGCGAGGAGCTGTCGCTGACCACCGGCGAGTTCGCGATGCTGAAGGCGCTGGTGCGTCATCCGCGGCAGCCGCTGTCGCGCGAAAAGCTGGCCCAGCTGGCGCGTGGCCGCGAGTTCGAACCCTTCGACCGCAGCCTGGACGTGCAGATCTCGCGCCTGCGCAAGCTGGTCGAATCCGACGCCGCGGCGCCGCGCTACATCCAGACCGTCTGGGGCGTCGGCTACGTGTTCGTGCCGGACGGCACGACCTGAAGCGCTGACGGACGTGGCCATCGGGCCCCAGACCACCCAGCCCAGCCCGCTCGAGGACAGCACCCAGGGCACGCTGCCGAGCCCGCTGGGAAGCATCGGCTCGCGCCGCCGCCGGAAACGGCTGCACCTGGGCCTCAGCCTCTTCTGGCGCACCTTCTTCCTGCTGGTGCTGCTGCTGGTCGGCTGCACGGTGGCCTGGCTGCAGACTTTCCGAGCGCTCGAATACGAGCCGCGCGCGATCCAGACGGCGCACCAGATCGCTTCCCTTGTCAATCTGACGCGGGCGGCGCTGGTCTATTCCGATGCCATCACCCGGGTCTCGCTGATCAAGACGCTGGCCGACCAGGAGGGCGTGCGCATCCTCCCGCGCGAGCCGGGCGACCGCTTCCTGCCCTACACCAGCGGCGCGCTCGACCAGCGCGTGACCGAAGAACTGATCGCGCGGCTGGGCGAGGGCACCACGGTCGCGAGCCGGGTCAACGACGAGCCGGGCCTCTGGGTCGGCTTCACGATCGAGAGCGACACCTACTGGCTGCTGGTCGACCCGACCCGCTTCAGCCGCCTCGACCGGCGCACCTGGATGATCTGGCTGGCCACCACGATGGCGCTGTCGCTGGCCGGCGCGGCGCTGATCACGCGACTGATCAACCGGCCCTTGAAGCAGCTGTCGCAGGCGACGCTGCAGGTGCGCGAAGGCGAGTACGAGGCCCACCGGCTGGACGAGCGGGCCCGCACCAACGAGATCCGGGCGGTCAACGTGGGCTTCAACCGGATGGCCGACCAGCTGGCCAAGATCGAGCAGGACCGCGCCGTGATGCTGGCCGGCATCTCGCACGACCTGCGCACGCCGCTGGCGCGGCTGCGCCTCGAAACCGAGATGAGCGTGGCCGACGAGGATGCGCGCGACCACATGGCGGCGGACATCGCCCAGCTGGACGCCATCATCGACAAGTTCCTCGACTACGCCCGGCCCGACCACGTCGACTTCCGCCCGGTGCTGCTGCGCGACGTGATCGACGCCTGCACCTACGCGGTCCAGGACCACGAGGACATCAAGATCACGGTCGACGTGCCGGCCGACCTGCGGGTGATGGCCGACGAGGTCGAACTGCAGCGGGTGATCTCCAACCTGGTCGAGAACGCGCGCCGCTATGGCAAGACGCCCTCCACCGGCGTGGCCGACATCACGATCCAGGCCCAGGCCCACAACGACGCGGTCCTGATCAAGGTGCGCGACCACGGGGCCGGGGTCGCGGCCTCGATGCTGTCGCAGCTCAGCAAGCCCTTCTTCCGCGGCGACGTGGCCCGCACCTCGGCGGCCGGGGCCGGGCTGGGGCTGTCGATCGTGACCAAGAACATCGAGCGCATGGGCGGTACCTTCGCACTGACCAGCACGCCGGGGCGCGGGCTGGCGGCCCACATCCGGATGCCGCGCGCGGCATCGATCAAGATCGATCCCCTGGCAGCCAAGGACAAGCCGGCGCCCGCGGCGGGACCGTCGAACAAGGCCTAGCGTGGGGCGAAGCGCCGGCGCCTGACTGGCTCAGCCCCCGTGTGGGCGAGGGTCGGTGAACTTCGGCTGCGCGGTGCCGGCGAAGGCTTCGAGCGCCGAACCGATGCCGCCCGACTTCTCCAGCGCGCCGACGATCCTCCTGAAGAGCGGCCGGTAGGCCTCGTCGGCCTCGTAGCCGGTCATCGGGTCGCGGTTCGCGCCGAACGCCGCGTCGAGTTCGGCCCAGTCTGCCGCGCCGAGTACGGCCTCCGCCAGCGGCAGGACCTCCGTCTCCTCGACATGCATGTGCTCCAGGTAGGCGAGTGCGTACTGGCGCATGGCAGCTTCGAACGCCTCCCAGCCGGCGTTGCGCCCCGTGGGATCGCCCAGGGCCTGGATGCCGAGCAGCGCGTGCTCGAGCTCGCGCAACGCATGTCCGCCACTCGCATGGTCCCGATCAAGGCGATCGAGGACGGCGTCCAGCTTGTCGTCGCGCCCGCGCAGCCTGGGGAACAACAGCCGGCTTTCCTTGGGGTGGTGCAGCTTCTCCGGGAACTCGCCGATGTAGAAGATCATGGCCTGCAAGGCGGCGAGGTCGGGCACCGTGCTGCGGCGCCGATGCTCCCCGAGCAGCAGGAGAATCGCCCGCAGCATCGCCGAGAGCGCTCGGTGTTCACGCCGGATGATGTCGACGGTGACATGCGTCATGAGGGGACCCTCCACACGCTGCATCGCGGCAGGACCTCGGCCGCAACGGAATGTTCGCTGCAAAACCCGTCGCCTGCCTTGCGCCATATCAAGGCGCTGCGCTGCCGACCCCTCGATGCAGCAGCGCCACGGCGCGCGCTTCCATCGCCCTGCCCTCGCCCACCGGACCGAGCTTCTCGGCCGTCTTGGCCTTGACGTTGACCTGCTCGACCGCCAGGCCGAGCGTCGCCGCGATGCGCTGGCACATCGCCGGGATGTGCGGCGCCAGCTTCGGCGCCTGGGCGATCACGGTGCTGTCGACGTTGCCGATCTCCCAGCCGGCGGCCCGGACGCGGCGCGCCGCCTCGGCCAGCAGCACCGACGAGTCGGCGCCCCGGAACTGCGGATCGGTGTCCGGGAAATGGCGTCCGATGTCGCCGAGGCCGGCGGCGCCGAGCAGCGCATCGGTGATCGCATGCAGCAGCACGTCGGCGTCGGAGTGACCCAGCAGCCCCGTGGCGTGGGGCACCTCGACCCCGCCGAGGATCAGCTTGCGGCCGGCCACCAGCTGGTGCACGTCCCAGCCTTCGCCGACCCGGATGTCGCACCCGCTCATGGGCGGCTCCTGCGGCTCTGCAGGATCGCCTCGGCCAGCGCGAAGTCCTCGGCATAGGTGAGCTTGAAGTTCTGCGCGCTCCCCGGCACCAGCAACGGCGCCAGGCCCACGCCCTCGATCGCGCTGGCCTCGTCGGTCACGGCGTCGCCGCTGCGCTCCAGCGCGTCGAGCAGCATCCCGATGCGGAACATCTGCGGCGTCTGGGCCAGCCACTTGTCGGCCCGGGTCGGCGTGCTGGCGACCCTGCCCTCGGGCGTGGCGACCTTGAGCGTGTCCGCCAGCCGATGGGCCAGCAGGCCGCCGACCGCGTCATGCTCGCAGGCCGCGATCAGGGCCTCGATCTGGCTGGGCGTGACCAGGCAGCGCGCGGCGTCGTGCACCAGCGCCCAGTCGTGCGGGCCGGCACCGAGTTGCCGCAGCGCGCGCAGGCCGTTGCGCACGGTGGCGGCGCGGCTGGCGCCGCCGACCCGCAGCAGGTGCTCGCCGGCGGCCGGGAAGCGCGGCAGCGCGCTGCCGACATCGGCATCGTCGGGCGCCACCACCAGCGCCAGGCCGGCGAATGTCCCGGCCAGCGCGCGAAACGCCTCCAGCGTGTGCTCGACCATCGGCCGGCCGACGATCCGCCGGTATTGCTTGGGGCCGGCGCTGCCGGCACGGCTGCCGGAACCGGCGCAGGGGATCAGGACGAAAAAGCGGGAGGCGGACATGGAGAGCGAGGGCAGCCAGCGGCAAAAGGACAGCCATTCTAGAATCGACCCCCTGCACACCCCTCGCCGGCCGGCGCGGGGTGTTGTGCATTTCCCGGGCACTTCATGGACCTACCCCACCTCACCGCGGGCAAGCGTTTCACGCTGCCGCGCCCCCCGCTGTCGGCCGATGCGCTGATGCTGGCGCAACTGGCCGAGCGCGAAAAAGCGGCCGGCCGGGCCACCGCCGTCTTCACCGCCGATGCCAACGACGCCCAGCGGCTGATCGACGAGATCGCCTTCTTCGCGCCCGAACTGCGCTGCGCCCTGTTTCCCGACTGGGAGACCCTGCCCTACGACAGCTTCTCGCCGCACCAGGACCTGATCAGCGAACGGCTCGCGACGCTCTGGCGCATCAGCCAGAAAGAAGCCGATGTCGTGCTGGTGCCCGCCACCACCGCGCTCTACCGGCTGGCGCCGCCGGCCTTCCTCGCCGGCTATACCTTCCAGTTCAAGAGCGGGCAGAAGCTGCAGGACTCGAAGCTCAAGGCCCAGCTCACCCTGGCCGGCTACACCCACGTGACGCAGGTCGTGAGCCCGGGCGAGTACGCGGTGCGCGGCGGCCTGATCGACTTGTTCCCGATGGGCTCGCCGGTGCCGTTCCGGGTCGACCTGTTCGACGACGAGATCGACTCGATCCGCACCTTCGACCCCGACACCCAGCGAAGCCTCTACCCGGTGCCCGAAGTGCGGCTGCTGCCCGGGCGCGAATTCCCGATGGACGACGACGCCCGGGCGCGCTTTCGCAGCCGCTGGCGCGAGCTGCTCGAAGGCGATCCGACCCGCAGCCGGATCTACAAGGACATGGGCAACGGCGTCGCCACGGCGGGCATTGAGTACTACCTGCCGCTCTTCTTCGAAGAGACCGCGACCGTGTTCGACTACCTGGGGCCCGACGCGACGGTTGTGCTGCACGGCGACCTGGAGCCGGCCTTCCAGCATTTCTGGCAGGACACGGGCGAGCGCTACCGCCTGGTGCAAGGCGATCCCGAACGGCCTGCGCTGCCGCCCCAGGCGCTGTTCCTGAACGCCGAGCAGTTCTACCAGCGGGCCAAGCCGCACCCGCAGCTGGCGATCCGCGGCGAAGCCGACGCCGATGCACCGCCCTACGCCGAGTTCGACGTCCTGCCGCCCTTCGCCGTGGTGCGCGGCGCGGACGATCCGCTGGTCAAGCTCAAGGAACACATCCGCAGCACGCCGCACCGCGTGCTGGTGATCGCCGAGAGCGACGGCCGGCGCGAGAGCCTGCTCGATTTCCTGCGTGCCAGCGGCGTCGGGCCGCCGGCCTTCGACTCGCTGGCCGAGTTCGAGGCCCAGCCCGACGAGAAGATCGGCATCGCGACCGCGGCCCTGGTGGCCGGCTTCGCGTGGCGCGAACAGGGCATCGATTTCGTCACCGAGACCGAGCTCTTCGCGACCGCTCCCGCCACGCGCCGGCGCAACAAGAAGCAGGAGCAGGTCAGCGACGTCGAAGCGCTGATCAAGGACTTGAGCGAGCTCGCGATCGGCGACCCGGTGGTGCATTCGGCCCACGGCATCGGCCGCTACCGCGGGCTGGTCAACATGGACCTGGGCCAGGGCAAGGACGCCGAGGGCAAGCCGCTGCTGCAGGAGATGCTGCACCTGGAGTACGCCGACAAGGCCACGCTCTACGTCCCGGTGTCGCAGCTGCACCTGGTGAGCCGCTACACCGGCGTCAGCGCCGACGAGGCGCCTCTGCACAAGCTGGGCTCGGGCCAGTGGGAGAAGGCCAAGCGCCGCGCCGCCGAGCAGGTGCGCGACTCGGCCGCCGAACTGCTCAACATCTATGCCCGGCGCGCCGCGCGCGAAGGCTACGCCTTCCGCTTCTCGGCCGCCGACTACGAGGTCTTCGCCAACGACTTCGGCTTCGACGAGACCGCCGACCAGAAGGCCGCGATCCATGCCGTGATCCAGGACATGATCTCGCCGCAGCCGATGGACCGGCTGGTCTGCGGCGACGTCGGCTTCGGCAAGACCGAAGTCGCCCTGCGCGCCGCCTTCGTGGCCGTGACCGGCGGCAAGCAGGTGGCCTTTCTCGCGCCGACCACCCTCCTGGCCGAGCAGCACTACCAGACGCTGGTCGACCGCTTCGCCAAATGGCCGGTGAAGGTCGCCGAGATGAGCCGCTTCCGCTCCGCCAAGGAGATCACCGCGGCCGCGAAGGGACTCGCCGACGGCAGCGTGGACATCGTGGTGGGCACGCACAAGCTGCTGTCGCAGTCGGTGAAGTTCAAGAACCTGGGGTTGTTGATCATCGACGAGGAGCACCGCTTCGGCGTCCGCCACAAGGAGGCGATGAAGGCGATGCGGGCCGAGGTCGACGTGCTGACCCTGACCGCCACGCCGATCCCGCGCACCTTGGGCATGGCGCTCGAAGGCCTGCGCGACCTGAGCGTGATCGCCACCGCGCCGCAGCGGCGGCTGGCGATCAAGACCTTCGTTCGCAACGAGGGCACCGGCGTGATCCGCGAGGCGGTGCTGCGCGAGTTGAAGCGCGGCGGCCAGGTCTACTTCCTGCACAACGAGGTCGAGACGATCGAGAACCGGCGCCAGAAGCTCGAGCAGATCCTGCCCGAGGCGCGCATCGCCGTGGCCCACGGCCAGATGCCCGAGCGCGAGCTCGAGCGCGTGATGCGCGACTTCGTGGCCCAGCGCTACAACCTGCTCCTGTGCTCGACCATCATCGAGACCGGCATCGACGTGCCGACCGCCAACACGATCGTGATGAGCCGCGCCGACAAGTTCGGCCTGGCGCAGCTGCACCAGCTGCGCGGCCGGGTCGGCCGCAGCCATCACCAGGCCTATGCGTACCTGATGGTGCCGGACATCGAGGGCCTGACCAAGCAGGCGGCGCAGCGGCTCGACGCGATCCAGCAGATGGAAGAGCTGGGCTCGGGCTTCTACCTCGCGATGCACGACCTGGAGATCCGCGGCGCCGGCGAGGTGCTGGGCGAGAACCAGAGCGGCAACATGATGGAGATCGGCTTCCAGCTCTACAACGAGATGCTGGCCGAGGCGGTGCGCTCGCTCAAGGCCGGGCAGGAGCCCGACCTGCTGGCGCCGCTGTCGGTCACGACCGAGATCAACCTGCATGCGCCGGCCCTGCTGCCCGACGACTATTGCGGCGACGTCCACCTGCGGCTGTCCTTCTACAAGAAGCTGGCGACCGCCAAGACGCCGGACCAGATCGACACCTTGCTCGAGGAAATCGTCGACCGCTTCGGCAAGCTGCCGCCACAGGCGCAGACGCTGATCGACGTGCACCGGCTGCGGGTGCTGGCGCGGCCCTACGGCGTGATCAAGGTCGATGCGGCGCCGGGGGTGATCCACATCACCTTCAAGAAAGACCCGCCGATCGACTCGATGAACATCATCCACCTGATCCAGAAGAACAAGCACATCAAACTCGCGGGCAACGAGAAGCTGCGTATCGAGCGCGAGCTGAAGGAGCCCAAGGAGCGGGCGCAGATGGTGCGCGATGTGCTGCGCAGCCTGGGCCAACCCAAAGTACAGGAGCCGACACCGGCATGAAAGAACTCTCCCCCGGCCTGGTCGTGCAGCGCTTCACGCCGCCGCTCGCGCTCGCCGACTTCAAGCTGGTCGCGTTCGACATGGACTCGACCCTGATCAACATCGAATGCATCGACGAGATCGCAGATGCGGTCGGCAAGAAGGCCGAGGTCGCGGCCATCACCGAGGCCACGATGCGCGGCGAGATCAAGGACTTCAAGGAAAGCCTGCGGCGGCGCGTGGCGCTGCTGAAGGGCGTTCCGGTGGCGGCCCTGCAGCAGGTCTACGACCAGCGCCTGCAGCTCAATCCGGGCGCGGAGCAACTCGTTCTGGCCTGCAAGGCTGCGGGGCTCAAGGTGCTGCTGGTGTCGGGCGGCTTCACCTTCTTCGCCAACCGCGTGAAGGATCGGCTGGGCATCGACTTCGCGCGCTCCAACCTGCTGGACGAAGCCGACGGCCTGCTCACGGGCGAGGTCGTGCAGCAGTCCTGGGGCGACATCTGCGATGGCGCCGAGAAGCGCCGCACCCTGCTCGAGGTGGCCTCGCTGCTGGGGATCTCGGCGGCCGAGACGATCGCCGTCGGCGACGGCGCCAACGACCTGCCGATGATGGGCGAAGCCGGCCTCTCGGTGGCCTTCCACGCGAAGCCGAAGGTGCGCGAGGAGGCGATGGTGGCGATCAACGAGGGCGGGCTCGACCGCCTGCTCGAAGTGCTGCGGTGAGCCCCATGGCCGACGACAAGCGCCCGCCGCCCGTCTCCGCGACCCTGCACGGCGATCGCCGCGGCGGCGTCGAGCACGGCGCGATCCACAAGCCGATCCACACCTCGGTGCAGTACGGCTACGAGCGCACCGAAGACCTGATCGGCGTCTTCCAGGGCACGCTCAAGAACAGCTTCAGCTATGCCCGCCAGGGCACGCCGACCACCGCCGCGCTCGAAGCCAAGCTGACGCAGCTCGAGCAAGGCCTCGGCAGCATCTGCTTCGCCAGCGGCATGGCGGCGCTGAGCGCGGTCTTCCTCACCTTGCTGCGCGCCGGCGACCACGTCGTCTCGAGCCATTTCGTGTTCGGCAATACCAACAGCCTGTTCGGCACGCTGGCCGGACTGGGCGTGGCGGTCGACAAGGTCGACGCGGGCTCGGTCGACCGGGTGCGCGACGCCCTGCGGCCGCAGACGCGCATGGTGTTCGTCGAGACCATCGCCAACCCCGGCACCCAGGTCCCCGACCTCGAGGCGATCGGCGCCTTGTGCCGCGAGCGCGGACTGCTCTACGTGGTGGACAACACGATCACCTCCCCTGCCCTGTTCCGGCCGCGCAGCGTCGGCGCCGGGCTGGTCGTGAACTCGCTGACCAAGACCATCGCCGGCCACGGGGCGGCGCTGGGCGGCGCGGTCACGGACACTGGCGAGTTCGACTGGCAGGCCTATCCCAACATCGCCGCCAGTTACCGCGGGCTCGACCCCCGGCAATGGGGACTGCAGCAGATCCGCAAGAAGGGGCTGCGCGACATGGGCGGCACCCTGGCACCCGAGCAGGCCCACCGCATCAGCCTGGGTGCCGAGACGCTTGCGCTGCGGGTGGCGCAGACCAGCGCGACCGCGCTGGCGCTGGCGCGCTTTCTCGAATCCCATGCGGCGGTCGCCAGGGTGCACTACCCGATGCTCGAAAGCCATCCGCAGCATGCGCTGGCGACGAAGCACTTCCAGGCCGGCTCCTGGCTGCTGGCTTTCGAACTGCGCGACAGCAGCCGCATGCCGGCCGCGCTCGACCGCCTGCAGCTGGCCATCAAGGCCACCGGCCTCGGCGACAACCGGACGCTGGTGATCCCGGTGGCGCCGACCATCTACTGGGAAGCAGGCCCCGTGGTGCGCGCCGAGATGGGGATCGCCGACGGGCTGGTCCGGGTCTCGGTCGGGCTCGAAGCCGCCGACGAACTCATCGCAGATTTCGGGCAGGCGCTGGCCTGATCACCTCGATCCGGTCAGGTATTGGTCAGTTTCACGGCCGAGTCACATCCTTTTTCTAGAGTCCCCTGCATTCACGGCGCCGGACATGGGGTCCGGTGCTTTCGAATCTGAGGAGCATCAATGAAGAAGAAGGTGATCTATCCGTCGCTGCTGGGCCTGGGCCTGAGCCTGCTGGTGACGGCATGCGGGGGCGGGAGCAGCAACGGCGGCAGCCTGCCGGTCGCTGGCGGCGGCACGACGACCCCGGCGCCGGCCGCGCCGGCACCCGCCCCGCGGGCCAAGAACGTGATCTTCTTCCTGGGCGACGGCATGGGCATCACGACCATGACCGCCGCGCGCATCTACCAGGTCGGCGAGGACGGCGAGCTCACCATGGACAAGCTGCCCGAGACGGCCTTCGTCCACACCTATTCCAACGACGGCCAGGTGACCGACAGCGCGCCCTCGATGGCCGCCTACATGACCGGCGTGAAGATGAACAACGAGGTCATCTCGATGTCGCCCGAGACCCGGGCCGTCGACGCCGCCGGCAAGGCCTACCACCTCAACTTCGACAGCACCTGTCCGGGCACCGGCAACGGCGTCGCGGTCGAGACCCTGCTCGAGCAGATGGGCGCCGCGGGCTACGGCACGGGCGTGGTCAGCACGGCCCGCATCACGCACGCCACGCCGGCCACCACCTATTCGCACGTGTGCCACCGCGATGCCGAGAACACCATCGCCGCGGCGCTGGTGCCCGGCGGCGCCGGCTACAACGCCAAGCTGGGCCAGGGCATCGACGTGATCCTCGGCGGCGGCAGCAGCTACTTCACGCCCAAGGAAGACGGCGGCACCCGCAACGACAAGCGCAACCTGGTGAAGGAACTGCAGGCCGCGAAGTACAGCTTCGCCTCGAACAAGGCCGAGTTCGACAAGCTGCCGGTCGACGGCACGCGGATCGCCGGCCTGTTCACCAAGAGCCACATGAGCTACGACCTCGACCGCGACCCGGCCAAGGAACCGAGCCTGTCGGAAATGACCCGCAAGGCCATCGACGCGCTGGCGACCAAGAAATCGGGCTTCTTCCTGATGGTCGAGGGCGGGCGCATCGACCATGCCCTGCACGCGACCAACGCGCGGCGGGCGCTGCAGGACACGGTGGCTTTCGATGATGCGATCAAGGCCGCGCTCGACAAGATGGAAGCGCTCGACCCGGGCCTGGCGAACACGCTGATCGTGGTCACGGCCGACCACGACCATTCGCTGCAGATGAACGGCTATGCCAAGCGCACCGGCAAGACCGAGCCCGGCAAGCCCGGGGTGCTCGGCCTGGTGAAGAGCTACGTCAACGGCGCGTCGAGCACCGACGTCGATGGCAACCCCTACACCATCCTAGGCTTCGGCAACGGTCCCAACCGCCTGCCGACCCGCGGGCCGATCGACGACGCCACGCTCGAGAGCCCGGACTACCTGCAGGAAGCCGTGGTCCCGCTGGCCAGCGAGACGCATGGCGGCGGCGACGTCTTCCTCGGCGCCAAGGGCGTCGGCGCCGACGCCTTCAAGGGCGCGCTCACCAACAACGACGTGTTCGGCCTCATCAAGACCGCCACCGGTCTCTGAGCCCACCCCCATCCAGATCAGGAATCCATCGATGACTCCCACCATTCGAAGCATCAGCCTCGCCATCTCGCTCGCGCTCGCGGGCCTGGGCAGCAGCGCCCACGCCTCCGGAGAGGCGAAGAACGTGATCTTCTTCCTCGGCGACGGCATGGGCCCGGTGACAGTGACCGCCGCGCGCATCTACAAGGGCGAGAAGCAGCTGGCGGCCCAGCCCGGCTCGCTGGCCTCGGCCGAACGCGCCAAGCTGACGATGCAATCGCTCGGCTACGCGGCCCGCGTCAAGACCTTCTCGAAGGACGGCCAGACCACCGACAGCGCGCCCTCGATGGCCGCCTACATGACCGGCGTGAAGATGAACAACGAAGTCATCTCGATGTCGGAAGACACCGCGGCCTACGCACCCGACGGCTCGCAGTACATCAGCGGCGAAGACACCACCTGCAGCGCGACCAACGGCAAGCCCGCCGCCACGCTGCTGGAACTGGCGAAGGCCCAGGGGCGCTCGGTCGGGGCGGTCTCCACCACCCGCGTGGGGCACGCGACGCCGGCCGCGACCTATGCGCACATCTGCAACCGCAACGCCTACAACACGATCGCCGAGCAGTCGGTGCCGGGACATGCGCGCTACAACGCGGCGCTGAAGGACGGCGTCGACGTGCTGCTGGGCGGCGGCCAGCGCAACTACCTGCCGAAGTCGACCTACGCGGCCAGCAAGCGCACCGACAACGTCAACCTGGTGACGGCGATGGAGGGCAAGGGCTACACCTATGTCGACACCGGCAGCAAGCTGGCCGCGCTCGACACCACTGCGACGACCAAGCTGCTGGGCCTGTTCTCGGCCAGCGAGATGGCCTACGAACTCGACCGCGTGAACCAGAACCTCGACCAGCCCAGCCTGTCGCAGATGACCGAGAAGGCGCTGCAGGTGCTCAGCCGCAACGACAAGGGCTTCTTCCTGATGGTCGAAGGCGGCCGCATCGACCATGCACTGCACGGCAGCAACGCCAAGCGGGCGCTGGAGGACACGCTGGCGCTGGACCGCGCCATCGACACCGCGCTGGCCTTCATGGAGAAGAAGGACCCGGGCCTGAAGAACACGCTGGTGGTGGTCACGGCCGACCACGACCACGCGATCGCCTTCAACGGCTACAGCAAGATCAACAACCCGATCCTGGGCAAGGTGCGCGACTACCAGACCGGCGACCTGGCCAAGGCCTCCGACGGCAAGCCCTACACCACGCTGGTGTTCGGCAACGGCGGGCGTCCGAACGCCACCGTCGGCAGCGACGTCAATGCCGAGGACGGCAACAAACCGTGGGTCGCGCCGGCCCGCGGCGCCACCCGCGACGACCTGACCAACGTCGACACCACGCAGGACAACTTCCTGCAGGAAGTGGGCATCAACCTGGGCACGCCGGGCTCCGAGACCCATGGCGGCGGCGACGTGATGCTGTTCGCGGGCGGTGCCGGCGCCCGGATCTTCAAGGGCACGATGGACAACACGCGGGTGTTTTCCAAGGTCAAGGAAGCGGCCGGTCTCTGATGGCAAGGCACCCGAACCCTCTGGGCGCCCTGGCGCTGCTGGTGGCGCTGCTGGCCGGCGGCGCCGCCGCGCAGCCCGCCGCGGCACCGCCGGTCGCGGCACCGCCGGTCGCGGTCACCACGGCCGCGGTGGAAGCCGCGCCCCCGGTCGATCTGCGCGTGACGCATGTCAGCCGCTCGATCGGCGTCGACGGCGTGACGCGCGAGACCCGCTACACCAATCGCATGTTCCGCCGCACCGGCACGGTGTGGACCGAGCGCGAGCTCCCCGAGGGCCTGCGCGCGAGCCTCGGACACGGCCATCCGCATGCACACGGCCCGCACGCCGGCCACGCCCACGACGAAGCGCAGGGCGCGCCCCTGCGCATCACGCGCCGGGCGGACGGCAGCGAGCTGGTCGAGGTGGTGCTCGACAAGACCCGCCGGGTGATCGAGGTCGACCGCGCGCACCACGGCAACGTGGGCTACGGCGGCTCCTGGGATGCGGCCTACTGGCTGATCGCGCCGGCCCAGCTGCAGCGCATGACGCGCGTCGGGGCCGTCCGCGACGGCGTGCAGCGCTACCGCGGCGTCCAGGGCGAGACCACGACCGTGGTGGACTGGGACGTGGCGGGCCAGTTTCCGCGCCGCATCGAGCGCAGCGATGCGCACGGCACCTCGTTCTACCTGCTGACCGCGACCCGCCTGCCGGCGCCGAAGCCGGAGCCCTGGGCCGCCAGCAAGGGGTACGACCGCGGGGACTACTCGGACTTGCTGGACTAGCCGCCGCCAACCTGCACAGGGTCGGACGATTCATAACGCTTGACGTTTAACGTTACGCGTTATAGAATCCAGCCCTGTGTCAATCAAATCCTTCTCTGACGCTGACACTGAGGAACTCTTCCGCACAGGAAGGAACAAGCGATTCGCCGCCATCGCGCGGGTCGCGGCGCGCAAGTTGACGCAGCTTGATGCGGCTGTCACCAACGACGACATGGGCTCGCCGCCCGGCAACGATCTGAAGCACTACGATGGCTTCTTGCACATCAGGATCAACGACCAGTGGCGGCTAGCCTGGAAGTGGGACGGCGACAGTCCCGAGGAAGTGAAGATCTACGACCCTCATTGAAGCGCACGGCAAAAGCAATTTCGCAAGATGCGAACGCCCTGTGTGGCAGAAAGGCAAGAGGCCATGGTCAAGAATGGAATGCGTCCGGTACATCCCGGCGAAACGCTCCGGGAGGACTTTCTGGAGCCCCTGAAGATGAGCGCCAGCGCGCTCGCAAAGGAACTGCACGTCGCAGCGCCGACCGTGAACGACATCGTGCGCGAGAAGCGCGGCGTGTCCCCCCTGATGGCGCTGCGCCTGTCCCGCTACTTTGGCGGCTCGGCGCAATGGTGGCTCAACATGCAGAGCGTCTACGACCTCAAGATGGCCGAGAAAGCGGCCGCGAAGCAGATCGAGAAAGAGGTCCGCCCGCGCGAGCACGCGGCCGCCGCCTGAGAGCCCCCAAGGCCCGCCCCCGAAGCGGGCTTTTTTACGCCCATTGCAAGGAGGGCCGCCCGGGTCGATCTAAAGCGCGGTGCCGAGCCGCGCGATGCCTTCGTGGATCTTCTCGACATTGGCGGTCGCGAAACTCAGGCGCAGCGTGGCGACATCCGGCTTCTCGGCGAAGAAGGGCGCGCCGGGCACGAAGGCCACGAGTTTCTCGATCGCCCGCTTGGCGAGCACGTTGGCGTCCGCGACCTTGCCGCCGGCACCGGTCAGGCGGGCCCAGAAGAACAGCCCGCCGCCCGGCTGCGTGAACGTGATGGCGTCGCCCAACTCGCGCTGCAACGCCTCGCCCATCGCGCGCGCCCGCTCCGCGTAGACCTCGCGCACATGGGCCAGCGTGGCCGGCATCCGGCCGCTCTTGAGGTACTGCGCGGCGGTCGCCTGGGCGAAGGTGCTGGTGTGGGCGTCGCTGAACTGCTTGCACATGGTCGCCTTGGCGAGCAGCTCGGCCGGGCCGATCATCCAGCCGATGCGCAGGCCGGGGCTCAGCACCTTGCTGAGGCTGCCGCAATGCGCCACCAGCGCGCGGCTGCCCGGGACGTCCTTGGTCAGCGCCATGATCGAGGGCGGAGGCGCCTGGTCGAAGTAGAGGTCGCCATAGGGGTCGTCCTCGACGATCAGCGTCTGGTAGCGCACCGCCATCTCGAGCACCTTGCGGCGGCGCTCCAGGCTCAGCATCGCGCCGCTGGGATTGCCGAAGGTGGGAATCAGGTAGACGAACTTCGGCTTGTGTTCGGCGATGAGCTTCTCGAGCTCGTCGGTGCGCACGCCGTCGGCGTCGACCGGCGCGCTGATGAGCTGCGCGCCGTAGAGGCGGAAGCACTGGATCGTCGCCAGGAAGGTGGGGCCTTCGACGATCACCTTGTCGCCGGGCGAGATCAGCGTCTTGCCGAGCAGGTCGAGCGCCTGCTGGCTGCCGGTGGTCACGATCAGGCCGCTCGGGTCGACCTCGACGCCCTTGGTCTTCATGAAGGCCGACAGCTGCGTGCGCAGCGGCTCGTAGCCTTCGGTGGCGCCATACTGCAGCGCCCCGCCGGGCTCTTCGGCGAGCGCCTTGGCGCTGGCCTCCTTCAGCCCCTCGACGTCGAACATCGCGCTGTCGGGAAAGCCGCCCGCAAAGCTGATGATGCCGGGCGTGCCCAGCAGCTTGAAGAGTTCGCGGATGGCGGAGGTTTCGACGTTGTCGAGTCGGGAAGCGAATTGCATGAGAGCCTTCTTGGGAGGAGTTGCAGGAAGCGATTGTCGCAGCCCCCTAAACTCCCCGCCACGATGAAGAAATCAGACATAGAGCCGTTCTTCGCCATCCTGCAGGCGGCCAATCCGAGCCCCGAGACCGAACTCGAATACAAGACGCCCTTCGAGCTGCTCGCGGCCGTGCTGCTGTCCGCCCAGGCTACCGACGTCGGGGTCAACAAGGCCACCCGCCTGCTGTTTCCGGTCGCCAACACGCCGCAGGCGATCCTGGACCTGGGCGTCGAGGGGCTCGAGCGCTACATCAAGACCATCGGCCTGTACCGCAGCAAGGCGAAGCACCTCGTCGAGGCCTGCCGGATGCTGGTCGAGCTGCACGGGGGCGAAGTGCCGCGCACTCGGGCCGAACTGGAAGCCCTTCCAGGCGTCGGCCGCAAGACCGCCAACGTGGTGCTCAACGTCGCCTTCGGCGAACCGACCATGGCCGTCGACACCCACATTTTCCGGGTCGGCAACCGCACCGGACTGGCCCCCGGCAAGACGCCGCTCGAAGTCGAGCTCAAGCTCGAGAAGCGGGTGCCCGAGGCCTACCGCCTGCACGCCCACCACTGGCTGATCCTGCACGGGCGCTACACCTGCGTCGCCCGCAAGCCCCTGTGCTGGAAGTGCGCAGTGTCACCTTACTGTGACTACAAGCCCAAGACGCCGGCGCCCTGAAGCGGCCAGCGCGATACGCCGGGCGCGTCGTTCAGATCTCGATCGTGATGCACTCGCCGAAAGCGATCGGCTGGCCCGGCCATTGATCGGACCGTTCGATGGCGCGGATGCCGTCGCGCAGCAGCCAGGCGCAACGAATCACGCCGGCATGCGTGATCCAGACCGCATCGCGGCCGCCGGCACGCCAGGCATCGAAGGCCTCGCCCACCCGCCGCATGAACTGCCGCGTGCATTCGCCGCTGCGCCCCGCCCGCACATCCGCGAAATCGCGCGTCCAGGCGTCGATCTCGGCGCGGTCGATGGCCGACCAGAGCTGCTCTTCCCACTCGCCCAGATCCATCTCGGCGATGCGCGGGTCGGCGCCGGCCACGGCCAGATCGGGACGCAGCGCGACGATGGCTTGCGCGAGTTCCGAACAGCGCGACAAGGGCGAACAGGTCAGCGAAACCCCTTCAGGCAACTCCGGCGCCACGCGCTCGGCCACGGCACGGGTCACTTCGGGCAGCACGGGAACATCGGTTCGCCCGTAGCAGAAGCCATCGACGGCCGTGGTCCGCGCATGGCGCACGAGCAGCAGCTTCATGCCTGCCACGCCAGCGCGAGGTAGATCGCCAGTTCGCAGACCTGCTGCGTCGCACCCAGGCCGTCCCCGGTGAACCCGCGCAGCCGGCGCCGCAGCAGCCGCGCGACCAGCAACGCGGCCAGCGCGCACAGCAGCACCGGCGCCAATCCCCGCATCGCGCCCTGCGTCATCAGCAGCCAGCCCACCGCCGGCAGCGACCACGCAACGCCGACCAGCAAGGCGCCATTGCCGATCGCGTCGGCCAGCGGCTTCGATTTGCTCGCTGCGTTCTCGTCCCCGACGTAGGGCAGCCAGCGGATCAGGAACAGCGGCGCGAGGCGCGACAGCACATGGGCGCTCACGAGCGCGAGAACCACGGTCGGCACGCCCTGCCCCGCCAGCGCACCCAGCAGCAGCACCTTCAGGCCCAGCGCCAGCACCAGCGCGATCGCGCCGAAAGCGCCGATCCGCGAATCTTTCATGATCTCGAGCGCGCGCGCACGGTCGGCCGATCCGCCGAGGCCATCCGCGACGTCGGCCAGGCCATCCTCGTGAAACGCGCCGGTCATGAGAACGGTGGCGATCGTCGACAGCGCCGCCGCCGCCAGCGCACCCGCGAAGCCCGCCAGCCCCGCCTGCGCGATGCAGAACACGCCGGCCGCAACCGCACCCACCAGCCAGCCGACGCCCGGGAAATGCGCCGCGCTCGCGCGCAGCATCGCCGGGCTGAACCCGACCCAGCCCGCGAGCGGCCCCGTGACCGGAACCCGCGTGAAGAACTGCAGCGCCAGCAGGAAGTGGCGCACGCCGTTCATGCCGGCTCCTGCCTCGAAACGCCGGCCGACTCGAAGCTCGCCATCTCGCGCAGGATGCAGCAGGCGGATTCGAGCAGCGGCCATGCCAGCGCCGCACCGGACCCTTCGCCAAGACGCAGGTCCAGCTGCAGCAGCGGCCGCAGCTCCAAGTAGTTCAGCAGCAGCCGGTGACCCGGTTCGGCCGACTCGTGCGCCGCGACGCAGCGTTGCACGACATGCGGGCGCAGCGCACGCGCCACCAGCACCGCGGCACTGGCGATGAAGCCGTCGAGCACGATCACCCGCCGCTCCTGCGCCGCCTGCAGCACCGCGCCCACCAGCGTCGCGATCTCGAACCCTCCGAACGCGGCCAGCGCGGCCAGCGGGTCGGTGGCGGCCGCGTGCAGCTCGAGCACGCCGCGCAGCACCTTGTGCTTGTGGGCCCGCCCGGCGGCATCGAGGCCAGTGCCGGCGCCGGTGCAGGCATCGATGTCCTGCCCGGAAATCCGGGCCAGCAGCATCGCCGCCGCGGACGAGTTGCCGATGCCCATCTCGCCCAGCAGCACGGCATTGCCGGGCAGATCGCGCATCAGCGCCATGCCGTTCACGATGGCCTGCTCGCACTGCGCCATGCTCATCGCCGGCCCCAGGGAGGCATCGGCGGTGCCCGGCGCGACCTTGCGCAGCAGCAGGCCTTTTCGCGGCGCGAAGTCGTGCCGCACGCCGCAATCGACGACGGTCAGGTTCAGGCGGTGCTGCCGGGCCAGCACGCTCACGGCTGCGCCGCCGGCCAGGAAGTTCTCGACCATCTGCCAGGTCACGTCGCTGGGGTACACCGACACGCCGCGCGCCGCGAGTCCGTGGTCCCCGGCGCAGACCAGCATCTGCGGCGCGTCGAGCACCGGCGCCGTGCTGCCCAGGATGCACGCGATGCGCAGCGCCAGCGCCTCCAGCCGGCCGAGCGCGCCGATGGGTTTGGTCTTGTTGTCGAGCAGTTGTTGCAGCCGTGCCGCGAAGGCGGCGTCGTCGATGCTGTCGATCGGGGGAAGTTGTAGCGAGGTCATTCGATGAGGGAGCGCAGCACGCCCGGTTCAAAGTGGGAATCGATGTGGTCGGCCAGGCCGTCGAACACGGCATCGAGCGTTCGCGCCTCGACGCCGAACAGCGCCTGGAGCGCGCCGGGGTCCTCGAAGAGGCCGTGCAGGTAGAGGCCGAGCACATGGCCGGCGCTGTTCTGCCACGCGAGATCGTCCGCCATGACCGCCGTGGCGCGGTCGCCGGCGGCCGCCATGGCGGTGTGTTCGGCCGTCTGGCCATGACGGATTTCGTAGCCGCGCACGCTGAGCCCGGACAAAGCGGACCACGGGCCGCCCAACTTCGAGAATTTCGCCTCGCGGTGGCGAACGGTCTTGTCGGCGGCGAAGACGGTGACCACCGGCAGCAGCCCGAGCCCCGGCCCGTTGCCGTCGACGCCATGCGGATCGATCAGCGCCTCGCCGAGCATCTGCAGCCCGCCGCAGATGCCCAGCACGGCGCCGCCGCGTTCCGCATGCGCGGCCACCGCGCGGTCGAGGCCCTGGGCGCGCAGCCAGGCGAGATCGCCGCTCGTGTTCTTCGAGCCGGGCAGGATGATCCAGTCCGCGCCGGCCACGTCGGCCGGACTGCGGGCCCAGCGCAGGCGCACCCCGGCGATATTCTTGAGCGGCTGGAATTCGTCCAGGTTGCTGATGCGCGGATAGGCGACCACGGCGATGGTGCGCGTGACTTCGCCGCCCGCCGCCACGCTGCGGTCGTCGAAGACGCCGTCCTCCTCCGGCAAGCCGTGCTGCCACCACATGGGCAGCGTCGCCACCGTCGGCACGCCGGTCAAGGCCTGCAACTGCTGCGGCGCGGGCGCGAGCAGCGAGGCATCGCCCCTGAACTTGTTGAGCACGAAGCCGGCGATCAGCGCGCGGTCGGCTGCCGGCATCAGCGCCCAGGTGCCGTAGAGATGCGCGAAGGCCCCGCCCCGATCGATATCGGTGACCAGCAGGCAACGGGCATCGGCGTGCCGCGCCACGCGCAGATTGACGATGTCGCTGGCCATCAGGTTGATCTCGGCGGGCGAGCCGGCACCCTCGATCACCACCACGTCGTTCTCGGCGCGCAGGGCGTCGAGCGCCTGCGCGATCTGCGGCCAGACGCGCTCGCTGCGCCCGCGCCAGGGCAAGGCCGTGAGCTCGGGGCTCACCTGCCCCATCAGCACCACCTGGCTGTGGGTGTCGCGCTCGGGCTTGAGCAGCAGCGGGTTCATGCGGACATCGGGCTCGGCACGCGCCGCCAGCGCCTGGAAGTACTGCGCGCTGCCGATCTCCCCGCCCGCCACCACGCGGGCGTTGTTGCTCATGTTCTGCGCCTTGAACGGCGCCACCCGCAGGCCCTGGCGCGCGAACCAGCGGCACAGCGCGGTCGCCAGCCAGCTCTTGCCGGCGCCGCTGGTGGTGCCGAGGACCATGACGCAGCGGGCCCGGCCGCCTGGCACATTGGAATTCATGAGCGCGATTGTCCTTTACGTGATCTTCCTCACGATCCCCGCAATCGGCTTGGAATGAATCCTAAAGCATTCATGCATTTCACCCTTACCTTCGACGCCATGAAGAAAAAAGGGAACCACGGCGAATGCCAGGCTTACGCGACATAGCGCTCACGGTCGAGGAGCGCGACAAGAATCAGTTCTTCTGGGTGATCCTGGAAGCCCTCCCCAGCGACGCCGCCGAGGCGATCCACTACAGCGGCATCTACTGCGCCGCCAACCCGCAGACCACCTACGCCAACGCGCTCGTGATGGGCGCCCACCAGCTGCGCAAGCTGGCCGATCCCGACGGCTGGGCGCACAGCGCGTTCCACGGTCTGCCCATGGGGCGCTGAACGGCCGAGCAACCGGGGCCGCTCAGCGAGCCGCCACCTGCGCCTGCTGGGCGCCCGTCGGCGCGAGCGACACCACCTGCGCGTCCCAACTGCCCCCCAGCGCCCGGATCAGCCCCACGGTCGCCTGGTACTGCGCCGACTTCACCTGCAGCGCCTGCCGCCGGTTCTGCAGTTCGCTGCGGCGCGCGTCGAGCAGGTCGAGCTGGCTGATCATGCCGTTGCGGTAGCGCGAGTCCGACAGCGTGGTGGCACGCTCGGCCGACGCCACGGCCTTGGCCTGCACGCCCGATTGCTGGGCCAGGATGCGCAGTGACGACAGCTGGTCCTCCACTTCCTTGAAGGCGACCAGCACCTGCGTCCGGTAGTTGGCCAGCGCGCCGTCGAGCAGCGCCGACGCGCCCTGCACGCCGGCCTCGCGCCGGCCGCCGTCGAACACCGGCAGCGCCAGCAAGGCCCCGATGCCCCAGGAGCGCGCCGACCACTTCAGCAGGTCGCCGACGTCGTTGGAGGCATAGCCGCCGGCGCCCGTCAGCGTGATGTCCGGAAACCAGGCCGCCTGCGCGACGCCGACCCGCGCCTGCGCCGCCAGCACCGACTTCTGGGCCGCCGAGATGTCGGGCCGGCGCGACAGCACGGTGGCGGGCACGCCCGGCGGGATCGTCGGCAAGGCGGTGGACCATTCGCCCGCGCCGACGTCGAAGTCGGACGCCAGGTCGCCGACCAGCACCGCCAGGGCGTGCTCCAGTTCGGCGCGGCGGCGGTCCAGCGTCATCGCATCGGACTCGTTGGAAGCGACCTCGGTCTCGACCCGCGCCACATCGAGCTCGGCCACATCCCCTGCCCGCTCGCGGCTCTGCGTCAGGCGCAGCGTGTCGCGATAGGCCTCGACCGTGTCGCGCACCAGCACCCGCTCGGCATCGACCGCGCGCAGCGCCAGGTAGGTCTGGGCCACTTCGGCCTGGACCAGCAGGCGCGTGCTCTGCAGCAGGCCGGCGCGCGATTCGGCGTCGAGGCGCGCGGCATCGCTGGCGCCGGAGAGCTTGCCGAACAGATCGAGCTCGTAGGAGAAATCGAAACCGGCCCGCGCCAGGGTCGAAGGCCGCGGGCTCTGGTTGCGGTCGAGCCCGGCACTGCGCGCGGCACCGGCGCCCAGGCCGATCTGCGGCGCGAGGTCGGCATCGGTGCTGCGGGCCAGGGCCCGCGCCTCGGCCAGCCGTGCCGCCGCCGCCTGGATGCTGGTGTTGCGGGCGTCCGCGCGCGCGATCAGCTGGTCGAGCACCGGGTCGTCGAAGCTGCGCCACCAATCGCCGCGCGGCTGCGCCTCGGCAGGTTGGGCCCGGGTCCAGCTGCCCTGCGTGTCGGCGGCCTGCTCCTTGAACTGGGCCGGCGGGTTGAAGGTCGGCAGTTCGGCCGGTGCGGTCGCGCAGCCGGCCAGCACCAGCGCGGCGAACAACGGCAGCAGCGCGGCGCCCCAGCGCCCGCCTCGGGTTTCAAGTCTTGAATTCATGATCAGCTTTCTTTGGGAAGGCAGAGTGGCCTAGGCGTCGTGATGCAGCGGTGCGGCAGGCGCGGGCTGCAGTCCGCCGCCCGCGCCGCCGCCGCCGCCGCCGGCCGGATGGTCGGCCGACACGAAGGCATCGACGTGCGGCACCTCGCCATGCAGCTTGAGCGGGCGGTTGCCGGCCATCTTGCGCACCGCGACATAGAACACCGGCGTCAGGAACAGGCCGAAGGCAGTCACGCCGATCATCCCGGCGAACACCGCCACGCCCATCGCCGAGCGCATCTCGGCGCCGGCGCCGGTGGCGAGCACCAGCGGCAGCACGCCCATCACGAAGGCCAGCGATGTCATCAGGATCGGGCGCAGCCGCAGCCGGCTGGCCTCGATCGCGGCCTGGATCGGCGTGCGCCCGGCGAACTCGAGTTCGCGCGCGAACTCCACGATCAGGATCGCGTTCTTGGCACTCAGCCCGACCAGCACGATCAGCCCGATCTGCGTGAACACGTTGTTGTCGCCATGGGACAGCCAGACGCCGGTCATCGCGGCCAGGATGCCCATCGGCACGATCAGGATGATCGCCAGCGGCAGGGTCAGGCTCTCGTACTGCGCCGCCAGCACCAGGAACACCAGCAGGATCGCCAGCGGGAACACCAGCAGCGCCGAGTTGCCGGCCAGGATCTCCTGGTAGGTCAGTTCGGTCCATTCGTAGCTCACGCCCTTGGGCAGGGTCTCGGCCGCGATGCGCTCGATCGCGTCCTGCGCCTGGCCCGAGGAATAACCCGGTGCCGGCCCGCCGTTGACGTCGGCGGCCAGGTAGCCGTTGTAGCGCATGGCGCGTTCCGGCCCGAAGCTCGAATTGACCTTCATGAGTGCCGACAGCGGCACCATCTCGCCCGAGGTCGAGCGCACCTTCAGCAGGCCCACGTCCTCGGCGCGGGCGCGGTACGGCGCATCGGCCTGTACCCGCACGCTGTAGGTGCGGCCAAACTTGTTGAAGTCGTTCGCATAGAGGCTGCCGAGGTAGATCTGCATGGTGTCGAAGATGTCGGTCACCGGCACGCCGAGCTGCCGCGCCTTGGTGCGGTCGATGTCGGCATAGAGCTGCGGCACGTTGACCTGCCAGCTGGTGAACAAGCCCGCGAGCTCCGGCGCCTGCGAGGCCTTGGCCATGAAGGCCTTGACCGCGCCGTCCATCGCCTCGTAGCCGACCGACCCACGATCCTCCAGCTGCAGCTTGAAGCCGCCCGTGGTGCCGAGCCCCGCCACCGGCGGCGGCGGGAACATCACGATGAAGGCCTCCTGGATGCCGGCGAACTGCTGGTTCAGCTGGCCCGCGATGGCGCCGCCGCTCTGGTCGCCCCGCTTGCGCTCGGCGAAGGGCTTGAGCGTCGCGAACACGATGCCGGAGTTGGAGCTGTTGGTGAAGCCGTTGATCGACAGGCCCGGGAAGGCGATCGCGTCCTCGACGTTCGGGTTCTTCTTCATGATCTCGCCCATGCGCTGGATCACGTCCTCGGTGCGGTCCAGCGTGGCGCCGTCGGGCAGCTGCGCGAAGCCGATCAGGTACTGCTTGTCCTGCGCCGGCACGAAGCCGCTGGGCACCGCCTTGAAGAGGCCGAAGGTGACGCCGACCAGCGCCAGGTAGATCACCAGCATCAGCGTCTTGCGCGAGATCACCCGCCGGACGCCGCCGCTGTAGGCCTCGGCGCCGCGATGGAAGAGCTTGTTGAAGCCGCGGAAGACACCGCCGAAGACCCGGTCCATGCCGCGCGTCAGCGCGTCCCTGGGCGCATCGTGGCTGCGCAGCAGCAGCGCCGCGAGCGCCGGCGACAAGGTCAGCGAATTGATCGCCGAGATCACCGTCGAGATCGCGATCGTGACCGCGAACTGGCGGTAGAACTGGCCCGTGAGCCCGCTGATGAAGGCCAGCGGCACGAACACCGCGACCAGCACCAGCGCGATCGCGATGATCGGCCCCGACACCTCGCGCATCGCGCGGTAGGTGGCTTCGCGCGGCGTCAGGCCGGCCTCGATGTTGCGCTCGACGTTCTCCACCACCACGATCGCGTCGTCGACCACGATGCCGATCGCCAGCACCAGCCCGAACAGGCTCAGCGCATTGATCGAGAAGCCCAGCACGTGCAGCACGGCGAAGGTGCCGATCACCGACACCGGCACCGCCAGCAGCGGGATGATCGAGGCGCGCCAGGTCTGCAGGAACAGGATCACCACCAGCACCACCAGCGCGATCGCCTCCAGCAAGGTGTGGACCACCGATTCGATCGAGGCCCGGACGAACTGGGTCGGGTCGTAGGCGATGCGGAACTCCACGCCCTCGGGCATGTTCTTGGCGATCTCGTCCATGGTCTTGCGGACGTCGCGCGAGATGTCCAGCGCGTTGGAGCCCGGGGCCTGGAACACGCCGATGCCGACCGCGGCGTCGTTGTTCAGCAACGAGCGCAGCGAGTAGTCGGCCGCGCCCATCTCGAGGCGGCCGATGTCGCGCAGCCGCGTCACGGCGCCGTCGCTGCCGGTCTTGACGATGATGTCGCCGAACTCTTCCTCGCTCTGCAGGCGGCCCTGGGCGTTGATCGACAACTGCATGTCGACGCCCGACAGGCCCGGCGAGGCGCCGACCACGCCGGCCGCGGCCTGCACGTTCTGGCCGCGGATCGCGGCCACCACGTCGCTGGCCGAGAGGCCGCGCTGCGCCACCTTCTGCGGATCGAGCCAGACCCGCATCGAGTACTCGCCGCCGCCGAAGATCTGCACCTGGCCGACACCGGGGATGCGCGCCAGCCGATCCTTGACATTCAGCACCGCGTAGTTGCGCAGGTAGTTGATGTCATAGCGGTCGTTGGGCGACACCAGGTGCACCACCATCGTCAGGTCAGGTGCGCTCTTCACGGTCGTGATGCCGAGCCGGCGCACTTCCTCGGGCAGGCGCGGCTCGGCCTGCGAGACGCGGTTCTGCACCAGCTGCTGCGCCTTGTCGGGGTCGGTGCCGAGCTTGAAGGTGACGGTCAGCGTCATCACGCCGTCGGTGGTCGCCTGGCTGCCCATGTAGAGCATGCCCTCGACGCCGTTGATCGACTCCTCCAGCGGCGTCGCCACGGTCTCGGCGATCACCTTCGGATTGGCGCCCGGGTACTGGGCCCTCACCACCACCGACGGCGGTGCCACTTCGGGGTACTCGGAGATCGGCAGCCCGCGCAGCGCGATCAAGCCGGCGATCAGCATCAGCAGCGACAGCACGCCGGCAAAGATCGGCCGGTCGATGAAGAACTTGGATAGATTCATGATGTTTCCCCCGCCAGCGGGATCAGGATTTCGCGTCCGCCACGCGCTGGGCCGGCGGCGCCAATTCGGCCTTGGCATCCATGCCGACGGCCTGCGGCGCCACCAGTGCGCCCGGGCGCACGTGCTGCAGGCCGTTGACGACCACCCGCTCGCCCGCCTTCAGGCCTTTGGTGACCACGCGCAGCCCGTCCACCGGCGCGCCGAGCGCGACCTCGCGGTATTCGGCCTTGTTGTCGGCGCCGACCACCAGCACGAACTTCTTGTTCTGGTCGGTGCCGACCGCGCGTTCGTTGACCAGCAAGGCCGTGTCGTTGCGCGCCTGGCCCATCCGGATGCGCGCGAACTGGCCGGGAATCAAGGCGCCGTCGGCGTTGTCGAAGGCGGCGCGCACCCGCACCGTGCCGCTCTTGGCGTCGACCTGGTTGTCGATCAGCTGGAGCCGGCCCTGGAACGGCGTGCCTTCGCTGGCCGCGGTGCCCATCTGCACCGGGATGCCTTCGATCCGACCGCGGGCGCTGGCGCCGCCGGGCATGTCCTTCAGGGCCCGCACCACGACCTGCTCGTCGGCATCGAAGCTCGCATAGATCGGGCTGACCGACACCAGCGTGGTCAGCACCGGCGCGCCGGGACCGGCCGCGACCAGGTTGCCGACGGTGACCTCCAGCTTGCCGGTGCGTCCGGCGACCGGGGCCCGGACCTGGGTATAGCCCAGGTTCAGCCGCGCGCTCTGCAGCGAGGCCTGGGCGGCGCGCAGATTGGCCTCGGCCTCGCGGCCGGCATTGGTGCGCTCGTCCAGCTCGCGCTGGGCGATCGCCTTTTCGTCCCACAGGCGGCGGGCCCGCTCCTGCTCGCTGCGGGTGAACGAGACGCGGGCCTGGGCCGAGGCGACCTGGGCTTCGGCACGGTCCACTTCGGCCGCGTAGGGCGCCGGGTCGATGGTGATCAGCAGTTCGCCCTGCTTGACCAGCGCCCCTTCGCGGAAGTGCACCGCCTGCACGGCGCCGGCCACCCGCGATCGAACGTCGACCCGCTCGACCGCCTCGAGCCGGCCCGAGAACTCGTCCCAGGTGTTGACTTCGGTCGCCGCCACAGTCGCCACCGACACCGGCGTGGCACGCGGGGCCGCCACGGCCGTGACGTCGCTGGCCTGGGCATGCAGGCTGTGGAAGCCGAGCGCGGCGCAGGCGATCGCCACCAGCGCCGTGACGCCCGTCACGGCGGGCCAGAGGCGGCGCCGGGCCGGGGAGGAGGGTTGAGGGTTCGACATGATGAAGGTCCTTTTGGGATGACGCTTGGAAAACACGCCGCCCTCCCGCGCGGATGGCGCAGGACAGCGGTAAAAAGAAAATCTGCGGGGCGAACGCCGCCCCACGGCGGGTTGGCGCCGTCGGCTTCGAGGTGCCTTCACCTCGGTCTGTTCAGGGGGTTCCGGGTGACCGGAACCTGCGGCGCACGGCCTGCCGTGCGCCGTCGCTCAGTGCGGCGGCGGCGTCGCGCTGAAGAAGTCGCGGAAGTGCTTCTGCACCGCCGCCTCGCAGGCCGCACAGCCCGAACCTTCCGGTTCGTAGAGCGCCTCGGGCCAGTTCGCCGCGCCCGGCAGCACGCTGCTGGTGACCTCGATGCCGGCATCGGCGAGCCGGCGCGCGAAGTTCAGCGCCTCGTCGCGCATCGGATCGTCCTTGCCGACCAGCACCAGGGTCCGCGCCACCTGCGCCAGCCGCAGCGAGCCGCCGGGTACCGCATAGGGATGGGTCGCATTGACCGGCCGCTTGAGGTATTCCTGCCAGCCCGACGCCCACTTGCACTGGATGGCGTCGCCGGTGGCCTTGCGCAGCGACGCGGTCCCCGCGCAGGGGTCCAGCATCGGCGACAGCAGGATCTGGCCGGCCAGGGGAGGATGGGCCCGGTCGCGCGCCATCAGCGCCACCGCGGCTGCGAGGTTGCCGCCGGCCTCCTCGCCCGCCAGGAACACCTCGGCGCCCTTGCCGGCCAGCTTGACGCGCTGCTTGTAGAGCCATTCGAGCGCCGCGAAACCGACCTCGATCGGCTCCGGGAACGGTGCCTTGGGCGCCAACGGGTAGTCCAGCGAAACCACCACGGCGCCGGCGCCGGCCAGCAGCCGGGCCACGCTGCGGCCGTTGTCGAGGTCGCCGCAGACAAAGGTGCCGCCATGGAAATGCAGCACCAGCGGCACGGTCGCTCCGCGCGGCCGAACACCGTACAGGCGGGCCTGCACCGGCTCCCGATCCGGCAACTCGATGCGGATATCGGTCTCGGCGTCCCGTGCAGCGGCCGTGGAGGCGGCGGCAACGGGTTGCTCAATGGAACGGCTGGACATGGACGGCCTCGGTGGATGGACGATGAACGAAATATAAGGCGGCGCAGGGTGGGTTCAAACGGACACCGGGCCCCACTCTGTTTCCATCCGACTAACAATCGCATCCGGAGCCCGTGTGAGAATCCGCTCCCCCAAGGCATTCCGCCACCCCCAGGAGCAGCATAGATGGACCAGATCCAGGGCATGCGGATATTCGTCCGCGTCGTCGAAGCCGGCACGTTCACCCGCGCCGCGGATTCGCTCGGCCTGCCCAAGGGCACGGTCACCAAGCAGATCCAGGCGCTGGAGTCGCGGCTGCACGTCAAGCTGCTCAACCGCACCACCCGGCGCGTCACGGTCACGCCCGACGGCGCGGCCTACTACGAACGAACCGCCCGGCTGCTGAACGACTTCGACGACATCGAGGCCAGCATGACCAACGCCCAGGCCAACCCGACGGGTCGGCTGCGGATCGACGTCGGCTCGTCGATGGCCCGGCTGGTGATCCTGCCGTCCCTGGCGACCTTCTGCGACCGCTATCCCGACATCCAGGTCGACGTCGGGGTCAGCGACCGGGCGGTGGACCTGATCTCCGACAACGTCGACTGCGTGATACGCGGCGGCGACCTGACCGACCAGTCGCTGGTGGCGCGGCGGATCGGCAACCTGCCCTGGATGACGGTCGCCTCGCCGGCCTACCTGAAGCGCTACGGCGCCCCGCAGCATCCCACGGACATCGAGAAGCGCCACCTGGTGGTGGGCTTCTTCTCGGGCAGCACGCGGCGCATGTTTCCGGAGGAGTTCCACCGGGGCGACGAGAAGTTCGAGATCACCGGGCCCTACCGCGTCTCGGTCAACGACAGCAATGCCCACATGACGGCGGTGCTCGGCGGCTTCGGGCTGTCGCAGGTCATCACCTACATGGCCGAGCCTTTCATCGCGAGCGGCGAACTGGTGCAGATCCTGCCGGACTGGACGCGGCCGCCGCTGCCGGTGCACGTGGTGTATCCGCCCAACCGCCACCTGAGCGCGAAGGTGCGCGCCTTCGTCGACTGGGCGGCGGAGCTGTTCGCCAAGCACCCGCAGCTGCAGCGGCTCTGATTCAGCGCCGCGCGGTGCGCCAGGCCTGCCGCAGCGCCTCCTGGCTGGCGGGCGGCAGGACGCCGAGCCGCACCAGCCCCGGAAGCCCGAACGAAGCCGTGTCGCGCAGCTTGATGCCGGCCTGCCGGAGCGCCGCGCTGCGGGCCGGCGTGAGCGCGACGTCCGGCTCGGCGCAGAAGAAGTTGGCGTCGCCGGGCAGCAGGCGCCAGCCCAGCGATTCGCAGGCGGCGCGCTGCGCCGCCTTCCAGGCCCGGAGGGTGGCCAGGCTGCCGTCGAGCCACTGCCGTGCCGCCCCGCCGGTCCAGGCCTCGAGCAGGGCCACGCCATGGGCGCCGAGCGGCCAGGACGGCGCCAGCCGGGCCAGCCGTGCGCCCAGGTCCTGCGCCGCCACCGGAGCAATCGCGTAGGCGGCCCGCACGCCGGTCAGCCCGAGCGCCTTGTTGGGCGTCCAGAGCTGCCAGACGCGGTCGCGCTGCGCCGCGTCCAGCGCCAGCGCCCCTTCGAGGCGAAGCGGTTCGTAGGCCAGGTCGAGCACGCAGGTCGCGTGGGGAGCCAGTTGATCCACCCGGCGGGCCAGGTCCTCCTGCGGCAGGCCCAGCGGGCTGGCGGGGTCGCAGCACCAGACCAGGTCGGCCGCGCCGTCGGCCGTCGCCGGCTGGAAGTGCCAGGCCTTGGCAGCCCGCGCGTAGTCGCCGTAGCCGTGCGGCGGCAGCCGGACCCGCCCGCCGCCGCCCTGGGACACGGCGGCCGTGACACGGCCGATGAACTCGCTGGCGCTGGCGGCGATCACGATCCGATGGGCCTCGACGCCATGAAAGCCCGCCAGCCGCTCGCGCAGGTCGAGGTAGTGCGGATCGGGGTAGCGGCTGGCGTCCGCCGCCTGCAGTGCCTGCAGCGCGGCGGGACAGGGCCCGCAGGCATTGCCGTTGGTCGAGAAATCATGCGGGACCGCGCCCTGGGCATCGGGTCCGCCGTGCATCAGCTCGAACATCTCGGAGGCCCTCATGCCGCGCCCCGCAGCGCGATGCAGCCGATCGCGGCCGTGGCGCAGGCGCCGGCCAGCGCGACCCCGCGGGCGGCGAGTCGCGCTGCCTGCTCTGTGTCGGCCGCTGTGGCGCCTCGGCCGGCTTCGTTGAGCACATAGACCCCGGGCTTTCCCAGCCGGATTCCCAGCTGCAGCGCCATCGCGGCCATCGGCCAGCCGCTGTTGGGCGACGGCGTCCGGCCGGCTTCGCGGCGCAGGGTCCCGAGTCCTGCGCCCGCCGCCGCCGAAGCGCCCCACAGGAACAGGGCCGTCAGGCGGGCGGGCAGCCACGACAGCAGGTCGTCGACGCGGGCGGCCCATTTGCCGGCCCAGGTCCACTGCCGGCCTTCGCGCTCGCCGCGGTAGCCCCACATCGCATCCGCGGTGTTGGCGAAGCGGTAGAGCGCCGCACCCGGCAGGCCGAACAGCGCAAACCAGAACAGCGGCGCCACCAGCGAATCGTTGAGGTTCTCGGCCAGCGATTCGATCGCGCTTTCGCGCACCCCGACCGCGTCCAGCGCGCCCACGTCGCGACTCACCAGCCGCGCCAGCCGGCCGCGGCCTTCATCGAGCGAGCGGCCGAGCGCGGCCTCGACCGCCAGCACCTCGTCGCGCAGCATGCGCCAGGCGAGCAGCGGCTTGAGGGCGATGCCGGTCAGCAGCGGCCCGGCCCAGGCCGGCAGGCGGCTCGCAACTTCGGCGACCGCGCAGGCAGCGGCAGCGACCAGCGCGGCGCCGGCGCACCAGGCGAGCGCGCCACCGGCGAAGGCCGCCCGCGCGCGCGCCGGCGCACCGGCCGGCGGTGCGATGCGCCGACCGGCCCAGCCCAGATAGCGGCCGATCCAGACCACCGGATGCCCGCGCGCCGGCGGCTCACCGAACCATCGGTCGATGGCCAGCGCCAGCCAGAGGGCCGCGATCGCGCTCAATCCTCGATGCCGCGCTGGGCGGGGATGCCGGCCTTGAATGCGTGCTTGACCATCTGCATCTCGGTCACGGTGTCGGCCAGTTCGACGATCTCGGGCGGGCAGCGGCGACCGGTCAGCACCACGTGCACCTCCTTCGGCCGCGTGCGCAGTGTCTCCAGCACGCCGTCGAGCGGCAGCCAGCCGTAGATCAGCGGGTAGGTGATCTCGTCGAGCACGACCAGGAAGTGCGCGCCCGACAGGATCGCGGCCCGGGCCCGCTCCCAGCCGTCGCGCGCCAGCTGCGCCGAGTGCTCGAGATCCTGGCTCTTCCAGCTGAAGCCGTCGCCGAGGCCTTCGATCGGGATGCCGAGCTGCTCGAACATCCGGTGCTCGCCGAAGCGCGCGCTCGGCACCTTCATGAACTGGTAGATCTTCACCGCCTTGCCGCGGCCGTGGGCGCGCAGGGCAAGCCCGAAGGCGGCGGTGCTCTTGCCCTTGCCGTCGCCGGTGTTGACGATCACCAACCCGCGGCGCTCGCCTTCGGGCTTGTCGTAGGGTTTTTCGCTGGGAGGAGTTTCGATCTGCATGTGTTTCGGTTGTCAGTGCGGCACGGCCAGCCATTGGCCCGCCACGTGGTGAAAGGCGACCCGGTGGTCGAACACCGCTTCGAGCGCCCGATGGGTCGCGGCATCGCCGCAGCCGCCGTGATGGGTCACGCGGCCCGCCGCCATCACGACCATCGCGTCGGCGGCGAGCGCGGCATTCAGTTCGTGCAGCACGCTGACCACGGTCTTGCCTTCGGCCACCAGCGCCTGCACGGTCCGCATCCAGTCGGCCTGGTGCGGCGGGTCGAGGTTGGCGAGCGGCTCGTCCATCAGCAGCAGCTCGGCCTCGACCGCCAGCGCCCGCGCCAGCAGCACCCGCTGGCGTTCGCCGCCCGACAGCTGGCCGAGCGGCCGCTCGCGCCAGTCCCAGGCCTGGGTGCTGCGCAGTGCGCGCTCGACCGCCGCCCGGTCGGCCGCGCTCGGCGCCGCCAGCCAGCGCTGGTGCGGCAGGCGCCCGAGCATCGCGACGTCGTAGACCGTCAGGTCGTCGGCGCTGCCCTCGCCCGCCACGCCCTGGCCCAGCCAGGACAGGCGTTGGGCCCGGGCGCGGCCCGGGAGCGTGCTCAACGCTTGCCCATGCAGGCGCACCTCTCCGCCATGGGCCAGCAGGCCGGCAAGCACCTTGAGCAAGGTCGACTTGCCCGCGCCGTTGGGCCCGACGATGCTGGTCCAGCGCCCCGACGCCAGCGACAGGTCGATGCCGTGCAGCACCTCGGCCAGGCCCAGCCTGGCCGACACGCCGCGAGCTTCGAGCGCGGCCGGCGTACTCACAGGCCACCCCGCGCGCTGCGCCGGTGCATCAGCCACAGCAGGTAGCTGCCGCCGAGCACCGCGGTCAGGACGCCGACCGGCAGTTCCTGCGGCGCGACCATCCAGCGCGCCAGCAGGTCGGCCGCCATCAGCAGCAGGCCGCCCATCGCGGTGGACAGAACGATCAGCCGACCATGCGTGGTCTTGACCACCGAGCGCACCAGGTGCGGCGCCGCCAGGCCGACGAAGGCGATCAGCCCGGTCTGCGCCACCGCGGTGCCGGTCGCCAGCGCCAGCACCGCCACCAGCGCGGCGCGCATGGCGCCGAGCGGCAGCCCGAGGCTGGCCGCCGTGGCCTCGCCGAGCGCCAGGCCGTCGAGCACCGGCGCCAACGCCCACCCCAGCAGCAGGCAGGCGACTCCGAGCCCGCCCATCACGGCGCAGGCGCTCCAGCCGACCAGCCCGGTGCTGCCGAGCATGAAGCCCTGGATGGCCTGCAGGATGTCGGCCGAGGCGATGGTCAGCAGATCCTTGGCCGCCCCCAGCACCACGCCGACGATCACGCCCGCCAGCAGCAGCCGCAAGGTCTGCTGGACGCCGCGCGCCAGCAACAGCGTCAGCAGCACCGCCAGCACCGCACCGAGGAAGGCCGCGCCGGTCAGGCCCAGGCGCACCACCCATTGCGTGCTGGTCGGCGACAAGCCGAACAGCCAGAGCGCCAGCGCGACGCCGAGCGAGGCGCCCGAGGCGCTGCCCAACAGGTACGGATCGGCCAGCGGATTGCGGAACAGCCCTTGCGCGATCGCGCCAGCCAGTCCCAGCAGCGCGCCCGCGAGCCAGGCGCCGAGCGTGCGCGGCAGCCGGATGTCGCGCACGATCTGCAGCGCCACCGGGTCGTCGCCGGCCGCCAGCAGGTTCTCGAAACCGGTGCTGCCGATGCCCGCGCCCAGCACCAGCAGCGCGCCCGCCAGCGCCACCAGCAGGATGCCCAGCCCCCAGGCGCGGCGCTGCTGCCCCTTCACCCGTGCTCCTGCAGGCAGCCGGCCATCAGGCGCGCCGCCTCGCCCATGCGCGGCCCGGGCCGGACCAGCACGTCGGACTGCTCGGCCGTGAAGCGGCAGATGCGGCCTTCGCGCACGGCCTTGATGCGGCCCCAGCCCGGCCGCTGCTCCAGCCCCTGGGCGCTGCGCTCGCCGACCATGATCAGGTCGGGATCGGCGCGGACCACGAACTCGGGGTTGAGCTTCGGAAACGGCCCCAGCGCAGCCGGCACGATGTTCCTGGCACCGAGCCGCGACAGGGTCTCGCCGATGAAGGAGGCTTCGCCGGCCGCATACGGGGCGCTGTTGATTTCGAAGTACACGCGCGTGCGCTTCACGCGCTCGGGCAGCGACTGGGCCGCCGCCGACACGCTGGCATCGATGGCGCGCCAAACCGCTGTCGCATCGCCGGTGCCGAGCACCCGGGCGAGCGCGTCGAGCACCCGCCGGACGTCGGCATGGTTCTTCGGTTCGAGCACCACCACCTTGAGTCCCAGCGCCTCGAGCCGGTCGGTGACGCGCGAGGACTTCGCCAGCAGCACCACGTCGGGCTTGAGCGCGACGATCGCCTCGACGTTCGGATCGATGCCGCCGCCGACCTGCGGCAGCGCCCGCACCGACGCCGGCCAGTTCGAATAACGGTCGACACCCACCAGCCGGTCGCAGGCGCCCAGTGCGCAGACCGATTCGGTCAGCGACGGCAGCACGGTCACGATGCGCTGCGGCGGCCTCGGCAGCTCGACGCCCACGCCGCGCTCGTCGACCACCACGGTCGCCTGGGCCGCCAGCGCGAGCGCGCACAGCCAGCCGGCGAACCACAGCCGGGCGATCCGCTTCATGGCGCATCCTTCAGGGTCAGCGGCAGCCCGGCGGCCATCAGCGTGACGCGCTCGCAGGCGGCGGCGACCTGCTGGTTCAGCAGGCCCAGGGCGTCGACGAAGGCGCGCACCTCGCGGCCGAGCGGAATCACGCCAAGGCCGATCTCGTTGCCGACCAGGACCAGCGGACCGGGCGACTCGCCGATCGCCTGCAGCAGCTCCGCGACCGCGCGATCGGCCGCCATCGACGCGCGCGGCGCCCCGAAAGGCACCATCAGGTTGGTCAGCCAGAGCGTGAGGCAATCGACCAGCACCAGCGTGCGGGGGCCGGCGTTCTCGCGGATCGCCTGCGCCAGCGCCAGCGGCTCCTCGACCGTTTCCATGGCAGGCAGGCGCGCCGCCCGATCCTCGCGATGCCGCGTCACGCGCGCCAGCATCTCCTCGTCGAGCGCCCGCGCGGTCGCCACCAGCACCGCGCGGTGCGAGGGCGAGCGCGCCAGCCACGCCGCGGCGATCTGCTCGCCGCGGCGCGACTTGCCGCTCTTCTGACCCCCGAGGATCAGTTCGCGGCGGACGATGCTCACTGCTTCGGCTGCCACCGCACGGTCAGGTAGGCGCCGATTCCGGCCTGGTTGTAGCCATAGGCGGTCTCGTAGTGTTCATCGGTCAGGTTGGTGATGCGGCCCTGCACCGACCAGTCCTTGGCGAAGCGGTAATCCACATAGAGGTCGATCGTGGTGTAGGCGCCGAGTTTGCGCGTGTTGGCCGTGTCGTCAAAGCGGCTGCCGACGCTCAGGGCCGAAGCGCCCATCTTCCAGGGGCCGGTGGTGTAGTCGATCGCCAGCGTCGCCTGGTTCTTGGCCCGGCGCGGCAGCTGCTTGCCGCTGACCTCGTTGCGCGGGTCGAGCGAGTCGTAGCTGGCATGCAGGCCCACGGCGTCGAACTGGCCGTCGTAGCTCAGCGTGCCGCCGGTGATGCGCGCCTCGGGAATGTTCTGCGGCAGCGTCGTGTTGGTGATGAAGCCCTGGATCTTGTTGTCGTAGCCAACCAGCTTCACCGTGTGGGCGCCCTCGGTCCAGGTGATGCCGATATCGGTGTTCTTGCCCTCCTCCGGCTTGAGCAACGGATTGCCGAAGCCCGGGTAGTAGAGCTGGTTGAACGACGGCGCCACGAAGCTGGTGCCCTGCGAGATGCTGACGCGCCAGTTCGGCGTGATGCGGTAGGCGTAGCCGGCATACCAGGTGTCGTCGTCGCCGAACTGCGAGTTGCTGTCGTGACGCGCGTTGAGCTGCCAGCTGTGGGGACCGGAATTGCCGTTCAGGCCGACGAAGCCGGCGTCGATCGTGCGCTCGGTGACCGTGTACGCGGTGTCGCTCTTGACCTTCTGCTCCAGGCGCTCGAGGCCGGCCACCACGGTGCCGATCGGGGTCGCGATGTCGTTCTGCCAGAGGTACTGGTCCTGCGTCGTCTGGAACAGGCCGGGCACGTTGAAGGGCGCGGCCACGATCGCGCGCGTGTCGTCGTCGCTGCGCGAGTAGCGCAGCTGGGTGGTCCAGTTGGACAGCACCCGGCCATTGACGCCGGCATAGCCGGTCTGGGTCCGCAAGGTGCCGCGGGTGTCGCGGCCGGGGCCGTCGTCGTAGTGGTTCAGGCCATCGGCGTACAGCATGCCGGCGTCGAACTTCCAGTCCGGCGTGAACTGGTAGCCGAACGAAGCGTTGGCGCCGGTCTGCGAGAACGGATCGCGGTCGGGGTTGAAGTTGCCGAACTGCACGTTGCGGTTGGTGGCCGAGACGCTGTTGACCAGCGTGCGCGTGACGTCGAGCGAGTAGGTCGCCGCGCCCGCGCCGCCACTGAAGCCGCCGGTGATCTGCTTGTAGCTGTCGCTGCCGATGGTGGTGGAGGCGCGCGGGTTGAACACCGTCTCGCCCGGCGCCGCCTTGCGCGTGAAGATCTGCACCACGCCGCCGACGCCGTCGCTGCCGTAGAGCGCCGAGCCGGGCCCCTTGACCACTTCGATGCGGTCGATCAGCTCGACCGGGATGTTGTCCCAGACCGGCGTGCCGAGCGTCGCCGAGCCGTAGCGCACCCCGTCGATCAGGAGGATGGTGTGGCGCGCCTCGGCGCCGCGGATGTACACGCTGCTGCCCTTGCCCAGGCCGCCGTTGGCCGAGATCTGAACCCCCGCCATGCGGGCCAGGATTTCGGGCAAGGTACGGCTGGCCTGCTGCTCGATCTGGGCCCGTTCGATGACCACGGTGTCCGACACCAGTTCGTCGATGCGGGCCGGCGCGCGCGTTGCAGTCACCACGGTTTCGGGCAGGGTCGCCGTGGCGGCCTCCTGGGCCGAGGCCAGGTTCGGCAGCGAAGTCAGGGAAACGATGGCCAGCGCGATGGCATGGGCGCGCGGAAGCGGGCACGACGAAGCGCTGCGGGCGGCGCAGGTGGACGAGACGACAGATTTCATGGAAGCGACAAAGATCAATGCCCGTCGCCGGCTTCCCCGCCGGCGTTTGGACGTCATGGCTGCGAACATGCTTCTCTCCATGCGGCAGCCGCCTCGTTGGCCGGTATCCGGGCTGGCAGCGCGGCCCTCGCCGCCTTCCCAGGCGCCTGTTTCAGAGCGCCCAGTGGCTGATTGACGAGGGTGGCATCCGAAGATGCCGTCTGCTTGACCGTTGCGGGGGCAGCGCAGGTTGGCTCGGCCCGATGGGCTCCGCCTCCTGCTTCCCGTTGAACTGCACCGCGTGAACCGCGGAGCGAGCACCAACGCGCGGAATTGTAGGGTTTCTTGGCATCTACCTTGCGCGCGACGATGCAAACACGCCGGCGCCGGTAACTACAATCGTCCTCCATGCCTGCACCGAGCCGTATTGACCAGATCGCCGAGCGCGTCGAACGCCTGCTCGTGCGCCATGAGGAAGTACAGCGCACCAATGCGCTGCTCCAGGACCAGGTCGACGCGCTCACGCGCGAACGCGACACCCTCAAATCGCGGCTCGCCGCGGCACGCACGCGGCTCGACGCCCTGCTCGACCACCTGCCCGCCGATCCCGGCCAAAACACTCCCTGATGAAACAAATCGAAGTCCAGATCATGGGCCAGAGCTACCTGCTCGGCTGCCCCGAAGGCGGCGAGCCGCAACTGCGCGAAGCGGTCGAGCGCGTCGACGCCGCCATGTGCAAGATCCGCGACGCCGGCAAGGTCAAGGCGCGCGACCGGATCGCGGTGCTGGCCTCGCTGAACCTCGCTTTCGACCTCGTGCAGCGCGAAGCCGCGCCCGCGCCTGCGCCGCCCCCCGCGCCGGCCGCAGCGCCCGCCGGCAGTGCCGAAGACGACGCACGCGCCGCGCAATTGGTCCAGCGCCTCGACCAGGCCCTTGCCGGCGACGGACATTTACTCTGAAGCTTGGGCGCGCAGGCGACAGCGGGCGTAAAATACGCTTCGTCTGCGGTGCGAAGCTGGGCTCTATATTTCCTTGTACCAATGCTCTCCGGAGCAGGGCTTGGAACATCGCTTGGCGGGTGTGATCATCTCGCGTCAGATGAACCCGAAGCCTTGCTGACCTCGCCCACCTGAACCCTGGTTCAGGATGCGGGTTCGGCTCACACTCGCAGACACCTTTTTTCGAAAGCCACGGCCCTGCAACAGGCGCCGTGGCTTTTTTTCTGCGCCGCAGCTTTCCCCCGTCGGCATGACGTGAATCAAGTCCGTCCCGGCGACCCTTGTATTAAGCTCTTGGCGGTCCAACCACAGGAGCATTCATGTTCAAGCGAATCCTGGTCGCCACCGACGGCTCCCCCCTCGCCAAGAAGGCCGTGGCGAGCGCCATCGCGCTGGCCTCGCAGAACGGCGCCGAGCTGGTCGCCGTGACCGT
Source organism: Variovorax sp. J31P207 (assembly GCF_030316965.1). Lineage (NCBI taxonomy): Bacteria > Pseudomonadati > Pseudomonadota > Betaproteobacteria > Burkholderiales > Comamonadaceae > Variovorax > Variovorax sp. J31P207. Next base: position 152,803 of record NZ_JASZYN010000004.1, read on the forward strand.
GGTGCCACGCTACCCGACCAACTACTTCGACGGCGCCGCCGTGTTCACGCCCGAGGACATCGGTCGCATCGAGAAGCAATGGGCCGAGGCGGCTCAAGCGTCGCTCGACGAGATCGCCAAACAAGCCGAGGCCAGCGGCGTCAAGGTCAAGACCTCAATAGTCAGCGCCGACCTGGTCGGCGACGCCATCATCGCCGCCGCGAAGAAGCACGACAGCGACACGATCGTCATGGCCTCGCATGGCCGCAAGGGCATCAAGCGACTGCTGCTGGGCAGCGAGACCCAGCATGTGCTCACCCATTCCGACCTGCCGGTGCTGGTCCTGCGCTGAGACCGGCCCGTCATCCCATCCAGAACAACGAGAGGCCTTGCATGAAGATCCTGATCGCCGTCGACGGCAGCGCGCACACCCAGAAAGCCATCGACTACCTGGCGAAGAACCGCGCCATGTTCATCGACGGCAATGAACTCGTCGTGGTTCACGTGTGCATCGGCGTGCCCGGCCATGTGACCCGCCACCTCAGCAAGGAGATCGTGCGCGACTACTACGCCGAAGAGACCGCCAAGGTGCTCGATCCGCTCAAGGCCACGCTGGCCAGCGCCGGCATCACCGGCTACAAGGTCGACCAGCGCCACGGCCATGCCGCCGAGGAAATCCTCAAGGCCGCCGCCGACTGCGGCGCCGAACTGATCGTCATGGGCACGCACGGCCACGGCCTGTTCGGCCGGGCGCTGATGGGCTCGGTCGCGACCAAGGTGGTGGCCGAGACCGACATCTCGGTGCTGCTGGTCCAGTAAGGCCCTCAGCCCTTGAACAAGGCCTTGTGCTGCTCTCGCAGCAGGGCCTTCTGCACCTTGCCCATCGCGTTGCGCGGCAGTTCGTCGACCACGAAGCAGCGCTTGGGGATCTTGAAGTTGGCGAGCTTTTCCTTGAGCTCGGCAATGATCGACTCGCCGTCGATCGCGGCACCGGCCCGTGCCGTCACGATGGCCACGCCGACCTCGCCGAAGTCGGCATGCGGCACGCCGACGATCGCGCTCTCGGCCACGCCGGCCAGCTCGTTGATGAACCCTTCGATCTCGGCCGGATAGACGTTGTAGCCGCCGCTGATGATCAGGTCCTTGCTGCGTCCGACGATCGTGACGTAGCCCAGTTCGTCGAACTTGCCGACGTCGCCGGTCTTGAAGTAGCCGTCGGCGGTGAACTCTTCCCGGGTTTTCTCGGGCATCCGCCAATAGCCCGCGAACACGTTGGGCCCGTCGACCTCGATATGACCGATCTCGCCGGTCGGGCACGGCTCGCCGGCGTCGTCGCGCACCCGCAGCTGCACGCCGGGAAGCGGAAACCCGACCGTGCCGCCACGCCGCGGACCCTGCACCGGGCTGTAGGGGTTGGAGGTCAGCATCGCGGTCTCGCTCATGCCGTAGCGCTCGAGAATGGTCTGGCCGGTGCGTTCGCGCCAGGCGTCGAAGGTATCGATCAAAAGCGGCGCCGAGCCGGAGATGAAGACCCGCATGCGGCGGCAGGCCTTCTTCGTCAGCCCGCGCTCGGCCAGCATCCGGACATACAGCGTGGGCACGCCCATGAAGACCGTCGCCTCGGGCAGCCGGGCCACCACGCGCGCGGCGTCGAAGCGGTTGAACCAGATCATCCGGCTGCCGCTGATCAGTGCGCCATGGATCGCGACGAAGAGCCCGTGCACATGGAAGATCGGCAGCGCGTGGATCAGCACGTCGTCGCCGCGCCAGCCCCAGTAGTCCTTCAGCACCTCGGCGTTCGACGACAGGTTGCGGTGCGTGAGCATCGCGCCCTTGCTGCGGCCGGTGGTGCCGCTGGTGTAGAGGATGGCGGCGAGATCGTCCTCCTGCTTCGGGGCGATCGCGTGGCGGTCGCTGCATTGCGCCGCCACGTCGAGCAATGTGCCGCTGCGGTCGTCGTCGAGCGTGAAGACATGGCGGGTGCCCGCCGCGGTGGCGATCGGCGCCACCCAGGACGCGTTGGCGCTGCTGCAGACCACGACGGCCGGCTCGGCATTGCCGATGAAATACTCGATCTCGGCGCCCCGGTAGGCGGTGTTGAGCGGCAGGAAGACATAGCCGGCGCGCAGGGTTGCCAGGTACAGCATCATCGCTTCGACCGACTTCTCGACCTGGACCGCGATGCGGGCGCCGGGCTCGAGGTCCAGCGCTTCCAGCAGGTTGGCGATCATGGCGCTGGCGCGGTCCAGGTCGCGCCACGAATAGCACAGGCCGTCGTCGGTCTCGACCGCGATCGCGTCGAGGTCGGAGGGAAACGCCGCGCGCAGCACGGCGAACAGATTGGCGTTGGAAATGTCAGTCATGTCGATCTCAAAAGACGGGAGGCCGCTTGGCGATGAAGGCGGCGATGCCTTCGCGATGCTCGGCGGTGTCGGCGTAATCGTAGGCGGTCGTCAGCAGCGGCGCGACGCCCGCCTGGGCGCCGGCTTGCCGCAGGGCGGCGAAGGTGGCTTTGTTGAGGCGCGCGGCTGCGGGCGCCAGCGCGGCGATGCGATTTGCGTGGGCCAGCACTTCGGACTGGAGATCGGCATCGGGCAGCACGCGCAGCAGGAAGCCGGCGTCGCGCAGGCGCTCGGCGCCGTGCACGCTGGCCGCCAGCAGCATGTCGCGCGCCAGCACGTCGCCGATCGCACCCTGCACCAGCGCTGCCTCGCGCGGCGCCATCGGAAAACCGAGCTTGGCGATCGGCGCACCGAACTTCGCCGATTCGCCGGCCAGCCGGATGTCGCAGCAGCTCGCGATCTCGAGCCCGGCGCCCATGCAGGCGCCCTCGATGCACGCGACCAGCGGCAGTTCGCAGGCCAGCATGGCGGCCAGCGCCGCCCAGACCTCGTCCTCATGGAAGGCGCGCAGCGGCTCGACCTCGAAGCGGAACGAGGGGTATTCGGAGATGTCGCCGCCGGCGCAGAAGGCGCCGCCCTCCCCGCCGACGACCACGCAGCGAAGCTCGGGCAGTTGCCCGAGACGCTCGAACACCTCGCGCAGCTCGCGCCACATGGCGCGCGTCATGGCATTCAGGCGGCCGCTGTTCGCCAAGGTCACGAAGGCCAACCGGCCCTCCGTGCGCAAGCCGATCGATGCCGTCATTCAAGCCCCCACGCTCGGCACTTCGTGTCCTCGCTGCCCCCCGAGGGGGCGCGAGCTTGCTTGGGGCGGCCCGGCGCGGCGCTCATTCCAACTTCGCCCCCGAAGCCTTGACCACCGCCGCCCAGCGCTTGATTTCCGCATTCACGAAAGCGGCGTAGGCGGCGTTGGTGACGTTCGGGATCTCCGAGCCGTTGCTGGCCCAGATCGACTTCAGTTCGTCGCTGGCGAGCGCCTTCTTCATGTCGTCGACGATCCGGGCCTGCACCTCCGCCGGTGTGCCCTTGGGCGCCCAGAGTCCGTACCAGGTCGTCACGGTGTAGTCGGGCAAACCCACCTCGGCGGCGCAGGGCACGTCGGGGAACGCCGGATTGCGCTTGCCGCCGGCCACCATCAGCGCCTTGATGCGGCCGGCCTTGATGTGCTGGGCCGACGAGCCGAGGCCGTCGAACATCACGTCGACGTTGCCGGCGATCAGGTCCTGCAGCGCCGGTCCGGCGCCTCGATAGGGAATGTGCGTGATGAAAGTGCCGGTCTGCAGCTTGAACAGCTCACCCGCCAGGTGGTGCGAGGTGCCGGCCCCGGCCGAGGCGTAGTTGAGCTTGCCCGGGTTCTGCTTGGCATTGGCGACGAAGGCCTTGAGCGTGGTCTCGGTGACCCGCTTCGGATTCACCACCACCACCTGCGGCACGTTGGCCAGCAGCAGCAGCGGCACGAAATCCCTTTCGAGGTCGTAGTCGAGCTTGGGGTAGATCGACGGCGCGATCGCGTGATGCACCGCGCCCATGAAGAGCGTGTAGCCGTCCGGCGCCGCCTTGGCCGCGATGCTGGCCCCCACGGTGCCGCCGGCGCCGCCGCGGTTGTCGATCACCAGCGTCTGGCCGGTGAGCTTGGTGAATTGCGCCGACAGCGGCCGCGCGAAGGCGTCGGTGCCGCCGCCGGCCGGGAACGGCACGATCATCGTCACCGGCCGGGTCGGCCAGTGCGACTGGGCGCGCACGCCGGCCGCCGCCATCGCGGCGCTCGCCGCCGCCAGGCGCAGCACGTCCCGCCGTTGAAAGCCTGAGGTCATCGGTTGTCTCCTGTTGTCGTTTGTCTGTCTTGCGCCGGGGCCCGAAGCGCGTCGGGTTGGAAGGACCCCAATGCTCTCTCAACCCTTGAGGAACAAGTCGTCGATGCCGCCGGAGACAGCCACCTTGCCCTGGGCGAGCCAGGCGCGGTGCTTGTCGAGGCGCTTGAGATCGTAGAGGTAGTTGACCATCAGGCCGTAGGACTGCCTGAGGCCTTTGGGCGACGGGTCGCCGCCCCAGTTGAGCCGCTCCACCCGCGCACCGTTGCCAAGATGGAAGCGCGCCACCGGATCGACCGGCTTGCCGTCGGCCGTGGCGCGTCCGAGGTATTCGGCCGCCGCGTGCAGCAGCAACTGCCGCACCGGTGACCGGGCGTCGAGCGCCAGCACCTCGTCGGCGGCGGCGAGGAAACGCTCGCCGGTCGGAGGCAGCGAGCCCACGGCCCGCCCCAGTTCGGCGGCCCGCTTCTCGTCGAGCCGCGCGACGATCTGGTCGGCCTTCTTCGCCAGCCAGCCGCGAAAGCCCGGGATCGGCGACAAGGTCGCGAAGACCTTCAGCCGCGGCAGTTCGTCCTGCAGCGTCTCGACCACGCGCTTGATCAGCGAATCGCCGAAACTCACGCCCTTGAGCCCGGCCTGCGTGTTGCTGATCGAATAGAAGATCGCGGTCGTCGCCTTGTCCGGCCTGACCACCGCGGCCGCCTCGTCGAGCAGCGGCACGATGCCCTCGCTGATGTGGTCGACCAGCGCCACCTCGACGAAGATCAGCGGCGTGTTGGGCAGCCGCGGATGGAAGAAGCCGTAGCAGCGGCGATCGCTGTCGAGCCGGTTCTTGACGTCGGCCCAGCTCTTGATGTCGTGCACCGCCTCGTACTGGATCAGCTTCTCGATCAGCGAGGCCGGCGAGTCCCAGCTGATGCGCCGCAGGTCGAGGAAAGCCATGTCGAACCAGGTCGAGAACAGGTGCTCGAGCTCGGCCTCGAGCGGCAGCAGCCGGCGGTCGCCCTTCAGGTGCGGCAGCAGCTCGGCGCGCAGGTCGACCAGGAAGCGCATGCCGTCGGGATCGATCGCGAAGCGCTGCAGCAGCCGCGCGCGCGGCGACGCCAGGGCGCGCCGCAGTCCGATCTCGGCCTGGCCTTCGTCCGGCGTGCCGACCGCGGCCTCGTGCTGGTCGCGCGCCGTGCTGAGCTTCTGCACATCGGGCGCGAAGCGCTCGCTCATCAGGAGCCAGATGTCGCGCCGCTCGTCGAGCTCGCGGGCGCCATACCACTGCACCACCGCATGGGCCCGGCGACCGGCCTCGACTTCGCTGATCTGCGGGTCGACCACCGCCTGCAGGTCGACCAGCGCGTGCCGCAGGGCCCGCGGCCCCAGCGCCTCGCCGGGACGGCGCAGCGTCGCCTCGAGCCGCTCGCCGAGCGGGCGCGGCCCCGCGGCCCGCTTCCCCTTGGTCGAATCGGTGGCCGCCTTGGTGCCATCGGGCGCATGGCCCGGGCGCAGCAGGGAAACCCCGCGTGTGATCCAGTCGCCGGCATTCATGAGATGAGCTTCGCTTTCTGTTGCAGCGCGACCGCCCGCAGGGCCTCGCGCTGGCGGTTCAGGTGGGTCCGCATCGCGGCCTCGGCGCCGTCGCTGTCGCGGGCCTTGAGGGCGGCGAACACCGCGAGATGTTCGGACAGGCTCTGCTCGAGCCGTCCCGGCGCATGCAGCTGCTGCTGCCGCGCCAGCTTGAGGATCTTGCGCAGGTCGCCGATCACCTGCGCCAGCCAGCGGTTGTCGGCCAGCATGATGATCGCCTCGTGGATCGCGAAATTGGTCGCGTAGTAGTCGTTGATGCGGCGCGCCCGCGCGTGCTTCGCGAGCCGGTCGTGGAGCGCTTCGAGCGCGGCGAGATCGTCGTCGCTGGCGTTGCGCGCAGCCTCCCAGGCACAGCGGCCTTCGAGCAGCGCGATCACCGGGAAGATCTCGTCGAGGTCGCGCTGCGTGACCTCGGCGACGAAGCAGCCCCGGCGCGGCTCGTGCCGCAGCAGCCCTTCGGCGGTCAGCACCTTGAGCGCCTCGCGCAAGGGCGTGCGCGAGATCTGCAGGCGCTCGCACACCGACGCCTCGTCGATGAAGGCGCCCGGCACCAGCACGCCGCCGAAGATCTCTTCGCGCAAGGTGGCGGCGACTTCGTCGTGCAGGGAGTTCTGGACCAGGCGCATGGGCGGCTCTCGTAATTACGCGTAATTATGAGAATGCGGAGGCCAACGCGCAACGCCCCGGGGCCTCGGGAGATACCCGGCCCCGGCGGCCGCCGCTCAGCCCCGGAGGGCGCCGGCCACCGGCGCCGGACGGGCGCTGGCATAGAGCCAGAGGCCGAAGGCGATCATCGGCACGCAAAGCCACTGCCCCATGCTCATGTTGAGCGCCAGCAGGCCGAGGAAGTCGTCCGGCTCGCGGAAGTATTCGGCGATGAAGCGCATCAGGCCGTAACCGATCAGGAACACCGCCGACACGCGCCGCTCGCCGCGGTCCTTGCGGGCGTAGAGCCACAGCAGCACGAACAGCAGCAGGCCCTCGAGCAGGAACTGGTAGACCTGCGAGGGGTGGCGCGGCAGCATCGAGCCGCTCTGCGGAAACACCATGCCCCAAGGCAATTCGGGGTTGCTGAAGCGGCCCCAGAGCTCGCCGTTGATGAAGTTGCCCACCCGCCCCGCGGCCAGACCCGTGGGCACGCAGGGCGCCACGAAGTCCATCACCTGCCAGAACGGCCGGGCGCGCGAACGCGAGAACCAGACCATCGAGGCGATCACGCCGAGCAGGCCGCCGTGAAAGCTCATGCCGCCCTGCCAGACGAAGAAGATCTCGAGCGGATGGGTGAGGTAGTAGCCCGGCTTGTAGAACAGGCAGTAGCCGAGCCGACCACCGACGATCACGCCCATCACGCCGAGGAACAGGATGTCCTCGACATCCTTGCGGGTCCAGGCGCCGGGGCCGGTGATCGAGCGGAAGGGCTCGTGCCCGAGCCGGCGCGTGCCGAGGAAATAGAACAGCGCGAAGGCCGCCAGGTAGGTCAGGCCATACCAGTGGATGGCGACCGGCCCGAGCTGCAGGGCGATGGGGTTGATCTGCGGGTACATGAGCATGGGACAGATTGTGCCGTCCCGATGCGAACGCTTCTTAGACACAGGCCCATGCAGACCGCGCAAACGGGGACATCTTCCCCAGCGACCCGGTTCGACGCGATACTCGGGTCTTCACCTAGAACAACAAGGTCAGCCCCATGCAGGGAAACCCACAGGTCATCGACTACTTCAAGCAACTGGTCCGCGGCGAACTCGCCGCCCGCGACCAGTACTTCATCCATTCCCGCATCTACGAGGACCAGGGCTTCGTCAAGCTCTACACCCGCCTCGACCACGAGATGCAAGAGGAAACCCAGCACGCCGACGCGCTGATCCGCCGCATCCTGCTGCTCGGCGGCCTGCCGGACATGCGCCCGAAGGAATTCACGCCCGGGCAGACCGTGCCCGAGATGCTGCAGAAAGACCTGGACACCGAATACGAGGTGCGCGAGGCGCTCAAGCAGGGCATGGCGCTGTGCGAGGGCGTCGGCGACTACGTCAGCCGCGACCTGCTGCTCGCCCAGCTGAAAGACACCGAGGAAGACCACGCCTACTGGCTCGAGAAGCAACTCGGCCTGATCGACAAGGTCGGACTCGAAAACTACCTCCAGACCCAGTCGCAAGCCTGAGGGCGCTCAGCCGCCCTCCTCCATCCGCTCGCGCACGAAGCCGACGAATCGGTCCAGCGCCGGGTGCGCGTCGCCTTCCAGCCACACCAGGCTGGTCTCGCACAGCGGAACCGCCGGCTGTTTCCTGCCGCGCGCACCGGCCCTGTCGGGCGTGCGGTAGACCACCCCGGTGCGGCGAAACTGCATCACGCTCTCGGGAACCCAGGCGAGGCCGAGGCCGGCCGACACCAGGTTGACGATGGTCTGCATCTGGATCGCTTCCTGCGCCACCACGGGCAGCCGGCCGGCCGCGTGGTAGAGCCCGAAGACCGCGTCATGCAGCGAAGGCGCGATGCGGCGCGGAAAGATCACCAGCGGCTCGCCCAGCACCGCCTCCCAAGGCAGCGGTTGCGCGCTCGCCAGCGGATGGTGCTCGGGCAGCGCCAGAACCAGCGGCTCGACAGCCACCCGCAGGTGGCTGAGCCCCGGCGGCGCGAAGCCCGGTGAGTGCAGCATCAGGCCGGCATCGATGTCGCCCCGCTGCAGGTCTCGCAGTTGCACGTCCCCCGTGGCCTCGACCAGTTCGAGCACCACCTGCGGACTGTGTTCGCGAAAGGCGCGCACCCAGCCCGGCAGCTGGTCGAAGCCGATGGTCGAGACGAAGGCCAGCCGGACCCGCCCGACCTCTCCAGCCGCCGCCGCGCGGGCCCGCGACGGCAGGGCCTGGGCGCGCGCCAGCAACTCGCGCACCTCCGGCAGCAGCGCCTCGCCGGCCGGCGTCAGCGCCACCCGGCGCCGCGTGCGATCGAACAGCAGCACCCCGAGCGTGCGCTCGAGCTGGGCGATGGCCTGGGTGACCGGCGGCTGGGTCATGTGCAGCCGCAGCGCGGCCCGGCCGAAGTGCAGCTCTTCGGCAACGGCCACGAACTGGCGCCAGGCGCGCAAGTCGATTGCTGCTTCTTTCATATGCGAAGCATATCAATAGCACCGACAAATAGGATTGGAACCAATCAATCAATCGTCCGATACTTGGCGTCCCCCGATCACGAACGCGAGAACCACGATGGACACGAAACCGATCCAGATCAACCGCCGCAGCGCCAACATCGTCGAAGGCAAGAGCCGGGCGCCGAACCGCTCGATGTTCTACGCCATGGGCTACCAGGAAGGCGACTTCAAGAAGCCGATGGTCGGCGTCGCCAATGGCCACAGCACCATCACGCCCTGCAACTCGGGCCTGCAGAAGCTGGCCGATGCGGCCATCGAGGGCATCGAGGAAGCTGGCGGCAACGCGCAGGTGTTCGGCACCCCGACCATTTCAGACGGCATGGCGATGGGCACCGAGGGCATGAAGTACTCGCTGGTCAGCCGCGAAGTGATTTCCGACTGCATCGAGACCTGCGTCGGCGGCCAGTGGATGGACGGCGTGCTGGTGGTCGGCGGCTGTGACAAGAACATGCCCGGCGGCCTGATGGGCATGCTGCGCGCCAACGTGCCGGCGATCTATGTCTACGGCGGCACCATCCTGCCCGGCCGGTACAAGGGCCAGGACCTCAACATCGTGAGCGTGTTCGAGGCGGTCGGCCAGAACGCCGCCGGCAACCTCAGCGACGAGGACCTGCGCGAGATCGAGATGCGCGCGATCCCCGGCACCGGCTCCTGCGGCGGCATGTACACGGCCAACACCATGAGTTCGGCCTTCGAGGCGCTGGGCATCTCGCTGCCCTACTCGTCGACCATGGCCAACCCGCACGACGAGAAGGCCAACTCGGCCAAGGAATCGGCCAAGGTGCTGATCGAGGCGATCAAGAAGGACATCAAGCCGCGCGACATCGTCACCAAGAAGGCGATCGAGAACGCGGTGGCCGTCATCATGGCCACCGGCGGCTCGACCAATGCGGTGCTGCACTTCCTGGCGATCGCCCATGCGGCGGGCGTCGACTGGTCGATCGACGACTTCGAGCGCATGCGCAAGAAGGTGCCGGTGCTGTGCGACCTGAAGCCCAGCGGCAAGTACCTGGCGGTCGACCTGCACCAGGCCGGCGGCATCCCCCAGGTCATGAAGGTGCTGCTGAACGCCGGCCTGCTGCACGGCGACTGCCTGACGATCAGCGGCCAGACCATCGCCGAAGTGCTGAAGGACGTGCCCGACCAGCCGCGCGCCGACCAGGACGTGATCCGCCCGATCGGCAACCCGATGTACGCCGAGGGCCACCTCGCGATCCTGAAGGGCAACCTGTCGCCCGAAGGCGCGGTGGCCAAGATCACCGGGCTCAAGAACCCGGTCATCACAGGCCCGGCGCGCGTCTTCGACGACGAGCAGTCGGCCCTGCAGGCGATCCTCGACGGCAAGATCAAGGCCGGCGACGTGATGGTGCTGCGCTACCTGGGCCCCAAGGGCGGCCCCGGCATGCCCGAGATGCTGGCCCCCACGGGCGCGCTGATCGGCGCCGGCCTGGGCGAAAGCGTCGGCCTCATCACCGACGGCCGCTTCTCGGGCGGCACCTGGGGCATGGTGGTCGGTCACGTGGCGCCCGAAGCGGCGGCCGGCGGCACCATCGCCTTCGTCAACGAAGGCGACTCGATCACCATCGACGCCCATGAACTGAAGCTCGAACTCAACGTGCCGGAAGCCGAGATCGCCAAGCGACGCGAAGGCTGGAAGGCACCGGCGCCGCGCTATACGCGGGGGGTGCAGGCGAAGTTCGCCTTCAATGCCTCAAGTGCAAGCTCCGGCGCGGTGCTCGACAAGTATTGAGCTCGCCCCCAGGTTGCCCGGCACTGCGTGTCCGGGCGCCCACCCCCTGCCGGGGGCAACACCAGCGGCCCGGCAAAGCCGGTTCCGCGGTGTTTCTCGTGAAGAGCGCGTTGGAGGCGCCTGGCTGCTCAGCGCCGCTTGCGGTTCGAGCGACTGGTGAGCATGCCGAGATTGCTGCGCTGGCGGTCGATGCGGTCCTGGCGCCGCTGGTTCTCTTTTTCGACCACCTTGCGCTTGGTGTAGCCCGAGGCATCGGCCCACGCCCACCATGCGATCGCGAGCGCGAACGGAATCAGCACGACCCACCAGCTCCAGGTGGCGACAAAGCCGATCTCGAAAAACTTGAGCGCCACACCCAGCAGGCCCAGCATCAGGAACCACATCGCGAACTTCTCCGTTGAGTCAGGGACACGCCGGCCAGGACGGTCCACCGCCCTGCCTACAATCGCGTTGATACGACTTTAACGCACCCACGCATCAGTCACCCATGAAAAAAGCGCTCTTGCTCGCCCTGGCCGCCCTGGCCTGCGCCGCGCCCGCCTTCGCCGACCTGGCGCTGGCGACGTCGAAGAACTGCATGAGCTGCCACGCGGTCGATCGCAAGGTGCTGGGCCCCTCGTTCAAGGACGTGGCCGCGAAGTACAAGGACGACAAAGGCGCCGTCGACATGCTGGCGACCAAGATCGTGAAGGGCGGCGCGGGCGTCTGGGGCCCGGTGCCGATGCCCGCCAACAACCAGGTCAGCGAGGCGGACGCCAAGAAGCTCGCGGCCTGGGTGCTGTCGACCAAGTAGGCACGGCAGCACGCCGGCTCAGACCGCCGGCGGCAGGGCGGACGGTGTCGCCACCGGGCGCCGTTCGAGGCGATCCTCCAGCTGCCCGATGTGAGCCGCGATCGAGTTCTCGGATTGCTCGGCGCGCTGCCTGGCAGCCACCTCCACCTGTTCGATGCGCGCCAGCAAGGCTGCATGCCGCTCGGCATTGCGCGCCATGTGGACGTTTTCCTGGGTTTCGAGAAAGCTGCGCAGCTCGGTGAAGCGCGAGGCCTCGGCCTTGTCGGCGAGGTCGCGCTGGGCTTGCATTTCCTTGGTGTGCCGGCGCGTCTCCATCAGGATCGAGCTTTGCAGGTAGACCACGTAGGCCACGAAGAAGATGCCGAGCAGCGCCGTCAGGCCCAGCATGATCAGGCCCAGCGGCGCCGTGACCTGCATGAAACCGATCGAGATCAAGGTGGGTGTTGCGATCGTGCCCCAGTTCAACGCGGCCAGCGCTGCGATCAGCAGCACGACGATCAGCAAGACGGCAGTTCTCAATCCCATTTTGTTTTTTCCCTGAAGTTGAACCGCTGGCGGCGACGCGCCGCCAGCGCCCCCGCTCAGTACGCCTGGCCCAGCTGTTCGAGGATGGCCGGGTTCTCCAGAGTCGAGGTGTCCTGGGTGATGGCCTCGCCCTTGGCGAGGCTGCGAAGCAGGCGCCGCATGATCTTACCGCTGCGCGTCTTCGGAAGATTCTCTCCGAAGCGGATGTCTTTCGGTTTTGCGATGGGACCGATCTCCTTCGCCACCCAGTTGCGCAGTTCGGTCGCGATCTTGCGCGCTTCCTCGTCGCTCGCCGGTCGGCCGCGCTTGAGCACCACGAAGGCGCAGACCGCTTCGCCCGTCACGTCGTCAGGCCGCCCCACCACGGCCGCCTCGGCCACCAGGTCGGTCTTGGCCACCAGCGCCGATTCGATCTCCATCGTGCCGAGCCGGTGGCCCGAGACGTTGAGCACGTCGTCGATGCGTCCCGTGATGCGGAAGTAGCCGCGGTCGGCGCTGCGCACCGCGCCATCGCCGGCGAGGTAGATCGTGCCGCCCATCTCCTCGGGGAAATAGCTCTTCTTGAAACGCTCGGGATCGTTCCAGATGGTGCGGATCATCGACGGCCAGGGGCGCTTGATGACCAGCATGCCGCCGGCCCCGTTGGGGATGTCCTTGCCGGTCTCGTCGACGATCGCGGCCATGATGCCCGGCAGCGGCAGCGTGCACGACCCCGGCACCAGCGGCGTGGCGCCCGGCAGCGGCGTGATGACGTGGCCGCCGGTCTCGGTCTGCCAGAAGGTGTCGACGATCGGGCATTTCTCGGCGCCGATGTTCCGGTGGTACCACATCCAGGCTTCCGGATTGATCGGCTCGCCCACGGTGCCGAGGATGCGCAGGCTCGACAGGTTCCAGTTCTTCGGGTGCACCTTCTCGTCGCTGTCGGCCGCCTTGATCAGCGAGCGGATCGCGGTCGGCGCGGTGTAGAAGATCGTGACCTTGTGCTTCTCGATCATCTGCCAGAAGCGCCCGGCGTGCGGGAAGGTCGGGATGCCTTCGAACACCACCTGCGTCGCACCCGCGGCCAGCGGGCCGTAGGCGACATAGGTGTGGCCGGTGATCCAGCCGATGTCGGCGGTGCACCAGAAGACATCCTCGGGACGGACGTCGAAGGTCCAGTCCATCGTGAGCTTGGCCCACAGCAGGTAGCCGCCGGTGGCATGCTGCACGCCCTTGGGTTTTCCGGTCGAGCCCGAGGTGTAGAGGATGAACAGCGGATGCTCGGCGCCGACCGGGACCGGCGGGCATTCGCTGGCCTGGCCTTTCAGCACCTCGGCGAAGGTCTTGTCGCGCCCGGCCACCATCGCGCAGGCGGTCGCGGTGCGCTGGTAGACCAGCACGCTCTTGATCGACTCGCAGCCGCCGAGCGCGATGCCGTCGTCGACGATCGCCTTCAGCGGCAGTTCCTTGCCGCCGCGCAGCTGGTAGTTGGCGGTGATGACGGCCACCGCACCGGCGTCGATGATGCGTTCCTGCAGCGCCTTGGCCGAGAAGCCGCCGAAGACCACGCTGTGGGTGGCGCCGATGCGGGCGCAGGCCTGCATCGCGATCACGCCTTCGATGGTCATCGGCATGTAGATGATGACCCGGTCGCCCTTGCGGATGCCCTCGGCCTTGAGCGCGTTTGCGAACTGCGAGACGCGAGCCAGCAGTTCCTTGTAGGTGACCTTGGTGACCGCGCCGTCGTCGGCCTCGAAGATGATCGCGGTCTTGTTCTCGACCGGGGTGCCGATGTGCTTGTCGAGGCAGTTGGCGGAGGCGTTGAGCTCGCCGTCCTCGAACCACGTGTAGAACGGCGCGTTCGACTCGTCGAGCGTGCGCGTGAAGGGCTTGGTCCAGGTCACGTTGGCTTTCGCCTGGCGGGCCCAGAAGCCGTCGAAGTCGTCCGCGGCCTCCTTGCAGAGCGCGTCGTAGGCCGCCATGCTGGCGATGCGCGCGCCCTGGCTGGCCCGCGCGTCGGGCGGAAAGACACGGTTTTCGACCAGGACGGATTCGATCGTCGATGCGCTGCTCATTCTTGTCTCCTGTACCAAACGTGATGACGGGTCGTAATGTCGGATTCCGCACTTACGGACGACTGACGGGCCATGTTAACGACACGGGGCATTGCGCAGTTCGGTCACAGGCCGCCCCTAGAATCGCCGTTTTACAGCTGTTCGCAAGTTCACCGAAACCTTTCGATGTCAAACGACGATCCTCTCCTTCCCCGGACCGGCAAGGTCTCGCCGCTGCGGCCGCTCCCCAACCTGATCTTCGCGAGCCGTTGGCTGCAGCTGCCGCTGTACCTCGGCCTGATCGTGGCGCAGGCGGTCTATGTGATGCATTTCCTGGTCGAGCTGACCCACCTGGTCGAGGCCGCGTTCGGCAGCAATGATGCGCTGGAGGCGCTGGTCACCAGCATCGGCTACAAGACCACCGCCCCGGTGACCTCGCTCAACGAGACCGTGATCATGCTGGTGGTGCTGGCGCTGATCGACGTCGTCATGATCTCCAACCTGCTGATCATGGTGATCGTCGGCGGCTACGAGACCTTCGTGAGCCGCATGAACCTCGAAGGCCATCGCGACCAGCCCGAATGGCTGAGCCACGTCAACGCCTCGGTGCTGAAGGTCAAGCTGGCGACCGCGATCATCGGCATCAGCTCGATCCACCTGCTCAAGACCTTCATCAATGCCGACAACTACACCGACCGGGTGCTGATCGCGCAGACCGCGATCCACATCACCTTCCTGCTGTCGGCGATGGCGATCGCGGCGACCGACCGGCTGATGGCCCGCGCGCCCGCCGACCATTGACGCGGCCGGGGCCGTTCAGCGCCCCGTCATGTTCTCGGGCACCACCCACTGGTCGAACTGCTCGGCCGTCAGGTGCCCCGAGGCGATCGCCGCCTCGCGCAGGCTGCTGCCTTCCTTGTGCGCCTTCTTGGCGATGAAGGCCGCCTTGTCGTAGCCGATGTGGGTGTTGAGCGCCGTCACCAGCATCAGCGAACGCTGCACCAGCTCGGTGATGCGCTCGCGGTTGGGCTCGATGCCGACCGCGCAGTGGTCGTTGAAGCTCACCATGCCGTCGGCCAGCAGCCGCACGCTCTGCAGGAAGTTGTGCGCCACCATCGGGCGGAACACGTTGAGCTCGAAGTTGCCCGAGGCGCCGCCGATGTTGATCGCGACGTCGTTGCCGAAGACCTGCGCCGCCAGCATCGTGACGGCCTCGCTCTGCGTCGGATTGACCTTGCCCGGCATGATCGAGGAGCCCGGCTCGTTCTCGGGAATGCTGAGCTCGCCGATGCCGCTGCGCGGCCCGCTGGCCAGCCAGCGCACGTCGTTGGCGATCTTCATCATGCTGGCCGCCAGGGTCTTGAGCGCGCCATGCGCATGGACCAGCGCATCGACCGAGGCCATGGCCTCGAACTTGTTCGGCGCCGTGACGAACGGCAGGCCGGTGAGCTTCGCGAGTTCGGCCGCCACCTGTTCCGCATAGCCCTTGGGGGCGTTGAGGCCGGTGCCGACCGCGGTGCCGCCGAGCGCCAGCTCGCACAGGTGCGGCAGCGACGCCCGCACATGGGCCTCGCCGTGGGCCAGCTGGGCCGCATAGCCCGAGAACTCCTGGCCCAGGGTCAGCGGCGTCGCGTCCTGCAGATGGGTGCGGCCGATCTTGACGATGTCGGCGAAGTCCTTCGACTTTTGCAGGAGCGTGCCGCGCAGCTTGGCGATCGCCGGCAGCAGCCGGTGCGTGATCGCCTCGACCGCCGCCACGTGCATCGCGGTCGGGAAGACGTCGTTGGACGACTGGCTGCGGTTGACGTCGTCATTCGGGTGCACCCGCCGCCCTTCCCCGCGCTCGCCGCCGAGCAATTCGCTGGCGCGGTTGGCCAGCACCTCGTTGACGTTCATGTTGGTCTGGGTGCCGGAGCCGGTCTGCCAGACCACCAGCGGGAATTCGTCCGCATGCCGGTCGGCGATCACCTCGTCGGCGGCGGCCGCGATGGCCTGCGTCTTGGCCTCGTCCTGGAGGCCCAGCGCATGGTTCACGACGGCCGAGGCGCGCTTGACCTGCGCCAGGGCACGGATGATTTCCCGCGGCTGCCGTTCGCCGGAGATGTCGAAGTTCTGCAGCGAGCGCTGCGTCTGCGCGCCCCACAGCTTGTCGGCCGGGACTTCGATCGGGCCGAAAGTGTCGCGTTCGACACGGGTCTTGGGAGATGTCGTCATGGATGGCTCCGGAGTTCGGATGGGAGGGTACGCCCGGCGGACCGGGATTTGCACCGAGTATCGTCTCAAACAAGAATGGGTCGCATTTGCCCGGGTTCGCCTTGACAGACGTCATACCGGAAAGTTATAATCCAGCCCCTCAGACGATCAACAAGTCATGTTGATTGCCCTGCGCTACTCGCGGATCCCGAATCCCGTCGCGGTGCAGGTTCTCGCCGCCGGGCCCCGCCCGGCAAATCGGCCGGACCGTTCCGGCCCCACTGCCACGTCTCGCTCATCCAGGCGGCGCCCCTCGACCAGGCCCGCTGCCCTGCGAATGAAGCCTCCGGCGGGCACTGGTTTCGTCGCCAAGTCGTCTTCAGTGCCTGTCGGCAGCCCTCGGGGCTGGCCGGCCGCCGCCTGCGCGTCCGCGCGACCCGATCGGCCGACGGCGTGGCCCGCACAAAAGGAGCCCGGCCCATGGCCAAAGGAATTCTGATCGACCACGTCTTCAAGGTCTTCGGCGACGCGCCGCAACAGGCCCTGGACCTGGTCCGACAAGGCTTTTCGAAGAAAGAGATCCTGGCCCGCACCGGCCAGTCGATCGGCGTGTTCGACGCCACCTTCGAGATCCAGGCCGGCGAGATCTTCGTCATCATGGGTCTGTCGGGCTCCGGCAAGTCGACCCTGGTGCGCCTGCTCAACCGGCTGATCGAGCCGACCGCCGGGCGCATCGTGATCGACGGCGCCGACATCAACCAGCATTCGGATGCCAGGCTGCGGGCGCTGCGCCGCAAGGACATCAGCATGGTGTTTCAGTCCTTCGCGCTGATGCCGCACATGACGGTGCGCGAGAACACCGCCTTCGGGCTCGAACTGGCCGGCGCCGGCAGGAAGCAACGGCTCGAACAGGCCGACCAGGCGCTGGCCCAGGTGGGCCTGGCCGGCTGGGGCGACAGCTACCCCGACGAGCTCTCCGGCGGCATGCAGCAGCGCGTCGGACTGGCGCGCGCGCTGGCCGCCGATCCGTCGATCCTGCTGATGGACGAGGCCTTCTCGGCGCTCGACCCGATCATCCGCACCGAGATGCAGTCGGAACTGCTTCGGCTGCAGCAGCAACAGCGCCGCACCATCGTCTTCATCTCGCACGACCTCGACGAGGCGATGCGCATCGGCGACCGCATCGCGATCATGAAGGACGGCCAGGTGATCCAGGTCGGCACGCCCGACGAGATCCTGCGCAGCCCGGCCGACGACTACGTGCGCAGCTTCGTGCGCGGCGTCGATGCCGCGGCGGTCTTCAAGGCCGCGGACATCGCCCGCCAGTCGCTGACCGTGGTCTGCGAGCACAGCGACCGGGGCGCCCGCGCCGCGCTGAAGATGCTCGAGGACCAGGACCGCGAATTCGCCTACGTCGTGAGCCCGGCCCGGCGCTACCTGGGCACGGTGTCGGCCGACACGCTGCGCGCGGCGCTCGACGGTCATTCAGGCCCGCTCGGCCTGCAGCACGCGTTCCTGGACGGGCTGGCGCCGATCGCCGCGGACGCGCCGGTGGCCGGTTTGTTCGGCCAGGTGGCGCAGGCGCCCTGCGCCGTTCCGGTGGTGGCCGGCGACGGCCGCTTCTGCGGCGCGATCAGCAAGACCACCCTGCTGAAGTTCCTCGACCGCGACACGCCGCCGATCGAGGCCGCGGCCTCCCGGCCTCCCGAAACCATTGAAGCGCACTGACTTTCCGAAGGACCTCCCGATGAACGACACCGCACTGCCTTCCGAACTGGCCACCTTGAACGATCCCGTGACCGCGCTGCCCCCGCCCCCGGTGAACGACCCCTGGGCGGCCCTGTCCGCCACGCCCGACACGGCGTCGGCCAGCGCCTGGCTCGACGCCCCGGTCGACACGGCCCGGCAACTGGCCGGATCGGCCGACCCCGCGGCGACCGGCTTCCAGCTGCACCGCCTCTGGGACGGCTCGCTGCCCGTCGAATCCTGGATCAACCAGGGGCTCGGCTGGGTGGTCGAGAACTTCCGCCCCTTCTTCCAGACCGTGCGCCTGCCGATCGATGGCACGCTGACACGGGTCGAGGGCCTGCTCAACGGCCTGCCCCCACTGGCCATGATCGCGCTGATCGGCCTGCTGGCCTGGCAGTTCGCCGGCCGCAAGCTGGCCATCGGGACCACGGTGTCGCTGCTGCTCGTGGCGCTGCTGGGCATCTGGTCCGAAGCCATGGTCACGCTGTCGCTGGTGCTGACATCGCTGGTTTTCTGCCTGGCGGTCGGCCTGCCGCTGGGCGTGCTGCTGGCCAGCAGCGACCGGGCCCAACGCCTGATGCGGCCGGTGCTCGATGCGATGCAGACCACGCCGGCCTTCGTCTACCTGGTGCCGGTGGTGATGCTGTTCGGCATCGGCAACGTGCCGGGCGTGATCGTGACCATCATCTTCGCGCTGGCGCCACTGGTGCGCCTGACCAACCTGGGCCTGCGCCAGGTGCGGCCAGACCTGGTCGAGGCCGCCCGCGCCTACGGCGCGTCGCCGTGGCAGATGCTGGTGAAGGTCAAGCTGCCGCTGGCGATGCCCTCGATCATGGCGGGCATCAACCAGGCGCTGATGCTGTCGCTGTCGATGGTGGTGATCGCCTCGATGATCGCCGTCGGCGGCCTCGGCCAGATGGTGCTGCGCGGCATCGGCCGGCTCGACATGGGCCTGGCGACCGTGGGCGGCCTGGGCATCGTGCTGCTGGCGATCTCGCTCGATCGCCTGACGCAGGCCATGGGCCGCTCGCGCCGCAGCGCCGGGCGCCGCTGGTGGCACACCGGACCGGCCGGCCTCGCGCTGCGCCTGCTGCATCGCCTGGTGCGCCCGTCGCACAGCGGGCGCGAGCCCGCCGCCGCGCACGGCGTGCTGGCCACGGCCGTGCTCGGGCTCGGGTTGGGCCTGGGCCTCGGTCTTTCCGCCCAGGCCGACGCGGCCGAGCTGCCGGGCAAGGGCGTCACCGTGCAGCCGCTCAAGAGCTCGCTCGCCGAAGAGGCGTTCCAGACGCTGCTGGTGTCCCGGGCGCTGGAGCGGCTCGGCTACGACGTGCAGCCGATGAAGGACCTCGAGCCGGCCACCGAGCACCTGGCGATCGCCAACGGCGATGCCACCTTCATGGCCAGCCACTGGAGCCTGCTGCATGCAGATTTCTACAAAAACAGCGGCGGCGACGCCAAGCTGTGGCGTCGCGGGGTCTACGCCGACGGCGCGGTCCAGGGCTACCTGATCGACAAGAAGACGGCCGAACAGTACGACATCACCAACATCGCGCAGTTGAAGGACCCCGCGATCGCGAAGCTGTTCGACACCGACGGCGACGGCAAGGCCGACCTCACCGGCTGCAACCCGGGCTGGGGCTGCGAAGGGGCGATCGAGAACCACCTCACGGCCTACCGGCTGCGCGACAGCGTGACCCACAGGCAGGGCAGCTATGCCGCGCTGATGGCCGACACCATCGCCCGCTACAAGCAGGGCCGGCCGGTCCTCTACTATGCCTGGACCCCTTATTGGGTCAGCGCCGTGCTGCGCCCGGGCACCGACGTGGTCTGGCTGCAGGTGCCGTTCTCGTCCTCGCCGGCCGGCAACGCCGATACCGCGCTGGCCAACGGCAGGAACTACGGCTTCCAGGCCAACCAGGAGCAGATCGTTGCGAACAGGGCCTTCATCGAGAAGAATCCGGCCGCCGGCAAGCTGTTCGAGGTCATGCAGCTGCCGATCGCCGACATCAACGCGCAGAACCTGCGCATGAGCCAGGGCGCCGGCTCGCAGCGTGACATCGAGCGCCACGTCGACGGCTGGATCCGGGTCCACCGGCAGCTGTTCGACAGCTGGGTCGCGCAGGCGCTGGCCGCCGCGAGCTGACGCGCCCCCACGCTCCTCACTTCGTGTGTCGCTGCCCCCCGAGGGGGCCGCAGGCCGCCTTGGGGCGGCCCGGCGCCGGCCTGAGGCGCGGGTTTTTTCGGGCTGAGATAATCGGGGCGCGTCCCCCACTCACGAGAATCTCCCCCACAATGACCACCATTCAGCAAGCCGACCTGATCGAGTCGGTTTCCGCCGCGCTGCAATACATCAGCTACTACCACCCGGCCGACTACATCGCCCACCTGGCCCGCGCCTACGAGCGCGAGCAGAGCCCGGCGGCCAAGGACGCGATGGCGCAGATCCTGACCAACAGCAAGATGAGCGCGACCGGCCACCGGCCGATCTGCCAGGACACCGGCATCGTCAACGTCTTCCTCAAGGTGGGCATGGACGTGCGCTGGGGCGGTTTCACGGGCAGCCTCGACGACGCCATCAACGAAGGCGTTCGCCGCGGCTACAACCACCCGGACAACACGCTGCGCGCCTCGGTCGTGGCCGACCCGCAGTTCGACCGCAAGAACACCAAGGACAACACGCCGGCCGTGATCTTCACCGAGATCGTGCCCGGCAACACGGTCGAGGTCACGGTCGCGGCCAAGGGCGGCGGCAGCGAAAACAAGAGCAAGCTCGCGATGCTGAACCCCGGCGACAGCATCGTCGACTGGGTGCTCAAGACCGTGCCCACGATGGGCGCCGGCTGGTGCCCGCCCGGCATGCTGGGCATCGGCATCGGCGGCACCGCCGAGAAGGCCGCGCTGATGGCCAAGCAAAGCCTGATGGACGACCTCGACATGCACGAGCTGCAGGCCAAGAAGGCCTCCGGCGCCGAGCTGACCAAGGTCGAGGCGCTGCGCATCGAGCTGTACGAGAAGGTCAACGCGCTGGGCATCGGCGCCCAGGGCCTGGGCGGCCTCGCGACCGTGCTCGACGTCAAGATCCAGATGTACCCGACGCATGCCGCCAGCAAGCCGGTGGCGATGATCCCGAACTGCGCCGCCACCCGCCACGCCCACTTCGTGCTCGACGGCTCGGGCCCGGTCTACCTCGAGGCGCCGTCGCTCGACCTCTGGCCGAAGATCGACTGGGCGCCCGACTACAACAAGAGCAAGCGGGTCGACCTCGACAAGCTCACGCCGGCCGAGGTCGCGAGCTGGAAGCCCGGCGAGACCCTGCTGCTCAACGGCAAGATGCTGACCGGCCGCGACGCCGCCCACAAGCGCATCTCGGACATGCTCGCCAAGGGCGAGAAGCTGCCGGTGGACTTCACCAACCGCGTGATCTACTACGTCGGCCCGGTCGACCCGGTCGGCAACGAAGCCGTGGGCCCGGCCGGCCCGACCACCGCCACGCGCATGGACGGCTTCACCGAGATGATGCTGGCCCAGACCGGCCTGATCGCGATGATCGGCAAGGCCGAGCGCGGCCCGGTCGCGATCGAGGCCATCAAGAAGCACCAGAGCGCCTACCTGATGGCGGTGGGCGGTGCCGCCTACCTCGTGAGCAAGGCGATCAAGACCGCCCGTGTGGTCGGCTTCGCCGACCTCGGCATGGAAGCCATCTACGAGTTCGACGTGGTCGACATGCCGGTGACGGTGGCGGTCGACGCCGGCGGCACCAGCGCCCACATCACCGGACCGGCCGAGTGGCAGAAGCGCATCGCCAGCGGCGAGTTCAAGACCATCACGCTGGAAGCGGCTTGAGCCTGGCGCACGTCGACGGTTCCTCGCGCGCCGATGATCCGATCGGCGTGTTCGACAGCGGCGTCGGGGGCCTGAGCGTCCTCAACGCGCTGCGCGAGGCGCTGCCGCACGAGCGCTTCGTCTACTTCGCCGACACCGGGCATGCCCCCTACGGCGAGCGCGGCGACGCCTTCGTCGCCGAACGCAGCGACGCGGTCGCCCGCCAGCTCATCGAAGCGCATCGGATCAAGGCCCTGGTGGTGGCCTGCAACACCGCGACCGCGGCCGCCATCCACCGCTTGCGGACCGGGCACCCGGCCCTGCCGATGGTCGGCGTCGAACCGGCATTGAAGCCTGCCGTGGCACTGAGCCGCACCGGGCGCATCGCGGTGCTGGCGACCCGGGTCACCGTCGAAAGCGGCAAGTTCCGGGCCCTGCATGACTCGCTGGCCGGACAGGCGACCTTCAGCATCGTGGCCTGCGACGGACTGGCCGGCGCGATCGAGCGCTCCGACGACGCCCGCATCTCGGCGCTCTGCACCCAGTACCTGTCGGCCGCCGGGCGCTTCGGCAACGGCGCCGACGAACTCGACACCCTGGTGCTGGGCTGCACCCATTACCCCTTCATCGCCGACGAACTGCGCCGCCACACGGGCGATGGGGTGCGCTTCATCGACACCGGCGCCCCCGTGGCGCAGCAGACCCGGCGGCTGCTCCAGCAGGCCGGCACCCTGCGCACCGAGGGCCGCGGCGAACTCCGGCTGCTCGGCAGCGGCGCCCCCGGGTCCCTGGACGCCGCGGCCGCCCGCTGGCTCACGGCGACCGCCTGATGCCAAGCCTGCCCCGCGTCCTGTTCGCCGCCTGGCTGCTGGCCGGCGCCGGCATCGCCGCCCACGCCGCCTGCGACACCGGGCTGGCCGAGCGCATGCACGCCAAGCTGCACCCCAAGCGCGCGCTCGACCACGAGCGCGCCGTGTGCGAGCCCTGGCGCGGCGTGCCGGGCCGCTTCATCGTCGTGCTGCCGCTGCCGCGGCCGTCGACCGAGCCGGGCACGACGCAGTTCGATCTCGATGTGCTCGTGGTGCAGCAAGCCGACAACGGCAACACCGAGCGCGCGAAGATCGTGAGCCGGCTGTTCGACGAAGACGTGCTGACCGAGGACGCCGTGCGCATCAGCGAGATCCGGGTCGACGGCGCACGCTACGCGCTGGCGCCCGATGTTCGCGCCTTCGGCCTGCGCATCCTGCGCCAGGGCTCCTCGCGGGCCAATCCCTATTCGAACGAGAGCCTGGCGCTCTACGTGCCCCAGGGCCCGAAGCTCGCCAAGGTGCTCGACGGACTCGAACTCACGCTGGAACAAGGCGAGTGGGACACCAACTGCACCGGCAGCTTCGAGACCGTGCGCGGCAGCCTCTCCGTGGCCCGCAGCGGCACCGGCGGCTACGCCGACCTGGTGCTGCGCCAGGCCCGCTCCGAAAGCCGCTCGAGCCCGCTCGGCGACGAATGCGTGACCCAGGAGCAGCGGCAGACCTTCAAGTCGCGCCTGCTGCGCTACGACGGTACGCGCTACCGGCTGTCGAAGGGCGCCGCGGCCGACTGAGGCTCAGGCTCTCAGGCTGCGCGCAGGGCGGCGTCCCGTCCGCGCCGCATGTCGATCGGCAGCAGCAGCAGCAGGCCGCCGACGAACAGCACCGTGGTCGAGAGGATCGCGATCCGCTGGTTGCCGCCGGTGGCCCAGGTGATCGCGCCGTAGCTCAATGGGCCGACGATGCTCGCCAGCCGGGTGGCGAAGGTCCAGAGGCCGAAGAACTCGGCCAGCTGCCGCGGCGGCGACAGGATGCCGGTCATGGCGCGCCCGGCCGACTGGCTGGAGCCCATCGCCAGCCCGGCGATCGTGGCAGCCCACCAGAAGCCGCCCTTGGTGCTGACCGAGGCCGCGATCAGGCACACCGCGATCCAGGCCACCAGCGTGCCCGCGAGCGAACGCCGGTGGCCGATCCGGTCCTGCAGGTAGCCGAAGCCGAAGGCGCCGAGCGCGGCTGCGATGTTGAGCACGAAGATCAGCA
Organism: Variovorax sp. J31P207; assembly: GCF_030316965.1. Classification (NCBI taxonomy): domain Bacteria; kingdom Pseudomonadati; phylum Pseudomonadota; class Betaproteobacteria; order Burkholderiales; family Comamonadaceae; genus Variovorax; species Variovorax sp. J31P207. Next base: position 176,649 of record NZ_JASZYN010000004.1, read on the forward strand.
CCATCGTCTCGCTGGGCACGAAGCCGATCACCTGCTCGGCGTAGATCGCCGCCAGCGTGATCGCCACCGCGACGCCGCCCTGGTAGCAGACGGTGCAGGCCAGCAGCCACATGAAGTCGCGGTAGGCGCGGGCCTCGCGGAAGGTGTCGCGCAGCTGCTGCCAGGCGCCCTGCTCGGCGCCGCGCTGCTGCGGCAGGGCCCGCTCGGGCAGCAGCGCGAAAGTGACGCAGGCGGCTGCGCCATAGAGCGCGGCCGTGATCAGCATCGTGACCGGCACGAAATGCGACGCCGGCAGGCCCCGGGCCTGCGACCAGAGCACGTAGGCCAGGCACAGGCCGAGGGCCAGCATGCCGCCGAGGTAGCCGAAGCCCCAACCCCAGCCGCTCACCTTGCCCATGCCGTCGGCCGTGGCCAGTTCCGGCAGGAAGGCGCCGGTGAGCGACTCGCCGTAGGAATAGAAGGTGTTGGAGACGATCACCAGCGCCATCGCCAGCGCCACCGCGAAGGGCCCGGCCAGGCGCGGCGTCAACGCCAGCGCCGCGGTGCCGGCCACGCAAGCGACGGTCACGATGACCAGCACCCGCTTCTTGGCCGCGCGCAGGTCGGCCCAGGCGCCGATCGCCGGCATCGTGAACATCACGATCGCATAGGAGATGCTGAGCGCCACGGTCCAGGCGAACGCGGCCCAGGGCGCGCCGCGGGCGATGCCGCCGACGAAATAGGCGGCGAACACGGCGGTGATGACCACCGTGGTGTAGCCCGAATTGGCGAAGTCGTACATCGCCCATCCGAACACCTCGCGCTTGCGCACGCCGGGCTGGAGGGCGGACTGGGGAAACAGGGCCAAGCGAAGACTCCGCGAAACGATGGTCGCAGAGCATAGCGGACCGGCGTGGCCGGCCCGTGACCCAAGGCGCTAGTGGGCTAGTGGAGGTGCCGCGGACGGCGGCCGCCGCCGTGGCCGCCGCTGCCGGCGCCCCCGGTGCCGCCGCGCGGGCGCTTGCCGATCTCGAGCGAATTGACCAGCGCGTCGAAGCGCTCGCCGAAGAGCTTGTCGATCTCGGCCACCACGCCGCCGAGTTCGGCACCATCGAAGTGGCGCTCCATGAGGTTCACCACGTCTTCCACCAGCAGGTCGCGCTGCACCTGCATGATCGCGGCCGGGTTCGGGCCGACGAACAGCATCAGGAAATCGTCGCGCGACTCTTCGTCGGGATCGCCCTCTTCCTCGTCGAAGTCGGTGTCGTAGAAGGTGACCTCAAGCGCGGCGCCCTGCTCGGACAGCTCGTTGAGCGCCATGCACATTTCGTCGAGCGCCTGGCGGAAGTCTTCGTCGCCGGCCACGGTCCAGCAGATCTGGAGCATGTGCTCCTTCTGCTCGAAGCGGATGCCCGGTTCTTCTTCGTAGACGCTGGTGGCGCCATCGGCCAGCGACTTGGCGCCGGCGTACTTCCAGAGCGGCGCGAGCGCTTCCTGGATCTGCTCGAAGCTCACGTCGGAACGCAGCGGCACGTCGCCGTGCACATGGATTTCGAACGGAGCGTTGTAGCGAGGCATGTCTTGCTCCCTTGTGATGTGGTGGTGCCCGGAACCGGGGTCGAACCGGTATGCCCCTTATTCAGGAAGCGGCGGATTTTAAGTCCGATGTGTCTACCAATTTCACCATCCGGGCTTCCGGTCGAACAACGACGATACCGCAAACGAACACAGCCCCGGCAACGTGGGTTGGCGGGGCTGCACTTTGGGTACCGATGTCGGTGGAGGCGCGACCCGGAGTCGAACCGGGCTAGACGGATTTGCAATCCGTTGCATAACCGCTTTGCTATCGCGCCACGCTTTTTCAGTCTTGCCGCTCCGAACGCGTCGAACGCGTCGAAGCCGCGAGGGGCCAGCTTTTCGGGGATTCCAGCCTGCAGAACCTGCCGCGAGGCTTTTCTCCCGGAAAGCCTACGATTCTACAACACGCCAGACCCGCCTCGGCGACACATCTTGGCGAAACGGCTCCGGCAGCGGGCAACGCCATGGTTCGTCGCCGCGATCAGGTCGCGCACGAGGTGATGTACGAGGGTGACCGCGCGCATCGGCCGCGTGGCGGGGTCGAGGCGAGCACTCGCCGGATTCAACGACTCGATCACGCCGATGAAGTCGGGTATACCCTTTAATTCAATTGGAAAAATAATTCCTTGATTCAAATCAAGAATTTCAAGCCTGGTAAATGCATCAGTCCGTAAAAATCAAATGGATGGTTAGCATGACATCCGGGTCGTTGAAATACCCCGGAGCAGCGATCTTTCCCAATCATTCATCCGGCGGCCTACATCAAGGAGTCAATATGCCCGTTCTTTTCACCCGTATCGGAATCCCCCATCCCGGCCAGCAAACGGAAGCCCTGAAGTTCGCCAAAGCCCGCAAGGAAGCTGTCAACAAGCTCTATTCCCTGAACGCAGAAGTCTACGTCCGCTTTGGCGGCCCGGTGGGTCAGATCGTCATGGTGGAGAGCTTCGAAAGCCTGGCGGAAGTTGAAAAAATGAAGATCGCGGCGATCAGGGATTCCATCGACAACAAGATTCCGATGGCTCCGCCCGGCGTTTTTCAGACCGTGGAAGAGCATGCCTGGATGACAGTTTGACGTGATGCGATAGAGAACCAGAAACACAAGGGATTTTTTCGGCAGCTCGATTCATTTTTGAGCTGCCGATTTTTTTACCACCAGGCGGAAGGGAGGCAAGAATGAAATCGAACAAATCGAGGTGGCACGGCGTATTCACGCTATTTGCGATCGTCATCATCGCTTACATCGACAGAATCAATATTTCCATTCTCATCGCCGACAGGGACTTTCTTTCGCACATGGGGATCGTGGCCTCCGATCGCGCAGCCCAGGGTCTCTTGGCGACCGCCTTCATGATCGGCTATGGCTCGGCGGCGTTCTTCCTCACGCCGTTCTGCGAGGCCTTGTTCGGCGTGCGACGCAGCCTGATCTACGGCCTCCTGCTCTGGGGATCCGTCACCCTGGCAACACCATTCTTCGACAGCTACGGCGCTCTCCTGCTGTCGCGGGTCTTCCTGGGACTCAGCGAAGGACCCTTGTTCGCCTTGGCATCGTCGTACATCAAGTCGTACTACGACGCCCAGGAAAACGGAAAACCGAACGCCATCCTGAACACAGGCACCGGCATCGGCCTGGCACTCGGCTATCCATTGATCAGCGCGCTGGTGGTCGGCATCCATTGGCAGGCCTCGTTCGTGGTGCTTGGCCTGGTCAACATCCTCATCGGAATTCCCCTGGTATTGGCATTCATCCGCATGCCGGTCGCGCTGGATGCGGCGCCGGCCAGGCCCACTTTCACCCAGGCCTGCGCGAAGGTGCCCACCATGATCCATGGCGCGCTCCAGACGCGCAATATCCTGTTGATGGCCGCGATCGCCACCATGACGCTGGCCTATCTGTGGGGGAGCGGCAGCTGGCTGCCCTCCTACCTCAAGGAGGCGCGCGGTTTTTCATTCAGCGAGATGGGACCGCTGGCATCCTTGCCGCAGTGGGCATCGGTCGTCTCGATCCTGCTGAGCGGCGTGTTGCTGGATCGCATCGAGCGCCGCAACGTGCCATTGCTGTTCAGCGCATCGGCGCTGCTGGTGGCGCTCTCGATCTATCTCGCCATCAACGCCGAGAACAGACTTGTGGCGGTCGGTTTTCTGACGGCGGCCAATTTCTTCTGGGGCCTGAGCTACCCCGGCGTCCTGGCGCTGATCCAGTACTTTTCCAAGCCCGAGTACACCGCAAGCTCCTGCGGTGTGGCCTTGGGTTGCGCAGGCCTGGTTTCGGGCCTGATGCCGCTCTTGATGGGATGGGCCATCGCCCTGGCGTCCGAAGGCGGCGACGCCAAGGCTGGATTCTTCGTCGGGTTCGCGCTATTGATCGGGACGCAAGTCGTGATCGTTGCGTGCAGCGCGGTCATCTGGCTGCGCGAGCGCACATTCTTCCAGGCAGCGGCCATCCGGGCTTGACGGCCGGAACGGGTCGACCCGACACGCAAGCACGAGCCGCCTCACAGCAGTTTGTGCTTGCGCCTGCCAGCGACACCCCTCATGTTTTCGCTCGATACATATTGGCAGAGCCGATCCACGCTGAAAATCGTGATCCTGCTGCCATCGAGTTCGATCAACCCCTGGCTGCAGAACTCCCGGAAGTACCGAGACAGTGTTTCGGGCTTCAAGTTCAACTGTGCGGCCATCAGGTGTTTGTGCAAGAACAATTGCACGTTCCTGGTCTCGATGCTGCGCGGCGGGATGAGACGCAACAGATAGGTCGCCAGTCTCGCGGCAGGCGGCTGCAAAAGGAAGTCCTCAATGTCATCCACCATCAGATGCAGGCGGTAGGCCAGATTGGCCAGCATGCGCATGGCCAGTCGGCCATCGGATTGCAAAAGCTCGGTCACGACATCTTTGGGGACAAAGACGAGGCCTGAGTCCTCCACCGCGATGCCGGTGGTGTAGTGCGCCAATTCCTGCAGCATGGTGGCGTCGCCAAAGCTGTTTCCCATGCCGGCAATCTGGATCGGCTTCTCAAGGCCTTGGCTCGAAAACAAGGACAACCGGATGCGACCATAGGACACCAGATAGAACCCATCGCAAACGTCGCCCTTGCGATAGACGATGTCTCGCTTCAAGACGCGCATCACGCGCGCCGCCTTCGCGATCTTCTCGACCAGCGCGGCATCCAGGCCTTGAAAAAGCGGCAGATTCTCGATGAGACCGATGGTGTGCGCGAGCTTCATCGCCGGATACTCCTGTTAAGAGGCGAAGCTACGTAAAACACCTCGCACTAGCCATAGGAGCAGTCTCGATTTCGCGAAGAAGCATCCGTTGGAGACGCTTCGTGCCTGGCGGTGAGACAGAGCCGTCGCCGCTCGACTCATGCATGGACGAGCGACCGTCCAGCAAACGGTCGTGCGCAAAGATCGAATGGAGAGGGTCGCGTGGCCGCCACAGGTTCGAGTGGCGCCGCACAAATGAAAAAAGAGGCCGAAGCCTCTTTTTTGTTGACTCATGGCGCGCCGTTGACGACCATGAAACTTGAATTGGAGCGGGAAAAGAGTCTCGAACTCTCGACCTCAACCTTGGCAAGGTTGCGCTCTACCAACTGAGCTATTCCCGCGTTTCGAGCCTCGAATTATATAGCATTTTTTCGAGGCGCCGCAACTCCTGAAGCTCAGTGCTTCACCGATCCTTCGGCCGGCGCCGCCGCGCGCTGCTTGGCGAGCTCGGCCACCGCCGCCGCGGACGCTGCGACCTCTTCGTCGGACAGCGGCGTCGGCATCTTCTCGAGCGCGATCTCGAGCACCTTGTCGATCCACTTGACGGGCACGATCTCGAGGCCGTTCTTTACGTTCTCGGGAATGTCCTGCAGGTCCTTGGCATTCTCCTCGGGGATCAGCACGGTCTTGATGCCGCCGCGCAGGGCGGCCAGCAGCTTTTCCTTCAGGCCGCCGATCGCAGTGACCTCGCCGCGCAAGGTGATCTCGCCGGTCATCGCGACGTCGCCGCGCACCGGGATGCCGGTCAGCGCCGACACGAAGGCGGTGGTCATCGCTGCGCCCGCACTCGGGCCGTCCTTCGGCGTCGCGCCATCGGGCACGTGGATGTGGATGTCGCGCTTCTCGAACACCTCGTCCTTGATGCCGAGCCGGCGGGCACGGCTGCGCACCACGGTACGCGCCGCTTCCACCGATTCCTTCATCACGTCGCCCAGCGATCCGGTGCGGCTGATCACGCCCTTGCCGGGCATCGTCACCGCCTCGATCGTCAGCAGGTCGCCGCCGACCTCGGTCCAGGCCAGGCCGACCACCTGGCCCACCTGGTTCTGCTTCTCGGCCAGGCCGAAGCTGTACTTGCGCACGCCCAGGAAGTCGTTGAGGTTGGCGCCGGTGACCAGCACCTTGGGCTCCATCTTCTTGAGCAGCAGGCCCTTGACCACCTTGCGGCAGATCTTCGACAGCTCGCGCTCGAGCGAACGCACGCCGGCCTCGCGGGTGTAGTAGCGCACGATGTCGCGCACCGCTTCCTCGTTGATCAGCAGCTCGTCTTCTTTCACGCCGTTGTTCTTCATCTGCTTGGGCAGCAGGTACTTCAGCGCGATGTGGGTCTTCTCGTCCTCGGTGTAGCCCGCCAGGCGGATCACTTCCATCCGGTCCAGCAGCGCCGGCGGGATGTTCATCGAGTTCGAGGTGGCGACGAACATCACGTCGGAGAGGTCGAAGTCGACCTCGACGTAGTGGTCGCCGAAGGTGTGGTTCTGTTCCGGGTCGAGCACTTCGAGCAGCGCGCTCGACGGATCGCCGCGGAAGTCGGTGCCGAGCTTGTCGATCTCGTCGAGCAGGAACAGCGGGTTGCGCGTGCCGACCTTGTTGAGGCTCTGCAGCACCTTGCCCGGCAGTGCGCCGATGTAGGTCCGGCGATGGCCGCGGATCTCGGCCTCGTCACGCATCCCGCCCAGCGCCATGCGGGTGTACTTGCGGCCGGTCGCCTTGGCGATCGACTGCCCGAGCGAGGTCTTGCCGACCCCCGGAGGGCCGACCAGGCAAAGGATCGGCGCCTTCACCTTGTCGACGCGCTGCTGCACCGCGAGATATTCCAGGATGCGGTCCTTGACCTTCTCCAGCCCGTAGTGGTCTTCGTTGAGCACCGCCTCGGCATTGGCGAGGTCGTGCTTGATCTTGGTCTTCTTGCTCCAGGGCAGGCCGATCAGCACGTCGATGTAGTTGCGCACCACCGTGGCCTCGGCCGACATCGGCGACATCAGCTTGAGCTTCTTGAGTTCGCTCTCGGCCTTCTTGAGCGCTTCCTTGGGCATCTTGGCGAGCTTGATCTTCTTCTCGATCTCCTCGATGTCCGCGCCCTCCTCGCCTTCGCCGAGCTCCTTCTGGATCGCCTTGACCTGCTCGTTGAGGTAGAAGTCGCGCTGGTTCTTTTCCATCTGGCGCTTCACGCGGCCGCGGATCTTCTTGTCGACGTTGAGGATGTCGACTTCGCGCTCGAGCTGGCCGAACAGGTTCTCGAGCCGGGCCTTGATGTCGTCCAGGTCGAGCACCGCCTGCTTGTTGTCGAGCTTGAGCGGCAGGTGGGCGGCGATGGTGTCGGCCAGCCGGCCCGGATCGTCGATGCTCGAGATCGAGGTCAGGATCTCGGGCGGGATCTTCTTGTTGAGCTTCACGTACTGGTCGAACTGCTGCATCACCGCGCGGCGCAGCGCCTCGATCTCGGTGCCCTTCTGGGTCGCGGCCTCGGCCACTTCGACCGGGGTGACGTTGGCCGAGAAATGGGTCTCGCCGTCGTCGATGCGGTTCACGCGGGCACGCTGCTGGCCCTCGACCAGCACTTTCACCGTGCCGTCGGGCAGCTTGAGCATCTGGAGGATGGTCGAGATGCAGCCGACCTCGAACATGTCCTCGACCGAGGGCTCGTCCTTGGCGGCGGCCTTTTGCGCCACCAGCATGATGCGGCGCTCGGCCTCCATCGCCAGCTCGAGCGCCTTGATGCTCTTGGGCCGGCCGACGAACAGCGGGATGACCATGTGGGGGAACACGACCACGTCGCGCAGCGGAAGCAGCGGGAGGTCGAGCTCGGTGGCAGGCAGGGGGGTATGACCGGACATGGGAATCCTTTACTTGATCATGGAAAGATGGTCGGCCGCGCGCACTTTTCAAGTGCGCGGGCACGGTCTTCGTCGAAGACGCCGGACGCCTCGCGGGAAAGGGCCGTCCGGAGCTGCATTCAGGCCTTCTTGGCCGCCTCGCGGTAGACCAGCAGCGGGGGCTTGTTTTCGTCGATCGTCGACTCTTCGACCACCACCTTGTCGACATTGGTCGCGTTCGGCAGCTCGAACATGGTGTCGATCAGCGACTGCTCGAGGATCGAGCGCAGGCCGCGGGCGCCGGTCTTGCGGGCCAGCGCCTTGCGGGCGATCGCCTTCAGCGCCGCCGGACGGATCTCGAGGTCGACGCCTTCCATTTGCAGCAGCTTGGTGAACTGCTTGACGACCGCGTTCTTGGGCTCGGTCAGGATCTGCACCAGCGCGTCCTCGCTGAGCTCGGCCAGCGACGCCACCACGGGCATCCGGCCGACCAGTTCGGGGATCAGGCCGAACTTGATCAAATCCTCGGGCTCGACTTCGCGGAACACCTCGGTGATGCTCCTCTGCTGCTTGCTCTTGACCGAGGCGCCGAAGCCGATGCCCGAGGCCTCGGTGCGGTTCTCGATGACCTTCTCGAGGCCGGCGAAGGCGCCGCCGCAGATGAACAGGATGTTGGTCGTGTCGATCTGCAGGAAATCCTGGTTCGGGTGCTTGCGCCCGCCCTGCGGCGGCACGCTGGCCATGGTGCCTTCGATCAGCTTCAGCAGTGCCTGCTGCACGCCCTCGCCCGAGACGTCACGGGTGATCGAGGGGTTGTCTGACTTGCGCGAGATCTTGTCGATCTCGTCGATGTAGACGATGCCGCGCTGGGCCCGCTCGACCTCGTAGTTGCAGCTCTGCAGCAGTTTCTGGATGATGTTCTCGACGTCTTCGCCGACGTAGCCGGCCTCGGTCAGGGTGGTGGCGTCGGCCATCACGAAGGGCACGTCGAGCATGCGCGCGAGCGTCTGAGCGAGCAGGGTCTTGCCGGATCCGGTCGGCCCGATCAGCAGGATGTTGCTCTTGCTGAGCTCGACGTCGTCGCCCTTGGATTTCTCCTTGTGGCGCAGCCGCTTGTAGTGGTTGTAGACCGCCACCGCGAGCATCCGCTTGGCGGGCTCCTGGCCGATCACGTAGTTGTCGAGGTTGGCCTTGATCTCGAGCGGCGTCGGCAGGTCGTTGCGCGCCTCGCGCGACTCGTCACCCGCAGGCAGTTCGTCGCGGATGATCTCGTTGCACAGATCGATGCACTCGTCGCAGATGAAGACCGACGGACCGGCGATCAGCTTCTTGACCTCGTGCTGACTCTTCCCGCAGAACGAGCAGTAAAGCGTTTTTTCGCTGGAGGAGCCTTTTTTCTCGGCCATGGGCAGATGCCTCGTAACAGGGGTTTAACAATGATAGCGAAGATGAAAGCCCACAAGCCCGTCGGTGACCTGAAGAAAAACGGCGCTTTCCCCTATGGAAAACGCCGTTGTTGCTCGCGCGCCTCGGCGCGGGGGCTATTTTTCAGCTGCGCTTGGCGATGACCTGGTCGATCAGGCCGTATTCCTTGGACTCGTCGGCCGTCAGGAAGTAGTCGCGCTCGGTGTCGCGGGCGATCTTCTCGAACGACTGGCCGGTGCGGTCGGCCAGGATGCGGTTCATCTGCTCGCGGGTCTTGAGGATGTCGCGGGCATGGATCTCGATGTCCGTGGCCTGGCCGCGGGCGCCGCCGAGCACCTGGTGGATCATGATCTTGGAGTTGGGCAGCGAAAAACGCTTGCCCTTCTCGCCGGCCGCCAGCAGGAAGGCGCCCATGCTGGCCGCGAAGCCGATGCACAGGGTCGAGACGTCGGGCTTGATGAACTGCATGGTGTCGTAGATCGCCATGCCGGCGCTGACGCTGCCGCCCGGAGAGTTGATGTAGAACGAGATGTCCTTGTCGGGGTTCTCGCTTTCGAGGAACAGCAGCTGCGCCACCACCAGGTTGGCGGTCTGGTCGTTGACTTCGCCGACCAGGAAGATCACGCGCTCCTTGAGCAGGCGCGAATAGATGTCGTAGGAACGCTCGCCGCGGCCCGATTGCTCGATGACCATCGGAACCATGCCGAGGCCTTGAATGTCCTGTGCGCTCATGTGTGCTCTCCAGAGGGGTTTTATACGGTACCCAGACGACATGGGGCCCGTGCCGGAAAGCACAAGCCCCAGGGCGCGGCGGCCGGCAGGATCAACCCTGCTGGGCCATCAGTTCGTCGAAGGACACCGACTTGGCATTGACCTTGGCCTTGCCGAGCACGAAGTCCGTGACGTTGTTCTCGATCACCACCGCTTCGACTTCGGCCAGGCGGCGGTTGTCGCTGAAGTACCAGCGCACCACGTCGGCCGGCTTCTCGTAGCTGGCGGCCAGCTCGTCGATGTGGGCCTTGATCTGCTCGGGCTTGGCCTGGAGGTTGTTGGCGCGGACCAGCTCGGCCACCACCAGGCCCAGGCGCACGCGGCGCTCGGCTTGCGGGCGGAACACGTCGTCGGGGATCGGCGCCTTGTCGGCGTCCTTGATGCCGCGCTGCTTGAGCTCGGCGCGGGCGCCTTCGACCATGCGGTCGACTTCGGCCTGCACGCTGGAGTTCGGCAGGTCGAGTTCGGCGTTGGCGATCAGGGCGTCCATGACGGCGTTCTTGTTGCGCGCCAGCAGGCGGAACTTGACCTCGCGCTCGAGGTTGCGCTTGATGTCGGCGCGCAGGCCCTCGACCGTGGCGTCGGCGATGCCGAGCGACTTGGCCAGCTGTTCGTTGACTTCGGGCAGGTGCGAGGCTTCGATCTTCTTGACGGTGACCATGAAGTCGGCCTGCTTGCCGGCCACGTCCTTGCCGTGGTAGTCGGCCGGGAACGAGAGCGGGAAGGTGCGGCTGTCGCCGGACTTGAGGCCGCGCACCGCGTCTTCGAATTCCTTCAACATCTGGCCTTCGCCGACGATGAACTGGAAGTCCTCGGCCTTGCCGCCCTGGAAGGTCTCGCCGTCGATCTTGCCTTCGAAGTCGACCGTCACGCGGTCGCCATCGGCCACTGCGGCGTCCTGCGGGCGCTGGGCGAAGGTGCGGCGCTGCTTGCGCAGGATGTCGAGGGTCTTGTCGATCGCTTCGTCGCCCACTTCGGCGTCGAGTTTCTCGACTTCGGCGCCCGACAGGTCGTTGATCTTGACGTCGGGGAAGACTTCGAACACCGCGTCGAAGGCGAGCTGGCCTTCGGGCGACTCTTCCTTCTCGGTGATGCGCGGCTGGCCGGCGACGCGCAGCTTGGCTTCGTTGGCGGCCTGCGAGAAGGCCTCGCCGACCTTGTCGTTCATGACTTCGTAGTGGACCGAGTAGCCGTAACGCTGGGCGACGACGTTCATCGGCACCTTGCCGGGACGGAAGCCGTCCATCTTGACGGTGCGGGCCAGCTTCTTGAGGCGCGAATCGACCTCGGACTGGATGGTGCCGACCGGCAAGGTCAGCGTGATCTTGCGTTCGAGCTTCTCGAGGGTTTCAACGTTCACGGTCATTTCAGTCTTCCTTTTGAGGGGTCTTTTTTGCTGGTGCGCGGGGCCGGACTCGAACCGGCACGTTCTTGCGAACGTCAGGACCTAAACCTGGTGCGTCTACCAATTTCGCCACCCGCGCAGTTCCAGTTTTTCAGGTGAATACCGAGAAAGGCTCAGCTCAGACGTGCCGCGCTTCCGGTAAATGGCGGCGGGTGGGCTTTCGCACCACCCGCCTGAAATCGGTCAACCGCGTATTTTAAACGCTAACCGGGACGATTCCTGACGCCACTGGCGTCTCGCGCTTGACGCGGAAGCAGGCCGCGTACATGGCCGGCAGCGCCAGCAGGGTCAGCACGGTGGCGACGATCAGCCCGCCCATGATGGCGACCGCCATCGGGCCCCAAAACACGCTGCGCGACAGCGGGATCATGGCCAGCACCGCCGCCGCGGCGGTCAGCACGATCGGCCGCAGCCGCCGCACCGCCGATTCGACGATCGCGTCCCAGGCCGGCACGCCGGCGGCGCGGTCGCTCTCGATCTGGTCGATCAGGATCACCGCATTGCGCTGGATCATGCCCATCAGCGCGATCACGCCGAGCAGCGCCACGAAGCCGAAGGGCCGGTTCAGGGCCAGCAGCGCGCCGGCCACGCCGACGATGCCGAGCGGCCCGGTGATGAACACCAGCAGCGAGCGGCTGAAGCTGTGCAGCTGCAGCATCAGCAGGGTGAACACCAGGAACAGCATGATCGGCACGCCGGCGACGATCGAGGCCGAGCCCTTGCTGCTCTCCTCGACCGCACCCGCGACGTCGATGCGGTAGGCGCCCTGGCCGTCGGCGGCCCATTTCGCCTCGAGCGCGCGCAGCTGGGGCAGCAATTCGTTGGTGACTGTCGCGCCCTGCATGCCCTCCACGATGTCGCCCTGCACGGTGATCGCGTAGTCGCGGTTCCAGCGCCACATCACGCCCGGCTCCCAGCTGAACACCGGCTTGGCGATCTGGGTCAGCGGGATCGAGCGGCCCGAACTGGTCGGCAGGTAGGCATTGCCGATGTCCGAAATCGCCTCGCGCTCGTCCGGCGACTGGCGCAGCACGATGTCGATCAGCAAGTCGTTCTCGCGGAACTGGCCGACCGTGGTGCCGCTGAACATGGTGCGCGACGCCTGCGCGATCGCCTGGCTGGTGACGCCGAGCGCGCGCGCCTTGTCCTGGTCGACCTCGAGGCGGATCACCTTGACCGATTCGTTCCAGTTGTCGTTGACGCCGCGCATGTGGGCGTTCTCGCGCATCACGGCCTTGACCTCGTCGGCCCGCACCCGCAGCTGCGCCGGGTCGGCGCCGACGACGCGGAACTGCACCGGGTAGGGCACCGGCGGACCGTTGGGCAGCAGCTTGACGCGGCCGCGGGCCTCGGGGAATTCCTGTGCCAGCACCGCCGGCAGCTTGAGGCGCAGCTTCTCGCGCCAATGCAGGTCCTTGGACAACAGCAGCAACTGCGACACGTTGGTCTGCTGGAACACCTGGTCGAGCGGCAGGTAGAAGCGCGGCACGCCCGAGCCGATCCAGCTGGTGACGGTGTCGACGCCCTCCTCTTCCTTCATCCGCTGCTCGACCCGCTTGACCACTTCCTCGTTGGCGGCGAACGACGTGCCCTCGGGGAACCAGAGCTCGACCAGGATCTCGGGCCGGCTGGAATCGGGGAAGAACTGCTGCTGGACCTTGCCCATGCCGACGATGCCCAGCGCGAACATGAGCACGGTGGCGCCGATGGTGAGCCAGCGGTGCTCGACGCACCAGTTCACCGACTTTCGGAAGGCGTTGTAGAACGGCGTGTCGAACAGCTCGTGCGGCGGCGCGTCGGGGTCGTGCGGCTTGACCTTGAGCAGCAAGGTGCCCAGGTACGGCACGAAATACACCGAGACGAACCAGCTCAGGACCAGCGCGATCACGGTGACCGCGAAGATCGCGAAGGTGTATTCGCCGGTGACCGATTTCGCCAGCCCGATCGGCAGGAAGCCGGCCGCGGTGATCAGCGTGCCGGTCAGCATCGGCTTGGCCGTGACGTCGTAGGCGAAAGTGGCGGCGCGGACCTTGTCGTAGCCCTCCTCCATCTTGCGCACCATCATCTCGACCGCGATGATCGCGTCGTCGACCAAGAGGCCGAGCGCGATGATCAGCGAACCCAGCGATATCTTGTGCAGCCCGATGCCGAAGTAGTTCATCGCCAGGAAGGTGACGGCCAGCACCAGCGGGATCGTGATCGCCACCACCAGCCCGGGCCGGATGTCGATATACCAGCCGAAGCGCCCGCCCTTGTGCAGGCCGAGGGCGACGAAGCTCACCGCGAGCACGATCGCCACCGCCTCGATCAGCACGTGCACGAATTCGTTGACCGAGCGCGACACCGAGACGGGCTGGTCCTGCACCTGCACCAGCTTGACGCCCAGCGGCAGCCGCTTGTCGATCTCCGCGGTGGCGCCGCGCAGCGCCTTGCCGAGCGCGATGATGTCGCCGCCCTTGGCCATCGAGACGCCGAGCGCGATCACCTCGCGGCCCTCGTGGCGCACCTTGATCGCCGGCGGGTCGATGTAGCCGCGGCGGATCTCGGCGATGTCGCCGAGCCGCAGGTGGTTGCCGGAGCTGCCGCGGATCGGCATCGCGCGCAGCTGGTCGACGCTGGTGAACTGGCCCGCCACCCGGACCTGCACCACGTCCTGCGGCGCCTGGATCGTGCCGGCGCTCTCGACCGCGTTCTGCGATCCGATCTGCGCCAGCACCGCATTGAAATCCAGGCCCAGCTGGGCGATGCGCTTCTGCGAGACCTCGATGAAGATCTTCTCGTCCTGGACGCCGAACTGCTCGACCTTGGCCACGTCCTTGACCCGCAGCAGCCGCTGGCGCACGTCATCGGCGAAGGTCTTGAGCTCGGCATAGCTGAAGCCGTCGCTCTCGAGCGCGTAGATCACGCCGTAGACATCGCCGAAGTCGTCGTTGAAGAACGGGCCCTGCACGCCCGCGGGCAGCGTCTGGCGCATGTCGGAAATCTTCTTGCGCACCGTGTACCAGACGTTGGCGACGTCGCCGGCCTTCGACGAATCCTTGATCTCGAAGATGATCTGCGACTCGCCGGGCTTGGAGTAGCTGCGGATCTTGTCGGCATAGGGCGCCTCCTGCAGCGTGCGTTCGAGCTTGTCGGTGACCTGCTCGGCGACCTGCTGCGCGGTGGCGCCGGGCCAGTAGGTGCGGACCACCATCGCCCGGAAGGTGAACGGCGGGTCTTCGTCCTGGCCGAGCTGGAAATAGGACGCGAAGCCCAGCAGCATCAGCACCAGCATCAGGTAGCGGGTGAGGGCCGCGTGCTCGAGGGCCCATTTCGAAAGGTTGAATCCGGCCTTGCCGGCGTCGGCGTTCTGCTGCGCGCTCATCGCGGTGTCCTCAGCGCACCGCCACCGGCGCCGCCGCGGACTTGTCGCGGTAGATCGACACCTTCTGCCCCGGCGACAGCACGTGCACGCCGGCCGCCACCACCAGCATGCCGGGCGCGAGGCCGGAGGCGATGACCGCCTCGTTGCCGTCGGCGGTCGCCACCTGCACCGGCTGCGAGCGCACCGTCAGGCTGGCCGGATCGAGCACCCAGACGGCGCTGCCGCTGCCCTCCTGGCGCAGGGCGCTGGTCGGCAGCTTGAGCACCGGCGTGCCGCTGTGCGACAGGGCCTTGGGGCGCGCGTAGACGGTGGCGCCCAGCGCCGGCGCCGTGGCGGCATCGATCGCCACCTTGACGGAATAGGTGCGGGTGACGGCATCGGCGCTGGCCGCGACCTCGCGCACCTTGCCCTCGAGTTCGCCGCCGCCGGACCAGCCGCGCACCGCCACCGGCGAGCCCGGCTTGACCAGGGCCGCGCGGTCCTCGGGCACCGCGAAGACCACGTCGCGGGCGCCGTCCTGGGCGATCCGCACCACCGGCGCGCCGGCCGCGACCACCTGGCCGGGCTCGGCCTCGATCGCCGTCACGATGCCGGGCACGTCGGCCACCAGCGAGGTGTAGCTGGTCTGGTTGCCCTGCGCCGACAGCTGCGCCTGCGCCTGCTCGAGCTGCGCCTGGGCGGCCTTGTAGGTGCTTTCCCGGCGCTCGAGATCGGCACCGCTGATGAAGTTCTGCTCGCGCAGTTCGCGATAGCGCTTCAGGTCGGCCAGCGAGAGGTCGCGGTTGGTCAGGGCCGCGGCATGCGCGGCGCGCGCGCCTTCGGCGGCCAGCCGGAAGTCCTGCGGATCGAGCTGGGCCAGCACCTGGCCGGCCTGGACGTGCTGGCCCAGTTCAGCCTGGCGCCGGGCGATCTTGCCGGCAACCCGGAAGCCGAGCCGCGACTCGACCCGGGCCTTCACCTCGGCCGAGAACTCGGGCTCGGTGTCGTAGGCGCTGGTCCCGACCTGGACCACCTTGACCGCACGCAGGGGTTCTTCGGCCGCCGGCGGGCGCGAGCAGCCGGCCAGCGCGAGCACGGCCAGCAACAGCCAGGCGCGGCCGGGAAATGGGTTGGAGGTCGACGCGGTCATGGAGCACCCTTGAGATTGCGGACGGGGTCATTAATGACCAGCCGGTTAGTAATCTAGGGTAAACGCGAATCGATGTCAAACGGAATCGGGGGCGACTTCGGTCCCGCCGGCCCTCCGCTACCCCCGCTGCCCCATCTCCACCAGCCGGTTCCCCGGCAGCTCGAAATAATCGGAAGCCCGGCCCGCGTTACGCTGAAGCCAGCGGAACAGAGCCCGGCGCAAGGGGTTCATGCCCGGCAGGTGGGCATCGACGACGGAGGCCCGCGAGACGAAGTACGAGGTCGTCATCGAGTCGCAGGCCAGGCCCTTCTGGTAGGCCAGGATGCGGATGAACTCGGGCACGTCGGGGCGTTCCATGTAGCCGTGGCGGGCGGTGACGACCCAGACGCCGCTGCCGAGCGACTCGGCCTCGATCCGCTGGCGGGCGTCGACCCGCGGCGTGTTGCAGGGCAGCACCCGCAGCACGATCGCCTGTTCGTGCAGCACCTGGTTGTGCTTGAGGTTGTGCAGCAGGGCGTGCGGGACCGAGTCGGCATCGGCATTGAGAAACACGGCCGTGCCGCGGACCCGGTAGGGCATGTGGGCCTCCAGCGAGCGGACGAAGGGTTCGAGCGGCAGCCGCTCGGCCTCCGCGGCGGCCAGCCCGAGCCGGCGGCCCTTGCCCCAGGTCGTGAACAACAGCATCACCCCCACCGCCACGGCCAGCGTCAGCCAGCCGCCCTGCAGGATCTTCAGGCTGTTGGCGGTGACGAAGGTGACGTCGACCAGCGCGAACACCAGCACCCCGGCCAGCACCGCCACCCGGTTCCAGCGCCAGAGGCGCCAAGCCACCACGCCGGTCAGCAGCGTGGTCGTCACCATCGTGATCGACACCGCGATCCCGTAGGCGGCCGACAGCGCGCTCGAACTGCGAAAGCCGATCACCAGCAGCAGCACGCCCACCATCAGCAGCCAGTTGATGGTCGGCACGTAGATCTGCCCGATGGCCAGGCCGGAGGTCTGGACCACCTGCATGCGCGGCAGGTAGCCCATGCGCATGGCCTGGGCCGTGATCGAGAAGGCGCCGGAGATCACCGCCTGCGAGGCGATCACGGTGGCCATCGCGGCCAGCACCACCATCGGCAGCACGCCCCAAGACGGGAAGAGACGGAAGAACGGGTTGTCGATGGCGGCCGGATTGCCCAGCACCAGCGCGCCCTGGCCGAAATAGTTCAGGGCCAGCGCGGGCAAGGCGATGAAAAGCCAGGCCAGCCGGATCGGCCTGGCGCCGAAATGCCCCATGTCGGCATAGAGCGCCTCGCCGCCGGTGAAGGCCAGGAACACAGCGCCCAGCACCGCCAGCGACTGGGCCCGGTGGTGCAACAGGAAGCCTAGTGCACGCTGCGGGTCGAGCGCCGCCAGCACCTGCGGCTGCTGCAGCACCTGCCACAGGCCCGCCAACGCGATCAGGACGAACCACAGCAGCATCACGGGCCCGAAGATGTTGCCGACCACCCCGGTGCCCTTGCGCTGGACCGCGAAGAAGGCGATCAGGATCGAGACCGTGATCGGGATCACGAAGGGCTGCAGCCCCGGCGCCTCGACTTCGAGGCCCTCGACCGCCGACAGGACCGAGATGGCGGGCGTGATCAGGCTGTCGCCATAGAAGGTGGCGGCACCCACCAGGCCCAGCCAGCCGACGGCCTGCACGAGCCAGCGCCGCGCCGGCGGCTTGGACACCGCGCCGGCGGCCAGCGCCTGCAGCGCCAGGATGCCGCCTTCGCCGTCGTGGTCGGCGCGCAGCACGAACACCACGTACTTCAGCGTCACGACGAACATCAGCCCCCAGAAGATCAGCGACAGGAGCCCGAGTACCGAGTCGGGCGTGAACGGCACGCCATGCTCCGGGTTCATCGTCTCCTTGAAGGCGTAGAGCGGCGAGGTGCCGATGTCGCCGAAGACCACGCCGAGGGCGGCGACCATGACGAGCGGCAGCCGCTGCCGGTGCGGCGCAGGATGGGAGAGATTCGTCTGCGACGTCGATATGGGCATGGCGGGGGGATTCGTGGGCGCTCCGATCGTAGCGTGCGGGACAATCCGCTGCGTGTCATCCCTCTCCCCTCCCCCGCTCGCAGCCGCGCCCACGCACTACGAGAACTTCCCCGTCGCCTCCTGGCTGTGCCCGCCGCGGCTGCGCCCGCCGATCGCGGCCATCTACGCCTTCGCCCGCACCGCGGACGACATCGCCGACGAAGGCGATGCCGGTCCGGCCGAACGGCTGGAGGCCCTGCGCGACTTCCGTGCCGACCTCGGTGCCGCCGCGGGAGGTGTGGCGCCCGCCAGCCGCTGGCCCGAGGTGTTCGGGCCGCTGGCCTTTGCGATGCGCGAATTCGCGCTGCCCGAGAAGCTGTTGGCGGACCTGCTGTCGGCCTTCGTGCAGGACATCGAGAAAACCCGCGATCGCGCCGGCTATGCCGACCGCGCCGAGCTGCTGGACTACTGCCGCCGCTCGGCCAACCCGATCGGGCGCCTGCTGCTGCACCTGTACGGCGTCACCGACGCGCGCTCGCTGGCGCAGAGCGACGCCGTCTGCAGCGCGCTGCAGCTGATCAACTTCTGGCAGGACCTGAGCGTCGACCTGCCGCGGGGGCGCCGCTACCTGCCGCGCGAGGACTGCCGCGTCCACGGGCTCGCGGACGGCGATTTCGACCGCTTCGCCCCGCTGGCGACGACCGCGCCGCCGTCGGCCGCCATCGCGCTGGTGGCGAGCGAAGTGGCATGGGCCCGCGGAATGATGCAGGAAGGCGCGCCGCTGGTGCACCGGCTGCCCGGGCGCGCCGGCTGGGAACTGCGCTTCGTGGTCCAGGGCGGCAGCCGGATCCTCGACAAGATCGAGGCCCAGGGCTGCGACAGCTTCTCGGCCCGCCCGACCCTCGGCCGCGGCGACGCGGCGCTGCTGGCCTGGCGGGCCTTCCGGATGCGGAGACAATCGGCCGCATGAAGAGTCCCGCACGATGACCCCCGAGCAGTACGTCCAGGACAAGGCCGCTGCGTCGGGCAGCAGCTTTTACTACGCTTTCCTGTTTCTCCCGAAACCGCGCCGCGCGGCGATCACGGCTTTCTATGCCTTCTGCCGCGAGGTCGACGACGTGGTCGACGAAGTCAGCGACCCCGGCGTCGCGGCGACCAAGCTCGCCTGGTGGCGCAGCGAGGTCGCGCAGTCATTCGCCGGCCAGCCTCACCACCCGGTGATGCAGGCCCTGATGCCGCACGCGGCCGCCTACGGCATCGAGGAACGCCAGTTGCAGCAGGTGATCGAGGGCTGCCAGATGGACCTCGACCAGACCCGCTACCTCGACTTCCCGGCGCTGCGCCGCTATTGCCACCTGGTGGCGGGCGTGGTGGGCGAAGGCGCGGCACGCATCTTCGGCCAGACTGACTCGCAGACCACCGAGTACGCGCACAAGCTGGGCCTGGCGCTGCAGCTGACCAACATCATCCGCGACGTCGGCGAAGATGCCCTGCGGGGCCGCATCTACCTGCCGGTCAACGAACTGCAGCAGTTCGACGTCAAGGCCCACGAGATCCTGAACCGGGTCCATTCCGAGCGCTTCGTGGCGCTCATGAAGTTCCAGGCCGGCCGGGCGCTGGGGGCCTATGACGAGGCCCTCGCGCTGCTGCCCACGGCCGACCGGCGGACCCAGAAGCCCGGACTGATGATGGCCAGCATCTATCGCACGCTGCTCGAGGAGATCGCGCGCGACGACTTCAAGGTGCTCGACCAGCGCGTGAGCCTGACGCCGGTGCGCAAGCTGTGGCTGGCGTGGCGCGTGCAGGCACTCGGGAAATTGTGATTTGAGCACCGTTGCGGTCGTCGGTGGCGGCTGGGCCGGCATGGCCTGCGCGGTCGAGGCGGCGCGGGCCGGGCATGCGGTCACGGTCTTCGAGGCCGCGCGGCAATGGGGCGGGCGGGCGCGGGCGCTGTCGGCGACGCTGCCCGACGGAAGTCCGCTCTTGCTCGACAACGGGCAGCACATCCTGATTGGCGCCTACACCGAGACCCTGGCGCTGATGGCACGGGTGGGCGTCGATACCGGTGCGGCCCTCCAGCGCATTCCGCTGGTGCTGCGCTTCCCGGACGGCGGCGGACTGTCGCTGCCGCAGCTGCCGCACTGGCTCGACCGGGCGACGCGCCGGTTGGCACCACTCGACGTGCTGGCCGGGGTGCTGGCGGCGCGCGGCTGGTCGTGGCGGGACAAGCTGTCGCTGCTGCAGACGTCCATACGCTGGCAGCGGCAAGGCTTCGCCTGCGCCGACACGGCCACGGTGGCCGACCTGTGCGGCACCCTGACGCCGCGCGTGCAGGCCGAGCTCATCGAGCCGCTGTGCCTGTCGGCCCTGAACACGCCGCCGGCCGAAGCCAGCGGCCAGGTGTTCCTGCGGGTATTGGCGGATGCGCTGTTCAAGACGCCCGGCGGGTCGCAGCTGCTGCTGCCGCGGGTCGACCTCGGTGCGCTGTTCCCCGACGCGGCCGATCGCTGGCTGCGGCAGCACGGCGCCCGGACCGAAACGGGCCGCCGGGTGCGCACGCTGGCGCGCCATGGCGCCGGCTGGCAGGTCGACGGCGAGCCCTTCGATCGGGTGGTGCTGGCCTGCCCGCCCTGGGAAGCGGCCCGGCTGGCGGCCGACGAGGCGCCGCACTGGGCCGCGGCGGCCGAGGCGCTGGCGCACGAAGCCATCGCCA
This sequence comes from Variovorax sp. J31P207, assembly GCF_030316965.1. Taxonomy (NCBI): domain Bacteria; kingdom Pseudomonadati; phylum Pseudomonadota; class Betaproteobacteria; order Burkholderiales; family Comamonadaceae; genus Variovorax; species Variovorax sp. J31P207. The sequence goes on from NZ_JASZYN010000004.1 coordinate 197,099, forward strand.
CCGTCTACCTGCACGGCGACACCGTGCTGCCGGCACCGATGCTCGCGCTGCGCAGCCGCGACGACGCGCCGGCGCAGTTCGTCTTCGATCGCGGCCAACTCGGCGGTCCGCGTGGCCTGCTGGCCTGCGTGATCAGTGCCAGCGGTGCCGACCGCGAACAGTTGCAGCGCCAGGTGCTGGCGCAGGCCCGGCAGCAACTCGGCCAGCCCGACCTGCAGGCGGTGCTGACGGTGGTCGAGCGGCGCGCCACCTTCGCCTGCGTGCCCGGGCTGGTTCGCCCACGCCAGGCGCTGGCGCCGGGCCTGCTGGCCTGCGGCGACTACGTGGATGGCGCCTATCCGGCCACGCTCGAAGGCGCGGTGCGCAGCGCCATCGACGCCGCACGTGCGCTCGCCTAGACCCGCCTAAGCCCGCCCCGCCGGCTTGCCGGCACCCGCCCAATCGGCGTGGAAGCCCGCGGACGGCGCATTCATCATGGCCTCGAGCGGATCGCCGACCCGCGGCGAGGGCGTCGGTCGAATCACCGGCGCCGGCTCCGGCCACACCGGGGCCACGTGAAGCCGCGACTCCGATTCGAGCGCGATGCCGTGCTTTTCCATCAGCCGATACAAGGTCATGCGCGAGACCCCGAGTTCGCGCGCGGCATGCGTGATGTTGCGTCCCACCCGCGTCAGGGTCAGGCAGATCACGTCGCGCTCGGCCGCCGTGCGTGCCAAGTCGAGCCCCATGCCGGCCACGTTCTCTACCGCCTGCAGGCCCAGGTCGGTGGGTCCGATCAGGCGCCGGTCGGTCATGACGACTGCGCGCTGCACGCGGTTGAACAGCTCCCGGACGTTGCCCGGCCACGCGTGGGCGAGCATCGCGGCCAGCGCCTGGCGGCTGAATCCGCGCACCCGCGTGCGGCTCTTGGCGACGCAGCGCTGGAAGAAATACTCGGCCAGGATCGGCACGTCCTCCATCCGCCGGCGCAGCGGCGCGACGTCGATCGACAGCACGTTCAGCCGATAGAACAGGTCTTCCCGGAACTGCCCGACGGCGACCGCCTCGGCCAGGTCCACGTGGGATGCGGCGACCACCCGCACATCCACATGGATGTTGCGCACGCCGCCCACGCGGCTGATCGTCTTTTCCTGCAGGAAGCGCAGCAGGTTAGTCTGCAGCTCGATCGGCAGGTCGCCGATCTCGTCGAGGAAGATGGTGCCGCCGCTGGCCGCTTCGATCAGCCCTCGGCGTTCAGACGATGCGCCGGTGAAGGCGCCGCGCTCGTGGCCGAACAGTTCGGACTGGATCAGCGACGGCGATATCGCGCCGCAGTTGACGGCCACGAAGGACCCGGCCGAGCGGTGCGAGCACTGATGGATGGCGCGCGCCGCCAGTTCCTTGCCGCTGCCGCTCTCGCCTCCGATCAACACCGGCGCCTCGGTCGCGGCGACCTTGCGGATCTGCTCGCGCAAGCGGGTGATCGCGGGCCCCTGCCCGACCATGCCGAGCGCATCCACCGCATGCCGGCGGGCCGCGTCGTGGCGCTGCCGCAGCATGGCGCGCTGGGTCGCGTGGCCGAGCACCAGTTCCAGCTCGTCCAGGTGGAAGGGCATCAGCAGGTGATCGAAGAAGCTCCCCAGGACGAGGTCGCGGAAGGCCGGCGACTCCAGCGCCTGGGGCTCGCACACCGCCACCCACTCGCTGCCGCCCGAGGCGCCGATGCAGGCCTCCACCGCCGTCTCGGGCACGCTCAATTCGGCGCCCGCCACCAGCAGGCCGAGCATGAAGCTGCGGTGCGCCTGCAGGCGGCCCGCGGCGGCCAGGTCGTTCGCCTGGGCCAGGTCCCAGCCGCGCCCGAGCAACTGCTCGGCCACCCGCATCGAATGGCCGCCTAGCGTCACGCAAAGAATGCTGCCTGGTTGCTGCATGGTGACCAATCCCAGCCGCGGCTAGAACGACATCGGCACCCGGACTGTCATCTGGAGATCGGGCGTATCGCGCGTCAGCCCCGCGCCCACGGTCACGTTCAAGGTGGTCTTGGGGCTGTAGCGGTACGAGTAGCCCAGCAGCAGCGAAGCCAGTTGCGTGCGCACCGAACCGATCACGCGCTGGCCGTTCTGCTCGGTAGGCCCGATCGAATACAGCTCCATGCCCAGGCTGAAGGACGAACGGTCGTTGATGGACAGGCCCATGCCGAAGTTCAAGCCCCACACGTTGCCGGGCTTGACGTCGCCGATGAACTCGCGCTCGCCGTTGAGCACCAGCCGGCTGATGCCGCTGCGGGAGAAGTTGTAGGTGAAGTTGAGGCCGCCGAAGAACACCGCGGGATCCGACGGCAGCAGCCAGGTGACGCCCGGCTGCAGCGAATAGAAGCCCGAGCCGGTGGCCAGGTCGAGCGGCAGGCCGGTGCCGGTGGCGTTGCCGATGCAGCGCGTCACGCAGTCGGTGACCACCTCGAACGGGTCCGTGCCGGTGCGCGACTTGAAGCGCAAGCCGCCGATCACGTAGGGCATGCCGTCCTTGCCGTCGGTGATCTGGTAGCGGGCCGCGAATTCGGCATCGCCCATGCCGCTGCCCTTGGTGTTGAAGACGTTGTCGAACGCCGAGCCGGTGAAGATCTCGCGGCTGATCGTGTCGTCCGAACGCGAGACGTAGGGCAGCTTGGCTTCGAACTCGAGCCGGTTGGTGGCGCCCCAGCGGCCGGTCAGGGTGCCGATGAAGGTGTTGCGCTTGAACTCGCGCACGTCGATCAGCCCGATCAGCAGGGCCGGGATCACCGTGTAGCCCACCAGCGAGGCGCGATTGCTGGACGAATAACCGTAGAAGAGTGAAGGCTCGAAGACGAACTTGCCCTTGGGCGTGAGGACGCCGGGTTCGTCGAACAGCTGCGCATATTGCGGCGGCTGCGGCGTCTCGTCGCTGGGCGCGACGCCGACCTGCACCGGCCTCGCGCCGGCATCGGCCGCCTCGCCCTCCGGGGCCGGCTTGCGGGTCGCGGTCCGGGTCGCATCGGGCGCCGGCGCGCCGCGCGCCTCCTGCGTCTCGAGGCGCTGCTGCAGTTCGCGGTAGCGGGCCTCCTGCTGGTCGGCCTGCTCCTTCAGTGCGTCGATCTGCCGGCCCTGGTCCTTCACCTGCTGCTGCAGCGCCTCCAGGCGCTTGGCTGCATTGCGCGTCGAGGAAGCACCCTGGCTCTGAGCAAGGGCACCCGACCATGCCAGTGACGAACAGGCCAGCAATGCCAGCGCCCTGTGCGGACCGAAGGTCTCCATGGTGTCCCTCTCTTGCTTCTTGGTACGAGCGTTTTCGCGTGCCAGCCTAATCGTAAAGAACAAGCACACCAAGCTACAAGTTGCAAACAAAGGTAAGGAATTTGTAGCGAATTCAGTCGCTGTCTCAGATTTGTTGCACTTCGGTCCGGACGACCGCCGGCGGCTGCGCGGCGCGCTGCGCCAAGCCTGGCCTCGCAGCCAAAGGGGCGGCCCCCGAGCAAGGCCTAGCTTCGACGCGATCAACTGTCACACCGACGTGACGAAAAGCACGCCGGCGCAAGGCTGGAGCCGGTCCGAGGGTTGTCGAACCCTTCGGCGCACAGCCGTGCCGCTACATCGAACGGCCGTCAAGGGAGTGTGACAGAGCGAGTGCCGAATCCCTCCCTGCCGCCCGCTCCGCGCGGCGTCGATGGAAGGCTCCGGACGGTCGCGAAGCAGCCTTCGCCTCTGGGCGCGAGGGCCGGCGAAACAAGCCGTAAGTTGCTGGCACCGAAGTTGCACATGGCCCCTCGATTTGCGGCGACGCACGTCAATACCAAGCTTGTTCAACTTTCTGGAGGGTTCATGAAAAAGACACTTCTGGCTTCGGCCATTGCCCTTGCCTTCGGGTTCAGTGGTTCGGTGTTTGCAAATGACACGGATCAGCGCACCCGTCAAACGACCGATACGGGCAGCAACACCGCCACCAGCACGAGCACCAGTACGAGTACGAGTACCAGCAGTCGCACGAGCTCGAGTACGAGGAACAGCACGAGTACCAACAGGGAGTCGGGTGCTGCCGACGCGAGTGCAGAACGTTCTGCCGCCATCAACAACGGGTCCACCGGAAACTTCACCAACGCCTTCAATACGGCCAAGGCAACAGCCGTGAGCAAGCTCGAAGGCTATGTGTCTGGCAACAGCGTGTCCAACATCGGCAACTACGCCACCAACAATGGCTCTGTCGCGGGCGGCAACGGCTATGGCGGACGTGGCGGCACGGGCAAGGGCGGCGCAGCCTATGGCACGGGCACGGGCGGCAACGGTGCCACGGGCACCGGTGCGGTCGGCGCGGTGGGTGGCAGCGCATCCAACGGCGCCATCCAGCATGGCAGCGCCACGATCGGCGATTCCACGGCAGGTGACGGCGGCAACGGCCTCGGCGGCATCGCCGCAGGCCTGACCGGCAGCGGACGCGCCTCCTCCAGTGGCGGCGACGGCGGACGCGGCGGCGCGAGCGGTGACAGCGGACGCGGCGGAAGCAGCGGCAGCCTGTCCGCTGCGCTCGGCGGCAGGACCGGCGGTGGCGGCGGCGGCGGAAGCACCGGCAACACCTCGGGCGGCTCGGGTGGTTCGGGCGGTGATGGCGGCGGCCTGGGTGCAGGCGGCGCGGGCGGTGCGGGCGGTGCAGGCGGCACCAGCGGCACGGCAGGCGCAGGTGGCGCGAGCGGCGCGGGCGGAGCCGGCACATCGACCAGCACGGCAGGCGCAGGCGGCGCGAGCGGCGCCACGGGCGGCGGCGGAGCGGGTGGAGCAGGCGGAGCGAGCGGCACTGCCACCAGCACCGCGACCGGCACCCAGACCGGCGGCGCGGGCACGGGCGGCGCAGGCGGCTCGAGCACGGTCGGCAGCGCCACCAACGGCAGCGCCAGCAACGGCAACAACACCGCAGGCGCCGGCGGCGCGGGCGGTAGCGGCACGGGCGGCGCAGGCGGTGCGGGCAACGGCGGAACCAATACCGGCAACGGCGGAACCGGCGGCACCGGCAACGGTGGCACGGGCGGCGCAGGCGGCACGGCAACCGTGAATGCCGGCACGTTCAACATGTCCAACACCATGACCAGCGTCGGCCAGACGGCGGCGGGCATCATGGTCGCGAACCAGAACAGCGGCATCGCGTCGATGGTTCAGCAAAGCGTGAACGTGCAGGCCAACCTGTCCGTGGGACGTTGATCGAAGCCTGAGACCGATCATCGCCGTGCGACCCGGGTCACCGGGGCGCATGGCGAAGATCGGCTCGCCCCACACCGCAGGCCGAAGGGAGACGCCATGACATCCATCACCCGCCTCGGGCCCATTTGCGCGGCCCTCGGGATCCTGCTGCCGGCGACAGTGGCAGCGCAGACCTTGCGCGACGCGCCCGGCTCCGAAGCCCGGCCGATCGCCTTCATCGCGCAGCCGGTCGACGCGACCACCTTGGCCAACACGCGCGGCGGCGCCGAAGTCGTGAGCAACGAGATGACCCTGCGCGGCGTCACTGCCAACAACTCGGCACGCAACGTCACGACGGGCGACAACACAATCAGCGCCGGATCATTCGCCAACATGAGCGGGCTGCCGACGGTGATCCAGAATAGCGGCGCGAACGTGCTGATACAGAACGCGACGATCCTCAATCTGCAGATGAACTGAGAGGCAGGCACCATGCGCCGCCTCCTCCTATGCGTCGCGCTGCTGGCGACGGCCGAACTGGCCGCCGCCGACGGCGCGTACATGCCGTCGATCGCCATGGGCGACGTCGTGATTCCCATGACCAGCCTGAAGCAGTCCCGCACCGGGCGCACGCTGATCCAGAAATACGACTTCAGCTGCGGCTCGGCCGCCCTGGCCACGCTGCTCACCCATCACTACGGTTTCCCGGTGACCGAGGAGACCGTGTTCCAACAGATGTACGAGCATGGCGACCAGAAGAAGATCCACACCGAGGGCTTCTCGCTGCTCGACATGAAGCGCTACCTGGAGGCGCAAGGCTTCGAGGCCGACGGCTTCGAGCAGCCGCTGGAGAAGCTCAACGAGGCCCGCGTGCCCGCCATCGTGCTGATCAACTCCGACGGCTACCACCACTTCGTGGTCGTCAAGGGCGTGCAGGCGGACCGTGTGCTGGTCGGCGATCCGGCCCTGGGGACGCGCGCCATGTCGCGCCAGGCCTTCGACAAGGTGTGGCAGAACGGGCTGCTGTTCGTCATCCACAACCGCATGGAATCGGCCCGCTTCAATGTCGCTGCCGACTGGCGCGCCGCGCCGCGGGCACCGGTGGACACGAGCATGGCCCGCAACGCCATGACCGACCTCTCGCTGCCGAAGCTCGGCCCCGGAGACTTCTGATGCGCCGCGCACCTGCCCGGTCGATGATGCGAGCGATGCTCGGCCTTGCCGTGCTCGCGGGCACCTGCGGCGCCTGGGCCGATGGCCTGGCCGACCCGGTGCAGCGGCACAACGAGACTTGGATGGCGGTGGGCGACAGCACCCTCGACAGCCTGCGTGGCGGCTTCGACACCGGCAACGGACTGATGGTTACTTTCGGCATCTCGCGCGCCACCTATGTCAACGGCGACCTGGTGACGCAGACCACCCTCAACTTCGGGCAGCTCAACAACCTGAGCGCAGCCCAGGCGGCGCAGCTCAGCAAGCAGATGGCGGCCATCAACCTGATCCAGATCGGCCCCGGGAACAGCTTCCTGCCCCAACAGGCCGGGACCTCGGGCACCGTCATCCAGAACACGCTGGACAACCAGCACATCGTGAACCAGACCGTGATCGATGCCAGCAGCAACGCGCTGGGCATGATCAAGAACCTCAACACCCAGGCCCCCGTGAGCGACGGCCTGGTGCGCGCGATCACCGGGCCGCGCTGAGACGCAGCGGATCAGTTCAATCGCGGGCCGTGTCCAGGGCCATGCACAGCGCGTGCAGGTTCGGCACGATCAGCTGCGGCCGCGCGCCATGCTCCCAGGGCCGCTCCTCGCGCACCAGCCAGGCGGCCTGCATGCCGGCATCGAGCGCGCCCACCACATCGAGCGCCGCATCGTCGCCGACATGCAGCACGTCCTTGGGCAGCAGGCCGACCGAGGCCGCGGCGGCGCGGAAGATCGGCGCGTGCGGCTTGCCGCTGCCGAAATCGCGCGCATTGAAAGCGGTGCGGAACCAGCGTCCGACGCCGGTGCGGTGGATGTCGGCGTTGCCGTTGGAGACCGCCACCAGCGGATAGCGTTCGCTGAGCCACTTGAGCGCCGGCAGTGCGTCGTCATAGAGGGTGACGCGCTGTCGCTCTTCGAAGAAGACATCGAAAGCCGGCTCGGCCAGCGCCGGGTCTTCGCCGGCGCGCCGCAGCGCGCCGCGGATCGACTCGCGGCGCAGCGCGCTCAGGTCATGCGCCAGGTCGGAGCGCTCCTTGGCGGCCGCCTCGCGCAACTCGCGCAGGATGCCGGGCGTCACCAGCAGGTCGGCGGTCCTGGGCGCCTCGCGCAGCAGCCAGTCGTGCAGTACGCGCTCGGCGCGCTCGATGGTGGGCCAGATCGGCCACAGCGTGTCGTCGAGGTCGAGCGAGATCGCGGCGATGCGCTTGACGTCGAGCGCGAGGGAATCGGGGGTCGCAAAAGCCATGACCGAGAATATCGCATGCCCTTCAGAGACGAACCGCCCGCCGCCCCCATGACCCCGGAGCGCACCGCGGTGCTCTGGTGCAACCTCGGCTCGCCCGACGAGCCCACCGCCCGGGCCGTGCGGCCGTACCTCGCGGACTTTCTCGGCGATCCGCGCGTGGTCGAGATTCCACGCCCGCTCTGGGCGCTGATCCTGCACGGCATCATCCTGCGGACCCGGCCGGCCAAGTCGGCCGCCAAGTACGCCAGCATCTGGACGCCCGAGGGATCGCCGCTCAAGGTCTGGACCCGCAAGCAGGCCGTGCTGCTGGCCGGCTGGCTCGGGGAGCGCGGCCATCGTCTGACGGTGCTCGATGCCATGCGCTACGGCCAGCCCTCGATCGCGGCGCGGCTGGACGAACTCAAGGCCGAAGGCGCGACCCGGGTGCTGGTGCTGCAGGCCTACCCCCAGTACTCCGCCACCACCACCGCCAGCGTGATCGATGCGGTCAACGCGTGGAGCGCACGGGTGCGCCGGCTGCCCGAGCTGCGCTTCGTCAACGACTACCACGACGACCCGCTCTACATCGACGCGCTGGCGCAGAGCGTGCAGCGGCACTGGCAGCGCAACGGCCGCGGCGAGCTGCTCGTGATGAGCTTCCATGGCATTCCCGAGCGCAACATCCGGCTCGGCGATCCGTACCAGGCGCAATGCCTCGCGACGGCGCGGCTGCTGGCCGAGCGGCTCACGCTTGCACCGACGCAGTACCGCGTGACTTTCCAGTCGCGCTTCGGCCGTGCGAAGTGGCTCGAGCCCTACACCGAGCCCACGCTGCGCGAACTCGGCGCAGCGGGAGTTTCAAGGGTCGACGTGATGTGCCCGGGCTTTCCGGCCGACTGCCTGGAGACCCTGGAAGAGATCGCGATGGAAGGCCGCGAAGCCTTCGTCGCGTCGGGTGGCAAGGCGTTCAACTACATCCCCTGCCTCAACGACAGCCCGGCATGGATCACCGCGCTCAGCGGCATCGCCGAGCGCCATCTCGCGGGCTGGCCGACGCGGGCGACGGATCATTGTCCCCAGAACAGGTCTTCCTGATCCTGGTCACTGGAGAACAGCCGGACTTCGACGATCTGGCCGCCCTCGATCCGGATCAAGTCGACGCCCGGCTGCTTGAGCTCGACGCCATTCGCCTGGCCGGCAAATTCCAGCGTGACGGCCACCCAGTCGCCATTGGCCATGTAGGGGTCGGCGCGGGTGATCGCGAAGGTTCCCCTGGATGCTTCCATCATCTTGCCGAGCATCGCGCCGACCGCAGCCATGCCCCGATGCGTGCCCGAGAACTGATTGCTGCCCGGCTGGTGCCAGACCACGTCGGGCGATATGAGGCTGCCCAGCGTGGCTTGGTCGCCTGTTTGCACGGCCTTGATGTAAGTCTTGGTGATGTCGATGTTGTTCATGATGCGCTCCCATGTCGATGCGGTTGTGGATATCGGCTGTCAATGTTGGTTAATTTTCGACAAAATAGGCCCAATTGAACGGTCCGATCTGGACAATGAGAGATACTTTCAAGACACCGAAAGCAAGAAGAGGGCCCTACGCTTCACTGAGACCGGCTCCGAAGGCGCACGCCGATATCCAGCGGCTGGGCTATCGCCCGCGCGCGCCCTACCCGCTCGATCTCGAAATCTTCACCGTCGCCGACTTGAGGCATCGGAGCCAGGAGAAGGTGCGAACGACGCATCGGTACGAGTTCCACACCTTGGTCTGCGTCACGCGGGGCGACTGCACGCAGTGGGTCGACTTCAAGTCGCTCACCTGCCAGCCGGGGTCGCTGCTCGTGTTGCGGCCAGGGCAAGCCCACAACTACGGAGATGACCAGGATTGGGATGGCTGGAACGTCCTGTTCCGTCCGGAATTCGTCTTCCCGGTTTCAAAGACGCCCGGAGACCCCAGGCTCGCGGTCGATCTGGAGAGACTGCCGGAACATCTGCTCCTGAACAGCGATGAACTGCGAAAGGTGACGGACGCGATCCAGCGGATGCGCGACGACACGCTGATCGACGCGCCGCTGGAAGACGTGCATGCCCTGCTGCGCCACCAACTGCATGCGCTCTTGACGCGACTGAGCATCCTGCAAGGCCGACGACAGTCAAAGGAGCCGGTGATCTCCGCTGCATCGCAACGCTTCAAGCGATTCCAGCGGCTCGTGGACGAACGCTTTGCCGAGTGGCACCAGGTGGCCGACTACGCCACCCAGCTCGGCTACACCGAAAAGAGCCTGGGGCGCGCAGTGACGGCGGCGATGGGCATGACAGCCAAGGCCTTCATCGCTGCGCGCATCAACCTGGAGGCGAAACGTCTGCTGGTGCACACCGACATGCCGGCCGTCGCCATCGCGGACAAGCTGGGCTTCGACGAGGCCACCAACTTCAGCAAGTTCTTCAAACGAGAAGCCGGCTGCACGCCCGTGGAGTTCCGACGCCGGCAAAGGGCTCCTTGCCGGCCTTTGTGATCGAACCTAGAAGCGTCCCAGGTAGTCGAGTTTGCTCAGCGGCACGCCGCTGTGCCGCAGCACGTCGTAGGCCGTCGTCACGTGGAAGAAGAAGTTCGGCAGCGCGAACTGCAGCAGGTAGCGTTCGGCGGTGAACTTCAGCTCGTTGCCGCGCACCTTCATCACGACCTCGCGCGCCTCGGCGCCGTCGACGCCCGCACGGTCGACGCCGTTGAGGAATTCGATCGTCTTCGCGACCCGCGCCTGCAACTCGGCGTAGGTGGCCTCGGTGTCGGGAAAGCTGGGCGCCGTGATGCCGGCGATGCGGGCCGTGCCGAGCTTGGACGCATCGCTGGCGCTCTGCACCTGGCCGGCCAGCGTGAACATGTCGGGCGCGAGGCGCGCATCGAACAATGCGGCCGGGTCGGTGCCGCTGGCCTGCGCATGGGCCAGGCCCTTGTCGAGCACGTGCGAGAGTTGGCCGAGTCCGCGGACGAAAACCGGGACCGAGATGTCGTAGAACGAAAGCGCCATGGATGAAGTCTCCGAGTGAATGAGCGGGCCGATTGTCTGCCCGTCTCGATTCAGGTGCCGGCGGCGCGCACAAAGGCCTCGATCGGCGCCAGGTGCCCGGGCACGTTGAGCGCCGGCGCGTGGCCGCAGCCCGGCACCTCGATGATCTGCAGCCGGCCGGTGGCACCGGGCCCCCGGGTGCGCATTTCGGCCAGGGTCTCGGGCAGCACCAGGTCGGAGTCGGCGCCGCGCAGGCACAGCACCGGCGCCTCGATCGCGTCGTAGTGCGGCCACACGCTGTAGTCGTCCGGGTGGGCCTCGAACTGCCGCACCATCGCCGGATCGTAGTGCGGCGTCACGCGGCCGTCGGGCAGGCGCCGGGTCGAGCTCTCGGTCAGGCGGCGCCACTGCGCGTCGCTGAGCCAGCCATAGGGCTTGTAGACGGTGCGGAAGAACTGCTCGAGTTCGACCACCGTGTCGAAGGCCGGGGGCTGGCCGGCATACGAGCGAATGCGTTGAACCGCGGCCGCGGCGATCTGCGGCGCGTTGTCGTTGAGCACCAGGCTCGCGATGCGCGGCTTCATCGTCGCCTCGAGCAGGCCCGACGCGCAGACCATGCCGATCGCGCCGCCCATCGAGGTGCCGATCCAGTGGACGCGCGTGAGCTTCAGCGCATCGAACAGCCCGAGCGCGAGCCGGCCGTAGAAGGACAGCTGGTACTCCTCGTCCGGCGCCGGGCTCCACTGGCTCAGTCCTCGGCCGATGGTGTCGGGGCAGATCACGCGGAAGCCGCGCTCGGCGAAGTGCCGGGCCAGCTCGTCCATGTCGCGGCAGGTGCGCGCGAGGCCATGCCAGGCCACGATCACCGGGCCATCGCGCGGGCCCCAATCGAGCCAGTGCACCTCGCGGCCGGCGAGTTGGAGGTAGTTCGAGGTTTTCAGAATCATCTCATCGCTCCACCACGCGATCGCGTGACCCGTGACATGTGAAACCGGCACGGCCAGATGCCAGGGATACCGCGGAACCGGCTTTGCCGGGCCGCTGGTATCGCCCCCTTGGAGGGGGAGGCGCCGCAGGCGCTTCGGGGGTGCTTCATCCTTTGGCCCTCGCGCGCAGGCGGCCGACGATGCCGGTCGGGAAGTAATACACGGACAGCACGAACAGCACGCCCAGCCACAGCAGCCAGCGGTCCGGCGACAGCAGCGCCGCGAGCCAGCCGATGCCGCTCGCCGCCTCGCTGGCGATGCGCAGCAGATCCTGCAGGTAGCTCTGCGCGATCACGAACAGCACCGCGCCGACCACCGCGCCATAGATCGTGCCCATGCCGCCGATCACGACGATCAGCAGCACGTCGACCATGATCTCGAAGCTGAGCGAGGTGTCGGGTCCGTTGTAGCGCAGCCAGATGGCGAGCATCGCGCCGGCCAGCGTCGCGAACAGCGCTGACAGCACCGAGGCCGTGGTGCGGTAGACCACCACGCGGTAGCCGATCGCCTCGGCGCGGAACTCGTTTTCGCGGATCGCCTGCAGCACGCGGCCGAAGGGCGAATTCACGATCCGAAGCAGCGCCAGCACCAGCACCACGGTGGCGACGAACAGCAGGTAGTAGCACAGCAGACGGCCGTCGAGCGACACACCGAGGAAGGGCTCCTCGGCAAACTCGAAGCTCGGCGAGATCAGCTCCGGCAGCTTGAAGGTCAGGCCATCCTCGCCGCCCGTGAAATCCGACATCTGCGATGCCAGGGTCTGGAAGGCCGAGGCCACGGCCAGCGTGATCATGGCGAAGAAGATCGCCCGCACGCGCAGCGAGAACAGGCCGATCGCGAGCGACAGCACCAGCGAGATCGCGAGCGCGGCGCCGAGGCCGACCGCCACGGCGCCCCAGTTCGCGCCCAGCCGGCTGGCCGAGATCGCGATGCCGTAGGCGCCGATGCCGAAGAACATCGTGTGCGCAAAGCTCACGATGCCGGTGTAGCCGAGCAGCAGGTCGAAGCTCGCGACCAGCACGATGAAGACCAGGATCTTGGCCGCCACGCTGAGCGCCTTGACACCCGGGAACAGGAAGGGTGCGAAGGCCAGCGCCAGCACCAGGGCTGCGAGCAGCAAGGCCAGCAGGCGGCTGCGCGGCAGGTCGTTGGAAAGAAGTCGGGACAGCATGGGTTTCTCTTCAACGATTGGCCACGGGGTACACGCCCTGCGGACGCCACAGCAGCACCGCCACCATCAGGAAGATGCTCGCGAACTGGGTCAGCGTCGGCACGATGAAGCCGATGTAGTTGGTCATGAGGCCGACCAGCAAGGCGCCGATCAGCGCTCCGGCGGTCGAGCCGAGCCCGCCGATGATGATCACGATGAAGATCAGCACGTTGACCTGCGCGCCCATCTGCGGGATCAGGTTCTGCTGGAACAGCCCCCACATCACGCCGCCCAGGCCGGCCAGCGCGCTGCCGACCACGAAGACGCCGACGAACAGCCGGCCGATGCGGTAGCCCAGCGACTCGACCATCTCGCGGTCCTGCACGCCGGCGCGGATCAGGAGGCCGATCTTGGTGCGGCCGAGGGTCCAGGCCAGCAGGCCGAACACGAAGAGGCCGATCACGACCGCGAGGATGCGGTACTTGCTGATCGCCGCGTCGCCGACCAGCAGCGAGCCGCGCAGCGCCTCCGGCAGCGGCAGCGGGATCTGCGCCGGGCCCCAGATCACCTTGATCAGCTCCTCGCCGATGATCATGCCGCCCATGGTGATCAGGATCTGCTTCAGGTGCTGGCCGTACACCGGCCGCACGATGAAGCGCTCGAAGGCCAGGCCGACCGCGCCGGCCACCCCCATGGCGACCAGCATCGCGGGGAACACGGCCACCAGATTGCGCCACAACTCGCCCGAGCCGGTCCAGTCGCCCATCAGGCCGAGCACGCTGCTGGCGACGAAGGCGCCGAGCGCGATGAACACGCCGTGGCCGAAGTTCAGCACGTCCATCAGGCCGAAGATCAATGTCAGGCCGGAGGCGATGATGAAGATGATCATGCCCATCGCGAGGCCGGCCACCGTGAGCGTGAGCCAGGTCGAGACCGAGCCCGTGAGCGGCAGCGCCACCAGCGCGAGCACCGGCACCAGCAGGAGCGGCTTCCAGTCGAAGTCGGTGTTTTTCATAGCGCGAGTCCCAGCAGGGATTGCTGCAGTCGTTCGTCGGCCGAGAACGCGGCCATGCTGCCGCTGTGCACCACGCGGCCGTTGTCCATCACGGCCACCTGGTCGCCCAGGCGCTGCGCGAAGCTGATGTTCTGCTCGACCAGCAGGATCGTCACGCCGCTGCGCTTGAGCTCGCCGAAGGCGTCGATCATGTTGTTGATGATGGCCGGCGCCAGGCCCTTGCTGGGCTCGTCGATGACCAGCAGCTCGCGCGGCTCGACGATCGCGCGCGACACCGCCAGCATCTGCTTCTGCCCGCCGGAGAGCTTGCCCGCCGGGTGGTTCCAGAACTTCTCGACCGCGGGGAACAGCTTGAAGATCCACTTCAGGCGCGCGTCGTCCATCTGCTCGGCGTTCTTCGCCTTGCGGGCCGCCAGCAGCATGTTCTCCTTGACCGTGAGGTCCGAGAAGATGCCCATGTTCTCGGGCACGTAGGCGATGCCGAGTTCGGCGATCTGCGGCGTATGCAGGGCGGTGATGTCCTTGTCGCCGAAGCGCACGCTGCCCTGCGAGGCATGCCAAAGGCCCATCAGCGTGCGAAGCGTGGTGGTCTTGCCGGCGCCGTTGCGGCCCAGCAGCATCGTGAGCTGGCCGCGCGGCACGGCGAGGTCGACACCATGCAGGATGTGGTAGGCGCCGATGTGCGTGTGCACGCCCTTCATCTCGAGAAGATTCGTGTTCATGCGGCTCATGCGGCGGCCTCCTTCGCAACGCCCAGATAGGCTTCCTGGACGATCGGCGAGGCGATCACCTCGGCCGGTTCGCCGTCAGCCACCAGTTGCCCGTTGTGCAGCACGATGATGCGGTCGGCGAGTTCGCGCACCACGTCCATCTTGTGCTCGACCAAGAGGATGGTCTTGCTCCTGTCCTGCTTGAGCTTGCGGATGAGGTCGAGGATCACCGGTGCCTCGGCGGCATTCATGCCGGCGGTCGGTTCGTCGAACATGAAGACCTTGGGTTCGAGCGCCATCAGCAGCGCCACTTCGAGCTTGCGCTGGTCGCCGTGCGGCAGGCTGGCCACGGTCGCGTGCTCCTTGGCCTTGAGCGCGACATCGGCCAGGATCTGGTCGGCGCGCTCGGTCAAGGCGCGGTGATCGCTCCAGATGCTCCACAGGTTGAGGCCGCGCCGGTGCGCGCCTTCGCGCGTGGCCTGCACCGCGAGGCGAACGTTCTCCAGCACCGAGAGATTCGGGAACAGGTTCGTGAGCTGGAACGCCCGCCCGAGCCCGGCCCGCGTGCGTGCCGAGGCCGGCAGTCCCGACAGCAGTTGGCCGTCGAGCGACACCGTGCCCGCGGACGCCTTGAGCTGCCCCGAGATCAGATTGAAGTACGTGGTCTTGCCGGCCCCGTTGGGGCCGACGATCGCGGTCAGCGTCCCCGGCGCGAACGCGCAAGAGACAGCATTCACCGCCACGTGTCCGCCGAAGCGGATGGTGAGATCTTTGGTTTCGAGCATGAAAATGGGGCTCCCCCCCAGGTTGGCTCACTTCGTGTAGCCGCCCACCCCCTACCGGGGGCAACGCCTGCGGCCCGGCAAAGCCGGTTCCGCGGCATTTCCCGAATGGGCCGGGCTTCGCCGGCCGCGATCGCTTTCTTAGCGCTTGTTCTTTATCGGGATGTCCATCTCTTCAGGCTTGATTTCGTGCACCAGCTCCGGCACGCCCCACGCGAAGGCCGGATCGACCTTGATCTTGAAGTGGTACATCGACTGCATCGCCTGGTGGTCTTCCTTGCGGAAGGTCATCTTGCCCTTGGGCGTGTCGAAGCTCATGCCTTCCATGGCCGTGATCAGCTTGTTGGTGCTGGTGTCGCCGCCGGTCTTCTTGAGCGCGGTCACGATCGCCATCGCGGCCGAGAAGCCGCCGGCCGTGAAGAAGTCCGGCGGCGTCTTGAATTCCTTGTAGTGCATCGAGACCATGGCCTCGTTGACCGGGTTCTTCGGAATGCCGAAGTAGTAGTAGGCCGCGCCTTCCATCCCCGGCAGCGCCTTGTAGGCCGCCATGGCGGGCAGGATGTTGCCGCCGGTAGCGATCTCGATGCCATAGCGCTTCAGGTCGAGGTCGACGATCTTGAACGGGTTGCCGGCGCCGGCCCACACGATCCAGATGATCTTGCGGCCCGGCTGGTCCTTGAGCTTGTCGATCAGGCGCTGGGCACCGGCCGTGAAGTCGGTGGTGGCCGGCGGCAGGTATTCCTCATGGACCAGCTTGGCTTTCTTCAGCGCGCTGCCGAAAGCCTTCACGCCGTCGCGGCCGAAGGCGTTGTCCTGCGCCAGCGTGGCGACCGTGACGCCGGCCTTGTCGACCGCGACCGCGTTCGAGATCGCGTCCTGCGAGCTGTTGCGGCCGGTGCGGAAGATGTACTTGTTCCACTTGTCGCCGGTGATCGAGTCGGCCACGGCGGGCTCGACCAGCAGGATCTTCTTGTATTCCTCGGCCACCGGCAGCATCGCCAGCGCCACGCCCGAAGAGGTCGGGCCGACCGCCAGCGCCGCCTTGTCGTCGGCGTAGGCTGCCGCGAGCAGCGACTTGCCGAGGTCGGGCTTGCCCTGGTCGTCCTTCTCGATGACGACGATCTTCTTGCCGTTGACGGTCATGGTGCCGCCGGTCGCGTAGTCCAGGCCCATCATCAGGCCGGTCTGGGTCTGCTTGCCGTAGGCTTCCAGCGGACCGGTCTTGCTGTAGATGTGGGCGATCTTGATCTCGTTGGACTGGGCCCAGGCCGGAGCGGCCAGGGCACCTGCGGCAGCCAGGGTGGCCAGCGCGACGAGGTAGCGACGTTGCATTCTTTGTCTCCTGAAGGTGATGGCTGAATATTGCACAGTTCGTGCCAGCCGCCATCGCCTTGAAAACAAAGGACTTTCCCTTGGTTTTCGCCTGAAGCGCCCGGAATCAGGACAAATGTATTGTCCGAATTTCAGGCAATTGCATGTTTTCTATTCAGGGTTTTCCAGACGTTCGTAGAGCGTCGCGCGCGAGATGCCGAGCAGCCGCGAGGTCGCGAGCTTGTTGCCGCCGGTCGCGGCCATGGCGGCGGCGATCGCCCGGCGTTCGAGTTCGGCCACCTGCTGTGCCAGCGGCCGCAGCAGCGCCGCGCCTTCGGCCGTGTCGGCGGCGGCGCTCGGCAGCGGCTCGGGCGCCGCGATCTTTTCCTGCCCGGCCTCGCGCAGGATGCGCTCGAGCTGCGCGGCGTCGATGCGCTGCGAGTCGCTGCGCATGGTCACCTGCTCGAGCACGTTGCGCAGCTCGCGGATGTTGCCGCGCCAGTGCTGCGCGGCCAGCAGCGCCAGCGCGTCGGGCGTGAGCTCGGGCGGCGCCTCGCCGCTGCGCAGCGCCATGTCCTCGCCCAGCGCCTCGACCAGCGCCGGGATGTCGGCGCGCCGTTCGCGCAGCGGCGGCACGCGCACCGGCAGCACGTTGAGGCGGTAGTACAGGTCTTCGCGGAAGCGCCCTTCCCGCACCAGCGCCGCCAGATCGCGCGAGGTGGCGGCGATCACACGGGCATCGAAGGGCACCAGCTTGTTCGAGCCCAGCGGCTCGATCTCGCCCTCTTGCAGCGCGCGCAGCAGCTTGGCCTGCAGGCCCAGCGGCATGTCGCCGATCTCGTCGAGGAACAGCGTGCCGCCGTCGGCCAGCTTGAACTTGCCCTCGCGCGCCTTGCGGTCGGCGCCGGTGTAGGCGCCGGGCGCGACGCCGAAGAACTCGGCTTCGAGCAGGGTGTCGGGCACGGCCGCGATGTTGACGCTGACGAACATGCCGCCGGCCCGTGCCGAGGCGGCATGGATCGCGTGGGCCAGCAGTTCCTTGCCGGTGCCGGTCTCGCCGAGCAGCAGCACCGGGCTCGACGACTGCGCCGCGCGCCGTGCGTGGCGCTTGACCTCGACCGCGGCCGGGCTGCTGCCGATGAAGCTGGCGAAGGTGTACTTGGAGCGCCGCTGGCCGTCGGCCGACTGCTGGTAGAGCGGATTGGCGCGCTGGCTCGCGAGCTCGCGCCGGGCATCGTCGAGGTCGCGCTGCAGCAGCGCGAACTTGCTGATCAGCGGCTGCAGCGTGGTCTCGGGATGATCGAACAGCACGATGCCGATGGCGCCGATCACCTCGCCGGGCGTCGCGCCGGCATCGCCCTCGCGCTCTTCGCGCAAGGGGATGCGGCTGACCACGAAGGTGCCGGCCTTGTTGGTCAGCAGGTCGATCAGGATCGGCTCGCCGGTGTCGAGGACGCGGCGCATCTGCGTGTTCGGGATCACGTCTTCGACCGGATGACCGAGGAACTGGTCGATCGACGAGAAACCCAGCGCCGGCAGGAAGCGCCGGTAGCCCTCGTTGACCCAGACGATGCGTCCGCCCCGGTCGACCAGGAACATGCCCTGGCTGATGCTGGAAAACAGATGGAACATCGAGCGCGCGGCGAGCGCGAGGATGCCTTCGGCATCGAGCGGCAGGGCGGGAGGTGCGGCGGCGGCGGGTGGCATGGCGGAATCGTAGCGTGCATCCCTCCGGCGCCGAATCAGACGATTCCGACTCGCCGAGTCGCTACCATCGATAGCCCTTTGAAAACGCGGTGCGCGACTACAGAGGCGCTCGAGGGGCCTTGCTATGCTGCGCCCCTTGCATGCACGGTCCACCGGCCGCCTGCCGACGCCCTGGCGCACCCCCCGTTCGCCAGCGCACGTCACCCCTTTCTTTGCGGAATCTCATGAGGAACTCCCGGCTCCCCGCGCTGTGTCTCGTCGCTCCCCTGCTGCTCGCCGCCTGCGCCGTTCCGCGGCCGCCCGAGCAGGTCGCGGCGCCGATGCCGGCGCGATGGCAGACGCCGCTGCCGACCGGCACCGCGGCCCTGCCGCATGGCGGCTCGATGCCGTCGCTGGCCGAGTGGTGGCGGCAGCTCGACGACCCGCTGCTGGTCGAGCTGATCGTCGCCGCCGAGGCCGCCAGCCCGACCGTGGCCAGCGCCCAGGCGCGCATCGGCGAAGCCCGCGCCGCGCGGGTCGCGGCCGGCGCGGCGCTGGTGCCCAATCTCAACGGCTCGCTGTCGGCCAGCCGCGGCAATTCGCCGACTTCGGGCTTCTCGACCGGCGCCACGGGCGGAACCAGCACCGACATCCCTCCGATCACCACCCAGCAGGCCGGTCTGCAGTCGAGCTGGGAGATCGACCTGTTCGGCGGCCTGCGCGCCAGCCGCGACGCCAGCCAGTCGCGCTATGCGGGCGCCGACGCCCGCTGGCACGACGCCCGCGTGTCGGTCGCCGCCGAGACCGCGAACGCCTACCTGGGCGAGCGCGCCTGCCGGCGCCAGCTCGTGGTGTCGACCTCGGATGCGCAATCGCGCGCCGAGACCGCGCGGCTGACCGAGCTGTCGGCGCGCGCCGGCTTCACGGCGCCCGCCGATGCCGCCTTGGCGCGCGCCAGCGCGGCCGAAGCGGCGGGCAGGCTGACGCAGCAGCGCGCCCTGTGCAGCGTGCAGCAGCAGGCGCTGATCGCGCTGACCGGCATCGAAGGTCCGCTGCTGGCGGCCAAGCTCGCCGCCGCCCCGATCGACGTCACGCTGCCCGCTGTTCAGGCGGTCTACAGCGTGCCGGCCGAGGCGCTGGCGCAGCGGCCGGACGTCTACGCGGCCGAGCTCGACGTCGCCGCGGCGAGCGCCGAGGCCGGCGCGGCGCTGGCCCAGCGCTTCCCGCGCCTGTCGCTCCAGGGATCGATCGCCGTGCTGAAGGTGCGCGGCGGTGGCTTCAGCGAAACCCTGGACACCTGGACCCTCGGACCGCTGGCGCTCAACGTCCCGATCTTCGACGGCGGCACCCTGGCGGCCAACTATGACGCCGCCAAGGGCCGCTACGAAGAATCCGTGTCGCTGTACCGCGCCAATGTGCGGCGCGCCGTGAGCGAGGTCGAGCAGGCGCTGATCAACCTGCAGAGCACCAGCGACCGCGCGGCAGACGCCGACACCGCGGTACAGAACTACCAGATCTCCTTCGACGCCACCCAGGCCCGCTTCAACACCGGACTGGCCAGCCTGTTCGACCTGGAAGATGCGCGGCGCACGCTGTTCGTCTCGCAGACCGCCCGCGTCGCGCTGCAGCGCGAACACGCCGAAGCCTGGGTCTCGCTCTACCGCGCCATGGGCGGCGGCTGGACACGACCCGAAGCCCTCGCCTCCACGGCCCCCGCCGCCGCCCCGTCGCCATGAAAAGAATGAAGCGTTCCACCCTCATCGTCGTGCTGGCCGCCGTGCTGGTCCTCGTCGCCGGCGCCTTCTGGCTGCTGCGCGGCAAGCCCGCCGCCACGCCCGAGAAAAAGCCCGAGGCCACGGCCCGGCCGTCGCTGACCGTCACGGTCGCCAAGCCCGAGACCAGCGAACTCAGCATCACGCTGGCGGCCAACGGCAACGTCGCCGCCTGGCAGGAGGCCAGCATCGGCTCCGAATCGACCGGCCTCAAGCTCGCCGAGGTGCGGGTCAACGTCGGCGACGTGGTCAAGAAAGGCCAGGTGCTCGCCACCTTCTCGGCCGAGTCGGTGCAGGCCGACGTGGCTCAGGCCAAGGCCTCGCTGGCCGAGGCCCGAGCCACTGCCGCCGACGCCACCGGCACCGCGGCGCGGGCGCGCACGCTCCAGGCCACCGGCGCCATGAGCCAGCAGCAGATCAACCAATACCAGACCGCCGAGCAGACCGCCAAGGCGCGGGTCGAGGCCGCCGAGGCGGTGCTCGCCGCCCAGCAGGTGCGCGGGCGCAACACGCAGGTGCTGGCGCCCGACGACGGCGTGATCTCGGCGCGCACCGCCACGGTCGGCAGCGTGGTCAGTGCCGGCACCGAGCTGTTCCGCATGGTGCGCCAGGGCCGGCTCGAATGGCGCGCCGAGGTCACCTCCTCCGAACTCGGCCGCATCGCGGTCGGCACGCCGGCCGTGATCACCAGCGCCAGCGGCGCCACCGTCAGCGGCAAGGTCCGCAGCATCGCGCCGACGGTCGATCCGCAGACCCGCAATGCGCTGGTCTACGTCGACATCCCGAACGTGCTGCAGAACACCGGCCTCAAGGCCGGCATGTTCGCGCGCGGCGATTTCCAGCTCGGCCGCACCAGCGCGCTGACCGTGCCGCAGGCCTCGGTGGTGCCGCGCGACGGCTTCAACTACCTGTTGCTGCTGCAGCCCGACAATCGGGTCGCCCAGCTCAAGGTCGAGACCGGCCGCCGGGTCGGCGACCGGGTCGAGATCACGACGCCGCTGCCGGCCGACGCCCGCGTGGTGGTCCAGGGTGCCGGCTTCCTGAACGACGGCGACCTGGTGCGCGTGGTCGAGACGCCCGCCGCCGCCAAGCCTGCGGCCGAAGCCGCAGCCAAGTGAAGGAGCAGCGATCTTGAACGTCTCGGCCTGGTCCATCCGCAACCCGATCCCGGCGGTGATGCTGTTCGTGCTGTTGACCTTCGCGGGTCTCTTGTCCTTCAACGCCATGAAGGTCCAGAACTTCCCGGACATCGACCTGCCGACCGTCACGGTGTCGGCCGCGCTGCCGGGCGCCGCGCCCTCGCAGCTCGAGAACGATGTCGCGCGCAAGCTCGAGAACTCGATCGCCACCATCCAGGGCCTGAAGCACATCACGACCAAGGTGCAGGACGGCGCGGCCACGCTGATCGTCGAATTCCGGCTCGAGAAGCCGGTCCAGGAAGCGGTCGACGACGTGCGTTCGGCGGTGCAGCGGGTGCGCGCCGACCTGCCGGCTGACGTCCGCGATCCGGTGGTCACCAAGCTCGACTTCGCGGCCCAGCCGGTGCTGGCCTTCACGATCGCGTCTTCGAAGATGGACGACGAGGCCCTGTCCTGGTTCGTCGACAACGATGTCACCAAGAAGCTGCTGGCGCTGCCCGGCGTCGGCGCTGTCAATCGCGTCGGCGGCGTCACGCGCCAGGTGCATGTCGATCTCGATCCGGCCAAGCTGCAGGCGCTGGGCGCCACTGCGGCCGACATCTCGCGCCAGCTGCGGCTGGTGCAGACCGAGAGCGCGGGCGGCCGCACCGACGTCGGCGGCAGCGAGCAGCCAGTGCGCACGCTGGCCACGGTGCAGTCGGCCGACCAGCTGGCCGCCATGCAGATCGCACTGACCGACGGCCGCCGCATCCGGCTCGACGAGGTGGCGCGCATCAGCGACACGATCGCCGAGCCGCGCGCCGCGGCGCTGCTCGACGGCCGGCCGGTGGTCGGCTTCGAGGTGGCGCGCAGCCGCGGCGCCAGCGAGGTCGAGGTCGGCGCCGCGATCCAGAAGGCGCTCGGCGAGATGCGCCTGCAGCACCCCGACATCCAGCTCACCGAGGCCTTCAATTTCGTCGCCCCGGTCGAGGAGGAATACGAAGGCTCGCTGCACCTGCTCTACGAGGGCGCGATCCTGGCCGTGATCGTGGTCTGGCTGTTCCTGCGCGACTGGCGGGCGACCTTCATTTCGGCGGTGGCACTGCCGATGTCGGTGATCCCGGCCTTCGTGGGCATGTACCTGCTGGGCTTCTCGATCAACGTGGTGTCGCTGCTGGCGCTGTCGCTGGTGGTCGGGATCCTGGTCGATGATGCGATCGTCGAGGTCGAGAACATCGTGCGTCACCTGCGAATGGGCAAGTCGCCCTACCAGGCCGCGATGGAAGCCGCCGACGAGATCGGCCTGGCCGTGATCGCCACCACCTTCACCCTGATCGCGGTGTTCCTTCCGACCGCCTTCATGAGCGGCGTGGCCGGCAAGTTCTTCAAGCAGTTCGGCTGGACCGCCTCGCTCGCGGTGTTCGCATCCCTGGTGGTGGCCCGCGTGCTGACGCCGATGATGGCGGCCTACATCCTGAAGCCGATCGTCCACGCCGAGAAGGAGCCGCGCTGGCTCAAAATCTACATGCGGATGGCCGAGTGGTGCCTGAGGCACCGATTCACGACGATGGTGCTGGCCACCCTCTTCTTCTTCGGCTCGGTGGCGATGATCCCGCTGCTCAAGACCGGCTTCATCCCGCCCGACGACAACTCGCAGACCCAGGTCTACCTGTCGCTCGCGCCCGGCGCCACCTTGGCCCAGACCACCGCAACTGCCGAGGAAACGCGCCGGCGCCTGATGGCGATCGACCATGTGCGCAGCGTCTACACCACGGTCGGCGGCGGCAGCGCCGGCGGCGACCCCTTCGCCAACTTCGGCACCCCCGAGACCCGCAAGGCGACACTCACGATCCAGCTCGACCCGCGCGGCGACCGGCCACGCAAGCAGGTGATCGAGAACCGCATCCGGGCCGCGCTCGAGACCCTGCCCGGCGTGCGCAGCACTGTGGGCCTCGGCGGCTCGGGCGAGAAATACATCCTGGCGCTCAGCGGCGACGACCCGAATGCGCTGACCACCGCCGCACGCGCGGTGGAACGCGACCTGCGCACCATTCCTGGCCTCGGCAACATCACCTCGACCGCCAGCCTGATCCGGCCCGAGATCGCGGTCAGGCCCGACTTCGCGCGCGCCGCCGACCTCGGCGTCACGAGTTCGGCGATCGCCGAGACGCTGCGGGTCGCCACGCTCGGCGACTACGACCAGAACCTGCCCAAGCTCAACCTGGCGCAGCGGCAGGTGCCGATCGTTGTCAAGCTGGAGGATTCGGCGCGGCAGAACCTGGCGCTGCTCGAACGGCTCGCGGTGCCCGGCACGCGCGGCCCGGTCATGCTGGGCCAGGTGGCGGCGCTCACGATGGAGGGCGGCCCGGCCGTGATCGACCGCTACGACCGCTCGCGCAACGTCAATTTCGAGATCGAGCTGTCGGGCGTCGGCCTCGGCGACGCCAAGGACGCGGCGATGAAGCTGCCCTCGATCCGCAGCCTGCCGCCCGGCGTGCGGGTGGCCGAGGTCGGCGACGCCGAGGTCATGACCGAGCTGTTCGCGAGCTTCGGCCTGGCCATGCTGACCGGCGTGCTGTGCATCTACATCGTGCTGGTGCTGCTGTTCAAGGATTTCCTGCATCCGATCACGATCCTTTGCGCGCTGCCGCTGGCGCTCGGCGGCGCCTTCGTCGGCCTGCTGATCGGCCAGAAGGCGCTGTCGATGCCTTCGCTGATCGGTCTCATCATGCTGATGGGCATCGCGACCAAGAACTCGATCCTGCTGGTCGAGTACGCGATCGTGGCGCGCCGCGATCACGGAATGAGCCGCTGGGACGCCCTGCGCGACGCCTGCCACAAGCGGGCCCGGCCGATCATCATGACCACGCTGGCGATGGGCGCGGGCATGCTGCCGATCGCGATCGGGCTCGGCGCCGCTGATTCCAGCTTCCGCTCGCCGATGGCGATGGCCGTGATCGGCGGGCTGATCACCTCCACCGTGCTGAGCCTGCTGGTGGTGCCGGCGGTGTTCACCTACGTCGACGACGTCGAGGGCTGGATCAGGCGCACCGCGCGGCGCCTGCGCGGCAAGCCCCCGGTGACCGAAACGAGGCCGGACGCGGCGCACGGCGCCGGATAGACTAGCCCCGTCACTCGACGGAGCCACACCATGACTCGACCCGTTTCCCGTGCCGCACTGTGCGGCGTCCTGCTGGCCAGCGCCTTCGGCGCCCACGCGCAGACCGCGACCGATCTGCAGCAGGCCCAGGAGCGCCACGAACGCCAGCTGGCCGTCTGCAACAGCGGCAAGCTGCCGGCGCCCGAGCGCGAAGCCTGCGTCCGCGACGCCGGCGCGGCACTGGACCGCGCGCGCGGCGGACCGCCGGCCAACGTCACGACGCGCACGCCCGACCGGCGCGCCACGGTGGTCACGCCGGCCGGCCAGCCAGTGCCGGGCGCGACCGAAACCGTCCGCTCGCGCCGTTCCACCACCGTGGTGCCGGCCGACGCCCCCGCGCGCTGAGCCCCGCCCGCACGACGCCGGTCCGCCCGCCCCACGCCAAGCCGCATAATCGCGCCCATGCCCGCACTCCGCCGCGCCCGCCTCCTCGCCAGCTTCGTGCTGGCGTGGTTCGCGCTGTCGCTCGGTGTCGCCGTGGCCTCTCCGCTGGTCCAGCCGAAGCCGATGGAAATCGTCTGCTCGGCCGCCGGCGCCACCATGCTGGTGGTCATGACCGACGACGGCGCACAGGCGCCGGCCGCCGGCCACCTCGACTGCCCGCTGTGCCTGCCGGCCGGTGCACCGCCGCCGGCCTTGCCGCTGGCGCAATTGCCGACAGTGCAGCCCCTGGGCCATGCGGTCCAGTCGATTCCGGCCGCGCGCATCGCCGCGGCCACCGCCGCCCCGCTGCCAGCGCGCGGACCTCCTCTCTCCTGAGCTTGCTTCAGCCCTGACGCACGCGGCGCATGGAAGGCGCCGCGCTGCGCGATCCCGCAATGCGCAGGCAGCCGACGGCTGCCGAGGAGATCCTTCCATGAACAAGACCCTGCTGTCGCTCGCGTTGAGCGCGGCATCCCCCTGGTGGGCGCTGCCGGCGTCGGCCCAGGAGCGACCGGCATCGCGTGCCGCCGACGAGGCCCCCGAGCGCACGCGCTCGCTCGGCGTCGTCACCGTGACCGGCGGCCAGCCGACCTCGCTGCCGACCCAGATCCCGACCACCATCGAGGGCGTCACCCGCGAGGAGATCGAGACCCGCATCAACGCCACCGACAGCGAGGACGCGCTCAAGTACCTGCCCAGCCTGCTGGTGCGCAAGCGCTACATCGGCGACTACAACCACGCCATCCTGTCGACCCGCGCCTCGGGCACCGGCAACAGCGCCCGCTCCGCGGTCTATGCCGACGGCATCCTGCTGTCGAACTACCTCGGCAACGGCATCGCCAACGGCAGCAACTACGCGCCGCGCTGGGGCCTCGTCACGACCGAGGAAATCGAGCGGGTCGACGTGATGTACGGCCCCTTCTCGGCCGCCTACCCCGGCAACTCGGCCGGCGCGGTGGTCGACTACGTGACCCGCATGCCCTCGCAGCTTGAAGCCCACGTCAAGATGGGCTACCAGTCGCAGCCCAACGACCTCTACAACACGAGCAAGACCTTCAACAGCTGGCAGTCCAGCGCCTCGCTCGGCAGCCGCAGCGGCGACTGGTCGTGGTTCATCGACCTGAGCCGGGGCGACAGCCAGGGCCAGCCGCTGACCTTCACGACCGCGACCGTGGCCTCGGGCACGCCCGGGCGCGCCGGCACCCCGGTGGTGGGCTTCGTGCCGGGCCTCAACACCACCAACACGCCGTGGTACATCCTCGGCACCGGCACCCAGTACCACACGCTCCAGGACCACGCCAAGCTCAAGCTGGCCTACGACTTCTCGCCCACCGTGACCGCCACCTACACGCTGGGCTGGTGGCAGAACAGCTCCGAAGGCCGGCCGGAGAGCTACCTGAGCAATGCCCAGGGCCAGCCGGTCTACACCGGGCTGGTCAACATCCTCGGACGCAGCTTCACGCTCGGGCCGACGGCGTTTCCGCTCACCAACGACGCGCAGACCCACTACATGCACGGCCTCTCGGTCAAGAGCAACACCCAGGGCGAGTGGGACTGGGAAGTGGCCGCCAGCCTCTACGACTATTCGAAGGATCAGCAGCGCGCGCCCACGGTGGCGCTGCCGCTGGCGGCCATCGGCGGCGCCGGCACCCTGCAGGACCAGGGCGGCTCCACGGGCTGGAACACACTGACGGCCAAGGGCACCTGGCGGCCGCAGGGGGTGGGCGGCGCCCACATCGTCGACTTCGGCGTCGAGCGCGATGCCTACAAGCTCGGCATCCTCAAGACCAACACGATCGGCAACTGGCTTTCCGGCCCCTCCGGCACGCTGGTCAGCAACGTCGGCGGCAACACCGAGACCGTCGCCGGATGGGCGCAGGACAGCTGGTCCTTCGCGCCGAAGTGGAAGGCCGTGCTGGGCTTGCGATGGGAAGACTGGCAAGCCAGCAACGGCTTCACCGCCACCGCGAACAGCGCCCTGTCCTACCCGTCGCGCAGCGAATCGGACGCCTCGCCGAAAGCGGCGCTGGCCTACCAGTGGGCCGACGACACGGTGCTCAAGGCCTCGCTCGGCCGGGCGGTGCGCTACCCGACCGTGGGCGAGCTGTATGGCGCCACGACCGGCGGCGCGCTGTCTTTCATCAACAACCCGTTCCTCAAGCCCGAGAAATCATGGACCAGCGAACTGAGCGCCGAGAAGGACCTCGGCAACGGCCTGGCCCGCGCCACGCTGTTCCACGAGACCACCGACGACGCGCTCTACAGCCAGCTGATCCCGAACACCAGCATCTCGCGGGTGGAGAACATCGCCAAGGTCCGCACCACCGGCTTCGAGCTTTCCTACACCGGGCAAAACGTCTGGATGCGCGGCCTCGACATGGGCGCCAGCCTCACCTATGCCGACTCGAAGATCGTCTCGAACCCGTTGTTCCCGGCCAGCGTCGGCAAGTGGCAGCCGCGGGTTCCGCAATGGCGCTCCACCCTCTACGCCACCTACAGGCCCGACGCCCGCTGGGCCTTCACCGCGGCCGCGCGCTACAGCGGCAAGCAGTACTCGACCCTCGACAACAGCGACGTCAACGGCTTCGCCTACTTCGGCGCCAGCAAGTACTTCACGGTCGATCTGCGGGCGCGCTACCAGATCGACAAGCAGTGGTCGGCCGCCTTCGGTATCGACAATGCCAACAACTACCAGTACTGGAATTTCCACCCCTACCCGCAGCGCACTTACACCGCCGAGTTGCGCTGGGATTACTGAGACCTTGCGGGACAGATCAAGAAACTGCGAAGCTGTTTTTGC
Organism: Variovorax sp. J31P207; assembly: GCF_030316965.1. Lineage (NCBI taxonomy): Bacteria > Pseudomonadati > Pseudomonadota > Betaproteobacteria > Burkholderiales > Comamonadaceae > Variovorax > Variovorax sp. J31P207. The sequence continues at coordinate 224,608 of NZ_JASZYN010000004.1, forward strand.
TCTGTCCTCAACTGACTAAAGGAGCCACCAAATGAACCACACCACCCCCCTCCGTACCCTCGCCGCCTGCGCCGCACTCTGCAGCTCCGCCGCCATGGCCCACGTCACCCTGCCCGCCGGCGGCGCCGCGGCCGGCAGCGAATACGACGCTGCCTTCCGCGTCGGCCATGCCTGCACCGACGCCAAGGCCACCACCGGCGTGCGGGTCCAGCTGCCCCAGGGCTTCACGCTGATCCAGGCCCAGCCGCGCCAGGGCTGGACCCTGGCCGCCACGCCGGGCGAGGTGTCCTGGAAGGCCGACTCGGCACAGACCGCATTGCCGGGCGCCGAGCGGGCCGAATTCATCGTCCGCGGCAAGCTCACCGACAAGCCCGGCCCGCTCTATTTCAAGGTGCTGCAGAGCTGCGACGTCGGCAGCGCCGACTGGGCCCAGGTGCCGGCCGCCGGTTCGACCGAGAAGCTGGCCCTGCCGGCGGCCCGCCTCGACGTGCTGCCGGCCGGCGTGGCCGCGGTCGACGTACGCGACGCCTGGGTCCGTCAGACGGTGCCCGGCCAGAGCGGCACCGGCGCCTTCATGAAGCTCATGGCGCCCTCGGGGGCCCGGCTGGTCGGCGCCTCGACGCCCGCGGCCGGCGTGGCCGAAGTGCACGAGATGAAGATGGAAGGCGACACCATGAAGATGCGCGAAGTCGCCGGCGGGCTCGAACTGCCGCCGCGGCAGACCGTGGAGCTCAAGCCCAGCGGCCTGCACGTCATGCTGATGGACCTGAAGCAGCCGATCGCCAAGGGCGGCAGCATCCCGTTCACCCTGCGCTTCGAGGACGCCAAGGGCGTCAAGAGCTCGCTCCAGGTCGACGTCCCGGTCGGTGCACCGGCCGGTGCTGCGACAGAATCGCACGGCCACATGCACAACTGACTTCCCATGCAAAGCCTGCCGCTCTCCACCGTCCTGTCGCTCTCCAATGCACAGATCGCGATCGAGGCGGCGGCGACGCTGGCGTTTGCGATATCGGGCCTGATCGAGGCCGCGCGCAAGCGGCTCGACGCGGTCGGCGTGGTCATGGTGGCCGGCCTCGCAGCCTTCGGCGGCGGCACCCTGCGCGATGTGCTGCTCGACCGCCGGCCCTTCTTCTGGGTCGAGCATGCGGGCTGGCTGTGGCTGCTGCTCGCGCTGTGCGTGGCGGCGATGCTGTTCCTGCGCGACCGCCATTTCGCGCTCACAGAGCGCGCGATGCAGTGGCCCGACGCGCTCGGCCTGGGCCTCTTCACCGCCACCGGCACGCAGATCGCGCTCGGCGCCTCGATGCCGCCGATCGTGGCCGTGCTGATGGGCATGATGACCGCGGTGTTCGGCGGCGTCTTGCGCGACATCGTCTGCAACGAGATCCCGCGCGCCTTCAGCGACCACCAGCCGTACGCGATCTGCTCTTTCGTGGGCGCCTGGGTCATCGTCGGCGCCGACACCCTGCAGGCGCCCGATTGGGTCGGACTGACCGCCGGTGCCACGACCGCGATCGTCTTGCGTCTCGGGGCGCTCTGGACCGGCTGGAAGCTGCCGGCCTGGCGCTCGAACGACTAGGGGTTCAGTCGAAGCCCCGGACTTCGGCCACCAGTCCCGCCAGCCGCGCCACGTCAGGCACCACCAGCGCCTTGCCGTCCTTGGCGAGCACGCCCTCGCGGCGCAGCGCGTTGAGCTCCCGCGTGACCTGTTCGCGGTTGGTGCTGATCCGCCCGGCCAGTTCGGCATGGGTCGGCATCGGATCCAGCCGCGCGCGGTTGTCGACCACACCGGCCTGTTGGGCGAGCCGCAGCAGTTCGGCGTGCACCCGGTTCTGCACCCCGAGCGTGCTCAGGTCGATGACCCGGTCCGACAGCTGCCGCACCAGCGCCGCCAGGCCGCGCATCACGCGCTCGGCGACCATCGGCTCGTCGCGCAGCAGCTCGAGGAAGGCAGCGCGGTCCAGGCTGGCCACCACGGAAGGCGTGAGCGTCACGACGTCCGCCGACCGCGGTTGGCCGTCGATCGCCGCGATGTCGCCGAAATGCTCGCCAGCCTGCGGATCGCGAAAAGTGACCTGCCGGCCATTGGCCGCGTAGGAGGTCACGCGCAGGGCGCCCGAGACCACGAAGTAGACCTCGCTCTTCTGCTCGGAACGCAGCAGCACCGGGGTCGCGGCCGGCAGGCTCTTCCATTGGCAGCGCTGCGCCAGCTGCTCCAGCCGTTCGGCCGACAGGCCTTGCAGCAGCGCGATGTGCTGCAGGCCGAGAGTGGAACGTTGGAGCGCCATGGCGGACCTCCCAGCGGCATCGGGCGGATTGAGAAACGAGGTGCCAAAACGCACAGCCCCCCAGGCCCGGAGCCGTCACAGTCACGCCCTGTGATGGCCGCGATGTCCGCGACTGCACGTCCAAGCCTTCGGGAGATTTCATCATGAATGCCAGGCAAGTTCTCGGTGTCTCCGTCCTCGCGCTGGCCGGTGCGACCGCCTTTGCCCAGACGGTCCCGGCCGAGCAGTGGGTCGGAGCGCCCATCGCCACCACGGGCAGCGCCTACAGCCGTTCGGCCGTCACGGCCGACTTGGCGGCGAGCCGGTCGATGATGAGTGCGCCGCAGGAGTATCGCGTCGGCCCCGCCGATCCCGCGACCGGCGCGATGAGCCGGGTCGAAGTCGCCGCCGACACGAGCCTCTGGATCCGGTCGGGCATGAGCCAGGTCGCCAACCGGGACAGCTTCGACCCGTCGAGCCCGGCCTACCGGGCCCAGATGGCGGCCTATCAGCGCATGCGCAGCGGCCCGGAATTCATGGCCGAAGTGCAGCGCCTGCAGGGCGCCAGGATGCAGCAGACCGCGACCGCCCCGTCCGACGCGGGCTCGGCCGCGAACTGAGCGTCGCGCCGCGGCCTCAGGCGGCCGCCGCCGCGGCGGCGCGCCGCTCGCTCAGCCGCTTGGCCACGCGCGGCAGGATCATCACCGCCAGCACGATGATCACCAGCACGATCGACATCGGACGCTGGAAGAACACTGCCGCGCTGCCCTCGCCGATCGACATCGCGTTGCGCAGCTGCGCTTCGGCCAGCGGCCCGAGGATCATGCCGACGACCACCGGCGCGGTCGGGAAGTCGTAGCGCCGCATCACGACGCCGAGCACGCCGATCACATACAGCAGCACCAGGTCGAAGGCGCTCTGGCGCATGCCGTAGGCACCCACCGTGGCGAAGATCAGGATGCCCGCATAGAGCTGCGGCTTCGGGATCTTGAGCAGCTTGACCCACAGCCCGACCATCGGCAGGTTCAGCACCAGCAGCATCACGTTGCCGATGTAGAGCGAGGCGATCAGCGCCCAGACCAGCGCGGCCGAAGTCGTGAACAACTGCGGCCCCGGCTGGATGCCGTAGTTCTGGAAGGCGCCGAGCAGGATGGCGGTGGTGTTCGAGGTCGGGATGCCGAGCGTCAGCAGCGGAATCAGCGCCGCCGTCACGGTGGCGTTGTTGGCGGCCTCGGGGCCGGCCACGCCTTCGATCGCGCCGCTGGTGCCGAATTCGGCCTTGGCATCCGAATCCTTGGCCAGCTTCTTTTCGGTCGCGTAGCTCAGGAAGGTCGGGATCTCGGTGCCGCCGGCCGGGATGCAGCCGAAGGGCGTGCCGATCGCGGTGCCGCGCAGCCAGGCCGGGATCGAGCGCTTCCAGTCGCGCGCCGTCATGTGGACGCGGCTGAGCTTGTTCTGCCCTTCGACCACCTTGCCCTCGTACAGCACGGCATACAGCACCTCGGCGACCGCGAACAGACCGACCGCGACCAGCACGATCTCGATGCCGTCGAGCAGTTCGGGAATGCCGCCGGTGTAGCGGCCCTGGCCCGAGATCTGGTCGAGCCCGATGCAGCCCGCCGCCAGGCCGATGAACAGTGCCGTCATGCCGCGCAGCGTGCTCTTGCCGAGCACCGCGCTCACGGTGGTGAAGGCCAGCAGCATCAGCAGGAAATACTCGGGCGGGCCGAGCTTGACCGCGAAGTCGGCCACGAAGGGCGCGAACAGCGTGACGATGACAGTGGCGATGGTGCCGGCGACGAAGGAGCCGATCGCCGCCGTGGCGAGCGCCGCCCCGGCGCGCCCGCTCTTGGCCATCTTGTTGCCCTCCATCGCGGTCACCATGCTGGCGGTCTCGCCGGGTGTGTTGAGCAGGATCGAGGTGGTCGAGCCGCCGTACATCGCCCCGTAGTAGATCCCCGAGAAGAAGATCATCGAAGCCGTGACGTCGACCTTGCCGGTGATCGGCAGCAGCATCGCGACGGCGACCGCCGGGCCGATGCCGGGCAGCACGCCGACCGCCGTGCCCAGGGCGCAGCCGACCAGGCACCAGAGAAGGTTCGCGGGCGTGATCGCCAGCGCGAAGCCATGCATCAATGCATTGAAGATATCCATGTCAGATCCAGCCCGTGGCGGTCAGGCCCGGCAGGTTGATCGCCAGGAACTTGGTGAAGGTCCAGAACACCGGCGCCGCGATCAGCAGCCCGGTCACGAGGTCGATGAGCCAGGTGCGCGGCGTGTTGACGCCGCCCTGCCCGCTGGCGCGGCGCAGGCCCTGGACCGCGAGCAGGTAGCACAGGGTGCAGCTCAGGATGAAGCCGATGCTGGTGATCAGCGCCGCGTTGAGCAGCAAGCCCGCCGAAACCCAGATGAAACCGGCCCAGTAGGCCTTGGTGGCGCCCGAAGGCTCATCCATCTCGCGGAAGCCGCCGGTGCGCGACTCCCAGAGGATCCAGCCGCCGCAGATGGTCAGCGCGATCGACACCAGCCAGGGCAGGAAGTTGGGCCCGACACCGCCATAGCCGGCCTCGGACGAAATGCCGATGGCACCGAAGGCGAGCGCCAGCCCGGTGACGAGAACCCCGGCGCCGACCAGCGTCTGCGGCCACAAAGCCGGGGGTGAATGGGGGAGTGAGTCGATGTTGGACATTCTTCTGGACCTCGCTGGGGGCGGAAAAAGGGCGCAGGCCGATCGACGGCCTGCGCCCGTTGCCGTGCCGATCAGGCGTTCAAACCATGCCCGACTTGACCATGGTCGCGCGCAGGCTCGCGAACTCGTCGTCGACGAACTTGGCGAAGGCCTCGCCGGACAGCACCGCCGGCGTCCAGTCGTTCTTCTTGAGCGCCTCGCCCCAGGTCGGCGTCTTGAGCGCCGCCAGCACCATGTCGGTCAGCGCCTTGCGCTGTTCGGGCGTGATGCCGGGCGCGCCGTAGACGCCGCGCCAGTTGCCGATCTCGACGTCGATGCCCTGCTCCTTGAGCGTCGGCACATTGACGCCTTGCAGGCGCTGGGCCGAGGTGACCGCGATCGCGCGCATCTTGCCGGCGCTGATGTATTCGGCGAACTCGCTGTAGCCGCTGCCGCCGACCGTGACGTTGCCGCCCAGGATCGCCGCCGTGGCCTCGCCGCCGCCACGGAAAGCGACGTAGTTGATCTTCGAGGGATCGACGCCGACCTTCTGGGCGATCATGGCCGCGGCGATGTGCTCGGTGGAGCCGCGCGAGCCGCCGCCCCACTTGACGCTGCCCGGGTCCTTCTTGAGCTGCTCGACCACGTCCTTCATGGTCTTCAGGGGCGAGCTGGCGGGCAGCACGAAGACGTTGTATTCGCTCGTGATGCGGGCGATCGGCGTCGCCTGCGACAGGCTCACAGGCGGCTTGCCGGTGATGATGCCGCCCAGCATCACGGCGCCCATGATCATCATCGCGTTCGGATCGCCCTTGGAGCCGTTGACGAACTGGGCCAGGCCGAGCGCGCCGGCGGCGCCGCCCTTGTTGTCGAAGGTCACGGTGTCGGCCAGCTTGGCGTCGGTCAGGGCCTTGCCCAGCGCCCGCCCCGTGGTGTCCCAGCCGCCGCCCGGATTGGCGGGGATCATCATCTTGACATTGGGAGCGGCCCAGGCCGACAACGGCAGGGCACCGGTGGCGGCCAGGGCGGCCAGGGACTTCAGAAAGGTATCGCGACGCATGCAGGTCTCCTTGGATTTTGGCAAGCTGAGTAGAAGCTGACGCCGCTATGATGCGCCGCCCTGCTGTCAGTTGGCTGTCCTTCGGACTGGGGTAAACACCGAAAATCGCGCCATGAAGCTGCTGCTAGTCGAAGACGATCCGTCGATGCAAACCACCTTGCAGCGCACGCTCGGGCGGCGCCAGATCGACGTCCGGATCTGCGGCGACGGCGCCCAGGCGCTGGCCCAGTGGCGGGCGCTCGAACCCGACGTGGTGGCGCTCGACCTGAGCCTGCCCGGGCTCGACGGCCTGCAGGTGCTGGCCCAGGCGCGCGCCGCCGGGCTGCGCACGCCGGTGCTGCTGCTCACCGCCCGCGGCACGGTCGGCGACCGCATCGTCGGCCTCAACGCCGGCGCCGACGACTATCTGCCCAAGCCCTTCGACCTCGACGAACTCGAGGCCCGCATCCGGGCGCTCAAGCGGCGTCACCAGGGCGCCGAGGCGACGGCGCGCCTGCCGGAAGTCGGGGGCCTGCGCTACGAACCCGACAGCGGCGCCATCTACCACCGCGCCGAGGTACTCGAACTGACGCCGCGCGAACTGGCGCTGCTGAAGGCGCTGATGGCCAAGCCCGGCCACGCGGTCAGCAAGGAGCGCCTGTTCGAGCTGGTGTTTCCGGGCGAGGCCGACGTGCAGTACGAAGCCATCGAGGTCGTGGTCTACCGGCTGCGCAAGAAGCTCGCCGCCACCGGCGCCACGCTGATGACGCTGCGCGGCCTGGGCTACCTGCTGCGCGAAGACGCGTGATGCGGGCCACCTCGCTGCGCGCCCGGCTGCTCATGGGCATCCTGGGGCCGATCACCGTGTTCATCGTGATCAACAGCGTGAGCCTGTATCGGCAGAGCCTGGCGGCCGCCACGACCGCCTACGACCGCACACTGCTGGCCTCCGCCAAGACCATCGGCGAGCAGCTCGACGTCGAGGGCTACGACGAGGCGGCCACACTGCGCGCCATCGTCCCCTACTCCGCCCTCGAGGCCTTCGAGGCCGACAACCAGAGCCGGATGTACTACCGGGTGTCGGCGCTCGACGGCCAGCTGGTCTCGGGCTTCGAGGAGCTGCCCTTCTGGCGCGGCAAGCTGCCGAACCGCCCGCCCTATGCCGCGCTGGTCGACTTCTACGACGCCGAGTTCCGCGCCATGCCGGTGCGCGTGGCCGTGCTGCTGCAGCCGATCGCGAGCGGCCGCGGACGCGCGATGGCCGTGGTGCAGGTGGCGGAGACGCTGGAGCTGCGCGAGACGCTGGCGCGCAAGCTGCTGGTCGACATGTTGTGGCGCCAGCTGGTGCTGATGGGGGTGATCGCCGCGGTCACGGTCGTCGTGGTGCAGCGCGCCACCCGCCCGGTCCGCGCGCTGGGCGAGGCGATCCAGGGCCGCGCCGCCGACGACCTGTCGCCGATCGACGCCCCCGACGCACCGCGCGAACTGCGTCCGCTGATCGACGCCACCACCCAGGTGATGGGCCGGCTGCAGCGCCTACTCGACCACCAGAAACGCTTCGTGCGCGACAGCGCGCACCAGCTGCGCACGCCGCTCGCGGTGCTCAAGGCGCAGGTGCAGTCGGCCCGCCGCGGCGACGTCCCGCCCGACCAGGCGCTGGGCGAGATCAGCGAGACCGTCGAGCGCGCGACCGCGCTGGCCAACCAGATGCTGTCGCTGGCCAAGGTCGAGCAGCTGCGCCAGCAGCCCGAGTCGGTCACCTTGGACCTGGCCGACGCGGTGCGCGCGGTGGCGCTCGACCTGTCGCCGCTGGTCGCCGACAAGGCGCTCGACTTCGAGCTCTCGACCGATCCGGCACCGGTGCCGGTGCGCGCCCATCTCTGGATGCTGCAGGAGCTCGCCCGCAACCTGCTGCACAACGCCATCAAGCACAGCCCGCGCGCAGCGGCGCTGACGGTGCGGGTGCATGCCGAAGGCGAGCTGGCGCTGCTGCAGGTCAGCGACCAGGGCCGCGGCATCTCCGACGAGCTGCGCCAGCGGCTGTTCGCGCCGTTCGCGGCCGGCGACGTGGGCAGCGGCTCCGGCCTGGGGCTGGCGATCTGCCGCGAGATCGTGCTGGCCCTGGGCGGCAGCATCGCGCTGGACAACCGCGAGGCCGGCGGCCGGACCGTCGGGCTGGATGCTGTCGTGCGAATCCCGCTGGCGCGCGACAATCGCTGAACTCATGGACCGACTTCGAATCGACAAATGGCTTTGGGCGGCGCGCTTCTTCAAGACGCGCTCGCTGGCCGCCGACGAGATCGGCAAGAACCGCGTGCAGGTCAACGGCGACGTCGCCAAGGCCTCACGCGAGGTCAAGGTGGGCGACACGGTCAGCTTGCGCCTCGGCAGCCTGTCGCGGGTGGTCTGGGTACGCGGCATCAGCGGCCAGCGCGGCCCGGCCCCGGTCGCCCAGCAGCTCTACGAAGAAACGCCCGAGAGCCTGGCGGCCCAGGCGGCGGCACGCGAGCAGCGCCGGCTCGGCAGCGAACCGGCGCTGAGCATCGAGCAGGGCCGTCCCACCAAGCGCGACCGGCGCGACCTCGACGGCGCCCGGCGCGCCGACTGGGACAGCCGCTGGAGCGCTTCCATCGATCCCGACGACGAGACCTGAAAGACCCCCTGCCATGGCCAGTTTCAAGAAATTCCGTGTCGGTTCCAAGTTCAAGCTGTCCGGCGTCGATCCGGCCGCCACGCCGTTCTCGTCCGGCGGCGACGACGCCCAGCGCGAGCAGCTCGACACACTGGCCATCGAGCTCGACCGGCTGCAGAACGTGCTGCACGCCGAAGGCCGGCGCAAGCTGCTCCTGGTGCTGCAGGGGCTGGACACCAGCGGCAAGGACGGCACCATCCGCTGGGTGTTTTCGCGCACCTCGCCGCTGGGCGTCAAGGTGACGGCCTTCAAGGCGCCGACCGAGGAAGAGCGCGCGCGCGACTTCCTGTGGCGCTGCCATGCCGTGGTGCCGCGCACCGGCGAGATCACTGTCTGGAACCGAAGCCACTACGAAGACGTGCTGGTGCCGGTGGTCGAAGGCTGGATCGACAAGGACCAGACCCGGCAGCGCTATGCCCAGATCAACGACTTCGAGCGCCTGCTGACCCAGACCGGCACAGTCATCGTCAAATGCATGCTGCACATCAGCAAGCAGGAGCAGCGCGTGCGCCTGCAGGAGCGGGTCGACCAGCCCGACAAACACTGGAAGTTCTCGCTCGACGACCTGGCGGTGCGCAAGAAGTGGGACGCCTACCAGGCGGCCTACGAGAAGGCGCTGACCGCCACGTCGACCGACGACGCGCCGTGGTACGTCGTACCGGCCGACAGCAAGCATCACCGCAACCTGATGATCGCCGGGCTGCTGGTGAAGACGCTCAAGGACATGAAGCTGCGCGTGCCGGACGCCGACCCCGCCCTGAAGGGCCTGGTCATCGAGTAAGCCTGCGGACCGGCCCTCGTCAGAACTTCGGCACGATGCCGTAGGCAATGATGGCCAGGAAGCCCACGATGCCGGCCATCATCAGCGCCGGACCCCACTTGCGCTCGCGCCAGGCGAAGCCGACGGTCATGATGGCGGCGAAGGTCACGGCGACGACGGATGCGAGTTCCAGGGTGAATTCAGGCATCACGGGATGGTAGCGCGCGCCGCGCGCGGAATCAGGCGGCGGCCGTCACGAGCCGCTCCAGCCAGTGTGCAGCGGCGGCATCGGCGGCCGCGACGGCTGCGGGCTCCGAGTCGAAGAACAGGTGGGTCGAGTGATGCGAGTCCATCTCGCCCGCCGTCGTCGGCTCGGTGACCACGAAGACGGCCTCGAATCGGCCGTCGTCGAGCGCCTTGCCGTAGCCCCTCAGGGCAAAAGGCCCTCTGTACTGAATCTGCATTCGCCTGTTCCAAAGAAAAAGCCCCGAAGCTGAATCAGCGTCGGGGCTTTCAAAGATCATTGAAGATCAATTTGGCGGAACCGGAGGGATTCGAACCCTCGATGAGGCTCTACACCCCATACTCCCTTAGCAGGGGAGCACCTTCGGCCACTCGGTCACAGTTCCTGAGCCTCGAATTATGCCATCTTCAGGCGGTCGGTTGGTCCAGATCGAAGGCTTTATGCAACGCGCGGACCGCAAGTTCCATGTATTTCTCGTCGATCACGACCGAGGTCTTGATCTCGCTGGTCGAAATCATCTGGATGTTGATGCCCTCTTCGCTCAGCACGCGGAACATCTTGCTCGCCACGCCGACGTGGCTGCGCATGCCGATGCCGACGATGCTGACCTTGCAGATCTTGGTGTCGCCGACGATGTCGGCGGCGCCCAGGGTCGGCAGCACCTTGTCCTTGAGCAGGTCGACCGCGCGGGCGTAGTCGTTGCGGTGCACCGTGAAGCTGAAATCGGTGCGGCCGTCCTTGCTCAGGTTTTGGATGATGACGTCGACTTCGATGTTGGCGTCGGCCACCGCGCCCAGGATGTGGTACGCGATGCCTGGCTTGTCGGGCACGCCGAGCACCGAGATCTTGGCCTCGTCGCGGTTGAAGGCAATGCCGGATACGACGGCTTTTTCCATGTTTTCGTCTTCCTCGAAAGTGATCAGGGTGCCGGACTTGGCTTCTTCCTCGATGTCGATGTCCCAGGGCGTGAAGCTCGACAGCACGCGCAGTGGCACCTTGTACTTGCCCGCGAACTCGACCGAGCGGATCTGCAGCACCTTGGAGCCCAGGCTCGCCATCTCGAGCATCTCCTCGAAGCTCACGGTCTTGAGCCGGCGGGCGTCGGGTTCGACCCGCGGGTCGGTGGTGTAGACGCCGTCGACGTCGGTGAAGGTCAGGCACTCGTGGGCTTTCAGCGCCGCGGCGATCGCCACCGCCGAGGTGTCGCTGCCGCCACGCCCGAGGGTCGTGATGTTGCCGCCGTCGTCGACGCCCTGGAAGCCCGTGATGACGACCACGCGGCCGGCATCGAGGTCGGCGCGCACGCGCTCGTCGTCGATGCTCTCGATGCGTGCCTTGGTGTAGGCGCTGTCGGTCTTCACCTGGACCTGCCAGCCGGCGTAGCTCACGGCCTCCAGGCCCTCGGCCTGCAGCGCGATCGCCAGCAGCGCCGACGAGGCCTGCTCGCCGGTGGAGGCGAGCATGTCGAGTTCGCGGTAGTGGCCGGCACCGGGGGCGGCGGGCGCCAGTTCCTTGGCGAGGCCGAGCAGGCGGTTGGTCTCGCCGCTCATGGCGCTCGGGACCACCACCATCTGGTGGCCGGCGCGTGCCCACTTGGCAACGCGCTTGGCGACATTCCGGATGCGCTCGGTCGAGCCCATCGACGTGCCGCCGTATTTATGAACGATCAATGCCATGGGTGAAAGTCAAAGAGAAGGATTCGGATGCCGCATCGCTGGCTGCGCTGGCCTCTGCAGGCAGCGCCCGCCGGGCCGGATTCAGCGCTTCAACGCTTCCGCGCCGGGGCGGCGGACTGCGACAAGGGCGAAGCATTGTACCAATGCAGCACGGCGCCCTCCCGCTCGACCCGCCCGGAGGCGATCTTGAGGCGGATCTGGTGCCCGCGCGTGCTGCAGGCCGCGATCTGGTCCTGCAGCTGCTCCAGCTGCGCCTCGCTCGGCACCACGCCGTGGTCGCGCCGCAGCCAGTGGCGCAGCGCATTGGCCAGGCGTTCCCGCGGCAGCGCCCGCAGGACGGCCAGCGCCGGCGGCGCGCCGGCCTCCGCCAGGTCTCGGGCCGCCAGCTCGGCCAGCAGCGCCGAGCCCCGGGCCGCGTTGCGCGCCGAGCGGGCGAAGGTCTCGCGGAACTGCGGCAGCGCGGCCTCCAGCGCCGGCAGCACCAGCTGCCGGAGCCGGTTGCGGGTGTAGCGCAGGTCGGCGTTGGTGGGGTCGACGACATGGGCGACGCCGCTGGCGGCGAGCCAGGCGCGCAGCGCGTCGGCAGGCAGGTCGAGCAGCGGCCGGTGGAAGCTCACGCCGTGCCGCTCCATGCAGCGCGGCATGCCCGCCAGGCCGTCGAGGCCGGCCCCGCGGCCGAGCGCGATCAGCATCGTCTCGACCTGGTCGTCCGCATGCTGGGCCAGCGCCACGTGGCGCAAGCCCCGGGACAGCGCCAACGCCGCCAGCGTGGCGTAGCGGGCCCGGCGGGCCGCGTCCTCCGGGCTCTCGCCGGGGGCGTGGCGGGCGTCGACGCGGGCCGAATGCAGCGGAACGCCCAGCGCCGCGCAGGCAGCGGCGCAGTGCGCCTCGAAATCATCGGCCGCCTGCTGCAGGCCATGGTGCACATGCAGGGCATGCACCTGCCCGGGCCAGCGGGCCGCGGCCGCGTGCAGCAGCGCGGTCGAATCGGCGCCGCCGCTGTAGGCGATCGCCAGCGGCAACGGCGCCGCCGCCCAGGACGCGAGAGCTTGGGCGGCCGGATTTTCCATGGAAACCGAGCGGGCGGTGGAGCGCCGGGCCTGCCCGGTGCTCAGCGCCTCACTTGCTGCTGTCGGCCTTGGTATCGGCGAAGCGGCCGTAGCTCTGGAGCCGCTCGTAACGCCGGTTGAGCAGGTCCTTGGTCGACAGGTCGCCGACCTGGCGGAAGGCATCGTTGAGCGCCCGCTTGAGGAAGGCGGCCATCTGGCGATGGTCGCGGTGCGCGCCGCCGACCGGCTCGTTGACGATCTTGTCGACCAGCCCGAGCGCCTTCAGGCGGTGCGCGGTGATGCCGAGCGCATCGGCCGCTTCCTGCGCCTTGTCGCTGGTCTTCCAGAGGATCGAGGCGCAGCCTTCGGGACTGATCACCGAATAGATCGAATACTGCAGCATCACCAGCTGGTCGCCGACCGAGATCGCCAGCGCGCCGCCGGAGCCGCCCTCGCCGATGATCGTGACGATGATCGGCACCTCGAGCTGCGCCATCTCGAAGATGTTGCGGCCGATGGCCTCGGACTGGCCGCGCTCCTCGGCATCGATGCCCGGGTAGGCGCCCGGCGTGTCGACGAAGGTGAAGACCGGCAGCTTGAACTTCTCGGCCGTCTTCATGAGGCGCAGCGCCTTGCGGTAGCCCTCGGGCTTGCTCATGCCGAAGTTGCGTGCCGTGCGCTCGCGGGTGTCGCGGCCCTTCTGGTGGCCCAGCACCATGCAGGGCGTGCCGTTGAAGCGCGCCAGGCCGCCGACGATCGACAGGTCGTCCGAGAAATGCCGGTCGCCGTGCAGCTCGACGAAATCGGTGAAGATCTCGTTCACGTAGTCGAGCGTGTAGGGGCGTTCCGGATGGCGGGCGATCTTGGTGATCTGCCAGGGCGTCAGGTCGCTGTAGATGTCCTTGGTGAGCTGCAGGCTTTTCTTGCCCAGCTGATCGATTTCTTCCGAGATGTCGACCGCGGATTCGGTCTGGACATAACGCAGTTCTTCGATCTTGCTTTCGAGCTCGGCCACGGGCTGCTCGAAGTCGAGAAAGGTTCGTTTCGCCAACGTCTTCTCCTGTTTTTCAAATTGCGACCGGTAGCGGGTCGAGCGATCGCCAAATATACCAAGTCGCCACGCTGCAATACGGGGCCCAGGCCACGGCGACCTCGCGGGCATCGCTGCGGCTGACCGGATCGCCCGAAAAGTAGTTCTGGCTGATGCCGCTGATGAGGCCGGGGTCGTCCAGCGGCAGCACGTTGGGCCGCATCAGGTGGAAGATCAGGAACATCTCGGCGGTCCAGCGTGAGATGCCGCGGATCGCCACCAGTTCCGCGATGATCATCTCGTCGGACATGTTTTCCCAGGCGTCGACGTGCACCGCGCCCGAGTCGAAATGGATCGCCAGGTCGACCAGGTATTCGACCTTGCGCGCCGACAGCCCGGCGCCGCGCATGTCGTCGACCTTGAGCTTCAGCACGCTGGCCGGCGTCAGCTTGCGCGGCAGTTCGACGAAGCGGCGCCAGACCGTCTGGGCCGCCGGCACCGAGATCTGCTGGCCGACGATGCTGCGCGCGAGCGTCGTGAAGGCATCGCCGCGCGACTCCAGGCGAACGTCGCCGAAGCGCGGGATCAGCCGCTTCATGACGCGGTCCTTCTTGCCCAGGTGCTTGCAGGCTTCTTCCCAGTAATCGGGCGTGAAGACCTGGACGATCGGCTCCTTGGCGGCAGCCATGGTTCGGGGGGCGGCGCTCACTGCGCCGCGGTCCAGGTGGTGCCGCTCGCCGAGTCCTTGAGCACGATGCCCTGGGCCAGCAGTTCGTTGCGGATGCGGTCGGCCTCGGCGAAGTTCTTCGCCGCCTTGGCTTGCGCGCGCTGCAGGATCAGGGCCTGGATGGTGGTGTCGTCGAGCGTGCTGCCGGCCTGCAGGAAGGCTTGCGGGTCGGCTTGCAGCAGGTTCAGGCAGCTGGCCAGCGCCTTCAGCAGGCCGGCGGATTCGGCGGATTGCGTGCGGTTGACCTCGCCCGCGAGGTCGAACAGCACGGCCACGGCCTCGGGAGTGCCGAAGTCCTCGTCCAGCGCGGCCTTGAAGCGCGCCGCATGAGCCTGGGCCCAGTCGATGGCGACCGGCGCCGGCGGCACCAGCGCCAGCGCGTTGTAGAGGCGGCGCAGCGAATTGCGGGCGTCGTTCAGGTGCACGTCGCTGTAGTTGAGCGGGCTGCGGTAGTGGGCCCGGACGACGAAGAAACGGACGGTCTCGGCGTCGAACTTCTTCAGCACGTCGCGGATCAGGAAGAAGTTGCCCAGGCTCTTGGACATCTTCTCGTCGTCGATGTTGATGAAGCCGTTGTGCATCCAGGTGCGTGCCAGCGGCTTGCCGGTGGCGCCTTCGCTCTGGGCGATCTCGTTCTCGTGGTGCGGGAACTGCAGGTCGGCGCCGCCGCCGTGGATGTCCAGCGTCTCGCCGAGCAGCTGGCAGGCCATGGCCGAGCACTCGATGTGCCAGCCGGGCCGGCCGGGGCCGAATTCGCTCGCCCACTTGACCTCGTCGGGTTCGCTGGCCTTGGCGCTCTTCCAGAGCACCGGGTCGAGCGGATCGTCCTTGCCGTCGAGCACCGCGACGCGCTCGCCGGCATGCAGCTCGTCGAGGGTCTTGCCGCTCAGCTTGCCGTAGCCGGGAAATTTGCGCACCGCGTAGTTGACGTCGCCGTTGGGCGAGCGATACGCCAGGCCCTTGTGCTCCAGCGTGGAAATCATCGACAGCATCTGCGGAATGAACTCCGTCGCCCGCGGCTCGTGTGTAGGCCGTTCGATGCCCAGCGCGTCGGCGTCCTCGTGCAGGGCGTCGATCATGCGGTCGGTCAGGGCCCGGATGCTCTCGCCGTTCTCGACCGCCCGGCGGATGATCTTGTCGTCGATGTCGGTGATGTTGCGCACGTAGTCCACGTCCAGGCCGGAGATCCGGAGCCAGCGCTGCACCACGTCGAAGGCGATCATCGAGCGCGCATGGCCCAGATGGCAGTAATCGTAGACCGTCATGCCGCAGACGTACATGCGCACCCTGCCAGGTTGCAGAGGCGTAAATTCCTCCAGTTCACGCGAGAGCGTGTTGTAGATGCGAAGACTCATGAGGCTCGGAAACGTCGATTCGCGCACGTGCAGGGAACGGGCGAACGATGGGGGTTTTTCAGGGGTGACGGGGGCGTGGCGACGAGCGGCTGGAAAAGACCCCTCGGCTACAATCTTGCAAGTATAAACGGCCACCGCCGGATGTTTTCCGCGTGTTTACGAGGCCCATTCCCTCCACCTCTCGAGACACCATGCCGCACGCCGCTTTCGCCCCCTCCTCCCGTCTGCGCATCGTCCAGGCCGTCGCGGCGCTGCTGGTCGCCCTCACGGTCGGCATCGCCCACGCCGACGACTATTCCGACGTCAATACCCTGCTGCGCCAGGGCAAGGCCGACCAGGCGCTGGCCAAGGCCGACGCCTACATCGCGGGCAAGCCCCGCGACCCGCAGATGCGCTTCCTGCGCGGCGTGATCCTGACCGAGCAGGGCAAGCAGGCCGACGCGATCGTGGTCTTCACGGCGCTGACGCAGGACTTTCCCGAACTGCCCGAGCCCTACAACAACCTGGCCGCCCTCTATGCGGCCCAGAGCCAGTTCGACAAGGCGCGCGCCGCCCTCGAGATGGCGATCAAGCTCAACCCCGACTACGCGACCGCGCACGAAAACCTCGGCGACGTGTATGCGCGGCTGGCGGCCCAGTCCTATGGCCGGGCGCTCAAGCTGGAGGCCGGCAACACGACCGCGCCGCCCAAGCTGGCCCTGGTGCGCCAGATGTTCGGCGCGCCGGCGCCCGACACCCTGCCGCCGGCCACGCCGGCGGTCCGCAAGCCGGTGCGCAACTGAAGCCTTCTTCTTTCCTGAACGCGCCGCGGCGCACTCCTTCGAAAGCGATCCACCCGTGATTCTTCAAGCCTTTTCGCGCCGCCGGGCCCTGGCCCTGGCCGCCACGCTGGCCATCGCCACGACCGCCGTGTCCAGCTGGGCGCAGGGCGCCCCGCGCGTCAAGCTCGCCACCTCGGCCGGCGACATCGTGATCGAGCTGGCACCCGACAAGGCCCCCAAGACGGTCGACAACTTCCTGCAGTACGTCAAGGACAAGCAGTACGACGGCACGGTGTTCCACCGCGTCATCGACGGCTTCATGATCCAGGGCGGCGGCTTCACGCCCGACCTGAAGCAGAAGCCGACCCGCGCGCCGATCCCGCTCGAGGCCAAGAACGGCCTCAAGAACGACAAATACACGATCGCCATGGCGCGCACCTCCGATCCGAACTCGGCCACCGCGCAGTTCTTCATCAACGTGAAGGACAACGCCATGCTCGACGCCCCCAACCCGGACGGCCACGGCTACGCGGTGTTCGGCAAGGTGGTCTCGGGCACCGAGGTGGTCGACAAGATCCGCGCCGCGCGCACCGGCAACAAGGGCGGCATGCAGGACGTGCCGCTCGAAACCATCACCATCCAGTCCGCCACCCTGGCGAAATAAGCAAAGGACCACAGCCATGAGCAACCCCCAAGTCGAACTGCACATCAAGGACAAGGGCATCATCACGCTCGAACTCGACGAGGCCAAGGCGCCCAAGTCCGTCGCCAACTTCCTCGAGTACGTGACCAAGGGCCACTACGACAACACCGTGTTCCATCGCGTGATCCCCGGCTTCATGGTGCAGGGCGGCGGCTTCGAGCCCGGCATGACCCAGAAGCCGACCGGCGCCGAGATCCAGAACGAAGCCAACAACGGCCTCAAGAACGACAACTACACGGTCGCCATGGCGCGCACCAACGCGCCCCACTCGGCCACCGCGCAGTTCTTCATCAACGTCGCCGACAACGGCTTCCTGAACCACACGGCGCCCTCGGCCCAGGGCTGGGGCTACGCGGTGTTCGGCAAGGTGGTCGGCGGCAAGGAAGTCGTCGATGGCATCAAGGCGGTCAAGACCGGCCGCAAGGGCTTCCACGACGACGTGCCGCTCGAAGACGTGGTGATCGAAAAGGCCGTCGTCAAGGCTTGAGCCTGACGAGCCGCGCATGGCATTTCCCGAGATCGTCGCGCCGCCCGCGTGGCGCACGGTCGACCTGATCTCCGACCTGCACCTGCAGCCGTCGGAGCCTGCCACCGTCGAGGCCTGGCAGGGCTACCTGGAGACGACGCCGGCGGACGCGATCTTCATCCTCGGCGACCTGTTCGAGGTCTGGGTCGGCGACGACGCCGCCGCCCTGCCCGGCTTCGAAGCCCAGTGCGCCGAGGTGCTGCGGGCCGCGTCCGCGCGCCGGCCGGTGTTCTTCATGCACGGCAACCGCGACTTCCTGGTTGGCGCCGAGTTTGCGGCGCGCTGCGGCATGACGCTGGTCTCCGACCCGACGGTGCTGGTGCTGCACGGCGAGCGCTGGCTGCTCAGCCATGGCGACGCCCTGTGCCTCGAAGACACCGACTACCTGCGTTTCCGGGCCCAGGTGCGCACGCCCGAGTGGCAGCAGGCGCTGCTGGCCCGGCCGCTCGAGGAGCGGCGCACGCTCGCGCGCTCGGTGCGGGCCCAGAGCGAGGACCGCAAGCGCAGTCCCGACATGGTCTGGGCCGATGTCGATGCCGATGCCGCACGCGACTGGCTGCGGCAGGCCGGCGCCGGGACGCTGGTGCACGGCCACACCCACCGGCCGGCGGCCCACGACCTCGGCGACGGCATGCGGCGCATCGTGCTGAGCGACTGGGACGCGGCGGCGCATCCGCCGCGCGCCCAGTTGCTGTGCCTGTCGAGCGCGGGTGCCCAGCGGGTCGATCTGCGCTGATGTTCGGCTGGCTGCGCAAGCTGCGCCCACCTCCCGGCCTGCCCGACGCCCTCTGGCAGGCCACGCTGGCCCGCTATCGCTTCCTGGGCGAACGCCCGGCGGCCGACCTCGAACGGCTGCGCGCGCTGGCGGCGGCGTTCCTGCGCGACAAGGAATTCCATGGCGCGCACGGCTTCGTCATCACCGACGAGGTGGCGCTGGCGATCGCCGCCCAGGCGGTGCTGCCGGTGCTGCACCTGAAAGGCGGCCTGGCCTGGTACGACGATTTCGTCGGCATCGTGGTGCACCCGTCCGAGGTGGTGGCGCACCGCACGACCACCGACGCCAGCGGCGTGGTCCACCAGTACGACGAGATCGTGGCCGGCGAGGCCATGGACCGCGGGCCGGTGATGCTGAGCTGGCAGGACGTGCTCGCGAGCAGCGTCACGCGGGCCGAGGGCTACAACGTGGTGATCCACGAATTTGCCCACAAGATCGACATGCGCAGCGGCGAGGCCGACGGCTGCCCGCCGCTGCCGCCCGGTTTCCTCGGCACGCGCAGCGCGCGGGAGGCCCGCGCCGCCTGGTTCGCGACCCTGCAGCCGGCCTACGAGGCGCTGCGCGAGAAGGCGATCATGGCTGAGCGCTTCGGCGGCGAGGCGCCCTGGCTCGATCCCTACGGCGCGCAGTCGCCGGCCGAGTTTTTCGCCGTCGCCTGCGAGGCCTACTTCGTGAACCGCTCGGCGCTGGAGGCCGAGTTTGCCGGATTGGTGGGGCTGTTCGACGCCTTCTTCAAGGCGCCGCCGGGCCGCTGAGCACGACCGCCCCTTGCGGGACGGCCGCCGCCCTTACTTGCGCAGCAGTGCCTTGAGTGCGTTCTGCAGCCGGCGCGCCGAAGCAGCGTCGTGGCTGGCAGCCAGCACCTTGCCGGCGTCCTGGCCCCAGGTCTGCTCCGGGGTCGGATCGCCGCGCCGGGTCAACAGCTTGAGCTGAAGGGCCCGGCGGGCGTCGAGCTGCTCGGCCGGCGTCGGCACCTCGGCCGCCATCTCGAGCCGCAGCAGCGCTTCGGCGGCGTCGGCGGCCTGGGCCGACGGCGCGGCGCCGATCGCCTGCGACCAGCTGCTGCGCACCGCCGGCGTCACCGCGCGGCCCAGTTCCTGGACGCTGGGCAACTGCGCGGCGTCGCGCTTCTCCCAGGCGCCGAGCACCTGCGTGAGCGCTTCGCCATGGGCCTGCGACGCCAGCTTGCGCAGCGCGAAATCGGCCCGCTCGAGCGCTTCGCGCTGGGCCCGGAAAGCCGCGTCGCCGAGGCGGGGACCGCGGTCTTCGAAGCGCGGCGGGCGATCACCGAAGCGTCCGCCGCCGGCGGGTGCGCCACGCTCGCCCGGCCGTGCCGGGCGATCGCCGGTGCGGCCGCCCGGGCCGCCACGCGCATCGCGGCGATCGCCGAACTTGCCGCCGCGGCCGGCAGGCATGGCCTCGGCCTTCTTGTTGCCGGGACGGTCGTCGCCGCGCACGGCGATCACCGGCTTCGGCGCCGGCTTCGGGGGTGCCACGGGAGCCGGTGCGGCTTCGGCATCGGAGCGCGCCGAAGGGTCGGCGCCATCGGCCGGCGCCACCAGGTCCTGCGCCGCAGGGGCATCGGCCGGCGCGGCCGTCGGCAGCGCCTCCGCATCCTCGGGCGCCGGCGCCTGGCCGGCGCTTTCGCCGAACTCGGCCGCCGCCTGCCCCGGGGCAACCACTTCAGTCGCCCCGACCGCGGGACCATCGCTCGGCGCGCTGGCCGGCGCTGCCGCGGGCGGCGGCGCCTCGCCGCGCAGGGCGGCCTCGAGCTGCGCCACCGCGGCACGGATCTTCTGGGCATCGCCGGTGCTGTTGGCGGCCTCGAGCGCCTTGGAGGCATTCAGCACGTGGCGGTCGTGCTCGCTCATCGCGGCCGAAGCCTTCTCGCGCTCGGCCGTCTTGCGGTTGAAGGCTTCGTCGATCGGGGCCCGGAAGGCGTCCCAGAGCTTTTGTTCGTGGCGGCGCTCGAGCGGCACCGATTGCGCCTCATGCTGCCAGCGCTGCTGCAGTGCCTTGACCGCGTCGATGCGCAGCATCGGCGCCGCGCCGAGTTCGGCCGCCTCTGCAATCATCGCCTGGCGACGCTCGACGCTGGCCTTCTGGGCCGATTCGAAAGGCGCACGGGCGGCACCGAAGGCCTCGTTCCACTGGGCCTGCAGCTCGGCGAACACCTTTTCGCCGACATGCCCGGCATCGCGCCAGCGATCGGCGAACTGGTGCAGGGCTCGGTTGTGCGCCTTCAGGTCGGACGCATCGGCGTGCTCGGCGGCCCAGGCCTTGACTTCCTCGATCAGCGCGGTGCGCAGCGCCCGATGCTCGGCGGCGTCGGCACGGACCTTCTCGAGCCAGGCCTCGACCACCTTGTGGGCTTCGTTGCAGGCTTCGTCGAAACGCTTCCAGAGTGCATGGTTGGGGACGCCGCCCTGGTCGGCCTGCTTCCATTGCTCGCGCAGCGCGCGCAGGGTCTCCTGCATCTTGCGGCCGCCCAGCGCCTGGCCTTCGGGCCGCTTGAGCAGCCCTTCGGCCTTGGCGACCAGGTCTTCACGCACCTTGTCGGCGCTCCAGCGCTGCCAGCCTTCGAGCTCGCCTGCGGCCACCAGCGCCGCATGGACGCGGGCCTCCAGGGGCGGCTCGACCAGCTTGCCGTGGTCCTTGAGCACCGCACGCAGCGCGGCGGCCGCACCGGCGCTGGCCTTGCCGTGGCCCTCGGTGGTTTCCTGCTCGAGCTTGGCGAGCGCGGCCTGGACCGCATCCTGCGCGGCGGCGCGCTTTTCGGGGTCGACCTTGGGCGCGGGCGGTTTGGCCGGCGCCGGCGCGGCCTCGGGCGTGCCGCCACGGGCCACCCGCAGCTCGTCGGCCCAGACCGGCACCGGCGGCAACGGCGCCGCGGCGTCCGCGGCGGCGGCCACGGCCAGGGTCAGGGCGCCGTGGAAGGCGTCGGACACCACCAGCAGCTGCGCCTTGGAAGACTCGAGCTGGGGTGCGAATCGGGCATCGAGGCTGCTCCAGTTGGGGTCGGCCACGATTTCGGCTGCCTGCTGCTGCCAGTGCGCCACGTCGGCCCGCAGGGCCTCCTCGACGCCCTGCGCATCGCGCCAGCTCTTGGTCGAGAGCACCTCGAAGCGCTGCGCCAGCAGCACCGCCGCCTCGCGATGGACCTGGGCCCGGTGCTGCAGGTCCTCGATGCCCTTCACGCGCTCGGCCAGCCGGGCCTTGAAACCGGCCAGGGGCTCGCGCGACAGCGGTGCGCCGGCCTTGGCGGCGTCGCGTTGCCAGGCCAGCGCATCGGCGATGTTGAGCTTCGGCTGGGCCAGAAGGGCCTCGGCCTTGTGGGCCCATTCGACGGCGATCGCCTCCTGGCTCTTGGCGCGCTTGAGCTCGTCGAGCTTTTCGCGCAGCAGCCGGGCGGCGCCCTTGTCGCGCCCGCTCAGCTCCTTGAAGACGTCCTGCATCTGCTCGGGCGTCGGGTTGGCCGCGAGCCAATCCCGGATGCGCTGGGCGCGCTCGCCAGAGGTCGGCGCTGTGAAGGCACCCCCGGTCAAGGTGTCGAGGGACTGGAGGTCGTGAGGCTTGGAGGAAGTTGAAGTCACTGAGCGAATGTCGTTATCTGTAAGAAAAAGCGAGGCGCCGGCATTTGGCCGGCGCATGGCTCCATTTTCACCGACTTGCGGTGCTGCGGGTCAACGGGTCGCCAGTTTCAGTTCGGCGCCGGGTTTCCAGTCGGCCCCTTCGGCCTTGGTGCGGACGGCGCCGAGGAACAGGCGTTCGGTCGGCAGCTTCTGCTCGAGCAGGTAGTCCCGGGCCGCCGCGCCCCGCGCCACGGCCAGCTGCCGCATCGACTCCTCGTCGACCGGAATGCTGGCCAGCAGCAGGTCTTCCATGTCCTTGACCGGCAGGTCCTTGGCCAAGCCGACCACGTTGCGCGGCTTGGTGACCTCCGAACGCTTGTAGACAGCGGTCAGCAGCTCCGGATATTCGGCGTCGGTGACCGGCGCCACCTCGGCCGCGTCCTTGCCGGCGCGGACCGCGACCCGGCGCTTCTCGGCCTGCGTCATCTCGCGCAGCCGCTGGCGCTGGTAGGCGTCGCGCTCCTTGTCGAGGCTGGCGGTGCCGACCACGGTCATCTGCAGGCCCGGCCGGTCGTTCAGCGCCTTGGCCACCTTGTCGAGGTTTTCCTTCGCCTCCTTGGACAGTTCGGCGCTGCCGGGCGCGAAGGCGATCGTGCTGGAGTCCCCGCCGCCGCCGCCGAAGCCGCCGGTCAGCAGCGCGAACGGCGCGGTGACGGCCTTGGCGAGCAGGTTCACGATCGCCTTCAGGATCAGCGGGCCGACGCTGAACTGCGGGTCGTTGATCGATCCGCGCAGCGGCAGGTCGATGTCGATCACCCCGTTGCGGTCGGCCAGCAGCGCCACGGCCAGCCGCACCGGCAGGCTGGCGGGCGCGCCTTCGACCTGCTCGCCGAACTGCAGCTGGTTCAGCACCAGCTTGTTGGCCGCGGTCAGCGTGCCATCGGGGGCGATCTTGTAGTTGACGTCCATGCTGAGCTTGCCGCGCTCGATGCCGTGGCCGGCAAAGCGGATCGTGTAGGGCGACAACGGCGGCAGGTCGAGCTCCTTCATCCGCGCCGTGATGTCGAGTTCGAGCGGCTTGACCAGCGGATTGAGCTTGCCGGTGATCTCCAGCGAGGCGGTCTGCTGTGCCTTGCCGCGCAGTTCGAGGTCGGCCAGCGCGGGCTTGTCGCCCTGGGGCTTCGACGAGAAGGCGCTCAGCTTGCCGGTCAGCTCGGTCAGGTCGGCCGAGTAGTTGGGCTTGATGAACAGGTCGGAAAAGTCGATCTTGCCGTTGACCAGGCTCATGGGGCCGAAATTGATCACCGGCGCCATCGCGTTGTCGACCGGCGCCGACGCGGCCGCCACCGGTGCCGCGGCCGGTGTGTCGGGGCCGCCGCCGACCATCAGCTCCTGCGGGGGCGCCTGCTGCGGCGCCGGCGCGCGGGGTCGTGCCGAGCGCGGCCGGGCGGTGGTCGTGGTGGTGCCGCCCAGGCTGCGTTTGCTTTCGACCTCGACCGCCGGCGCCTCCCCTGCCGCCGGCTCGCCGGGCTGCTTGACCAGGTACAGCAGGTTCAGCTTGCCGGTCGGATCGATGATCACGCGGGCATAGAAGTCGGTCAGCGAGGTCTCCCGGACGTCGACCTTGAGCGGCGCGCCCGGCACCATCGCGACTTGCAGGCCACGCAGGCCCAGCGTCTTCCAGCTCAGCAGCTGCCGGTTGCTCGACAGGCCGGGCGCCTGCGTCAGCACGACGCTGTTGGCACGAAATTCGTCGACCGCGGTGTCGCCGGCCAGATTGACGCTCAGGCCCGCGGGCAGGGTCGCGACCTTGACCGTGCCGCGATAACTGGCGAAGGCGCGGCGGATGTCGATATTGAGTGCGTCCGCGTAGTAGGCCTTGAAGGCATGGGCCGGCAGCGAGCCCACCACCAGCCGGCCTTCGGCCGCGATCGGCTTCAGCACCAGGTTGCCGTCGTACTCGAAGCGCCCCGCCTCGGCCCGCCCGGCAGCGATGCGGCCCGACAGCTTGAGCGGCGACACGGTGGCCGTGTTCGGCGCCAGCTTCTGCGCGTTCAGCGTGAAGGCGCTGATCTCGAAGGCCACCGGCGTGGCGCCGGCATTGTCCTCGTAGCTCAGCGCGCCGTTGTCGACCGCCAGCTTGCCGATGGCGAGCGACCACGGCGTGGTGTTGGCGCCCGCCGGCGGCGCGCCCTCGGCCGCCTTCGGATCCTTGGGTGCCGCGACCTTGGCGTCGGCCGTGCCGGCCTGGCTGCTGTCGGCCGGCGCCTTCAGCCAGCGCTCGAACATCCAGCGCTTCTCGTTGTCGCGCACGACCCGCAGCTTCGGGTTCGAGGCGGTGAACGAGGCCACCGTCAGGGTGTGCTTGGTCATGTCGGCCTCGGCGTCGACCAGTTCGAAGCGGCCGACGCTGGCCAGCGCCGTCTTTTCTTGCGTCAGGGCCAGCCCGTCGGCGACCACGCTGCGGGCCTTGAACTTCAGGTCGGGCTGCGTCCATTCGACATCGACCTTGCCGCTCAGCTTGCCGTCGAGCGAGGGTTCGAGGCTCTGGGCCAGGTACGGCGCAGCCAGCGACAGCGGCAGCGCCTCGATCTCGGTGGCGACCCGGGCCCGCTTGTCGGTCGCCTCGCCGCTGAACTTGAGGGCCGCGCCGCCCACCGAAGTCGAGCCGCTGAAGGTGGCCGGCTTTTCCATCGGCCAGGTCACGGCCTGGACCTCGAGCGCCAGTTGCTTGACGTCGATGGCCGCTGCGGGCCGGGTGGTCTGGTCGCGCCAGCCGATCTGGCCGTCGCTCAGGGCCACCTTGTCGACCTGGATCCGCCAGGGCTGCGGCTCGGCCGCCGGGGCCGCGCCGTCGGCGGCCGGCGCCGGCGGGGCCGCCGGCTTGTCGGCCGCGCCGGTGCCCGGGTCGGTCGCCAGCAGATTGAGGCGCCCCGCGGCATCGCGGGCCACGACCAGATCGGGCCCGGCCAGCGCCACTTCGCTCAGATGAACCACGCGCTCCAGGGGGCGGACGTCGGCCAGCGCGATCTTGAGCGCATCGAAGCCGAGCAGGTCGTGCCCCTTCGCGTCCACCACCTTGATGCCGTTGGCCGCGACGCTGCCGGTGATCTTGAGGCCTGCGGTCGCCGCCTGCTCGAAATCGATCTTCAGGTCGGCATCCAGCTTGCCGGCCTTCAGCGCCATCGGCAGCCCGCCCGGGATGTAGCCCAGGTAGGGCACCAGGTCGAGCCCCTGGAAGTTGATGCGGGCGTCGGTCTTGCGGTTGGCGGCAAAGGGCGTCGACTCGGCCGCCGAATCGAACTTGCTGCCGTTGAGGACGAAGGCCAGCTTCGGTTCGGTCTTGATCTCGCGCTTGGAGGCCAGGTTGCTCAGAAAGGGCACGCTGAGCGCGAATTCGCGCAACTCGTGGCGGCGCTTGACGGTTTCGTCGCTGAAGTCGACGGCGCCGTCGGTGATCGCGATGTTGTAGACGGCGAACCGAGGCGGGTCCTTCTTGGGCGCATCGGCAGGCTCCGGCGCGGGAGTCAGCCGGGCCAGGATGTCGTCGATGTCGTAGCGGCCATCGGCGAGGTGCGTGAGCTGGATCGCCGGCGCCTCGATCCGGACCGCGTCGATCACCGGTGCGAGGCGCAGGATGGACTGCAGCTCGGCGTCGACATAGATGCGCTTGACGGCGACCTGCGGCTGGCTGCCGTCGGCGGTGGCGATGCGCAGGTCGTTCACCGCGAGTTCGAGGGTCCAGGGCTTGAACTCGATCTTGCCCACCGTGACCTGGCGGCCCAGCTTGTCGCTGGCGATCTTCTGCACCTGGCCCTTGACGATCGGCGGTACCGCCAGCCAGGCGATCACCCAGACCGCCAGCAGGATCAGCAGCGTCCAGAGCCCGCGCCGCACCCATTTGTTCTGTTTCAGCAAAGCAGCATTCATCGACGGGGAGTGTGCCCCAAACCCGTGGCGGCCCCAAAGTGAGAAAGCCCGGCGGCTCGACGCGAAGTCAGGCCTCCGGGCTTGATGGCGGGCGAAACACCCATGCCATCTTTTCGCTCGACCGGAAGTTCAATCGTTCCGGTCATGCTGGCAGCAAGGGATTGCCACCGTTGGGCCTCAGCCGCTGGACCGTCGGATTTTGCTCGTCGGGCCACTGGACCTTGGTAGACGCCTGATAGCTCAGGCAAGTAGAGCCTATGCGCTATGCGGATGGATTGCAAATCGCGTTTTCAATGGACTCCGCGCCACCGATTCGTGCACTATTTCATACATTTCTTTACATCGAAATTAGAATATCAGACCTATTTCATATTCTTGACCAGATATTTAGCGGTCCCTAGAATGCCAATCTTTCCCGAGCCCCCGAGTGGCCGGACTCTCCCAAATCCGCTGCCGGCATCTGCCGGCTTGATCAGGCGGCCGCGCTCTCTCCCTCTTTTCGCGCGGGCCTGATTCGTACCAATCCAAGCGCCGCTTCCTTTCTGCTCCGCCCCCGTGGCGCTGCGATCGGGTGCCGCACAGAAAGGAAGAGCGATGAAACAGGCGTTAGATGCCACAGCCCGCGGGCTACGGACCTTCGTGTCCGATGTGGTCGACGGCTTCTTCGAGATCACCCACAACAGCTTCGCCCTGCTCGGCCTGGCCATCGTGTTCGCCGTGCTGGCGCTGGCCGCCCGCCCGGACCTGCGCCAGACCGGCGAAGAGCAACTGATGGGCTGGCTGCAATCGCGCAAGCCGGCGCCCGAGGCCGTCGAGGTCAGCGACCTCGAGCCCACCGCGATCGAGCGGACCACCGCTGCCAGCCCCCATGAACTGCCCAAGCAGCAGGCCGCGGTGGCCTACTGGCTCAGCAAGAAGTACCGGGTGGCAGCCGAGCCGTTGAGCGTGCTGGTCGCCGAGGCGTTCGACCTCGGCAAGAAGACCAAGCTCGACCCGACCCTGATCCTGGCGATCATGGCGGTCGAGTCCAGCTTCAATCCCTTCGCCCAGAGCCAGGTCGGCGCCCAGGGCCTGATGCAGGTGATGACCCGGGTCCACGGCGAGAAGTACGAAAGCGCCGGCGGAACCCTGACCGCCTTCGACCCCGTGACCAACATGCGCGTCGGCGTCAAGGTGCTGCAGGAATGCATCGCCCGCGCCGGCTCCCTCGAGGGCGGCCTGCGCTACTACGTCGGCGCCGCCAATCTGACCGAGGACGGCGGCTATGCCGGCAAGGTGCTGGCCGAGCACGAGCGGCTGCGCCAGGTGGTCGCCGGCCGCGCGCCGCCCACGACGACGCCGGCGCCGCGCACCAATCCGGTCCAGGTCGTGGCGCCGCCGGCAGCGGCCAAGCCGGCCCAGCCCGATCCGCAGCAAGTCGCCCTGCTCGGGGACTCGTAGCCCTTCGGGCCGCGCCGGCGCCCGCGGTCGGCTACACTCGGCCGGCACGCGACTGGCGATAGGCGCAACCCTTTTCAGGTGCATTGCGCTGACGTGGACTACCACTGGGAAGCGTGCCGCCCGCGGTTCGTTTGCGGGTGATCAGCCGTTCGCCTGGGCAGCCCTTGTTTGGTTGAAGAACAAGGACCATCGTCTTGAAGGACTGCCATGTACCACCGCAACATCCTGGTCGAACAGACCGATCCTGAAATCTGGGCTGCCATCCAGGCCGAGAACGCCCGCCAGGAGCACCACATCGAGCTGATCGCGAGCGAGAACTACGCCTCGCCGGCCGTCATGGCCGCCCAGGGCTCGCAGCTCACCAACAAGTACGCCGAGGGCTATCCCGGCAAGCGCTATTACGGCGGCTGCGAGCACGTCGACGTCGCCGAGCAGCTGGCCATCGACCGCATCAAGCAGATCTTCGGCGCCGACGCCGCCAACGTGCAGCCGCATTGCGGCGCCTCGGCCAACGAGGCCGTGATGCTGGCCTTCCTGAAGCCCGGCGACACCATCATGGGCATGAGCCTGGCCGAAGGCGGCCACCTGACCCACGGCATGCCGCTCAACATGAGCGGCAAGTGGTTCAACGTCGTGAGCTACGGCCTGAACGCCGAGGAAGCCATCGACTACGACGCCATGGAACGCAAGGCGCACGAACACCTGCCCAAACTGATCATCGCCGGCGCCTCGGCCTATTCGCTGCGGATCGACTTCGAGCGCTTCGCCAAGGTCGCCAAGGATGTCGGCGCCATCTTCATGGTCGACATCGCCCACTACGCCGGCCTGGTGGCCGCGGGCGTGTACCCGAACCCGGTGCCGCACGCGGACGTCGTCACCTCGACCACCCACAAGAGCCTGCGCGGCCCGCGCGGCGGCATCATCCTGATGAAGTCGCAGCACGAGAAGGCGATCAACAGCGCCATCTTCCCCGGCCTGCAGGGAGGCCCGCTGATGCACGTGATCGCGGCCAAGGCGGTGGCCTTCAAGGAGGCGCTGTCGCCCGAGTTCAAGGCCTACCAGCAGCAGGTCGTGACCAATGCCCGGATCGTCGCCGAGACGCTGACCGAGCGCGGCCTGCGCATCGTCAGCGGCCGCACCGAAAGCCACGTGATGCTGGTCGACCTGCGCGCCAAGGGCATCACCGGCAAGGAAGCCGAAGCCGTGCTGGGCGCCGCCCACATGACGATCAACAAGAACGCGATCCCGAACGACCCCGAGAAGCCGATGGTCACCAGCGGCGTGCGCATCGGCACGCCGGCGATGACCACCCGCGGCTTCAAGGACGAGGAAGCGCGCGCCACCGCCAACCTGATCGCCGACGTGCTCGAGAATCCGCGCGACGCCGCGAACATCGATGCGGTGCGGGCCAAGGTGCACGCGCTCACGAGCCGCTTCCCGGTCTACAAGTAACCGGCACGACAGCGCATGAAGTGCCCCTTCTGCGGTCATCTGGAGACCCAGGTCATGGAGACCCGGGTGTCGGAAGACGGCGACTTCGTGCGCCGCCGGCGCCAGTGCGGTGGCTGCGACAAGCGCTTCACCACCTACGAGCGGCCGGACGTCAACTTCCCGGTGGTGGTCAAGAAGGACGGCAGCCGGGCCGACTTCGACACCGCCAAGGTGCGGGCCTCGATGATGCTGGCGCTGCGCAAGCGGCCGGTCGGCATCGAACAGATCGACAACGCGCTGCTGCGCATCGAACAAGAGCTGCTGTCCAGCGGCTTGCGGGAGATCGAATCGACCAAGGTCGGCGAACTGGTCATGCGCGAGCTCAAGCGGCTCGACAAGGTGGCCTACGTGCGCTTCGCCTCGGTCTACCGCAGCTTCGAGGACGTGGACGAGTTCAGGCAGTTGCTCAGGGACATCTGACACCCTGACCTCACATTGGTCGTGGTTTGTCGACCCTGGCCGCAATCCGCCGTCTGTCATGACGATGCGCCCCTCGGGCCGTTGAGCGTCGGCCAGGGGTCCGGCCGCGCCTAGCATCCGGGCGGTGATACCCACCCTGCCTCTTCACCTGTCCCGCCCCCTCGGTCGATCCACGGGTCTCAGCACGATCGAACTGGTCACGGCGCTCGCCATCGCCGCGATCCTCGCTGCCCTCGCGATGCCGAGCTTCGGCGGCGTCATCGAACGCTATCGGCTGCGCCGCGCCGGCGAGGACATGACCGCCACGATCTACCTGGCGCGCGCGGAGGCGCTGCGGCGCGGCGGCCACGTCACGCTGCGCAAGGCCTCGCCGCCCGGCTGCGTGGTCCGCGAAGTCGCCGACTGGAGCTGCGGATGGCAGATCCTTGCCGAGGTCCCCGAAGACGGCACCCGACGCGCCGGCGACGAAATCCTCCAGGCCTGGCCCGCACCCGAGCACGTGAAGGTGATGTTCCGCACCGCGCAAGCGACCTCGCAACTCTCCCTGAACCGTTGGGGACGCTTCGGCAACACCCTCGGATTCAGCGTAGCGCTGAGCCCCGCCCGCAACGACGACAAGATCGCCGCAATGGTCCTGTGCATGTCCGCCGGCGGTCGACTCCAGGCGTTCCAGCAGGCCGACAAATGCCCCGATTGAGCCGCCAGGCCGGCATCAGCCTGCTCGAGTCGCTGGTAGCGATGTCGATCCTCGCGGTGGCGGTGCTGGGCATGCTGGGCGTGCAGTTGCGAGCGCTCGCCGAAACCCAGACCAGCGTGCGGCGTGCCCAGTCCGTGCGGCTGATCGAGGATTTCGCTGAGCGCATCAAGACCCACCCCCAAGGCTTTGGCCCGCCGCAAGACCAGTCCGACGAACCGGGGCCGATGCTGGCCCGGGCCGACTGCCGAATTGCCGCCTGCGACGCCGGAATGCTGGCGCACTGGGATCTCGCAGCCTGGAAGCTGGCGATCGCGGACACCCTGCCCCGCGGCGCAGGCCAGGTCTTCGCAAACAGCGGCCACGAAGCCGGTCGCGGGGAGCTGCTCGGCGTGATGGTGGCATGGCGCGCCAACGAGCGCACAGAGGGCGATGCGGCCTATCGCAAAGCCCTCGTGGTCGACTCGCCGGCCGGTTTGGGTCTGGATTGCCCGACGGGCCTCATCTGCCACCTGGCGCATGTCCAACCTTGACCGTCCGCGTCCGCGCCCGGGCCGGGAGCGCGGCCTGAGCCTGCTCGAACTGCTTGCGGGGCTGGTGGTCGGCATGCTGGTCGTGATGTCGGCCCTGGGCACGCTGCTGCTGTCGCGCGAGGCTGCCGGCGCCGTCTCCGACCTCGGCCAGTTGCGGCAGCAAAGCGCCTATGCGCTGCACGTGATCGGGCTGCAGTTCCGCCAGGCCGGCGCCGTCGAGTTGATGCGCAACGAGGTCACCGGACTCCACGCGTTCGGTCCCAGCCGTGCGCAGGCGGGCGGCACGGACTTCGCCGTGTTCGGCATCGATGGCAAGGGGGCCGCGCCCGACAAGGTCTCAGTCGCCTTTGCCGCCACCGCCTGGGCGAAGGCACCGGGGCAGTTCGACTGCAGCGGCTCCGGCGTTTCCGGCGGCGAGCGCGTCGACGCGACCTTCGAAGTCGATGCCAAGGGCCAACTGAGCTGCACCGGCCGCCGAAAGCAGCCGCTGGTCAGCGGTGTCGCCGACTTCCAGGTCCGCTACCGGGTCGCCAGTTCCGGCGGCGTCCGGATCATGGAGGCCCGCGAGGTCGAGGCGCTGAAGCGCTGGGGGGCCGTCGCCGCGATCGAGATCTGCCTCGACCTGCAAGGCAACGAAAAAAGCCCGCACCGAGTGCAGGTCTACCGGGGCTGCCATGGCGACCGGCCTTCCAACGGACGAGCGCACCTGGTGTCGCGCAACGTCTTCAGCCTGCGCCCGCAATGAGGCCCCGGGTGCGAAGCCGCGCGTCCCGCCAACGCCAACGCGGCATCGCGCTCTTCGTGGTCTTCGTGGTGGTGCTGCTGACCACCCTGCTGGTGCTCGGGTCCTCGCGCATCGCCCTGATCAACGAAATGGCCACCGGCATCGACAGCGACCACCAGCGCACGTTCGAGGCCGCGCAGGCCATGCTGCGCGACGCCGAATCCGACATCCGGGGCCTGCAAGCCGATGGCTCGCCGTGCGTGGGCCCGGGTTGCCGGGCCTGGAGCGTTCTGGATGCCGCGGGTGGACGCGCGTTCTACCCCACCGATGCCGGCGAACTGTCGGACCTGCAAGCCGCCCTCGGCGGCAGGTCACCCTCCTGCGCGGCGGGGATCTGCGTCCCCGATCGCGTGATGGCGCAGTTCTGGACCGACGCGGCGGCACTGGCCGCGATGAAGAAGGTGGCGGCGTCCCATGGCGCCTACACCGGGGGCGAGACGGCCGGCGGCGGCCATCCCCTGCTGGCCTCGGGCGCGGCGCAGCGAGCCTGGTACTGGGTCGAGCTCCTCCCCTACGACACCGCCGTGGCGACCCGTGGCGGATCGGCCGAGGCGCTCGCCCCCGACAGCGAGACGCCCTTCGTCTACCGGATCACGGCCATCGCCCAGGGGCACCGGGCAGCCACGCAAACCGTCCTCCAGACCACGCTGGTATGGAAACGGCATCGCTCCTGAGGCCCGGATGACCCTCCACAGCACTTTCGGCATGAACTTGCTGTCCGCCATCGTGTCGACCGGCTGGGGAAGCGTCGCGGCCCTCGCCGAACCCCTGCCGCTGAGCACCGCGCCCGTCGACATCGCGGCCCTGTCTTCCCTGGTGGCCAGTTCAGGTTCGAGCCGGCTCGACGCCGCACTCTTCGTGGCCGCCTACGACGCGCGGGGCTGGAGCGGTTCGATCACCGGCTATCGGATCCGGGCCACGACCGCTGCTCTCGACACTGCCGGTCTGTGGGGCACCGCGAACCTCATGGATGCCCGCGACGACCGCTGGCCCGCCACCCGCCTGGTGCTCTCGGCCAGGACCGAAGACGGTGCCACCACCGGAATCTCCTGGAAGTGGCCCGCGCTCTCGCTGGCCCAGCAGCAGGCACTCATGACCGTCGATGGGGTCCTCGACACCGCCCCCGATGCCGCCGAACGGGCCAAGGAAAGGCTGGACCACATCCGGGGGGACCGCACCCGCGAGCAGTCGGCCACGCCGCCCGGACCGCTGCGGGCGCGCCCATCGCGCCAGGGTGACATCGTCAATTCCAAGCTCTGGCTGCTCGCGGGACCGCCTTCGAGCCCGCACGCCGCCGAAAATCACGCGGCCTTTCGCGCCGCGAGCCGCTTGCGCCCCTCGATGCTCTATGTCGGCGGCAACGACGGGCTGCTGCACGGGTTCGATGCAGTCTCGGGCGAGGAGAAGATCGCCTACCTGCCCGAAGGCCTGCACCCCAGGATCGGGTCGCTGACCCAACCCGGCTACCAGCACGCCTATTTCGTCGACGGTTCGCCGCTTGGCGGCGACCTCTATCTGGGGCCGCCCGGCAGCCGCGATGCCCGCCAGTGGAGAACCTACCTCGCGGGCTTCCTCGGCGCCGGCGGCCGGGGCTATTTCGTGCTGGACGTCACCGATCCGAGTACCTTCGACGCCGTCAATGCAGCCGCGCTGGTGGTGCTCGACCGCACCCGCACCGCCGGATTGGACCGGGACATCGGGCACCTGACGAGCGCCCCCGTGATCGAAGCCGGCGATCCAGCACTCAGCCGCCAGATCGCGCGCATGAACAACGGCCGCTGGGCGCTGGTGATGGGCAACGGCTACAACAGCGCCGACGAACGGGCTGTCCTGCTGATCCAGTACCTCGACGAAGGACGGGAACTGTTCAAGATCGCTGCCGAGGGCGACAAGGTCGCGGGCCGCGGCAACGGGCTTTCGGCGCCTCGCCTGATCGACCTCGACGGCAACGGCACCCCCGACCTTGCCTATGCGGGCGACCTGCACGGCAACCTCTGGAAGTTCGACCTCGGCGCAGTCTCGCCCGGTCAATGGGAAGTCGCCTTCGGCGGGGTTCCCTTGTTCATCGCGACCCGCCCCGGCTCCGTCGTGTCGCGCCAGCCGATCACGACCGCACCGGTCTGGAAGGCGCATCCGGACGGCGGCGTGATGCTGGCATTCGGGACCGGGCGCGAACTCACGGTCGCCGACCGCGTCGACAGCCAGGTGCAGACGGTCTACGGCGTCCGCGACGATTCCGCGGTCAGCGGCGTCAGGACACAGGGCCAGGGCCCGATCTACACCGGCCGCGCCGCGCTGGTGGCGCAGAGCATGCGCACCGGCGCGGGCCGTGGTCCCGGCACGGTGTCGTCCAACCCCGTCCCCTACAGCGGCAGCCAGGCGCGCAGAGGGTGGTTCCTTGATTTGCCGGTCGCGCGCGAGCGCGTGCTGCAGCACCCGAGCTGGTTCGAGGGCGACCTGATCGACATCTGGAGCATCGTTCCGGCGAACGCCGACGGAACGAAAACCAGCCCGGCACGGCACTTTCGAACCACGATCGACATCGTCAACGGCGCGGCGCCCAAGTCGCCGCTCTACGTCGACGTGCCGGCGGCGACCGCCGGGCAGCCGTCGCGCATCGAGACCGGGCCCGGCGTCGGCATCCGGGGCGCCCAGCAAGAAATCGGCGTGTCCGCCCCCGGCGTGCAGGCGCCGCCTGCCCGGCATCGGCTCGGCACCTTCATCCGGCGCCCGAGCTGGCGCCAGATGCAATGACGCCGAGGCGCGGACCCCGGCGAACGGCGGCCTTCTCGATGATCGAGGTCATGGTCGCCCTCGCCATCGTGGCCATCCTCGCCGCCCTTTCGCTGCCGAGCTACCACGAAGCCGTTCGGCGCGGCCGGCGCGCCGAAGCCCGGACCGGGTTGCTGCAGGCGGCGCACTGGCTCGAGCGCGTCGCGACCCACACGGGCAGCTATCTCGACGACGAAGCCGATTTCCCGGAGACCTTGAAAGGCGTGCCTTCAAACAGCTATGCCATCGGCTTCGAGGCCTCGCAGGCCAGGGGCAGCGGCTACACTTTGACCGCCACCCCCCGGGGCGCCCAGGTCGGCGACAGATGCGGCGGCTTCACGCTCGATCAGGCCGGTCTCCGGGGCCTCGCTTCCGCCAGCGCCACCGAGGCCCTCCAGGCCGAATGCTGGAACCGCTGAAAGTCCGATCCTGAGCACCACCACGCCCCCCCGCCCGCCCACGCATCCGACCCCGTCCGAAGCGATGCTTCTCGCCTTCTCGCTGGCGCAGGAGGCCAGCACCATGGCGCCTCCGAATCCGGCGGTCGGCTGCGTCATCGTCGCGCCCGACGGCCGGATCGTCGGCAGCGGACACACCCAGCGCACCGGCGGCCCGCACGCCGAAGTGATGGCCCTGCGCGACGCCGCTGCCCGCGGCGCCTCGACCGCTGGCGCGACCGCCTTCGTCACGCTCGAACCCTGCGCCCACCACGGCCGCACCGGCCCCTGCTGCGATGCGCTGGTCGAGGCCGGCATCCGCAGGGTCGTGGCGTCGATCGCCGACCCCAACCCGAAGGTCGCAGGCCAGGGCTTCGAGCGCCTGCGCGCCGCCGGCGTCGAGGTCGAAGTCGGGCCGCTGGCGATGGAGGCGCGCGAACTCAACCTCGGCTTCTTCAGTCGGATGGTCCGCCAGAGCCCCTGGGTCCGGCTCAAGGCCGCGGCCTCGATCGACGGCAAGACCGCACTCGAGAACGGCACCAGCCAGTGGATCACGGGCGAGCGGGCCCGCGCCGACGGCCACGCCTGGCGCGCCCGCGCCGGCGCCATCCTGACCGGCGTCGGCACGGTGATCGAGGACGACCCGCGGCTGGACGTCCGGCTGGTCGAGACCGTGCGCCAGCCGCCGCTGGTGATCGTCGACAGCCGCCTGCAGACCCCGCCCGACGCCCGGCTGTTCGAGATCGGGCGCCCGGTCTGGATCTACGCCGCCGCCCGCGACGAGGCCAAGGCCCTCGCGCTCGAAGCCCGCGGCGCCACCATCAGTTGCCTGGCCAACGCCGACGGCAAGGTCGACCTGGCCGCCCTGCTCGCCGACCTGGCCCGGCGCGAGGTCAACGAACTGCACGTCGAGGCCGGCCACAAGCTCAACGGCTCGCTGATGCGCGAGGGCCTGGTCGACGAGATCCTGCTGTACCTGGCGCCGAAGTTCATCGGCGATGGCCTGGGCATCGCCAGCCGGCCCCATGCGGGCGGTCCGCTCACTGCGCTGGACGAGGCCCTGGCGCTCGAATTCCGGTCGTTCGAGGCGATCGGGCCCGACCTGCGGATCGTCGCCCGCGTCGCCGGCCGGGACAAGTTTTAGGCAGCGGGCCGGGCAGCCCCCGCATCTCTGCGAAAATGCGGCGATGTTCACCGGAATCATCACCGGCGTGGGGCGCATCGCCGCCGTCCACGACCTCGGCAGTTCTTCCTCCCACGGCAAGCGTCTCAGCATTGCGGTGCCCGACGGCTATCTGGACGACGTGGGGCTCGGCGACAGCATCGCGCTCAACGGCGCCTGCATGACTGTCACCACCCTCGACCCGGCGCAAAAGCTGTTCACCATCGACATCTCGGCCGAATCGCTCGACAAGACCGCAGGCCTGTCGGAGGCGCAGACACGGGTCAACCTCGAGAAGGCGCTGCGTGCCAGCGACCGGCTGGGCGGCCACATCGTGTCCGGCCATGTCGACGGCATCGGCACGGTGCGCCGTTTCGAACCCGTCGGCGAAAGCTGGGAGCTGCGCGTGCTGGCGCCGCCGGCGCTGGCCCGCTTCCTGGCCTACAA
The DNA here is from genome assembly GCF_030316965.1 of Variovorax sp. J31P207. NCBI lineage: Bacteria > Pseudomonadati > Pseudomonadota > Betaproteobacteria > Burkholderiales > Comamonadaceae > Variovorax > Variovorax sp. J31P207. The sequence goes on from NZ_JASZYN010000004.1 coordinate 260,562, forward strand.
GGGCTCGATCACGATCAACGGCGTCAGCCTCACCGTCAACAGCGTGAACGACGTCGCCGACGGCAGCGAGGTCAGCATCAACCTGATCCCGCACACGGTCGAGAACACCGCGCTCGGCGGCCTCACGGCAGGCAGCCAGGTCAACCTCGAGATCGACACCGTTGCCCGCTACGTGGAGCGCATGCTCCAGGCCGGCGCCATCCAACCACCTACCCAAGACAAGCTCCCATGAATGCATCCGTCACGCCGATCGGCGCCCCGCGCAGCGGCCGTGCGCCCGCACCGATATCACCGGTCGAAGACATCGTGGCCGAGCTGCGCGCCGGCCGCATGGTGATCCTGGTCGACGAGGAAGACCGCGAGAACGAAGGCGACATCGTGCTCGCCGCCGACCATGTCACGCCCGAGGCGATCAACTTCATGGCCCGCCATGCGCGCGGCCTGATCTGCCTCACGTTGTCGCGCGAGATGTGCGAGCGGCTGCAGCTGCCGCCGATGGTGGCGCGCAACGGCGCCAAGCACTCGACCGCGTTCACGGTCTCGATCGAGGCCGCCGAGGGCGTCACCACCGGCATCTCGGCCGCCGACCGTTCGCGCACCGTGCAGGCCGCGGTGGCGCCCAACGCCGTGGCCGCCGACCTGGTCCAGCCCGGCCACATCTTCCCGCTGCAGGCGGTCGACGGCGGCGTGCTGATGCGCGCCGGCCATACCGAAGCCGGCTGCGACCTGGCGGCCATGGCAGGCTGCTCGCCGGCCTCGGTGATCTGCGAGGTGATGAACGAAGACGGCACGATGGCGCGCCTGCCCGACCTGCAGCTGTTCGCGGCCGAACACGACATCAAGATCGGCACCATCGCCGCCCTGATCGAGCACCGCAGCCGCACCGAGACCTTGGTCGAGAAGGTCGGCTGCCGCGAGATCCAGACCGCCTGGGGCCCCTTCACCGCCCACGCCTTCAAGGACAAGCCCAGCAACGGCGTGCACCTGGCGCTGGTGCGCGGCAAGTGGGATGCCGGCGACACGGTCGACGTGCGCGTGCACGAGCCGCTGTCGGTGCTCGATGCGCTCGAAATCAACCGCGCGCTGCATTCCTGGAGCCTCGACGCCAGCCTGGCGCATCTCGCGGCCCAGGGCAAGGGCGTGGCCGTGCTGCTGAACTGCGGCGAGACCGGCGCCGAGCTGCTGTCGCAGTTCGACGGCACGGCGCGGCCGGCGCAGGCGCCCGAGCGCGGCCGCATGGACCTGCGCAGCTACGGCATCGGCGCCCAGATCCTGCGCGAGTGCGGGGTCCACAAGATGAATCTGCTCGGCACACCGCGCCGCATGCCCAGCATGGCGGCCGGCTACGGCCTCGAGATCGCCGGCTACATCTCGAAAGAAAACTTCTGATGCAACACGCGAACAAGGGCGCCGACGTCGCGCTCGACGGCAAGGGCCTCCGCATCGGGATCGTGCAGGCGCGATTCAACGAAGACATCACGGACGCATTGGCCAAGGCCTGCCGGGATGAACTCGCGGCGCTCGGCGTCGCCGACGACGACATCGAGCACGTGAGCGTGCCCGGCGCGCTCGAAGTCCCGGTGGCGCTGCAGGCGCTGGCCGAGCGCGAGCGCTACGACGCCCTGGTGGCGCTGGGCTGCATCATCCGCGGCGAGACCTACCACTTCGAACTGGTGGCCAACGAGTCCGGCGCCAGCGTGAGCCGGCTGGCGCTCGACTACCGCATCCCGATCGCCAACGCGATCCTGACCACCGAGAACCTCGAACAAGCCGTGGCGCGACAAACCGACAAGGGCCGCGACGCCGCGCGCGTGGCGGTCGAGATGGCGCAGCTGCTCGCCACCCTTACATGACCGAAGACACCAAATCATCCAGCGGCAAGCCGCGCCAGACCCGCACCGGGCTCACCAGCACCGGGGCGCGCAAGGCCGCCGCCAAGTCGAACCGCAGCCGGGCCCGCGAGTTCGCCTTGCAGGCCCTCTACCAGCACCTCGTGGGGCGCAACGACGCCGCCTCGATCGACCAGTTCACACGTGACCTGGCCGGCTTCCACAAGGCCGACGCGGCCCACTACGACGCGCTGCTGCACGGGTCGATCGAAAGCGCCGACGAGCTCGACGCCCTGATCGTGCCGCTGCTCGACCGCAAGCTGGAGGAGATCTCGCCGATCGAGCATGGCGTGATGTGGATCGGCGTCTACGAATTCAAGCATTGCCTCGACGTGCCCTGGCGCGTGGTGCTCAACGAATGCATCGAGCTGGCCAAGGAATTCGGCGGCACCGACGGCCACAAGTACGTCAACGCGGTGCTCAACGGTCTGGCGCCCCAACTGCGTCCCGACGAGGTGGAGGCCGACCGGTTGAGCGGCAAGGCGAAGCCATGAGGATTTCGCAGCGGGCCGAACGGATCGAGCCGTTCTATGTCATGGAGGTCGCGAAGGCGGCCTCCAAGCTGGCGCGCGAGGTCGCCCACACCGACCGGCCGATGATCTTCCTGAACATCGGCGAGCCCGACTTCACGGCGCCGCCGCTGGTGCAGGAAGCCGCTGCGCGCGCGGTCCGCGCCGGCGCCACGCAGTACACCCAGGCCACCGGCCTCGAGCACCTGCGCGAGCGCATCAGCGGCTGGTACGCCGAGCGCTTCAAGATCGACGTGCCGGCCCGCCGCATCGTCATCACGGCCGGGGCCTCGGCCGCGCTGCAGCTGGCCTGCCTGGCACTCATCGAAGCCGGCGACGAGATGCTGCTGCCCGACCCCAGCTACCCCTGCAACCGCCACTTCGTGACCGCGGCCGACGGCCGCGCCGTGCTGGTGCCGACCACCGCGGCCGAGCGCTTCCAGCTCAGCGCCGCCAAGGTCGAGGCGGCCTGGACCGAGCGCACCCGCGGCGTGCTGCTGGCCTCGCCCTCGAACCCGACCGGCACCTCGATCGCGCCCGACGAACTGCGCCGCATCCACGAGGTCGTGAGCGCGCGCGGCGGGATCACGCTGATCGACGAGATCTATCTCGGCCTGTCGTACGACGACCAGTTCGGCCAGACCGCGCTGGCGATCGACGACCAGGTCATCAGCATCAACAGCTTCAGCAAGTACTTCAACATGACCGGCTGGCGGCTCGGCTGGCTGGTGGTGCCCGATGCCCTGGTGCCGGCGGTCGAACGCCTGGCGCAAAACCTCTTCATCTGCGCCAGCACGGTCTCGCAATACGCGGCGCTGGCCTGCTTCGAGGCCGACAGCATCGCCGAGTACGAGCGCCGCCGGGCCGAGTTCAAGGCCCGTCGCGACTGGTTCATCCCGCAGCTGAACGCGCTGGGGCTCAAAGTGCCGGTGATGCCCGACGGCGCCTTCTACGCCTGGGCCGACTGCTCCTCGTTGGCCGAGAAGCTCGGCATCGACGGCAGCTGGGATTTCGCCTTCGAGGCGATGCAGCAAGCCCATGTCGCGGTCACGCCCGGACGCGACTTCGGCAGTGCCGAGACCGGACGCTTCATCCGCTTCTCGACCGCCAGCTCGATGGCGCACCTCGAGGAGTCGGTGGCCCGCCTGCGCGCCTGGGCCGGCGCCGCCGTTGCCGCCTGACCGAATGAGCTTTGCGCTGCCCATTCGCGTCTACTGGGAGGACACCGATGCCGGCGGCATCGTGTTCTATGCCAACTACCTGAAGTTCATGGAGCGCGCCCGCACCGAGTGGCTGCGCTCCCTCGGCATTGCCCAGCGCCAGCTGCGCGAGGACACGGGCGGCATCTTCGTGGTCAGCGAAACCCAGCTGAAGTACCACCGCGCGGCCCGGCTCGACGATGAACTGCTGGTTACAGCCGAGCTGCGCCAGATCGGCTCGGCGTCCCTGATAATCGCCCAGCGCGTGCTATCAAATTCAGAGCAAGGCGCAGCATCGGGCCCGGCCCTGCTGTGCGAAGGCACGATCCGCATCGGCTGGGTCGATGCGGCCAGCCTGCGGCCCGCACGCATCCCGCGCCAAGTTTCGGGAACCCTCGAGCGCTTCGCCGGCTCCATGTCTCAACCTCTCAAGCCATGAATCAACAAGACCTGTCGATACTCTCCCTCCTGCTCCACGCCAGCCTGCCGGTGCAGCTCGTGGTGCTGCTGCTGATCGTGGTGTCCGTCGCCAGCTGGGCGGCGATCTTCCGCAAGTACTTCGCGCTCAAGCGCACCCGCTCGCTCAACGAGGACTTCGAGCGCGACTTTTGGTCCGGCACCAGCCTCAACGAGCTGTTCTCGTCGGCGGCCCAGAACGCCAAGTTCGCCGGCCCGATGGAGCGCATCTTCGCCTCCGGCATGCGCGAATATCAAAAGCTGCGCGAACGCCACGTGTCCGACACCGGCACCCTGCTCGACGGCTCGCGCCGCGCCATGCGGGCCAGCTACCAGCGCGAGCTCGATGCGGTCGAGCAGAACCTGTCCTTCCTGGCCACGGTCGGTTCGGTCTCGCCCTATGTCGGCCTGTTCGGCACGGTCTGGGGGATCATGCATGCCTTCACCGGCCTGGCCGCACTGGCGCAGGTGACGCTTTCCACCGTCGCGCCCGGCATCGCCGAGGCGCTGGTCGCCACCGCGATCGGCCTGTTCGCCGCGATTCCCGCCGTGGTCGCCTACAACCGCTTCGCGCGCGAGATCGACAAGATCGCGATCGCGCTCGAGACCTTCATCGAAGAGTTCTCGAACATCCTGCAGCGCAACCTCACGGCCCACGTGAATCCGGCGTCGGTGACCCCGGCCGGCCGCTGAACGGAGCCCGCACCATGCCCGCCATGTCCTCCCGCGGCCGCGGCCGCCGCACGATCAACGAGATCAACATGGTCCCGTTCATCGACGTGATGCTGGTGCTGCTGATCATCTTCATGGTCACGGCGCCGCTGATCACGCCGAGCGTGATCAACCTGCCGAGCGTCGACAAGGCCAACAAGCAACCCGACCGCCCGATCGAGATCGTGATCAAGAGCGACGACGAGGTGCAGATCAAGAAAGACCCGTCGACCGGCAGCGGCGGCAGCTCGATCCCGATGACGCAGATCGGCGCCGCCGCCAAGCAGGCGCAAGGCGGCGATGCCGAGCGGCCGGTGGTGATCAGCGCCGACAAGACCGTCAAGTACGAGACCGTCGTGAAGGCCATGAACCAGCTCAAGCGCAGCGGCATCGAGCGGGTCGGGCTGTCGGTCCAAACCACGGGCGCCAGGTAAGTGTCGCTCGCCGCCGACCGTCCCGAATTCGCGCCGCCGCCGCAGCGCGGCACGCCGCGCGCCGTGGCGCTGGCCCTGGTCGCCCATGCGCTGCTGATCGCCGCCCTGACCTGGGGCGTGAACTGGCGGCGCGAGGCCGAGAACGACGCCGTCGAGGCCGAACTGTGGTCGACCACGGTGCAGCAGGCCGCCCCGCGCGCCGTGGCACCGGTGCCGGTGCCGCCGGCCCCGACGCCGACCCCGGCCCCACCGCCGCCCCCTCCTCCGCCGCCACCGCCCCAGGCGGTTCGACCGCCCGAGCCGACACCCGCGCCGAAGGCGCCCGACATTGCCCTCGAACGCGAGAAGAAGCAGAAGGAACTGAAGGAGCAGAAGGAGCGCGAACTCGAGCAGCAGGCCCAGCAGCAGAAGAAGCTCGAAGCCCAGAAGAAGGCGGCGCAGGAAAAGCGCGAGGCCGAGGCACGCGAGCGCGCCGAGGACGAGGCCGAGCGCAAGAAGGAAGAGCAGAAGAAGCTCGCCGAACAGAAGCGCAAGGAGGCCGAGGCCGCCAAGCAGGCCGAAGCCGCGAAGAAGAAGGAAGCCGAGGCCAAGCAGACTGCGCAGGCCGCCGCTGATCGGGCGGCCACGCTCAAGCGGATGCAGGCGATGGCCGGCTCGGGCGGAGAAGGCGCTGCCGCGAAGTCGTCGGGCCCGTCGGGCAGCTACGGCGGCAAGGTCGCCGCCGCGGTGCGGCCGAACGTGGTGTTCCCCGACGCCGATCTGGTGAGCGGCAATCCGGGCGCCGAGTTCGACGTCCGGCTGGCGCCCGACGGCACCATCGTCGGCACGCCGCAGCTGGTCAAGACCAGCGGCCTGCCGAACTGGGACGACGCCGCCCTGCGCGCCTTGCAGAAAACCGAGAAGCTGCCGCGCGACATCGACGGCACGGTGCCGCCGCGGTTGATCGTGACGCTGCGGCCGAAACGCTGATCCAGTCGGCGCAGCGTGAGGGCCGGCGGCGCCTTCGGACGCATCGGCTCGCTACGAGCCTTTGCGAATCCCCACGGATCGGGCGATGCCGAACATCCATTCGACCAGTGAATGCGCGGCGACCGCGGCCAGGCACCCGATGGCGGCGCCGGCCGCGATGTCCAGCGGAAAGTGCACCCCGACCACCACACGCGCCACGCTCACGAGCCCCGCCAGCACGAGCAGGGCCCCGCCGACCTGGCGGTATCTCGCCACCAGCAGGAACGAAAAGGCCAGCGCCGCATACGCCGTGGCGTGGCTGCTCGGGAAGGACGGGCTGCCGCCATGGACGAGGTGCGGGACGCCCAGGCCCTGCTCGAACGGCCGCGGCCGATCCCACATCATCCCGATGAGCTCGCAGGCCACGCTCCCGATGCCGATCGCCAGCACGGCGCCCGCCAGCGGCCTGACCAGCGGCCGCCAGCGGTGAAGCGCCAGCCCCAGCACGAGCGCCAGCAACAGCCAGTGCGCATGGACGGCCAGAAAATAGGCCGTGCCGATCAGCCAGTCCTGCGCGTCCGCGTCGGCGTTGAGCAGCAGGAACAGCTCGCGGTCGAGGCTGAACATGCACGGGTCTACTCGTAGACCACCGCCGCCTTGCCCGCATCGGCCTGCGCCGTCCAGCTGGCCAGCGCCGCATCGGTGGGGAAGAACTTCGCCCGCTCGCCCAGCTGCAGTTCGACCTGTGCGCCGCCGCGCGCCATCGACAGGCGCACGCCCAGCCCCTGCCGCAGCTCGCCGTGCTCGCTCTGCTCGGTGCGCGGCGGGAAGTCCTTGACCAACCGCGCGATGTCGGGCGCCTTGCCGTTCACCGCCACGCGCAGGAACTTGCCGAAACGACAGCGCGCCGTGGCCAGGTCCCAGACCTGCTGGACCTGGAAGCGGGCCTCGAAACCGCCGCGGCCGGGCTGCAGGCGACCGCTGACGATCACCAGCTCGTCGTCCTTGAGCACATTGCGGTTGGCATTGAAGAGCGCTTCGTCGGCGGTGCCGTCGATCGCGCCCGATTTGTCGTCGAGCTTGAAGATCGCGAGCCGGCCGCGCTGGCCGTTGATGACCCTGAAGTCGCTCACGATGCCGGCGATCACCTGGGGCTCGCGGCTGTCGAGCAGCTCGTCGATCTCGCGCTTGCAGAAGCGCCGCACCTCGTGCTCGACCTCGTCGAACAGGTGGCCCGACAGGTAGAAGCCGACGGCCGTCTTCTCGTAGGTGAGCCGCTCCTTGACGCCCCAGGGCGTGGCGTCGACCAGGCCGGGCTCCTGGGTCGCCGAGCCGTGCTCGCAGTCGCCGAAGATGTCGGCCTGCGCCACGTTGGCCTGGGTCGCGTTGGCGAATTCGAAGGCGCGGTCGACCGAGGCGATCAGCGAGGCCCGGTTCTGCTGGATCGCATCGAAGGCGCCGGCCTTGATCAGGGCCTCGACGGTGCGCTTGTTGATGCGCTGGCGGTCGACGCGCACGCAGAAGTCGAACAGGCTCGTGAACGCGCCGCCCTCCTCGCGTGCCTTCACGATCGCCTCGACCGCGAGCTGGCCCGTGCCCTTGACCGCGCCGAGTCCGTAGCGGATCACGCGATCGGTGACCGGCTCGAAGCGGTAGTTGCCGCGGTTCACGTCCGGCGGCTCGAAGCTGATGCCGAAGTTCTTCTGGGCGTCCTCGAACAGCACCTTGAGCTTGTCGGTGTCGTCCATTTCCACCGTCATGTTGGCGCAGAAGAACTCGGCCGTGTAGTGGACCTTGAGCCAGCCCGTGTGGTACGCCAGCAGCGAGTAGGCGGCCGCGTGCGACTTGTTGAAGCCGTAGCCCGCGAACTTCTCCATCAGGTCGAAGATCTCGTCGGCCTTCTTCTGGTCGATGTCGTTCTTGGCCGCGCCCTTGCGGAAGATCTCGCGGTGCTCGGCCATTTCCTCGGCCTTCTTCTTGCCCATCGCGCGGCGCAACAGGTCGGCGCCGCCGAGCGAGTAGCCGCCCAGGATCTGCGCGGTCTGCATCACCTGCTCTTGGTAGACCATGATGCCGTAGGTCTCGGACAGCATCTCGGCCACCAGCGGGTGCGGATACTCAACCGGCTCGCGGCCGTGCTTGCGCGCCACGAAGCTCGGGATCAGGTCCATCGGGCCGGGACGGTACAGCGCGTTGAGCGCGATCAGGTCCTCGAGCCGGGTCGGCCGCGCGTCCTTCAGCATGCCCTGCATGCCGCGCGATTCGAACTGGAACACGGCCTCGGTCTTGCCCTCGGAGAAGAGCTTGTAGGTGGGCACGTCGTTGAGCGGGATGTTCTCGAAGGCGAAGTTCTCCTGGCCCTTGTGGCGCGCGACGATGAAGTCCTTGGCGATCTCCAGGATCGTCAACGTGGCCAGGCCCAGGAAGTCGAACTTGACCAGGCCCACGGCCTCGACGTCGTCCTTGTCGTACTGGCTCACGGCCGAATCGCTGCCCGGCTGCTGGTAGAGCGGGCAGAAGTCGGTGAGCTTGCCCGGCGCGATCAGCACGCCGCCCGCGTGCATGCCGATGTTGCGGGTCATGCCTTCGAGCTTCTGCGCCAGCTCGACCAGCATGCGGACTTCTTCTTCCTTTTCGATGCGGGCGGCGAGCTGCGGCTCGGCGGCGATCGCGTACTTTTCCCGGTCGGCTTCCGACAGGTCCGCGGGCGGGTACTGGATCGTGACCGGCTTGCCGGGCTTGTTCGGGATCAGCTTGCTGACGCCGTCGCAGAACATGTAGCTCATGTCGAGCACCCGGCCGACGTCGCGGATCGCGGCCCGCGCGGCCATGGTGCCGAAGGTGGCGATCTGGCTCACCGCGTCGCGGCCGTACTTGTCCTTGACGTAGTCGATCACGCGGTCGCGGTTGCCCTGGCAGAAGTCGATGTCGAAGTCGGGCATCGAAACCCGCTCGGGGTTCAGGAAGCGTTCGAACAGCAGCTTGTATTCGAGCGGGTCGAGGTCGGTGATCTTGAGCGCGTAGGCCACCAGCGAGCCGGCACCCGAGCCCCGGCCCGGACCGACCGGACAGCCGTTCTTCTTGGCCCAGTTGATGAAGTCGCCGACGATCAGGAAGTAGCCCGGGAAGCCCATCTTCAGGATCGTGTTGATCTCGAACTCGAGCCGCTCGACATAGCGCGGCCGCTCGGCATCGCGCTTGGCGGCGTCAGGGTACAGGTGCGCCAGGCGCTCTTCGAGCCCTTCGAACGAGGCGACGCGGAAGTACTCCTCGATCGGCATGCCGTTGGGCGTCGGGAAGTTCGGCAGCTGCGGCTTGCCGAGCACCAGCGTGAGGTTGCAGCGCTTGGCGATCTCGACCGTGTTGGCCAACGCGCTCGGCACGTCGGCGAACAGCGCCGCCATCTCGGCCGAGGACTTGAAGTACTGCTCGCGCGTGAACTTGCGCACCCGGCGCGGGTTGCCGAGGATCTCGCCCTCGGAGATGCAGACCCGCGCCTCGTGCGCCTCGTAGTCGTCGGCGGTGGCGAACTGCACCGGATGGGTCGCGACCACCGGCAGCCTGAGGCGCGCGGCGAGCTTGACGGCGGCGATCACGTGCGGCTCGTCGTCGGGCCGGCCGGCCCGCTGCAGCTCGATGTAGAAGCGGTGCGGGAACAGTCCGGCGAGCTGCAGTGCGATCTCGGCGGCGCGCTCTTCCTGGCCCTGCAGCAGCGCCGCGCCGAGCGGCCCGGCCTGCGCGCCCGACAGCGCGATCAGCCCGCCCTGCAGTTCCTCGAGCCAGGCCAGCTTGCAGGCCGCCTGGGCCTGGCCGCGGCCGACGTTCTGCGTCCAGGCGCGCGCCAGCAGCTCGGACAGGTGCAGGTAGCCTTCCTTGTTCTGCACCAGCAGGATGATGCGGGTCAGCGCGCCCGGCTCGGCGCCCAGGCCTTCGACATGGATTTCGGCGCCCAGCACCGGCTTGACGCCCTTGCCGCGCGCCTCCTTGTAGAACTTGACGGCGCCGAACAGGTTGTTGAGGTCGGTGATCGCCAGCGAAGGCTGGCCGTCGGCGGCCGCGGCCTTGACGACTTCATCGATGCGGTTGGTGCCGTCGACGACGGAAAACTCGGTGTGCAGGCGCAGGTGAACGAACATCCGGCCATTGTAGAAAACGCCGCCTCCACGATGTGATGCGGGCATCCCTACAATCGCGCCCCGTGCAAGAAATACTGAACATCGCCGCTTACAAATTCGTCGGCATCGCCGACAGCGCCGAGCTGCGCGAGCACTTGCGTGCCCGCACCCATGCGCTGGCGCTCAAGGGCACCATCCTGCTGGCGCCTGAAGGCATCAACCTGTTCCTCGCCGGGGAAAAAGGAAACGTCCACGCCTTCCTCGGGGAACTGCGCGCCGATTCCCGCTTTGCCGACCTGGAGGCCAAGGAGAGCTGGTCGCAGGCGCAGCCGTTCCGGCGCATGCTGGTCAAGCTGAAGCGCGAGATCATCCGGATGGACCATCCGGCGATCCAGCCGGCCGCAGGCCGGGCGCCGGGCGTCGACGCCCCGACGCTCAAGCGCTGGCTCGACCAGGGGCACGACGACGCCGGCAGGCCGGTGGCGCTGCTCGACACCCGCAATGCCTTCGAGGTCGACCACGGCAGCTTCGACGGCGCGATCGACTGGCGGATCGGCAAGTTCACCGAATTCCCCAAGGCACTGAAGCAGCACGCCGACGAACTGGTCGGCAAGACCGTGGTCAGCTTCTGCACCGGGGGCATCCGCTGCGAAAAGGCCGCGATCCTGATGCGCGAGGCCGGCCTGGCCGATGTGCTGCAGCTCGAAGGCGGCATCCTCAAGTATTTCGAACAGGTCGGCGGTGCGCACTACCACGGCGAGTGCTTCGTGTTCGACGGCCGCGAATCGCTGGCGCCGGACCTGAGCGCGCGTTCGAACCGCGCCAGCGCGCGGGCCTCGGAAGACCCGGACCTGGCGCTCAAAAAGAACTGAGGCTCAGACCGGCGTCGTGCCGGAATCCGCCGCCTGCTGCACCTGGAACGGATGGCCCGGCAGCGGAATGAATTCGGTTTCGCCGGGCACATGGCCCATGCGCTGGGCGGCCCAGTCGGCGCCGGCCTCGAGAATGCGCTCGCGACGGCTCGATACGAAGTTCCAGGTGATGAAGCGCGGCCCGTCGAGCGGCTCGCCGCCGATCACCACCAGACGCACCGCGCCCTGCGCGGCCAGCACGCCGCCCTGGCCTTCGGCCAGCATCGCCATCTGGTGCTGCGCCACCGGCTCGCCGTCGAGCGTGATGTCGCCATCGACCGGATAGACCGCGAGCTCGCGCGCCAGCGCCGGCAGTTCGAATCGCCCGCCCGCCGGCAGCGCCACGTCGAGGTAGACGGTCTGCGACAGCGTCGCCACCGGCGAACGAACGCCGAACGCTTCGCCGACCAGCACCCGCACCGGCACACCCTGCACCTCCAGCGCCGGAATGTCTGCCGCCGCGGTGTGGACGAAGCTCGGCTCGACTTCTTCGTGGGCCTGGGGCAAGGCGACCCACAGCTGCAGGCCGTGGTTGACGTAGGTGGCATCGCGCAGCGTGTCGGGCTTGCGCTCGGAGTGCACGATGCCGCGCCCGGCGGTCATCCAGTTGATCGCGCCGGGGCGGATCTCCTGCACGCTGCCGAGGCTGTCGCGGTGCATCATCGCGCCCTCGAAGAGATAGGTGACGGTCGCCAGGCCGATGTGCGGATGCGGGCGCACGTCGTGCTCGGAGCCCGGCGTCTCGGTGGCCGGCCCGAAATGGTCGAAGAAGACGAACGGGCCGACCGAGCGCTGCTTCGCCGCCGGCAGCAATCGCCGCACCTTGAAGCCGCCGCCGAGGTCCTTGTCGTGGGGTTGAAGCAGAAGCGGTGCGGTCATCGGGGTTCTCCGTGGGGCGGTTGCGGGATCAGGCCCGCGATCTTGCCACCTCGGCGACCCGCTCGCCAAACGCGCGTGCGGTGTCGAAGTCGCCACGGGCCATTTCGGCCGGGCTCGCGTCGGTGGGCGATGTCGTCAGCAGGCCGTTGTAGCCGCCGACGTAATTGAGCGAGTCGCGCGTCGCCGCCTTGTCGTTGCTCGGCATGATCCCGAGGCTGACCCACAGCCCGCTGTGCTGCATCGCTAGGTGCCAGAGGTAGGTCAGCGTGGCGTCCTTGTCGCCGTTCATGGCGGCGCTGTTGCTGAAGCCGGCGAAGAGCTTGTTCTTCCAGCCTTGCACGTACCAGACCTTCGAGGAGGCGTCGGCGAACTTCTTGAACTGCCAGCTCGGCCCGCCCATGTAGGTGGGCGCGCCCATGATGATCGCATCGGCCGCCGCCAGCAGCTCCCAGCCGTGGGCCGGGAGATTGCCGTCGGCGTCGATCGCCAGCATGTGGGCCTCGGCGCCGTCGGCCACCGCCTGCGCGATGCGCTGCGTATGGCCATAGCCCGAATGGAAAACTACGACGATGTCCGCCATCGAATACTTCCTGGAAGAAAACAATCGCGCATCGTACGCAATAGCCCGGCCGGCGCGGCCGGGCTGGGGCGAGGACTACTTCCGGTCGATCGAGAATCGACCGGCGCCGAGGGCGGCGATCGCAAGCAGACCACCGGCGATCGCGATGTTCTTGAAGAACATCAGCTGGTTGATGTACGCCTTGTCGGCGGGCATGGCCCAGAAGTTGTGGAAGAACACCGCCGTCGCGACCGTGAACACGGCCAGCACGATCGACACGATGCGCGTCTTGTAGCCGACCAGCAGCAGCAGGCCGAGACCGAGTTCCACGGCGATCGCGATGACCGCGCCGAGCTGCGGCATCGGCAGGCCGACGGCGCCGATGTAGCCGACGACGCCGGCGAAGCCGCCGATCTTGCCGAATCCGGCCGGCACGAAGAGCAAGGCGATCAGCACGCGGCCGAGCAGCGCGAGCGAGTCTTGCGTGGCGCCGGCGCTGGGCGCGGCGGCGTAGGGGGCGGTGGTGGTGGACATGGGATGGACTCCTCTAGGTTGAAAAAAAGTTTGGATCTCAGGCTGCGAGATCGAATACGAGCACTTCAGCATCCTTGGCGGCACCGAGCGTCAGCCGGCTTTCGCCTTCAATCAGCGCAGCGTCACCCGTAGCGAGCTTCGTGCCATTCGCTTCGAGTTCGCCGCGCACCAGGTGCACGTAGCTCTTGCGCTTCGGGTCCAGCGCCAGGCTGGCTTGTTCGTCGCCGTCGAGCAGGCCCGCGAACAGGCGGGCGTCGGCATGCAGCAGCACCGAGCCGTCGGCGCCATCGGGCGACGCGACCAGACGCAGGCGGCCGCGCTTCTCATCGGCCGGGAAGGTCTTCTGCTCGTAGCCCGGCGCGATGCCGCGCACGTTCGGCTCGATCCAGATCTGCAGGAAGTGCGTGGTCTCATCGGCCTTGTGGTTGAACTCGCTGTGCATCACGCCGCGGCCCGCGCTCATGCGCTGGACGTCGCCGGGCGGGATCGATTCCACGTTGCCCATGCTGTCCTTGTGCGCCAGCTCGCCGGAAAGGACATAGCTGATGATCTCCATGTCCTTGTGGCCATGGGTGCCGAAGCCGGCACCGGCGGCGACCCGGTCCTCGTTGATCACGCGCAGATTGCCGAAGCCCATGTGGGCCGGATCGTAGTAGCCTGCGAAAGAGAAGCTGTGAAAGGAGCGCAGCCAGCCGTGATCGGCATAACCGCGTTCCTGGGATTTGCGAACCTGCAACATCGTCGAACTCCTGCCCTCTCGTGGAGGGCCTTCCGAAATGCCGCGCCCTGTGCGCAGCGGATGCCTCAACTTTAGGGTCCGGGGCCGGCCCTGAAAGCGTCCGGCTTTGATGGCATCATTCAATTTTTTTGAATGATCGAGCCCGATGCCCACCGCCCGTGACGTGCTGACGCCGGATGCCCTGGCCATGCTGCAAACCGTGGCCAGCACCGGCAGCTTCGCCGCTGCCGCCCGCTCGCTGAACCTGGTGCCGAGCGCCCTGAGCTACCGGGTGCGGCTGATCGAGGACGCGCTCGACGTGCTGCTGTTCGACCGCAGCGGACGCCAGGCGCAGGTGACGGAGGCCGGCGTCGAGCTGCTGCGCGAATCGTCCCGCCTGCTGGGCGAGATCGACGCGGTCGCCAACCGGGTCAAGCGCATCGCCACCGGCTGGGAACCGATGCTGACGATCGCGGTCGACAGCGTGATCGCGCGCGACCCGCTGCTGGACCTGGTCAGCGCCTTCTATGCCCTGGAGCCGCCGACGCGGCTCAAGCTGCGCGACGAAACCCTGCTCGGCACCATCGAGGCCCTGACCAGCGGCGAGGCCGACCTGGCGGTCGGCGCGGTGCTCGATGCCGCCAGCCTGGCCTTCACCGCCACCGGCATCCGCAGCCGGCCGCTGGGCCAGTTGTTCTTCGTCTACGCGGTGGCGCCGCACCATCCGCTGGCCCGGCTCCCGGAGCCGCTCAGCGACGACGTGCTGCGCCAGCATCGCGCGGTGGCCGCGGCCGACTCGGCGCGCTCGGGGCCGAGCATGACGGTCAACCTGGTCGGCGGCCAGGATGTACTGACGGTGCCGACCATGCAGGCCAAGCTGGCGGCCCAGCTGCACGGGCTGGGCGGCGGCTTCCTGCCGGAACCGATGGCGCGCCCGTACATCGAGGCCGGCCACCTGGTCGAACGCAAGACCGAGCGGGTGCTGCCGATCGCGACCATGCACTGCGCCTGGCGGGTGCGCAGCGCCGGCAGCCCGGGCCGCGCGATGCAGTGGTGGCTGGAGCGCTTCGACAACGAAGGCACGCGCCGCGCCTTGCTCGAACGCCACCGTGGGCGCTAGCCAACCCGGTTAGAGTCACATGGCAACAACCGAGAGACTGCCATGACACTGCGCCCCGACGCCGACCGCCACCGATCCCCCGCCTCCCGCCACTACGCCGTCATCGGCGCCGGCATCGCCGGCGTGGCCTGTGCCCGAACGCTGCTGCAGGCCGGCCACCGCGTGACGGTGTTCGAACGCGAAGCCGCCGCCGGCGGCCGCATGGCCAGCGAGTCCACCCCCTTCGGCCGCTTCGACAGCGGCGCCCAGTACTTCACGGTGCGCGATCCGCGCTTCGCACGGGTGCTGGAAACCACCCCCCAGATCTGCAAGCCCTGGAGCGCCAACCTGGTGCGCGTGCTCGACGCCCACGGCCGGGTCGCCGAGGCCGCCCTGCCGGCGCGCGAACCGCATTTCGTCGCCCAGCCCGGCATGGATGCGCTGGTCGCCCATTGGGCCCAGCCGCTCGGCGACGCGCTGCTGACCGGCACCCACGTGAAGCAGATCGAGCGCGACGCCCTCGACGGCCGGCGCTGGCAGCTGCGCACGGCCGGTGCCGACGACTCGCAGCATGTCTATTCCGGGTTCGACGCGGTGCTGCTGGCCGTACCGCCGGCGCGGGCCCGCGCGCTGCTGGGCGACGGCGGACTGTCCGCCGACCTCAGCCGCCGGATCGAGCCGGTTCGCATCGCGCCCTGCTGGACGCTGATGATCGCCTTTCCCCAGGCCAACCAGCCGACGCTGTCGCACCTGGGGCCGCAATGGAACGCCGCCCGCAGCACCCACCATCGCGTGGCCTGGCTGGCGCGCGAATCGTCCAAGCCCGGGCGTGATCCGATCGAGCGCTGGACCCTGCAGGCCAGCGCCGCCTGGTCGCAGGAGCACCTGCGCGACGACGCCGCGCGGGTCGAGGCCAAGCTGCTGCGCGCCTTCGCCGAGATCACCGGCATCCGCGCCGAGCCTTCGCACGCGCAGGCCCGCTGCTGGCCCGAGGCGCAGACCCAGGTGCCGGTGGGCAAGCCGCACCTGTGGGACGCCAAGGCCCGCATCGGCATCGCCGGCGACTGGTGCACCGGCCATCGGGTCGAGGACGCCTTCCTCTCCGGCCTGACGCTGGCGCTCAAGCTGGCCTGATCCGCTCGCCGGACCGATGCGCCGGATCGGCCGTTTCGCGCCTTCGCCGACCGGGCCGCTGCATGCCGGCTCGCTGGTCGCGGCACTGGCCAGCTGGCTCGACGTCCGGGCCCGCGGCCCGCAGGCACGCTGGCTGGTGCGCATCGAGGATGCCGACACCGAACGCTGCCTGCCCGGCATGGACCAGCGCATCCTCGCGCAGTTGGCCGCCTGCGGGCTGTTGCCCGATGCCGCGCCCGAGTGGCAGACCCGCCGCACGGGCCTCTACCAGGACGCGCTCGATCGCCTCGTGGCCGCGCAGTGGGCCTACCCCTGCGGCTGTTCGCGCAAGGACATCGAGCAGGCACTGGCCGCACGCGGCATCGCGCACGCACGCCATGGCGAACGGGTCTACCCCGGCACCTGCCGCGACGGCCTGCACGGCAAGCCGGCACGGGCCTGGCGCTTCGCGACCTCGAAGTTCGAAGCGGTTCGGGGCGCCGGCCTGCTGCAATGGAACGACCGCCGTCTCGGCGCCCGGCAACAGTCGGTCGGGCAGGAGGTCGGCGACTTCGTTCTCAAGCGCGCCGACGGGCCGTGGGCCTACCAGCTCGCGGTGGTGGTGGACGACGCCGACCAGGGCGTGACCGACGTGGTGCGCGGTGAAGACCTGGCGGACAACACGGCACGCCAGATCCTGCTGCAGCAGGCCCTCGGACTGCCGACGCCGAGCTACCTCCATACGCCGCTGGTGCTCGCCGCCGACGGCGACAAGCTGTCCAAGCAGAACGGCGCCGAAGCGCTTGCCACGTCGACGCCGGCAGAGGCGCTGGCGGCGCTGCAGCGTGCAGCACAGGTGCTCGGGCTGCGGCGGGCGGCCGCCGCCACCCCGGCCGAAGCGCTCGCCTCATGGGTGGTCGAATGGCGCGGTCTCTACAATCCGCCGCCGTGACTCCCAGTTCTCCCACCGACCTCCCCTCCGACCCGCCGGCCGATGCGCCCGCGGGCGACAAACCCACCGGCGAGGCGCATCCGCTGCACCGCCGGCTGAAGAGCTTCGTCAAGCGTGGCGGCCGCACCACCGAAGGCCAGGCCCGGGCCTACGAGCAGTTCGGGCCGCGCTTCCTGCTTCCCTACCGTGCCGAAGCGCTGGACTTCGCCGCCGCCTTCGGCCGCCAGGCCCCGACCGTGCTCGAGATCGGCTTCGGCATGGGCGAGGCGACGGCGCACATCGCGGCCCTGATGCCCGAGAAGAACTTCCTTTGCTGCGAGGTGCATGAACCCGGTGTCGGCGCGCTGCTCAAGCGCATCGGCGAACAGCAGCTGCAGAACATCCGCATCTGCGCCCACGACGCGGTCGACGTGCTCGACCACATGCTGCCGCCGGCGTCGCTGGCGGGCGTGCACGTGTTCTTTCCGGACCCCTGGCACAAGACGCGGCACAACAAGCGCCGCCTGATCCAGCCGCCCTTCGTGCGCAAGCTGGCCGATCGGCTGGCGCCCGGCGGCTACCTGCACTGCGCCACCGACTGGCAGCCCTACGCCGAGCAGATGCTCGAGGTGCTGTCGGGCGAGCCACTGCTGCGCAATACCGCCGACGGCTATGCGCCGAAGCCGGACTACCGGCCGCTGACCAAGTTCGAGAACCGTGGCCTCAAGCTGGGCCACGGCGTCTGGGACGTGGTGTTCGAGCGCCGCTGAACGGCGCTCGGCCTTCAGTGCGCGAGGCTGGGCAGCTGGCCCGCCGGCGTGGGCTCCACGCCCTGCGCCTGCAGCAGGTTCTTCTGCGCCGCCATGATGAGCGCGGCGCGATAGGCCGAGCGGCTTGCGATCTTGGTGTGCGTGATGAGGGCCTGCCACTCGCGCTCGAGTTCCGGGTCCGAGCTGTCGCGGCGGCGGTTCAGCAGCGCCTGGCTGACATCGACCAGGGCGGCGGCCGAGCTGAGGCAGATGTTGGCCGCGGTCTGGGCCGCACTGGCGCGGAACCGCTGCTCGTCGGTCTGCGAGGCGGTGCGCAGCGCTTCCAGCGGCAGGTTGGCGGTCGGCCCCAGGTACAGGGTGCCCTGGAGTTCGCTGTCGGCGTGGGCCAGCACTTTCTCGATGGCCAGCAGCGCGCTTTCCAGCAGTGCGATTTCAGTTGACGTTTGCTTCATTTCATCCATCCGGAGCTATTCCGGCACAGCCAGGATGTTGCCAGCGGACACCCCTTGGCCCCTGTGCAAAAAGCCACAACTCAAATACAAAAGTTAACAAATTTGGATCCGGCGGTGGTGCCGCCAGCCGCCCGACGGGCTTCAGTGGCCACCCCACCGTGACTTAATCCCTTCGTTGGAGGCACCAAAGTTGCTACATTTTTTAATAAATGTAGTGAAAGGCTTCCAATGATGCTGAATCGCAGGACCTGGCTGGCGAACTCCGGCGCCGCGCTGCTGCTGGGCGCAGGCCTCGGCGGCCTGGCCGGCCCCAGCCAGGCCCAGACTGCGCCGCGCCCTGCCGCTGCTGCAGCGCGCACCGTCGTCCTCGGCCAATCGGTGCCCCTGACCGGCGCAGCCAGCGAGATCGGACTGGCCTTCGCGGCCGGCGCTCGACTCTACGCGACCGAGTTCAACGAGAGCAGCGCCGCCAGCGGAATCCAGCTGAAGCTGGTGCAGCTGGACGACGGCTACGACGCGACCCGCGCCACGGCCAACGCGCGCACGCTGCTAGACACGCACAAGGCCGACATGCTGTTCGGCTTCGTCGGCACCGCCAGCAGCGACGCCGGCGCGGCGGTCGCGGCCAAGCAGGGCAGCATCCTGTTCGCGCCTTTCGCGGCGGCCGACAACCTGCGCGGCGCCGCGCATCCCAACGTGTTCCACGTCCGGCCCAGCATGGCGGACGAGGCCTTCAAGATCGTCCGCCAGTGCGAAGCGGTCGGCCAGACCCGCATCGCGCTGATCGGCGACGACGACGCGATGGGCCGCGCCGGCCTGGCCGCCGTGCAGCAGGCGATGACCGATCTCAAGCTGGCGCCGCTGGTGGCGAGCGCCCTGGTGCCGGCCAGCGGCGACAAGCTCGAATCGGCACTGGCCGCAGTCCAGAAGCAGTCGCCGCAGGCCATCGTGCTGGTGTCGCTCTCGAGCACCACGGCCGACGTCATCCGGCGGCTCCGAAAGACCGGCTACGCCGGCAACTTCACCGCGTTCTCGATCGTCGGCATCGATCCGCTCTATGCGGAACTCGGCAAGGACATCGGCGGCATCGTGATTTCGCAGGTCGTGCCTTCGCCGCGCCCCTCGGCGATCCCGATCGTCAAGGAGTACCTGGCGGCGATCGAGAACTCGGACCAGGCGCCTTCGTACGAGGGCCTCGAGGGCTTCATCGCCACCAAGGCCGCGGCCGAGGCGGTGCGCCGCGCCGGCAAGGCCTACACGCCCGCCACCTTGCAGCGCGCGATGGCCGGCATGACGGACTACGACGTCGGCGGCTTCCGAATCAACCTGCGCCCGGGCCTGCGCGACCCGGGGCGCAGCATCGACCTGATCAGCATCACCAAGGAAGGCCGGATCCTGCGCTGAGCGGGTGGCCGTTGTTCAACGGCGACGCCGTGGGGAGGTTATGCGGCGCGATGGACGATTAAGTCACGACGTCGTCGACTTCGGTGGTCGCGCAACGCGTACCTTTTAATACAGTCATTCGATCGCACTCTTCCGGCCATCGAATGAACTTTCTTTCCTGTCCCCCTCCCCGCGCGGCCATGATCACCGCCGCGACAGCCGCCCTGGCATTGGCCGGTTGCGGCGGAGGCGGCGGCGGTGGCGCATGGCCGGTGGCGACCAGCACCGTCGCGCCACCCGCGGCCGCGCAGGCTGTCGCCGCGCCGGCACCCGCCGCCCCGGCCCCGGCGCTCTCCTCTATCGAAGCGGCGCCGGCGCCCGCACCCGCCCCCGAGCCTGCCCCTGCGCCCAAGACCTGGAAGGACACCGACTGCACCCAGAGCGCCTCCGCGCTGCCGGCCTGCACCACCGACTTCTCGGACAACCAGGCCTGGGTCGCGATCGCCGACGACCAGGGCCTGAAGGTCATCGAGATGCAGACCACCGCCCACGCGCTGGCCAGCGTGCCCAGCAAGAACAACGCGGTCACCGGCAACAAGTCCGTCTACGGCATCAACCTGCTGCATGGGGTGAAGCTGTCCGAGTTCCCGGGCATCCGCTTCGCGATGAAGCTCAATACCGGCGACACGACCTTGCTGCAGGACGTCTACGTGACCTACACGGTGAGCCTGCAGTGCGACGGCAACGACTGGCTGAACCTGGTCACGACGGCCACCGACATGGGGCCTTCGACCATCGACGCCGACGGCTACACCACCTACGGCGCCACGCCCGCCGAGGTGAAGTGGGCTCGGTCCGGCAGCAAGCCCTTCCCGGCCACCGGCCTGCCGGTGCTGCTGAACGCCGCGATCAATTCCACCGGCGGACCGCTGAGTCTCGATGCCCTGATCGCCGCCTATCCGAAGGCCTGCATCTACAACTTCCCCAACCCGACCGCCGGCGGCATCACGCCGACACCCGCGGTGGACTTCAACCTGGGCGACTCGCGAACCATCAACGACAAGAAGGCCTGGATCCGGCGGATCGCGTTCGGCGACAAGACGGTTTTCTGAAGCGCCGGGGGCGCGTTCCCCCTAGCCCGTGTTGCCCATCTGCTGCAGCGCTGCGGGCGACAGCAGCTCGATGCGGCCATAGCCCAGCCCGATCGCGCCTTCCCTCGCCAGCGCGTTGAGTTCCTTCGACAGGGTCTGGCGCGTCACGCCCAGCATCATCGCCAGCGCTTCCTGCGGCAGCGCCACCGAGACCCTCGGCTCGGGCGACTGGGTCGCATCGCCGCGGGCCAGCGCCAGCAGGCGGCGGGCCACTCGCGCACGCAGCCCGCGCAGCGTGGCGTCTTCCATCAGGCCGTACAGCCCCCGCACGCGGGCCGCGAGCAGGGCTGCGATCGCCCGCCCGAAGGGGGCGCCCTGCATCTGCTGCGCGAAGGCCTGGTGCGGCACCACCAGCAGGTCGAGCGCGCTGAGCGCCGTGGCATCGTGGGTGCGCGGCGAGCCGTCGATCAGGCTGATCTCGCCGAACCAGTTGCCGGGCTCGAGCACAGCCAGGATGGCCTCGCGGCCATCGTGGCGCAGGGTCGAGATCTTGATCATGCCCGCCGCCAGGCCGTAGAAGCCGCCGCCGGCCGCATGCACCGGATCGCCCTGGCGGAACACCATCGCGCCGCGCCGCAGGTGGATCAGTTCGGCCGCCGCAAGCAGGCCTTCACGCTGCGCGCGAGGCATCGAGGCGAACCAGGGGTTGGCCTCCATCGAGGCACGGTGGGCGGCCGACAGCGGGCGCCCGGGAGGCTGAGGCATGGAATTCGGATCGGGTCCGGGGGTTTACCAGAGCGCTCTATTGTCAAATTCTTGACAGTTGAACGTCAAGTGCGGGTCTACAGTGGGCCGCGAACCCACGGAGACACACGATGAATGCAAGAGCGAATTTCGTCCGCATGCAAGACAGCACGCAGCAGGACTGGCAACTGATCGGCGGCGAATTCATGCAGTTCGCGCAGGGCCTGCCCGCGCGCGTGATCAAGCACCTGCAGATCCTCGAAGGCGACTACGGCGGTTTCCCGATCGACCGCTACAGCCATTCGCTGCAGACGGCGACCCGCGCGCTGCGCGACGGCCGCGACGAGGAGTACGTGGTCTGCGCCCTGCTGCACGACATCGGCGACACGCTCGGCACCATGAACCACCCCGACATCGCGGCGGCGATCCTGAAGCCCTTCGTGAGCGAGGAGAACCACTGGATGGTGGCGCACCACGGCATCTTCCAGGGCCACTACTTCTTCCATCACATCGGACTCGACCGCGACCTGCGCGAGAACTTCCGCAGCCATCCCTGCTTCGACCGCACAGCCGAGTTCTGCGAGCTCTACGACAACCCGGCCTTCGACCCGAAGGCCGAGACCTTGCCGATCAGCGAGTTCGAGCCCATGCTTCGGCGCGTGATGGCCCAGCCGAAGCAAAGCATCTACAAGGCCGCGAAGGCGCCGGACCCGACCCACGCCGCGTGAGGCGACAACACCAGGAGCACCCCATGAACGCCAGCACCCCGACCGAAATCCAGAAACTCGTCAGCGCCGAAGAATGGCAGCTGCGCGTCGACCTCGCCGCCTGCTACCGGCTGGTCGCGCTGTACGGCTGGAGCGACCTCGTCTTCACGCACATCAGCGCCCGCGTGCCCGGCCCCGAGCACCACTTCCTGATCAACCCCTACGGCCTGATGTTCGACGAGATCACGGCGTCCAGCCTGATCAAGGTCGACCAGGACTGCAACAAGGTCATCGATTCGCCCTACCCCGTGAACCCGGCTGGCTTCGTGATCCACAGCGCGGTGCATGCGGCGCGGGAAGACGTGCAATGCGTGCTGCACACCCACACCCGCGCCGGCATCGCGGTCAGCGCGCAGAAGAACGGCGTGCTGCCGATCAGCCAGCAGTCGACCTTCGTGCTGGCCTCGCTGGCCTATCACGACTACGAGGGCGTCGCCTTCCGCGACGACGAGAAGCCGCGGCTGCAGGCCGACATGGGCAACGCCAACTTCCTGATGCTGCGCAACCACGGCCTGCTGACCGTCGGCAAGACCGTGGCCGACGCCTTCCTGAGCATGTACACCTTCGAGAACACCTGCCAGATCCAGATCGCGGCGCAGGCCGGTGGCGGCGAACTGACGCAGGTCGACCCGCGCATCGTCGACGGCGTCGGCCATGCCATGAAGGTGCAGACTGGCGGCATGGGCGGGGCCTTCGTCTGGCCCTCGCTGATCCGCAAGCTGGACCGCGTGGACGGCAGCTACAAGGAATGATCGGGGCGGGCTCACGCCGACGGCGTACTCTGCTCCGCGAATGTCCCCCGGCCTGCGGCCTCCTCCTTTATTTCGCTGCGCAGAGCACGCCATCGACGTGATCCATCACGGCGGTCGTTGATTGGCCGCACCCGCCCCGGATCGCCGATCGCGCGAACCCGAAGCTCAGGCGGCGATCGCGCCGCGCATCCCCGAGGGACGCTCGCGCCACCACAGCACGAAGCCGCAGACGAACACCACCGCCTGGGTGCCGATCAGCAGCGCGAAGCCGGCGAAGAAGCCGTGGGCCGCGCCGCCCGATGCGCCGGGGCCGGCCGACACCGCGCTGATCACGCCGCCCATCAGGGCCGGCATGAAGCCCGCGACCAGGCTGCCGGTGCCGTTGACGACGCCGAAGGCGCTGGCCACGTGCTCGGGCCGGGCGCAGTACTGCACCGTGCTCGGGATCGCCGGGCTCTGCAGCCCCCAGCAGAAATTGGCCGCGATCAGGCAGTAGGCCGCCGCATAGGAGTCGTGCACGTTGATCGCCAGCAGCACCGACAGCGCCACGCCCGCGCTCGCCGCCATGAAGATGAAAGGCACGCGCTGGCGCTCGATCCGGTCGATCAGGACGCCGCCCAGCAGCACCGCGAGCACGGTGGCGTACTGCGGCAGGGACGCGAGCCAGCCCATCTCGCGCAGCGAGAAGCCGCGCACTTCCTTCAGATAGGCCGGCAGCCAGTTGCTGGCACCCCAGAGGTAGGCCAGCGCGGCCGAGGTCAGCACCGTGACCAGCACCAGGTAGCGCGTGTGGAGCGCGCCTTTCACGATGTCGCCGACCTTGTGCATCGCATCGCCGAAGGATTCGGGCTTCGACACCCCGGCGTAGGACTTCGGCATCTTCACGAACGCCACCACCAGCGGGATGCCGAGCGCGATGTTCAGCACGCCGAGCACATGGAACGAGGTCTGCCAGTCGAAGCTCGCCAGCAGGAAGCCGATCAGCGGATAGCCGAGCGCCAGGCCGAGCCCGGTGCCCATGTTGACGAAGGAGTTCGGCTTGCCGTTCTCGTGATTCTCGAAATGCGCCTTGATGTAGGACGAGGCCAGCGAGAACAACGGCCCCTCGGACACCCCGAGCAGGATCCGAGACGCCAGCAACATGCCGTAGCCGTTGAACCAGGGCGTGATGAAGGTGACCACGCCCCACACGATCAAGCCGATCACCAGGCTCTTGCGGACCCCGAACAAGGCCGCGCAAAAGGGCGTCAGCACGAACGCCGAGACGCCGTAGCCGACCATGAAGGCCGTCGCCAGCAGCCCCTGGCTGACGCGGTCCGACGGCGCGATGCCGATGTGCTGCAGGAACGAGGCATCGGTGATCAGCACCGCGATGTTGATCCGGTCGATGTACGAGATGGCGACGATCACGAACAGCGTGATGACGCCGTACCAGCGGAATGCTCTGGGATGCATGGCAAACGCTCCTGCAGGGAAGGGACTGGAAGGCGTGGCGCAACCCGAACTCGGGGCCGCGCGAGCGGGCGCTGTCGCCGAGCCGACTTGAGCCCGGCGACGCAGGTTTTTCTTGGCCTAGATGTCGAGCACCAGCGGGCCGCGCTTGCAGCCCGAGACGCAGATCATCATGGTCTTGTTCGACGCCCGTTCGAGCTTGGTCAGGATGCCGTCGTGGTGGTCGACCTCGCCGTCGAGCACCTTGGTCTCGCAGGCGCCGCAGACGCCTTCCTTGCAGCTGTGGTCGGGGTTGAGGCCGGCGTCGATCAGGCTGTCGAGGATCGACTTGCCGGGCGGGACCTCGACCGTCTTGCCGCTCTTCGCGCACTCGACCACGTAGCTCTGGGTGGCGCTCGGCGTCTCGACGTGCACGGCCGCGAAGCGTTCGATGTGGGCGTTCGAAAGCCCGAGCTGCTCGCAGGTCTTCTCGAAGTTGTCGAGCATCGGCGTCGGGCCGCAGCAGTAGTAGTGGCTGTCGGCACCCTTGCCGCCCAGCAACGCGGCGAGGTCGGGCGGGCCGCCCTTCTCTTCGTCGAAGTGCCAGGTCAGCGGAATGGCCTTCTCGGCCGCCAGCGCGGCGATCGCTTCGCCGAAGGCCGATTCCTTGCGCGAGCGCGCGCAATAGATCAGCTCGGCCGGCTTGCCGATCGCGGCCAGCCGCTGCAGCATGCACCAGATCGGCGTCACGCCGATGCCGCCCGCCACCAGCACAGAGCGCCCGGCGCCTTCCTCCAGCTTGAAGTTGTTGCGCGGATGCGAGATCGCGAGCGTCATGCCCACGCGCAGCTGCTGGTGCACGTAGCGCGAGCCGCCGCGGCTCTTGCGATCGTTCAGCACGCCAACCACGTAGCGCTGGCGGTCGGTCGACGGGTTGCACAGCGAATAGCTGCGCACCAGCCCGTTGGGCAGGTGCAGGTCGATGTGGGAGCCGGCCTCGAAGGCGGGGAAATCCACCTCGGGCGAAGCCGGGCGGAACTCGACGCTCACGATGCCGTCGGCTTCGTAGCGCATCGTGTGCACCAGGGCGTTCAGCGTGGGGGAAGACATGGGGAACCTCGACGATGAGTGGGTCGGTGGGCCGCGCGCCTCGGTGCCGCGGCCCGCGCGTTGATCAGGCGCTCGCGCCTTCGAGCTGCTGCTGGGCCAGGCCGCGCAGGTGGCGGCGCAGGCGCACGATGCCGAGGTCGTGCTGGTAGAGCTGCTCGTGTTGGTTGGCGTCGGGCTCCATGTTCTCGATCAGGACGCGGTCCTGCTCGAGCACGTGCCAGTGGCGCGCTTCGAGGCGGTTCTTGTAGAGGAAGCGCCAGGTGTCGCGCTCCCAGCCCTTGGCCAGCTTGCGCACGCGCCAGTGGAAGGCGCACGAGAGCGTCGGCGAGATCGGCGTGTAGCTGCCGACGATGATGAAGTTGCCGCCGGGGCCGCCGGTCTTCGGGTAGGGGATCTCCAGGCGCATCCAGTGCATGCCGGTGTCGGCCCACTCGGTCCAGTCGAAGTTGACGTTGCGCTGGCCTTCCTTCTCGAACACGAAGCCGGTGTCGGTCGCGCGGATGCCGAACTTGGCGGTCGAATCGCCCTCGGCCATCGAATGCGACTGCTTGTGCAGGAAGGTGCCGTGCATCGGGTCCATCACGTTGTCGAGCACGTAGCGGTAGTCGCCCTTCCACTCGGCATAGCAGAGGAAGCTCGAGTACTGCTCGTCGTCGGTCAGTTGCTCGGGCAGCACCAGCGGCGGCGGCGTCTCGACCGACTCCTTCGAGTTGTAGAGCCAGACCGCGCCGGCGCGCTCCTCGACGTGGAAGAAACGCGTCGCCTGCGAGCCCTCGAGCTTGCAGCCGGGGCTGCCGGGCACGCGCACGGCGACGCCGTCGCAGCGCACCTCGACGCCGTGGTACGGACATGAAAGGCGGTCGCCGAGGATCACGCCCTGCGACAGCGGCGCGCCGCGGTGCGGGCAACGGTCTTCGAGCGCGTGCAGCTTGCCGCCGTGGTCGCGCCAGAGGGCGAACTTGCGGCCCAGGCGGCGCAGCGACACGGGCGATTCCTTGATGAAGCCGGTGGGGCAGATCGGATACCAGAGATCCTTCAGGCCGATCTCGAGCAACTGGTCGACGGGGTCTTCGCGGGAGGGGGTCATGGTGGGGTTCCTCTTGAGGGAAAAAATCGGCGGCTCGGGGCTCAGGCGCCGAGGGTCGCCATCTCTTCGCGGTAGATGGCCTCGGTCCAGGCCTTGCCGCTGGGGCTCGCGAGACCGCTGTCGTTGAGCCGTTCGACCAACCCGGCGAGGTCGTGGACGCCGGCTGCGAAGGCGCGCTCGATCGCGTCGCCGAGCAGGTCCTCGTAGGTGGTGGGGATGCGCTGGCGCGCCTGGTGGGGATCGAGATAACGGTCGGTCATGGTTCGCTCCATCGAAAAAAAGAGGTTGTCGGGTGGCCGTGGGAGGCCTCTGCCTACGCCGCGAGCGCCACGGGCACCGCCCAGGCGTCGTAGCCGTAGACCCAGTCGGCGTTGCCGCCTTCGCGCAGCCAGTTGTTGCCGCGCGATCCGAGCTGCACCTGGCTGGCGCGCTCGATGCGAGCCTGCTCGTAACACTTCAGCGCGGCCGCCGCGTCGCTCATCGGCACGCCATCGAGATGGCGGGCCAGCACCACGGCATCCTCGATCGCCATGCCGGCGCCCTGCGCCATGAAGGGCAGCATCGGGTGGGCCGCATCGCCCAGCAGCGCCATCCGGCCCTGGGCCCAGGCGGGCATCGGATCGCGCTCGTAGAGGGCGGTCTTGAGCACCGTGTCGCAGGCATCGAGCAGCGCGCGGGCGTCGGGGTGGTAGGCCACGTACTGCTCGCGCAGTTCGTCGACGCTGCCGGGCGCGGTCCACGATTCGAGATGCCAGGTGTCCTGCGGCGTGGTGGCGAAGATGAAGATGTCGCGCCCGCGGTTGAGCGGAAAGGTGACGATCTGGCTCTGCGGGTTCGGTCCCCACCACTTGGTGAAGGCGCCGAGGTTCGGCACGCCGGCGACGCGCTCGGCCGGGACCACCGCGCGGTAGGCCACGATGCCCGTGAAGCGCGGGCTCTCGGCGCCGAACATCGCGGTGCGCACTGCCGAGTGGATGCCGTCGGCGCCGATCAGCAGGCCGACGCGCGCGCTGCTGCCGTCCTCGAAGCGCAGGTCGACGCCTTCGGCGTCCGGCGTGATCGACTGCGCCCGCTTGCCGAGCGCCACGCGTTCGGCCGGGAACATGTCGGCCAGCGCGGCCAGCAGGTCGGCGCGGTGGATCGTCAGCTGCGGCGCGCCGTACTTCGCTTCGGCCGAGTCGGCCATCTCGAGGCGCGAGGTTTCCTCGCCGCTGTCGTAGGTGCGGCTGATGCGATGGCTGGGCCGCGCGGCGGTCGTGCGGGCTGCCTCGCCGACGCCGAGGCCGTCGAGGGCGCGCACCGCATTGGGCGTCAGGTTGATGTCGGCGCCGACGCGGGCGAACTGCTTCGCCTGCTCGAACACGACCACATCGTGGCCGGCGCGCTGCAGCGCGATGCCGGCGACCAGGCCGCCGATGCCGGCACCGACGATGCCGATGGTGGATTCATTGCATTGCATGGGTGTCTCCTTGGGTTCTTGTTATTCGGCGACGATGTTGCGGGCCTTGATGATCTTGGCCCAGACAGCGGTTTCGTCGCGGATCGCGGCGGCGAACTCGGCCGGCTTCATCGAGGCATCGGTCATGCCCTGCGCCAGCAGGCGCTCGCGCACGGCCGGCGCGGCGAGGATCTCGGCGGCGTCCTTGGCAAGCTGCGCGGCGATGGCCGGCGAGGTCCCGGCCGGTGCGAGCAGGCCGTACCAGGAGGTCACGTTGACGCCCTGGATGCCCTGCTCCGCCAAGGTCGGGATCTCGGGCGCGACCGGACTGCGCTTGGCTTCGGTGACGCCGAGCGCGACCAGCTTGCCGCTCTTGATGAAGGGCAGCGTCGCCGGCAGGTTGCTGAACATCAGCGGCACCACGCCGCCGAGCACGTCGTTGAGCGCCGGCGCCGTGCCCTTGTAGGGCACGTGCAGCAGGTCGACCGCCGCCTGCTGCTTGAACAGCTCGCCCGCCAGGTGCAGGCCGCTGCCGACGCCGGGCGATGCATAGGACAGGGTGCCGGGCTTGGCCTTGGCCTGGGCCACGACTTCCTTCGCGTTCTTGAAGCCCGAAGCCGGCGTCGCCACCAGCACGTTGGGAGCAGTCGCGAGCATGGTGACCGGCACGAAGTCCTTTTCGATGTCGAACGGGAAGTTCGGCATCAAGGTCGGGTTGATCGTGAGATTGCCGGCCGGCACAACCAGCAGCGTGTGGCCGTCGCCCTTCGCGCGCTTGACCTTGTCGATGCCGATGTTGCCGGCCGCGCCCGCGAGGTTCTCGACCACGGCCGGCTGGCCGTAGCGCTTGGCCAGGCCATCGGAAAGCACCCGCGCCAGCGTGTCGACCGGCCCGCCGGGCGGGAACGGCGAGACGATCGTGAAGCGGTCGCCGGCGAGCTGTTTCTGGGCCTCGCTCTGCGCCTGCACGGCCGTGGTGGCCGCCAGCGCCAGCACGGCGACGCCGAGCAGTCGGGACAGGGGGATGCGTCGTGTCATTGGCATGTCGATCATTTCTTTTCGGTCAGGAAGGCGCCCTTCGGGCCTTCGGCATTTTTTTGACGGCGCGTGTGGCCGTCGAGGCCGCCGTCGACCGCCCATTCGGCGAACACCGTCGGGCCCGGTTCGAACTCGCGCGGCTGCCACTCGGCAGTCAGCTGGTCTTCGTCGGCGTAGTACTCGATCAGGCCGCCGGCCGGGTTCTTGAAGTACCAGAAGTAGGCCGAGGACACCGGATGACGGCCCGGGCCGAGCTGCGTCTCCCAGCCCTTGCGCGAGAAGTGCAGCCCGCCGCCGAACACCTCGTGGATGTCCCGCACGGTGAAGGCCACGTGGTTCAGTCCGCGCTTGCCCGAAGGCAGCTGCAGCAGGAAGAGGTCGTGGTGGCCGCCCTCTGGCGCGCAGCGCATGAAAGCGCCTCGGTTCGGGTAGCTGTCGGACGCGACGAAGCCGAAGCGGTCGCTGTAGAAGGCGCTGGTGGCCTTGACGTCGCTGACGAAGAACACGACGTGGCCGACCTCGATCGGCGTCGCGTGGTCATACACCGGCGCCGGCTGGTTCAGGCGCGGCTTGGCGTTCCAGGTATTCATCGCACCGCAGTCGACCTCGACCGCGTGCTTCCGGCTGACCTGCAGCCGCACGGCCAGGCCGTTCGGGTCGATGCAGCCGATGCGGCGGGCACCATCGGCCTCGCCGTCGACGAAGCCCGGGTCCTTGGCGATCGCCGCGGCATAGCGCGCGAGGTCGGCGTCGCTCTCGACGCCCCACACCACTTCACGCAGGGTCGGGCCCTCTTCCATGCCGGCCGGCAGGCCCGGCTTGTCCAACGCCGCGACGACCACCTTGCAGCCGTTGAGGCATTCGAAGACCAGTTCGTCGGCAGCCTCGGACTTGAGCACGAGGCCCCAATCCTGGAAGAAGGTGCGGCAGACCGCGAGGTCGTCAGCCGCATAGGTGATCTGGTCGATGCCCAGTACGCTCATGATCATGTTCCTTTCAGTTGGCCCACGGCAGCGGCTGCTCGTTGGTGCCCCAGTACATGCTCTTCTGCTCCATGTACTGGAAGATGCCCTCGCGGCCCTTCTCGCGGCCGAGGCCGCTGTCGCGCCAGCCGCCGAACGGGGTCGAGACCGAGAACTGCTTGTAGGTGTTGACCCAGACCGTGCCCGCGTGCACCGCGCGGCCGAGGCGCCAGGCGCGCTTGAAGTCGCGGCTCCAGACGCCGGCGGCCAGCGCGTAGACGCTGTCGTTGGCCTGCTGGATCAACTGTTCCTCGTCGTCGAAGGGCATCGCGACCAGCACCGGGCCGAAGATCTCTTCCTGGCTGATGCGAGCGCTGTTGGTCAGGCCTTCGAGGATCGTCGGCGTGTAGAAGTAGCCGCGGTCGAGGCCGTTGCCGTGCGGGCGCACGCCGCCGGTGCGGATGCGGCCGCCTTCGGACACGCCGAGCTCCACATAGCGCTCGATGCCCTCGCGGTGCTTGGCCGTGATCAGCGGGCCCATCTGCGTGGTCTCGGCCGCCGGGTCGCCGACGCGCAGCGCATTGGCCCCTTCGGCCAGCCGGGTCAGGAATTCGTCGTAGATCGAACGGGCGACGAACAGCCGCGAGCCCGCGATGCACGATTCGCCCGACGAACTGAAGATGCCGTAGAGCACGCCGGCGACCGCGTGGTCGAGGTCGGCGTCTTCGAGCACCATGGTCGGCGACTTGCCGCCGAGTTCGAGCGACACCGGCATCATCTTGTCGGCCGCGATGTGGGCGATGTGCTTGCCGGTGGTGGTGCCGCCCGTGAAGGACACGCGCTTGACCAGCGGATGCTTCGTGATGGCGTCGCCGATCTCCGAGCCCTTGCCCGGCAGCACGCTGACGATGCCCTTGGGCACGCCGGCCTCTTCGCAGATGCGCGCCAGTTCGAGCGCCATCAGCGGCGTGACCTCGGCCGGCTTGACCACCACCGCATTGCCCGCGGCCAGTGCCGGCGCCAGCTTTTGCGCTTCGCTCGCGATCGGCGAGTTCCACGGCGTGATCGCCGCGACGACACCCATCGGCTCGTGCACGCTCATCGTCACGAAGGGGCCGCGCGAGGGCGTGATCGTGTCTTCGAGGGTCTCGAGCGCGGCCGCGAAGAACTGGAAGGTGCCGGCGGCGCTGGCCACCAGGTTGCGCGTCTCGCTGATCGGCTTGCCGTTGTCGAGGCGCTGCTTCTGGGCCAGGGCTTCGGACTGCTCGCGGATCAACTGCGCCACGCGGTGCAGCACGCTCGCGCGCTGGTGCGGCAGCATCTGGGCCCAGCCGCTGGTGAGGAAGGCGTGGTGCGCGCGTTCGATGGCCTCGTCGACATCGGCCAGGCTGGCCGCCCGGAGGCGCGCGATCGGCTCGCCGGTGGCCGGGTACAGGCTCTCGTAGACGTCGCCGCCGCCCAGGCGCCACTCGCCCGCGACATTGAGGGGAAGGAGTTCGGAAGAAATCATCGGGGTTCCTCGGTTCAGATCGCCAGCGCCGCGACGCGGTTGCGCAGCGCCCGCACGGCGCTGTAGACCGTCAGCGCGGAGGTCTTGGGGTTGGCGGCCAGCGGCTTGTTGCGCATCGTGAGTTCGAAGCTGCCGAAGGCGCCCCGGGCCTCGACCACGTGGACGTTGTCGGCCACCGCCGGATCGGCGATCAGCCGCACCAGCGTGCGGTCCAGGCCCAGGCCGGCGAGCGACACGGTGGCCGCCACGTTGGCATTCTTGGGATACAGCGTGGCCGCTTCGCGCGCGCTGCCTTCGAAGATCACGGTCTCGCGCGCCAGGGATGCGAGATCGCGGCCCTGCTCGGCCGGCGTGCCCTTCCAGGCCTGCGGCGGCTTGCGGCCGATGTAGCGCACTTCGTCGAGCCCGCCGACACGCGCAGCGGCCAGCGCGTCGATGGCGCCGATCGCACCGGCGATCAGTTGCACCTGCGTGCCGCCCGCGAGCGCGGCGGCTTCGAGCTTCTCAGCCAGGCCAGGGGCAGAGAGCGCGCCCACGGAAGCCACGACGCAGGGCGTGCCGCGCTGCAGGGCCGGCAGCACATGCGCCTCGATCGCCGCATGGCCCGCGGCCTCGACCACCAGGTCGATGCCTTCGAGCGGGACGCAAGACACGACCTGCGCGCCGGGTGCGAGCCGCTGCGCCGTAGCCTGGGCCGCTGCGAAGGCATCGGCCGGCACGACGATCGCCTGGATCGCCAGTGCCGCATCGGCCTGGAGCAGCTCGAGCATCGCGCTGCCGATGGCACCGCAGCCGATGAGCGCAATGCGCGTGGGGGTGGACATGCGAAGGGCTCCGCTCACTTGGCCGTGCCGAGCGCAGGAATCTGCGTGATCGTGTTGGTCGGCGGACCGGCGAAGGTGCTCTTGAAGCCGCCGATGGACAGCATGTCGATCTCGAGCAGGAAGGGGCCGTCCGTGGCCAGGGCCTGGTCCAGCCGCGCCGGCAGATCGTCCAGCTTCTGCACGCGGGCGTGCGGCAGCGCGATCGACTTGCACAGCAGGTCGTAGTCGGGCGTGTGCAGTTCGGCGTAGCACTGGCGGCCGCCGTACTGCGCGTCCTGGATGTTCTTGATGACGCCGTAGCTCTTGTCGTTCATGAGCACGATCACCATGGGCGCCTTCTCCTGCACCATGCAGGCCAGTTCGCCGAGGTTCAGGATGAAGCCGCCGTCGCCGGCCAGGCAGAAGGTCCGGCGGCCCGAGCCGGTCACCGCCGCGCCGATCGCCGCGCCGATCGCCATCGGCATGCCCTGGCCGATGCCGCCGCCCGTGGCGTGCACGCCGGCGCTGGGTTCGAAGATGCGCAGTTCGCGATTGCCCCAGGTGCTGTTGGAGACGGTCACGTCGCGCACCCAGTTGAAGTTGCGCCCGGCCACCTGCTGGATCCGGCGCACCAGCTCGGCATACGGGCCGAGGCCGTCGCGCAGGGTCGCGACCGCCTGGTCGTGGGCGGCGCGCAGGTCGACCAGCAGCTGGGGATCGGCCTTGTACCTGGCCGCTTCGAGGCGGTCGGCCAGGCCTTCGAGCGCCAGCGCGGAATCGCCGCAGACGAAGGCATCGGTGGCGTAGCAACGCCCTTCGGCTGCGGCATCGGCGTCGATGCGGTAGAGCGGGCGCGGCAGCTTCAGCTCGTACTTCAGCGTCTCGTTGCCGCGCAGGCGCGAGCCGACCACCAGCATCGCATCGCAGGTCTGGTAGAGGGCCTCGACCGGCTTCTGGATGTTGTAGGCGCCGAGCGAGCCGGCATCGTCCTCGGGCACCGTGCCGCGGCCTTGCGTGGTGGTGACCACGCCGAAACCGAGCTTCTGCAGGCGCTGGATGGCCGCGCGGGCGTGGCGGGCACCGCCGCCGACCCACAGCAGCGGACGCCTGGCCTTGGCGAGGTCCGCGGCCAGCGCGTCGAGGCCAGCCTTCGAAGGCACGGCGGCCTCGATCGGCAGCGGCGACAGGTCGGCCGGCATCGCGACCAGCGCGGACTGGATGTCGATCGGGATCTCGACGCTGACCGGGCCCGTGGGCGCGGTCAGCGCGACCTGCACCGCGCGCTTGAGGGTGCCCAGCAGGTTCTCGACGCTGCGCACGCGGAAGGCCGCCTTGGAGATGGCCTTGAGCATCGTGAGCTGGTCGGGCGCCTCGTGGATGTACGACATCCCCTTGTCGATATAAGGCGTCTCGATCTGGCCCGTGATGTGCAGCACGGGTGCGCCGGCGGTCAGTGCCTCGACCATGCTGCCGGCGATGTTGCCGGCGGCCGGCCCGGTGCTGGTGATGCACACGCCCAGGCTGGCCGTGGAGCGTGCATAGGCGTCGGCCATGTTGCCCGCGCCGGCCTCGCCGCGGGCCGAGATGAAGCGGATCGCGCCCCGCTGCGCGAAGGCATCGAGGATCGGCATGTTGTGGATCGAGATGACGCCGAATGCCGCCTTGACGCCGCATTGCTCGAGGAAGGCGGCGACGACTGCGCCGGCCGTGACGGTGGGGTTGGGGTTATGCATGGCGGGAATGGCCTCCGGAAATGTCGATGTGGCTGCCCGTCGTATAGGACGCGAGCGGTGAAGCGAGAAAGAGAATGGCGCGCGCGGCTTCGATCGGAAGCCCCAGGCGGCCCAGCGGGATGTGCTTGTCGCGGGCGAGCTGGCTGCTCCAGGCGTCCCAGTCGAGCTCGGTCTGCGCGCGGGCCTCGAAGCGCCGGCGCCACTGGCCCGACTCGACCAGGCCGATCAGGATGCCGTTGACGCGCACGCCCTGGGGCGCGAACTCGGTCGCCATCGAGCGCACCAGGCTCAGCAGGCCGGCCCGTGCGGCCGAGGTCGCGACCATGTGCGGCTCGGGCTGGCGCGCCAGCAGCGAATTGGCGCAGACGATCGCGGCATCGCCCAGGGCGACGCGCTGCGCCACCAGCTGCGGCAGGAAGGCACGGGTCGGATGGATGACCGAGAAGAACTTCAGGTGCAGCTCGTCGCTCCAGGCCTTGTCGTCGGTGTCGGCGAAGGTGGATACGCGGCCCTGCCCCGCGTTGTTGATCAGCATCGAGGCCGGGCCGAGCGCGGCTTCGCTGTCGGCGGCGAAACGCTGCACCGACGCCGCGTCGAGCACGTCGCAGGTGCGGGCGAAGAGGCGCGCCTCGGGGCGCGTTGCGCGCAGGCCGGCCACCGCGCGGTCGAGCCGCTCGGCGTCGCGGCCGCACAGCGCCACGGCGGCGCCGCTGTCGAGCAGCAGCTCGACGGTCGCCAGGCCGATGCCGGAGGAACCGCCCGTGACCACGGCCACGCGGCCGGCCAGCGCGTCGGCGGCGAAGAGGTTGGGGGAAAGCTGGGGTGTCGTCATGGTGCGCAACTCAGGCTGCGAGGTCGCCGCCGCGCAGCGGGATCACCTGGCCCTTGGCGGCCGGCGCGTAGTTCAGCAGGCCGGAGATTTCGTCGGCGGTCTGGCGCACTCGCTGCACCATCTCGTCCATGCGGCTTTCGTCGATATGGCCCGAGGTGATGGTCGCGCCCAGCGCCGCCACGATGTGGCCGCTGTGGTCGCGCACCGGTGCGGCGATGGTCGAGATGTTGGATTCGAAGAAGCCCTCGCCCAGCACGTAGCCGCGCTGGCGGTCGGCCTGGACCATGTCGAACAGCTGGTCGACCGTGACCGGGGTGCGCGGCGAGAAAGCCTCGAGCTTGTCTTCCGGGTAGAGCGCGCGCAGCTGCACCAGCGTCAGGTCCTCGAGCAGGATGCGGCCCAGCACGGTGGCATGCGCCGGCAGCCGCGTGCCCACTGTCACCGAGCTGGCGAAGGGCGTGGGCGGCGCGACCTTGGCTACGTAGACGATCGAGCGGCCGTCGCGCACCACCAGGTTGCAGGGCGTGCGCAGTTCATCGCACAGGCGCTGCAGCAGCGGCGTGCCGAGCTGGGTCAGTTCGAGCGAGGCCAGGTATTCGAAGCCGAGCCGCAGCACGGCGAGGCCGAGGCGGTAATCGCGGCCGCCTTCGGCGCGCTCGAGGAAGCCCATGTTCTCGAGCGTGGTCAGGAGCCGGAACACGGTCGAGCGCGGCAGGTCGAAGCGGCGCGCGAGTTCGGGCGCCGACAGCGAACGGTGCTCGCGGCTGAACTCGCACAGCAGGCGCAGGCCGCGCTCGAGCGCCGGCACGTTGTAGCGGTCTGCGCCCTCTTCGATCGATTCGATGTCGTTGGTTGCCATGGTGTCTCTTCGTTGAATTGGGGCCGGTCAGGCGGCAAGAACGTCGCGCAGCAGCGCCGCCACGGCTTCCGGCCGCTCGACGTAGCTGGCATGCCCGGCGTCGGCGATCATTTCGAGCGCGACGCCGCACTTGCGGGCCGCCTCGGCGCAGCCGGCCGGCGGCGTGACGACGTCGAGCGCGCCGCACGCCACCCGCACCGGCATGGCCGGCGGCAGGTCGGCCAGCAGGTCGCCGCCGCACAGCAGTTCGATCGCTTGGGCGTAGCCGCCTTCGTTCAGGCGCGCCATGTTCCAGCGCACCCATTGCCGAGCCTGTTCGCCGGCGCCGGCCGACAGCAGCCTGGTGTCGGCGCGTGACGCCATGCCGGCGATGCCGGCCCCGGACAGGGCCTCGATGCGCTGCGCGTGGACACGGCGGCGCTCTTCGGCACGTTCGGGCGCGCCGTAGCCGGCGGCCGGGCTGATCAGCACCAGCCGGGCGATCCGCGCGGTCAGCGCCGAGCCCGGCCGCGCCGCGGACGCCGCGGTCAGCGCGCCGAGCGAGTGGCCGACCAGCGTGCAGCGGTCGATGTCGAGTGCGTCGAGCATCGCGCCCAGCCGCTCGGCATAGTCGGCGGCCGTGGGCCGCGCGGGCGCCAGCGGCGTCGACGCGCCGTAGCCGGGTGCATCCCAGGCCAGCACGCGCGCCTGCGGCGCCAGCAGCAAGGCCGTGTCGAGCCAGGATGCGGCGCCCGATCCGATGCCATGGAGGCAGACCAGCGCCGGTCCGCTGCCGCATTCACGCACCGACATCAGGCCGCCGCCGCGCAGCGCCACGGCGCGCGCGGGGAAGCACGCTTCGAGGCGCGCCACTTCGGAGGGCGGCAGGATCGCGGCGGGGTTCA
The DNA here is from genome assembly GCF_030316965.1 of Variovorax sp. J31P207. Classification (NCBI taxonomy): domain Bacteria; kingdom Pseudomonadati; phylum Pseudomonadota; class Betaproteobacteria; order Burkholderiales; family Comamonadaceae; genus Variovorax; species Variovorax sp. J31P207. Next base: position 297,213 of record NZ_JASZYN010000004.1, read on the forward strand.
TGGCGGCGGCGCTCATGGGCTGGTGCTCGATGCCGGGGATCAGCGCTTGATCTTGGCCAGCGGATGGTCCGCCGGGTAGGTCGGCGTCACCGGCTTCTTGGCGCCGAGCATCACGCACATCAGCGCGTCTTCGTCGCCGATGTTGATTTCTTCGCGGTAGACACCCGGCGGCACCGAGATCAGGTCGCGGTCGGTCATGATGGTCTCGAAGCGCTCGCCGTCCTTCTCGATGACGACCTTGAGCTTGCCGCGGATCAGGAAGAACACTTCTTCCACGTCGGTGTGCAGGTGGGGCGGACCTTCGTGGCCGGCCGGGATCACCATGGTCGAGAAGGTGAAGTTCTCGGCCGGCACGGTGTTCACGTCCTTGGCGACGCCGGTGCCGCCGGTGCCCACGTAGCGCATCTGCGCGCGGCGGAACTTGGGATCGAGGTCGGCCTGGAACTTGAGCGCGTCCCAGTCGTACTTGCGGGTGGCATAGCGCGCGATGCGCGTTTCCATCCATTGCTGGAGGCTGCTGCCTTCGGGCTGCGCCAGGGTGTCGGCGGCGCCGTCGATCTTCTGTTGTTCGGACAAATCGCTCATCGGGTTTACTCCTTGGTCGAAAAAATCAGTGCATCACGAAGCCGCCGTTGACGGCGAGCAGTTGGCCGGTCACGAAGCGCGACAGGCCCGAGAGGGCAAAGAGCATCGCGCCGCAGACGTCGGCGGCCTGCTGCTCGCGCGGGATCGCGCGGCCTTCGAGGTATTTCTGGTGGCGTGCCATCGGCACGTATTCGGTCGCCTCGACCAGGGTCAGGCCAGGCGCCACGGCGTTGACCGTGATGCCGCTGCCGCCCCACTCGCGCGCCAGCGAGCGCGTCATCGAGACCACGGCGCCCTTGCTCGACGCATAGGCCAGCAGGTTGGGTGCGCCCCACAGCGCGGTGTCCGACGCCAGGTTGACCACCGCGCCGCGGCCGCTCGCGGCCAATGCCGGCTGGCAGGCGCGGCTCATGAGCCAGGTGCCGCGCACATTGACCGCCATCACGCGGTCCCACATGTCGATCTCGAGCGCATGCGCATCGCGGCCGCCGGAGTTGGTGATGGCTGCGTTGTTGACCAGTCCGTCGAGGCCGCCGAGCGCGGCGACGGCCGCTTCGGCGCAGGCGTCGATCGAGGCCGGGTCCGAGAGGTCGACCGCCAGTCCGTGGGCGGTGGAGCCGGCCGCCCGCAGCGCCGCGGCCTCGGTCTGCACCAGGTCGGACAGGATGTCGGCCATCACGACGGCGCCACCGGCGGCGGCGATGCACTTGGCGAAGGCCAGGCCGAGGCCGCGTGCCGCGCCCGTGACCAGCACCTTGCGGCCGGCCAGCAGGTTGGCGGGCAGTTCCGCAAGAAGGTTTTGCAGGCTCTGCTGGTCGGGGGTGCCACTGGGCTGGGTCATGTCGTGTCCTCGGTGCTCAATCGGCCTGGATGCCGAGTTCCTTGATCACGCGGCCGAAGCGCTCGAAATCGGCGGCGTTGGTCTTGGCCAGGGTCTCGGGCGTGCCGCCCAGCGGCAGCGCGCCGAACACCGCCATCTTGGCGGCGACGTCGGGCATCTTGAGGATCTCGTTGAAGTGGCCGTTGAGCGTCTTCACGATCTCGGGCGACAGCCCCTTGGGACCGAAGATGCCGTTCCAGGCCACCACCTCGATGTCCTTGTAGCCCAGCTCCGCCAGCGTCGGCACGTTGGGCGCGAGCGGCGAGCGGGCCTTGTCGGCCACCGCCAGCGGCGTGACCTTGCCGCTTGGCAGGTAGGGCGCGATCGGGCCGTAGGTGACCACGGTCAGCGGCACGTGGCCGCCGAGCACGTCGTTGATCGCCGGCGCGACGCCCTTGTACGGCACGTGCTTGATGTTCAAGCCGGCCGACTTGTTGAACATCTCGCCGAGGATGTGCATCGGCGAGCCGCTGCCGGGACTGGCATAGGACAGATCGGGGCTGCGCTTGGCGGCGGCCACCATGTCCTTCAGGTTCTTGGCGCCGCTGCCGGGCCCGGAGACCAGGAACAGCGGCATCATCGCGGTCTGGATGATGGGCGTGAAGCCGTTCACCACGTCGTAGCCGGCGCCGGCGCCGGTCTTGAGCACGATCTGCGCGATCGAGAAGGTGCTCGGCGCGACCAGCAGCGTGTAGCCGTCCGCGGGCGCCTTGGCAACGAAGCTGCTGCCGATGACGCCGCTGGCGCCGGGGCGGTTGTCCACCACCACCGGCTGGCCGACCCGTGCCGAGAGTTTCTCGGCGAACAACCGGGCCAGCGCATCGGTGTCGCCACCGGCCGGATAGGCCACGACGAGCGTGATCGGCTTGGTCGGCCAGGCCTGGGCCCAGCCCGGACCGGCGGCGCCGGCAGCGGCGGCGCAGAGCGCGAGAGCCAGCATCTGGCGGCGGGTGTTCTTGATCATCATGGGAGGCGATTCCTTGGCGTTGGGGAAAACTCGCTCTGTTTCACTAATGAATCAATGATTTAGTAATGAAACGATGGACGAAGAATAGTCCGTGGAACGCCGATGAAATATAGGTAAAAACCCTATGCTTCATTGGGAAGAATTCCGGCGCTACCTCGGCTGCGCTGAGCGCGACCTGACCTCATGGGGCGGGACATACCCCGAGCGCGCGGACGGCTGATCGACAGCTTGGCCTCCTACGATGGACGGACCGTGCGGCCACCGCGCTGCAGACCCGCAGGAGACATCCCATGAGCACCGCCACCCTCGCCAACGCCTCTTCGGCGCCGCCGGCCAGCAGTTCCAAGCTCGGCGCCGTGCTGCGCGTCACGAGCGGCAATTTCCTCGAGCAGTTCGACTTCTTCCTGTTCGGCTTCTATGCCACCTACATCTCGAAAGCCTTCTTCCCCGCCAGCAGCGATTTCGCCTCGCTGATGCTCACCTTCGCGGTGTTCGGCGCCGGCTTCCTGATGCGGCCGCTGGGCGCCATCGTGCTGGGCGCCTACATCGACGAGGTCGGCCGGCGCAAGGGCTTGATCGTCACGCTGGCGATCATGGCGAGCGGCACGGTGCTGATCGCCTTCGTGCCGGGCTACGCGACCATCGGGGTGGTGGCGCCGGTGCTGGTGCTGATCGGCAGGCTGCTGCAGGGCTTCTCCGCCGGCGCCGAACTCGGTGGCGTCTCGGTCTACCTGTCGGAGATGGCGACGCCCGGCCACAAGGGCTTCTATACCGCCTGGCAGTCGGCCAGCCAGCAGGTCGCGATCGTGCTGGCCGCGGCACTCGGCTTCGGGCTCAACGAGATGCTGTCGCCGGCCGTGCTGGCCGACTGGGGCTGGCGGATCCCGTTCTTCGTCGGCTGCATGATCATTCCGTGCATCTTCGTGCTGCGCCGCTCGCTGCAGGAGACCGAGGCCTTCCAGGCCCGCAAGCACCATCCGACGACCCGCGAGGTGTTCCAGTCGATGGCGCGCAACTGGCGCGTGGTGCTGTGCGGGATGCTGCTGGTCGCGATGACCACCACCACCTTCTACCTGATCACGGTCTACACGCCGACCTTCGGGCGCACCGTGCTGCACCTGAGCGCGCGCGACAGCCTGATCGTGACCCTGCTGGTGGCCGTCACCAACTTCATCTGGCTGCCGATCGGCGGCGCCCTGTCCGACCGGATCGGCCGCAAGCCGCTGCTGCTGGCGGTCACGCTGCTGGCCATCTTCACGGCCTATCCGGCGATGCACTGGCTGGCCGCGGCGCCCAGCTTCGGCCGCATGCTCGACGTGCTGCTGTGGTTCTCGTTCCTGTTCGGCATGTACAACGGCGCCATGGTCGTGGCCCTGACCGAGGTGATGCCGGTCGAGGTCCGGGTGGTCGGCTTCTCGCTCGCCTACAGCCTGTCGACCGCGGTCTTCGGCGGCTTCACGCCGGCGATCTCGACCTGGCTGATCGAAGCGAGCGGCGACAAGGCGGCGCCGGCCTGGTGGCTCAGCGTGGCCGCGGCCTGCGGCTTGACGGCGACGCTGATCCTGTATCGCAAGGGACGGAAGCCGTCGGTGGCCTGACGCCACGGGGGCGGATGTTTCGGGGCGGTCCGGGGCGGGCTCACGCCGACGGCGTACTCTGCTCCGCGAATGTCCCCCGGCCTTCGGCCTCCTCCTTTATTTCGCTGCGCAGAGCACACCATCGACCTCATCCATCACGGCGGTCGTCGATTGGCCGCACCCACCCCTGCAACTCGGCGGTCGAGAACCGCGCAGGACGCTACAACCCCAGCTGAGTCAGCAACTGCCGCGCCGGCCAGCGCTCGCGGCGGGCCGGCCAGGCCTCCACCAACTCGACCATCCGCGCATTGAGCGGCGCCTGCATGCCGTGGCTCTGGGCCAGCCGCACCACCTCGCCGCTGAGCACGTCGATCTCGGTCCGCCGGCCCAGCGCGAGGTCGTCCGCCATGCTGGAGCGCGCCTTGGCATCGATGCGCAGCATCCGCGCCGCGACCAGCCGGAACAGCGGGGTCGGCAGCCGCAGGATCGGGGGAATTCGCGCCGGCGGCACCGCGCCCAGCTGGGCCGGCGTGATGCCGGCGCGCCCGAGCACGGCCAGCGCCTCGTCGATCAGCGCCGCGAAGCAACGCCGGTAGCCGCGCTGCAGCAACTCCTCGCGCAGCGGCAGGCCAGACAGTGCGTTGACCGGATTGTTGAGATTGAAGAGCAGCTTTCCCCACTGCACCGGCAGCAGGTCGGCATGCAAATCGATCGGCACCCCGGCGCGTTCGAACACCGCCACCCAGGGCCGCAGCGCGGCATCGTCCTGGGCCGCCAGCCGTCCTTCGGTGCCGCGATGGAAGGCCGCGGGCCCGACTTCGGCCACGTTGTAGGGCACCATGGCCGGCAGCACCCGCAGGCCCGGCCCGGCCTCGGCGGCGACGCGCGCGTTGGCCACGCCGTTTTGCAGCGACACCACGGGCGTGCCGGCCGGCAGCGCCGCGGCGAGTTCGGCCGCGGCTTCGGCGGTGGCGCCGCTCTTGACCGTGAGCAGAACCAGTGCCGGCCGGATGTCGGTGGGGACGCGTTCGAAGAGATGCAGCTCGGCCGGCGGCACGTGGATGCGACGGCCTTCGAGGTCGGTCAGCGTGAGTCCCTGCAGCGCCAGGGCACCGAGCACGCGCGGCCGGCCGACGAAGCCGACACGTACCCCCGACGCCGCCAGGCTGCCGCCGATGAACGAGCCGATGGTGCCGGCGCCCATCACGAGAATGTCGAGCGCCGCGTCGTCGCCCCCCATGGCTAAAGGCGCTCGGCGACCCAGCCTTGCACCGACTTCAGCGCCGCCGGGACGCCCGATGCATCGGTGCCGCCGGCCATCGCCATGTCGGCCTTGCCGCCACCCTTGCCGCCGACCTGCTGGGCGACGAAGTTGACCAGCTCGCCGGCCTTCACGCGGCCCATGGTGTCGGCCGTGACGCCGGCCGCGATCTGGACCTTGCCGCCGTCGACCGCCGCCAGCACGATCGCCGCGGTCTTGAGCTTGTCCTTGAGCTTGTCCATCGTGTCGCGCAAGGTCTTGGCGTCGGCGCCGTCGAGCTTGGCCGCCAGCACCTTGACGCCGTTGACGTCGACCGCCTGCGCCAGCAGCTCGTCGCCCTTGGACGAGGCGAGCTTGCCCTTGAGCGAGCCGACCTCGCGCTCAAGCGCCCTCACCTGCTCGAGCACCTGCGCGAGCCGGCCCTGCAGCTCCGAGGCCGGCGTCTTCAGCGTCGCGGCCGCGCTGTGCACGGTGGCCTCGAGCTGCTGCAGGTAGGCCAGCGCGTTGGCGCCGGTCACCGCCTCGATCCGGCGCACGCCGGCGGCCACGCCGCCTTCGCTGGTGATCTTGAAGAGCCCGATGTCGCCGGTGCGCGAAACGTGCGTGCCGCCGCAGAGCTCGCGGCTGCTGCCGATGTCGAGCACCCGCACGGTCTCGCCGTACTTCTCGCCGAACAGCATCATGGCGCCGGTCTTCTGGGCCGACTCCATGTCCATCAGCCGGGCCTGGGTCGCGTGGTTGGCGAGGATCTCGGCATTCACGCGGCGTTCGATCTCGAGGATCTGGCCGGACGTGACGGCGGCGTTGTGCGCGAAGTCGAAGCGCGTCTTGTCGGCGTCGACCAGCGAGCCCTTCTGCTGCACATGCTCGCCCAGCACCTCGCGCAGCGCCTTGTGCATCAGGTGGGTCACGCTGTGGTTGCGCATGGTGGCGGCGCGGCGATCGGTGTCGACCCGGGCCGTGACCGCATCGCCGACCTTCAGCGTGCCCTGGGTCTGGGTGCCGTGGTGGCCGAACACGTCGGCCTTGATCTTCTGCGTGTCTTCGACGCCGAACTGCAGGCCTTCGGCCACCAGCACGCCCTGGTCGCCGACCTGGCCGCCGCTCTCGGCGTAGAACGGCGTGGTGTCGAGCACCACGATGCCCGGCTGGCCTTCGTTCAACTGCGCAACCGGCGCGCCTTCGAAGTACAGCGCGACCACGGTCGCCTTCTCTTCGAGATGCTCGTAGCCCGTGAAGACATTGCCGGCGCCGCCGTATTCGACGGCACGTTCCATCTTGAACTTGCCGGCCGCGCGGCCGGCGGCCTTCTGCTTTTCCATGGCGGCGTTGAAGCCGGCCTCGTCGACCGCCACGTTTCGCTCGCGGCAGACGTCCGCAGACAGGTCGAGCGGGAAGCCATAGGTGTCGTGCAGCTTGAAGGCGACCTCGCCCGGCAGCACCTTGGCACCGTCGGCCAGTGCGGCATCGAGGATTTCCATGCCGTTGGCCAGGGTCTCGAAGAAGCGCTCTTCCTCGGCCTTCAAGGTGGCGGTGATGCGTTGCTCATCGGCGCGCAGCTTGGGATAGGCATCGCCCATCAGCGCCACCAGGTCGGGCACCAATTTGTGGAAGAAGGGTTTCTTCTGGCCCAGCTTGTAGCCGTGGCGGATGGCGCGGCGCACGATCCGGCGCTGCACGTAGCCGCGGCCTTCATTCGACGGAATCACGCCGTCGGCCACCAGGAACGCCGTGGCGCGGATGTGGTCGGCGATGACGCGCAGGCTCTTGTTGCCCAGGTCCTTCTCGCCGGTCTCGCGCGACGCCGCCTTGATGAGCGCGTCGAACAGATCGATCTCGTAGTTGCTGTGCACGTGCTGCAGGATCGCGGCCAGCCGCTCGAGGCCCATGCCGGTGTCGACGCAGGGCGCCGGCAGCGGCTTGACGCTGCCGTCGGGCTGCATGTCGAACTGCATGAACACGTTGTTCCAGATCTCGATGTAGCGGTCGCCGTCTTCGTCGGGGCTGCCCGGCGGGCCGCCGGCGATGCCCGGGCCGTGGTCGTAGAAGATCTCGCTGCACGGGCCGCAGGGGCCGGTGTCGGCCATCATCCAGAAGTTGTCGGACATGTAGCGGCCGCCCTTGTTGTCGCCGATGCGCACCACGCGCTCGGGCGGCAGACCGATTTCCTTGGTCCAGATGTCGTAGGCCTCGTCGTCCTCGATGTAGACGGTGGCCCAGAGCTTCTCGGCGGGCAGCTTGTAGACCTCGGTCAGGAGCTCGTACGCCCACTTGAGCGACTCGCGCTTGAAGTAGTCGCCGAAGCTCCAGTTGCCCAGCATCTCGAAGAAGGTGTGGTGGCGCGCGGTGTAGCCGACGTTCTCGAGGTCGTTGTGCTTGCCGCCGGCGCGCAGGCAGGCCTGGACCGAGGCGGCGCGCACGTAGGGGCGGCGGTCGCTGCCGAGGAACACGTCCTTGAACTGGACCATGCCGGAGTTCGTGAACATCAGGGTCGGGTCGTTGCCCGGCACCAGCGAACTGGAGGGCACGACGGTGTGGCCCTTGGTCGCGAAGAAATCGAGGAACGACTTGCGGATGTCGGCGACGCTGAAGGTGGGCTGGCTCATCTTGGGTTTTCGCTTGTGCAACGGCGGCCGGATGGGGGCAGCCCCTGCTTCGAACCCACCTGACTGCTTGATCTGCTGGAGCCTGCGATTATAGGTTTCGGGCCTGCCCGCCCGCGTCGGCCCCTTCGAGTATCTCGGCGGCACGCCGGAACCGCAGCGTCTGCATCGCCCGCTCGAGGGCGCCGAAGCGCTGCTCGCCGAGATGGGCCCGCAGGGCCGGCGCGAGTTCGTCGAGGCGCGGCAGGGCCGAGGCGCTGCGCGCGCGCAGGGCGTCGATCAGCGCCGCCAGGTCTTCGGGCGGCAGGACGGACACCGCCGGGGCCGGGGCCGGCGGCGCCGCATCCTCCGGCGCCCCCGCCAGCCCCCCTGCCCTCGCCCGCTCCACGCAGCGCCGCACCGTGCGCATCAGCACTTCGGCGTCGAAGGGCTTGCTGACGAAGTCGTTCATGCCGGCCTCGAAGGCCCGCAGGCGTTCGGCCACCAGCGCGCTCGCGGTCAGCGCGATCACCGGCAGCGCGACCAGGCCGAGTTCGCCGCGGATCAGCCGGGTCGCCTCGTTGCCGTCGAGCACCGGCATGTGGACGTCCATCAGCACCACGTCGAAGGCGGCGGGGTCCGCCCGCAGCTTCTCGACCGCTTCGCGGCCGTCCTTCGCCAGGCTGACCTCGGCGCCCGCCCGCACCAGGATGCTCTGGCAGACCAGCAGGTTGACCGGGCTGTCGTCCACCACCAGCACCCGGATGTCCGCCAGGTCGGGCTGCGCGGGCGCCGCCGCCGCCGTGTCGTCGGCGATCTCGAGCGGCAGCACGACCCAGAAGTCGCTGCCCTGGCCCGGCGTGCTCGCGACGCCGATCTCGCCGCCCATCAGTTCGGCCAGCTGCTTGACGATCGACAGCCCCAGCCCGGTGCCCCCGAAGCGGCGCGTGGTGGATGTGTCGGCCTGCGTGAAAGGCGCGAAGATGCGGTCCAGCACCTGCGCCTCGATGCCGATGCCGGTATCGATCACGGCAAAGCGCAGGCGCACCCGCCGGCCCTGCCGCTCCTCCAGCGTCACGCACAGGCGCACCGCGCCCTCGGCCGTGAACTTGACCGCGTTGCTCATCAGGTTGACCAGGATCTGGCGCAGCCGCGTCTGGTCGCCGCGCAACTGCGCCGGCAGGCCGTCCTCGCGCTCCAGCCGCAACGCGATGTCCTTGCCGCCGGCATTGACCGAAGCCATTGACATGACGCCGTCGAGCAGCTCCTGCAGCTTGAAGCCGGATTCGTCGAGCGCCATCTCGCCGGCCTCGATCTTCGAGATGTCGAGGACATCGTTGATCACGCCCAGCAGCGCGCTGCTGGCGGCGTCGATCTTCTGCAGGAAATCGCGCTGCGTGTCGTCCAGCCGGGTCTGCCGCAGCAGGTAGGCCAGGCCGATCACGGCGTTCAGCGGCGAGCGGATCTCGTGGCTCATGTTGGCCAGGAATTCGCTCTTGGCCCGGTTCGCCGACTCGGCCTGCGCGCTGCGTTCCTTGAGCGCCAGGTTCAGCACCTCGAGCTGCTCCTGCGCCCGGCGCATGTCGGTCACGTCCACCGCCACCGAGATGAAGCCCTGCACCACGCCGGCCTCGTCGCGGTCGGGAATGTAATGCAGCCAGTAGTGCGCGATCGATCCGTCGGCCAGGGTGCGCGTGCGCATCACGCGCTGCTCCTCGCCGGCGAGCGCGGCGCGCATGTGGGGCTCGTTGATGCCGAACTGCTCGGGGCCGAGCAGCTCCAGCTGCGTGGTGCCGACCATCTGCTCGGCCGAGCGTCCCAGCCAGCGCTGGTAGGCGCTGTTGGCGAAGGTGCAGCGCATGTCGGTCGTCCAGTAGGCGACGATGCCCGGGATGTTGTCGGTCACGATGCGCATGAAGCGTTCGTTGCTGCGCAGCTTTTCTTCGGCCAGCTTGCGCTCCGAGAGGTCGGAGCCGATCGCGATGAAGCCGACCACCGCGTTGGCATCGTCGCGCAGCGGGCTCACGTTCAGGTGCACCGGCAGGCGGTGGCCGTCCTTGCGCACCCAGGTCCAGTCCCGGGGATGGGCGCCGAATCCGCCCTCGGCATGGGCGAAGACCTCGCCGACGCGCAGCGGCCGGTCGAGCCCGGCGGCAAGTGCCTCGGCGCGGGCACGGACTTCGGCCGGGTCGTGGAACCGGATCATCTCGAAGCGGTCGACCACCTCGGCGGCCGTGTAGCCCAGCAGGGCTTCGGCCGCCGGGTTGAACAGGGTCACCACGCCGTCGACGTCGGTCGCGATGATCGCGCTCGCGGCATCGGCCAGGATGGCGCGCTCGCGCGTCGACAGGGCCACCAGCTGCGCCGTGCGTTCGCTCACCTGCTGCTCGAGGGTCGCGTTGAGCTCGAGGATGCGTGCCTTGGTCGCTTTCTCGTGCGTGATGTCGCGCACGGTCTGAGCGGCGCCGATCACCCCGCCGTCGGCCGATCGGATCGGCGCCGCCGCCACGGAAACCGCCACCGGCATCCCGTCGCGGTGCCGCCGGAACGTCTCGAACGCGGCCACCGATCGACCTTCGGCGACGTGGCGCAGCAACACCTCTTCTTCGTGCTGGTAGTCGGCCGGCATCAGCAGGGCATGGGTCACCCGCCCGATCGCCTCTTCGGCGGAGTAGCCGAAGATCTTCGCCGCGGCGTCGTTCCAGTCGGTGATCCGTCCGTCCAGGCCGCAGCCGATGATGGCGTCGTTGGAGCTGGTCACGATGGCCGCCAGCCGCGAGCGCTGTTCGCTCTCGCGCAGCTTGCGGCGCTCGGTCAGCTGGCCGATGAAGGACAGCAGCGCCACCAGCAGGGCCACCGTCGCGACGATCAGGAACACCGGCCAGGGGCTGCGCAGGTTGAGCTGCTTCAGGAACTGCGGCTTGGCCACCACCTCCACTTTCCAGGTCCGCCCGTAGAGCTCCAGCGCCAGCACGCTCCTGAGCTGGCCGGCCGCGGCCGGCTGCTGGGGCGAGACGAAGAAGAGATCGGGCTCGGCGCCGTCCGTCGCGTCGGCCAGGCTGATCGCGAACTGCCCCCCCTCGAAGTCGAAATCCTTCAGCACCTCGGCGGGCACGACCGGCGTGTAGATCCAGCCGATGGTCTGCTCGGGCGTCCCCCGTGCCGGCAGCGACCGCCGATCGCGCTGCTGGAGCGCGTCGAGCGGCGATTCGATCTCGTAGACCGGCAGCAGCAGCAACACCGAGCGCGGCCCCGGCGAGGACTGCACGAGCGTGATCGGCGCCGTCATCGCGATCTCGCCGGACCGCATCGCGCGCTCGGCGGCCGCGCGGCGTCGCGGCTCGGAAGCGAGGTCGAGCCCGATCGCGGGAACGGCGGAATCGGAGGGCTCGAAGTACTGGATGACAAAGCGCTCGCCCGCGTTGGGTCCGATCTGGTGGATGTGGAAGTCAGGCTTGCCGTCGCGTCGGGCGGCGGCGACGAAGTCCGCCTCCCGGTCGACCGGCACGCGGCGCACGAAGCCGAATCCGCTGGAACCGGGAAACTCGCGCTCGATGTCCTGCGACGCGCTGTACTGCGCAAAGCGAAGCCGCGTGATGCCGGCCTCGCCGCCGGCCGCGATCACCGCACCGCGAGCGCCGCGCAAGCCGTACTCGAAGGCATGCATGCGGGCGGCCACCCGCTCCACCGCGCGCTGCGAGATGGCCTCGAAGCGCGTTTCGGCCAGCGACTTGTTGTAGCTGGCCTGCCAGAAAGCGGCGCCCGCGGCCACGCACAGCCCGACGGCGAGCCACGCCAGCGAGCGCAGCGACTCCCGCAGCGACATGGGTGGCGTCAACCTAGACCCGCAAGAGCCACTTGAGCTTGATCGACAGCCGTTGCGGTGCGGTCCATCCATTGGCCTTGTACATGCGGCGCGAGCGCCAGCGCTCTATGTCTTCGTCGGGCGAACCAGATCCCGCGTTGGCCCGGATGCAGCCGAGCAAGGCATCGGCGTAGTAGCCGATCAGGTGGTCGGGATGAAAATGCTGCTTCCAGGCTTCGTAGGCGCGGGCGCCCATCTCCTCGTGGCGGTCCGAATGCGCCTGGAGGATCGTTTCGAGCGAGCCCAGATCGCGCTCCCTGACGCGCAGCGAGAACGTCTGCCAGTCGGGTCCCGCCGGCTCGACGAACTCGTCGGCAAGGATCACCGGCGCGACGCCCAGCGCCATGCTCTCGAAGATCCGCATCGACGCTGCCGCCCATCCGCCCGGGCACAGCGAGAACTGGCCGGCGCGCAGCAGCTCGACGTAGTGCAGCTTTTCGTCGGCACCGTGGTTGAGCCAGCTTTCGGTCGATTCGATCTTGAAGCGGGTCGACGCGGCATAGAGATCCAGCAGGCGGCCCCTCACCCGCCGGTTGGACTTGGGATTGCCGCGCCAGGTGCCCAGGAAGGCGGCCGGGCCGCGCGAGCTTCCCGCATGCGCGAACACCTGCTCGTTGGGCTGCGAGAGGAACGGCGTCGCCGCGTGCAGCGTTGGATCGAACCGGCTTCGCGGCAGGCAGTTGTAGATGCCGCGCAGCAAACCCGCGGCGGCGTCGTCGCAGTTGACGCTGTAGACCTTGTGGGAGAAGCGGCCGACCACCGGATCGGCGATGAGCTTGTCGATGTAGCGCCACTCCCTGAAGGCCCACGGTTCGCGGATCACCAGGGCATCGGCCAGGGCCGGGTCGTCTTCTTCGACGACGCCCGGGCGGTGCAGCAGCTCGGCCCTGAGGGATTCGATCAGCGAGGTGTCGGGGCTGGCCAGGGGCGTGGAATCCGGATTCAGAAATCGAAGTTTCATGGGCAATGCTACATCGGCGCCGACCGGCTGGAGCGCCTGCCGGTGAAGGGGAAGTCGGGCGGATTCGCGGGTCTCGGTTGACGAGCAAGTCACTCCTATACAAAATTTTTTCACAATTGTGACGACATGTGACAGAGGACAAAGGTGAGGTCAATGGGCACAGCTCCTGACACGCGCACGCGCTCTCGCTCCGTCAGGCCCTGGCTGCTCGCCTGGCTGTTGCTGGCGCCCTTGGCCGTCGTGCTGCTGGTGTCGAAGACCGCGAAGGACTTCCTCGCGTTCTCGTACCTTGGACACGCGCTGGACCCGTCGAGTCCGCTCGCCGTGTTCCGCTGGCTGTGGGGATTCACGTCCCTGCGCTTCGCCTTGGCGCTCCTGGTCGCCATCGTTGTGCAGCGATGGCTTTTCCCGCGCCGTCGCATTCTGATCGTGCCGATGGCGGCGACGTTCATGGTGGCCCTGGCGCTGGCGAGCGTTCTTGCCAAGGGCTCTCAGACACTGATCCAGACCTTGTCAAGTTGGACCACCAGCGCAGCCGAACAGGGCTGGATGGTGATGACATGTACCTGGAACGATGCGATCCTCGTCGCCACGATGGTGCTGGTCGTCGGCGTACTTCTTCATGTGGCGCCTGCGATGGCGCCCGGCTGGCTCGTGTGAACCGTGCAGACGGCCGTTGTCTTTCTTTGTGCGTTGGTGGGAATCGACTATGTCTACCAGCTCGCCATGGGTCAGCCGACGAACACGAGAGTCCTGCTGTTGGCCTCGACCAACATCCAGGACATGGCGCCGCTGGTCAACGCCGAAATCACGGCGTTCAGGGTCATCGCCGTCCTGGCAGCCATCCTCGGGTCCGCGGTCTGGGCCTGGCACATGCGTCGGCTGGCATCCCTGACCCTGCGACGAGGGTGGCATCCGGACGCGTCTTTCTGCGTTTCGGGAATGGTGGCCGCGGCCGTCTTCTTCCCCGCACTGGAAGTCGGATTTCTCGAAGCGGAACGCCACACGGAGGGGACCATCGCCGCACACACCGACGAGCGCCGCTCGGAAGAGAAATGTGGTCATCGTCTTGCTGGAGTCGGTGCGCGCGGTCTCGACCACGGTGCATTCGCCCGGTGTGGCAACCACGCCGTTTTTGAAGCAACTCGCCGACAAGGGCATGCAGGTCGAAGACATGAACTCCGTGATTCCACGGACTGCCGCAGCATGGACGGCGGTGTTGACCGCAAGGCTCATGCAGGGCTATGAGGCGCTTGGCGTCCTGGACGACACAGTGTTCGTGTTCCTCGGCGACCATGGCCAGTTGTTCGGCGAACACGGTCTCAGTCAGCGTTTCAACGCCATCTACCAGGAAGGAATCCACGTCCCGGCGATCCTCTACGCGCCCGGCCTGATCACGCCAAACCGAAGGATCAGCGGCAGCAGACAGCAAATAGACATCCTGCCGACAGTCGTCGAACTGCTCGGCTATCGCATCGAAACCACATCGGGGCCGATCCGCGCGAGAACGCCCTGACCAGAGCGGTGCTGGCCCCGGCGCTACGACCGAATGGAGCGGGTGACGAGAATCGAACTCGCGTATGAAGCTTGGGAAGCTGCCGTTCTGCCATTGAACTACACCCGCATCGGACACGGATTCTAGCGGCTGTCCCGATGGCCATCCGGTGACGATCTTCCCAGCTCGGCCGGCTTTCTTGACGACCGAAGGCATGGTTTGTCGCGCTCGGGGAAGGGCATGGCTTCGCCGTTGGGGTGAGCACGACCCCCACACGCTTGTCGAAGCCGCGCAGCCGTGCCGACTTCTCGACTGGCGATTGACCGTTTGCGCTATGGCGACTCCGCCGTCGAGGGGATACGATGTTTTCACCGTGCGGGAACGCAGTCATGCTCGCAAGAGGCAAGTATTGATGTTCCAGGAAGCGGTGCAAGTCTTCTTTCGCTCGCTGCGCGAGCTGCCAGCAGCGGATCGCTCGCGCGCAAGATTGTGGATTTGGAGTGCAAGGCAATGACATCGAAAACATCCATCCACGAAAGATGACACATGGGCACCAGGCGAAAAATACTATTGGCAGTATCGGCAGGCGCCCTTTTTCTTCTTGTCTTGTTCTCACTATTTGACTATGACAGAACATGGCGACTGTGGAGCATTCCTGCCATGTCGCCGTATTTCGCCGACTTGCGAGTCATTACTCATGGCGCAGATTCCGTACTGCGCGGCCTGGACCCGCTGATCAGCAACCCTGCCGACCCATGGGGAAGGCCGTTAAACTACCCAAGAATATGGCAGGGCCTGTATTCACTTGGAATCAATAGCTCTCATACGCTCTGGCTTGGCCTGGTGATCATTGTTAGCTTTTTGCTGGGAGTGGTTATGGTCTTGCCCAGTGCAAGCAACCTGACGATCTGCCTTGTCATGGGCGCGATCCTGTCTCCGGCAGTGCTTCTTGGGATCGAGCGAGCCAACATCGACTTGTTCATTTTCTTTCTTGTCGCCACGGCCATTATTTCGGTCAGAAAATCAGCCGCTCTGGGAGGCGCGCTGATCGTATTTGCGACCGTTCTGAAGCTCTTTCCGGTTTTTGCGATCTCGCTGCTGTTGAGGATGGACAAGCGTACGTTCTTCAAGCATGCGTCAGTGGTTCTTTTGATCCTGTCCGTCTGGTTCGCGGCCACCTGGACCGATCTTCGATTGATCTCTCATGCGACACCCAGGGGAACCAATCTGAGTTATGGAATGAACGTCGGCTGGATGCGAATCGCGGAAATCAATTACTCTCTCGGTTCATTTTTTCAATTCGTTTACCTTTCATTGGCAATGATCGCAATCGGCCTGGCGTTCTTTTTTGCATGCATCCGTACCCCTGGTCCACACGGGCCGCTTCGGGGTGAGACATCTCTCAGTCTCGACGCCTTTCGGGTCGGGTCTTCGATCTACATCGGCACATTTCTTCTGGGAAATAATTTCGACTACAGGCTGCTATTCCTGATTTTCACCATCCCTCAGCTCGCTTGCTGGCTGGCTTCTCCCATCCCGATCCTGCGGCGGTGTTCACAAATAGCCCTGTGCGTCATGTTTGTTTCGATGTGGGGCCTCCTGATTTCGCGATTCTGGCTTGCGTTGGCCTCCATCTTTTTCGAATCGATTTCCAGGACTCGGCTGCTCCCATGGATCCTTCATGAATTGTCGAGCTGGACTCTCTTCATGGTGCTGGCTTATCTCTTCTTCCTTGTCCTGCCGAAATGGGTCACGGACTTGCTTCTTCATCCAGTACGCATGGGGCGCCGTCCTGACGCGACCCACGACCATGCGCAGCCCTGAGAGGGCGCCCTTGCCGGCGATGGCATCGCGCTGGTCACCATGCGCTGCCTCCATCCTGCGGCGTCGAAGCGCGTGCGAGCAGCCTGAAGCACCCGGCGGGTCGGAGTCATCCTGCGCGCCGAGGATGAGAATCGGAGCCAATTTCGATGTTTCGTTTGCCACTTTGTAATGCAAAAGTGATATAAATGTAGCATCCGGTAACCGACCTTCCCCGCGGATGTCCATCGGCACCGAAAACCCCGTCCAGATCCTTGTCCTGGGAATGAGATGACCAGAGTTCCTGAACTGACCGGCCTTCGCTGCATCGCCGTGATGATGGTGGTGTTCGGACACGCGCGCAACACGGCGCCCGACGGCTATCACGGATGGCTCGCGCCGCTGAACTTCGTCTCGAGCGGAGCGTTGGGCGTCCAGATCTTCTTCGTCCTGAGCGGCTTCCTGATCACCGGCATCCTGGAGGCCGAGTTCAAGAGCAGGAATCGGATCGACCTCTGGCAGTTCTACCTGCGGCGCGCGCTGCGGATCTGGCCGGCCTTCTATGCCTTCATCATCGTGCTGGTCCTGCTGTGCTATGCCGGCCTGATCGACATCGCATGGCAGCAATTCGTCTTTGCCGCCACCTACACCTGGAACTATTCGGAAATGCTGGGGATCGGGCCGGTCAACAACGCCCACCTCGAAGGTGCCTGGTATCTCGGCCATTTCTGGAGCCTCGCGCTCGAGGAGCAGTTCTACTGGTTCTGGCCCCCGCTGCTGATCTTCATCCTGCTGCGCAAGAGTGAGAAGCTGCTTCCCGTGCTCATCCTGGCCATTCCGATCGTCAGAGTGGTGTCCTATTTCCTGGCGCCCGGCCTCCGAGGCCAGCTGGGAATGATGCTGCACACCGGCGTCGACTCGATCCTGATCGGCTGCTACGCCTCGTTGAAGCGAGAACCGATCAAGGCCTTTCTCGATTCGGTCAAGTACCGGAATCTGCTGGTGGGCCTGCTGTTCGTCCTGCTGCTGGCACTGCCCTCGGTGAACCTGGGCAGATACTGGTCGAACACCTATGGAACCACCTTCAACGCCGCCCTCATGGCGCTGATCGTCGTCGCACTGACCCACCTGAAGAATTTCTGGCTGTGCGGGTTGCTGCGCACCCGGGTGTTCGTCTTCGTCGGCACCATTTCGTACAGCCTCTATCTGTGGCAGCAGCTGTTTCTGCACGACGCTTCGCCCGCCACCTGGGGCTTCCCGCTCAACATCGTGCAGGCGTTCGCGGCCGCCACGCTGAGCTACTGGCTGATCGAGACGCCCTTCCTCAAGCTCAAGGACGGACTGCACGCGATGCGACGCTACGCGAAGCCGAGCCGGCGCGATGCGTGAGGGCTTCCGCCCGGCCCGGCCGCGGCCGGATGCCGTGACGACCGCTCCAGCGGCAGCGAACGCGTTTCACTCGCCGAATTCGCTCAAAAGCCCTTGCATCTCGTCGTCGAAGCCCGCCACGGGCTGCGCCTTGGCCAGGGCCATCCAGACCGCGAACGGGATTCTCGGCAGCGGGCGGTGCACCGCCGAGCGCGCGACGACCAGCCGCCCCTGTTGCGCGATCAGCACGCCGCATTCGGCGGGAATCTCGTCCGGCTCGCCGATCGGACGCCCCTTGGCGTCGCAGCCCAGCACGTACCAGCACTCGCCGCCGAGGTCCAGGTAGGCGGCGCGCTTGTCGGGCTTGCGAAGGTCGCTCAGCAGGTCGGCCCGGTTGACCTTGACCTCATGCACGATCGGCTGCGCATAAGCCTCGACGCTGGTATTGCGGATCGAGAAGACATCGGGCCGGGCGATGCACCAGCGTGGCTTGTCGCCCTCGGCCGCACCGGCCAGGCGGGCCCGCAGGCTCAAGCCGCGCCAGGCCAGGCGGCCGGCGCGCGTCATCTCGCGCGCGACCTGCTCGACCAGCGCTTCGTGCCGCGACAGCGCGGCCCGGTTGACCACGCCCGTGCGCGCCAGTTGGGCGATGCCGGCATCGGTCAGGCGCAGGGTCTCGTGGCCCTGGGCCGAACGCACACGCGCCAGCAAGCCCGCGGCGAGCAGTTCGACTTCGATCGCGTCGCAGCAGGGCCAGCCGGCCGAGCGATGGACCTCGCGCAGCCGCCGCGCATGCAGCCGGCCGAGCGCCGACGCGCCCGGCGGCGGATCGGCGACCGGTGGTGGCGCACCCGGTTCGACCTGCGGCGGCTCGGCCGCCGGCGGGTCGCCCGCCGGAGCGGGCGGCGGGAGGGTCGGCGGCGGCACCGGCAGGTCGGGCGCCGGGGGCGGCGGCCCGATCGGCGCGCCGGCACGGGTGGGCTGCAAGGCGATCGCGTTCATCGCGACAGGTTAGCGAAAACGCGGACCGCCGGCCGGCACCGGGAAGACCCGGATCGCACGAAGCTTGTATATCGATATAGTAAATCGATACACAAAGGAGACTGAAGATGCCATCGATCTCTCGCCGTCAGTTCGTGCAGGCCGGCGCCGCCGCCTCGGGGGCCGTGCTCGCAGGCTTTCCCGCGCTCGGCCGCGCCCAGGCCGTGATCGCCCTGCGCTTCTCGTCCTCGATGCTGGCCGACGACAACGCGGCCCACTACGTCTGGTACCAGCGGCTGCAGAGCAACCTGCAGGCCGCGGTCGGCGACAAGATCAGGCTCGACTACTTTCCCAACAACCAGCTGGGCAAGGAGAGCGACGTGGTGCAGCAGGTCAAGGTCGGCTCGGTCGACATGATGGTCTCGGGCTCGTCGATCTTCGCGACCGTGTCGCCCGAGCTCGGCATGCTCGACCTCGGCTACCTGTTCGACAGCTATGCCCATGCCGGCAAGGCGCTCGAGGGGCCGGTGGGCAGCACGCTCAACGACATGCTCGAAAAGCGATCCGGCATCACGATCATGACCTGGGCCTCGCACTTCGGCGCCCGCAGCGTCTACACCAAGGCCCCGGTGCGCTCGCTGCCGGAGATCAAGGGCGTCAAGCTGCGGGTGCTGCCGACGCCGGCCTTCATCGAGACCTTCAAGCTGATGGGCGCGATCCCGACGCCGATCCCGTTCGGCGAGCTCTACATGGCGGCCCAGACCGGTGTCGTCGACGGCTTCGAGCACGACGCCGCCACGGTGCTGGCGAGCAAGCTCAACGAAGTGGTCAAGTCCTGCTGGCTGACCGAGCACCTGTTCAGCCCGATGGTGGTGGTGATCGGCAAGCGCGGCATGGACAAGATCCCGGCCGAGCTGCGCCCGGCCTTCCTCAAGGCGGTCAACGACGCGACCCTGCAGCAGCGCGCGATCGCCGACGACAAGGGCAAGGCCGCCGTGGAGGAGCTCAAGCGCAAGGGCATGACCTTCTTCCCGATGTCGGCCACCGACCGCAGCACGGTGCGCAAGGAGATGGAGGCCAACCTCTGGTCCGGCTTCGCCAAGCAGTACCCGGCGACCGCACCGCTGTTCGCGGCGGTCGGCGCGGCCCGGGCCTGAACGATGGCCGCCCTGGCCCCGCTCGCCGCCCCCGCAGAGCCGCACGCCGCCGCGGGCACGCTGGGCTTTCGACACGACACCGCCTCGGGGCTGTGGCTGGTCACGCTGAACCGCTGGGTCGAGAACCTGTCGGGCTTGGTGCTCGCGGCCGACGTCGGGGTGGTGTTCGCCTCGGTCATCTTTCGCTACTTCCTGCACGACCCTTTCGACTGGGCCGAGGAAATCGCCCGCGCGCTGATGATCGTGCTGGTCTTCTTCGGCGCCGCCACCGTGCTGGCGCGCAGCCAGCACGTGGGCATCGACCTGTTCCGCCGCATGCTGCCCGGACACTGGCAGCCGGCGCTGATCCAGGTCGGCCACTGGATCATCGCGGGCGTGGCGGGCAGCCTCCTCGTCTCGTCGGTGCTGCTGCTGGTCGACACCTACGACCAGACCACCTCGATCGGCCTGCCGCAATGGCTGTACGTCTACCCGGTGGTGTTCGGCAGTTTGTTCATGACGCTGTTCGGCCTGGCCAATGCCTGCAACGGCCCGCGCCGCGTGGTGATCGGCACGCTGGCGGCCTGCGTGGTGCTGCCGGCGGCGGTGTTCGGCTGGAACACGCTGCTGCCCGCCCACGCGATCCCGCATGGACTGCTGCTGGCCGGCGCCTTCGTCGGCGGGCTGGTGCTGGGCGTTCCGATCGGATTCGTGCTGGCCTTCTCGTCGCTGCTCTATTTCCTGTCCGATCCTTCGCTGCCGATGCTGATCTATTCGCAGCAGGTGATGGCCGGCACCGACCACTTCGTGCTGCTGGCGATTCCCTTCTTCGTGCTGGCCGGCCTGCTGATGGAAAGCAACGGCATGTCCTCGCGCCTGATCGAGCTGCTGCTGCGGATCTTCGGCCGGGTGCGCGGCGGCATGGGGCTGATCACCATCACCGCCACCGCCTTCTTCTCGGGCGTCTCGGGCTCCAAGCTGGCCGACATCGCGGCGGTCGGCGGGATCGTGATGCCGGCGGTGCGCCGAACCCGGCAGGACCCGAACGAGGCCGCAGGCCTGCTGGCCTGCACCGCGGTCATGGCCGAGACCATCCCGCCCTGCATCAACATGATCATCATGGGCTTCGTGGCCAACATCTCGATCGCCGGCCTGTTCATGGCCGGGCTGGTGCCGGCCGCGGTGCTGGCGCTGTCGCTGGCGGTGCTGGCCGTGATCGTCGGCAGCAAGATCGATCCGGACGAGGCGTTTCCGAGCCGCACGCCGATGCTCAGGCTGCTCGGCGGCGCACTGGTCGCGATCGTCATGGTGGGCATGATCGGCAAGGGCGTGACCTCGGGCGTGGCGACCTCCACCGAGGTCTCGGCCTTCGCCGTGATCTACGCCCTGGTGGTCGGCGGCCTGGCCTTCCGCGAGCTCTCGCTGGCCGCACTGGCGCGGCTCTTCGTGCGCTCGGCCTCGATGGCGGGCAGCATCCTGTTCATCGTGGCGGCCGCCTCGAGCGTGTCCTTCGCGCTCACGATCGAGCAGATCCCGCAGCTGGTGTCGGCGACCCTGATCGCCTTCGCCCACCAGTACGGCAGCGTGATGTTCCTGCTGGTCTCGGTGGCGATCATGATCGTCTTCGGC
The DNA here is from genome assembly GCF_030316965.1 of Variovorax sp. J31P207. Lineage (NCBI taxonomy): Bacteria > Pseudomonadati > Pseudomonadota > Betaproteobacteria > Burkholderiales > Comamonadaceae > Variovorax > Variovorax sp. J31P207. Next base: position 318,300 of record NZ_JASZYN010000004.1, read on the forward strand.
GCGGTCCTCGAAGGCGCGCCGGCGCTGATCATCTTCGGTCCGCTGCTGACGCCGATCGCGCAGCAGCTCGGCGTCAACCCGCTGCACTTCGGCACCGTGATGGTGATCGCGATGGGGCTCGGCCTGTTCGCGCCGCCGATCGGTCTCGGCCTGTTCGCCACCTGCGCGATCACCGGCACCGAGGTCAGGGAAGTGGCCCGTCCCATGATGAAATACCTGGCAGTCCTGCTCGTGACGCTGGTCGTACTGGTGCTCGTTCCGTCGTTCTCGCTGTGGCTCCCGAACCGGCTCGGGCTGTAGCCGGCTGTTGCTGAAAGAACCCTGCGTGACCACGATCCAGGACGTCGCCCGCCATGCCTCGGTGTCGGTGAGCACTGTCTCCAACGTCCTCAACGGCCGCGCCGACCGCATGCGCCCGGCCACCCTGGCCCGGGTCGAGGCCGCGATCCAGGTGCTGGGCTTCCGGCCCAGCACGCTGGCGCGCCAGCTCAAGACCGGGCAGACGCCGCTGCTGGGCCTGCTTGTGCCCTCGCTGGCGAACCCGATGTACGGCTACATCGCGCGCGAGATCGAGACCGTGGCGCAGCAGCAGTTCGGCTACCGCCTGCTGATCGGCAGCACCTACCGCGACCGCGAGAAGGAAAGCGCCTTCTTCGAGGACCTGCTGGCGCACGGCGTGCGCCGCGTGATCGTGATCTCGTCGCTGGCCGACGAGCGCCACTTCGAGTCGGCGGTCGAGCGCGGCCTGACGGTGGTGAGCTACGACCGTGGCGCCACGCCCGGCAAGCGCTCCCGCGTCGGCCACGTGATGCCCGACAACTTCGAGGCCGCGCGGCTGGCCACCGCCCACCTGATCGCGCAGGGCCACCGCCGGCTGGCCTTCGTCACCGTGGCCGGCATGACGATGAGCCGCAGCGCCAAGATCGACGGCTTCCATGCCGCGGCGGAGGCCGCGGGCCTGCGCGCCCAGGCCCAGGTGCTGGACGGCGGGCCGCTGAACGAATACGGCGACTCGGTGATCGCCGAGGTCGGCCGCGCCACCGCGTTGCGCATCGCGCGGCTGCCCGACGCCCCGACCGGCATCGTCGCGCTCAACGACCTGATGGCGCTGGGCCTGATGGCCGGCCTGCGCGAGGCCGGCCTGCGGGTGCCCCAGGACATGTCGGTGGTCGGCATCGACGGCTTGTTCCTGTCGGCGCTGTCGAACCCGATGCTGACCACGGTGCAGCTGCCGGTGCCCGAGATGGCGCGGGCGATGGTCGAGCGCGCGATGCAGCCGCGGGCCGAGGCCGAGGACGACGAACGCGAGCAGGTGTTCGCGGCGGTGCGGCTGGTCGAACGCGAATCGGTGGCGCCGCCGCCCGGCGGCCGGCAGGCGCCGCGGGGCAAGGCGGAGAAGGCGCATCCATGAGCCGCCCGGCCGCTCCGAAGGCGAATACCGAAGCGCTGCTGCGCGAAGGTACACCAGTGACCCGGGTGTTCGTGTCCCACCCGAGTGACAAGCTGGCGCCCTACTTCGGGCCGCGGGCCACCGAGGCGCTGCAGGCCATCGCCGAGGTGCGCTTCAACCCCGAGCCGCGCGAACTGTCCATCGAGGCGCTCATCGAAGCGGCCCAGGGCTGCGACGCACTGATCGCCTACCGCCAGACGCCGGGGCCCGAACGCCTGTTTCGCGCGCTGCCGCAGCTGGCGGCCTTCCTGCGCTGCGCGGTCGACATCCGCACCGTCGACGTCGAGGCGGCCAGCGCGCACGGCGTGCTGGTGACCCAGGCCAGTCCGGGCTACGTGGCGGCGGTCGCCGAGTGGATCCTGGCCGTGATGACCGACCTGGGACGCGGCATCGGCCGCTACGCCCGGGCCTACCAGGACGGGCGGCCGCTGGCGCCCTTCATGGGCCGCCAGCTGCGCGGCTCGACCCTCGGCGTGATCGGCTACGGCCAGATCGGCCAGTACCTCGGCGAGCTGGCGCTGGCCTTCGGCATGCGGGTGCTGGCGAGCGACCCGCAGCCGATCGAGGGCGCGGGCCGAGCCGGCCTGCAGCAGGTGGCATTGCCGGCACTGCTGTCGCAGTCCGACTTCGTGGTCTGCCTGGCCCCGGCCAATGCCGCCACAGAGCGGCTGATGGATGCGGCGGCCTTCGCGGCGATGCAGCGCGGCGCCTTCTTCGTCAATGCGGCCCGCGGCGAACTGGTCGACGACGAGGCCCTGCTCGCGGCCCTCGAGTCCGGCCACCTGGCGGGCTGCGCGATCGATGTCGGGCGCGCCCCCGACCAGATGCCCGACCCGGCCCTGGCGCGTCACCCGCAGGTGATCGCCACGCCGCACATCGGCGGGCTCACGCTGCCCGCGATCGAGCACCAGGCGCTCGAGACCGTGGCACAGCTGCACGCCCTGCTGCGTGGCGAGCTGCCCGAAGGCGCGGTGAATGCCGCGCATGCGGATCGCTGGCGGCGCTGGCCAGGCACGGGGGCGGCCCGATGAGCCCCCGCCCGGCCGCTCCGAAGGGGGCTCGCACCGCAGTGCGCAGCACGGAGGTTGCCTCATGAACGCCATGCCCGAAGGTGCCTGCGACTGCCACGTGCATGTCTACGATCACGGCTACCCGCTGGCACCCACCGCGACCTTCAAGCCGCCCCACGCGCCGGCCGACGCCTACCGCGCGGTGCAGCGCTCGCTGGGCCTGTCGCGGGTGGTGGTGGTGCAGCCCACGGGCTACGGGTTCGACAACCGCTGCACGCTGGCGGCGCTGGCGCAGCTGGGCCCCGGCGCGCGCGGCATCGCCGTGCTGCCGCCCGCCGTGCCCGACGACGACCTGGCGCAGCTACATGCCGCCGGCATCCGCGGCGTGCGCTACATGATGGGCGCCGGCGGCCTGCTGCCCTGGGACAGCCTGCAGACGATGGCGGCCCGGATCGCCCCCCTCGACTGGAACATCAACCTGCAGCTCGACGGCCGCACGCTGCCGCAGCACGAAGCCACGCTGGCCCGGCTGCCGGCACGGCTGGTCATCGATCACATCGGCAAATTTCTCGGCCCGGTCGACGGCGACAGCGAGTGTTTCGCCGCGCTGCTGCGCCTGCTCGACGCCGGCCGCTGCTGGATCAAGCTGTCGGCACCCTACGAAAGCTCGCGCAGCGGGCCGCCGGACTACGCGGACATCGCGCCGCTCGCGCGCACGCTGGCCAGCCGCTATCCCGAGCGCTGCCTGTGGGCCAGCAACTGGCCGCATCCCAACGTGGCGCCGGCGCCCACCGAGGCCAGCCTGCTGGCCTGGTCGCTGCAATGGACGCCGGAGGATGCGGCACGCCGGCGGATGCTGGTCGACAACCCGGCTGCGCTCTACGGTTTTTAGGGCCTGAACAGGCCCTAGAACCAGTCGAGCGCGGCCGCCGCCATGAAGGCGCCGCCGACCGCCACGCTGAGCCAGTGCGCCACATCGGCGACGGCGTCCCAGCCGCGGTAGCGGTCTTCGGCCGCGCGGGCGAAGAATTCGGCGATCGGATCGGCGCGATCGGCGCGGTGCCCCAGCGCAGGCGCGGGCGCCGGCCTTGCTTCGGCGGCCCGCGCTGCAGGCGCGTGCGCGCCCGGCACGGTCGTCGCACCGCTGTTCGCACCTTGAAAATTCAGCACCATGATCGCACCTCGTCGTGCGTCGATGCTAGACCTGCAGACGCCTTCTCCCCGATGAAATCGAGTGCGGGCATTGATGCGCAACCGACATGAGTGCGCCTGCCCATCCGGGCAGTTACCGCGGGCCTTGTGGCTTCCCACAATGAGGCCATCTAAGGAGCTCCCATGTCCATCGACCCTTCTTCCCCCACGCTGATCGAGCAGTTGTCGACCGCCATGGCCGGCGCCGTGGCCCAGGCCTCGCGCAGCGTGGTCGCGGTGCAGTCCGTGCCACCGGGGCGGGTGCGCGCCAGCGGATTCGCCTGGCGCGACGGGCTGATCGTCACCTGCGAGGAAGCCATTCCCGACGAGGTGGAACTGGCCGTCGGCCTGCCCGATGGCAGCCACGCGGCCGCGACGCTGGTCGGCCGCGATCCCGCGACGGACATCGCGCTGCTGCGCATCGCCGGCGCCTCGCCCACCCCCGTCGCCTTCGATGCACCGCCGGTGCAAAGCGGCGTCATCGCGCTCGGCGTCGGCTCCGTCGACGGCACCACGGTCGCGGCCGCAGGCATCGTGGCGCTGGCCGGACCGGCCTGGCGCAGCCTGCGCGGCGGCGACATCGACGCCCGGATCGAACTCGACCTGCGACTGCGGCGCAGCGCCGAAGGCGGCCTGGCGCTGGATGCGCGCGGCCGGGCCATCGGCATGACGGTGTTCGGCCCGCGCCGCCGCGTGCTGGTGATCCCGGGCCCGACGATCGAGCGCGTGGCCGGCCTGCTGGCGGCCCACGGCCGGGTGCCGCGCGGCTACCTCGGCCTGGCGCTGCAAGCGGTGAAGGTCGAGCCGGCGGGCTTCGGCGCCATGGTGATGGGCGTGGCCGCCGAAGGCCCCGGCGCGGCCGCCGGGCTGCGCCAGGGCGACCTGCTGCTGGCCTGGAACGGCGAACCCGTGCACAGCGTGCGCCGGCTGCTGCGCGCGCTCGGGCCGGGCAGCGTCGGCAGCGTGGTCAAGCTGTCTCTGCAGCGCGGCGGCGAGCCGCTCGAGGCGCAGCTCACCGTGGGCGAAAGGCCGGCCGATTGAGCATGACGACCGTGCAGGACCCGATCGTGATCGCGCTCGACATCGCCGACGCGCGACTGTCGGAGCGTCTGCTCGCGCTGTTGGCGCCCCTGCCGGAACTGCGGCTGGCGCGGCCCGGCGAGCCGGCCGACCTGGTGCTCGCAACGGCCGGCGCGCAGCCCGTGCCCGTGCCCGAGCCCGACACGGCCCTGACCCGGCGCGAACTCGAGGTGCTGGACCTGCTGGCCGAGGGCGCCTCGAACAAGGGCATCGCGCGCCGGCTGGGCATCTCGGTCCACACCGCCAAGTTCCACGTCGGCTCGCTGCTCGACAAGCTCGACGCCACCGGCCGCACCGACGCCGTGGCCCAGGCCGTGCGCCAGGGCGTCATCCATCTTTGAGGATTCCCATGTTCGACGAACGACCCGCCACCGATGCCCCCGACGAGAGCGGCCTGCCCGAGGCGCCGCAGGAGGCGCTGCTCGACGCCTACTCGCGCGCGGTCGCCGGCGTGGCCGACAGCGTCGGTCCCGCGGTGGTGCGGGTGCAGAGCGGCCCGCCGGGGAGGCGCGGCGGGCTGGGCTCGGGCGTGGTCATCGCGGGCGACGGACTGGTGCTCACCAACAGCCATGTGGTGGCCGGCGCCCGGCGCGTGCGCGTCGGCCTGGCGGAGGGCGGCGACAGCGAGGCCGAGGTGCTGGGCGACGATCCGGCCACCGACCTGGCGCTGCTGCGGGTCGCGCTTCCACGCGGTACGTCGGCCGCGTCGCTGGGCGATTCGAAGCGGCTGCAGCGCGGCCACCTGGTGGTGGCGATCGGCAATCCGCTGGGTTTCGAATCGACCATCACGGCCGGCATCGTGTCGGCGCTCGGGCGTTCGCTGCGCTCGCAGAGCGGGCACCTGATCGACGACGTGATCCAGACCGACGTGGCGCTCAATCCCGGCAACTCCGGCGGCGCGCTGGTGGCCGCGTCCGGCCAGGTGGTGGGCATCAATACCGCCATGATCGCCGGCGCCCAGGGGCTGGCCTTCGCGGTCTCCAGCAACACCGCGCGCTTCGTGATCGGGGAGTTCATCGCCCATGGCCGGGTGCGGCGCGCGCACCTGGGCATCGCGGCGCAGACGGTGCCGCTGCCGCGCCGCGTGGCGCGCCTGATCCAGGCCGGCGCCCACGCGGTGCGGATCGGCGAACTGCAGCCCGGCGGCGCCGCCGAGCGGGCCGGCCTGCGGCAGGGCGACCTGCTGGTGGCGCTGGACGGCGTGACGATCGCGGGCGCCGACGACCTGCTGCGCCTGCTCGGCGCCGACCGGATCGGGCGCCCGGTCGAAGTGTCGCTGCTGCGCGAGGGCCGCCTGATGACCCGCACGGTCACGGCGCAGGAGCGCACGCAGCCCGCCTAGTGGAAGTCGCGGCTCCTGTTGCTGTCCGCCAGCCGCCCGAGCAGCGGCGTCAGGTCCTTGAAGCCGGTCGCCACCAGGTGGCGCACCTCGCCGCCGCTGTCGACGTCGCGCTGCCAGGTGCCCTGCACCGCCAGCAGCTGCGACTTGAGCAGCGGCTCGCGCCAGGCTTCGACCACGTGGCTCCAGACGATCACGTTGACGTTGCCGGTCTCGTCCTCGAGCGTGACGAAGATCGTGCCGTTGGCGGTCTGCGGGCGCTGGCGGCCCTTGACGATGCCGCAGGCCCGCACCGTCTGGCCGCTGGGCAGCGGGCGCAGCTGCTCGGCGCTCATGAGCCGCATCCGCGCCAGCCGCGAACGCAGCAGCGCCAGCGGATGGCGGCGCAGCGTGAGGCCGAGCGAGGCGTAGTCGCCGACGATCTCCTCGCCCTCGGGCGCGGCCGGCAATCGCAAGGCCGGCTCGTCGATCGGCACGCCCTTGAGCAGGGCCGGCGCGCGCCGCTGCGCGGTCGCATCCCACACCTGCTGCCGGCGATGGCCCGAGAGCGACATCAGGGCATCGGCCGCGGCCAGCGCCGCCATGTCCCTGGCATCGAGTTCGGCCCGCAGTGCCAGGTCTTCGGTGCTGGTGAAGGGCGCCTGGGCGCGTGCCGCCAGCAGGCGCTTCGCACCCGCCTCGCTGAGGCTGGCCACGCGCTTCAGGCCCAGCCGAACGGCCGGCTGGTTGTCGTTGCCCAGGCGCTCGGCATGGCGCGCATCGGTGCCGGGCGGCATGCGCGGCGCATCGGGGGCGCGCGCCTCGAGCGTGCTGTCCATGTCGCTGGCCGTGACGTCGACCGGCCGCACCTCGACGCCATGGCGCCGCGCATCCTGCACCAGCTGCGACGGGCTGTAGAAGCCCATCGGCTGGGCATCGAGCAGCGCGGCCAGGAAGCAGGCGGGTTCGTGGCGCTTGAGCCAGGCGCTGACGCAGACCAGCAGCGCGAAGCTGGCGGCATGGCTCTCGGGAAAGCCGTAGTCGCCGAAGCCCAGTATCTGCTTGAAGATCGCCTCCGCGAAGCTGCGCTGGTAGCCCCGTCCGACCATGCCCTCGACGAGCTTGTCGTGGAACTTGCCCAGGCCGCCCTTGCGCTTCCAGGCGGCCATGGCGCGGCGCAGCTGGTCGGCCTCGTCGGCCGTGAACTCGGCCGCGATCATCGCGATCTGCATCACCTGCTCCTGGAAGATCGGCACCCCCAGCGTGCGCTCCAGCGCGGGCCGCAGCTCTTCCTTCTCGTAGTGGATGGCCAGCCCCTTGCTCACCCGCTCGCGCTGCTTCAGGTAGGGATGCACCATGCCGCCTTGTATCGGCCCAGGCCGGACGATCGCGACCTCGATCACCAGGTCTTCGTAGGTGCGCGGCTTCAGGCGCGGCAGCATCGACATCTGGGCCCGGCTCTCGATCTGGAACACGCCGACCGTGTCGGCGTCGCAGACCATGTCGAACACCTTCGGATCGTCGTGCGGCACCTGGTGCATCTCGATCGTGCTGCCGCGCCAGCGGTTCATGAGCTCGAGCCCGCGGCGGATGGCGCTCAGCATGCCGAGCGCGAGCACGTCGACCTTGAGCATGCCGATGGCCTCGAGGTCGTCCTTCTCCCACTGGATGACCGAGCGGTGTTTCATCGAGGCTTTCTCGACCGGCACCAGGCGCGTGAGCCGGGTGTGGGTCAGCACGAAGCCGCCCACGTGCTGGCTCAGGTGGCGCGGGAAGCCCTTGAGGCTGACGGTGAGATCGATCCACTGCTGCAGCCTGAGCGCGTCTTCCTGGACACAAGCGCGCTCGGCCGCCGCCTGCAGCTGCTCGCCGAGCACGGTCTCGTCGAACCAGTAGTGGTCCTTGGCGAATTCGTCGACCAGCCGGGCATCGATGCCGAGCGCCTTGCCGACGTCGCGCAGTGCGCTGCGGGAGCGATAGCAGATCACGACCGCGGCGATGGCGGCCCGATCGCGGCCGTACTTGTCGTAGATGTACTGGATGACCACTTCGCGCCGCTGGTGCTCGAAGTCGACGTCGATGTCGGGCGGCTCGCGGCGATGGCGGCTCAGGAAGCGCTCGAACAGCAGCGTGCCTTTTTCGGGATCGATCGCGGTGATGCCCAGGCAATAGCAGACCGCCGAGTTGGCCGAGGAGCCGCGGCCCTGGCACAGGATGCCCTGCGAGCGCGCGAAGCGCACGATGTCCTCGACCGTGAGGAAGAACATCTCGTAGCCGAGCTCGTGGATCAGCGCGAGTTCGCGCTGGACCTGCCGGCACACGCGCTCCGGAATGCCCGAGGCGAATCTCTCGAGCGGGTACCTCTCGAGCGCTCCTTCCCAGGTCTTGCGTGCCAGCGTCTGCGCCGGGGTCTCGCCGGTGCCGACGCTTTCGAGCGGGTACTTGTAGTTCTCGCGGATCACCTGGGGGTCGAAGCGGCAGCGATCGGCCACGACGAGGGTGTTGGCGAGCATCTCGGCCATGTAGAGCCCGGCCAGCCGCACCCGCGGGCGCAGATAGCGCTCGGCATTGGACTGCAGCGCGAAGCCGCATTCGGCCACGGTCCGGCCTTCGCGCACCGCGGTCAGCACGTCGTGCAGCGGCTTGCGCGCCCGCGAATGCATGCGGACGTCGCCGGCCGCCACGAGCGGCACGCCGGCGCGCCGGCCGGCCTCGACAAGCGCGACGAACCAGAGGTCGTCGTCGAGTTCGTTGAGCATCTCCAGGGCCAGCCAGAGACTGTCGCCGAACAGCGCCCTGGCGGCCGTCAGGTCGTCGTGCAGCGCATCGGCATCGATGGCCTCGCCGGGCTTGCGATCGGGCACGATGAGGATCTGGCAGTGCTGCAGCGAGGCCACCTCGCTGCCCTCCCAGCTCACGCGGTACTCGCCCTTCGGCAGCTCGGTGTTGCGCGCCGCCGTGATGAACTCGCAAAGGTTGCCCCAGCCCTCGGTGTCGTCGGCGATCACCACCAGCCGGAAGCGCTCGAAGCGGAACTCGCTGCCGAACAGCAGCCGGAAATCCGGGTTGCGCGGGATCGGCGGCTCTTCGGGATGTTCGCGCTCGTAGGCATCGAGCTTGGCCGGCAGCTCGCGCAGGCCGACATGGGCGCGCACCACGCCGGCGACCGAGCATTCGTCGGTGATCGCGAGCGCCGCATAGCCCAGGTGATAGGCGCGTTCCACCAGTTCCTCGGGCGTGGAGGCGCCGCGCTGGAAGCTGAAGTTCGTGAGGCAATGCAGCTCGGCATAGCCCGGCAGGCCCGGCGCGGGCTTGTGCCGCTGCGGCAGCGGGTGCACTTCGCCGAGCGTGAGCGAGCGCGTCTTCTTGTCGCTGAGTTCAGGCATAGAGGCCTTGCAGGTACCAGCGCACCTTGCCCTCTGAAAAGCAGGCGGTCGGACGCTCGCGAAAGATCCAGACCAGGCCGGCTTCGGGGCTCTCGGCGACGTAGTAGTCGCGCACCGCGGGATGGCCGCCCTCCCCCACGCCGCCCCACCAGCCGGCCTCGACCCGCTGGGGACCGATCAGCTTGCGCAGCGGCCCGCGCCAGCACGGACGCTCGCCGTCCATCTCGAGGCGCAGGGGTTCGGGCAGCAGCCACGCGGGGTAGATCGCATCGGCCGGAGGTGGCGCTGGCGCCGCCGCGGCCTTGCCCGCCGTGCCCAGCGCCGGCTGCCAGGACTGCCGGCGCTCGGGCCGGTGATCGGCCTGCGCCACCGCGCGCAGCACCTGCTGCGGGCCGAGCCGCGCGCTGAGCCGCTCGACCAGTTCGTGCAGCTTGTCGCCCTTGCGGTTGTCCTCGGGCAGGAAGCTGGTGCTGGCGCCGGCCCAGGGCGTGGTGTCGAGCGTGCGCAGGCGCAGCCAGCTCGCCGGTGCGGCCAGCGTGGTGAGGGCGAGTTTCTCGGCCATCAGGCGGCGCAGGTGCGCCATGTCCTGGGTCGGCTCGGCCGTGCGCACCACGATCTGCTGGTGCGGCGGCAGGTCGACACCGTTGAAGCGCTTGAGGTCGAGCGTCCATTGCAGCTCGAGCGACACCGCGCCGCGCTGCCGGGCGCGCAGCCAGATCGACAACGCAGCGAGCAGCCGGTTGGCCGACCACATGAGCTCGCTGGCGCCCTCGGCCAGCGCGGGCAGTTCGAGCTTCTGCTCGAACACGTCGGGCAGCGTGAGCCAGCGATGGCTCTCGGGACCCAGGCCCCAGGCCGCATCGAGCGCCGCGCGCAGCGCCTTGCCGAAGCGGCGCGTGAGGCCGCCGCGCGGCAGCGCCGCCACCTCGCCCCAGGTGCGGCAGCCCAGGTGCGCCAGCACGTCGAGGTGCGCGTGCGCGGCACTCAGCGTGTCGAGCGGCAGGTCCGCGGGCAGGTCGGCCGGCGGCTGCTGGCCGCGCGCGAACATCCGCAGCCGGGCCAGCGCCACCAGGCTGGTCGCGCCCTGGGCCTGCTGCACGCGCACCGGGGCCGCGGGGTTGAGGCTGGCGATCTGCCGCATCAGGCCTAGCCGCCCGCCCCACAGGCGCTCGCAGGCCGACACCTCGAGCAGCAGGGCTTCGTCGACCCAGGCGACGCGCGGGGTGAACTGCAGGGCCCACCAGCCGAGGGCTTCATCGGACGGCTGCAGTGCTTCAGGCGGCCAACGCAAAGCGATCCAGTGCATGCCGTTTTCCTGAAAAGATGTCGAGCCGCACCACCGTCGCACCTTCGCCGGGCTGCCCCACGCCCTCTTGCTGCCGCAGCAGCTTGCGCCGCAACTGGCTCGCGGCGAGCAGCGCCGTCATGCGCTGGCTGCGCGCCGGCAGCTGGATCGGCGAGGCCAGCGGCGGGCCGCGGCGCTTGAGGATGTGGACATCGATCTGCGTCCGGTCGCCCTCGCAGGCCATCAGTTGCAGCCGCAGGCGCGCCGGCGAGGTCGACACCGCTGCGTTCGCCGGCCGGAACACGAACAGCAGCGACTCGTGCTGCGCCGCCGCCAGCTGCAGCCGCCGCAATTCGCCTACCCGCGCCTGCGGCAGCCAGGCCAGCACGGCGGCCACGTCGGCGCAGCGCAGCGCCTGTTCGCAGGCCCAGAGCCGGGCGGCGGGCGCCTCGCTGCGCACCCACAGCAGCGATTCGATCGGCAGTCCACCGGCCGCCAGCGACGGCCCGAAAGGCTCGTGCGGCGCGCCGATCAGCGCGACCGGGCCGGCGCCGCCCTGCACCGCCTGCGCCAGGGCGGGCAGCAGCAGTTGCCAGGCATGAGCTTCGGGCGCCGACTGCAGCAGCTCGGTCATGGCGCCGACCGGCCAGCCGCCGCCCGGCAGCTGCGCGTCGAGGGCCGCGTGGCCGGTGCCGATGACCTGCGCATCGGCCAGGCCCAGCTCGTCCGCGCGCCAGACCCTGTGGCGCGCGGAGGAGGAGAAGGGGTCGAGGGAAGGAAGGCCCATGATGGTCAAGTTACTGTATTTTTATACAGTATCATTGCGCCCAGTGGATTTTTGTTTGCATGTCGACTTGCCTGCAGGGACATCCATGGCGTCGACCTCGACGCCCCCCCCTTTTTGCGGCTTTCATTCCAGTTATGGGATAAATTACATGCCACTCGCTCCGGAAAGAAGGCTCTTCTGGATCGGGAGCAGCAAGAAGGATCTGGTGGCGTTGCCACCCTCCACCAGGAGATTCTTTGGCCACGCCCTCGACTTTGCCCAACACGGACAACAGCATGCAGCCGCCAAGGTGCTGCAAGGCTTTGCCGGTGCCGGCGTCCTGGAAGTGGTCGACAGTGACATCGGGGGGACCTACCGAGCCGTCTACACAGTCAAAATTTCCCGAAGCCGTATTCGTCTTGCATTGCTTTCAAAAGAAAAGCAAAAGCGGCATCGCAACCCCCAAGCACGACATCGACGTCATTCGCATGCGGCTCAAGGCAGCCGAAGCACTGATCAAGGAACTACGCGATGAAAAAACGCATCGTTGACGATATCGAGGTGACAGAGAGCTCCGGCAACGTCTTTGCGGATCTGGCGTTGCCGGACGCCGAGAAACTCCAGATCAAGTCCGGCCTCACCATCGAAATCAACCGCGCGATACAACGCCTGCAACTGACTCAGGACCAGGCTGCCGAACGGATGGGCATCTCCCAACCCAAGGTGTCCGCCCTGATGCGTGGCGCGTTCTCCAATTTTTCAGAACGCAAGCTGATGGACTGTCTCAATCGACTGGGTTACGACATCGAGATCAAGCTCAAGCCCGCCACCCAGCCGACCGGGCACCTGATACTCGCCATCGCCTGAGTCTTCGCATGCCCTCGGCGCGCGCCCTCACCCGCAGCCAGTTTCTGCACCTGGGCGTCGCGCTGCCACTGTTTGCCACGCTGCCGATTCTTGCCCCAGCCCAGTCCCCGGGAGTCAAGCGCATGAACACCCGCCCCATCCCCAGCACCCGCGAAGCCCTGCCGGTCGTCGGCTGCGGCACCTGGATCGGCTTCGACGTTGCGCCCGGCAGCGCCGAATTCCAGCGGCTGCCCGGCGTCATCGACGCGCTGTTCGCCGCCGGCGGCTCGGTACTCGACAGCTCGCCGATGTACGGCCGCTCCGAGTCCGTGACCGGTGACCTGCTGGCCGCATCGAACCAGCGCGCCAGGGCCTTCCTCGCCACCAAGGTCTGGACCTCCGGCCGCGACGCCGGCATCGCGCAGATGGAGCAGTCCTTCCAGCGCCTGCGCACCGAGCGCATCGACCTGATGCAGGTCCACAACCTGCTCGACTGGCGCTTTCACTTGAAGACCCTGCGCGGCTGGAAGGACAAGGGCCGCGTGCGCTACCTGGGCATCACGCACTACACCGCCTCGGCCTATCCCGATGTCGAGGCGGTGCTGCGCGCCGAGCCGCTCGACTTCCTGCAGATCAACTATTCGCTCGATGCGCCCGAAGCCGCCCAGCGCCTGCTGCCGCTGGCGGCCGAGCGCGGCGCGGCCGTGATCGTCAACATGCCGTTCGGCGGCGGGGGACTGCTGCGCCGGCTGCGCGGCAAGCCCCTGCCCGCCTGGGCCACCGAGATCGGCTGCACCAGCTGGGCCCAGGTGCTGATCAAGTTCGTGCTGAGCCATCCGGCCGTGACCTGCACCATTCCCGGCACCAGCCAGCCCGAGCACATGGCGGACAACGCGGCGGCCGGCGCGGGTTCGTTTCCGGACGCCGACTTCTGGCGGCGCAATGCGGCGTCGCTGCCCTAATCCAGGAAGCGCAGCACCGCCGAGTTGAACTCGCCCGCACGCTCGAACTGCACCCAGTGTCCGGCGCCGTCGATCACCACGCCTTCGCGTTGGGGATGGCCGGCTGCGAGCTGCGCGACCAGCGGGCGCGAATCGGCCGTCACGTCGTGCTCGCCCCAGAGCAGCAGCTGAGGGCCGCCGATGGCTTCGAGCGCGGCCTGAAGTCCGCCCGACAACGAGACCTCCTTGCTGCGAAAGCGCGTGCCGTGGCAGGAGATGTCGTGGATCGCGAAAGCCAGTGGATCGATCGCCGACTTGTCGTGCAGCATCAGCGCGGCCAGGTTGTGCAGCAACGCGGCGCGCTCCTGGTCGCGGTCCTCGGCGGCGCGCCAGTTGACCATCTCGACCGTCATGCGCCGCAGCGTGCCGTGGCCACCGCTGCCCACCAGGACCATGCGCCGGATATGGCCCCGGCGCTGGCCGAACTTGGCGGCGACCAGCCCGCCGAACGAGAAGCCGCCGAGGTCGATCGGGGTGCCGGCTCCGATCAGGCTGTCGAGCGTTCCGGACAGCGCATCGAGCAACGGGTCGACCGCGACCTGGCCGGGCTGCGGTTTCGGCGGCGCGTCGGACTCGTTGAAGCCCGGCAGGTCGGGCAGCCACAGCGTGCGCGATGCCGACAGCGCCTCGGCGTTGCGCAACCAGTGCATCCAGCTGCCGTGGCCGCCGTGCAGCAGCACCAGCGGAGGCCGCGTGTCGTCGCTGCCGAAGCAGCGCCAGCGTACGCGCACGCCGTCGTGCTCGACGTCGTGGAGGGTGGCGAGCGCGTCGATGCGCGCGATCAGGTCGAGCGCATCGGCTTCGGCCTGGGGATCGAAGGTCGAGAAATAGGGCACCGCGCAATTGTGCCGCGCGGCGGCCTCAGGCGGATGTGGCCCCGAACCGGAAGCTCGACACCGAGATTCCGCCCATGAACGCATCCTCGTGATAAATGCGCTCGCCGGCTTCGCCCTCGGCCGCGCCGACCGCGACCATCAGCGGAATCAGGTGTTCTTCTCGCGGATGTGCGATGCGGGCCGCCGGTGCCGCCGACCAGTGCAGCAGCTGCTCGATCCGCTGCTGCGGCGTGGTTCGGACCACAGCGCCGTCGAGCCAGTCGTCGAAAGCCTTCGAGACATCACGCGCCTGCGGGCCGAAGTTGCGCAGGTTGTGATAGCTCAGGCCGCTGCCGACGATCAGCACGTTCTCGTCGCGCAGCGGCGCGATCGCCCGGCCCAGCGCGATGTGCTCGGCCGGATCGAGCCCGCGCCGCAGCGACAGCTGCACCACCGGCACCTCGGCCTTCGGATAGATCGCGGCCATCGGCGAGAAGGTGCCATGGTCGAAGCCGCGCTCGGCATCGAGCGCCGCAGGCAGGCCCGCCGCCTCGAGCAGCGACTGCACGCGGCGCGCCAGTTCGGGCGAACCGGGCGCGTCGTAGTGCACCTGGTAGGTATGGGCCGGAAAGCCGCCGTAGTCGTAGATCATCGGCGGGCGCGGGCTGCCCATCACGGTGAAGGCGGGCTCTTCCCAGTGCGCCGACACCATGAGGATCGCGGCCGGCGTGCGGCCGATCTGGCGCGGCATGTCGGCCAGCGAGGCCTCGAGCTTGTCATAGGTAGGGCCCATTTCCTTTTTCATCCACGGCCAGGGGCCGCCGCCGTGCGAGATGAAATAGGTGGGCAATCTGGAAGTCGTGGTCATGGGATGCTCCTTGAACGCCAGTCTAGAGATTTCCCAGAAAGAAATCGATAGGCTAGGATTCATCGATTCATTTCCCAGGAGGAAATCATCGATGGACCGCCTGACCAGTTTGCGTGTCTTCAGGGAGGTGGTGGAGTCGGGCAGTTTCGTCGCCGCGGCCGACCGGCTCGCGATCTCGGCCCCCATGGCCAGCAAGCACGTGGCGCAGCTCGAAAAATCGCTGGGTGCCCGCCTGCTCCATCGCTCGAGCCGGCACTTGAGCCTGACCGAGGCGGGCCAGGCCTGGTACGAGCAGAGCCGCCGCGCGCTCGACCTGCTCGACGCGGCCGAGAACGCGATCGGCCAGAAGAACGACGCACCGCGCGGCCAGCTCAAGGTCAGTGCGCCCGTGTGGTGCGCCACGCCGCGCTTCGCCGCCGTGCTGTCCGGCTACCGCGAACGCTTTCCGGAGGTGCTGATCGACATGCACCTGGAAAACCGCAAGGTCGATCTCGCAGCCGACGGCTACGACCTCGCGCTGCGCGCCACGCAGGAGCTCTCCCCGGCGCTGATCGCCCGGCCGCTGTGCACCTTGCAGTTCCACCTGGTCGCCGCGCCCGCCTGCATCGCCCGCGCCGGCTTGCCGAGGGTGCCCGCCGAGCTCGCGAAGCTCGACGCCATCGTGCCGAGCTACGTCAGCATCGAAGGCCTGGCGCTCAAGGACGGCAAGGGCCGCCAGGCGCCGCTGCGGCTGCAGCCGGTGATGAAGTCCGACGACACCACCTTGACCCTGCACGCGGTGCGGGCCGGCATCGGCATGGCGTTCCTGCCCGAATGGCTGATCGACGACGACCTGGCGCAGGGCCGGCTGGTGCGGCTGGTGCCGGACTTCAAGGCCCCGGCGGTGACCCTGTTCGCGGTCTACACCAGCCGGCAGTACATGGCGCCCAAGCTGCGCAGTTTCATCGACTTCCTCGGCGAGCGGCTGGGCGTCGCCGCCGACTGACAAATCCCTTTCTCGCGCGCAGCCCGGTGGCCGCCGGTACAGTGACGCCTCACTGGAGACCGTCCGCCTTGTTCCGCTTCTTCGAAAAACTGCTTCCCGCCTACCCCACCGCCGAACCCGAATTGCCGCCGCGCGGCCTCCTCGCCTTCCTGTGGGCCTGCACCCAGGGCCTGCGCGGCAAGATCGCCGTGATGGCGCTGCTGACGGCCGCGATGTCGGCCTTCGAGGCGCTGCTGTTCGCGATGCTCGGGCGCATCGTCGACTGGCTCGGCGGCCAGGTGCCGGAGCACCTGTGGGAAGACCGCGGCACCACGCTGATGTGGCTGGCCTTCGCGCTGGTCGCGAGCATCGGCGTGGTGGCGCTGCAGACCATCGTCAAGCACCAGACGCTGGC
Source organism: Variovorax sp. J31P207 (assembly GCF_030316965.1). Classification (NCBI taxonomy): domain Bacteria; kingdom Pseudomonadati; phylum Pseudomonadota; class Betaproteobacteria; order Burkholderiales; family Comamonadaceae; genus Variovorax; species Variovorax sp. J31P207. The sequence goes on from NZ_JASZYN010000004.1 coordinate 334,695, forward strand.
AGTGAACCTGCCGATGCGGCTGCGCTGGAACTTCCACCGGCTGATGCTCGGCCAGAGCATGGCCTTCTACCAGGACGAGTTCGCCGGCCGCATCACGGCCAAGGTCATGCAGACCGCGCTGGCGGTGCGCGAAACCATCTTCGTGCTGGCCGACGTGCTGGTCGCCATGGTGGTGTACGTGGCGACGATGATCGTGCTGGCGGCGGTGCTCGACCGCCAGCTGATGCTGCCCTTCCTGGTCTGGCTCGCCTGCTATATCGGCTCGCTGGTGTTCTTCGTGCCGCGCCTGGGCAAGGTCGGCAAGGCCCAGGCCGATGCGCGGGCCTCCATGACCGGCCGGGTCACCGACGCCTACACCAACATCGCCACCGTCAAGCTGTTCTCGCACACCCAGCGCGAGGCCGGCTTCGCGCGCTCTGCCATGAAGGAGTTCATGGGCACCGGCTATGCCCAGATGCGGCTGGTGAGCGCCTTCGAGATCGTCAACCACACGCTCAGCATGGGCCTGACCGCCGGCATGGCGGGCACCGCGCTGTGGCTCTGGTCGCAGGGCGCGGTCGGCGTCGGCGCGGTGGCGGCGGCGACCGCGATGGCGCTGCGCCTGCAGGGGATGTCGCACTGGATCATGTGGGAGATGACCAGCCTGTTCGAGAACATCGGCACGGTGCAGGACGGCATGAACACGCTGTCGCGCCCGCGCACGGTGCTCGACGCCGCCGACGCCAAGACGCTCGAAGTGCCGCGCGGCGAGGTGCGCTTCGAACATGCCAGCTTCCGCTACGCGGATGCGGGCCGCCGGGTCATCGACGACATGACGCTGACGGTCGCGCCGGGCGAGAAGATCGGCCTGGTCGGCCGCTCCGGCGCCGGCAAGTCGACGCTGGTCAACCTGCTGCTGCGCTTCCATGACCTGGAAAGCGGCCGCATCCTGGTCGACGGCCAGGACATCGCCCACGTCACCCAGGACAGCCTGCGCGCCCACATCGGCATGGTGACGCAGGACACCTCGCTGATGCACCGCTCGGTGGCCGACAACATCGCCTATGGCCGGCCCGACGCCGGCGAGATCGCGATCCGCGCCGCCGCCGAACGCGCCGAGGCGCACGATTTCATCCAGACGCTGGGCGACGCCAGTGGCCGGCACGGCTACCAGGCCCACGTGGGCGAGCGCGGCGTGAAGCTGTCGGGCGGCCAGCGCCAGCGCATCGCGATCGCCCGCGTGATGCTCAAGGACGCGCCGATCCTGCTGCTCGACGAGGCCACCAGCGCGCTCGACTCCGAGGTCGAGGCGGCAATCCAGGCCAGCCTCTACCGACTGATGGAAGGCAAGACCGTGATCGCGATCGCGCACCGGCTGTCGACCATCGCAGCGATGGACCGGCTCATCGTGCTCGACCAGGGCCGGGTGGTCGAGGAAGGCGACCACAAGACGCTTTTGGCCCGGGGCGGCCTCTATGCCCGGCTGTGGGCGCACCAGAGCGGCGGCTTCCTGGGCGACGGCGACGACGAGGACGACGACCAGGAGAGCGGTGCGATCGAGGAGCCCTCGACGGTCTGACTCGCGAGTCCTACAGGGGGCGATGACGGCCGACTACACGCAGTGGCCGGCGCCACGCGCACAGTGGAGACGTCTTCAACAAAGAGGAGTTTCCACCGTGAATTCCATCATCTACATCGTCGGTCTGGTCGTGGTCGTGGTCGCAGTGCTCTCGTTCTTCGGCCTGCGCTGATCCCGCCCGTTTCCTCTTTTTCCGCCCTCCAGCGGGGGTTCACGGGGTCGCTTGCGGCCCCGTTTTTCGTGGGCCGGCGGCGCGGCATCGACGGGCATAATTTCGCGCTCCACCCCGGTGCGCCGGCACCGATCCCCGTTGTGAAGGAAGCCGTTGAATTCCGTTGCGCCCCCCTCTTCGTTCCAGGACGCCGCCGTCACCGAGGCCGTCAAGCTGATCGAGGAAACGGGGCCGCTCGAGGATGCACAGGCGGTGCGGCAGGCGATGGCGCTTCATGGCGACGCGGCGGCCCGCATCGCCGAGCGTGCGCGGCTGCTGGGGCAGCGCATCGGGCTGCAGGCCGAGCTGGGCCGCGCTCGCGCCTGGGCGCCGTGGGTGCTGCTGGCGCTGGTGGCGCTGATCGTCACCGCCGGTCTGACGCTCGCGGGCAACGTGCTCGGAGGCGGCCAGCGGCAGATCAACGTCGTGGTGGCGCTGACCAGCCTGCTGGGCCTGCACCTGGTCACCCTGCTGCTGTGGCTGGCCGGGCTGGTGCTGCCGCTCGGCGCTTTCCAGGCCTCATTCGGATGGCTCTGGCTGAGCCTCACGGCCCGCGTGGCCGGTGGCCGGAGCGGCCAGGCGCCGGTGCTGCTGCGGGCGACCACCCGGCTGCTGGCGCGCGCCCGGCTGCTGCCATGGGCACTGGGGCTGGCGAGCCATGCGATCTGGACGCTGTCGTTCGCCGTGGTGCTGGCGGCGCTGCTGTTCGCGCTGGCCTTCCGCAACTACACGCTGAGCTGGGAAACGACCATCCTCGAACCCGACTTCTTCGTACGCAGCGTCCAATGGCTCGGGCGCGCGCCGGCCTGGCTGGGCTTTCCGGTGCCTGATGCACAAGCCGTGCTGTCGCCGCTCGCGGCGGCCTCGGGCCAGCGGGCCTGGGCCTTGTGGCTCACCGGCTGCATCGTGGTCTATGGGCTGCTGCCGCGCCTGGGGCTGGCGCTGCTGAGCGCCGCGGTCTGTGCCCTGCGCAGGCAGGCGCTGGAGCCCGATCTGTCGGAACCCTATTTCCAGCGGCTGCTGGCGCGCTTCGACGCCCTCGCCCCGCGGCAGATCGTCGATGCCGACCCGGGCCGGGTCGCCCACGGCAGGCCCGCGCACCTGTCGGCCAGCGACACCGCCGACACCCTGGTCGCGATCGGATTCGAACTGCCGCCGGAGCAGGATTGGCCTCCGGTCTCGCTCGACATCGCCGCCCGCACACTGCGCATCGACGGCAGCGCGGCGCAACGGCGCGAGCTGCTCGACATGCTGGCGCACATCCGCCCGCGCCGCGTCGTGATCGGCTGCCGGGCCGCCGCCAGCCCGGACCGCGGCACCGAGCGCTTCCTGCGCGAGGTGATGGCCCTGTGCGGCGAATGCCGGCTGTGGCTGCTCGGCGCGCCGGACGACGCCGCGGCCCGCGCGCGCTGGCAGGCCTGGCTGGCCGATGCCGGCCTCGACGCGCTCGGCGCCGCTGAAGCCCCGGAGGCCGTGATGCACGGCTGGGCATGACGGAGCCGATCCGCATCGCCGTGGTCGGCCATGCCAATGCCGGCAAGACCTCGCTGCTGCGCACGCTGACGCGGCGCGTGAATTTCGGCGAGGTGTCCGAGCGCCCCGGCACCACGCGCCATGTCGAGGCGGTCGACCTGCGGGTCGACGGCGCCGCGGCCGTCCGCTTCCTCGACACGCCGGGGCTGGAGGACGGGGTGGCGCTGCGCGAGCACATCGACGGCCTCGACAAGGCGGCCACGCCGCCCGAGCGGATCCGCCAGTTCCTGCGAGGCCCGGAGGCGCATGGCGTGTTCGAGCAGGAGGCGAAGGTGCTGCGTGCCCTGCTCGAGGTCGACGCCGCCTTCCTCGTGATCGACGCCCGCGAACCGGTGCTGCCCAAGTTCCGCGCCGAGATCGAATTGCTCGCTGCCTGTGCGCGGCCGGTGCTGCCGGTGCTGAATTTCGTGCGCGATGCGGCCAGCCGCGAAGCGGCCTGGAAAGAGCTGCTGTCCGCCTACGGGCTGCACGTGGTGGTGCGCTTCGACGCGGCGGCGCCCTTCGTGGGCGCCGAGCGCGAGCTCTATCGCGACCTCGCGACCCTGCTGCGCGACCGGCGCGCAGCACTCGACCGGGTGGCCGAATGCCTCGAGGCGGAAGCCGCCCAGCGCCGCCGGGCGGCCGGGACGCGCATCGCCGATCTGCTGGTCGATGCCGCATCGATGCGGCGGACGGCGTCGGCCGACGACTTCGCCGACCCGCCGACCCGCCAGCGCCTCGTCGGCGAACTGCAGAAGTCCGTGTTCGACAAGGCGCAGCGCTGCGCCGACGACCTGCTGGCGCTCCATGGCTTTCGCGAAGGCGACGCCGACGAAGCCGCCCTGCCCTTGCTCGAAGGCCGCTGGGCCATGGATTTCTTCCATCCCGAGGCGCTCAAGGACGCCGGCATCCTGCTCGGCAAGGGGGTGGCCGTGGGCGCCGCCGTCGGCGTTGTGGCCGACCTGGCGCTCGCCGGCCTGTCGCTCGGCGCCGGCGCGGCGCTGGGCGGCGCAATCGGCGGCGCGGTCTCGCAGGGCCTGGGACCGCTGGGCCGCAAGCTGGTCAACAAGCTGCGCGACGTCCATGAACTGACGGTCGAGGACCGGGTGCTGTTCGTGCTGGCGGCCTGGCAACTCGAACTGCTGCGCGCGCTCGAGTCGCGCGGCCACGCCGCGGTGGACCGCATCGCAAGCAGCCCCGGCGAGCCGGCGGCGGCGGCCCGGCGCGCGCTGGCCGACCTGGTGCGCGCGGCACAGCCGGCGCGCAGCCACCCGGAATGGGAAACCGGCAGTCGCCTGCGCTGGCGCGAGGCGCCGCAACGGCAGGCGCTGGTGGCCGCGGTCGCGCGGCAGGTCCCGGACGCGATCACGGCCCTGGCCGGTCCTTGAGCCGGCCGGCCCCACGCCCTCGGGGCGATCCGGATTGCGGCATCATCCCGGCCATGGAAAACACCTCTCCCCGCCCGCTCGCGATCATCAAGGTGGGTGAAACCTTCGACGCCTTGCGTGACCGGCGCGGCGACTTCGAACACTGGATGGCCGACGGCCTCGGCAACACCCGGCTGCCGGTCGTGGTGCTCGACCCGCGCCGCGGCGACACGCTGCCCTCGCCCGACCAGATTTCGGGCGCCATCGTCTCCGGCTCGCATGCCATGGTCTCCCATCGCGCGCCCTGGAGCGAAGCCACCGGCCGCTGGCTCGCTCAACTGGTCGCTCACGGCACGCCGGTGCTCGGCATCTGTTTCGGCCATCAACTGCTGGCCGATGCGCTTGGCGGCGAGGCCGGCGACCACCCGGGCGGCATGGAGATCGGCACCGTCGAGGTCGAACTCCGGCCCGAGGCCGCCGACGATGCCCTCATGGGCGGCCTGCCCGCGCGCTTCGAGGCCCATGTGGTGCATCGGCAGAGCGCGCTGCAACTGCCCGAAGGCGCGGTCCTCCTCGCGGGCAATGCCTTCGAGCCGACGCAGGCCTTCCGGATCGGCGACCAGGCCTGGGGCCTGCAGTTCCATCCCGAATTCGATGCCGAGATCATGCGCGGCTATGTCGACCACCTGGGCGACGACCTGCGCGGCCAGGGCCTCGATCCGGCGGCACTGCGCGACCGGGTGGCGCCTACCGCGCTCGCGGCCGGGCTGCTCGGCCGGTTCGCCCGCATCGCCGAGGCGCACGACGCCTTGGCGACAGCGACCGCGGGTTAGCACGCTTCGCAGGGCCCGGCCCCCACCCTGTAATCGACGGCTCGTTTCCACTCCCGAGCCTCGAACATGAATCACAGGAAGAGTCCGCTGCCCGCCCCGGGCGCGGTGGCCCTCGCACTGGCCGCGCTGCTGGCCGGCTGCGCCAGCACACCGGCCCCCGGCACCCGCAGCGTGACGATCGAACGCACCACCTTCGGCATCGCCCACGTCACGGCGCCCGACTACGAAGGCATCGCCTACGGCGTCGGCTACGCCCATGCGCAGGACAACGTCTGCCAGACCGCCGAGCATCTGCTGACGGTGCGCGGCGAGCGTTCGCAGTTCCTCGGCGCCGACGGCATGGGCGAGCTCGGCCTGGGCCGGGCCAAGAACGCCCAGATCGATCTCTTCGTGCGCGCCCACATGGACGACGCCGCCCTCGCGCGGGCCGCCGCCGACCTCAAGCCCGACGTGCGCGACTCGCTGCGCGGCTATGTGGCCGGCTACAACCGCTATCTGCAGGACGTGGGCCCGAACGGCCTGCCCGAAGCCTGCCGCGGCAAGCCCTGGGTGCGCCCGATGACGCAGGCCGACCTGGCGCGCACCACCGAGATGTCGATGATCCAGGGCGGCATCGGCGCCCTGGCAGCCGCCGTGCTCGCCGCCGAGCCGCCGGCCGCCGGCAGCAAGACCTCGGCCGCTGCGGTCGACCTGCCACAGGCGGTGGCCGAAATCGCACGCCACAGCTTCAATGCCAATCCCGAAGGCGGCGAGTTCGGCTCCAACGGCTGGGCCTTCGGCCGCAACGCCACGCCGGACGGCCGCGGGCTGCTGCTCGGCAATCCGCACTTTCCGTGGACCGGCACCAACCGCTTCTGGGAACTGCACCTGACGATCCCCGGCAAGCTCGACGTGATGGGCGCCACCGGCGGCTTGAGCCCGGTGGTGTCGATCGGCTTCAACAAGGACGTGGCCTGGACCCACACGGTGTCGACCGGCAAGCGCTTCACGCTGTACGAGCTGAAGCTCGATCCGGCCGACCCGACGGTCTACATCGTCGACGGCCAGCGCAGGAAGATGAGCGCCAGGACGATCGTCCTCCCCGCGGCCGCCGCGCCAGGCGGCACGCCGGCGCAGAAGACCTTCTACAGCACCGAATGGGGCCCGGTCATCTCGATGCCGCGGGCCGGGCTCGACTGGACCGCCACCAAGGCCTACGCGATCCGCGACGTGAACACGCTCAACACCCGCTCGGCCCAGAGCTGGATGCAGATGGCGCTGGCGCGCAACGTGGCCGAGCTGCGCACCGCGATGGGGAACCAGGGCATGCCGTGGATCAACACCATCGCCGCCGACCGCGACGGCAACGCGATGTACGCCGACCTGTCGGTGGTGCCCGACGTCTCGGCCGAGCTGCTCAAGTCCTGCGCCCCGTCGCCGGCCGCCGCGGCGCTGCTCGGCGCCGCCGGCCTGCCGGTGCTCGATGGCTCGCGCTCGGCCTGCGCCTGGAACCGCGACGGCGCGGCCGCCCAGCCCGGCGCGATCCCGCCGGCGCGCATGCCGGTGGTCGTCACGCCCGACTGGGTCCAGAACAGCAACGACAGCTTCTGGCTCAGCAACCCGCGCATCGCGGCGCCGGCCGGCATCTCGCCGCTGGTCGGCTTCACCGGCACCGCGCAGCGGCTGCGCACCCGCAGCGGCATCATGGAGATCGAAGGCCGGCTTGCCGGCAGCGACGGCCTGCCCGGCAACAAGATGGGCGGCACCGAACTGCGCAGCGTGATCTTCCGCGACAAGAACCTGGCCGGCATGCTGGTGATGGACGACCTCGCGGCGGCCTGCGGCGCCAACGCCGCCGCCCTGGCCCCCGACCAGGCGCTCGGCTGCCGCGTGCTGGCCGGCTGGGACCGCACCAGCAACAGCGCCTCCAAGGGGGCGCCGCTGTTCCGCGAGTTCTGGCGCAAGGCAAAGGACCTGCCGAAGGTCTGGCGCGTCCCCTTCGATCCGGCGCGCCCGGTGGTCACGCCGGCCGGCCTCGACATGGCCACGCCGGCCACCCGCGACGCGGTCTTCAAGGCGCTCGGCGATGCGGTCGGCATCGTGCGCGTCGCCGGCTTCGCGGCCGACGTGCCGCTGGCCGAGGTACAGGCGCGCGTGGTGCGCGGCCAGAAGATCGCCATCCCGGGCGGCGACGAGTTCGAAGGCGTGCTCAACAAGGTCGAGAGCCAGGGCCAGCCCACCATCGATCCAAAGGGCTACAACGTCAACTACGGCAGCAGCTACATCCAGACCGTCGGCTTCGACGAGCGCGGCCCGGTGGCGCAAGGCCTGCTGACCTACGGCCAGAGCAGCGACCCGGCCTCGCCGCGCTCATACGACCAACTGCCGCTGTTCTCGGCCAAGAAATGGCACCCGCTGCCCTTCCACCGCGCCGACATCGAGGCCCAGCGCGAAGGCGCGCCCTTGCAGCTCGCCTATTGAGCTGCCCCGCGGAGCCGGCTCGGCATCAGAATGCGACTACACGCCCCGGCTCGCGGTTGAGCTATGGTGCAGTCGCATTTCTCCATGGAACCCAGCATGTCCACTTCAGCCCCCGCGCCGGCCCGCAAGCATTTCTCGATGATTCGCGGCTTCCATCTCGCCGATGCGTTCACGCTCGGCAACGCGGCCTGCGGCGTCGGCGCCATCTTCCTGGCCATGGCCTTCATGCGCAGCCAGTCGCTGGCGCACTTTCTCTGGGCCGCCGCGCTGGCGCCCGCGGCCTTCGTCTTCGATGTCTTCGACGGCCGCATCGCGCGCTGGCGCCAGACCCACTCGGCGCTGGGCCGCGAACTCGACTCGCTGGCCGACGTGATCTCCTTCGGCGTGCTGCCGGCGACCCTCGCCTTCGCGGCCGGGCTCGATGGCGGCTGGGACTGCGTGCTGCTGATCTATTTCGTCTGCTGCGGCGTGAGCCGCCTGGCGCGCTACAACGTCACGGCCGAAGCGCTCTCCGAGGGCGCGGACAAGGTCAAGTACTTCGAGGGCACGCCGATCCCGACCAGCGTGGTGCTGGTCGGCCTGCTCGCCCTGGCGGCCTGGCAGGGCCGCATCGGCGACGCCGTCTGGGGCGGCGCCTGGTCGATGGGGCCCTGGGTGCTGCATCCGCTGGCCTTGTTGTTCGGACTCTCGGGCACCTTGATGATCAGCAAGACCTTGCACATCCCGAAGCTGTGACACCACGATGACGGCCGACCACCGGCCCGCGGTTCCAACCTGCCTAGAATGGCCGCACCGTCACCGTCCGAAACGCGCCGTGTCACTTTCAGCCTCACGCGTCCTGTTCGCCTTCGTTCTCGGCCTGCTCGTCACCGGCTGCGCCAGTCTGCCCGGCAAGGTCGAACGGTCCGAGTCGCACGCCCTTGTCAACACGGCCGACACCCGGCTGGCCAAGGCCTTCGGACCTGCGGTGGCGGCCCATCCGAATCAATCCGGCATCCGCGCGCTGCAGTCGGCCGAGGACGCCTTCGCGGCCCGCATCCTGCTGGCCCGCCATGCCGACCGCAGCCTCGACCTGCAGTACTACATCTGGCGCAACGACACCACCGGCAAGCTCATGTGGCAGGCGCTGTGGGACGCGGCCGAACGCGGCGTGCGCGTCCGCGTGCTGCTCGACGACGCCAACACCGGCGGGCTCGACCCGATGCTGGCGGCGCTCGACGCCCATCCCAACATCGAGCTCCGGCTCTTCAATCCGTTCGCGAACCGGGGCCTGCGGGTCGGCGACTTCGCCCTCGACTTCTCGCGCGTCAACCGGCGCATGCACAACAAGTCCTTCACCGCCGACAACCAGCTCACGATCGTCGGCGGCCGCAATATCGGCGACGAGTATTTCGGCGCCAACATGGAAGTCGGCTTCCAGGACCTCGACGTGGTGGCGGTCGGCCCGGTGGTGCGCGAAGTCTCGACCGCCTTCGACCTGTTCTGGAACAGCGCCTCGGCCTATCCCGCCGCCAGTTTGTTGGCGCCGCCGGGCCCGGGCGCGCAGGCCGACCTGAAGGCCGGCTGGGACCAGGTCCACCACGACCCCGAGGCCACGCGCTACCTCGACGCCGTGCGCCAGACGCCGCTGCTGCATGACATCAACGACGGCCGCCTGGCGCTCGACTGGACCACCGCCCGCGTGATCCACGACGACCCGGCCAAGGTGCTCGAATCGACCGACCGCAGCGACCTCCAGATGATGCCTCTGCTGGTCGAGGCCTTCGGCCAGCCCCGGCGCGAACTGGACCTGGTCTCGCCCTACTTCGTGCCCGGCAAGGACGGTACCGCGGCGCTGGTGAGGATGGCCGGCTCGGGCATCCAGGTGCGCGTGCTGACCAACTCGCTGGCGGCGACCGACGTCAGCGCGGTCCACGCCGGCTACGCCAAGTACCGCAAGCAACTGCTCGAGGGCGGGGTCCGGGTCTACGAGCTGAAGCCCGGCGACGCCGTGCCGCCGCCCGAGAAAGACAAGGGCAAGGACGGCGAACGCGGCGGCGGCCTCCCGGGCAGCGGCAGCCGCGGCAGTTCGGCGTCCAGCCTGCACGCCAAGACCTTCGGGATCGACCGCGAACGCATCTTCGTCGGCTCCTTCAACCTCGACCCGCGATCGGCCCGGCTCAACACCGAGATGGGCGTGATCATCGACAGCCGCCACCTGTCCGGCCAGCTGGCCCAGCAGTTCGACACCGTGATCCCGGCCAAGGCCTTCGAGGTGCGGATGCAGGCGGACGGCCATGGCATGGAATGGATCGAGCAGAGTCCGCAGGGCGAGATGCGCTACACCACCGAACCCGGCGCCGGCGCGCTCAAGCGGAGCTGGATCAATGTCCTCGAAGTGCTGCCGATCGAATGGCTGCTGTAACTCCTCTCCACCCGGAACCCACCCGATGAATCCCGGCCTGCTCCAACTCGCCACCCTGGCCGCGGCGCATCCGCTCGCGCCGGCCTGCGACCACTTCTATTTCCTGCGCCACGGCCAGACCGAATGCAATGCGCGGCGCATCTTCCAGGCCGCCGACGAGCCGCTCAGCGCGCTCGGCCTGCAGCAGGCGGCGCGCGCCGCCGAGTTGCTGGCCGGCGAGCCGATCCGCAGCATCGTGAGCAGCAATGTGCATCGGGCACTGACCACGGCGCAGGCGGTGTCGGCGCCGCACGGCATCGCGCCCTGGGTGCACGAGGGCCTGCGCGAGCGCCACTTCGGCGAGCTGATCGGCACCTCGTCCGCGAACATCGACTGGGCTTGCGCGCCCGCGGGCGGCGAGACCCTGCCCGAGTTCGTGGCCCGCAAGCGGGTCGCCCTCGACCAGGCACTGGCGCAACCGGCACCGGTGCTGATCGTGGCGCACGGCGGCTCGCTCTACGTGCTGGCGGCGCTGCTCGGCGTGCCGGTCGACATGGGACTGCTCGGCAACGCGCAGCCGCTGCGCTTCGAACGCGACGGCGCCGGCTGGCGCGTCAAGTCGCTGCTGCAGCAGGTCGACGGCGGCGCCGCCATCGCCTGACAACCCTTCGCGGAACCGCCATGGACTTCAAGGACTACTACAAGACGCTCGGCCTCGAGCGCGGGGCCTCGGAAGACGAGGTGCGCAAGGCCTATCGCAAGCTGGCGCGCAAGTACCACCCCGACGTCAGCAAGGAAGCCGACGCCGACCAGCGGATGCGCGAGATCAACGAGGCCAACGACGTGCTGCGCGACAAGGAGAAGCGCGCCGCCTACGACCAGCTGGCCGACCATGTCGCGCGCGGCGGCAGTCCGGACGGCAGCTTCAGGCCGCCGCCGAACTGGGACGAGGGCTTCGAGTTCCACCGGGGCGCCAACCAGGGGCCGGCCGACCATGCCGACTTCAGCGAGTTCTTCTCGTCGGTGTTCGGCGCCGCCGAACGGCGCGGTGCCGAACGCCGCAACTACCGCGCCCGCGGCGAGGACCATCACGCGGCCATCGAGATCGCGCTGGAAGACGCGCTCAACGGTGCCGAGCGCGAGATCACGCTGCGCTCGCAGGAGCTCGACGCCCAGGGCCGGCCCGAGTTCAAGACCCGGACGCTTTCCGTGAAGATCCCGCCCGGCGTGCATCCGGGCCAGTACATCCGGCTGGCGGGCCAGGGCATGCCGGGCCACGGCGGCGAGCCGGCCGGCGACCTGTACCTCGAGGTGCGCATCGCGCCGCATCCGCTGTACCGGGTCGAGGACCGCGATCTCTACATGACCTTGCCGATCACGCCGACCGAAGGCGCGCTCGGCGCGCAGGTCAAGGTGCCGACGCCGGGCGGCGGCGTGGTCGAGGTCACGGTGCCGCCCAAGGCGCGCAACGGACTCAAGTTGCGCCTCAAGGAACGCGGCCTGCCGGGCAAGCCGCCGGGCCACCTGTATCTGCTGCTCGAGATCGCACTGCCGCCGGCCGACACCGACGCCGCGCGCAAGGCCTACGAGGAGCTCGCCCAGGCCGCGCCATTCGATCCGCGGCGCCATCTCGGAGTGTGACGACCATGACTTCCTCCGTCTCCATCACGACCACCACCCTGAGCGCCTCGCACCCCCTGGCCGCCAGCGAACTCGCGCATGCCTGCGGCGCGCAGCTCGACTGGGTGGTCCAGCTGGTCGAGGTCGGCATCATCGAATCGCGCACGGCAGCCGAACTGCCGGACGACTGGCGTTTCCATGGCAGCGACCTGCAATGCGCGCTGGAGGCCCGACGGCTGGAGCGCGACTTCGGCGTCGGGCTCGACGCGGCCGCCCTGATCCTCGACCTCGAGCACGAGGTGCGGCGGCTGAAAGGCGTGCTGCGGGCGCAGGGGCTGGGGCGCGAGATCTGATGATCCTGCCGCCGGCACCTACTGCATCGTCTTCAGGTTCCCGATCCGCACCAGCATCTCGGTGAACATCTGCATGTCGGCGTCGAGGTCGGCCAGTTCCTTGTATTCCTTGGCGTTGTGCGCCGTGTACTTCTTGCCGGGCATCGCCGGGCCGAAGTTGATGGCATTGGGCATCAGCCTGGCAGTGGTGCTGCCCGCGGTCGGCACCGGCTTGGCTTCGAGGCCCGTGGTGTCGCCGAAGATGTTCAGCAAGGTCGACAGCCAGGCGCCCTTCGGGTCGCGCGCCATCCAGTCGACCTGCACATAGTCGATCTCGACCCGGGCCTGGCTCGCCGCGGCCCACTCGTCGACCTTGGCCTTCAGCGTGGCGGTGAGCTGCTCGGGCGAGCTGCCGCGCGGCATCCGCACATTGGTGGTCACTTCGAGCTTGCCGTCCTTTTCGCGGATCAGGTTGGGCGACAAGGTCAGCGGCCCCATGAAGTCGTCCTGGTAGCCGACGCCCATCTTCTCGCCGAGATAGCCGGTGCCATAGAGGTCGATCAGGTACCTGACGGCCTTGGTGTAGTGGTTGCCCGCGGTCACCACGCCGGACTCCTGCAGGAAGAGCGCGAGCCGCGGCAGCGGGTTGACGCCCTCCTCCGGCCGCGAGCCGTGCGCCGACACGCCCGTGACCTTGACCTCGATGCTGTCCGCGCCCTTGGCGATGTCGATGCCGAACTTGCCGCCCTGCCCCTCGTACTTGCGGATGAAGGGGCCCTTGACGAATTCGAGCCGGGCCGCCACCTGCGCCAGGTCGCCACCCTTCAGCGTGGCGGTCGCCGTCTGCGGCACCGCATTGGCCGACGAGGCGCCCGCCATCGCAGTGATGGCGGTGCGCACGGCGCTGCTGCCGTCCGCCTCCTCGACCGGGAAGTAGACCTTGAGCGCACCCGGGCCCTTCTCGGCGACCACGGCCGGGTACTTGCTGTCGAGCACGATGTTGTAGTCGGGCAGCGGCGTCTTCGCGCGGTAGTACTTCATGCCGTCGCCACCGGACTCCTCGGTGGTCTCGATCATCAGGCGGATCGTGCGGGCCAGCGGCAGGCCGCTTTCCTTCACTGCCTTCATCGCGTACAGCACCGCCGCGATCGAGCCCTTGTCGTCGATCGTGCCGCGCCCGTAGAGCGTGCCGCCCACGCGCGTCATCTTGAAGGGATCGAGCCGCGTGCCATCGTCGAGCACCCACTCGTCGGCCACCACGGGCACGACGTCGGCGTGGGTCAGGATGCCGAACTCGTCGGCACCCCGGCCCGGCAGCTTGACCTCGAAGATCCGGTTGTCGACGTTGCGGTATTGCAGTCCGAAGTCCTTGGCCATGCGTTCGACCAGGCGACCGAACTCGATGATCTGCGGGCTCTCGTGCGGCGGCACCTTGTCGTCGCGCACCGTCGGGATCGCGACCATCGCCTCGAGCGACGACAGCACCGCCTTCTGGTTGTGGAGGCGGTTGTAGAGCCCCAGCAGGCGGGCGACCTGGACCAGGTCATCGCCGGCGAGCGGCCGCCTGGCCTCGTAGGCCGCAATGGCCGGCTTGAGCTTGGGATCGGCCTTGGCGGCCTGCGCCAGGAAGGCGCGGAAGCTGGCCGAAGGCGCCGCCTGCTGGGCCGCGGCGAGGCGGTCGAGCTCGGGCTTCTTGAGGGTGTCGGCGGCAACACCCGGGGCGGCGATGGCCAGCGCGAGGCTCACCGGAAAAATGGATAAAGTGAATCGATGCATGGTGAGGGTCCGGCCTGGGAACTTGGGCAGAGGCATGCAAGTCTACGACCGGGATAAAGTAGGCGGCGGCTGGCAGACACCACGACGCCCAGGCCGAAAAATGCACGTTTGCGTCCCGATGCCCAAGGAGTCCCGATGCCGGTGATCTGCGCCGCCTGCCAGACCGAGAACCGCGATGCCGCGAAGTTCTGCCACGGCTGCGCCCGCAAGCTGCCCGGCTTTGCCGCCACCGGGCCTTCTTTGCTGGATGGCCTGCGCTCGAAGCGGCCGGCCGCCGCTGCCGCGGCGCATCCGGCCGGCCTCGCCGGGCAGAACGCGCCGCGCGAATTCTGGCTCGGGCTGGGTGCGCTCATGCTCGCGGTGGCGATCGGATTCGGCGGCTGGTTCGGCTACGTGACGCGCAAGGTGCCCGGACCCGCGAGCCGCTCGGCGCCGGTGGCGGTCGCGCCGCGAGCACCCGCGCAGGCCGCCGCAGCGCCCAGACCGCCGGAGCCGATGCCGCAGTCGGTGCCGCTCGGCTCGTCGCTGAGCGCCGGCGAAGCGGAAGTGACCGACAAGCCGCTCGTGCCGCCACCCGCCGTCGCCGCAGCGCCCACGCCGCCGCCCGCCACGCCGGCGGCGGTCGAACGCCGGCCGGCGCCGGCCGCACCCGCGCGCGCGGCCGCACTCGACCCACGGCAGGGCTGCCAGAACCTCAACTTCTTCTCCGCCGCCCGCTGCGAAGCCGCGCATTGCGACCAGCCCGCCTACACCCGCCATCCGCGCTGCAATGAAGTGCGGGCGGACCGGCGCCGCGACGAGGCGCGGCGCAATCCGATGCTCGGGACCTGAGGCGGCGGCGTCGGATCTGGCCTGCTTCGAAATCAGGCTGCCTTGCCCTGCACCAGCTTGATCACGCTCGAGAAATCCAGCGCCCCATGGCCGCCGAGGCTGTGGGCGGCATACAGGTTGCGTGCCAGCCCGCCGAGCGGGGTCGAGGCCCGCACCGCGGCCGCGTTCTCCTGCGCCAGGCCCAGGTCCTTCAGCATCAGGTCGGTGCCGAAGCCGCCCGCATAGCCCTTGGAGGCCGGCGCGTTCTCCATCACGCCAGGCAGCGGGTTGTACTTCTCGAGCGCCCAGTTGCCGCCCGAAGAGCGCCGCATGATCTCGGACAGCACCTTCGGATCGAGGCCGTTGGCCACGCCCAGCGCGATCGCCTCCGAGGTGCCGATCATCAGGATGCCGAGCAGCATGTTGTTGCAGATCTTGGCGGTCTGGCCGGCACCCGCGGCGCCGGCGTGGAAGATGTTGGCGCCCATCTTCTCGAGCACCGGACGGGCGCGCTCGAGGTCGGCCTCGGCGCCGCCGACCATGAAGGTCAGCGTGCCTGCGATCGCGCCGCCGGTGCCGCCCGACACCGGCGCGTCGATCACCGCGATGCCGCGCTTGGCGCCGGCCTCGGCCACCTTGCGCGAGGTCGCGGCCGCGATGGTGCTGCTGTCGATCACCAGCGCGCCCGGCGCGATCTTCTCGAGCAGGCCGTCGCTGCCCAGGTAGAGCCCTTCGACATGCGCGCTGGCCGGCAGCATGCTGATCACAACCTCCGCGCCGGCCACCGATGCGGCCGCCGAGGCGGCGATCGGCAGTCCCTCGGCCGCGAACTTCTTGCAGGCCTCGGCCGAGAGGTCGAAGGCGCTCAGCGTGTGGCCGGCCTTCAGCAGGTTGAGGGCCATCGGCCCGCCCATGTTGCCGAGGCCGATGAATGCGATCTTCATGTCGTGTGTCTCCGTTCTTGTGGGGATGCGGGCGGCACGCTCAGCTGAGCGACACCAGTTCGGGCGCCATCTCGCCGCGCGGGCGCAGGTGGTCTTCGATGAAGGCCGGCGTGATCTCCTCGAGGGTGGCCGGACTCCAGGTCGGATTGCGGTCCTTGTCGACCAGCACGGCGCGGATGCCCTCGGCGAAGTCCTTGTGGGCACAGAAGCCCAGCGAGGCCCAATACTCGAGCCGGAACACCTCGGCCAGCGACATCCGCGGCACGCGCTGCCAGAGCGCGAAGCTCAGCGCGGCCGAACTCGGCGCGCCCTTGGCGAAGGTCTTCGCGGCCGTCTGCAGCCACGGGTCTTCATGCTGCAGCTTGCGCAGCCGCTTCGCGATGTCGAGCAGGTCGTCGCCGGCCATCAGCGCGTTGATGGTGTCGAAGTGCTCGCGCAGCTTCGAGGGCGGCAGTTCGGCGCCTTCGCCGGCCTGCGCCAGCAGACGAGACAAGGTGGCGCGGTCGGCTGGCGCATCCGACTGCCATGCGGTCGAAGCGATCGAGGACAGGACTTGCGCCTTGTTCACGTGTGGCACCAGCAGGTCGGCCAGGCCGCAGAAGATCGCATCCGCGGCATTCAGCGGCGCCGCAGTCAGCGCCAGGAACAGCCCCACCCGCCCCGGCATGCGGCGCAGGAACCAGCTGCCGCCGACGTCCGGGTACAGGCCGATGTTGATCTCGGGCATGGCGACCCGGCTCTGCGCCGTGACCACGCGGTGCGAGCAGCCCGCCATCAGGCCGACGCCGCCGCCCATCACGATGCCGTGGCCCCAGCACAGGAAGGGCTTGGGAAAGGTGTGGATCAGGTGGTCGAGCTCGTACTCTTCGCCGAAGAAGCGCTCGGCATATTCGTTGCGGTCCGGGCCGCAGTCGCGCAGCGTCTGATAGAGCTGGCGCAAGTCGCCGCCGGCGCAGAAGGCCTTCTCGCCCGCCGCATCGAGCAGCACGCCGACGATGCCCGCATCCGCCGCCCATTCGCGCAGCTTCGGCGTCAGCAGCCGCACCATCGCGACCGACAGCGAGTTGAGCGAAGCCGGCGCGTTGAGCGTGGCGACGCCGAAGCGCTTGCCGTCGGCGGTCTTGATTTCGTTGAAGAGAATGACGGAGTCGGTCATCGGATGTCGGAGTCGCCTTCGAGAAGTTTGCGCGCGACGATCACGCGCATGATTTCATTGGTGCCTTCGAGGATCTGGTGCACGCGCGCGTCGCGCACCAGCCGCTCCAGCGGGAATTCACTCAGGTAGCCGTAGCCGCCGTGCAGCTGTAGCGCGTCGTTGCAGACATTGAAGCCGGCATCGGTCGCGAAGCGCTTGGCCATCGCGCAATAGGTGCTCGCATCGGCATGGCCGGCATCGAGCTTGCTCGCGGCCAGCCGCACCATCTGGCGCGCCGCCACCAGTTCGGTCGCCATGTCGGCCAGCTTGAACTGCAGCGCCTGGAAGCTGGCCAGCGGCTTGCCGAACTGCTGGCGCTCGTGCAGGTAGCGCCGGGCGGCATCGAGCGCGCCCTGGGCCGCCCCGACCGAGCAGGTCGCGATGTTGATGCGGCCACCGTCGAGCCCCTTCATCGCGATGCGGAAGCCCTCGCCTTCGCTGCCCAGCAGGTTCTCGGCCGGCACCCGCACGTTGTCGAAGTCGATGGTGCGCGTGGGCTGGCTGTTCCAGCCCATCTTGTGCTCCTTCTTGCCGTAGCTGATGCCGGGCGCATCGGCCGGCACTGCCAGCGCCGAGATGCCGCCGGCGCCACCACCGCCGGTGCGCGCCATCAGCACCAGCACGTCGGTCGATCCGGCCCCCGAGATGAAGGCCTTGCCGCCGTTGATGACGTACTCGCCGCCCTGCAGTTCGGCGCGGGTCTTGAGCGATGCGGCGTCCGACCCGGCGCCGGGCTCGGTCAGGCAGTACGAGGCCAGCTTGCGTCCGCTGGTCAGGTCCGCGCCCCAGCGCTCGCGCACCGCCGGGCCGCCCCAGGTGCCAAGCATCCAGGTCGCCATGTTGTGGATCGTGATGAAGGCCGTGGTCGAGGGATCGACCGCGGCCATCTCCTCGAACACCAGCGTCGCATCGAGGCGAGGCAGCCCCAGGCCGTCGATGCTCTCGGGCGCATAGAGGCCGCAGAAGCCGAGTTCGCCGGCCTTGGCGATGGCGTCCTTCGGGAAGATCGCCTCGGCATCCCAGCGCGCCGCGTGCGGCGCGAATTCGTTCAGGGCAAAGTCGCGCGCCGTCTGGGCGAAGGCGCGCTGCTCCTCGGTCAGCTCGAAGTCCATGCGGACGAGCTTACTTGAGGCTGATGGTCGTGTTGACGCCGTGCGAAACGGTGCTGTCGTCGAACCAGCGCGAGGTCACCGTCTTGGTCTGCGTGTAGAACAGGATCACCTGCTTGCCATACGGACCCAGGTCGCCGAGCTTCGAAGCGCGCGAGCCGGTGAACGAGAACATCGGCACCGGCACCGGGATCGGCACGTTGATGCCGACCTGGCCGACGTCGATGTCTTCCTGGAAACGGCGCGCCGCCGCGCCCGACTGCGTGAAGATCGCGGTGCCGTTGCCGTTCGGGTTGGCGTTGATCATCTCGATCGCCTCGTCGATGCTCTCGGCGTTGGCCAGGCAAAGCACCGGGCCGAAGATTTCCTGCTCGTAGATGGTCATGCCGGGCTTGACGTCGGCGAACACCGTCGGGCCGACGAAGTTGCCCTTCTCGTAGCCGGGCACCGTGGGCTTGCGGCCATCGAGCGCCAGGGTCGCGCCATCGGCCACGCCGCGCTCGATCAGGCCGTTGACCCGGTCGTAGGCCGCGCAGGACACCAGCGGGCCGACGTCGACGCCCTTCTCGGTGCCGGCGCCGATCTTCAGCGTCTTGGCCTTGGCGACCAGGTCGGGCACCCACTTCTGCGCCTCGCCGACCAGCACCGCCACCGACACCGCCATGCAGCGCTGGCCCGCGGCGCCGAAGCTCGCGCCGGCCAGCGCGTTGAGCGTCTGCTCCTTGTTGGCGTCGGGCATCACGATGGCGTGGTTCTTCGCGCCCATCATGCATTGCACGCGCTTGCCGGTGAGCGTGGCGCGGTTGTAGACGTGGGTGCCGACCTTGGTCGAGCCGACGAAGGAAATCGCCTTGATGTCCTTGTGGTCGCAGATCGCGTTGACCACCTGCTCGCCGCCGTGCACCACGTTGAGCACCCCGGCCGGGATGCCGGCTTCGAGCGCCAGTTCGCACAGGCGCATCGTGACCATCGGGTCTTGCTCGGAGGGCTTCAGCACGAAGGTGTTGCCGGTGACGATCGCCATCGGGAACATCCACAGCGGGATCATCGCCGGGAAATTGAAGGGCGTGATGCCGGCGCAGACGCCGAGCGGCTGCAGCAGCGTGTAGGTGTCGACCCCATTGGCCACGTTGTTGGCGAGTTCGCCCAGCTGCAGGTTGCCGATGGCCGCCGCATGCTCGACCACCTCGAGGCCGCGAAACACGTCGCCCTCGGCATCGGGCAGGGTCTTGCCCTGCTCGGCCGTGAGGATCGCGGCCAGTTCGGCCATGTTCTCGCGGATCAGCTGCTGGTACTTGAGGAAGATCCGGGCCCGGGCGCCGATCGGCGTCTTGCGCCAGGTCTTGAAGGCTTCCTTGCCCGAGGCGACCGCGGCGTCGACTTCGACCGGGGTCGCGAACGGCACCTTGGCCAGCACTTCCTGCGTGGCCGGGTTGACGATGTCGCGCCACTCAGTGGTCTTCGACTCGACGAACTTGCCGCCGATCAGCAGCTTGACGGTGGCGACCTGGGTCGCGGAGGTGGTGGTGGCGTCCATGTGAACTTGTCTCCTTGGAATGGGGGGTCTGCAGCGGCTGATCCTAGCTTTGCACTTTTGCCATGGCAATAGACAAATATGCACCTTCAATCTGCATAATTGCAGACCATGGACTGGGACAACCTGCGCTTTTTTCTCGAGCTGTCGCGCACCGGCACGCTGGTCGGCGCGGCGCGGCGGCTGGCGGTCGACCACACGACGGTTGCGCGCCGCATCCAGGCACTCGAGAAGCAGGTCGGCGGCGCCCTCTTCTCGCGCGAAGCCGACGGCCACCGCCTGACCGAGGCCGGCCGCCGGCTGCAGCCGCAGGTTGAGGCGATGGAGGCAGCCTTCCACACGGTCGAGCGGTCGGCGCCGGCGTCGCAGGAGGGCTTGTCGGGCCTGGTGCGGATCGGCGCCACCGAGGGCTTCGGCACCGTGGTGCTGGCGCCGCAGCTGGCGCTGTTCGCGCAGGCGCATCCGAAGCTGGTGATCGACCTGCTCGCCATGCCGCGGCTGGTGCACCTGTCGCGGCGCGAGGCCGACATCGTGATCTCGCTCGAGCGGCCGGCGCGCGGCCCGGTGGTCGTCGCCAAGCTCAGCGACTACGTGCTGCGGCTCTATGCCTCGAAGGCGTACCTGGCGAACCACGCCCCGATCCGCAACCGCGACGACCTGCGCGGCCACACCTTCATCAGCTACGTCGACGACCTGCTCTTCAGCAAGGAACTGCAATACCTCGACGAGCTGTACAAGCCCGACTCCTTCGCGCTGCGCAGCACCAGCATCCTGGCGCAGCACCAGGCCACGGCCGCCGGCGCCGGCATCGCGGTGCTGCCGGCCTTCATTGCGGAGCGGGACAAGTCGTTGCGGCGCGTGCTGCCGGCCGAGGCCAACTTCACGCGCACCTTCTGGATGTCGGTGCCGGCGGAGACGCGGCACCTGGCGCGGATGAAGGCGGTGTGGGATTTCTTGCGCGCGACAGTGGAGGCGCAGCGGGATGTCTTGTTGCCGCCGGGGCCCGAAGGCTGAAGTCTGGCGGGCCGGTGGCCGATCTTTTTGCTGCATTGCGCAAATCCAGCGGCGTTGACACGACACCCGCTCTCCCTATACCGTGGCTGAGTGATGCCAGTGACCAGGCGCCGCAGTCGCGCCCGTCGTGCAACGGACAAGCATATGCACCAGGAGGAATCACGATGCCACGCAAGGAGATCCTCAAGGAGACCCGCAGGCTGACCGAGCCGTTCATCGTCACCAACGGCAAGCGTTTCCGCCTGAAGGACTTTGACCCGAGCGACACACGCGGACTCATCGACAAGGGCGAGGCAGCGCAACTTCTCGAGCGCGGCGTTCGATGGCTCGCCGAAGAGCAGGACATGCTCTATGCGCAGGACCGGTGGTCGGTGCTGCTCGTCTTTCAGGCCATGGATGCCGCCGGCAAGGACAGCACGATCAAGCACGTGATGTCGGGCATCAATCCCCAGGGATGCCACGTGTCGTCGTTCAAGGTGCCTTCGAAGGAGGAGCTCGAGCACGACTTCCTGTGGCGCTACATCAAGCGCCTGCCCGAGCGCGGGTGCATCGGCATCTTCAACCGCTCGTACTACGAAGAAGTCCTGGTGGTGCGCGTGCACCAGGACATCCTCGCGGGCCAGATGCTGCCGCCCGAGCTGGTGAGCGAGCGCATCTGGGACGAGCGCCTGACCGAGATCGCGAACTTCGAGGACTACCTCACCCTGCAGGGAACAGTGGTGCTCAAGTTCTTCCTCTATGTATCGAAAGAGGAGCAGAAAAAGCGCTTTCTGGCGCGCCTCGATCGACCGGACAAGCACTGGAAGTTCTCCGCCTCCGACATCCAGGAACGGCAATATTGGAACGACTACATGGCGGCGTTCGAAGAGACGATCCGGGCGACCGCTTCCAAGCGCGCCCCCTGGTTCGTGGTGCCCGCCGACAACAAGTGGTTCACGCGGCTGGTCGTGGCCGCGGCGGTCGTCGAAGCGGTGGAGAAGCTCAACCTGCACTATCCCAAGGTCGATGCGCAGAAGAAGGCGGGCCTGGCTGCCGCGCGCACCGCGCTGATGCAAGAGAAGGAGAAAGCAGCGCCGCGTGCGCGCACGAAGAAGGCATGACGATTCACGCGCCGGCTGCCGTTCGCGGTGCGTCCGATACGAAGGAGGCAGGAGCATGAACAACAACGCGATGACCCCGCCGGCCATAGGCGGTTCGACACCGTGGCATGCGCTCGCGGTCGATGACGTCACGACGCGCCTCGCGACCGACACGGTGCAAGGCCTGGACGCGGGCGAAGCGACGGCCCGGCTGCAGAAATACGGACCCAACCGCCTCCCCGAGGGCAAGAAGCGCGGGGCCTTCATGCGCTTCCTCTCGCAGTTGCACAACATCCTGGTCTACGTGCTGCTCGGCGCGGGCTTCGTCAAGCTGCTGCTGGGGCTGTGGATCGATGCCTCGATCATCTTCGCCGTCGTCCTGCTCAACGCATTGCTCGGATACATCCAGGAGGGCAAGGCGGAAAAGGCGCTCGACTCGATCCGCAACATGCTCTCGGCGGAGGCGCGCACGCTGCGCGGCGGAGAGCCGCGCATGATCGCGGCCGAGGAACTCGTGCCCGGCGATGTGGTGCTGCTCGAATCGGGCGACAAGGTGCCCGCGGACCTCCGGCTGGCCGATGCCAAGAACCTGCGCACCGAGGAAGCGGCGCTCACCGGCGAATCGGTGCCCGCGGACAAGACCGCCAACCCGGTGGCCGAACAGTCGACCGTGGGCGACCGCGAGAGCATGGTGTTCTCGGGCACGATGGTCGTGTCGGGGCGGGCGACCGGCATCGTGGTGGCCACCGGCGCCGACACCGAACTCGGCCGCATCAACCAGCTGCTCGCCAGCGTCAGCCCACTCGAAACCCCGCTGCTGCGCCAGATCAAGCAGTTCGGCTACACCATCACCGGGGTCATCGGCGTGGTGAGCGTCCTCATCTTCGCCTACGGCAAGTGGATCGCAGGCATGGACTTCGTGTCGCTGTTCCAGGCCGTCATCGCGATCGCGGTGTCGGTGATCCCCGAAGGGCTGCCGGCGCTCATCACGATCACGCTCGCGATCGGCGTGCAGCGCATGGCCCAGCGCAACGCGATCATCCGGCGCCGGCGGTTGAAACGCTGGGCTCGGTATCCCGCATCTGCTCGGACAAGACCGGCACGCTCACGCTGATGGAGATGATGGTGGTGTCGGCCGCCACCGCCGAGTCCGAGTACCAGGTCAGCGGCAACGGCTACGCACCCGAAGGCGAGGTGCAGCAGGCAGGAAAGCCCGCGGACACCACCGACCCCGTGCTCGCACTGCTGGGTCGCGTCTCGCTGCTGTGCAATGACGCGGCAGTCTTCCAGCAGGACGGCGTCTGGAAGGTCGAAGGCGATCCGACCGAAGGCGCGCTGTATCCCTTCGCGGGCAAGCTCGGGATGGACCGCGAAGCCGAAACCAAGGCCTATCCGCGAATCGATGCCATCCCCTTCGAGTCGGAGCACAAGTTCATGGCGACGCTGCACCGGCACGCCGAGGGCGGCGAGTTCCTGCTCGTCAAGGGCGCGCCAGAAGTGATCCTCGCGCATTGCGACCGCCAGCAGAACCGGGACGGACAGGCGGCGCCGCTAGACCGCGAGCACTTCGCCGCGGTGGCCGACAGGATCGCGGCCCAGGGCGAGCGCGTGCTCGGGCTCGCGTGGCTCGACGACCCGGGCCTCGACGGGGGCAGCCTCGGACCGGCCGACCTGCCGAAGAACCTCGTCCTGCTCGGACTGATCGGCCTGCTGGACCCGCCGCGCAAGGAAGCGATCGAGGCGGTGAAGGAATGCCACGGCGGCGGCATCCGCGTCACGATGATCACCGGCGACCACAAGATCACCGCGGCCGCGATCGCGAAGATGCTCGGCATCGGCGACGGCAAGACCGCCCTCACCGGCGGCGAGGTCGAGGAGATGAACCAGGCCGCCCTGCAGGAGAAGGTGCGCCACGTCGATGTGTTCGCGCGCGCGAGCCCCGAGCACAAGCTGCGCCTGGTGAAGGCGATCCAGGCCAACGGCGAGATCGTGGCGATGACCGGCGACGGCGTGAACGACGCGCCCTCGCTCAAGAAGGCCGACATCGGCGTCGCCATGGGCATCAAGGGCACCGACGTCACCAAGGAGGCGGCGGGAATGATCCTGGCCGACGACAACTTCGCCTCGATCGGCGCCGCGGTCAAGGAAGGCCGCACGGTCTACAACAACATCGAGAAGGCGATCCTCTTCATGCTGCCCACCAATGTGGCGCAGGCGCTGGTGATCGCGGTGGCGATCTTCTTCGGCTTCACGATGCCGATCACCGCCCCGCAAGTGCTGTGGGTGAACATGGTGACCTCGGTCGCGCTCGGGCTGGTGATCTCCTTCGAGCCGCACGAACTCGACGTCATGAGCCGGCCGCCGCGCGCGGTGAACCGGCCGATCCTGACCGGCTTCGGCATCTGGCGCGCGGTGTTCGTCGGGCTGTCGCTGCTGGCGTTCACGCTCTGCGCCTTCTTCTGGATGAAGCGGTATGGCGCCTCCGACGCGCTCGCGCGCACCGTGGCGGTCAACGCGATCACGATCGGCCAGGTGTTCTACCTGCTCAACAGCCGCTACCTGATCGACAGCTCGCTGTCGCCGAGCGCGCACCTGGGCAACAAGTACCTGCCGCTGGGCATCGGCGCGGTGGTGGTGCTGCAGGCCCTGTTCACCTATGCGCCGCCGCTGCAGCGCCTGTTCGACAACGAGGCGATCCCGCTGGCGCTGTGGCCCTCGCTGATCCTGGGAGGGTTCGTGTTCTTCCTCGTGATGGAGCTGGAGAAGTTCGTCATCCGTTCCAGCGCATCGCTGCGCGGTGCGGTCACTGCGACGGAGGCCGGAGCATGACCGGCATGGAAGATACAGCCGTCGTCCTGAAGGTCCTCGGCGGACTGGGCCTCTTTCTTCTGGGGATTCACCATCTCACCGAAGGCCTGAAGAGCTTCGCGGGCGACTCGCTTCGCCGGACGCTCCAGACGGCGGTGTCCGGCCGCTTCAGCGCCGTGGTCTCCGGGGCCGTGTTCACCGCGGCGATCCAGTCCTCGACCGCGACCATCCTGACCGTGATCGGCTTCGTCAGCGCCGGCCTCATCACCTTCACGCAGGCCATCGGGGTCACGATCGGCGCCACCTTCGGAACCACCTCGACGCCGTGGCTGGTCGCGGTCTTCGGATTCCGCGTCCGGATCGCCGACGGCGCCCTGCCGCTGCTCGGCGTGGGTGCGCTGCTGTGGCTGGTCGCCCGGGGCCGACTGCGCTCGCTCGGGGCGATCCTCGCCGGCTTCGGGCTGCTTTTCACCGGGATCGACTTTCTCCAGACCGGCATGAAAGGCGTCACCTGGAACCTCGAATCGTTCGCGGGAACCGGCCTCTTCGCACGCTGGGTGCTCGCCGGGATCGGCGTCGTCATGACGATCGTCATGCAGAGTTCGAGCGCCGCCGCGGCGACCACGCTGGTGGCACTCGACGCGGGTTCGCTCACGTTCGTGCAGGCGTGCGCGATGGTCGTCGGGCAGAGCATCGGGACGGCCGCGACGAGCGCCCTCGCGGCGCTCGGCGGCGGCCTGGCGGTGCGACGCACCGCGCTCGCCCACGTCACCTTCAGCCTGGTCGTCGGCGTGCTCGGCATCGTCTTTCTGGGTCCGCTGGTCAGCGCAGCGGAGTGGCTGGGCGGACGGATGGGCGACCTCGACGGCGTGCTGGCGCTGGCGGCTTTCAGCAGCATCTTCAAGCTCGCGGGCATCCTGGTGTTCTATCCCTGGCTCGATCGCTTCGCGCAGATCATCAGCCGGATCGCCGGCAGCGGCGGCGAAACCGCGGTGAGCCACCTCGATCCCGCGGTCGCGCGAACGGGCGGCACGATCGCGCTCGAAGCCGCATGGCGAGCGATCCTCGAAGTGGCGCGCGGCGGGATCGGCGCCGTGCGTGCCAGCCTCGCGGGCGAGCGGGTCGACTACACCCCGCCGACCCAGGCGATCCAGCAGATCGAGCAGTTCCTCGAATCGGTGTCGCTGGACACCATCGACCCGAGCATCGCGGAGTACCGCTTGGTGCGCATCTGCCACGCACTGGATGACCTCTCGGCGCTCGAGCGGGAACTCGCACGCATTCCCGCGGCGGTCGGCGACTGGAAGCCTCCGCCCGGGTACGGGGCGGGCGCCGAAGCGCTGGCCGTCTGGCTCGACACGACGAACGATCCCGAAGCCGCGACCGGGGCGACGGTCGCCTCGTCCGTCGAAGCCGCCCGGGAGCAACTCGGCCAGGAACGGAAAGCCGAGCGTGAACGGCTTCTCGGCGATGTCGCTCTGCGTCGCATGCCGGCGGCGACGGCGGCGGCGGCGCTCGAATCGCTGCGATGGGCCGAGAGTGCGCTTCAGGGCGCGCGGCAGCTGATCGAGTCGCTGCACGCGGCCGGCGGCGAGTAGGCGACCGGGGCGAAAAGAGAACCTCAGGCCAGTCGCCGCAGCTGCTGCAATTCGGATTCCTGAAACTGCGAAGACTGCATGCAGCCGAAAGCCCTGGCCTCTTCGGCAAACCGGTCCGGCGCATCCGGCAACGCATCGCGACCTTCGAGGCGAAACGAGACCGGCGCCAACGGCCCGAACAACAGGGCACGCCCGAGCCGAGGCCAGCGCTGCGGATCGGGCTCCACGCCCGCGGCGCGCGCAAACAGCAAGGCCATCAGGTTCATCTTGGTTTTCTCCGGCACGCCACGCGCGCGGCACTCGGCAACGCCCACCTCCATTTCCTCAAGTGTGGGCGCTGCGATGGCGCCGCTCCAGACATAGGCGATCCAACGGGCCTGCAACTCGACCGGCGGAAACATCGGGCCCGACTGATCCCAGATGCCCACGAACGCCAGTCCGGGCAGCTGCGGATGGAAGGTGTGGCGGAAGAGATCGAGCCGTTGCGCGTCAAGTCCAAGCATGCGGCGGGTCGGCTCGCCGAGGAAGGGCATCTTCAGCTCGAAGCCGGTGCCGAAAACGATGCCGTCGTAGATCTCGGAGGACCCGTCCCTGAAGCGAACACGCGTGTCTTCGACCCTGTCGAACCAGGGACGCACCTCGATCCGGCCCTCGGCGACCAGTGGCAAGAAATGCTGGCTCAATGTCAGCCCCGCATCGAGGATGCTGTCGGCCGGCTTCGGCGCGCCGAATTGTTCGGGACTGCCGCCCCAGGCCAGCACCAGCCCCTTGAGCATTTCTCCGAATTCGCTGCGCGGCAGCGACTCCTCCGCCAGCGCCTGGAAGCGCGTGAACACGCGATGGTCCGAGGGCACGCCCGCCACCAGCTTCGGCAACACATAGCGCTGCCGACGATGGCACAGGTCCACCCTCGCCGCGCCGAGCATGCAGAGATCGCTGGCGACCTCGAGGGCACTGATGGCACAGCCCGCGACGAGCACGCGCTTGCCGCGGTAGCGCTCCGGATGCTTGTAGGCGGCGGTATGCGCCACGCCATGGCTGCCCGAAAAAGACGCCAGCCCCGGCACCTCGGGAATGCGCGAGTGCTGGAAGCGGCCACAGGCGACCACGACTCTGTCAAAGATCTCTGCGTCGTGCGCATCGTGGCGCACGGCCCAGCCGCCAGGCACGGGCGCAATCTCGTGCACCTTGGTTCGCAGTCGTATTCGCCCGGACAGGTGGAATCGGTCCGCATAGCGCAGCAGGTAGTCGCCGATCTCGCGATTGGACGGATAGACCGCGAGGCCCGGCGCGTGCGGCAAGTCGCTGAATTGGGTGAGAACGCGGCTGGTGTTGGTGCGCATCGATGGCCATACGCCGCTGCAGATCGGATCGCCGCTCCATTGGCCGCCAGGCCTTTGCGCCTGCTCGAACAGCACGGGCTCGAAGCCTTCGGATTGCAGGTAGCGGGCAGCGACCAACCCGCCCGGCCCGGCCCCGATGATTGCGACTCTTGGCATCGTTGGAACCTCCATCCTCGCCGGGATCGTCCCTGCTGGGGACGCTTCCCGGTGCAGGGCCGATTCTCTCAGCTGCCGCTGATATGCTGGCGCATCCCATCTCCGCCGCATGCAGCCACTGCAAAGAAAACTGAACATCGGAATCGCCGGTGCCGGGCCCGCCGGTCTGGCGACCTCCATCGCGCTGGCGCGCTTGGGCCACCGGGTCGAGGTCTTCGAGAAGCATCCGACGCTTGAACCCCTGGGCGCGGGGCTGCTCATCCAACCGCAAGGACTTCGGGCGCTCGAAGCACTCGGCGTGCGGCGCGAGTTCGATGAGGTCAGCGTCCCCATCGGACGACTGCTTGGAACCAGCCACCGCGGCTGGCGCGTGGTCGACATCGACTACGAAGACGCACCAGCGCGCGCCGTCAGCCGGGCCCTGCTTGCTCGTGTTCTCTACGACGCGGCCCGATCCGCCGGCGTCCATTTCTCATTGGCGCGCCATGTCGAGTCACTGAATGTGGTGGATGGGCGTGCGAGAGCGACGACGAATGCCGGCGCCTCGGATTTCGACCTGTTCGCCATTGCGGATGGGGCAGCTTCCCGCTTGAGGGAAAGTGCCGGCCTTGCAGGCCCTTCCAAGGCCTACCGGTGGGGCGCCCTTTGGGGCCAGTTCTGGGTGCCGGCCTGGAAGGATTCCGAAGTGCTTCTGCAGCGGTTCCGGGGAACCTCGGAGATGATGGGCCTTCTGCCGACCGAGATTTCCGGCAGCGCCGTCCGGCTGTCCTTCTTCTGGAGCATTCGCGGCGACCGCTACGCAGCCTGGCGCTCGACCGACCTGGCCGGCTGGCGAGCGCATGTGCTGTCGCTCTGGCCCGAGTCCGAGCCCGTGGTCGGCCAGATTCGCCATCACGACGACCTGGCGTTCGCGACCTATCGCCATACGTGGCCGCGCTCGATGGGCGCCGGCCCGCTGTGCGTGGTCGGCGATGCGGCGCATGCCATGAGCCCTCAGCTCGGCCTGGGGACGACGCTCGCCGTGGAAGACGCCCTCGCGCTTGCCCACGCCGTGGCGCAACATGGGGCGATGGGAGCGACGCAAGCGTTTTCATCGCGACGGTTGCGGCGCTCCCAGAGTTTTCAGACCTTGAGCCGATTGCTGACCCCGTGCTTCCAGGCGCAGGGTGCAGGCAGGTGGCGGGACGTGGCGTTCGCAGCGGGACTGCGCATTCCGGGCGTGCCTTGGCTGATGAAGCGCAGCCTGGCGGCGCCTGCGAGATCCCATCCTGGCGGGACGGCGGCGTATCCACCTGCCGACCCCAGTCGGCCCGCCCCTCTCGCATGAAGCCCGGGCCGGTACGCCGGGCCTGGCGGCAATCGCGTGCTACCCCGCCAGCCCCACGAACACGTTCTGCACGTCGTCGTTCGCATCGATGGCGGCCAGGAAGGCTTCGACCTCTTCGAGGTGCTCGGCGCTCAGGCTCGCCGGATCGATCGGGTTCTTGGCCTTGTAGCCGAGCTTGGCCGACAGCACCGTGAAGCCCTGGGCCGGCAGCGCGCGGCTGACCAGGTCCAGGTCCGCCGGACTGGTCAGGAACACAGTGACGCCTTCCTCGCCCGGCTCGAAGTCCTGGGCCCCGGCCTCGATGGCCGCGAGCTCAGGGTCGGCACCGGCCTGCCGGGCTTCGGCCTCGATCATCCCCAGGTGGTCGAAATCCCAGGCGACCGAGCCCGAAGCACCCAACTGCCCCTTGCGGAACAGCACCCGCATCTCGGGCGCGGTGCGGTTGACGTTGTCGGTCAGACATTCGACCATCACCGGCACCCGGTGCGGTGCGAAGCCTTCGTAGATCACGTGATCGAAATGCACCGACTCGCCGGTCAGTCCGGCGCCCTTCTTGATGGCACGCTCGAGCGTGTCCTTGGGCATCGAGACCTTGCGGGCCTGCTCGACCACCAGCCGCAGCCGGGCGTTCGACCCCGGATCGGCCCCGCTGCGCGCGGCGATCATGATTTCTTTCGCGAGCTTGCCGAACAGGCGGCCCTTGGCGTTGGCCGCCAGGTCCTTGTGCTTGGCTTTCCATTGCGCGCCCATGTGTTGTGTCCTTGAAGTTCGGCTTTGCCGCGGGTACAGGATTTTGCCGCAAGGCCAAGGCACGACGGCCGCTACCGGCCTTGCGCCGGCCACACCGCCGGATCGCTCCCCGGCGGCACCGAAGGCCGCGTCCACCCCGCTGGCGTCCGCGCCAACTGCGCGCTGTGCCTCAACCCGCACAACTCGCCGAAGCCCGAGGCCGAGGTCTCCAGGTACGGCGTCCGATCGGGCACCGCCACGCCGAGACCGCCTTCGATCCGCCCCAACCCGCGCAGCCAGCGCCCGGTCTGCGCCAGCGACACCTGCACGTGCCAGCTGCCGCCCTCGCGCTGCTGGCGCCACAGCGCCGCCGCCGCGCCCATCGCGATCAGGTAGCCGGTGGCCTCGTCGAGGATCTGCATCGGCAGCGGCCGGGGCTTGCCGTCGCCGGCGGCCTCGCCCTCGGCGTGGTTGAAGCCCATGGCCGTCTGGACCAGCGAATCGAAGCCGCGCCGCCCGGCCCAGGGTCCGCGCGTGCCGTAGGCCGAGAGCGAGACGTGGACGATGCCGGGCCGGATGCGCGAGGTGTCTTCAGGCCCGAAGCCGAGCGCCGCGAGCCCGCCCGGGCGATAGCCCTGCACGAACACATGCGCGTCGGCCAGCAGGCGCGTCAGCGTCTCCTTGCCTTCGGCGGTCTGGAGGTCGACATGCGCCGACAGCTTGCCGCGGCTGGTGTCAGCGATGGCCTCGATGTTCGGCAGCTTCGGCGAGTTGACCAGCATCACGTCGGCGCCATAGGCCGCCAGCGCGCGACCGCCCACCGGGCCGGCCAGGATGCGCGTGAGGTCGAGCACGCGCAGGCCGGCCAGCGGGCGCTGGTCTTTTGCCAGCGGCGGCAGCGACTGCGGCGATGCATCGTCGATGCGTTCGATGGTGAACAGCGGCTGATCGGCCAGCGCCCTGCCCTGCGGGGTCGCATCCCACTCTTCGAAGCGGCGCAGCGCGGTCGCGACCAGGCCTTGCGCGGCCGCGGCTTCTTCGAAATCGACCGCCTTCCAGCCCCGCATCGCGGCTTCGGCATCGGCGCGCTGCGCGCGCTGCGGGTCCAGCCCCAGCAGCCGCATCGCGCCTTCGCGATGGTGCGCGAAGTTGGCATGGATGCGCACCCAGCCATCCGAGCTGCGATAGAGGCCCGAGAAGGCATCCCAGAGCTCGGGCACCCGGCCGTCGAGGCTGAACCACCCGGTGCATTCGAGCGCCGCATGCCGCATGTCGACGCTCACCGCCTGGCGCGCGACACCGCGCTGGTGGCCGAGTTCGCAGGCCGCCAGTGCCGCCGCCGCGATGCTGCTCTGCGCCGCGGTGCCAACCGCAAAGGACGAAGGCAGCACCGGATCGGCGCCCGGGAGCTGCACCTGCGACAGCGCCTCCTCGGGCAGTCCGGCCTGCAGCCAAATGCTGCGCAGGGCATCGAAGGCGTTCATGGCGCGGCCTTTCATCGGGTCGTTACTGCAGCAGTTCGAATCCCTGCTCGCGCACGCTCTGCGAGTCGAACCCGATCTGCACGTTGAAGCGGCCAGGCTCCGCAACGCGGCGCAGCTGGGCATTGAAGAACTTGAGCTTGTCCTCGTCGACCGTGAAGCGCACCTGGCGCTCCTCGCCGGGCTGCAGCATGAGCTTGCGGAAATCCCTCAGCTCCTTGACCGGACGGACCACCGACGCGGCCACGTCCTGGATGTAGAGCTGCACCACGGTCTCGCCCGCGCGCTGACCCGTGTTCTTGACGGTCACGATCGCTTCCACCTTGCCGTTGCGCGCCATGGTCGGGCTCGACAGCGTGACGTCCGACAGCGTGAAGTCGGTGTAGCTCAGGCCATAGCCGAACGGATACAACGGGCCGGTGATCTCCTCGTAGTACTGCGAGGTGTAGTTGCCCGGCTTGCCTTCCGTGAAGGGGCGGCCCAGCCGCGGATGGTTGTAGTAGGTCGGGATCTGCCCGACCGAGCGCGGGAACGAGATCGGCAGCTTGCCCGCCGGGTTGTAGTCGCCGTAGAGCACGTCGGCGATCGCGTTGCCGCCCTCGGTGCCGGTGTACCAGGTCTCGAGGATCGCGTCGGCCTCCTGCTGCTCGCGCACCAGTGCCAGCGGGCGGCCGTTCATGAGCACCAGCACCAGCGGCTTGCCGGTGGCCTTGAGCGCGGTGATCAGGTCGCGCTGGCTCTGCGGCAGGTCCAGGCTGGTGCGGCTCGACGACTCGTGCGACATGCCGCGCGCCTCGCCGACCGCGGCCACGACCACATCGGCCTGCTGCGCGGCCTTCACCGCCTCGTCGATCATCTCGGCCGGCGTGCGCGGGTCCTGCGTCACCTCGGGCGTGTCCCAGTTGAGGAAGTTGAGGTACTTGACGACGCCCTCGTCGTTGGTGATGTTGGCGCCGCGCGCATAGATCACGCGGCCCTTGCCGTCCTTCGCGACCGCGGCGTTCAGGCCCGCGCGCAAGGTGATCGCGTTCTTCGAATAGCCCGCCGCCGACCAGCTGCCGAGCATGTCGATCGGCGCGTCGGCCAGCGGGCCGACCAGCGCGATGGCGGCCGAGCGCGCCAGCGGCAGCGTGCGGTTGCGGTTCTCGAGCAGCACCATCGATTTGCGCGCCACCTCGCGCGCGGCCGGACGGCTCAGGCGGCTGTCGGCATTGAGGTCCGGCGGATCGTCCTTGGCCACGCCGATGCGCAGGTACGGGTCGCGGAACAGGCCCATGTCGTACTTGGCGCCCAGCACCTCGCGCACCGCGTTGTCGATCGCCTTCATGCTCACCTCGCCGGACTTGACCAGGCCCGGCAGCTCCTTCAGGTAGACCGAATCGGCCATGCTGAGGTCGATGCCGTTGTTGATCGCGAGCTTGGCGGCCTCGCGCTCGTCCTTGGCCACGCCATGGCGGATCAGCTCGATGATGGCGCCGTGGTCGCTCACCGCCACGCCCTTGAAACCCCAGTCCTTGCGCAGCAGGTCCTGCATCAGCCAGGTGTTGGAGGTGGCGGGCACGCCGTTGATCGAGTTGAGCGCCACCATCACGCCGCCGGAACCGGCATCGATCGCCGCGCGGTACGGCGGCAGGTAGTCCTGGTACATCCGCATCGGGCTCATGTCGACCGTGTTGTAGTCGCGCCCGCCTTCCACCGCGCCGTACAGCGCGAAGTGCTTCACGGCCGTCATGATGCGGCCGGCGGGCACCGGCAAGGTGCCGCCCTGGAAGCCCTTGACCGCCGCCTTGGCGATCTCGGACACCAGGTAGGGGTCTTCGCCGAAGCCCTCCGAGGTGCGGCCCCAGCGCGGGTCGCGCGCGATGTCGACCATCGGCGCGAAGGTCAAGTCGATCGAGTCGGCGCTGGCTTCGCGGGCAGCGGTGCGCGCCATCACGTCGACCGCGCCCAGGTCCCAGCTCGACGCCAGCCCGAGGCCGATCGGAAAGGTGGTGCGATGCCCGTGGATCACGTCGTAGGCGTAGAACATCGGGATCTTCAGCCGGCTCTTCATGGCCGCGTCCTGCAGCCGGCGGTTGTCGGGGCGGTTGACCGAATTGAAGGTGCCGCCGACCCGGCCGGCCGCGATCTCGTCGGCCAGCTGCGCGATCGGCATCTCGGGGCCGATGCTGATCAACCGGAGCTGGCCGATCTTTTCGTCCAGCGTCATTCTTGAAATGAGGTCGGCGACCAAGGCCGTCTTGTTTTTCGGTGCGGCGGGCTGCGCCTGGGAGAAGGCCAGCGGGCTGGCCAGTCCGGCCGCCAGGGCCAGCACAAACGACATCTTCATTCAGTCTCTTTCATGGATTCGGCGCCGCGTGCGGCGATGCGTCTCGCGCACGGCCCTCTCTCGAGGGGAAAGGCTTGTCTAGCCCTGGATGCTAAGCTAAGCCGATATTTGTCGACCCGGACAGATCCGAGATACGACAGGAAGTTTCCATAAGTTGATTTCCATGATTGCTCACGCCGCCCGCCGCCGGGGCCCGAAGCCCGCGCTGCTTTCCCTGGCCTCCGCCGCCATGCTGCTCTGGGCCTGCCAGGCCCAGGCCTTCTCGCTCGACGACGTCACGGCGCAGGCACGCACCCTGATGAACAAGCCCTACGTGGCGCCGGTGAACAACCTGCCGCCGGCTTTCAGCGACATGCAGTTCGCCGACTACCAGAAGATGCAGCCGCGCGCCGACCGCTTCGAATGGAAGGACCTGGACACGCCGTTCCGGCTGAACTTCTACCACCAGGGCATGCAGTTCAATTCGGCGGTGCGGATCAACGAGATCACCGCCGACGGCGTGCAGGAGATCAAGTACGACCCCGACCGCTTCGACTTCGGCGGCCTCGCCTTCGACCGCGGCGCAACCCAGGCATTGGGCTACGCCGGCTTCCGGGTGCTCTACCCGATCAACCAGCCCGACAAGCTCGACGAGATCGTGAGCTTCCTCGGCGCCAGCTATTTCCGCGTGATCGGCAAGGGCCAGGTGTACGGGCTGTCGAGCCGCGGGCTGGCGATCGACACCGCGCCGCCGGGCGGCGAGGAGTTTCCCAACTTCCGCGAATTCTGGATCCAGCGGCCGGCGCCGCAGGACCGCCAGCTGGTGATCTACGCGCTGCTCGACTCGCCGCGCGCCACCGGCGCCTACCAGTTCATCGTGACGCCCGCGGGCAAGGACGCGGTGGTCGACGTGCAGGCCAACATCTTCGTGCGCGGCGACATCAAGACGCTGGGCATCGCGCCATTGACCAGCATGTTCCTCTACGGACCGAACCAGCAGTCGGACCTCAAGCGCGGCTTCAGGCCCGCGATCCATGATTCGAACGGCCTCGCGCTGCGCACCGGCAGCGGCGAATGGCTCTGGCGGCCGCTCAACAACCCGCGCCAGCTCGCGATCAGCTCTTTCGAGGTCGAGAATCCGAAGGGCTTCGGCCTGCTGCAGCGCGGCCGCGAATTCTCGCGCTACGAAGACCTCAAGGATCGCTACGACCTGCGCCCGAGCGCCTGGATCGAGCCGCAGGGCCAATGGGGCAAGGGCCGGGTCACGCTGATGGAAATCCCGACGCCGGACGAGACCAACGACAACATCGTGGCCTTCTGGACGCCCGACGCGCCCACTCGGCGCGGCCAGATGCTGCAGTTCGCCTACCGCATGCACTGGACCACCGACGAGCCGGCGCTGCACGATGCCGCCAACGCCTGGGTCCGCCAGACCTTCCACACCGACAGCGAGCAGCTGCAGGCCAACCTGATCCGCAAGCTCGACGGCAACAGCGCCTTCCTGATCGACTTCGAAGGCCCGGCGCTGGCCAGCCTGCCGGCCGGCACCGAGGTCAAGCCGCGGGTCAGCGTGGGCGACAACGCCGATCTGATCGACGTCGGCATCGAGCGCAACCCGGCGACCAAGGGCTGGCGCGTATCGCTGCGGGTGCGCGTGAAGAACCCGGCCCTGCCGGTCGAGATGCGGGCCGCCCTGGTGCAGGGCGACCAGCCGATCAGCGAGACCTGGAGCTACCAGCTGCCGCCGAATCCGCCGCCGGCGGCAGCAGCGCCGCCAGCGCCCGCGGCGACGCCCTGAGCGGCTCGCGGCCTCAGGCCAGCAGCTTCGCGCCGGTCTTGGCCTGGAGGGCGTCGAAGCTCACGCCGGGCGCGAGCTCGACCACCTTGAGGCCTTCGGGCGTGACGTCCATCACGGCCAGGTCGGTGATGATGCGGTCGACCACGCCGACACCGGTCAGCGGCAGGCTGCACTTCTCGAGGATCTTGAGGTCCTCGGTGCCGTCCTTCTTGCGGGCGACGTGTTCCATCAGGATGATCACGCGCTTGACGCCGGCCACCAGGTCCATGGCGCCGCCCATGCCCTTGACCATCTTGCCCGGGATCATCCAGTTGGCGAGGTCACCCTTCTCGCTGACCTGCATGGCGCCGAGGATCGACAGGTTGATCTTGCCGCCGCGGATCATCGCGAAGCTGTCGTGGCTGCCGAAGATGGCCGAGCCCGGCAAGGTGGTCACGGTCTGCTTGCCGGCGTTGATCAGGTCGGCGTCGACCTGGTCTTCGGTCGGAAAGGGTCCGATGCCGAGCATGCCGTTCTCGCTCTGCAGCCAGACTTCCTTGTCGCCGACGAAGTTC
The DNA here is from genome assembly GCF_030316965.1 of Variovorax sp. J31P207. Taxonomy (NCBI): domain Bacteria; kingdom Pseudomonadati; phylum Pseudomonadota; class Betaproteobacteria; order Burkholderiales; family Comamonadaceae; genus Variovorax; species Variovorax sp. J31P207. The sequence continues at coordinate 370,534 of NZ_JASZYN010000004.1, forward strand.
GCGACCAGGGTCGGGATGCCGATGCCGAGGTTGACGTAGAAGCCGTCTTCGAGTTCTTCTGCCGCGCGTGCGGCCATCTGGTCCTGGGTCCAGGGCATGTCAGGCTCCTTTGGTGTTCTTGATGGGGGCTGGCACCTCGACGCCGGCGGCCGCTTGCGCGATCGCGGCCTGGGCCTCGACCTTGGCGGCGGCGGCATCGACCGAGGCGCTCACGGTGCGCTTCTCGATGCGCTTCTCGGGCGTGGCGTTGAGCACGATGCGGTGCACGTAGATGCCCGGCAGGTGGATGTCGTCGGGCGCCAGCTCGCCGACCTCGACGATCTTCTCGACCTCGACGATGCAGATCTTGCCGGCCATCGCGGCGGCCGGGTTGAAGTTGCGCGCCGTCAGGCGGAAGCGCAGGTTGCCCGACTTGTCGGCGACGTCGGCCTTGACCAGCGCCACGTCGGGCACCAGTGAGCGTTCCATGACGTAGGTCTCGCCGTCGAACTCGCGCAGCTCCTTGCCTTCGGCGACCTGGGTGCCGACGCCGGTCTTGGTGAAGAAGGCCGGGATGCCGGCGCCGCCGGCGCGCAGCTTCTCGGCCAGCGTGCCCTGCGGCGTGAATTCGAGCTCGAGTTCGCCGGCCAGGTACTGGCGCTCGAACTCCTTGTTCTCGCCGACATAGCTGGCGACCATTTTCTTGATCTGCCGGGTCTCGAGCAGCCTGCCGAGGCCGAAGCCGTCGACGCCGGCGTTGTTCGAGATGCAGGTCAGGTTCTTGACGCCCGAGTCGTGCAGCGCGTCGATCAGCGCCTCGGGGATGCCGCACAGGCCGAAGCCGCCGACGGCAAGGGTCTGGCCGTCGGCCACGACGCCTTTGAGCGCCGCGTCGGCGGAGGGATAGATCTTGTTCGCCATGGTTCCTCGCTGGGTGATGGGGATGGGGGTTGAATCGGGTCGAAATCCGAACCCGGACGATACTACGTACTGGCATACGTAGTATTTCGTAATGGACACACCCGACACCGCGCTCGCCGCCATCGACTACCGGCTCGCCTTCGAGCAGGCGCCGGTCGGCATGGTGCTGTCGCGCCATCGGATCATCGTCGACTGCAACCTGCGCCTGTGCGAGATGTTCGGTGCCACGCGCGATGCGCTGGTCGGACAGTCGTTTCGCGTCCTGTACCCGAGCGTCGTCGAATTCGAGCGCATCGGCAAGCGCATGGAGCCGATTCTGAACGCCAGCGGCCGCTATGCGGACAACCGCATGATGAAGCGCCTGGGCGGCCTGCACGGTGCCTTTGCGGGCGAAACCTTCTGGTGCCACGTGAGCGGCCAGGCGCTGAACCGCGAGGCGCCGCACGAGGCCGGCATCTGGACCTTCGAGGACCTGGGCTCGCGGCGGGCCGCCAAGGCCGACCTGACGCCGCGCGAGCGCGAGGTCGCGGCGCAGCTGATGAAGGGGCTGACCTCGAAGGAGATCGGCCGGGTGCTGGCGATCAGCCACCGCACGGTCGAGATCCACCGCGCCCGGCTGATGCGCAAGTACACCGCGGCGACCACGGCCGAACTGGTGCAGAAATTGATCGCTGGCTAGCATCGGCGCCACACGATGAATCCGTACCACGACCCCGGCAAGTCGCACCACCGCCCCAACGGCTTCCAGAACAACTACCTCGAGTTCGAGCCCAAGAGCCTGTCCGAGCTGCTGCGCTGGCGCCGCGAGGCGGCGCGACTGCGCCTGCCGCCGCCGCCGCGGGCAGCGACGCCGCGCGTCGCGCCCGAACTGGACTGGCTGCGTGCCAACGCACTCGCTGGTGCCGAGATGCAACCGGCCGTCACCTGGATCGGCCACGCGACGGCGATGGTCCAGATGGGCGGACTGACCCTGCTGACCGATCCGATGTTTTCACAGCGCGCCTCCCCGCTGCCGCTGCTCGGCCCGCGGCGCCATGCGGCCCCGGGGCTGGCGGTGGCCGAGCTGCCGCACGTCGACCTGGTCCTGGTCTCGCACAACCACTACGACCACCTCGACGCGGCCTCCGTGGCGGCGCTCAACCGGCAGCCGGGCGGCCCGCCGCTGTTCGTCGTGCCGCTGGGCCTCAAGGATTGGCTGGCGGCGCGCGGCATCACGCGCTCGATCGAACTCGACTGGTGGGACCGCCAGCGACTCGAAGGCCCGCGGGGCCCGGTCGAAGTGGCCCTGGTGCCGGCCCAGCACTGGTCCTCGCGCAGCCCGCGCGACGCCATGGCCACTCTGTGGGGCGGCTTCGCCGTGCTGGCGCCCGACTGCCACCTGCTGTTCACGGGCGACACCGGCTACTCGCGCGACTTCGGCGACATCCGCCAGCACTTCAGCGACCGGCAGACCGTGGCCCAAGGCGGCGGCTTCGATCTGGCGCTGATCCCGATCGGCGCCTATGCGCCGCGCTGGTTCATGCGCGACCAGCACGTGGATGTGGGAGAAGCCTTGCGGATCCACGCCGACCTCGGCGCCAAGCGCTCGCTCGGGATCCACTGGGGCGTGTTCCAGCTGACCGACGAGGCGCTCGACGAGCCGCCGCGCAAGCTGGCGGAACTGCGCGAGCTCAGAGGGCTGGCGGAAGAGGAATTCTTCGTCACCGCGATCGGCGAGACGCGCCGGCTGCCGTCGCGCCGCGCGTTCAACCCGCTTTCCGAAACGTGAGGTTGATGCGCGAGGCGCCGAGCATCGGGTGCTCGCCCTCCTTCAGCGGCAGCACGCCGTGGAAACTGAGCCGGGCCGGCCCTCCCCACACCACGACGTCGCCGTGGGCCAGCGGCACGCGCCGCGGCCGCTCGCTGCGGGTCGGACCGCCGAACTGGAACACCGCAGGCAGGCCAAGCGACACGGAGACGATCGGCTGCCCCAGATCGCGCTCGTTGCGGTCCTGGTGCAGCGACAGGCGGGTGCCGGGCAGGTAGCGATTGACGAGGCAGGCATCGGGCACGAAGCCCTCGAAGCCGGCCTCCGCCGCCGCCTGCGCCGCCAGCGCGGCAAAGGCGGCCGGCATCGACGGCCAGGGCCGCCCGCTGTCGGGATCGATCGGGTCATAGCGGTAGCCGGTGCGATCGCTGACCCAGCCCAGCGCACCGCAGTTGCTCATCGCGACCGACATCGTGAAGCCGCCCGGGGTCACGAGATGGCGAAACGGCGCCTGCGCGGTCACGGCCTGCACGGCCGCGAGCAGGGCCGCATCGTGCCGACATGCAAAGCGCCGCAGCACGACCGCGCCGGGCGCCAGCGGCTCCAGCGAAGGCGCATCGGGTTCGAACAGGTCCAGGGTCATTCAGGTGGCGTCGTGAAAGATGATGCCGAGCGTGTGCCGGCGGCCGGACCTCACGAGGCTCACGCCGTGGCGCAGGTTGACCCGATAGGCGCCGCGCGTGCCCTGCACCGGGCGGTGATGCACCGCGATCACCGCGGCGTCGCCCTGCCGCAGCGGCAGCACCATCGGCCGCGACTGCATGCGCGGGCGCTGCTCGGTCATGACGAATTCTCCACCGGAGAAATCGCGCTCCGGCTCGGACAGCAACACCACCATCTGCAGCGGAAAGACCTGCTCGCCGTAGAGGTCCTGATGCAGGCAGTTGTAGTCGCCGGGGCCGTATTGCAGGAGCAGAGGTGTTGGCTTGCATTGCCCCGCCGCATGGCAGCGGGCGATGAACTCGGCATGCTGCGGCGGATAGCGCACATCGACGCCCATGGCCTCGTTCCAGCGGTTGGCGATCGGCGCCAGCCGCGGGTAGACCGATTCGCGCAGTCCCGCGACCAGGCCCGGCAACGGATGGTCGAAGTACTTGTACTCACCGCGTCCGAAGCCGTGGCGCTCCATCACGACCCGGCTGCGAAACGGGCCCGCCCCGGCGTAGAGCGCGGCCATCGATCGGCACTGCCCGGGCGTCAGCAGGGCCTTGATGACGGCATGGCCCTGTTCGTCGAGGTCGCTTGCGACCTGCGCCCAGTCGACCGTGTCGATGTCGCGTGCGCTCACTGGGAAACCTCCGTGCTTCGCACTGCGGTGCGAGCCCCCTTCGGAACGGCCGGGCGGGGGCTCACGAGTGTTCCGCCTCTCGTTGCAGCAGCGCGCTCTTGCGCTCCACGCCCCAGCGATAGCCCGAGAGGCCGCCGTCGCTGCGCACCACGCGGTGGCACGGGATCGCCACCGCCAGCGCGTTGGCGCCGCAGGCCTGGGCCACGGCGCGCACCGACTTCGGCGCGCCGATGCGCTCGGCGATCTGGCTGTAGCTCGCGGTCGCGCCGGCCGGGATCTCGCGGAGCGCCCGCCACACGCGCAGCTGGAAGGCCGTGCCGCGCAGGTCCAGCGGCAGGTCGAGCCCGAGCGCCGGCGCCTCGACGAAGCCGACCACCCGGGCCACCAGCGCCTCGAAGGCCGGGTCGCCGCCGATCAGCCGGGCCTTCGGGAAGCGGTCCTGCAGATCGCGCGCCAGCGCATCGGGATCGTCCCCGAGCGCGATCGCGCAGACGCCCCGCGCGCTCTGCGCCACCAGGATGGCACCGAGCGCGCAGGCGCCGATGGCGAAGCGGATCTCGGTGTCGGCACCGCCGGCACGCCAGGCCGTGGGCGTCATGCCGAGCGTCCGGTCGGCATCCTCGTAGAAGCGGCCGTTGGAGTTGTAGCCGGCGTCGTAGATGGCGCTGGTGACCGAGTCGCTGCGGCCCAGCGACTCGCGGACGCGGTGGGCGCGGTGCGCGGCCGCGTAGGCCTTCGGCGTCAGCCCCGTCACCGCCTTGAAAAGCCGCTGCACGTGCGATGCGCTCAGGCCGGCCCGCTCGGCCAGTTCGTCGAGTGTGGGGGCCTGCTCGGCGCCTTCGATGAAGCGGCACAGATCGGCGACTTGCACCGCCTGCCGCTCGGCGCGCGCCGGCTGGTCGGGTTGGCAGCGCATGCAGGGCCGGAAGCCCGCCCGTTCGGCCTCGGCCGGGGTGGCGTGGAAGTCGACGTTCTCGGGCCGCGCGGGACGGGCGCCGCACGAAGGCCGGCAGTAGACGCCGGTGGTCCGCACCGAATAGACGAAGCGGCCATCGGCGGCCGGATCGCGCGCGGCCACCGCCGCCCAGCGCGGATCGCTCGCCGTCGCGAGGGCCCGCATCTCGTTGGTGTTGCTCATGTTCATCTCTGTCCTCGGCATGTTGTGGATCGGTGCCACCACTGTAGGAAAGGCCGCTGCGCCGCGCACTCCGTGTCTTGCTTTCGAATTCGACTGTAGGACCAGGTCGCTCCTGCGGCGTCATCAGCCTTCGGCCTACGGAGCGCCGCCGGCGCCGTCGCTAGATTGAGCCCACATGATGGATCGTCGCTCACTTCTGGTCGCGGGTGGGGCCTCGCTGGCCCTGGCTTCTCTCGGCCTGCCCGCGGGCGCGCAGGCGGCCGCCGGCCTCCGCTTCAGTCCGCCCTCGCCCTTCTCTTTCGAACGCCTTGTTGCATTGTCGAAGTCGCTGGCCGCCAAGCCCCGGGTCCCCGATGCCTCGCTGCCGGCCGACGTGCTGCAGCGCATCGACTACGACGCCCAGGGAAAGATCCGTTTCGACACCCGCAACGCGCTGTTCCGGGACGGTCCCGGCGCGTTTCCCGTGACCTTCTTCCACCTGGGACGCCTGGCCCCGGTGCCGGTCCACATGTACCTGCTCGAGGATGCCCGCGGCGACGGCTTCGCGCGCGAGATCCTCTACGACCCGGCGCTGTTCACGATGCCCGCCGACAGTCCGGCCAGGCAGTTGCCCGCCGGCGCCGGCTTCGCGGGCTTCCGCCTGCAGGAGAGCCGGCTCGGCGACCAGGCCGGGCGGCCCTGGCAGGACAACGACTGGGTGGCTTTCCAGGGCGCCTCCTACTTTCGCGCCATCGGCGAGCTCTACCAGTACGGGCTGTCGGCGCGCGGCATCGCCCTCGATGCGGCCGTGCCCGACCGGCCGGAGGAGTTCCCCGACTTCACGCGCTTCTACTTCGAGCCGCCCACCGCGGGCTCGGACGGCATGACGGTCTACGCACTGCTCGAAGGGCCCAGCATCACCGGCGCCTACAAGTTCCTGCTGCGGCGCGGCAAGGGCGTGTTGATGGACGTCGAATGTCGGCTGTTCCTGCGCCGCGATGTCGAGCGCTTCGGCCTGGCGCCGCTGACCTCGATGTACTGGTACTCCGAAACGGCAAAGCCGACCGGCATCGACTGGCGACCCGAGGTGCACGACTCCGACGGTTTGGCGATGTGGAACGGCGCCGGCGAACGCATCTGGCGGCCGCTCAACAACCCGACCCAGACCCGTGCCTCGACCTTCACCGACAACAGTCCCAAGGGCTTCGGCCTGCTGCAGCGCGACCGCAGCTTCGACCACTACCAGGACGGTGTCCAGTACGAGAAGCGGCCGAGCCTGTGGGTCGAGCCGCTCGGTGCCTGGGGCGAAGGCGAAGTGCAGCTGATCGAGATTGCGACCGACGACGAGATCCACGACAACGTGCTGGCCTGCTGGGTGCCCAAGGCGCCGGCCAGCGCAGGCTCGAGCGTGACGCTCAAGTACCGCCTCCACTGGAGCGCCGTGGAGCCCTTCCCCTCGCCCCTGGCCCGCTGCATCGCCACCCGCATGGGCCGCGGCGGCCAGCCGGGGCGGCCGCGGCCGGCGGGGGTGCGCAAGTTCATGGTGGAGTTCATCGGCAAGCCGCTGGAATCGCTGCCCTCCGGGGTCAAGCCCGAACTGGTGCTGACCGCGGCGCGCGGCAAGTTCTCGTACGTCTTCGCGGAAGCCGTTCCGAACGGCGTTGCTGGACATTGGCGGGCGCAGTTCGATTTCACGCCGGAGGGCGGCGAGGCGGTCGACATGCGCCTGTTCCTGAAGAACGGGGAACAGACTTTGTCGGAGACCTGGCTGTATCAGTTTCAGCCGGGTTGAAAGGCACGGAGATCTGGTCGCTGGTGGGGCCCCGGCATGCGGTGCGGGCCATCCCGACGTCTCCAACGCCGATGCAACCCTAACGTGTCAGCGGTGGCGGGCGGTATGCCCTGGGCCGGCCGTTGAGGCACCGCCGAGCAGCGCAGCGGTGCGCGGGAAAAGGGCCGCGCGTGTTTGAGTGGAGCGCAGCGGAGCGAGTTTGCGCGGACCCCGCGTACCGCGAGCAGCGCAGGGAAGCCCGAAGGGCCGGTGACGTCGGCCGGCCCAGGGCATACCGCCCGCCGCCGCCGCCCACCGCCGTCAAACGTCAAACGTCAAGCGTCAAACGCCAAAGCGTCCCCGCCCTACTTCCCCTTCACAGCAATCAACTCGATCTCGAAGTTCAAGGTCGCATTCGGCGGAATCACCCCGCCCGCCCCGCGCGTGCCGTAGGCGATGCCCGGTGGGCAGGTCAGCTTGGCCTTGCCGCCGACCTTCATCAATTGGACGCCCTCGGTCCAGCACGGGATCACGCCGTTGAGCGGGAACTCGGTCGGCTCGCCGCGCTTGTAGGAGCTGTCGAACTCCTTGCCGTCGGGGAAGGTGCCGCGGTAGTGCACCTTGACAACGTCGGTCGCGGCCGGCGAGGCGCCCTTGCCGTCGACCAGCGACTGGAACACCAGCCCGCTGGGCTTGGTGACCGGCGCCGACTGCGCGAAGGCGCTCGGCAAGACGAACAACGAAACGACGGCGGCACAAAGAACTGATCGCACGGCAAACCCTTGGTTGATTGGACGAAGAGCCTCATTATTGCCGGGTGGCGCCGGCCTGGCACCGCTCTTGCACATCGTCGCCGCCACCCATCGACTCTCTGCTCGCACCATGCGCTATCGCACCACGATCGACTCCCAGGTCTTCGACTTCGACGACCTGAGGCAGGTCATGGCCTTTGCCAGCCCCGCACGTTCGGGCGACTACCTGGCGGGCATCGGCGCCGCCACAGCGCAGCAACGCATGGCCGCGCGCCACGTGCTGGCCGAGACGCCGCTGAAGCAATTCCTGACGGAGGCGCTGATCCCCTACGAGGCCGACAACATCACTCGCTTGATCATCGACGGCCACGATGCCGCGGCCTTCGCGCCCGTAGCGCACCTGACGGTCGGCGACTTCCGCAACTGGCTGCTGTCCGACCGCGCCGACACCACGGCATTGAGTGCGCTGGCGCCCGGCCTGACGCCCGAGATGGTGGCCGCGGCCTCCAAGCTCATGCGCAACCAGGACCTGGTCGCAGTGGCCCGCAAATGCAGCGTGGTCACGCGCTTCAGGGACACCATCGGCCTGCCCGGCCACCTCTCGGTGCGGCTGCAGCCCAACCACCCGACCGACGACCTGCGCGGCGTCGCCGCCTCCACGCTCGACGGTCTGCTGATGGGCGCCGGCGATGCCGTGATCGGGCTCAACCCGGCGTCCGACAGCATGCCGGTCCTCGGCGAGCTGCTGCGGCTGCTCGACGAAGTCATCCAGCGCTTCGAGATCCCGACCCAGAGCTGCGTGCTGACCCATGTCACCAACACGCTCAAGCTGGCCGAATCCGGGGCGCCGATCGACCTGGTGTTCCAGTCGATCGGCGGCACCGAGCAGACCAACCTGTCCTTCGGCGTCACGCCCGAGTTGCTCGACGAGGCCCATGCCGCGGCGCAGTCGCTGCAGCGCGGCACCGTCGGGCGCAACTGCATGTACTTCGAGACCGGCCAGGGCAGCGCGCTGTCGGCCAACGCCAGCTTCGGCGTCGACCAGCAGACCTGCGAGGCACGCGCCTACGCGCTGGCCCGCCGCTACCAGCCCCTGCTGATCAACACCGTGGTCGGCTTCATCGGGCCCGAGTACCTGTACGACGGCAAGCAGATCATCCGCGCCGGCCTCGAGGATCACTTCTGCGGCAAGCTCCTCGGCCTGCCGATCGGCTGCGACATCTGCTACACCAACCACGCCGAGGCCGATCAGGACGACATGGACACGCTGCTGGTGCTGCTCGGCACGGCCGGCATCAACTTCATCATGGGCGTGCCGGGTGCCGACGACGTCATGCTCAACTACCAAAGCACTTCCTTCCACGACGCGCTGTTCCTGCGCCAGACCCTGGGCCTCAAGCGGGCGCCCGAGTTCGAGGCCTGGCTGCAACGCATGCAGATCAGCGACGCCGCGGGCCGGCTCCATCCGCCCTCGTCCAATCGCCTGCTCGCCGACATGGGCGCCCTCGCGGCACTCGCCCGATGAACGACATCGTCACCGCCAGCCCCTGGGGCGCCTGGCGCAGCGCCACCCCGGCGCGGCTCGCGCTCGGCCGCGCCGGCGCCGGCATGCCGACCGACGAGGTGCTGCGCTTCGGCTGGGCGCATGCGATGGCGCGCGACGCAATCCACGCCGCGCTCGACGTGCCGGCGCTCGAGTCCGCCCTGCGCGACGGTGGATGGGCCGTGGCCCAGGCTCGCAGCCGCGCCCCCGACCGCACCGCCTACCTGCGCCGCCCCGACCTCGGCCGCCAGCTCGACGCCAGCGACGCCGAGCGGCTGCACGCCGCCGCCGGACCGCCGGCCGACCTCTGCATCGTGGTGGGCGATGGCCTGTCCTCGCTGGCGGTGGCGCGCCATGCCGTCCCGCTGCTGGCCGCGCTGCGCGCCCATCTGCCGGCCGGGCTGACGCTGACGCCGGTGGTGGTCGCGACCCAGGCCCGGGTCGCCCTGGCGGACGAGATCGGCGAGGCCTTCGGCGCGCGGCTGTCGGTCATGCTGATCGGCGAACGCCCGGGGCTGAGCTCGCCCGACAGCCTCGGGATCTACATCACGCACGCGCCGCGCCGTGGCCGCCACGACGCCGAACGCAACTGCATCTCGAACGTGCGGCCCGAAGGGCTGGCCTACGCAACGGCCGCCTTCAAGCTCGGCTGGCTGCTGCGCGAAGCCCTGCGCCGGGGACTCACCGGCGTCGCGCTGAAGGACGACAGCGAGCTCCATCTCCCCTCCTCCCTATGATGATCGGGAACAAGGAACCCAGGAGACGCCCATGACCGACCGCTATCCCCTCGCCGAGCTCAAGGACCTGCCCGACGACATCCGCGCCGCGGTGCTCGCAGTCCAGGAGAAGGCCGGCTTCGTGCCCAACGTGTTCCTCGGGCTGGCGCGCCGCCCGGCCGAGTGGCGGGCCTTCTTCGCCTACCACGACGCCCTCATGCTGAAGGAGGAAGGCTCGCTCACCAAGGGCGATCGCGAGATGATCGTCACCGCCACGAGTGCGGTCAACAAGTGCCTCTATTGCGTGGTGGCCCACGGCGCGCTGCTGCGCGTCTACGAGAAGAAGCCGCTGGTGGCGGACCAGGTGGCAGTCAACTGGCGCCGCGCCGACATCACGCCGCGCCAGCGCGCGATGCTCGAGTTCGCGATGAAAGTCTGCGAGCGTTCGCACGAGATCGACGACAGCGATTTCGCGCCGCTGCACGCCCACGGCTTCGACGACGAGGACATCTGGGACATCGCCGCCATCACCGCCTTCTTCGGCCTCTCGAACCGAATGGCGAGCTTCAGCGGCATGCAGCCTAACCCGGAGTTCTTCCTGATGGGCCGACTGCCGCGCGAGAAGAAGTAGCCACCGCATCGCGCCCGCGGCACGACGCCAGCGCATCGAGCGCGGGCAGGTAGGTCGGCGTCTTGACATCCATCAGTCCGAGCACCGTGTGATAGAGGTTGTCGTGCGTGAGCGGCGTGTCCAGCCCCGCCGACATGCAGCTGACGGACAGTTGCCGGCGGGCCGTCATGCCTTCGCCGAACCAGGCCACCATCGGCACGTGCTTCTGCACCTCCGGCGCGAAACCGTAGGGCACGCCGTGCAGGAACAGGCCGTACTCGCCGAGCGATTCGCCGTGGTCGCTCAGGTAGAGCAGTGCCGGATCGAACTTCGCCGACTGGCCCTGGAGCCAGTCGATGGTCTTGCCCAGGAAGCGGTCGGTGTAGGCGATCGAGTTGTCGTAGCCGTTCAGCAGCTCGGAGTGGCTGCACTCGGCCAGCGCATTGCTCCGGCATTCGGGCAGGAAGCGCTTGGCATCCGGCGACGAGCGTTTGAAGTACGAGGGGCCATGACTGCCCATCTGGTGCATCACGAGCACCACGCCCTTGGCTCGGCGCTCGGCGGGCAGTGCGGCCAGGCGCTGGTCCAGGCCCCTGAGCATGACGTCGTCCAGGCACTCGTCGCCGTCGCACAACGCGCTCTTGACGCCGGCGTCGAGCGGGTCGAAGGCCGAGGCGTGGGGAATGCGATCACACACGCCCTTGCAGCCGCCGGCCTGGTTGTCGAGCCAGAACACCGCCAGGCCCGAGGCCTGCAGCACGTCCATCAGATTCTCGTAGTCGTCCTTGCGCCCCTCGAAGGCCTGCTTGCTCAGCGGCGAAAACATGCACGGCACGGAGGCCAGGGTGTTGGTGCCGCAGGAATGCACGTCGCGCCAGCTCAGCACCTTGCGCGCCGCGAGCTGCGGCGTGGTGTCGCGCGCATAGCCGTTGAGGCCGAAGTGGTCGGAGCGTGCGGTCTCGCCCACCACCAGCACGAACAACGGCGGCCTGGCCTGTCCGGCATAGCTGGCGCCCAAGGCCGCGCCGCCGCTCATCGGAATCAGGCGGCGGTTGTGCTTGAAGACCGGTCCGAACGTCACCGACCCCGCGGAATACAGGCTCGCCAGCGGATTCATCATGTAGCGCAGGTTCGCGTTGTTGCGCATCAGCGGCGCCAGTTGCCGGTTCATGGCCATCGCACCGCCCGCGGCCAGCACCGCCACGGCCAGCAGCAGCACGCCATTGCGCCAGGCCTGCGAGACCAGGCGCTGCGGTGCCAGGCGGAGGCGCCAGAGCGCCCAGCCCGGCAGCGCAGCGACCAGGATCACATTGAGCAGCAGGCGCCAGCTCACCAGGTCGCGCACCTCGTTGGCGTCGGTCTGCATGGCGTTGGCCAGCATGCTCGGGTCCATCACGACGCGGTAGCTCAGCATGTAGTGCTGGACCACCGCCGCCAGCACGACGACGCCGAACCAGACCGGCTTCATCCAGCGCGACCAGGCGGTGAACGACAGCAACGCCACGGTGCCGCACACCGTGAGCAGCAGCATCGATGCGATCGAGGGCAGGTACACGCTGGGTGCGCCGCCGATGCGCGCGAGCTCGATCCACAGCGGCCAGTTGGCCACCAAGGCGAGATAGAGGCTCAGCCAGACGACGACGCGACGCGCCGTGCGGGGACGTGCCAGCCAGGCGTCGACGGCCTGCCAGCGCGAACGCAGCGCGCCCACGGGCGCGGGAACGAGCGGGTCGTCGACCGCGGGGTCGCTGTGCGGCAGCGCAACGGAAGACGAATTGGAACCAAGCATCGGTGGAGACTACGGAGCCGGACTGAAACCTCCCTGAATCGACCGGTCAGGCTTCGTTCAGCTTCGGCGACGCATCTGGCCGCGTGCGCCGGTCGGACAGCACCCGAACGAGCGCATCGATCGCGAAGGCCGCCACCCAGCAGAACCATGCGGTCCACAAGGTGTGGCTCATGAAGTGGGCGCCCCGCATCTGCTGGGACAGGCCCAGGGCCAGCCCGGCGACCAGCGTGCAGGCGAACCAGGCCCGCGCGACACCGGGCGAGGCGCGGCGAAAGACGAAGTAGCCGCCCAGGTAGGCGAAGGCCGCCGAGGCATGGCCGGCTGGAAAGCAGTTGCCCGAGCCCCCGTCGCGCACGCCCCAGGCCCAGTGCGACACGTATTGCGCCACGCCGCCGAAGGCCTGGAGATCCCAGGGGCAGCTGGTCTTGCTGGTGAACTTGAGCAGCGAGATGAGGATGACGCTGGCCAGCGCGGTCGCGGCCAGTTGCACCCGCTCGCCCTGGCGCAGACGTCGAAGCAGGCCGACCGGCCACCGGATGGCGGCAAAAAGCCCGATCACCAGCACCCAGCTGAGAGTCTTGGCGCCCTCGTGCATCACCTTGTTCAGGAACCAGTCGTCGCGCCACGGAAAACCCGTCGGCGTGCCTGCCATCCGGGCCAGCACGAGGTCCAGCCCGCTGGCATCCCACAGAAGCAGCAAGCCGAGGGCGACCAGGGTGAGGACGAGCAAGCGGGCGTAGGCAGAGCGAATCATGCGGCGCAAGGCTAGCCCACGGGCATGAACCCAGGCTGAAGGCCGGGCCGGCAGGCTCTAGACTCCTCCTTTTTGAAAGGACGCAGCCGTGCGCATATTGCTGGTCGAAGACGACACCGGACTGGCCGACGCTGTCTGCAGTTATCTTCAGGCAAAGGCCTTCGTGGTCGACGTGGCACCTGGCTTGGCGGAAGCACGCGCCGCGCTGACCGCGGTGCAGTACGCGGCCGTGCTGCTCGACCTGCACCTGGGCGATGGCGACGGCCTGTCGCTGCTGCCGACCATCCGCGCCCTGCGAGAGCGGCCGATCGTGATCGTGCTGACCGCCCGCGACCAGGTGACCGACCGCATTCGCGGCCTCGATGCCGGCGCCGACGACTACCTCATCAAGCCGTACGACCCGGCCGAACTGCTGGCCCGGCTGCGGGCGGTCGAGCGCCGCCGCAGCACCAGCAGCGCCCCCGTGCTGCGGCTCGGGACGCTCGAGATCGACCTGGCGCGCGACCTGGTGCGCAAGGACGGCTTTCCGGTCACGCTGACCCAGAAGGAATGGGCCCTGCTGCGCGTCATGGCGACCCGTCCCGACCGCATCCACACGCGCGAGAACCTGGCCGATGCGCTGTATGGCTTCGGCGACGAGGCCGACAGCAACACGCTCGAGGTCTTCATCAGCCGGTTGCGCCGAAAGCTCGGGCGCAACCACATCCAGACCCTGCGCGGCCTGGGCTACCGGCTCTCGTTCGCACCGGAAGAAGAGCCGGAATGAAGCTCGGGCTGATGCAGCAGGTCGGCTTCGAGCCGCTGGGCCGCCGCGATTCGCTCGCCGGCCGCCTGACGCGCACGCTGATCGTCTGGGTCGGCGGGGTCTGGCTGCTGTGCGTGCTCGGGGTGGTCTGGTATGTGGACCGCGAGATCAACCACAACTTCGACAGCGAGCTGATCGAGGTCTCGCACCGGATGTTCGACATGGCGGTGCACGAGCTCGACAAGCTGCAGAGCGAGAACCCGGATGCGCGGCCGCCCCTGATCGCACCGCCGCAGCTGTACCCGACCGATGCGGTGATCTACCAGGTGGTCAGCCTGCATGAACAGGTGATGCTGCGTTCGGCCGAGGCGCCGATCGACGCCTTCGACGTCCCGCTGGCGGCCGGCTTCGCCAACGCCGAACCGTGGCGCATCTACACCGTGCGGCATCCCACGCGCGAGCTGTTCTTCCAGGTCGCCGATCCGCTGGACGAGCGTCGCACCGCGCTCAACCGGACCCTCTTCGGCCTCATCATCCCGCTCGGCGCCGTGCTGCCCCTGCTGGCGCTGGTGCTGCGCAACGTGGCACGCAACGAATTGCGCGTGCTGCAGCAGCTGGCCGGCGAGATCGAGCAGCGCAGCGGCGCCGACCTGCGCCCGATCCAGCTGGCGGGGCTGCCGAAAGAGCTGCGCTCGGTGGCCGACCACGTCAGCCAGCTGCTGGAACGCCTGTCGCAGGCCCTGGACGTCGAGCGCGCGCTGGCCGCCAACGCCGCGCACGAGCTGCGCACGCCGCTGGCTGCCGCCCGGCTCAGGTTGCAGACCGCGCTCGACCACGACCTGAAGCACGACGACGTGCGGGCCGCGCTCGATGCGCTGCAGATGCTCGGCCACCGGACCGAGAAGCTGCTGCAGTTGTCGCGCGCCGAGTCCGGGGCCTCGCTGACCCGGGCGCCGATCGACCTGGTCCAGCTCGCCGGCACGGTGGCCCAGGAGTTCTGGCAGGATCCGCGCGTCAACGAGCGCCTGTCGCTCAGGGTCCCGGACAGCAAGGCGCCCGTGACGCTCGGCGACGTCGACGCGCTCGCGATCGCGCTGCGCAACCTGGTCGAGAATGCCTTGCGCTACGGCCGCGGCCGCGTCGTGGTCGAAGTGCTGGAGCCCTGCACGCTGGCGGTCCGCGACTTCGGACCCGGCGTCAGCGCGGAGCAGCTGCGCACCCTGCAGCATCGCCATGTGCGCCACGGTTCCGACCGCGCCGGCTATGGGCTCGGGCTGTCGATCGTCGGCACCATCGTCGACAAGCTGGGCGCACGGCTCGAGCTGAGCTCGCCGCCGTCGGGGGCACCCTCGGGTTTCGAAGCGCGGATCGCCCTGCGCCCGGCTTGAGGCTTTCCGGTCATCGGTGCGCCTTGATGGACGCCACGATGCCCAGCACGAACAGCAGCGCGGCCAGCCATTCGGTCGCCAGCGGCCAGCGTCCGTCCCACATGAACGCATAGAGCAGCGCGAACAGGGTCTCGCTCACGATCAGCTGACCGCAGAGGCTGGCCGACAGCCGCTGGCTGGCGACGTTCCAGAGCACCGTGGCCAGCCATGACGAGCCGATACCCCCGGCCAGCGCCAGCAGCAGGAACAGGCCGCCATTGGGCTGCGCGCGCATTGCCTGGTGGCTGGAACCCGCCAGCAGCCACAGCACGGCGGCGCCCAGCCCGGTCGCGATGCCGAGCCAGTTCGCCCAGTCGGCGGCGTGGACCTCGGGGTGCCGCCGCAGCCAGGCGGCATTGAGCAGTCCGAAGGCGGTCCAGCTCGCCATCGCCAGCAAGGCCAGCAGCAGGCCCCAGCCGAAGCCGGCGCCGCCCGCGGCCTCGACGCCGCTCTGCGGCCATGCCGCCGCGACCATCAGCCCGATGCCGGCGGCGGTCAGCGCCAGGCCCGGCACAAGGGCCCGCAGCGCCAGGCCCGCAGGCCGGCCCAGAAGCATCATCCAGACCGGGATGGTGCCGATGATGAGGCTCGGCACCGCGGTGCCCGCGCCTTCGATCGCGAAGGCGAGCAGCACGTAGTAGCCGGTGAAGCCGAGCACGCTGAGCGCGAGCGCCGCGGCCGCCTGCCGCCCGCTGGGCCAGCGCCGCAGCGCCGGCCGGGTGGCGACGGCCACCCCGGCGACCGCCCCGAAGACCAGGAAGCGCGCGGCCGCGATATCGACCATGCCGAAGTTGCCCACCATGCGCGGCGCCACGAACACCAGGCCCCAGAGCGCCCCGGCGGCCAGCCCGGCGGCGACGCCGGCGAGCGCCCGCGGTGTCAGAGCGCGAACCCGTCGTCGGCCGCAATCACGGCGCCATTGACGAAATGGCTCTGGCCGCTGGCCAGCAGCACGATCAGCCCGTCGAGGTCCTCGGGCTTGCCGACCCGCTTGCGCGGCAGCATGCCGACCAGCTTCTGGCCACCGTCCGTGACCCAGTGCTCCTCGTTGAGCTCGGTGGCGATATAGCCCGGACACAGCGCATTGACGTTGATGCCGAAGCGGCCCCACTCGAGCGCCATGGCCTTGGTCATCTGCACCAGCGCCGCCTTGCTCATGCAGTAGACGCCGATCTGGGGCAGCACCTTGAGCGCCGCCACCGAGGCGATGTTGATGATGCGCCCGCCGACGTAGGTGCCCGGCGCCGCCCCCTGGGCGCGCGCCAGCATGCGCTTTCCGATCTCCTGGGCGACGAAGAAGGACCCCTTGACGTTGGTGTCGAAGATGAAGTCGTAGTCGTCGACCGACACGTCCTGCAGCCGCCGGGTGTGGCTGACGCCGGAGTTGTTGACCAGCACGTCGATCGGCCCGACCTCGGTCTCGGCCCGCGCCACCGCCGCCTTGATGCTGCCGAGGTCGGTGACGTCGAGCTCGACCACGTGGGCGTCGCCGCCCTCGCCTTCGATGCGGGCGCGCAGTTCCTTCAAGCGGTCGGTGTTGCGGCTGGCCAGCACGACGGCGGCGCCGGCGCGCGCCAGCGTTTTCGCGAACTGGGCGCCGAGACCGGTCGACGCGCCCGTGACGAAGGCGACGCGGCCGGAAAGATCGATGCTGTAAGCCATGGGAAAAGCTCCTGTGGGAGTCGCCGAGGCGACGCCCCGGCGCGCGGGCGGGTGACGCATAAAATGGCCCGGCCCGCCGCGGTGCCTCGCACCCTCAAATCATTATCGACGAGACCCCCACATGACGAATGACGAAATCCTCGCCCAGTTCGGCCCCCGCGAATCCATGGAATACGACGTGGTCGTGGTCGGCGCCGGCCCCGGCGGCCTGGCCACAGCGATCCGCCTGAAGCAGCTGGCCGCCTCGCACGGCAAGGACATCTCGGTGGTGGTGCTCGAGAAGGGCTCCGAGCCCGGCGCGCACATCCTGTCGGGCGCGATCATGGATCCGCGCGCGCTCTACGAGCTGCTGCCCGACTGGGAAGAGCTCGGGGCGCCCCTGAACCAGCCGGTCACGCGGGACACCTTCCTCATGATGACCGAGACCGGCGCCACCCGGACGCCCAACTTCATGCTGCCGAAGAACTTCCACAACGAAGGCAACTACATCGTGAGCCTGGGCAACGTGGTGCGCTGGCTGGCGCAGCAGGCCGAGGCGGCGGGCGTCGAGATCTTCGCCGGCTTCCCGGCGGCCGAGGTGCTCTACACCGACGACGGCAAGGTGCGCGGCGTCGCCACCGGCAACCTCGGCATCGGCAAGGACGGCGAGCCGACCGAGAACTTCCAGCTCGGCATGGAGCTGCACGCCAAATACACCATCTTCGCGGAGGGCGCGCGCGGCCACCTGGGCCGCCAGCTGATCGCCAAATACAAGCTCGACGACGGCAAGGACCCGCAAAGCTACGGCATCGGCATCAAGGAGCTGTGGGAGATCGACCCGGCGCGCCACGAGCCCGGCCTGGCGGTCCACACGGCCGGCTGGCCGCTGCCCTCGGACACCTACGGCGGTTCGTTCCTGTACCACGCCGAGAACAACCAGCTGATCATCGGCTACGTGGTCGGGCTCGACTACCAGAACCCGTACATGAGCCCGTTCGAGGAGTTCCAGCGCTTCAAGACCCATCCCAACATCCGCTGGTACTTCGAGGGCCAGGACAAGGGCCTGAAGGCCCCCAAGCGGCTGAGCTACGGCGCCCGGGCGATCACCGCGGGCGGCCTGCTGTCGCTGCCCAAGACCGTGTTCCCGGGCGGCGCGCTGGTCGGCTGCGAGGCCGGCTACCTCAACGCCAGCCGCATCAAGGGCAGCCACGCCGCGATCAAGACCGGCATGCTGGCCGCCGAGGCCGCCTACGAGGCCGTGATGGCCGGCCGCCAGCACGACGAGCTTTCGGCCTACCCGGCCGCCTTCGAGAAGAGCTGGCTGCGCACCGAGCTCAACAAGGCGCGCAACTTCAAGCAGTGGTTCAAGAAGGGCCTGGCGGTCGGCACGGTGATGACCGGCATCGAGCAGCTGGTGCTGCGCGGCCACATCCCGTGGACCATCCACCGCCACCAGCCCGACAACGAGCGGCTCAAGCCGGCGGCGGCGTCCAAGAAGATCGCCTACCCGAAGCCCGACGGCAAGCTCACCTTCGACCGGCTCTCCTCGGTGTTCATCAGCAACACCAACCACGAAGAGAACCAGCCGGCGCACCTGACGCTGAAGAACGCGGCGGTGCCGACCACCATCAACCTGCCCGAGTACGCCGGCCCCGAAAGCCGCTACTGCCCGGCCGGCGTGTACGAGTTCGTGCCGGACGCCGAGGGCAAGGAAAAGCTGCAGATCAACGCCCAGAACTGCGTCCACTGCAAGACCTGCGACATCAAGGACCCGACCCAGAACATTGTCTGGGTCACGCCCGAGGGCGGCGGCGGTCCGAACTACGTGGGGATGTAAGCCTCGGCGGTCTCCTCCGGGAGGCCGCTGGCCGGGCTACTTGCCCACCAACTGCGTCAGCCGCTCGGCCTCGAAGCACTCGTCCCGGGCCGCGTCGCCCGGCACGCAGTCCTTCTTGCCGGGCTGCTTCGACAGCGCCTCGATGGCCTGCCAGAGCAGCGCGATCTGGTGCTCCTGGCCGGCGGCGTTGTCGATCAGGCCGCGCATCGCGAGCGACAGCGGGTCGTCCTCCAGCGTGATGCCGTAGGCCGAGAACTTGCTCTCCGTGCCCGTGACATCGGCACTGGTGTCCGATTTCGACGGGATGATGCGGGCCGGAATGCCCACCGCCGTGGCGCCCGCGGGCACCGGCTTGATGACCACCGCGTTGCTGCCGATCTTGGCGCCGTCGCCCACCACGAAGCCGCCGAGCACCTTGGCGCCGGCGCTGACCACGACGTTCTTGCCCAGGGTCGGATGCCGCTTGGTGCCCTTGTAGAGCGAGGTGCCGCCCAGGGTCACGCCCTGGTAGATGGTGCAGCCGTCGCCGATCTCGGCGGTCTCGCCGACCACCACGCCCATCGCATGGTCGAAAAAGACGCGGTCGCCGACGACGGCGCCGGGATGGATCTCGATCCCGGTCAGCCAGCGCGACACCTGCGAGACGAAGCGACCGACCCACTTGAGCCCATGGCCCCAGCACCAGTGCGCCAGGCGATGCAGCGCCACGGCATGCAGGCCCGGGTAGAGGGTCAGCACCTCCCAGCGCGTGCGGGCCGCCGGGTCACGGTCGAGGATGCACTGGATGTCGGAGCGCAGGCGCGAAAACATGCTTTGTCGTTATATCGATAGGGGCTGAAAGTCTAAGCCGCCGGGTCTTCGCGCACCGCGGATGGGGTTTTCGGGGCGCCCGGGCGGCCCTGGGCCGCTTCTGTCATGGCCTTGGCGATGCCGCGCAGGATGTGGATCTCCTCCGGCGTCGGCCGGGCCCGGTTGAAGAGCTGCTGCAGCCGCGGCATCAGCTTCTTGGGCGCCTCGGGGTCGAGAAAGCCGATGTCGACCAGCGACCGCTCCCAGTGGTCGAGCATGCCGGCCACCGCCCGGGCGTCGGCCGCGGCCGGCGCCGGGGTGGCGTCGCGCACCCCGTAGCCGCCCAGCGCCAGCCGCCATTCGTAGGCGATCACCTGGATCGCGGCGCCCAGGTTCAGCGAGCCGAATTTAGGGTCGGTGGGGATGCTGAGCGCGACGTTGCAGCGGTAGACGTCCTCGTTGCGCATGCCGAAACGCTCCGAGCCGAACAGGAAGGCCACGTGCTGCGCCTCGCCGCCGGCCAGCGGCTCCAGGTGCTCGCGCGGCGTCCGGGTGGGCGGGCCGAAGTCGCGCGGGATCATCGCGGTGGCGCACAGGTGGGTGACGCCGTCGAGCGCCTCGTCCAGCGTCTCGACGATGCGGGCGTTGTCGAGCACGTCGAGCGCCCCGCTGGCGCGCTGGATGGTCTCCTCGCGCCGCAGCACGTTGGCCCAGCGCGGCGCCACCAGCACCAGGTCGTCGAAGCCCATGGTCTTCATGGCGCGGGCGGCGGCGCCGACATTGCCGGCATGGCTGGTCTGGATCAGGATGAAGCGGGTGCGCATGGCTGCGGGTAAAATCCCATGATTCTCGCCGCCCGCATCGCCGGGCCGCTTTTCAGGGGGCCACCGCATCAACCGATCGCCCCTTTTCCGTTCTTCACACAATTCATGTCGTCCCCCAACCTGCACCCCATGCTCAACGTGGCCGTCAAGGCCGCCCGCGCCGCCGGCGCCATCATCAATCGCGCCGCGCTCGACGTCGAAGCGGTGCGCATTTCGCAAAAGCAGGTGAACGACTTCGTCACCGAAGTCGATCATGCGAGCGAGCGAGCGATCATCGAGACGCTGCTCACCGCCTACCCGGGGCACGGCATCCTGGCCGAGGAATCGGGCACCGAACACGGCGCCAAGGATTCCGACTACGTCTGGATCATCGATCCGCTCGACGGCACCACCAACTTCATCCACGGCTTCCCGGTCTATTGCGTGTCGATCGCGCTCGCGGTGCGCGGCAAGATCGAGCAGGCGGTCATCTACGACCCGAGCCGCAACGACCTGTTCACCGCCACCAAGGGCCGCGGCGCCTTCATGAACGAGCGCCGGATCCGCGTCAGCAAGCGCACCCGCCTCAACGAATGCCTGGTCTCGACCGGCTTCCCGTTCCGCACCGGCGACAACTTCAAGCAGTACCTGGCGATCATGGCCGACCTGATGCCGCGCATGGCCGGCCTGCGGCGCCCGGGCGCCGCGGCGCTCGACCTGGCCTATGTCGCGGCCGGCTTCACCGACGGCTTCTTCGAGACCGGCCTCAACATCTGGGACGTGGCGGCCGGCTCGCTGCTGGTCACCGAGGCCGGTGGCCTGATCGGCAACTTCACCGGCGAGCCCGAGTTCCTCGACCAGCGCGAATGCCTGGCCGGCGCCCCGCGCATCTACGGCCAGCTGGTGCCGCTGCTGGCCAAGTACTCCAAGTTCGCGGGCCTCGACGACAAGCTGCGCGCCAGCGACCGGATGCGCGCGGTCGACCCCTCGGCCCAGGGCGGCGACACCTACGCCCGCAGCACCATCGACGCCACGCCGGCCGCGGCGCCCGAGACCGAGCCGGCCGCCGAGGCGGCGCCGGCACCGCGCAAGCTCACGCGCATCCGCCGCGAAGTCCCCGTGGCGCCCGCCGAGGGCGACGCCGCCGCGAAGTGATGGAGGCGCCCCGCGCGGCCGCCGTCCGCAGCCGTGCCGCCCTGCGCGTGGCGCTGGGTCACTACATCGCCAACGGCATCTCGGTGGCCTTCGGGCTGCTGCTGATCTCCGGCGGCGTCCACCTGGTGCTCGGAACCCTCGCGGCGTCGGCCGCCTCGGTCGGGGTCATCGTGACCGCACCACCCGATCTGCCCGCCCCCCGCCGCGGCAAGCTGCTGCAGATGCTGCCGGCGCCGCTGATCGGGCTGCCGCTGTTCTTCCTGGTGCAGCTGCTGCACGCCAAGCCGCTCGAACTCGGCCTGCTGCTGGTGCCGGCCACCTTCCTGGCCTTCCTGGCGATGGCCTGGGGCAAGCGGGGCATCCCGATCGCGATCGCCGTGATGTTCTCGATGATCTTCTCGATGGCGACGCCGAAGCCCGACGACATGGCCGAGGCGGTGCAGCGCACGCTGTACTTCGGCCTCGGCGCCGGGCTCTACGTGATCTACGCGGTGCTCGCCAACCTGGCGCTCAACGCCCGCTACCGGGTGCAGGTGATGGCCGACCTGCTGCTCTCGCTGGCCGCCCTGATGCGGACCGAGGCGCGCCAGTTCACGCCCCGCGACGACTCCGGCGACATCCGCGAGGTGCCGGCCTCGCTGCTCGGCCAGCTGCTGCGCGAACAGGCCGCGCTGGCCGACCTGCTGCAGGCGGCGCGCGACATCGTGCTCGAATCGCCGCGCACACCCTACCGGCAGCGCCTCGCCGGCATGCTGATGACGGTGCTCGAACTGCGCGACCTGCTGCTGGCCAGCGAGCTCGACCTCGACGCCCTCAAGACCCATCCCGGCCATGCGGCGGCGCTGGTGGAGATGCGCCGCATCCTGGAGGCCCTGGCCGCCGACACCGCGGCGCTGGCCGACGCCCTGCTGCTCGGGCGCCCGCCGGCCACGGTGCCCGACCGCCGGCGCGAACTGACGGCGATCCACCTCGACGAGGACGCGGCGCCGCGCAGCTACACCGGCCCGACGCCGGCGATGCTGGCGCGCGGGCTGGCCAGCCGCATCGGCCACATCAACGACGAGGTGCTGCGCCTGTCGGCGCTGGCGCGCGGCGAGCGCGAGCCCGATCTGGCGGTGGTGCGGGCCAGCTGGCAGATGTTCGTGAGCCCGACCGAATGGTCGCTGCGGCCCTTTCTCGCGCTCTGGCGCTGGGACGCGCCGCCGCTGCGCCATGCGATCCGCGCCGCGCTGGCGATCGCGGCCGGCTACGGCATCGCGCTGGCCCTGCCCTGGGGCTCGCACGACTACTGGATCCTGCTGACCATCGTGGTGGTGCTGCGCGGCAGCCTCTCGCAGACCCTGGAGCGGCGCAACAGCCGCGTGGCCGGCACGCTGCTGGGCTGTGTCTTCGCGGTGGCGCTGCTGTCGGCCCATCCATCGCCGCTGACGCTGCTGGCCGGCATGACGCTGGCGCAGGCGATCGCCCACGGCTTCGCGGTGCGGCGCTACCTGATCACCGCGGTCGCGGCCACTGTGCTGGGCCTGGTCCAGGCCCACATGCTGAACACCGGCATGAGCACCACCTTCGCACTGTTCGAGCGGGTCGCCGACACCCTGATCGGCGCCGCGCTGGCCTGGGCCTTCTGCTACGTGCTGCCGTCCTGGGAGCGCGGGCAGATTCCGGCCCTGGTGGCGCGGGTGCTCAACGCCCAGGCGCGGCACGCGCGGCTGGCGCTGGGGCTGGGCCAGCTGCGCTCGGTCGGCGTCAGCCCCGAGCTCGAATGGCGGCTGGCCCGGCGCGAGGCCTACGACAGCCTGTCGGCCCTGGTGCAGGCCACGCAGCGCTCGCTCTCGGAGCCGCGCGCGGTGCGGCCCCCGCTCGAGCCGCTCGAGCACCTGCAGGCCCACAGCTACCAGCTGCTGGCCCAGCTGAGCGCGGTCAAGTCGATGCTGGTGCTGCGGCGCGACCGGCTGACGCCGGCCGAGATCGAAGGCCCCCTGGCCCGCACGGCCCAGCGCATCGAGGCCAGCATCGGCGCCGCACCCACCAGCGGCCCCGTGATGCCCGAGGGCGCGCCCGCCACCACGCTGGCTGGCCCGATCCCCCTGCCCGACCCCTTCGACAACGACGTCACGCCCTGGCTGCTGCGCCGGCTCGATCTCGCCACCGGCATCGCCGCCCAGCTGCGCGACGACGCGGCGCGCATCCTGCAACCCGCCGCCGAGGACAGCCCCCAGACCGCCTCATGATGACGACCTTGCTCGCCTATCCGTGGTCCGCCCCGCTGCTCGCGGCCTTGCTGGCGGTGCCGCTGGCGCTGCTGGGCCACCGCCTCGCCGGCCTGGTGCTCGAGCGCCTCACCCGCTCGGTGCCGACGCTCCACGCAACCCTGATGGCGATCAAGCGGCCGGCGCTGTTCGTGCTTCCGCTGGTAGCGCTGCAGCTGGTCTGGCAGGCGGCGCCCGAGGACCTGCGCTTCGTCGGCAACGTGCGCCACCTCAATGGCCTGGCGCTGATCGGGGCGGCGACCTGGCTCGCCGTGCGGGCGGTCAGCGGCTTCGCCGAGGGCATGGTGAGGCAGCATCCGTCGGACGTGCGCGACAACCTGCAGGCACGCCGCATCCTGACCCAGGCGCGGGTGCTGGCGCGCACCGCCAACACGGTGCTGGTGGTGGCCGGGGCGGCGTTGATGATGATGACCTTCCCGGGCGCGCGCCAGGTCGGCGCCAGCCTGCTGGCCTCGGCCGGCGTGATCGGCATCGTCGCCGGCCTGGCCGCCAAGCCGGTGTTCAGCAACCTCATCGCCGGCCTGCAGATCGCGCTGGCACAGCCGATCCGCATCGACGACGTGCTGGTGGTCGAGGGCGAATGGGGTCGGGTCGAGGAGATCACCGGGACCTTCGTCGTGCTGCGCATCTGGGACGACCGCCGGCTGATCCTGCCGCTCACCTATTTCATCGAGAAGCCGTTCCAGAACTGGACCCGGCACGACTCCCAGCTGCTCGGCTCGGTCTTCGTCTACGCCGACTACGGCATGCCGCTGGCGCCGCTGCGCGCCGAGGTCGAGCGCATCGTCAAGGCGGCGCCCGAATGGGACGGGCGCTTCTTCAACCTGCGCGTGACCGACGCCACCGAACGCACCATGCAGATCCGCGTGCTGTGCACCGCGGCCTCGTCGGCGCTGGCCTTCGACCTGCGCTGCACGGTGCGCGAGGGACTGATCGCCTTCATGCAGCGCGAGTACCCGCAATTCCTGCCACGGATGCGGATCGAGGGCGACGACGCCCGCCCGGCGGTGCCGGCGGCGCAGCCCTGAGCCACGGCATCCGGCTCAGCCGCTGCCGGCGCCGCGCCGCGATCGGTCGGCTTTCGGCAGCACCGCTTCGCCGGCCATGCGTTCGGCTTGCGCCTGCAAGCGCCGGAGCGCATCGTCCAGGCGGGTGGCGGTTTCCTCGTCCAGGGCCCCCAACAGGTCGGCGTTGATCCGCGACACCAGCGGAAACAGCTCGTCGTACAAGGCCTGCCCGCTCGCCGTGAGGCCGAGCAGTACCTGCCTTCGATCGCCCGCCGGGTGCGTGCGCGACAGCAGCCCCTTGGCGACCAGCGAGCCCACCGCCTTCGAGGTCCGGGCCCGGTCGAGCTGGGCACGCCCGGCCAGCTGCGAAGAACTCAGCTCGCCGCGGCTGGCCAGCGTGGCGATCAGCCGCCACTCGCGCCGCGTGATGCCGAAGCGCCCTTCGCACAGGCGGATGACCATGCTGCCGCCGACCGCGATCAGCCGCGACAGGCGGTACAGCAGCAGGTCGTCCAGGGGTCGGCGTGGCGCGCTCACACTCATCTAGTGGTAAATCCTTGGAATGGTTGATTAGAACAATCGAATGGCACGACTCTAAAGTCGATCCAAAGGAGACACGCACACATGCATCACGCATTCGACCGCCGCCGCGCACTCGCGGCCCTGGGCGGCCTGGCACTGGCGCCCCTCGCTCGCGCTCAGGCATTCACCCCCGGCCAACCGATCAAGGTCCTGATCGGCGTGCCGGCCGGCGGCACGCAGGACGTGCTGACCCGCGCCATCGCCCACGAGGTGCGCGATTCGCTCGGTCCGCTGATCATCGACAACCGCTCCGGCGCCGCCGGCCGCATCGCGGCCGAGGCGGTGAAGAACGCCGCGCCCGACGGCCGCACGCTGCTGCTCGGCACCGCCAGCATGATGGCGATGTTCCCGAGCGCCTACCGCAGCCTCTCGTACGACCCGATCAAGGATTTCATCCCGATCGTCAACGCGGCCCGCTTCGAGCTCGCGCTGGTGGTGAGCAAGGACGTGCCGGCCAACACGCTGGCCGAGTTCATCACCTGGGCCAAGGCGCAGGGCGACAAGCTCAGCTTCGGCTCGTACGGCGCGGGCACGCCCTCGCACTTCCTCGGCGAGATGCTCAATCGCTCGGCGGGGCTGAAGATGGTCCATGTGCCGTATCGCGGCTCCACGCCGGCGCGGCAGGACGTGATGGGGGGCCAGATCCCGGTGTATTTCGACACCGTCGGCGGCGCGCTGCAGATGCAGCCCGGCGGCCGCGTGAAGGTGCTGGCGACCAGCGGCGAAAAGCGCTCGCCGCTGATGCCCAACCTGCCGACCTTCACCGAGGCCGGCCTCAAGGACGTGGTTGCGACTGCCTGGTTTGCCTACTACGCGCCGCTCAAGACGCCGCAGCCGATCGTGGACAAGCTGCGGGCCGAGTTCACCCGCGCGGTCAATTCGCGCGAGGTGCGGCAGCAACTGCTGCAGAACGGCATGTATCCGGTGGGCGATGGCCCCGACGCCTTGTTGAAGACAATGCGCGAGGACACCGCCCGCTGGGGCGGCATCATGAAGGCCGTGAACTTCCAGGCCAACGACTGACCTTGCCTCGCATCGGAGCTCCCATGTTTTCTCGTCGACTCTTTCCCCGCCTCGCCGCCGCCCTCACCCTGGGCACCGTGGTGCTCGGGGCCCAGGCCCAGGCCCTCGAAGGCGGCCCGCTGCACATCGTGGTCGGCTATGCGGCCGGCGGCGCCACCGACCGTGTGGCCCGCATCGTCGGCGACAAGCTGCAGGCCAGGCTCGGCGTGCCCGTGATCGTCGACAACAAGCCCGGCGCCGGCGGCCGGCTGGCGGCGCAGCAGGCCAAGGCCACGCCGGCCGGCCAGAACGTGCTGATGCTCGCCAATCCGGCCGTGATGGTGGTGGCGCCGCTGGTCTTCAAGGACAACGGCTACGACGCCGAGCGCGACTTCGTGCCGGTCTCGCACGTCAACGACTACGAGTTCGCGCTGGCGGTGTCGACCGCGGTGCCGGTGCGCGAGCTGTCGCACCTGCTGGCCTGGATGCGGGCCAACCCCGAGAAGGCCAACTTCGGCGTGCCCGCCACCGGCAGCCTGCCGCACTTCTTCGGCCTCATGATGGGCGAGAAGGCCAAGGTGCGGGCCGAGGTGGTCGGCTACCGCGGCTCGGGCCCGCTGCTGACCGACCTGATCGGCGGCCAGGTGCCGATCGCCTTCGACACCTTCGACGTCGACCTGCCGCAGCACCAGGCCGGCAAGATCCGCATCCTGGCGGTTTCGGGGGCCAAGCGCTCGCCCTTCGCGCCCGAGATCCCGACCTTCAAGGAGGCCGGCCTCGACCTGGTCGCCACTGGCTGGAACACCTTCTTCGCGCCGGCCACCATGCCGAAGGACAAGGTGGCGCGCCTGTCGCAGGAAATCCGCGAAGTCATGCAGGACCCGGACATCCAGCGCCGCTTCAAGGACACGCTGATGACGCCGGTGGTCAGCACGCAGGCCCAGACCGAGGCCATGCTCAAGGCCTACCGCGCGCAATGGGCGCCGGTGGTGCAGAAATCCGGCTACCAACCCTGAACCCCATGCAACGACCCAACATCATCTTCATCGTGGCCGACGACCTCGGCCATGCCGACCTCGGCTGCTACGGCGGCCGCGATGCCGAGTTCGGCCCGGTCTCGCCGGTGCTCGACGGCCTGGCAGCCAGGGGCATCCGCTTCACGCAGGGCTATGCCAACTCGCCGGTGTGCTCGCCGACCCGCTTCGCGATGATCACCGCGCGCTACCAGTACCGCCTGCGCGGCGCCGCCGAGGAGCCGATCAACAGCAAGAGCCGCGGCAGCGCCACCCTGGGCCTGCCGGCCGATCACCCGACCCTGCCCTCGCTGCTGCGCGGCGCCGGCTACCGCACGGCGCTGGTCGGCAAGTGGCACCTGGGCTATCCGCCGAGCTTCGGTCCGCTGCGATCGGGCTACGAGGAGTTCTTCGGCCCGATGTCGGGCGGCGTCGACTACTTCACGCACTGCGATTCGAGCGGCCGGCACGACCTCTGGTCGGGCGAGGAGGACTGCCCGCAGGAGGGCTACCTCACCGACCTGCTGTCACGCCGCGCGGTCGACTACGTCGAGCGGATGGCGCAGCAAGAGGCGCCCTTCTTCCTGAGCCTGCACTACACGGCGCCGCACTGGCCCTGGGAAACGCGCGACGACGCGGCCAAGGCACCGGCGGTGAAGGACAACCTGTTCGACCTCTCGGGCGGCAACATCCACACCTACCGCCGCATGATCCACCACATGGACGAGGGCATCGGCTGGATCATGGCGGCGCTCGAGAAGCACGGCATCGCCGACAACACGCTGGTGGTCTTCACCAGCGACAACGGCGGCGAGCGCTTCTCCGACAACTGGCCGCTGGTGGGCGGCAAGATGGACCTGACCGAGGGCGGCATCCGGGTGCCGTGGATCGCGCATTGGCCGCAGGGCATCGGGGCCGGCGGCGTGACCGCGCAGCAATGCATGACGATGGACTGGTCGGCGACGATGCTCGCCGCCGCGGGTGTCGCGGCCGACCCGCGCTACCCGCTCGACGGCGTGTCGCTGCTGCCGGTGCTGCGCGACGCCGGCAAGACCTTCGCGCGGCCGCTGCACTGGCGCATGAACCATCGCGGCCAGCGCGCGCTGCGCGACGGCGACTGGAAATACCTGCAGGTCGACGGCAACGAGTACCTGTTCAACATCCCGGCCGACGAGCGCGAGCGGGCCAATCAGGCGAAGAAGGAACCGGAGCGCCTGGCCGCGATGCGCGCCGACTGGCTGGCCTGGAACGCCGCCATGCCGCCGATCCCGGAGGATGCGACGGTGAGCCTGGGCTATTCGGTCAAGGACATGCCGCAGCGCTGAGCCAGCGCCGGGCCGCCCCGCATCAGCTGGCCTGGTAGCGCTGCTGGGGGCGCTGGGCCGATGCGCGCAGGAAGCGCACGGTCTGCGCGAATGCCGAGAGGCCGGCGCCGAGGCGCTTCAGCAGCGGCATGAACACCGACGGTTCGTTGCGGCTCAGGTGGCTGGCGTCGTCGTTGGCCAGCTCGCGTTCGAAGGTGTCGGTGAACTTCGGATTGCGGGGGAAATAGGCGTTGGAGTGGGTCATGGGCGCTATTTTAAGGGTTTACCCTAGATTTCAAGTGCTCCCAGTCCCGACGACCCCGCCAAATCCGGGCCTCTGTCACGAATGCCCGGGTCGCATCTTGACTTCGATATCATTTAGATATATCTTTTATCAAATAGATAACGAATTCAAGGACTCACCATGCGAGATCACAGACACTTCCTACATGGCAGCCGGCGCGCTGAACACGGCGACGGCCTCGGCGGCGGCCGAGCCGAAGCGGGCGAACACCGCGGCGGACGCGGCGGCGGCCGGATCTTCGGCCACGGCGGCCTGCGCTTCGTGCTGCTGCAGTTGATCGCCGACAAGCCGAGCCACGGCTATGAACTGATCAAGGCCATCGAAGAGCGCCTCGGCGGCCGCTACAGTCCCAGCCCCGGCATCGTCTACCCGACCCTGACACTGCTCGAGGAACTGGGCTATGTCAGCGTCGATGCCGCCGACGGCGGCGGGCGCAAGCGCTACAGCGTCACCGCGGGCGGCCTCGACTATCTCGCCGCCCATCGCGCGACCGTCGACGAGATGATGGCCCGCATGGCCGGCGGCGTCGACGGTGCCGGCCCGCGCGCCGGCCGTCCGCCGCAGGTCGTTCGCGCCATCGAGAACCTCAAGCTGGCGATGCGCTTGCGCCTCGCCGGCGCCCCCCTCACCGAACAACAGGCCCACGAATTCGCCGCGGTGCTCGACCACGCCGCCCAACAACTGGATCGCATCGGAACCTCATGAACGACACCTCTATCGCTTCGTCCACCCCCGACCGGCTGCCGCGCCGGGTGCGCCACGACCTGCGCTTCCGCAAACTCGAAGTCCGTCGCGTGCAGCGCCTCACGCCGCACCTGATCCGGATCACGCTCGGCGGCGACGAGCTCGCCGGCTTCACGAGCCCGGGCTTCGACGACCACGCCAAGGTCTTCTTTCCCGATGCCGCGACCGGACAACTCACGGTGCCCACGGCCGGCCCCGAAGGCCCGGTCTGGCCGCCCGGCCCGAAGCCGGCCATGCGCGACTACACGCCACGCCGCCACGATGCCCAGGCCGGCACGCTCGAGATCGACTTCGCGCTGCACGATGCCGGTCCGGCCACGCAATGGGCCGAAGCGGCCCGGCCCGGCGACGTGGTCGGCGTCGGCGGCCCGCGCGGCTCCTTCATCATCCCGACCGCCTTCGACTGGCACTTGCTGATCGGCGACGACACGGCGCTGCCCGCGATCTCGCGGCGGCTGGCCGAACTGCCCGCCGGCGCGCGCGCCGTGGTGCTGGCCGAAGTCGACAGCGACGCCGACGAAATCTGCTTCGACACCCAGGTCGGCCTCGACCTGCAGTGGGTGCACCGCCGCGGCGCGGAGCCGGGCACCGGGTCGCCGCTGCTCGATGCACTGCGCGGACTGACCCTGCCCGAAGGTGACTTCCACGCCTGGGTGGCCTGCGAGTCCAGCGCCGCCAAGGCCATTCGGGCCCATCTCGTGGGCGAGCGCGGCGCCCACCCGAAATGGGTCAAGGCGGCCGGCTACTGGCGCCGCGGCGCCGCCGCCACGCACGACACCCACGAGGACTGAGCGCCGGCGGCTCTCCCCCAAACGCGCTATGCCGCGCGGCCGTTTGACGATGACGGCCCATGGTCCCAAAATTCCAGAAACTGAGTACTTTGGAATTAGGCGGCGCGTGCGCCGAGGGGGTTGAGCGATGAGCACCGGACCTGCGCACTGGCAGATATTGATCGCCGTGCTGACTGGCGCGTTGCTGTTGGCCCTGATGTGGGCTTGGCGACGGGTCGCCGGTCGCCGCGAAATGGAACGCCGCATCGAGGCCGCGAGGGTTCGCTCCGGCCATGTGCCGCTGGAAATACCGACCGTGCGCGGCGGGAGCAGCCCCTCGGGCGACTCGGTGCCCGACACGCTGCCCGAGTGGTTCATCCAGGGCAAGGGCGAACACGCGATCGTCGACGAGACGCCGCGCATCCGGGTCCGGTACTTCGATGGCCAGGACCGGAAGATCGAGTGCATCCTGCAGGTCGACCAGCTCGACCTGCAGAAGAAGGTCATCGTCGGCCACGGCGAACTGCCGGGCGACACGCGGCGCTTGCCCCTGCACCGCATAGCATCGGCGCGCATCGCCGAATCGGGGCAGCGCTTCAACATCGACACCTGGGTCGAGGCCGTCCGCGTGGCCCGCCGCCGGCGCGGCCAGGCCTGAGCGGCAGCCTTCAGCCGACTCTGCGCATCCTGCAGACCATCAGGGAGTCAGGGCGTCCCGCCTTGCTGGGGCTTCGGCGCCGCCACCGGCGGCGGCGCGCCGGTGCCGGGTGCGCGGACCCGCTGGCAGATCATCCGGCCTGTCTGCCGGTCCCAGTGGCAGGCCCTGTTGGATTGGGTCGCGGGTGGGGTCGAAGGCTCCGCCGACCAGGCAAGGCCAGCGAAGACGACGGCACCGAAAAGAAGGAGTGGTTGGAGGTGCTTCACGCCGGGAGCTTACTGCAGCCCTCGTGCCTTGCCTCATCATTTGTTGGGAGGCGGATCGTCAGGCCCTGCGGATGCCGCCAGCGCGCGCCGGCTCGGGGCGCGGCGCCCGCTTGGCCGGCTTCCTCGGGCCCAGCTGAACGAGGCTCACCGCCGTCGGCAGGGGCGTCTCGAGGATCCGGGCCATGCCACGCGCGAAGCGCTCGCAGCCGGCGTCGAACTCGGCGACGGCCTGGAGGTATTCGCGGCGGGCGGACTTCTTGCTCATGACCCGGAAGGTAGCGCAAAAGGCCGACCCTCGCCGCATTCATTCCGAAGCAAAATGTCACCGGCCCGAGCCACCTACTCTTGAAGGGGATCGACGTGAAGAACGAGATGTCGCTCGCGCAGTTGCGTGGCCAGTTCATCGCCAGCAACGTCCTGCTCGAAAGTCTTCTGCAGTCATTGCCGGTGGAAACGCTGCGCACGCTGTACGCGCGGCACGAAACGAACACGCGGGAGGTCGGGGACGCGCTCCGGCGTGCCAACCGCTCGCAGGAGGAACTGGACGCCTACAACGACTTCACCTTGAACAACCAGGTCGTGATCGGCCGCATCTGGCGAAATTCGGCCTAGGTCCGGCGCAGGATCATCCGATCACTTCGGGCCATTCGGTATGGAAGAACCGGCCTTCGGGCTGGTCGGTCCGCTCGTAGGTGTGGGCACCGAAGAAGTCGCGCTGCGCCTGCAGCAGGTTCGCCGGCAGGCGCTCGGTGCGGTAGCTGTCGTAGTAGGCCAGCGAGGCGCTGAACGCAGGCACCGGGATGCCGTTGCCGACCGCCAGCGCGACCACTTCGCGCCAGTTCTGCTGGGTGCGGT
Organism: Variovorax sp. J31P207; assembly: GCF_030316965.1. Taxonomy (NCBI): domain Bacteria; kingdom Pseudomonadati; phylum Pseudomonadota; class Betaproteobacteria; order Burkholderiales; family Comamonadaceae; genus Variovorax; species Variovorax sp. J31P207. The sequence continues at coordinate 402,753 of NZ_JASZYN010000004.1, forward strand.
TCAGCAGGTCCTTGAAGAAGGGGTCGAGCATCAGATTGCCGAGCGCGGGGTCGGTGCGAAAGGCGTCGGTGATGCGGTTCAGGAATCGCGCCCGAATGATGCAGCCGCCGCGCCAGATCGCCGCGATGCGGCCGAGGTCGAGGCCCCAGTCCTTCTTGTCGCCCATGGTCTTGATGAGATCGAAACCCTGGGTGTAGCTGATGACCTTCGATGCATAGAGCGCATCGTGGACCTTGGCCACCAGCGCCTTCTTGTCGAGCGACAGCGCGATCTTCGGACCCTGCAGCAGCCGGCTGGCCGCCACGCGCTGCTTCTTCTGCGACGACAGCACCCGCGCCTCGACAGCGGCGTTGATGGTGCTGATGACCACCGCGTTCTCGGCGGCGTTGATCAGCGTCCACTGGCCGGTGCCCTTCTGGCCGGCCTTGTCGAGAATGACGTCGACGATCGGCTTGCCGGTCTCCGGGTCTTTCTGTCCGAGCGCCTTGGCGGTGATCTGGATCAGATAGCTTTGCAGCTCGCCCTCGTTCCATTCATCGAAGATCGCGGCCATCTCGTCGGTCGTGAAGCCGGCGGCCTTGAACAGGCTGTAGGCCTCGCAGATGAGCTGCATGTCGCCGTACTCGATCCCGTTGTGCACCATCTTGACGTAGTGCCCGGCGCCGCCCGGCCCGATGTGGATCACGCAAGGCTCGCCGTCCACCTTGGCCGCGATGCTCTCGAAGATCGGCTTCATCACTTCCCAGGTGGACAGCGGTCCGCCCGGCATGATCGACGGCCCCTTGCGCGCCCCCTCCTCGCCGCCGGACACGCCGGCGCCGATGAAGCGCAGGCCCTTGCCCGCCAGGTAGGCGTCGCGGCGCTCGGTGTCGGTGTAGAGGCTGTTGCCGCCGTCGATGACGATGTCGTCCTTGTCGAGCAGCGGGATGAGCTGCTCGATCACCTGGTCGACCGGTGCGCCGGCCTTCACCATGATCTGGATCTTGCGCGGCCTGGCCAGGCTCTGGACGAAGTCCTCGAGCGTCTTGGCGCCGACCAGCTTCTTGCCGGGGTTGGCGGCGACGAAGGCCTCGGTGGTGGCCTCGGTGCGGTTGTAGACGCTGACCTGGAAGCCGTGGCTTTCCACGTTCAGCACCAGGTTCTGGCCCATGACGGCCAGGCCGATCAATCCGAAATCGCTTTTGTCGTTCATCTGTAGATTCTCCGGCCCCTCGCGAAAGTGCGCTGGCGGTGCAATTGATACAGATTGTGCGCACGAATCGGCGAGAGAAAGCCCGGACAACCGTCCACCATAATGTGCGGGCCCGGCTGCAACGGCCAAGTTTTGTTAGGTGCCCGCAAGTTGAACCAGATCGTCGAAGACCGTGATATCCCTATTGAAATCAAAGGGATAGCGCCCAAAGGCACGTCCGCGAAGGGGCCTGCGACGCCTGACCTGTCCGGTCACACGCCCATGATGGCTCAGTACCTCGGCCTCAAGGCCGACCACCCCGACACCCTTCTGTTCTACCGGATGGGCGACTTCTACGAGCTGTTCTACGCCGACGCCGAGAAGGCCGCGCGGCTGCTCGACATCACGCTGACCCAGCGCGGCCAGTCGGCCGGCCAGCCGGTCGTGATGTGCGGCGTGCCCTTTCACGCTGTCGATACCTACCTCGGCCGGCTGATCAAGCTCGGCGAATCGGTCGCCATCTGCGAGCAGGTCGGCGAAGTCGGCGCCAGCAAGGGACCGGTCGAGCGCAAGGTGGTACGGGTGGTCACGCCGGGCACGCTGACCGATGCCGAACTGCTCAACGACAAGAGCGAATCGCTGCTGCTGGCCGTGCACGCGGGTGCGCGCAACTTCTGCGGCCTGGCCTGGCTCAGCGTCACCGGGGCCGAGCTGCGGCTGGCCGAATGCCCGTCCGACGCCCTCGAAGCCTGGATCGCACGGATCGCACCGAGCGAACTGCTCTACAGCGCCGAGGTGACGCCCGCCTTCGAGCAACGCCTTAAGGCAGCGCGCGGCGCCACTCCCTTCACCCTGTCGCTGCGGCCGGCCTGGCAATTCGATGGCGGCCTCGGCGAGCGCAAGCTCTGCGAGCAGATGGGCAGCACCAACCTGGCGGCCTGGAATGCCGAATCGCTCGCCAACGCCCATGCCGCCGCCGCCGCGCTGCTGGGCTATGCCGAGCACACCCAGGGCCGGGCGCTGGCGCACGTGCAGCGGCTGGCGGTCGAGCGCGACGGCGAACTGATCGAACTGCCGCCGACCACCCGGCGCAACCTCGAGCTGGTCCAGACCCTGCGCGGCGAAGAGTCGCCAACCCTGTTCTCGCTGCTAGACACCTGCATGACGGGGATGGGCAGCCGGCTGCTCAAGCGCTGGCTGCTGGCGCCCCGACGCGACCGCGGCGCGGCCCAGTCGCGGCTCGAAGCGATCGCCGCGCTGCAGGCCCCGCCGCCCGGCGGCACCGCGGCGCCCTGGCGCACCCTGCGCGACCAGCTCAAGAACACCAGCGACGTCGAACGCATCGCGGCCCGCATCTCGCTCAGGCAGGTGCGCCCGCGCGAGCTGCTGGCCCTTCGGATGGCGCTGGCCAAGGCCGGGCAGCTGGCACCCGCCCTGCCCGGTGCGTCGGCGCTGCTGGCGCAACTGGCCGACCAGCTGGCGCCACCCTCCGGCTGCGCCGAGCTGCTGGTCGCCGCGATCACCCCGGAGCCCTCGGCCCTGGTCCGCGACGGCGGCGTGATCGCCAGCGGCCACGATGCGGAGCTCGACGAGCTGCGCGCCATCAGCGAGAACTGCGACGCTTTCCTGCTCCAGCTCGAGGCCAGCGAACGCGAGCGCACCGGCATCAGCAACCTGCGGGTGCAGTTCAATCGCGTGCACGGCTTCTATATCGAGGTCACGCAGAGCGCGCTGGCCAAGGTGCCCGACAACTACCGCCGGCGCCAGACACTGAAGAACGCCGAGCGCTTCATCACGCCCGAGCTCAAGGCCTTCGAGGACAAGGCGCTGTCGGCGCAGGACCGCGCCCTGGCGCGCGAGAAGTGGCTCTACGAGCAGCTGCTCGACGCCCTCCAGCCCTCGGTGGCCGCGCTGACCCGGCTGGCCGGCGCCATCGCCACGCTCGACGCCCTCTGCGCGCTGGCCGAGCGCTCGCATGCGCTGCACTGGCGCGCGCCGAGTTTCGTCGCCCATCCCTGCATCGAGATCGAACAGGGCCGCCATCCGGTGGTCGAGGCCCGGCTGGCCGAGAAATCATCGGGCGCGTTCATTGCCAACGACACCCGCCTCGGCCCCCAGCAGCGCATGCAGGTCATCACCGGCCCCAACATGGGCGGCAAGTCGACCTACATGCGGCAGGTCGCGATCATCGTGCTGCTGGCGTCCATCGGCTCGCACGTGCCGGCCGCCGCCTGCCGGCTCGGGCCGATCGACGCCATCCACACCCGCATCGGCGCGGCCGACGACCTGGCCAACGCGCAGTCGACCTTCATGCTCGAGATGACCGAGGCGGCGCAGATCCTGCACGGCGCCACCGCCCACTCGCTGGTGCTCATGGACGAGATCGGCCGCGGCACCAGCACCTTCGACGGGCTGGCGCTGGCGGCCGGCATCGCCGCCCAGCTGCACGACCGCACGCGCGCCTTCACGCTCTTCGCGACCCACTATTTCGAGCTCACCGAATTCCCGGCCAGCCACCACGGCGCGGTCAACATGCACGTGAGCGCCACCGAGGCCGGCCGCGACATCGTCTTCCTGCACGAGATGCAGCCCGGCCCGGCCAGCAAGAGCTACGGCATCCAGGTGGCGCGGCTGGCCGGCATGCCGGCGGCGGTGGTCAACCACGCGCGGCAGGCGCTGGAGGCCCTGGAATCGCAGCAGACCCAGACCCGCGCCCAGGTCGATCTGTTCGCGCCGCCGCCGGCGGCCGAGGCGCCGCTGGCGAGCGCCGTAGAATCCGCGCTGAGTGCGATCGACCCCGATGCGATGAGCCCGCGCGAAGCGCTCGAGGCCCTCTACACACTGAAGAAACTCCAGATGCGCGAGCAGGGCTGATGGCTCGATTCGTGCAAGAAGAACTCATGACCTACTGTGTCGGCATCAAACTCAACGCCGGACTGGTGTTCCTGTCCGATTCGCGCACCAATGCGGGCGTGGACCACATCAGCACCTTCCGCAAGATGATCGTCTACGAGCAGCCCGGCGACCGCGTCATGGTGCTGCTGTCGGCCGGCAACCTGAGCATCTCGCAGTCAGTGCGCGAAATCCTCCAGATCGAAGAGCTGCGCGAAACCAAGGAGAACGGCGAGGAAAGCCCGCCGATCACCATCTGGAACGCCAAGAGCATGTTCGACGCCGCCCGCGTGCTCGGCTCGGCCGTGCGCCACGTGTACGACCGCGATGCCGAGGCGCTCAAGCACGCCGGGCTGGACTTCAATGTCTCCTTCATCTTCGGCGGCCAGGTCAAGGGCGAGGGCATGCGCCTGTTCCTGGTCTACGCAGCCGGCAATTTCATCGAGGCGACCACCGAGACGCCCTACTTCCAGGTCGGCGAGTCGAAGTACGGCAAGCCGGTGCTCGACCGCGTGCTGACCCCCGAGACCCCGCTCGACGAAGCCGCCAAGTGCGCGCTGGTGTCGATGGACTCGACCATGAAGTCGAACCTGTCGGTCGGCCTGCCGCTCGACCTGGTGGTGTACGAGGCCAACACCCTGCGCACCGACAAGGTGATCTGCATCGACGCCGACAACCCCTACTACCGGATGATGCACAACAGCTGGGGCCAGAAGCTGCGCGAGGTGTTCGACAGCATCGAGGACCCGGTCTGGGACGACGCCTACACCGAGCATCCGCTGAAGATGCCGGCCACGCGGCACAGCCCGCTGCGCAAGATCTCGACGCCCGAAGAAAAGCTGATCTGACCGTGCCCGGCGCCGCCCGCCGGTGCCCCTTTGCCATGCTCCCTCCAGTCATCTTCTCGCACGGGAACAGCTTTCCCGCGAGCACCTACCGCGTGATGCTCGACAGCCTGCGCAACCGCGGCTTCGACGTCGATGCGGTCGAGAAATTCGGCCATGACCCGAAGTACCCGGTCACCGACAACTGGCCGCACCTGGTGCAGCAGCTGGCGGACTTCGCCCAGGCACGGGCCGACCGGGCCGGCGCCCCGGTGCTGCTGGTCGGCCATTCGCTCGGCGGTTTCCTGAGCCTGATGTGCGCCGCCCTGCATCCGGCGCTCGCCCGCGGCGTGGTGCTGCTCGACTCGCCGCTGATCGGCGGCTGGCGCGCCGGCACGATCAACCTCATGAAGCGCACGCCGCTGATGAAGAGCGTGTCCCCCGGCATGATCAGCCGCAAGCGCAGGAACAGCTGGGAGCACCGCGAGGCGGTGTTCGAGCATTTCCGCAGCAAGAAGGCCTTCGCCAAGTGGGACGAGCGGGTGCTGCGCGACTACATCGAGCATGGCACCTTCGATCTGGACGATGCCCGGGCGTTGAGCTTCGACCGCGATGTCGAGACCGCCATCTACGACACCATCCCGCACAACCTGGGCGCCCTGCTGCGCGCCCATCCGCTCAAGTGCCGCGCGGCCTTCGTCGGCGGCCGCCAGTCGGTCGAGATGAAGCGGGTCGGCATGGCGATGACCCAGCAGGTCACCAAGGGCCGGATCATGATGCTCGACGGCACCCACCTGTTCCCGATGGAAAAGCCGATCGCCACCGCCGCGGCGGTCGAGGCGGCGCTGCGCAACCTGCTGGTCTGAGCGCCTTGAGAATGTGCTGCAATTGCACTACATTCGAGCCACATGAAGACTTCCACCATTCCCGCGGTTCGCGTCGAGCCGCAACTGCGCGAACAGATCGAGCAAGTGCTGGGCGAAGACGAGTCCTTGTCCCAATTCGTCGAGAACGCGGTCCGCCATTCGGTGCGCCAGCGCATCGAACAAGCCGAGTTCGTCGCGCGCGGCCTCCGCTCGCTCCAGAAGGCGAAGCGCACCGGTGACTACCTCGAAGCCGATGAGGTCGTGGCCAGCCTGCGCAAGAAGCTCGCAATTGCCAAGGCGCGCCGTCCCCAGCCTGCTCCGTGAGCTATCGCGTCCGCTTCACGCGGGAAGCGCTGGCCGACCTGGATCGGCTCTACGCTTTCGTGCTGGAGCGCGAAATGGAGCGAGCCGGCAACCTCGAACTGGCCGAACGCGCCCTCGAAGCCATCGAGGCCGGCATCGCCATGCTGCGCTACTCACCCTTTACCTGCCGCAAGGCGGGCCATGACCCGTTCATTCGCGAACTCGTGATCCCGTTCGGACACAGCGGCTACGTGGCCTTGTTCGAAATCCAGGACAGCGACACCGTATCGATCGCAGCGATTCGCCATCAGCGCGAAGACGACTACCACTGACACCAGGGCCTGTTCACACAGGCCCTAGTCGGCCCAGACCACCACCCCGCTCCAGGCGGTCGCCAGCACCACGATCCCGAAGGCGATCCGGTACCAGGCGAAAGGCACGAAGTCGTGCGTGCTGATGTAGCGCAGCAGCCAGCGCACGCACAGCCATGCGCTCACGAACGAGAACACCAGGCCGACCGCGAACAGCGGGATGTCGGCCATCGACAGCAGCGCGCGCTCCTTGTAGAGGCTGTAGGCGCCGGCGCCGATCAGGGTCGGGATCGCGAGGAAGAAGGAGAAGTCGGTCGCCGCCTTGCGCGACAGCCCGAGCAGCATGCCGCCGATGATGGTCGAGCCGCTGCGGCTGGTGCCGGGGATCATGGCGAAGCACTGCACCAGGCCGACCTTGAGCGCATCCCAGGGCGTCATGTCGTCGACGTTCTCGATCCGCACCGAGCCCGGCGGGCGCCGCTCGGCCCACAGGATGATGAAGCCGCCGATGATGAAGGTGCTCGCCACCACGGTCGGCGTGAACAGGTGGGCCTTGATGGCCTTGCCGAACAGCAGGCCCAGCACCACCGCCGGCAGGAAGGCGATCAACACGTTGAGCGCGAAGCGCCGCGCCTTCGGCTGGCGCGGCAGCGCCACGACGGTCGAGTGGATCTTGTGCCAGAAGACCAGCACCACCGCGAAGATGGCACCGGTCTGGATCGCGATGTCGAAGACCTTGGCCTTGTCGTCGTCGAAGCCGAGCAGCGAACCGGCGAGGATCAGATGGCCGGTCGACGAGATCGGAAGAAATTCGGTCAGGCCCTCGACGATGCCCATGATGGCGGCCTTGGCCAGCAAAACGATATCCACGCGCGCTCCTTGAAAGAGCGTCGATTATCGCGATCGCGGCGGTCAGGTTCCGTTCAGATCAACACGGCGAGATGACGCGCACCACCACCTCGCGATGGTCCTTGAAGCCCATCCGCTGGTAAAGCCCATGGGCGCCTTGGTTGTCGCGCATGACATGCAGGAACGGAGTCTCGCCGCGCTGCAGTTGGCGGCGAATCAGCTTCACGGCCAGCCGGCGCGCCAGGCCGCGCCCCTGGAAGTCGGGATGGGTGCAGATGCCGCTGATCTCGCGCAGGGTGCCGGCGCACATGCGTTCGCCGGCCATCGCGATCAGGCGGTCGCCCTCGAAGCAGCCGAAGTAGTCGCCGAGCTCGGGTGTCCTCGGGCCGAAGGGCCCGGGGCGGGTCAGCGCGGCCAGTTCGACCGCCTGGGCCGCATGTTCCGGCCGCAAGGGCGTGGCGTCGAGGGCCGGGTCGTCGTCCGGCATCGCGCCCTGCCACACCATCCTGAACATGGTCGAGTCCAGATCGATGCGCCAGCCCGCGGGTGCGCTGCCGGACCAGTCCATGCAGTAGAAGTGATCGCCGGGCGCGCAGAACGGCGTGAGATCGTCGAGCTCGGGATGCCCGGCATTCGCGAAGCCGACGATCGGAGAAAAGCCGGGCGCGTAGCGGCGGGCGCGGTCGGTGCCAGTGGCGAAGCCGGCGTGCGGGCCCGAGAGCGTGTTCCAGGCGATGTTGTCGAGCAGCGGGTTCATCGCGTTTCCAGTCGCCGCCGCAGGGCGCGCACCGCACTGTCGACGGTGGTCAACACCGGCAGCCCCGAGGCCACTTCGCAGGCCGCCCGGGCGCGTGCCAGGCTGAACTGCGCCAACGCGATGCGGGTGCAGCCGCGCGCGCGCAGGGCCCTGGCCTGGGCGGCGACCAGCGCATCGTGCCGCTCGCCGTCGCCGGCATTCAGGGCCTCGAGCGCGCCCTCGGCCAGCGCCAGTTCGAGCGCCACGCCGGGCGGGAATTCGGCCGGCATCGATTCGAGCGTGGGCCCGAAGCTCGCGATCAGGCCCAGCGTGCCGGCGCCGGCCGCGGCCTCATCGATCATCGCCTCGTTCGGCTTCAGCACCGGCATGCCGGCGTGGCGCCGCGCCACCGCCTCGATGCACGGACCGAAGGCCGAGCAGGTGAAGAGGATGCCTTGCGCGCCGCAATCGACCGCATACTGCGCCAGCCGCTGGAAGCGCTCGTGCATGGCCGCGTCGAGCCCGCGCCCGCCGCGTGCGAGATCGCCCGACAGGCTGTCGTCGAGCAGGTTCATGCGCAAGGCCTCGGGCCATTCGCGCGCCAGCGCTTCGTTGATCGGCGCAACCGAATGCGCCAGGGCGTGGATGAGTGCGATACGGGTCATCGGCGGTGCTCAGATCCCCTTCGACGACGGATTCGCGAAAGCGTCCCGGGTCTCGGCGTTGAGCGGGTAGTTGATGTTGATGTTCTTCGGCGGAATGGGCGACATGAACCAGCGGTTGTAGAGCTTTTCCATCTCGCCCGATTTCATCATGCCACCGACCACGCGGTCCACCAGCGCCTTGAATTCGGGGTCGTCCTTGCGCAGCATCAGCGACTGGTTCTCGGTGCGCAGGCTTTCGCCGGTGATCTTGAAGTCCTTCGGGCTGCGGGCGTTGGCGATCTGGCCCGCCAGCAGGATGTCGTCCAGCACGAAAGCCTGGGCGCGGCCGTTCTCGACCAGCAGGAAGGACTCGGTGTGGTCCTTCGCCGCGACGTTCGTGACCTCGAGGTTCTTGCCCTTGTCGGCCTCGCGCAGCAGCCGGAACGAGGTCGTGCCCGTGGTGGTGACGACCGTCTTGCCCTGCAGGTCGGCGATGTCCTTGATGCCCGAATCGGCCTTCACCAGCATGCGCACGTTGTAGCGGAAGATGTCGGGCGAGAACGCCACCTGCTTCTGCCGCTCGACCAGGTTGGTGGTCGAGCCGCATTCGATGTCGACCGTGCCGTTGGCCACCAGCGGGATCCGGTTGGCCGATGTCACAGCCTGGTAGCGTACTTCCAGGCTCGGCATCCGGAGCTCGGTCTTGATGGCGTCGACGATCCGCATGCAGATGTCGATGCTGTAGCCCACCGGTTTCAGGCTGGCGTCGAGGTACGAAAAGCCGAAGGACGACTCGCGATAGCCGAAGGTGATGGCGCCGCTGGCCTTGACCTTGGCCAGCGTGCCGCCCTCCTGGGCCTGGGCGGTCGTGAGCGGAAGCAGCGCGCAGGCCGCCATCAGGGCGGCGCAGGCGAACGGGGACAGGCGAGCGAAGGCCATGGAGCAACTCCTCGGAACAGGTGGAATGAAGGCGAAGGGGAAATTCGTTGCGGCGGGTCAGCGCAGCTCAGCGCGCGTGACACTGTCGATCGCGCCGGCCAGCCGCGTCGCGATCTCCTGCAGGTCCTGCCGGGTCGCGATGAAGGGCGGCGCCAGCAGCACGTGGTCGCCCTGCCGGCCGTCGACCGTGCCGCCGAAGGGATAGCACAGCAGGCCGCGCGCCATCGCTTCCTTCTTGATCCAGGCGTGCAGCTTCAGCCCCGGTGCGAATGGCGACTTGGTGGCACGCTCGGCCACCAGCTCGACGCCCCAGAAGAAGCCGCGGCCGCGGATGTCGCCCACGTGCGGATGGTCGCCGAGCGCCTCGCGCAGCATCGCGCCGAAGGCTTCGCCGTCATCGCGCACCTTGGCCAGCAGGCCGTCGCGGCGGATCACCCGCTGCACCGCCAGTGCGGCGGCGCAGGCCACCGGATGGCCCAGGTAGGTGTGGCCGTGCTGGAAGAAACCGCTGCCCTGCGACATCGCCTCGACGATGCGGCGCTGCGCGAGCACGGCGCCGATCGGCTGGTAGCCGCCGCCCAGGCCCTTGGCGACCGTCACCAGGTCGGGCACCACGCCCTCCTGCTCGCAGGCGTACAGCGTGCCGCAGCGGCCCATGCCGCACATCACCTCATCGAGGATCAGCAGCACGCCATGGCGGTCGCAGACCTCGCGCACGGCCTTGAAGTAGCCCGGCACCGGCGTCAGCACCCCGGCGGTGGCGCCGCCGACGGTCTCGGCGACGAAGGCGATCACGCGGTCGGCGCCCTGCGCCAGGATCGCCGCCTCGAGCTCGACCGCGAGCCGCAGACCGTACTGCTCGGCGCTTTCGCCTTCGTGCTGCTCGCGGTACGGATAGCAGGGAGAGACGTGCGTGGCCGGCACCAGGATCGGCGCGAAGGGCTCGCGCCGCCAGGCGTTGCCGCCGACGGCCAGCGCCCCCAGCGTGTTGCCGTGGTAACTCTGGCGACGGGCGATGAAGTGGGTGCGCTGCGGCTGGCCGATCTCGACGAAATACTGGCGCGCCATCTTGAGCGCCGACTCGACCGCCTCGGAGCCCCCGCTCACCAGGTAGACATGGCTCATGCCCTCGGGCGCGCTGCCGACCAGCTCGTCCGCCAGCTGCTCCGCCACCTCGGTGGTGAAGAAGCTGGTGTGGGCATAGGCCAGGCGATCGACCTGCGCGTGCATCGCGGCGATCACGTCCGGATGCCCATGGCCCAGCGAGGAGACCGCGGCGCCGCCGGAGGCGTCGAGGTAGTCGCGGCCGGCGGCGTCGCGGATCGTCATGCCGCTCGCGGCAACGGCGACCGGCGGGGTGTGGTGGAGATGGCGGTGGAAGACATGCGTCATGGCGTCGGCTCAATGGAACTAATGTACCGACTGAATTATTGTTTGGAACATTTGTTCCGTCAAGGGATTCTGGAACACCTCCGTTCCATCCGGTACATTCGTTCCAAACCACAACAGGACTTCCATGGGCGTCAAGGACGATCTCCGCCAGCGCTTCGCCGGCCTGAGCCCCGCGCTGCAGCAGGTGGCCAGGTACGTGCTCGACCACCCCAATGACGTGGTCACTCATTCGATGCGCACGATCGGGACGCGCTCGGGCGGCACCCCCGCCACGCTGGTGCGCTTCGCCCAGCACCTGGGCTATGCCGGCTGGCCGCAGTTCAAGGAAGCGGTGGCGTCGGAGATGGGGCTCGGTCCGGAGGCCTACGGCGAGCGGGCCCGCACGCTGGTCGGCCGGGCGACCGACCACGGCCTGGTCGAGGAGATGTTCGAGGTGCAGCGCCGCAACCTCGAGGCGACACAACGGCAGAGCGCCGCCTCGTTGCAGAAGGCTTGCGCCCTGCTGGAAAAGGCGGCCACGGTGCATGCCGCCGGCTTCAGGGCCTGCTTCCCGATCGCCTTCTCGTTCGTCTACGTGTACCGGATGTTCCGCACCAGCGTGCAGCTGATCGACGGCCAGGGCGGCTCGCTGGAGATGCAGCAGCGCGCGATGAGCAAGGGCGATGCGCTGGTCGTCGCCAGTTTCGCCCCCTATTCGCGCGAGGCGTTGCAGGTGGCCGAGGCCGCCCGGGCGGCGGGCTGCAAGGTGTTGGCGCTGACCGACAGCGCGGCCTCGCCGCTGTCGCTGCTGGCCGACGAGACCTTGCTGTTCGCGATCCAGAGCCCGTCGTTCTTTCCCTCGATCGCCGCCGGCACGGCGCTGGCCGAAGCGCTGCTGGAGCTCCTCGCGAGCCGCGCCGGCAAGCCGGTCGTGAAGCGCATCGACCAGGCCGAAACCCAGTTGTTCGAGTCCGGCGCCTACCTGCAGCCGCCGCGGCTGCGCGGCGCCTGAATCATGACTTGGGCAGCGACGCCGCGGCGACCGGCTGCGGCGCCGGCGCCATCCACTCGGCATGCCAGCCGCCACCCAGCGACTGGATCAGCGTGATGGCGGCCACCTGGCGGTTGACCTGCACCTGCAGCAGTGCGCGCCGGCTGTTGAGCGCCGACACCTGCGCCACCACCACGCTGGTGTAGTCGATGGTGCCGGCCCGGTAGCGGTTCAGGAACTGCTGCTCGGTGCGGTCGGCCGCGGCCGAGCTCTGGCGGCGCAGGTCCTCCTGCTGCGCCAGGCTGCCGCCCGCGGTCAGCTGGTCCTCGACGCTCTGGAAGGCGGCCAGCACGGTCTGGCGGTAGCGCGCCACCGTGGCCTCGTGGCCGGCCTTGGCGGCATCGACGCTGGCGCCGATCGCACCGCCGTCGAACACCACCTGCGCCACCGACAGGCCGAGCGACCACAGCGTGTTCGAGGCATTGAACAGGTCGCCGATGCGCGATGCGCTGGTGCTGATGCCGCCGCTCAGGCTGAAGTTCGGGTAGTAGGCCGAGCGCGCGATGCCGATCTGCGCGTTCGCCGCCGCCACCTGGCGCTCGGCCGCCGCGATGTCCGGCCGGCGCTCGAGCAAGGTCGACGGCAGCTCGGCAGGCACGCCGGGCACCGTCATCTTCCACTCGGCCACCGGCAGGCTGAAGTCGGCCGGCGCGACGCCGACCAGCACCGCGATCGCATGCTCGAGCGCGTCGCGGTTGCGCTTCAGCGCCGCGCGCTCGGCCTGGGTGTTGGCGTACAGCGTCTCGGCCTGCAGCACGTCGCTCTGGGCGGCGATGCTGGCGGCATAGCGGTTGCGCGTGATCTGCAGGCTGCGCTGGTAGCCCTCGAGCGTGTCGTCGAGGATCTGCAGTTCGGCATCGGCTTCGCGCAGCGAGAAGTAGTTGGTGGCGAGGTCGCCCACGGCCGACAGGCGCGCCGCCGCCAGGTCGGCCTCGCTGGCCTGTGCGTTGGCCTGCGCGCTGTCGACCGCCTGGCGCAGCCGGCCCCAGACGTCCGGCTGCCAGTCGACGCCCAGCGCCGCCGCGGAGGCGGTGGCGGCCGAGATGTCGCGGCCCCCGGTACGGCGCGCGCTGCCGTCGAGCGTGACCTGCGGGAACAGCGCGGCTCGCTGGCCGCGCACCAGTGCCTGGGCCTGCGCGTAGCTGGCGACCGACGCGGCAACGTTCTGGTTCGAGATCTGGACGCGCGCCGCGAGTTCGTCGAGCGTGGCGTCGCCGAAGAGCTTCCACCACTCGCCCCGGTCGAAGGCATCGGCCGGTGCCGCGGGCTGCCAGCCGGCGGCGGCCGGGGCCGACTTCCAGGCGGCCGGCGTCGTAACCGGTGGCCGCTCGTAGGCCGGGCCGACGGCGCAGCCGGCCAGCAGCACCGCCAGGGCCAGTGCCAGGGGAAGGCGGGGGAAAGAACGTGTAGCTGCGGTCATGGGTTCAAGGCGATATCGGGCGTGCCGGACGGGGCGGAATCGGCGCCGCGGCTCAGGGACTTTTCATTGGCGGGCCGCCGGCGCAGCTTGTCGAGCAGCACGTAGACGACCGGCGTGGTGAGGAGGGTCAGCAGCTGGCTGGCGATCAGCCCGCCGATGATCGCGACGCCCAGCGGCTGGCGCAGCTCCGAGCCCAGCCCGAAGCCGATCGCCAGCGGCAGCGCACCGAGCGCGGCCGCCAGCGTGGTCATCAGGATCGGGCGGAAGCGCAGCAGGCAGGCCTCGCGCACCGCTTCCACGGCGCTGAGCCCGCGCGAGCGTTCGGCCTCGAGCGCGAAGTCGATGATCAGGATCGCGTTCTTCTTGACGATGCCGATCAAGAGGAAGACGCCGATCAGCGCAATGATCGAGAACTCCATGCGGAACATCAAGAGCGCCAGCACCGCGCCGACCCCGGCCGAGGGCAGCGTGGTCAGCACGGTGATCGGATGCACCAGGCTTTCGTAGAGCACCCCGAGTACGATGTAGATCACCACCAGCGCCGCGACGATCAGGAACCACTGCTGGCCCTGCGACTGCTGAGCCGCCAGCGCCGTGCCCTGGAAGCTGCCGCGCACGTTGATCGGCATCGCGATGTCGGCCTCGGCCTGCGCCACGATGCGCTTGGCGTCCGACAGGCTGACGCCGTCGGCCAGGCTGAACGAGACCGTGCTCGCGAGCTCGGTGTCCTGGTGGTCGATCGAGGTCGGCACCGCCCGCTCGCTGAGCTTGGCGAAGGCCGACAGCGGCACCATCAGCGTGGTGTCGGTGGCGATCTGCTGCCCGGTGGACGCGGTGCGCAGGGCCGGATTGGCCGACACCGTGGTCGAGGTGCCGGTGTTGGCGTCGGTCGTGTTCTTGATCGAACTGGTGATCGACTGGCCGTTGGCATCGGTGCTGGTCTGCAAGGTCGAGGGCACGTACAGGTCCTTCAGCACGATCGGCGAGCGCTGGAAGCGCGGCGCCCATTCCATCACCACCGAGTACTGGTTGAGCTCGTCGTAGATGGTCGCCACCGAGCGCTGTCCGAAGGCGTTGTAGAGCGCGCTGTCGACCGCCGACGAACTCACGCCGAGCCGGGCGGCGGCATCGCGGTCGACGTCGACGAAGGTCTCGACGCCGTTGTCCGCATCGTCGCTGTCGACGTCGGTCAGCGCAGTCTCCTCGCGCAGCCGGTTGGCGAGCTTGGTCGACCAGGTGCGCAGGTCGCCCAGGTTGTCGCTCTTGAGCGTGTACTGGTAGCTCGAATTGCTCGAGCGCCCGCCCATGCGCAGGTCCTGCACCGGGCTCAGGAACACGCGCAGGCCGGTCAGCTGGTTGAGCTGGGGGCGCAGGCGGTCGATCACCGCCTGGGTCTTGTCGGTGCGCTGCGATACCGGCTTGAGGTTGACGAACATGAAGCCGCCGCCCGAGCGCCCCCCGCCCGAGAACCCGACCACCGTGTCGACCGCCGGGTCCTTGCGGATGATGTCCACCGCCTGGCGCAGCTTGTCGGCGATGGCCGCCGACGAGATGCTCTGGTCGGCGCGCAGCCCGGCATTGAGCTGGCCGTTGTCCTGCTGCGGGAAGTAGCCCTTGGGAATGGCGTTGAACAGATAGACGTTGAGGCCGATCACCGCCAGCAGCACCACGACGACCACGCCCTTGCTGGCCAGGGCCCAGTCGAGGCTGTGGGCGTAGGTGCGCAGCGTGCCGTTCCAGGCCCGCTCGCCGACACGGCCAAACCAGGCGCGCAGGCGCCCGGGCGGCTTGCCCTTGGCTTCATCGGCCTCGCTGCGCAGCAGCATGGCGCACAGCATCGGCGTGGTGGTGAGCGAGATCACCAGCGAGATCAGCACCGAGGCCGACAGCGTGACCGCGAATTCGCGGAACAGCCGGCCGACCTGCCCGCCCATGAACAGCAGCGGGATGAACACCGCCACCAGCGACAGGCTGATCGACAGCACCGTGAAGCCGACCTCGCGGGCGCCGCGCAGCGCGGCCTCGACGCGGTTCATGCCGGCCTCGACGTGGCGGGTGGTGTTCTCGAGCACCACGATGGCGTCGTCGACGACGAAGCCGGTGGCGACGGTGAGCGCCATCAGGCTCAGGTTGTTGAGGCTGTAGCCCAGCAGGTACATGATGCCGAAGGTTCCGAGCAGCGAGACCACGGTCGCCACCGCCGGCACGATGGTGGCGCGCGCCTTGCGCAGGAACAGGCCCACCACCAGCACGACCAGCGCCACCGAGATCATGAGCGTGATCTCGATCTCGCGCAGCGAGGCGCGGATGGTGTTGGTGCGGTCGGACGCCACCTGGACGTCGATGTCCTGCGGCAGCTGCGCGCGCAGTTCGGGCAGCAGTTCGCGCACGCCGTCGACGGTCTCGATGATGTTGGCGCCGGGCGACTGCGTCACCAGCACGATCACTGCGGGTTCGCCGTTGAACAAGCCCAGCGTGCGCGTGTTCTCGACGCTGTCGATCACCCGTGCGACGTCGCCCAGCCGCACCGCGGCGTTGTTGCGCCAGGCGATCACCATGTCGCGGTACTCGGCGGCATAGCGCCCCGGTGCCGGCGTGTAGATCTGCAGCCGGCGGTCGGCGGTCTCGATCGCGCCCTTGGGCCGGTTGGCGTTGTTGGCCTGGATCGCGGCGCGCACGTCCTCGGTGCTGATGCCGAATCGGTTCAGTGCAAAGGGCTCGAGCTCGACCCGCACCGCGGGCAGCGAACCGCCGCCGATCTCGACCTCGCCGACGCCCTCGACCTGCGACAGCCGCTGGCTCACGATATTCGAGACCGCTTCGTAGATCTGGCCCGGCGTGCGGGTCTTCGAGGTCAGCGCCAGGATCACGACCGGTGCCGCGGTCGGGTTGCGCTTGCGGTAGGTCGGGTTGCTGCGCAGCGTGGCCGGCAGGTCGGCGCGAGCGGCGTTGATCGCGGCCTGCACCTCGCGCGCGGCGCTGTCGATGTTGCGGCTCAGGTCGAACTGCAGCGTGACCCGGGCCGAGCCGTTGGAACTGGTCGATGTGAGCTCGTTGACGCCCGGGATGATGCCCAGCCTTCGCTCCAGCGGCGTGGCGACGCTCGAGGCCATGGTGCTCGGACTGGCGCCCGCCAGGCTGGCCTGCACCGAGATGGTCGGATAGTCGACCTGCGGCAGCGGCGAGACCGGCAGCACGAAGAAGGCGACGATGCCTGCCAGGGCGATGCCTATTGTCAGGAGCATCGTGGCGATGGGGCGCTCTACGAAGGGCTTGGAGAGGTTCATGTCGCCTCTCCGCACGCCGTCGATTCGGGGCGGCGATGGCGGGCGGTATGCCCTGGGCCGGCCGACGTCACCGGCCGCTTCGCGGCTGCCCTGCGCTGCTCGCGGTACGCGGGGTCCGCGCAAACTCGCTCCGCTGCGCTCCACTCAAACACGCGCGGCCCTTTTTCCGCGCACCGCTGCGCTGCTCGGCGGTGCCTCAACGGCCGACCCAGGGCATACCGCCCGCCACCGCTGACACGTTGGGGTTGCATCGGAGTTGGAGGCGTCGCAACTCTTTGATCACCCCCTGTGCCCGGCATGCGGTGCGGGACGAGCGATCCCCTCTGCGCCGCTGAGGAGCGCAGCTTCAGGCGGAAAAAGGGCCGCGCGTGTTTGAGCGAAGCGAGTTTCGCGCGGACCCCGCCTGAAGCGAGCACCGCAAGGCAGCCCGAAGGGCCGGCGCAGTGGGGTCGTTCGGCCCGCACCGCATGCCGGGCGCCCTTCCAGCGACAAGAGAAAATCATGCCACGGCCCTCGCCCCGAACCGCCGCCCCAGCCGATCGAAGCCCAGGTAGATCACCGGCGTGGTGAACAAGGTCAGCACCTGGCTCACCACCAGCCCGCCAAAAATCGCGAGGCCAAGCGGACGCCGCAGCTCGGCGCCCTCGCCCCAGCCCAGCATCAACGGCAGCGCCGCGAACAGCGCCGCCAGCGTGGTCATCAGGATCGGACGGAAGCGCAGCAGCGCCGCCTGGTGGATCGCCTCCAGCGGCCCCTTGCCCTGGTTGCGCTCGGCGTCGATCGCGAAGTCGATCATCATGATCGCGTTCTTCTTGACGATGCCGATCAGCAGGATGATGCCGATGATGCCGATCACCCCGAGGTCGTTGCCGGTCACCATCAGCGCCAGCAGCGCGCCGACGCCGGCCGACGGCAAGGTCGACAGGATGGTCAGCGGGTGGATGTAGCTTTCGTAGAGCACCCCCAGCACGATGTAGACGCACACCACCGCCGCCAGGATCAGCCACAGCTGGTTGGTCAGCGACTTCTCGTAGGCCCCGGCGGCGCCGAGGAAGGTCATGGTCACGCTCGGCGGCAGCGCGATGTCCTTGGCCGCGGCGCGGATCGCCGCCACCGACTTGCCCAGCGCCACGTTCGGTGGCGTGTCGAAGCCGATGGTGGCGGCCGGGTACTGGGCCACCCGCGTGACCTGCAGCGGCGCGAACTGCTCGCGCACCGTCGCCAGCGCCGACAGCGGCGTCGCCGTGCCGCCGCCGGTGCGCAGCTGCAGCGTGCCCAGGCCCTCCGGCGAGGACAGCGACTCGCGGTCGGCCTCGAGGATCACGCGGTACTGGTTGGTCTCGGTGAAGATGGTGGAGACGATCCGCTGGCCGAAGGCGCTGTAGAGCGCATCGTCGACCGAGCTAGCCGTCACCGACAGCCGCGACGCCGTGTTGCGGTCGATGTCGACGTAGGCCGACAGGCCCTGGGCGCCGGCGTCGGTGGTCGGGTTGCGCACCTGCGGCACGCTGCGCAGGCGCTCGACCAGCTTCTGCGCCCAAGTGTTCACGGTCGCCGTGTCGGCGCCTTCGAGCGAGACCCGGAACTCGGTCGGCCCGGTCTCGGCGTCGATGGTCAGGTCCTGCGTCGGCTGCAGGTAGAGCGACACGCCGGCCACGCCTTCGCGCACGCGGTCGCGCAGCCGCTGCATCACGACAGCCTGGCTGTCATGGCCGGAGCGCAGGTTGATCAGCATGCTGCCGGTGTTGAGCGCCATGTTGTTGGCGGCGTCGACGCCGACCACCGAACTCAGGCTCTGCACGTCCGGGTCGGCCAGCACGATGTTGGCCGCCGACTGCTGCAGTTCGGCCATCCGCGCATAGGACACTTCCTGTGCGGCCAGCACCCGCGCCTTGAGCTGCCCGGTGTCCTGGGTCGGGAACAGGCCCTTGGGAATCAGCACGTACAGCGCCACGGTCAGCGCCAGCGTCAGCAGCGCCACCACCAAGGTCAGCGGCTGGTGGCGGAACACCCATTGCAGCCAGGTGTCGTAGCGCGCGATGACGCGATCGAAGAAGCGCTGCACCGCGGCACCGAAGCGCCCGCCCTCCTCGGCCTGCGGCTTGAGCCAGCGCGCCGACATCATCGGCACCAGCGTCAGCGAGACCACGGCCGAGATCAGGATCGTGATCGCCAGGGTCACGGCGAACTCGCGGAACAGCCGCCCCACCACGTCGCCCATGAACAGCAGCGGGATCAGCACCGCGACCAGCGACACCGTCAGCGAGATGATGGTGAAGCCGATCTGGGTCGCGCCCTTGAGCGCGGCCTGGAACGGCGGCTCGCCCTCTTCGAGGTACCGTGCGATGTTCTCGATCATCACGATCGCATCGTCGACCACGAAGCCGGTCGCGATGGTCAGCGCCATCAGGCTCAGGTTGTTGAGGCTGTAGCCCAGCAGGTACATCAGGCCGCAGGTGCCGATCAGCGAGATCGGCACCGCGATACTGGCGATCACGGTGGCGCGCAGGCTGTGCAGGAAGAAGAAGATCACCAGCACCACCATCACCACCGCCAGCGCGAGCTCGAGTTGCACGTGGCGCACCGAGGCCCGGATGCCGGTGGTGCGGTCGCTCAGAACCTCGACCTTGAGCGCGCCCGGCAACGAGGCTTCGAGCTCGGGCAGCAGCTTCTTGACGCCATCGACCGTGCCGATCACGTTGGCGCCGGGCTGGCGCTGCACGTTGAGGATGATCGCGGGATAGAGCTTGCCGTCCTGCGCGCCCGGCGCGGCGCTCGAATCCGAACCGGCCCAGGCGCCGAGCTGGGTGTTCTCGGCGCCATCGATGACGCGCGCCACATCGGTCATGCGCACCGGCGCGCCGTTCTTCCAGGCAACGATCAGGTTCTTGTAGTCGGCCGCGGTCACCAGCTGGTCGTTGGCGTTGATCGTGTAGGCCCGCTTCGGGCCGTCGAAGCCGCCCTTGGCGCTGTTGGCGTTGGCCGCCGCGATCGCGGTGCGCAGGGTGTCCAGGCCGATGCCGACCGCGGCCAGCGCGTTGGTGTTGGCCTGGATGCGCACCGCCGGGCGCTGGCCGCCCGACAGCGACACCAGCCCGACACCGCCGACCTGGCTGATCTTCTGCGCCAGCCGCGTGTTGACCAGGTTCTGCACCTCGGTCAGCGGCATGGTCTCGGAGCTCACGGCCAGGGTCAGGATCGGCGCATCGGCCGGGTTGACCTTGGCGTAGACCGGCGGCGCCGGCAGGTCGGCCGGCAGCAGCGAGCCGCCGGCGTTGATGGCCGCCTGCACCTGCTGCTCGGCGACGTCCAGGGTCTGGTCGAGCGCGAACTGCAGGGTCACGATCGAGACGCCGGTGGCGCTGGTCGAGCTCATGCGGTCGAGGCCCGCCATCTGGCCGAACTGGCGCTCCAGCGGCGCGGTCACGGTGCGGCTCATGACCTCGGGACTGGCGCCCGGGTAGAGCGTCTGCACCTGGATCGTCGGATAGTCGACCTGCGGCAGCGCCGCCAGCGGAAGAAATCGGAAACCGACCAGGCCCGCGAGCACGATCGCGACCATGAGCAGCGCGGTCGCGACCGGCCGCTCGATGAAGGGACGTGAAGGACTCAGCACGTCTGCCTCACTGCGGCGGCCGCTGACGCCTGCCCTCGCCGCCCGGACTGCCGGGCGCGCGCGGGCCGCGCGGACCGGACGCGCCCGGCCGCGGCGCCGTCGCCGGCTTGTCGCCCTGCAGCGCCACGCGGGCGCCGTCCTTCAGCCGGTCGCCGCCTTCGGTGACGACATCCTCGCCGGCCGTCAGGCCATCGAGGATCGCCACCACGTCGACCGTGGCGTCGCCGCGCTTGACGTTGCGCACCGACACCGTCCGGTCCTCGTTGACCACGTAGACGAAGTTGCCGTTGGGCCCGATACGCACCGCGGTGACCGGAACCACCAGCGCATCGACGGTGCGCAGCACCATCTGAACGTTGACGAACTGGTTCGGGAACAGCGGCGTGCCGTTGTTGGCGAAGCGCGCCTTGGCCCGCACCGTGCCGGTGCTGGTGTCGACCACGTTGTCGAGGGTCGAGAAGACGCCGGTATCGAGCACCGCGCTGCGCACCCGGTCGAGCGCCTTGACCTGCAGCGCCTCGCCCTTGGCGAGCTGGGCCTGAATGTCGGGCACACGGTCCTGAGGCACCGCGAACTGGACGTCGATCGGGTTCATCTGGGTGATCACCGCGATGCCGGTGCTGGCGTTGGCCGCCACGTTGTTGCCCGGATCGACCGTGCGCAACCCGATGCGGCCGGCCACCGGCGCGGTGATCCGGGTGTAGTCGAGGTTGAGCTTGGCGGCCGCTTCGGCGGCGCGGTCGGTGATCACGGCGCCTTCGAGCTGCTTGACCAGCGCCGCCTGGGTGTCGACGTCCTGGCGGGCGATCGAGTCCTGGGTCAGCAGCGTGCGGTAGCGCGACAGGGTCACG
Organism: Variovorax sp. J31P207; assembly: GCF_030316965.1. Classification (NCBI taxonomy): domain Bacteria; kingdom Pseudomonadati; phylum Pseudomonadota; class Betaproteobacteria; order Burkholderiales; family Comamonadaceae; genus Variovorax; species Variovorax sp. J31P207. The sequence goes on from NZ_JASZYN010000004.1 coordinate 423,884, forward strand.
CGCGCGGCCTCGAGCTGGGCCTCGTCGCGCACCCGGGTGCCCTGGGCCTGCATCAAGGCCTGTTCGTAGGGACGCGGGTCGATGCGGGCCAGCAGCTGTCCCTTGGCGACCGACTGGCCCTCGGTGTAGAGCACCTCGGTCAGCACGCCGCCGACCTGCGGCTTGAGCGTGATGGTGGCCAGCGGCGTCACGGTGCCGAGGGCGTCGATCACGATCGGCATCTGCATGCGCCTGGCAGCCGCGTGGCCGACCGTGGAACTGGCGCCGCCGAAATTCGGCCGGCCGCCGGCCGGCTCGCCGGAACGCTTGATCAGGTACCAGCCGCCCACGGCCAGGCCCAGCACCACGGCCAGCGCCACCAGGCTGCCGAGCCAGCGCCGCCGTCGTGAAGGAACAGGGCGGATCGTGGGGAGGTGATCGGTGGCGGGCTCGGGAAGGGGGGACGACATCGGTGAGTGGGCGTGGATTCGGCAGCCCGTAGTGGATCGCCGAATCGTAGCGCCCAGCCCTTACGAACCGTAAAGCCTCGGTAAAGCCGGCGTTGACCGCGTGCGTCCGGCGATCACCGAATGCAACTGGCGCCGCCCGGCTGCAGTTCGTCGCATGGCCGTGGCGGGCGCCCGGGAGCCTCGGCACAGTCCGCCCATCGTCTTCAGGAGCCCGCCATGCAGATGTCCCCCGTGATCGCCGTCCACCTCGCCGCCGCCGCCTCCGCCCTGGCCCTCGGGCCGGTGGTGCTCTGGGCCCGCCAGAGCCGGACCCAGCGGCCGCGCCTGCACCGCGCACTGGGCTACGCCTGGGTCACGCTGATCGTCATGGCCGCGCTGTCGGCGCTCTTCATCCGCGATTTCAGGCTGCCCAACATCGGCGGCTACACGCTGGTGCACCTGCTGGTGCCGGCCACCTTCTTCGGCCTGTCGCGCGCCTTCTGGAAGCTCGCCAAGGGCGACATCCGCGGCCACCGCATCGCCATGCAGGCGACCTACATCAGCGCCTGCATCGTCGCCGGCGCCTTCACCTTGCTGCCGAGCCGCTATCTGGGCCAGATCCTCTGGGGCCAATGGCTCGGCCTCGCTTGAACGGAACCGCCATTCTTCAACCCTCCCACGGAGAACCACCATGCTGACCCAGATCTTCCTGCACACGCCCAAGTGGGTGTTCGTCCTGTTCGCGGCACTGGTGTGGCTCGGCGCCAAGCAGCTGTTCGCGAACAGCGTTGGCCTGGGGCGCGTGACGGTCATGCCGATCGTGATGACCGGCCTGTCGATCTTCGGTGTGACCTCGGCTTTCGGCGATTCGCCGACCGCCCTGCTGGCCTGGGCCACCACCGCCCTGGTGGCCCTGACGCTGGTGCTCCAGCGCGGGCTGCCGGCCAGCACGCGCTACACGCCGGCGTCGCGCACCTTCCACCTGGCCGGCAGCGCGGTGCCGCTGGCGCTCATGATGGGCATCTTCTTCACCAAGTACGCTGTGGGGGCGACGCTCGCGATGCATCCTGAAATCCGCCACGACGCCACCTTCACGCTCGCGGTGCCCCTGATGTACGGTTTCTTCAGCGGTGTCTTCGCCGGCCGCGCGCTCCGGCTCTGGAAGCTGGCGCTGCGCGAGGACCGCGCGTTGTACAACGTCGGCGGCGCCTGAATCCATTCGACCCGGGAGTCCCTCATGTCCATCGATCAAGCACGCATCGAAAAGCTCGCCCTGCGGCGGGCCAAGGCCAAGCTGGGCTGGTTTGCCCATGCGGCGGTCTACGCCCTCGTCAACCTCGGGCTGGTCGCCCTGTCGCTGGCCAACGGCCGCAGCTGGGCCATCTACCCGCTGCTCGGCTGGGGCGTCGGCTTGCTGGCCCACGGCCTGTCGGTCTGGATGCTGCCGCCGGGCGGCGCGCTGCTCGGCCGCATGGTCGAGCGCGAGCGCGCCAGGCTGGCCGCGAGCGCCAAGGGGGACCCGTGGTGACCGCGGTCCTGCGGCGCCTGCTGGCGCTGGCGCTGCTCGGCGCCCTGGGCCACGCGGCGTCGGCCGCCACCGGTGTCGCCGTGCTGCCGGCACCGCCGGACACCGGTCCGGTCACGGTGTTCTTCCCGACCGCCGCGCCGGCCGCCCGGTTCGTCCGCGGCCCGTTCGCGTTCGAGCTGGCGTCCGACGCGGCGCCGCTGCGCGGCAACGGCCACCTGGTCGTCATGTCGCACGGCTCGGGCGGCTCTCCCTGGCCGCAGGCCGACCTGGCGATCGCGCTGGTCGATGCCGGCTTCACGGTCGCCATGCCCGAGCACGCCGGCGACAACTACCGCGACATGCGCGACGTCGGTCCCGCCACCTGGCGCCATCGGCCGCGGGAGGTGTCGCAGGCGATCGACGCGATGGCGGCCGATGCGCGCTTCGCCCCGCTGCTGGACTTCCGCCACGTCGGCGTCTACGGCATGTCGGCCGGTGGGCTGACCGCGCTCACGCTGGCCGGCGCCCGCTGGTCGCCGGCCCTGCTGGACGCCCATTGCCAGGCACACCTGGCCGACGATTTCCCGGCCTGCGTCGGCCTCGCGACCGCGCTGACGGGCGGCATGCTCGACGGCATGCGCCTGGCGGTCTCCCGCCGCGTGATCCATTTCAAGCTGGGCAGCCAGACCACGCTCGAGTCATGGACCGATCCCCGGATCACAGCCGCCGTGGCCGCCGTCCCCATGGCCGCGACGATCGACATGGCTTCGATAGCGACGCCCCGGATCCCGCTCGGCCTGGTGCGTGCCGGCCAGGACGAATGGCTGGCGCCGCCCTGGCACATCGACGCGGTACGCGCCGCCTGCACGACCTGCGTGCTGGTCGCCGACATGCCGTCGGCCGGCCACGGCTCGATCCTGTCGCCGCAGCCACCCGACCTGCCGCCGCGCGCGGCCCGGCTGCTGGACGACCCGCCGGGCTTCGACCGGGCCAGCCTGCCCGCCGTCTACGACGCCATCGCCCGCTTCTTCGTCCAGAATCTGGCGCCATGAAGATCCATTGGTCCAGCGCGGGCCGGCATTACCTGCAAGTCATCGCGTTCTGCTGCGTGGTGGCCGTGCTGACCACCGCCATCTGGCCGAACAAGACCTACCTGGTGCAGGTCGGCTATGCGCTGTCGGTCGGGACCATCACCTGGAGCGTCATCGAGTTCGGCCGCTACCTGGTCGACGAGCGTCATTGCGAGGGCGGCGGCCCGGGCCGCGGCCATGGCTGGCCGCAAGGCTGGCGCGGCCTGCTGCTGACGGCCATCGGCATCGCCTGCGGCTTCCTGGCGGGCGACCGGGTGGGCGACTTCCTCTTCAACTACCGCAACGTCCCGTCCTCGCGCGACAACACCATCAGCCTGGTCATCACGGTGGTCGCCGGCGCCGCCGCGAGCTTCTACTTCCACGCCCGCGGCAAGGCCGCCGCCCTCATCGCCAAGATCGCCACCGCCGAGCGCGACGCCGGCGAGGCCCGGCTCAAGCTGCTGGAGACCCAGCTCGAGCCGCACATGCTGTTCAACACGCTGGCCAACCTGCGGGCGCTGATCATGGTCGATCCGCCGCGGGCGGTCGAGATGCTCGACCATCTCAACAACTACCTGCGCGTCACGCTCGCCGCCTCGCGCGCCACTGCGCATCCGCTGGCGCGCGAATTCGAACGCCTGCGCGACTACCTCGAACTGATGTCGGTGCGCATGGGTCCGCGCCTGCGCTTCGCGCTCGACCTGCCCGACGCCCTGCGCGACCTGCCCGTGCCGCCGCTGCTGCTGCAGCCCCTGGTGGAGAACAGCATCCGCCACGGGCTCGAGCCGAAGGTCGAGGGCGGCGAGATCCGCATTCGCGCGCTGCGCGAGAACCGCGCCGCCGACGGCCTGCCGCAGGTCCGCATCGAGATCCTCGACACCGGTGTCGGGCTCGGCGCCGCGCCGCCGTCCGACGGCGGCGGTTTCGGCGTCACGCAGGTGCGCGAGCGCCTCGCCACGGTCTACGGCGCGCGCGGCAGCCTGACCCTCGAGGCGACGGCCGCGGGCGGAACCCTCGCAACTGTCGTCTTTCCCACCTGATCGCATGAAAGCCACCGCCCTCATCGCCGAAGACGAACCGCTGCTCGCGCAGGCATTGCGCGCCGAACTGGCCGCCGCCTGGCCCGACCTGGAGATCGTCGCCTGCGTCGGCGACGGTGCCAGCGCCGTGCGGGAGGCCTTGCAGCGGTTGCCACAGGTGCTGTTCCTCGACATCCGGATGCCGGGGCAGGACGGCCTGGGCGCTGCCGCCGAACTGGCCGACACCTGGCCGGCCGACGAGGCGCCGATGCCGCAGCTGGTGTTCGTCACCGCCTATGACGAATACGCGGCGCGCGCCTTCGAGACCCAGGCGATCGACTACGTCCTCAAGCCGGTCCAGCCCGAACGGCTGCGCAAGACCGTCGCGCGCCTCCAGCAGGCGCTGGCGGCCCAGGCGCCCGCGGCGGCCTCCGAGCCGGCCGCCCTGGAGCGGACGCTGGCCCAGTGGCGCCAGTTGCTGGCCGGCGCCGCGGCGGCACCGGCCCCCAACGGCGGGCCGCTCAGGTTCATCGCCGCCAGCGAGGCCGGCGGCGCCACGGTGCGCATGGTCCCGGTCGACGAGGTGCTGTATTTCGAGGCGGCCGACAAGTACGTCCGCGTCCTGACCGCCGGCCACGAATACCTGATCCGCACGCCGCTGAAGCAGCTGCTGCCGCAGCTGGACCCCGATGTCTTCTGGCAGGTGCATCGCGCGGTGGTCGTGCGCAGCAGCGCGATCGAGGCGGTGCACCGCGACGAGACCGGCCGCCAGCACCTCAGCCTGCGGGGCCGGGACGACCGGATACCGGTCAGCCGGCTCTACGCCCACCTGTTCCGTGCCATGTGAACCGACATGAAAAAACCGGCCCGTTCGACGGGGCCGGTTTTTCATGGTGACAGCAAAAAAAAGAGGCTATCGGCCGCTCAGCGGTAGTACCCGTGTCCGTGATGGCGGTAGTAGCCCGGGCCCGGACGGTAGTAGCCGGGAGCCGGACGGTAGTAGGCGGCAGGCGGCGCGTAGTACACCGGCGCCGGGCGGTAGTAGACCGGCGGCGGCGGGTAATAGACCGGCGCCGGCGCCACGTACACCGGGGCGGGTGCGTAGTAGGGCTGCGGGGCGGCGACACCGATCGCCACGCCGGGCACGTTGACGCCCACCGACCAGCCAACGGCCGCGCTGGCCGACGCTGTAGCGAACAAGGCTCCGGCGGCAACGACGCCGGCGGCAGCCCATTTGAACAAGGTGGTGCGGGTAAGGCTCATCGTGAAACTCCTGTGAAGGCGGGTATTGGCCGCCCATGTAATGTATTGAACGCGCGAGGTGTGAACCTGGTGCACGGCCTTGCGTGAAGATCGTTGCCAAAGGTAACGCGCCTGAGGGGCCACCTAGAATGGATGGATGACTTCCCCTGCAGACAACGACAGCACCAAGCCGAGCAATTTCCTGCGCCACGTGATCGAAAGCGACCTCGAACAGGGCAATTATTCCACCCGCAAGTGGGGCGGATCCCCGGGCGACGCGGCCCATCACGCCGAGGGCATGCAGGATCCGGCCAAGGTCCGCATGCGCTTTCCGCCGGAGCCCAACGGCTACCTGCACATCGGCCACGCCAAGAGCATCTGGCTCAATTTCGAACTGGCGAAGGAATATGGCGGGGTCTGCCACCTGCGTTTCGACGACACCAACCCCGAAAAGGAAGAACAGGAATACGTCGACGCCATCCGCGACGCCGTGCAGTGGCTGGGTTACGACACCCATCTGGCCGACAACCCCGCCAAGCCGGGCGAAGCCAACGACCATGTGTACTTCGCGAGTAACTACTTCGACTTCATGTACCGGGCCGCGGAGTACCTGATCGGCGCCGGCCTGGCCTATGTCGACGAGCAGAGCGCCGAGCAGATCCGCGCCAATCGAGGCGACTTCAACACGCCCGGCACCGACAGCCCGTTCCGCGGCCGCACGCCCGAGGAAAACCTCGCGCGCTTCCGCGCCATGCGCGACGGCCAGCTGGACGATGGCGCCGCCGTGCTGCGGGCTCGCATCGACATGGCGAGCCCCAACATCAACATGCGCGACCCGGCGCTGTACCGGATCCGCCGCGCCACCCACCACAACACCGGCGACAAGTGGTGCATCTATCCGATGTACACCTTCGCGCATCCGATCGAGGACGCGCTGGAACAGATCACCCACAGCTTCTGCACGCTCGAGTTCGAAGACCAGCGGCCCTTCTACGACTGGCTGCTCGACAGGCTGGCCGAAGGCGGCCTGATCGCCTCGCCGCATCCGCGCCAATACGAGTTCGCACGGCTCAACGTGACCCACGTCATCACCAGCAAGCGCCGCCTGCGCCAGCTGGTCGAGGAGAACCACGTCGACGGCTGGGACGATCCGCGCATGCCGACCCTGGCCGGGCTGCGCCGCCGCGGCTACACGCCCGAGGCGCTGAAGCTGTTCTGCGAGCGCTCGGGCGTCACCAAGTCCGGCGGCTGGATCGACTACGCGAGCCTCGAGGCCGCGCTGCGCGACACCCTCGACCCGATCGCGCCGCGCGCGATGGCGGTGCTCGACCCGGTCAAGCTGGTCATCACCAACTGGGACGAATTGATGGGCGCCGGCTTCCTCGACGACTGCACGGCGCCGGTGCACCCGCACCACCCCGAGCGCGGCCAGCGCAGCTTCAAGATCGGCCGCGAGGTCTGGATCGAGCGCACCGACTACGAGGACGTACAGCCCAAGGGCTTCTTCCGCCTGTTCCCGGGCAACAAGGTGCGGCTGAAGTACGGGCACACGATCGTCTGCACGGGCGGCACCCGCGACGCCTCGGGCAAGCTGCAGGAAGTGCAGGCCACGCTGGTGCCCGACACCAAGAGCGGCACGCCGGGCGCGGACGCGATCAAGGTCAAGGGCAACATCACCTGGGTGGCCGCCGCCGATGCGCTGCAGGCCGAGGTGCGCCTGTATGAACGCCTGTTCGCGGCGGCCCAGCCGGGCAGCGGCGAATTGCTGGAAGAGCTGAATCGCGACAGCCTGGTCACCTGCCAGGCCTTCGTCGAGCCCTCGCTCGCCGGCGCCGCCGAGGGCGGAGCCGGATTCCAGTTCGAACGCCACGGCTACTTCGTGGTCGATGCCAAGGCGGCGACCGCCGGCCAGCGCGTGTTCAACCGCGCAGCGGGCATGCGGGACAGCTGGGGCAAGTGAGGCACGCCATGCAGCGCCGCTCGCTCCTGCTTGCATCGATGGGCCTGTTGTCGCTGCCGGCCGCGCAGGCCGCTGCAACACCCTCGCCGGCCACGCCCGCTCCCGCGCTCTGGCCGCATGGTGCCCAGGTCCCGGGCGGCGTGGCGCGCCTGTCGCTCGGTCCTGCCGCGGCGCGGCCGGAGGCGCGCACCGAGGGCGGCATCCCGCTGCTGGTGCTGGGCGACCCGATCGAATGGACCGTGCTGGTCGGCATTCCACTCGCGACCGCCCCGGGCAAGGCCCGCATCATGGTGCGCACGGGGGATGGCGCCGAGCGCCCGATCGCCTACACGATCGCGCCCAAGCAATACAGCGAACAGCGCCTGAAGGTGGCACCGGGTACGGTCGACCTGTCAGCTGCCGACCAGGCCCGCTACGAGCGCGAGCGCGACCACCAGGCGACGGTGATGGCCACCTTCAGCGAACCCGAGCCGCACGAGCTGCAGATGCGGGTGCCGGTGCCGGGGCGGCGATCGAGCTCCTTCGGCCTGCGCCGCGTCTTCAACGGCCAGTCGCGCAATCCGCACAGCGGCATGGACATCGCAGCCGCCACCGGCACGCCGGTGCTGGCGCCGCTGCCGGGCCGGGTGATCGACACCGGCGACTACTTCTTCAACGGCGGCACCGTCTGGCTCGACCACGGCGGCGGCCTGCTCACGATGTACTGCCACCTGAGCCGGATCGACGTGAAGACCGGCGACGCGCTGCAGAGCGGCGAGCGGCTGGCCGCCGTGGGCGCCACCGGCCGCGTGACCGGGCCGCACCTGCACTGGGGGGTGATGCTGAACCGGACGATGGTGGATCCGGCGCTGTTCATTGCGGCTTGAGGCAGCCTACAGCGGCTTCGTCAGATACACCGCCTCACGTCCCACGATCACCCGCTGCGCCGGCATGAAGACCGTGCAGTCGTCGCAGGGCGCGCGGATCTCGTCGGTCCCCTGCGTGGCGATCAGTTCGCCCTCGGCAAAGGTCTCGAAGCCGATCAGCGGCCGAACGAAGCGGAAATCCTCGAACTTGATCAGGTGCGTCTGCAGCAACTCGAAACGGCGCTGTGCTTCCACCTCGGGCGTCGCCCCTGCCCGGTCGATCAATCCGAAGTGCGCCAGGAAGCGCAGCGTCACCTCGGTCGCGAGATCGGCCGCGCTCTGCTTGAAATGCTGGCCGCACTCGACCACCATCGCGGCGCCCGGCGCATCGGCGCCGGCATGCATGCCGTGCTGGATCAACGGCGTGCCCGAGCCCAGGCCGCTGGGCATCACCAGGTGCACCGGCGGCAGGCCGATCGCGGTCGCCACCCGCGCATTGCGCTCGAAGTCCGGGTAGACCCAGAACGGCACCACGTCCTGGCTGGTCGAGTGGATGTCGAGGATGTGGTCGGCAGCAGCCACCACCGGCCGCAGCTCGCGGGCGCGCCGCAGCTCGGGGCTGTCCTCGGGGCCGTCGAGCCATTCGTCGGACCAGACGCGGTTGAGGTTGTGGACGATCTGCCGGTTGTCGAAAGGCTTGGCCGGATCGAAGGCGTTGTAGGCCTCGACGTGGGCGAAGCTGACAGTCAGCGTGCCGAGCTTGGGCCGCACGCCGCTGTCCAGCAGATGCGTCGCGGCCACCATGCCGCAGATCTCGTTGCCGTGGGTCAGCGCATTGATCAGCACGTGCGGGCCGGGCTTGCCGGATTCGAATCGGTGCACGTAGTCGATGCCCGTGTTGCCCTCGCAGTAGGCGGAAATGTCGCGCGGCAGGACTTCAAGGGCGGGTTGGGTGTCGGTCATGAGGGGGTCGTTAGGAGACGGAATTGCAGCAGTTTGCTACAAGTGCGCCGATCCGGCACGGCAGGCGAGCGTCAGTCGGCCTTCTTCGCCGCCTCCACCAGCGCCCGGATCGCCCAGCGCCGGACCTTCAGCGCCTGCGCGTCGTCGAGTTGCAGCACGTCCTTGCAGACCACCATCGATTCGGTGCCGATCACCAGCGCCAGTGCCTGCTCGAGCGTCTTCACCGCCGCCGGCCTGAACTGGCTGCGGGCCGGCGCCAGCGCGGCCTCGATCAGCGGGCTGCGCCGGTTCTGGCGCGCCGGCACTTCGGCGTCGTGTCCACCCCGCACCACGCGCTCCATCGACTGCGCCAGCATCATGCGCAGCGACGCCTCGTTGGCGGCGATCATGCTGCTCAGCGCCGCATCGATGCGTTCCAGCCGCTGCACCGGGTCCTGCGAGCGGGTGTCGCCGAGCACCGCCGCGGCTTCGGGCACCGCGATGTCGAGCGAGGCCTCGCGGTGAAGCGCCTCGATGCTCGGAAAGTAGCGGTAGGCGGTGGCCCGCGACACCGCCGCCGCCTCGGCGATCTCCTCGAGGCTGGGCTGGCGGCCCGCCTGCATGAGGCGCGCGGCGGCCTGCAGCAGGTCCTTGCGCGTGCGCCGCCGCTGGTTGGGGCGGCCGGCCTGCTCGCTTGACGGGCCGCTCATGAATCCTGCGGCAACTGCTGCAGGATGGCCGCGAGATCGAGCCATACGTTTTCACGCCGGATGTCCCCGGCGTCGGTGAACTCGACCACATGGAGCAGCCTGAATTCGAGCGGCCGGCCGCGGCCCTCGAGGCCGAAGGGTCGACCGGGCGCCCTGCCGCGCCAGATCGATTCGTCGACCAGGAAATCGGCCCCGTAAAGCCGCCGCAGGCATTCGACGCGACTGTCGGACAGGTCGCTGAACAACGCCTCGTAGAAAGGCCGCGCGCCGTCGCGCCCCCGCGTCGGCCCCGACGGCGCGCCGACGATGTCGTGCTCGACGTCGGGAGAGAGCGTCGCCAGCACGCCTTCGACATCGTCCGTGGCCTCGAAGCGGAAATGCTGGTCGATCCTGCGGTCCATCTCGGTTCGGGTGAGCGCCATGTCCGGGTCCTCCAGGTGATGGGGTTCCCGTAAACTTTAATGAGACAACAATCTCATTACAAGAAATTAGTCTCGAATGAGCCAGCCCCGTTCATTGACGGAATCTATCGCGGCGACACCCGCACCCCGTGGCCGCAAACCTAGTGCCCGCTGCCCAGGTACGCCGCCTTCACGCCCGGATCGTTGCGCAGCTTCTCGGCCGGCCCGTGCAGCGATATGCGGCCGTTCTCGAGCACGTAGCCGTAGTCGGCCACGCCGAGCGCGGCGGCCGCGAACTGCTCGACCAGCAGCATGGTCACGCCCTCCTGCTTGAGCCGCCCGATGATGCGGAAGACCTCGGCCACCAGGATCGGCGCCAGGCCCATCGAGGGTTCGTCGAGCAGCACCACCTCGGGATTCAGCATGACCGCACGGGCCATCGCGAGCATCTGTTGCTCGCCGCCCGACAAGGTGCCGGCCAGCTGGGTGCGCCGCTCCTTGAGCCGCGGGAACAGGTCGAGCGCCCGCTCGAGGTCGCCCGCGACATCGCCGCGCGGCCGGCTGCCCGTGAGCCGGGGGAAGGCGCCCAGCGTGAGGTTGTCGGTCACGGTCATGGTGGCGAACACGCGCCGGCCTTCGGGCGAATGCGCGAGCCCGAGCTTGGCGATGTGGTAGGACTCGAGGCCGTCGATGCGCTTGCCGTTGAGCGTGATCTCGCCGGCCGTCGGCTGGATCATTCCGGACACCGCGCGCATGGTCGTGGTCTTGCCGGCGCCGTTGGAGCCGATCAGGGTCACGACCTTGCCCTTGGGCACCTCGATCGAGACGCCGTGCAGCACCTGCACCTTGCCGTAGCCGGCGGAGAGATTCTGGATGGTCAGCATGGTCAGGCCTCCCGCCGGGCCGCCCCAAGGGAGGCCTGCGCCCCCTCGGGGGGCAGCGAATACACGAAGTGATGAGCGTGGGGGTTCATGGTCTTCCTCAAGCAGGCTGCGGCTCGGCTTCCTGGCCGCCCAGATAGGCTTCGATCACCTTGGCGTCGGCCTGCACAGCGGCCGGCTCGCCTTCGGCGATCTTCTGTCCGAAGTCGAGCACCGAGACCGTGTCGCACATGGTCATCACGACGTCCATGTGGTGCTCGATCAGGATCACGGTCACGCCGTGCTCGCGGATCTTGCGGATGATGGCGATCAGCTCCTTGATGTCCGGCGCCGTCAGGCCGGCGGCCGGTTCGTCGAGCAGCAGCAGCTGCGGGTCGAGCGCCAGCGCGCGGGCGATCTCGAGCAGCCGCTGCTTGCCGTACGGCAGGTTGCGCGCCTCCTCGGCGGCGAAGGCCTCGAGGCCGACGAACTTGAGCAGGCCCAGCGCCCGGTTGGCCGCCGCCGCACTCTCGCGCTTGTAGCGCGGCGTGTGGACCGCGACGTCGAACAGGTTGCTGCGGAAGGTGTGGTGCAGCCCGACCTGCACGTTCTGCTGCGCCGTCATCTCGCCGAACAGCTGCACGTTCTGGAAGGTGCGCGCGATGCCCGACAGCGCGATGTCGGACGAGGTGCGACCGACCAGCGAACGGCCGCCGAAGCTGATCGCGCCGGCGGTCGGCACGTAGATGCCGGTCAGCACGTTCATCATCGTGCTCTTGCCGGAGCCGTTGGGCCCGATCAGGCCGTGGATGGTACCGCGCCTGACAGTCAGGTCGACATTGTTGAGCGCCTTCAGGCCGCCGAACTGCATCAGCACGCCCGACGCCTGCAGCACCTCGGGCTGGCCGCCGGCCATGGCGGCGGTCGCCACGGCATCGGCCGGCGCGATGCCGGCGCCCTCGACCTCGAGCTGGGCCTTGGGCCGGCGCAGGTTCAGCGCGTTGCGCACGAAGCCCACGATGCCGTCCTGCAGGTAGTAGACGACGAACAGCATGATCACGCCGAAGATCGAGAGCCGCCAGTCGGTCATGGTCTGGAGCCAGAAAGCCAGGCCCGCGAGCGCGATGCTGCCGACCACCGGAATGGCCATCTGCTTGGGCGTGACGCGCTTCATCTGCACGCCCACCACCGCCACCACCATGACCAGCACCGCCAGCGCCACCGACACGTAGCGGAACAACTCCACGTCGTCGAGCAGCTTGGGCAACAGCACGATGATGGTCGCGCCCAGCATGGCGCCGATGCGGCTCTTGCGCCCGCCCATGATCACGGCCAGCAGGAACAGCACGGTGAGCTCGAAGTTGTAGGTGTTCGGCGAGATGTACTGCTCCGAATACGCATACAGGCTGCCGGCCAGTCCGGCGAAGCCGGCGCTGATCACGAAGGCATAGACCTTGTAGCGGTACACCGACACGCCCATGCAGTCCGACGCCACCGGGCTGCCGCGCAGCGCCTCGAAGGCGCGCCCGAGGTGCGAGCGCAGGATGCGATGCACCACGACCAGCGACAGCACCAGCATCACGACCACCAGCCAGTAGAACTCGCGCTCGTCGAGCTTGTGGCCGAACAGCGGCGGCTTGGTGAGCTTGATGCCCATCGGCCCTTCGGTGATGAAGCTCATCTCGTTGATGAGGATCTGGATGATGGTGCCGAAGGCCAGCGTGACCATCGCCAGGTACGGCCCCGTGACGCGCAGCGCCGGCAATGCCAGCAGCGCACCGAACAGCGCCGTGACGCCGATCGATGCGATCAGCGCCACCATCAGCGGTGCGCCGAGCTTGTAGACCAGCACGCCCGCCGTGTAGGCGCCGAGCCCGAACAGGCCCGCATGGCCGAGCGAGACCTGCCCGGTATAGCCGACCACGATGTCCAGCCCGAACAGCAGGATCGCGTAGATCATGATGGTCTCAAGCAGGTGGATGTAGTACGGGTTGTCGATGCCGATCGGGAACAGCAGCAGCGCCGCGAAGCCGACGAGGGCGAGGAGGAAGCGTCCGATTTTGGTATTCATGTGTGCGTCAGACCTTCTTGATCGCGGTCTTGCCGAACAGGCCGGCCGGGCGCACCGCCAGCACGATCAGCAGCAGCACCAGGCCCGGCACGTCCTTGTAGCCGGTGCTCAGGTAGAAGCCGGTGGTGGTCTCGGCGATGCCCAGGATGATGCCGCCGAGGATGATGCCCATGCCGCTGGTCAGCCCGCCGATGATCGCCACCGCGAAGGCCTTCAGGCCCAGCACCGCGCCCATGGTGGCGCCGGTCAAGGTCAGCGGCGCGATCAGCACGCCCGCGAAGGCCGCGGTCAGCGACGACAGCGCATACGAGAAAGTGATGACCAGGCCGGTGTTGATGCCCATCAGCTTGGCCGCGTCGCGGTCGTTGAAGGTCGCGACCACCGCCTTGCCGTAGATCGAGCGGCGGTTGAACAGCTCGACCGCCAGCATCATGAGGATGGCGCCCACCACCACCAGGATCTCCATCGGCAGCACGTTGGCGTTGAGGAACTTGATCGGCGCCTCGGGCAGCGGCGACGGGAACTTGAGGTCGTCGCGGCCCCAGACGTTCTCGGCCACGTTCTTGAAGATGATGCCGAGCGCGATGGTCGACATGATCCAGCCGAATTCGGACTTGATCTTGATCGCCGGCCGCACGCCGATGCGTTCGACCACGGCGCCCTGCACCGCGCCGAACAGGCACACCAGCGGGATCATGAGCCAGTAGTTGACGCCCAGGGTGACCAGGGTGAGGCCCACCAGGGCGCCGAGCATCAGCGCGTCGCCCTGGCCGAAGTTGAGGGTGTCCGAGGTGGCGAAGGTGAGCTGGTAGCCGAAGGCGATGACGGCATAGATCATGCCCAGCGCGATGCCGCTGAAGATGAGTTGGGTCAGGATTTGCATGACGGCTTTCGGGAGGCGTTGGCACAAAAAGGCGCCGCCGCGGGAGCGACCCGGGGCGGCGCCGTCAGGCAGGCGCGGGTCAGGGCTTCAGCAGGGCGTCGTTGGCCGCGTTGTTCTTCAGCTGCACCGTGGCCGCCTTCTTCATGTCGTCGGCGTTGGCGTAGTTGACGCGGCCGCCCTTGACCTCGCCGAACACCGGGATGTTGGCGGTGATGGCGTCGTGGTCGCCCTTGGTGAAGGGCTTGGTGTAGGTCGTCACCACGCCCTCGACCGGCGTCTTCAGGTCTTCCAGCGCGGCCAGGATCTTCGGCCCCTCGGTGCTGTTGGCCTGCTTGATGGCGGCGGCCAGCAGGTAGATCGAATCGTAGCCCTGGGCGGCCGAGACCGGCGAATCGATGCGGTTGTTCTTCGGCTTGAAGGTGCCCAGGTAGCTGGTGATGAAGGCCTTGCGCTTGGGCGTGGTCGGCTCCTGGATGAAGGTCTGCGGCATGCGCGCGCCGTCGCCGCCCGGGCCTGCGTTGTCAATGAAGTTGGCCATCGACAGGGTCCAGCTGCCGACCATCGGGACCTTCCAGCCCAGCTTGGTCATGCCGTTGGCGATCTGCGCCAGCTCGGGGCCGATGCCGTAGGTCAGCACCGCCTCGGCGCCGGCTTCCTTGGCCTTCAGCAGCTGGGCCGTCATGTCGACGTCCTTGATGTTGAACTTCTCGACCGCCACCGGCGTGATGCCCTTGGCCTTGAGCGCCTTCTCGAGGTCTTCGCGGCCCAGCTGGCCGTAGTTGGTCGAGTCGGCCAGGATCGCGACCTTCTTGAAGCCGCGGCGGGTGACCGCTTCCTCGACGATCATCGGCGCCTGGATGCTGTCATGCGCCGCATTGCGGAACACGTAGTTCTCGGGCTCCTTGTCGAACTGGTGCGTGATGATCGAGCCGGTCGCGACGTTGTTCAGCACCGGGATCTTGGCTTCCTGGAAGAAGCGCTGCGACGCCAGGGCCACGCCGGTGTTGATGTAGCCGACCACGGCCACGACCTTTTCCTTGTTGATGAACTCCTGCGCGATCTGCACGCCGCGCTCGTTCTTGGCCTCGTCGTCGCGTTCGACCAGCTGGATCTGGCGACCCAGGACACCGCCGCTCTTGTTGATTTCCTCGGTGGCCAGGCGCACGCCGTCGCGCATGCTGACGCCCATCGAAGACGAGCCGCCGGTGAACGGGCCGTCGACGCCGATCTTGATCGGGTCGGCCGCGAACGCGCCAGCGCTGAAGGCCACGGCGCCCGCCACGGCAAGAAGCTTGAATCGAAACAGCATCAGGAAAATCTCCAATAGGGGTCGAAAAAAAGTCGTCCGCAGAACATACCGTTACATGCGTTCTTCAGAGAGAGTGACAACCCTAAAAACGCTATAAGAAATATCGTTCTCCAGACCTGCCGGAGCGCGCCTCAACGCGGCTCGCCGGCCAGTTGCTTGCGGCGGTTCTCGCCCTGCCGCGCGAACATCCAGTCGGGGTATTCGGCCGGCAGCCGGCTGACCTGGTCGAGCTGCGCCAGCTCAGCCGCGCTGAGCGCCACCTGGGTCGCCGCCAGGTTGTCGGCCAGCTGTTCGGCGCGGCGGGCACCGACGATCACGCTGGTGACCTGGGGCTGGTGCAGCAGCCAGGCCAGCGCCACCTGGGCCACCGAGACGCCGTGCGCCTGGGCGATCGGGCGCATCGCATCGACGCAATCCCAGGCCCGGTTCTTGTCGACCGGCGGAAAGTCGAAACTCACGCGCCGGCTGCCCTGCTCGGCCTGCTGCTCGCGACCGTACTTGCCGCTCAGCAGGCCGCCGGCCAGCGGGCTCCAGACCATCAGCCCGACACCTTCGCTCTGCAGCATCGGCACCAGTTCGCGCTCCAGGTCGCGGCCGGCCACGGTGTAGTAGGCCTGCAGCGATTCGAAGCGCGCCAGCCCCCAGCGCTCGGCGATGCCGAGCGCCTTGACGATCTGCCAGGCGGCCCAGTTGGAGACGCCCACGTAGCGCACATGGCCCTGGCGCACCAGCTGGTCGAGGGCCCGCACGGTCTCCTCGATCGGCGTGGCGGGGTCGAAGCCGTGGATCTGGTAGAGGTCGACGTGGTCGAGCTGCAGCCGCTTCAGGCTGGCCTTGAGGCCGTCCATGATGTGGCTGCGCGAGGCGCCGCGGGCGTTCGGCCCGGGGCCGGTCTCGCCGAACACCTTGGTGGCGACCACGACGCTGTCGCGCGGCACCTGCAGGTTCTTGAGGGCCTGGCCGGTGATCTGTTCCGACAGGCCGCCCGAATAGACGTCGGCGGTGTCGATGAAGTTGATGCCGGCGTCGAGCGCCTGGCCGACCAGGCGCTCGGCGTCGGCCTGCTGCAGGTCGCCGATCTGGCTCCAGATGCCGTCGCTGCCGCCGAAGGTCATGGTGCCGAGGCAGAGTTCGGAAACGAAAAGGCCGGTGCGGCCCAGGGGACGGTTGCGCATCGAGAACACTCCTTGTGTCGAAGCGGCAGAGCATAGGCGCGTACGGCCGATCGTGCAGGCGGCCGCCCTCCGCATCCTTCGGGCAGCCCGAAACGTCATTGCCTGGTGAACAATGAGACCGGCCTCGCCGGAGAAAGGCTCCATCATGAAACGCATGGTCCGCTACAAGCTCAAGGCCGATCGGGTCGACGAGAACGAGCGCCTGGTCCGGGCGGTGTACCAGGAACTCGCCGAGCGCCGGCCGGCCGGCCTGCGCTACGCCACCTTCAAGCTCGAGGACGGCGTGAGCTTCGTCCACATCGCCTCGCACGAGGCGCCGGACGGCAGCAACCTGCTGACCGCCCTGCCCGCCTTCAAGGCCTTCGTGGCGGGCGTGCGCGAGCGCTGCGAAGAGCCGCCCGTCACGGTCGAGATCAGCGAAATCGGCTCCTATGGCTTCTTCGGGTCCTGAGGCGCCCGAGGCGCTGATCGCCACCCTCGAAGAGGCGCGGCGCCAGTTCCTCGCGCTGGTCGACGACATCCGGCCCGACCTGCACCGCTACGCCACGCGCATGACCGGATCGGTCGCAGATGGCGAGGACGTGGTGCAGGACACGCTGGCGCGGGCCTGCTTCGAACTCGCCCAGCACAAGGCGATGCCGCCGCTGCGCCCCTGGCTGTTTCGCATCGCCCACAACCGCGCCATCGACCATTGGCGGCGCGAGGCCCATCGGCGGGCCGAGCCGCTCGAAGCGGCGCTCGAGCTCGCCGACGATGCGGCGCTCGAGCCCGACAATGCGCTGGCGCGCGAGCAGGCCGTGCGGGCCGCGCTGCGCAGCTTCCTGCAGCTGGCGCCGGCGCAGCGCGGCTGCGTCATCCTGAAGGACGTGCTCGACCATTCGCTCGAAGAGATCGCCGCCGAACTCGAGCTCAGCGTGCCGGCCGTGAAGGCAGCGCTGCATCGCGGACGCGGCCTGCTGCGGCAGTTGCCGGCCACCACGCCGGACGCGGCGCCGGCGCGCACCGCGACGCCCGAGCTGCTGCACTACGCCCGCTTGTTCAACGCCCGCGACTGGGACGGCGTGCGCGCCCTGCTGGCCGACGACGTGCGGCTGGACCTGGTGTCGCGCCGCAAGGCCGCGGGGCGGCGCGAGGTCGGCGTGTACTTCTCGAACTACGAGCGCCTCGACGACTGGCGGCTCGTGCCCGCATGGCTGGACGGCCGCGCGGTGCTGGCCGTGCTGCCGGGCCGCGGCGACGGTCCGCCCGGCTATTTCATCGAGCTGCAGTGGCGCGACGGGTGGCTCTGCCTGATCCGCGACTTCCGCCACGTGCCCTACATCGCGCGCGACGCCGATCTCGTGCTCGCGCCCTGAGCAGAGCGGTGCTCAGGTCGGATCGTCCGCCGGATCCGGCTGCGCGTCTTCGCGCCGGCCCGACCCCTTCTTGCGCCCCCGGGCCGCCTTCTTCGCGGCGCGCTCGGCATCGAGCAGCTGTCCGGCCGCCAGCCACTGCGCGAACTCCCCGGGCGTCTCCAGCGTGATGCGACCAATGTTGCCGCTGCGGAATTCGTTCATCACGATCTCCGCCGCCTTCTGCAGGTTGACCCGGCCCTTGCCGAGCAGCGCGCCGCGCTTGCGGCCGATCGCCTCGAGCACCTCTTCGTCGCTCAGCGCACCGATCGGATCGATCTTGAAACGCGCCTCGACCAGGCCCGCGTAGTGGCCCTTGAGATAGTCGAGCAGTTCGAGCGCCACCTCTTCCTCGTCGAAGGCATTGCGCCCGACGGCGCCGCTGGCCGCCAGGTTGTAGCCGCTCTTGGCGACGATGATGCGCGGCCACAGCATGCCCGGCGTGTCCCACAGGTAGAAGTCGTCGGCCAGCGTGATGCGCTGCTCCAGCTTGGTGATGCCGGCCTCGTCGCCGGTCTTGGCCTTGCGGCTGCCGGTGAGGGTGTTGATCAGTGTCGACTTGCCGACATTGGGAATGCCGCAGATCAGCACCCGCATCGGCTTGGCCATGCCGCCGCGGGCCGGCGAGAGCGCATGGCAGGCATCGATCAGCTGGCGCGCCGGCGTGGTCTGGCTGGCGTCGAGGCCGATCGCGCGGGTCTCGGGCAGCGCGTTGTAGTGGGCCAGCCAGAGCGCGGTGCAGGCCGGGTCGGCCAGGTCCTGCTTGTTGAGCACCTTGAGCCCCGGCTTGTGGCCGGTGAGCTCGGCCAGCATCGGGTTGGCGCTCGATCCGGGCAGGCGGGCGTCGAGCAGCTCGATGACGACGTCGATGTCCTTGATCCGTTCGGCAATGGCCTTCTGGGTCAGGTGCATGTGACCGGGGAACCACTGGATGGCCATCGGGGAAATTCTTTCTCTGTCTGCAGGATGCGGCCCGCCATTGTCGCCGCGCCGCGCGTGTGGTCATTGCGACCTCGACCACGTTGCCGAAATGCTTACGTATGGCACGCCCCGATCGGGGCACAGTAGGGTTTTGCGAGGAAAGGACCGCTCACCATGCAGATCCAGATCAATACCAGCAACGGCCTCGAGAACAAGGAAGCCCTGGAGCGCTGGGCCGACACCGAGATGCGCCAGACCCTGGCCCGCTTCGCGGCCGAGGTCACGCGTGTCGAGATCCACCTGAGCGACGAGAACCACGCCGCCAGCGGCGGCGCGGCCAAGCGCTGCGCGATGGAGGCCCGCATCGCGGGCCATCAACCGCTGGCCGTGAGCCACCAGGCGGCCGGACTCGACGAGGCCTTCCGCGGCGCCGCCGACAAGCTCAAGCGCGCCCTCGACAGCACCCTGGGCCGGCTCTATGGCCACCGCGACCGCGACTCGATCCGCAAGGACGGCGACGCGGTGGTCGAATAAGGACGGCCCGCGCATGCCCGGGCCGCATCATCAGTGCCGGCCGGCGTTCGCCATCGCCTTGCCGACCTCGTTGCTGCCTTGTGCGGCGCCGCTCTGCGGGACGATCTCGCCGCTGCGGTCGGTCACTTCGGCCAGCCGCTCGGCGAGCCGCTCCGGCGCATCGCCGCCGAGGCCGATCCAGGCGCCATTCGTCAAGGTGATGTGGGCCGACTCGAAGCTGCCCGCGCCGGCGCACAGGATCGTGCGGTTCGGCGCCTCCTGGCCCGCCAGCACCAGCATCGCCGGCACCACGGCCTCGGGCTTCAAGGCCTCGAGCACGGCTTCGGGCATCAGGTCCTCGGTCATCCGGGTGGCGGCGGTCGGCGCCAGGCAGTTGACGCGAATGTCATTCTTCGCGCCCTCGATCGACAAGGTCTGCATCAGGCCCACCAGCGCCAGCTTGGCGGCGCCGTAGTTGCTCTGGCCGAAGTTGCCGTACAGGCCCGAGGACGAGGTGGTCATCACGATGCGGCCGTATTTCTGCTCGTTCATGAGCGCCCAGACCGCCTTGGTGCAATGCACGGCGCCCATCAGGTGGACGTCCATCACCAGCCGGAAGTCGGCCAGGTCCATCTTGGCGAAGCTCTTGTCGCGCAGGATGCCGGCGTTGTTGACCAGGATGTCGACCCGGCCCCAGGTGGCGACCGCCTGCGCGACCATCGCCTGCACGGCCTCGAAATCGGTCACCGAGGCGCCATTGGCGATCGCCTCGCCGCCGGCGGCCCGGATCTCGTCGACCACCGCCTGGGCCGCGCTGACCGAGCCGCCGGAGCCGTCGCGGGCACCGCCGAGGTCGTTGACCACCACCTTGGCGCCGCGCGCCGCCAATGCCAGCGCGTGCTGGCGGCCCAGCCCGCCGCCGGCGCCGGTGACGATGGCCACGCGGCCCTTGAAATCGATGCTGCTCATGCTTTCAGTGCTTTCGTAGGAGTCGTTGACGCGACGCGTTTTACCCCAGAAAGCGAGCCGTCCGGCCGGCGAAGCGGGAAGATCAGTCGTTTTGGCGACTCAGGCGCTCGCAGTAGTCGAGCAGCAGGTCGATTTCGCCCGACTTGTCGAAGAAGGCGTCGGCACCCAGCGCCTTGGAGCGGGCGCGCACGTCCGGGGTGGCGTAGTTGCTGACCACCAGCACCTTCTGGTGGGCGGCCCGCTGGCGGCAGGCGTCGACCACGCCGAGCCCGTTGCCCTGGTCAAGGAAGAGATCGACGATGGCCACGTCCCAGCTCTCGCCGTGCTGGCGCAGCCAGGCCACGGCCTCGTCTTCGCCGCTGGCGTGCGCGACCACGGTGGCATCGACGATCTCTTCGAGAAAGCCGACCAGGTTCTCGCGGATCACGGGGTTGTCTTCGACCAGGTAGGTCTTGAAGGTCATGGTGGGATGTCAACAAAGGACGGTATGTGTCTCTGTTGCCATCATCCCCATCGCCGCGCTCCCGCGGGTGGGCCATGGCGGCCAATGCGGGTAGGCAGCCGCCTACCCCATGCCCCGCTCAGAGGGCGGCGCGCTGGCTCACCGGTTCGGCCGGCGTCTCGGCCCAGTGGTTCTTGAAGCCGAGCCGCGCCGGCGACACGTACTGCTCGCGATAGATCTCGAACGGCATGCTGTCGCTGGCCTCGATCCGCTTCTGGGCCTCGAGCGAGGTCTGGGTCATGCGCTCGAAGAGGGTCCGCTGCGCATCCGCGAACGGCAGCGCGAGCAGCGCCTCGCGGGTGGCCTCGGAGCGGGCACGCACGAAGCCGACGAAGGAATCGCCGTGGGCCTTCATGGCCTCGAGCACGCGGGCCGACGGCAGCACGGCCGGGTCGCCGAGCGCCGCGCCGGCCGCGCGCACCGCATCGGCATGCTGCGTGCCACCGTGCGCCGCATCGAGTGCGGCGGCGATCGGGCCGAACTGCTCCAGCAGCTCGGCGCCCCACTCGGTCAGCCCGGCCTCGCGGCCGCCGCGCCGCAGCCGCAGGCCGGGCTCGCGCCCGCGGGCGGCGGTCAGGTGCTGGTTGTGCGCCAGGTCGGCGATCTCTTCGCGGGTGTCCGGCGGACTGTCGGACAGCAGGCAGTGCAGCAGGAAGACATCGAGGAAGCGCATGGTCTGGGCATTGATGCCGACCGGCTCGAAGGGGTCGAGGTCCATCAGGCGGACCTCGACGTACTCGACGCCGCGCTCGCGCAACGCGTGCAGCGGGCGCTCGCCCGGGTAGATCACGCGCTTCGGGCGGATCGTGCCGTAGAACTCGTTCTCGATCTGCAGCAGGCTGGTGGCGAGCTGGTTGTAGTCGCCGCCCAGGTTGCGGATGCCGATCGCCTCGTAGGCCGGCCAGGGCCGGGTCAGCGCATCCTGCAGCGAGGCGCCGTAGCCGTCGAGGCTGTTGTAGCTCACCGCCAGCGAGGCCTGCGCGTCGCTCTGGTAGCCCAGCCGGCCCATCCGCAGCGAGGTGCCGTGCGGCATGTGCATGCTGCCCTCGCCCAGCGGCTGCAACTCGTGCGGCCGGCCGTCGACGAAGCTCGAACACAGCGCCGGCGAGGCGCCGAACAGATACAGCAGCAGGAAGGCGTGGCGGCGGAAGTTGCGGATCAGCGCAAAGTATTGTTCGCTCGACACGTCCGGCAGCGACCAGTTGTAGTGAATGCCCGAGATGGTCTGCATGCGCCGCCCGTAGCGATGGCTCAGGCCCATGCGGTAGACGCTCTTGGCGCGGCCGACATTGGACGATCCGTAGCGCCCGATCGGGATGGTTTCGTCGGTCGGCAGGCCGCAGGGCATGCTCGACACCCACAGGCGCTCGTCGCCGGCTTCATCGAGCACGCGGTAGGTGAACTGGTGCACGCGCACCAGTTCGTCCAATGCCGTATCGACGTCCGCATGGGCGCCGGTGATCAGCTCCAGCTGGGATTCGCTGAAATCGGTCGTGATGTGGGGGTGCGTGAGCGCCGAGCCCAGCGCCGCGGGATGCGGCGTCAGGGCCAGCTTGCCATCGGGTTGCGCCCGCAGGCTTTCCTTCTCGATCCCGCGCCGCACCCCCCGGAGCCGCGCGGGCGAGAGCGCGTCCAGGCGCTCCTTGAAGTTACTCATTTAGTTATCACCCATCGTTCTTTCGTGGGGACGGAAGGTAGCATGACCGGAAAAGGCGCGCAGGCGGACTGAAATCCGCCGCCAGCGCCCCCTTTTCAGCCCAGCACCCGGACCAGGAAACGGTTCAGGTCGGCGATTTCCTCCATGCAGACCGAGTGCTCCATGGGGTACTCGTGCCACTCGAGGTCGTAGCCCAGCGCCTTCAGGGTGTCGCGGCCCTGGATCGCCCGGGCGATCACCACCACGCCGTCGCGCTGGCCGTGGGCCTGGAAGATCGGCGTCTGCTGGTTGGCCGGGTGGCGCTCGGCCGCCGTCAGGTCGGCCAGCGGCAGGTAGCCGGACAGGCCGACGATGCCGGCCAGCCGCTCCGGATGGCGCAGGCCGGTCATGAAGGCCATCGCGCAACCCTGGGAGAAACCGGCGATCACGATCCGGGAGGCCGGGATGCCGCGGGCCTTCTCGTTGGCGATCAGCGCCTCGAGGGTCAGCTGCGAGCGGCGCAGGCCGGCCTCGTCCTCGCGCTTGGCGAGGTCGGCGCCCAGGATGTCGTACCAGGCCGGCATGCGATAGCCGCCGTTGATGGTGACCGGGATCACAGGCGCGTTCGGGAACACGAAACGCACCGGCCCGACCGACGACAGGTCCAGTTCGTTGGCGATCGGCACGAAGTCGTTGCCGTCGGCGCCGAGGCCGTGCATGAGGAGGACGGTGGCCGTGGGGTTCGGGCCGGTTTCGATTTCGATGGGCGGATTTGACATGGCACCGAAGTTACCGCAGAAATCGGCCCGGGTTCCGGCAAGCCGGCAAGAATGGCGGCCGACCAACCAAGGAGACATCCCATGCTGACACTCATCGGCTTCGCCGCCAGCAACTACTACAACAAGGTCAAGCTGGCGCTGCTCGAGAAGAACGTTCGCTTCGACGAAGAGCTGGCCTGGATCGGCGAAACCGACCTGACGGCCTCACCGCTCGGCAAGGTGCCTTACCTGCGGACCGACCAGGGCATGCTGTGCGAGTCGGCCGCGATCAACGAATACATCGAGGCGGCCTACCCCGACATTCCGCTGCTGCCGGCCGACCCCTATGCCGCCGCCAAGGTGCGCGAGCTGAATCTCTACCTCGAGCTGCACCTCGAACTGGTGGCCCGCAACCTCTACCCCGAGGCCTTCTTCGGCGGCAAGGTCAGCGACGGCCTCAAGCAGAAGATCGGCCAGCAACTCGAAAAGAACATCCCGGCCTTCGGCAAGCTGGCGCGCTTCGACACGCCCTTCATCGCCGGCGACCAGTTCACCCTGGCCGACTGCGCCGCGATCACGCACCTGCCGCTGGTCGCCGGTGCGACCCGGCTGATCTACGGGCGCGACCTGCTGGCCGAACTGCTGCCGGCCTCGCGCGACTATCTCAAGCGCATGGGCCAGCGGCCGCACGTGGCCAGGGTCAACGCCGACCGCAAGACCAACACCGAAGCCATGCTGGCGCGCTACGCCTGAGAACCTGTCTGCGCCGTCGCAGCCAGCTGCACGCACTCGACGAAGTGCTGCGCGGCCGGGGTCAGCCGATGGCTGCGCAGCTTGACCACGCAGACGTGCAGCGGCGGCAGCTGCTCCCTGATGGCGACGCGCCGGATGCCGTGGTGCCTGAAGGCGAGCTCGACCAACGGCTCGACGAACAGGCCGACCAGGTCCATGTGGCCCACCAGCCCGAGCGCCACCGTGACCGACGCGCCGAGGATCACGCGGGGGGGCGCGGTCAGGCCGATCGGGGAGAACAGCGGCGCCACCACCTCGCGGCCCAGCTCGCCGTCGCCGGGCAACACCCATTCGGCCGCATGCAGCTCCCGCAATGACTTCGCGCCGCCGAGCGGATGGCCGTCGCGCACGCCGACGGCCAGATGGACCGGGAACAGGTCGATGGCCTCGAACTCGGCATCGAGGGTGCCGGGAATCACGTGGGCCACCGCGAGGTCGAGCTGGCCGTCGCGCAGCCGCGCCAGCATCCAGGGCAGCACCGCCTCGCTGAAGTGGACATCGACCGCGGGCAGGCGTGCGTGGTAGGCCTTGAAGGCGGCCGGCAGGATCGTGAGCGCCACCGACGTGCTGACCGCGACGGCCACCTTGCCGGTGGCGCCGTCGCGGATCTGCGCGATCTCGTCGCGGGCCCGGCGCATGTCGGCCAGCAGCAGCCTCGCGCGCGGCGCGAAGGCCTCGCCGTAGGGGGTCAGGCTCACGCCCTTGACGCTGCGCTCGACCAGCGGCGCGCCGACCTCGCGCTCGAGCTCGCGCACGATCTTGGTGACCGCGGGCTGCGAGAGGCCGAGTGTCCGTGCCGCGCCCCGGATGCTCAACTGTTCCGCCACGGCGACGAAAGCCAGCAGCTGGTTGGGCTTCATGAAAACCAAAAGTTATCGACGAAGACCAATTATTGTCTTTTCATGAGCACCATGTTTGCCTAGCATCCGCCCGCGACAACATCACGAAACATATTCAGATGAAACCTCCCGCTCTCAACCGTCCGATGACACGGCGCAAGACCATCGTCGCCACCACCATCGGCAATGCGCTTGAGTTCTTCGACTTCACGGTCTACGGCTTCATGGCGCTCCTGATCGGCAAGCTTTTCTTCCCGACCTCGACCGCCTACGGCCAGCTGCTGCTGACCGCCGCCACCTTCGGCGTCGGCTTCATCATGCGGCCGCTCGGCGGCATCGTGATCGGCGCCTATGCCGACCGGGCCGGCCGCAAGAAGGCGATGACCCTGACCATCTTCCTGATGGCGCTGGGCTGCGCGCTGATCGCGCTGGCGCCCACCTATGCGCGGATCGGCGTCGCCGCGCCGATGCTGATCGTGCTGGCGCGGCTGATCCAGGGCTTCTCGGCCGGCGGCGAGGTTGGCGCCTCGACCACCCTGCTGGTCGAGCACGCGACGCCGGCCGATCGCGGCTACATGGCCAGCTGGCAGTTCGCGAGCCAGGGCCTGGGCATCCTGCTCGGCGCCGTGGCGGTCGGCCTGCTCACGGCCACCCTCTCGCCGGCGGCACTCGAAAGCTGGGGCTGGCGGGTGCCCTTCTTCCTCGGCATGCTGATCGCGCCGGTCGGCATGTACATCCGCCGGCACCTCGAAGAATCGCTGGACGTCGAAACGCCGGCGGCACGGGCGAAGGCACGCCGCAGCAGCCTGTCGGTGGTTTGCTCCGAACACGGCCGCACCGTGCTGGCGGCCATCCTCAGCATCGTCGGCGGCACCGCGGCGGCCTACGTCGTGACCTTCTACATGCCGACCTACGCGGTCCGCGAACTCGGCCTGCCGCCCACGGTGGCGCTGTTCGGCGCCGCGCTCACCGGGCTGCTGTCCTTCGGCCTGGCGCCCTTCATCGGCCGCTGGTCGGACCGGATCGGGCGCAAGCCGCTGATCGTCTGGAGCCGGATCGCGCTGGTGCTGATGATCTATCCGGGCTTTCTCTGGCTCAACCAGTCGCCGACGCCGGCGGTGCTGTTCGCCGTGGTCGGCCTGCTCAGCATCACGCTGGTGATCCAGACGGTGCCGGGGATCACGATGCTGCCCGAGATGTTCCCGAAGCATGTGCGCGCCAGCGGCATGTCGCTGGTCTACAGCGTCGGCGTGGCGCTGTTCGGCGGCTTCTCGCCCTTCATCAGCACCTGGCTGCTCGCCGTCACCGGCAACCGGCTGGCGCCGGCCTGGTACCTTCTTGCCATGACGCTGGTGTCGCTGCTGGGCCTTCTGTGGCTCAAGGACTTCACCGGCAAGGACATCGACGCGGCGGGCGCCCATCAGCCCGCCTGAACCCGAATGACATCCCAAGGACCCACGATGCACACTTCCGCAGCCACCCGCCATTTTTCAGGCACCTACGCCGAGGCCCGGCGCAAGTTCCTCGACGCCGCCGCCGCAAGCGGCGCCACGGTCGAATCCTTCGTGCTCGAGGCCCATCGCGGCGCACTCGGCGAGACGCTGGCCACCGACGTCGCGCTGCTTGGCGCGACTGGCGCCGCCAAGCTGCTGATCGTGAGCTCCGGCACCCATGGGCCCGAGGGGTTCAGCGGGTCCGGCTGCCAGGTGGCAACGCTGCACGACGCCGACCTGCTGGCCCGGCTGGCCCAGGCGGGCGTCGCGCTGCTGCTGGTGCACGCGGTGAACCCCCACGGCTTCTCGCACCTGCATCGGACCAACGAGGACAACATCGACCTCAACCGCAACCACATCTCCTTCGATGCGCCGCTGCCGGTCAACGCGGCCTACGCCGAGGTCGAGCCTTTCGTGCTGCCGGCCAGCTGGCCGCCGGGCCCCGCCGACGAGGCCGCAATGGCCGCCTACATCGCGCAGCACGGCCTGCGCGCCTACCGCACCGCGGTGACCGCTGGCCAGTACGCCTCACCCGACGGCGTGTTCTATGGCGGCACCGGGCCCTCGTGGAGCAACCGCACGGTGCGTGCGATCCTGCGCAAGTACGCGGCGAACGCCACCGACATCGCCTGGATCGACGTCCACACCGGCCTCGGTCCCTACGGCCACGGCGAGAAGATCTACCCGGGCCGCAACGCGGCGGCCGATCTGGCCCGCGCGCGCGCCTGGTGGGGCGCCGACGTGTTCGCGCCCTTCGAGGGCAATTCGGCCTCGGCCGACGTCTCGGGTCCCGTGGTGTCGACGGTGTACGACGAGTGCCCGCAGGCGCGGGCCTCGCTGATGGGCCTCGAGTTCGGCACCCTGCCCGACCAGGAGGTGCTGAACCGGCTGCGCGCCGACACCTGGCTGCGCCGCCATCCGGACGCGCCGGCAGCCCAGCAACGCGCGATCCGCCAGGACCTGCGCGACGCCTTCTACTGCGACAACGACGAATGGAAGGGCATGGTGCTGGGCCAGACCCGTGTGGTGCTGCTGCAGACGCTGCAGGGACTCAAGGCCGTCTGAACGGCTGTCCGGTCAGCCGAACTTCGGTGCCCGCCGCTCGCGCAGCGAGGCCACGCCCTCGCGCACGTCGGGCCCGGCGAAGCCCATGAACTCGAGTGCCAGCGAAGCATCGAAGGTCGGCCCGGCCTGGCGCAGCCAGTTGTTGAGCGCGTACTTGGTGAAGCGGATCGCACTCTGGGTGCCGGCCGCCAGCCGGTCGGCCAGTTCGTAGGCGCGCGGCAGCAGCTCGGGCTCGTCGACCGCCAGCGAGACCAGGCCGATGCGCTCGGCCTCCTCGCCGCTCACCGGCTCGCACAGCAGCAGGTGGTACTTGGCCTTGGCCATGCCGCACAGCAGCGGCCAGACGATCGCCGCATGGTCGCCCGCCGCGACGCCCAGGCGGGTGTGGCCGTCGACGATCTTCGCGGTCTTGCTGGCGATCGAGATGTCGGCCAGCAGCCCGGCCACCAGCCCGGCGCCGACCGCCGGCCCATGCATCGCGCTGACGATCGGCTTGTCGCAATTGATCAGGTTGTAGACCAGGTCGCGCGCCTCTTTCCAGACCCGGGTGCGGACCGCGTCGTCGACCGACATCTGCTCGACCATGGCAAGGTCGCCGCCGCCCGAGAAGCCCATGCCTTCGCCGCGCAGGACGGCGCAGCGCACGCTGTCGTCGGCCGCTACGTCGCGCCAGATCTCGGCCAGCTCGCGGTGGCCGTCAGGCCCGGCCGTGGGCAGTTTGCCGTTGGCGGCGCGCATCTGGATGTCGAGCACGGCGCCGGCGTCGCCGCGGCGGGTGATCGACAGGGTGCGGTAGTGGCCGTAGTCCATGGTGCAGTCCCTCGGGTCGTCAGAGCTTGGCCGCGAGCTCGCGGCACTTCTGCAGGTTGCTGTTGAACCTGGCTGCCATGCCGGGCTCGCAGGCCGAATTGGTGGTCATGATGCGGCACATGCCGACCACCAGGAAATCCGACACGGCATCGGTGCACATCGGAAAGCGCGCCAGCGCCGGGTTGTCGCGCGTCTTGAAGCCCCAACTGTCGGAGAAGTCGAGCATCCGGCCCATCGCGTCCTCGAAATAATCGCGGTCGCGCGCAGTGATGGCGGCTTCCATGGCCGGCAGCTCGCCGCCCAGGAAACTCATCGCGGCGGCGGGAAAGCGGTCGGCGTCCTGCTGCGCGGGCGCGCCCGAGACGGCGAAGGCGAGCAGCAGCGGCGCAACGATGCGCCCGAGGGAAACGAAAAGTCGGGTACGAGAATGGTCCATGGGTTCGGGTCTGGCGATGGCTTCGGATCACCGCCCGGCGGGGGCGGCTGCTGGAAGCGTATTTGAACCCAAACCAGCCCCCCCGCACGCCCGCCTACCAGCGCAGCCGCATGCCGATCGAGCCCTGCAGCGTCGACTGCACCTTGGCGGCGCCGCCGGCGCTGTAGATCTGCCCGACTTCGCCGTAGAGCGTGGTGGTGGACGTCAGCGCCAGCGTCATGCCGGCGGCCACCTCGGTCGAGGTATAGCCGACCGGGCTGGCGATCGGGGTGCTCGCCGCCGGCCCGATGAAGGTCGCGACGTCGGTCCCAGAACCGGCACGGTAGACGTTGAGGCGGCCATAGGGCTGGAGCCGGCCGGCCGCGGTCATGACGTCGCCCTTGACGCGCACGCCCAGGCGGCCGATCCAGCCGCCGCCGGCATCCTGCGTCACCAGCGCGCCACCGATCAGCACGTTGTCGAAGCGCATGCTCTGGTGGATCAGCTGGGCCTGCGGCTCGATCGTCCAGCCTTCGCCCAAGGCGAAGGCCTTGCCGGTCTCGATCGAGGCCGTGAGGCTGCTCGACTTGCCGTCGATGTTCAGGTTGCCGTAGGGCTGCACGGTGTAGCTGTGGCGCCCGCCCTGCACCACGGCGTCGGCGTAGAGGCCGTCGCCGTCCATCCAGGTCGCATAGCCGCCGAGAAAGCGCGACTTCAGGTCGTTGCTCCCGACCGAGGCGATCAGCCCGCGCGCATTGCCGACCACGTTGGCATTGCCGTCGAGCGTGCCGACGTAGATGCCGGCACGCCAGGCGCCGCTGGCCAGCAGGTCGGTGCCGGCCTGGATGCCGCTTACGTGACCCTGGCTCTGGGCCGACGCCGGGCCTTCCTGCCGGATGTCGAGGTCGCTGTAGACCGCGCGCGCCCAGGCCTGGCGGCCGCCGGACGGGTCGCCGGCCGCCATGCCGGCCGCCGGCGCCAGTTCATCGCCGACGCGCCGATGCAGGTTGCCCAGCATCGCCAGGTCGGACTGGCGCAGCTGGGCCGGCAGCGCGGCGAACAACGGCACCTCGGCGCGGTAGGTCGGCACGCTGTTGACCGGCGACTCGGTCTTGCCCGTTTGGGTGTTCTCGAGCACCGGCGGGACCGTCGGTGGCGTCGGCGACGCCGTCGTCGAGCGCAAGTACCAGTTCTCCCCCGCGCCCGAGGCGTCGGCCGCATAGAGGAGGTATTCGAAGGCACCGGCATCGACATGGCCATTGGCCAGCGCGAAGGCGTCGCGCGTGGTCTGCGCCGTGGTGGTGGCGCCACCGACGGCGCTCACCACCTCGATGCCGTTGCCGGCGGTCAGGCCGCCGAGGCCGCCGAGGTTGGTGATGCGCACCGTGGTCTTGCCGCTGGCGCTGGCGCCGGCGCCATTGAGCACCAGGCGGTCGCTGAGGCTGCCGCTGCCGCCCAGCACGGTGCCGAGGCTCAGCACGCCGCCGCTGCCGATGTAGGCGCCATTCACCGTCAGGCTGCTGCCCGCGGCGGCGCCGAGCAGGCTGACCGTGCCGGCGTTGCGAAGCGACGCGACGCGCTGGTCGAAGCCGCCGGTGTCGAGCGTCGCGCCCGCCGCCACCGTGTGAGCCGACGCGGCGCTCAAGGCACCGGCCGCACCGGCCTTCAGCGTGCCCGCGGCGACTGTGGTCGCGCCGCGGTAGCTGTTGGCGCCCGAAAGCACCGAGGTGCCGCCGCCCATCTGCAGCAAGTCGCCGCTGCCGCTGACCATGCCCGCCAGCTGCAGCGTGTTCGAGCGGTTCAGGACCAGCATCGAGTCGTTCCGGATATTGCCCGCCACGCTGCCGGTGGTGCCGCCGTCGCCGAGGTGCAAGGCGCCGGCGACGATGGTCGTGCCGCCGGTGTAGCTGTTGTCGGCGGTGAAGGTCGTGCTGCCGGTGCCGAGCTGCGTCACGCTGCCGCTGCCGCTGATCGGGCCGGCCAGGGTCAGGGCATTCGAACGGTTGATGACCAGGGCCGCGTCGTTGACCATCGCGCCGACCACGCTGCCGGTGAAGCCACCATTGCCGAGTTGCAGCGTGCCGGCCGCGATGGTGGTGCCGCCCAGGTAGCTGTTGTCGGCCGTGAAGGTGGTGACGCCGCCGCCGAGCTGGGTCACGCTGCCGCTGCCGCTGATCGGCGCGCCGAAGGTGACGGCGTCCGACCGGTGGATCACCAGGGCGCCGTTGTCGACGATCGGCCCGTCGACCTTGCCCGCCGTGCCGCCCGTGACACCCGTGCCCAGCTTCAAGGTGCCGGCGCTGATCGTGGTCGTGCCGGTGATGGCCTGGTCGCGAGTCAAGGTCAGCGTCCCGCTGCCGGTCTTCTCGATGCCGCCCGATCCGCTCAGCAGGCCGGTGTAGCTGGCGTCGGCCGGCTGTGCGAAACGCACCAGGCCGTTGTCGGTGATCGCCAGGGGCGCGAAGGCGGCTGGGGTCTGGAGCGTGCCCGCGGCGTCGACCGTCATGCTGCCGGCATAGGCGCTCGCGTTGGAGCCGAGCACCAGCGTGCCGCCCGCCACCCGGGTGCTGGTGATGCCCGAACCGGGCAGCAGGTTCTTGTAGGTCCAGGTGCCGCTGTCCTCCTTGACCAGGGTCTGGAAGTTGGAGAACGCCTTGTCGAAGGTGCCGACCCCGGTGCCGCCGAGGGCCAGCGTGTTGCTGCCGCCGCCGCCGTCGATGCTGCCGGTGATCTTCGAGCCGTCGTGGATGGTCAGCCGGTCGTCGCCGTTGGCAAAGGTGAGCGAGCCCAGCACCTGGCCCTTGTTGGTGAAATCTATCGCCATCGTGCCGGACACGCCCATGATGTTGTTCGAGCCGCCGGTGAACGCGATGATGCCGGTGGCACCGTTGACGACGGTGTTGTGGCCCGAAGTGGCCTCGAACCAGAAGGCGCCGCCGCCGGCGCTAGAGCGGATCTCGCCGTTGTTGACGATCACGTTGCCGCTGCCGACCGGATTGATCGCCTCGGCCGTGCCCGACGAACCGCTCGACAGCACCTTGGCTCCCTCGGCGATGGTCAGCGTGTTGTTCGAGCCCATCTCGATCGTGTTGGCACCCGTGCCGTGGGGGCCGGTGGAGCCGTTCAGCGCCAAGTTCTCGACCGTGGCGTTGTCGTGGATCACGATGCTGGAGTTGTCGCCAATGCTGATGGCGGTGTGGTTGCCGGTGCTGACCTGGGCGTCGGCGTTCACGATCACCGAGATGTTCCGCGGCATGCCGGGCCCGGTGCCCACCGTCGCTGTCTGCGTGGAGCTGGTGTCGCAGGTGATCACGGTTCCGCTGGCAGTGCAGGCGGCCGCCGCGGCCCCGCCGAAGCCCAGCAGCGCGGCGGCGATCCCGCCCACCGCAACGCTACGCGTCGTCGTCTTGCCGGCACGCGGCGCCCGTTCGGAGGCCACGGCCCAGACCCGAAGTGAGGAATTCCAGACGACACTGAAAACGCGGTTCATGCTGTTGCTCTTCCGAAAATGAGAGGCCCGAAGGCCAAAACTAATACTTACGACTGTAGTATTTAGGTACTCTTTTTCGTTGGAACAAGTTCACGGATTGCGCACAAATGGTGCACTTTCGATTAACAACGCTATGGTTCAGATAGCAGCGATCCCAGCAGCCACAGGGCCGAACGGCGACCTTGCACTGGATCGGGGCTGGGGCCGACACTGGACCGGCCGCTGTCACATGGCCGTGACAGCCTGCCGGCGCCCTACACTTGCACGATGGCTTCCAGACGACCCTCCCGCAACCCGCGCATGATCGAGCGCGGCGTGCTGTGCATCCTCATCGGCGCCGCGGTGCTGATCGCCCCCAACTTCCTGAGTTCGCCAGGCTGGCGCGAGACGGTCGGCGGGGCCTCCGTGGTGGGATGGTTCGCGCTGGTGCTGGGCGTCGCGCTGGTGGTCGTGGCCCTGGTGCAGCGGGCCCGGGGCCAGGACCGCTGAAAGAACGGCCGCAGCCGGCCTGGCTCAGCGGGTCCGGCGCGCCCGCTTCACCCCTTCGACCCCGGCCAGCACGAGGGCGCCGGCGACGATCCCGACCGCGGCATTGGCGCCCATCGAGGCCAGGCCGCCCAGCAGGCCGCCGAAGTGCGCCGCCCAGGCCTCGAGCGCATGGCCCAGCGCCGGCACGCCGTGCACCAGGATGCCGCCGCCCACCAGGAACATCGCCGCGGTGCCGGCGATCGAGAGCCCCTTCATGAGCCAGGGGGCCGCGGCCAGGATGGCGCGGCCGATGGCGCGCGGGCCCGCGCCCTGGCGCTGGCTCAGGTACAGGCCGGCATCGTCGAGCTTGACGATGCCGGCGACCAGCCCGTAGACCCCGACGGTCATGATCAGCGCGATGCCGACCAGCACCGTGAGTTGGGTCAGGAAGGGCTGGCCCTGCACGGTCCCCAGCGTGATTGCGATGATCTCGGCCGAGAGAATGAAATCGGTGCGCACCGCGCCCTTGACCTTCTGCTTCTCGACCACGGCGATGTCGACGCCTTCGTCGGCCACCGCCTGCTCGTGCCGTGCCGTGTCCTGCGCGTGCTCTTCCTTGTGCAGGAACTTGTGGGCGAGCTTTTCGCAACCCTCGAAGCACAGGAAGGCGCCGCCGACCATCAGCAACGGCGTCACCAGCCATGGCAGCCAAGTGCCGATGGCCAGGGCCGCCGGCACCAGGATCGCCTTGTTGACGAAGGACCCCTTGCAGACCGCCCACACCACGGGCAGTTCCCGGTTGGCCTTGACGCCCGACACCTGCTGCGCATTGAGCGCCAGGTCGTCGCCGAGCACGCCGGCCGTCTTCTTGGCCGCGACCTTGGTCAGGACCGAGACATCGTCGAGCACCGTCGCGATGTCGTCGAGCAGCAGCAGCAGGCTGGAGGCCATCGCGCGGCGCTAGACGTTGCGCTTGAGGCGGATCTCCTCGATCTTCACGCTCCCGATGGCCGTGGTCTTGGCGGTCTTCATCTCGCGCTTGAAGCCGGCCAGTTCGTGAAAGCGCATGGCGCGATCGTTGCGCAGCGGCACCCAGACCGTGACCACGGTGCAGCCCTCTTCCTCGAGGCCGTCGCGCGCGGCGTCCCAGAGGGCGACGCCGACACCCTTGTCCCAATGCTCGGGCAGGACGTAGATGGCCCAGATCTCGCCGGTGGTCGACGGCGTCTTGGCATCGCGCGAGCGGTCGAAGCCGACGAAACCGACCACTTCGCCGTCGAGCACCGCGACCTGCACCTGCGGCTCGCTGAATTCGATGGCCTCGCGCCACTTGGCTTCGCGGGTGGCAGGCGCCAGCGCGCGCAATTCGTCCTCGGGCAAGAGGCCTTCGTAGGCGGCCCGGGCGGCGGCGGCGTGGACTTCGGCGATGGCTTTGGCATCGCGCAGGGTGGCGGGGCGAACTTCGTAGTCGGACATGAATGCGGGAAACGGAACGGTAAAGCAGCCTATTGTCGCCGCCCCGCTAAACTGACCGACGCAATTCGCATCTATTCCGGAGAGAAAACCATGGCAAAGAGTCAGCAGCGCAGCACCAAGGAAGCCAAGAAACCGAAGAAGGACACTTCGCCGCCGAAGCCGCCGGGCGCCGCCATCGAGCCGGTGCGCACCATCACCACGGCCGTGATTCCGCGCGGCAAGCTCAAGAACAAGTGAGCCAGGCGCCCGTTCCGGGCGCGGCCGCGCCGAAGCAGCCGCGCAATCCCCTGCACGGCCTCACGCTGGAAGCCATCGTGACCGCGCTGGCGGCGCACTACGGCTGGGCCGGCCTGGGCGAGCGCATTCCGCTGCGCTGCTTCACCAGCGACCCGAGCGTGGCCTCGAGCCTGAAGTTCCTGCGCAAGACGCCGTGGGCGCGCGAGAAGGTCGAGAGCCTCTACCTCTTCATGCTGCGCGACCAGCGCCGCCAGCAGTCGGCGGCGCAGCGCCCCGAATGAAGGCCGACATCCAGCCGGGCGGCTTCAGCTTCGACTGCGACGCCGGCCAGACGCTGCTGCAGGCCGCCGATGCCGCCGGCATCGAACTGCCGAGTTCGTGCCGCAACGGCACCTGCCGCACCTGCCTGTGCAGGCTCGTCAGCGGCGAGATCCGATATCGCATCGAGTGGCCCGGCGTCAGCGTCGACGAGAAGGCCGAGGGCTGGATCCTGCCGTGCGTGGCTGAGCCGGTGGGGGATGTGGTGCTCGACGTGCCGTACGCGTTCTCCGTCTTCTAGGGCTTCACGCCGCCGCTGACTGACGAACGATGCGGTCGCGCTGCGCCAGCGACGGAAAGAGCCTGAGCCAGGCCAGCGCCACCAGCACGGTGCCGACGCCGCCCGCCACCACCGAGCCCACGGGCCCCAGCAAGGCCGCCGTGGCGCCCGATTCGAACTCGCCGAGTTGGTTGCTGGCGCCGATGAAGATCGAGTTGACCGCGCTGACGCGGCCACGCATGGCATCGGGCGTCTCGAGTTGCACCAGGGTCTGCCGGATCACGACATTGACCATGTCGGCACCGCCGGAGACCGCCAGCGCGACCAGCGACACGGTGAAGCTGCGCGAGATGCCGAACACCACCATGCAGACCCCGAACAGCCCCACCGCCAGCAGCAGCGTGCGGCCCACGTGCCGCTCGACCGGCCGCCGCGTAAGCAGGATTGACATGGCCAGCGCGCCCACCGCCGGCGCACCGCGCAGCAGCCCGAGGCCCCACGGCCCGGTGTGAAGGATGTCCTTGGCATAGATCGGCAGCAGCGCCACCGCGCCGCCGAGCAGCACGGCGAAGAGGTCGAGCGAGACCGCGCCGAGCACCGGCTTGCGCTTCCAGATGAAGTCGACACCGGCCAGCACCGTGCGCAGCGTGACGGGCTCGCGCGCCGGCGGCAGGTGCGCATAGCGCAGCCGCAGCACCAGTGCGGCCGCCACCACGAAGAAGGCCACCGCAACCCCGTAGACGACGCCCATGCCGGCCACGAACAGCAACCCGCCCAGCGCCGGCCCGCCGATGATGGC
Source organism: Variovorax sp. J31P207 (assembly GCF_030316965.1). Lineage (NCBI taxonomy): Bacteria > Pseudomonadati > Pseudomonadota > Betaproteobacteria > Burkholderiales > Comamonadaceae > Variovorax > Variovorax sp. J31P207. Next base: position 459,418 of record NZ_JASZYN010000004.1, read on the forward strand.
GCCCTGCATGCCGGCCGAGCTGAAGGCCATCGCGCGCGGCAGCATCATCGGCGACACCAGCAGCGGGGTCAGCGCCTGCTGCGCCGGCATCTGGAAGGCACGCACGGCGCCAAGCACGAGCGACAGGGCGAGCAGCAGGCCGCGCGTGTCGTGCCGGGCCTGCACCGCGAGCAGCAACACCAGCGCCACCGCGCCCTGGACCCCGAAGCAGGCCGCCACGATGCGGCCGCGATGGTGCCGGTCGACCACATGCCCGGCGAGCAATGCCAGCAGCAGCGCCGGCACGAACTGGTAGAGACCGACCAGCCCCAGATCCCAGGCACTGCCGGTGAGGTCGTACATGTGCCAGCCGATCGCCACCAGCAGCATCTGGCTGGCGGCCGTCCCGAACAGCCGCGCCGACCACAGCCGCATGAAGGGCCGCTCGCTCGTCAGGTCGGAAAAACTCGGGGCGCGGACGGGTTCGGAGGCGGCGGACATCGGCGTCGAGGATATCCGAGCCTAGGGCCTGTTCACACGACTTCCGGGGTCGCGAAGGTATGCCAGGGCGGGCCAATCAAGGCGCGCGACGCCGCATGTGCGTTGGCACATGCAAAGAGTGCAACGCGGAGTGGCCCGCCCTGGCATACCTTCCCTTCGGGTTGCCGAGCAAAGGGGCCGTCTGCCGCGTTGCCCGCGCTTGCAAGGCGCAAGCCTTGCTGCGCGCGGGCGCCTTGCATCCAGCCCCTTTGCTCGACAACGCGATCCCCGGAAGTCGTGTGAACAGGCCCTAGACTCGGTCTCCCGATGACCGAACTGCAGCCGATCCACGAAGACCCGCACCTGCTGGTGCTCGACAAGCCCGCCGGACTGCTGTGCGTGCCCGGCCGCGGCGAGGACAAGCAGGACTGTCTCAGTGCCCGGGCCCAGCGCCAATGGCCCGATGCAAGGGTGGTTCACCGGCTCGACATGGCGACCAGCGGCCTGGTGCTGATGGCGCGCAGTGCGCAGATGCAGCGCCTGCTCGGCGATGCGTTCGCGGACCGGCAGGTGCACAAGGGCTATGAAGCGATCGTCGACGGCCTGCTGCCGGTGTCGCCTGAATGGTCGCTGATCGACGCGCCGCTGGCGGCCGACTGGCCGCGCCGGCCGCTGCAGAAAATCGATCCGTCGGGCAAGCCGAGCCAGACGCGCTGGCGCGTGAAGCGGCTGCTCCCCGAACGCCAGGCCAGCCACCTGTGGCTGGAGCCCCTGACCGGGCGCAGCCACCAGTTGCGTGTGCACCTGCTGTCGATCGGGCACCCGATCCTGGGCGATGCGCTCTACGGCAGCGACGAGATCCGGCAACGCGCGCCCCGCCTGCTGCTGCACGCGGCCACGCTCGCCCTGCACCACCCGGCCGACGGCCGGGCGCTCCGATTCGAAAGTCCGTTGCCGTTCGCCTGAGGGCCTTCAGTGGAGGTCGCCGCGGACCACCAGCACGGGACACTTGGCGTCTTGCAGCACGCGCTGCGTGACGCTGCCCAGCAAGAGCTTCTCGATGCCCGTGCGCCCATGCGAACCCATGACGATCAGGTCGGCACCGATCGCGATCGCGGTGTCGACGATGCCTTCGTGCACCACATGGCCGTCGATGACGCGCTGGTCGCTGTGCAGGCCTTCGGCGGCCAGCGCCGCGACGCCGCGTGCCAGCGCCGCGTTGGCGCTGCTGGTGGCGGCCGCGAGGTATTCGTTCTGGCCCAGCGCATAGTCCGCGCCGACGCCGATGAAGGGGTAGTTGTCCACCACATGGATGAGCGTGATGCGACTGCCGAACGCCAGCGCCAGCCCGCTGGCCTTGCTGACCGCGAGCATGGAGGTGTCGGATCCGTCGATCGGGACCAGGATGTGATTGAACATGGCGGACCTCTTTGGTTCTCTACAGGGCTCGTTCGCGCGAACCGGGCCTCGAATTTACATCCAAGGCACGGCCATCGGTTGTAGGACGACTGCGGAGCGGGGACGCCGGCGTCAATCGCCCTGGAAACCGCCGCTGCGACAGGTGACGACCAGCGTGTCGCGCCAGCCGGCCTCGCCCTCGATCAAGGGCTGGATCGGCGTCGACTCGTGGATCACCCGGGCATCGTCGAGCAGCAGCAGCGTCCACGGCTCGGTCAGCGTGAAGCGCTCGCCGCGGCGGCCGCTGGCCTCGAACACGCGAGTCTCGCCGCCCTTGATGTTGTGGCGCCCGACCAGCGCCACCGCCACCAGGTCGACACCGTCGCGGTGGGCGCCCTCGGGCGTCGGGCGGCCGATGCCGTCGGCGGTATCGATGCGGAACTGGTGCGCCTCGACGTACCAGCGCTGCGCCCCGCGCACGCCGCTGGCCACCTCGCCAAGGCTGCGCATCAGCTGCTGCCAGGCCGGCTGCGCCACGGTCGCGGCCTCCATCGGCGCGAACCAGCGCTGCATGCCGCCGTGCAAGGCGTTGTATTCGACCGGTTGCCAGTGGGCGCGGTGGGGCGCCTGCTCGAGCGTCGCGCCGTCGACCGTGAAACAGGCATGGCGCCGCGTGCGATAGCGGCCGCCGTCCTTCAGGTAGTCGTCAGGCGGCAGATGGGACCAGTCGTCGTGCAGGGCTTCGAGCTGTGCCAGCGGCGTGCCCAGCCAGTCGGCCACGCCCTGCGGGCTCAGCACCGCATAGCCGTCCTGGCGCAGGGTGGGAACGAGTCGGTCGGGCGGAGTGAAGGGGGGACTGAACGCAAGGCTCACTCCGTCACCTTCACGTCCTTCCAGAAGGCGACGCGGTTCTTGACCATTTCGGCCTCGGGCTTGGGATCGGCGTAGTACCAGGCCGCATCGGCATGCAGCTCGCCGTTGACCAGCAGCGAGAAATAGCTCGCCGTGCCCTTCCAGGCGCAGGTGGTCTTGTGATTGCTGAAGGTCACATGGTCGCGGTTGAGCGAATCCATGGGGAAGTAGTGATTGCCTTCGACCAGCACCGTGTCGTCGCTCTGCGCCACGGTGACGCCGTTCCAAACTGCTTTCATCAAGTTTCTCCGGTGCCCGCCACAACGGGGGCAGCGCCCTATTGTGCCGCGGGCGCCTGCAACCAGTGGACGCTGAACAGCCGCTCGGGATCGGTCCACACCGCCGCCGGCCGGAAGCCGGCCTTGACGGCCAGCGCGCGCAGGCCCTCGACCGTGAACTTGTGCGAATTCTCGGTGTGCAGCGTCTGGCCCTCGTCGAAGTGGAATCGCTGGCCGTCGAGCATCACAGCCTGTGCCCGGCGGCTCACCAGGTGCATCTCGACGCGCCGCAGCGGCGAGTTGTAGAAGGCCGCATGCGTGAAGCCGTCGAGATCGAAGTCGCAGCCGAGCTCGGTGTTGGCGCGCCGCAGCAGGTTGAGGTTGAAGGCCGCCGTGACGCCCTGGGCGTCGTTGTAGGCGGCGTGCAGCAGCGCCGGATCCTTGACCAGGTCGACCCCCAGCAACAGGCCGCCGCCGCGCAGCAGCCGGTGCGCGAGCTGCAGGAAGGCCAGCGCCTCGTCGGGCGAGAAATTGCCCAGCGTCGAGCCCGGGAAGAAACCGACGCGCTGGCCGGCGCCATTGCCGCGCCCCGGCGGCAGCACCAGCGGCATGGTGTAGTCGGCCACCACCGGCTGCACCGCCAGCCGCGGATAGTCGGTGCGCAGCCGCTCGGCCGCGGCCTCGAGATGGGCACCGGAGATGTCGATCGGCACATAGCGCCGCGGCGACTCGAGCGCGTCGAGCAGCAGCCGCACCTTGGTCAGCGACCCGGCGCCGAACTCGATGATCTCGGCATCGGTACCGATCTGGGCGGCGATCTCCGAGGCGCATTCGGTGAGGATGCGCAGCTCGGTGCGCGTCGGGTAGTACTCCGGCAGTTCGCAGATGCGATCGAACAGGGCCGAGCCCGCGACGTCGTAGAAGAACTTCGGCGAGATGCTGCGGGCGTCGAGGCTCAGGCCGGCGAACAGCTCGCGCGCGAAGTCGGACAGGGGCGCGGCGCGTTGCGCGGCGCGGAACGCATGGAGGTTGAATGCCGGATTGCCCATCAGAGGTCTTTCGCGAGCCGCAGCCCTGAGAACTGCCAGCGTGCGGCCGGCGGGAAGAAATTGCGGTAGCTGGGCCGCGTGTGCCCCGGGGGCGTCGCGACGCTGCCGCCGCGAAGCACCAGCTGGCCGACCATGAACTTGCCGTTGTATTCGGCCGCGACGCCTGCGAGCGGCCGGAAGCCCGGGTAGGGATCGTACGAAGAACGGGTCCACTGCCAGACCTGCCCGCTCATCTGCGTGATGCCGGGCGCGTCGTGCGCGGCTTCCCATTCGAATTCGGTCGGCAGCCGCGCGCCGGCCCATTCGGCGTAGGCCGCGGCCTCGAAGAAGCTCAGTTGCGCCACCGGCGCCTCGGGTTCCAGCGGCCGCACCCCGTGCAGGCCGAACACCTGCCAGCCGCCCGGCACGCCTTCGTGCGCCAGCCGCGGGTCGTCGGCCGCCAGCCAGTAGGCCGGTGCGCGCCAGCCTTGTGCCTGCACCGCGGCCCAGCCGTCGGACAGCCAGAGCTCGGGCCGCTGGTAGCCGCCGTCGGCGACGAACTGGGCGAACTCGCCGCAGTTCACCAGCCGGTCGGCGATCGCATGGGGGCGCAACAGGACCTGGTGGCGCGGCATCTCGTTGTCGAAGGCGAAGCCGCCCTGGGCGTGGCCGACCTCGGCGACGCCGCCGGGGCGCGCCAGCCAGTTCAGCGGCGGCGGGGACGATGCCAGCCGCAGCCCCGGTCCGCCCGGCGCCCGGTAGGCCGGCAGCAACGGGTTGCACCACAGCGCATGCAGGATGTCGGTGAGGATCAATTCCTGGTGCTGCTGCTCGTGGTGCAGGCCGAGCGTGAGGATCGGCTCGATGGTCGCCCAGTCGGCTTCCCCGGCGTGCGCGAGCAGGGCCAGCACCGCGCCGTCGACGTGGCGCCGGTACGCGTGCACCTCGTCGAGCGAGGGCCGCGTCAGGAGGCCGCGCTGGGGCCGGGGATGGCGCGGTCCCAGCGCCTCGTAGTAGGAATTGAACAGGTAGTGGAAACGCGGGTCGAACGCCTGGTAGCCGCTCGCATGCGGCTGCAGCAGCACGGTCTCGAAGAACCAGGTGGTGTGTGCCAGGTGCCACTTGGTCGGGCTGGCGTCGGGCATCGACTGGATGCACTGGTCCTCGGCCGACAGGGGGGCGGCCAGTTCGAGGCTGTGCGCGCGCACGGCCTCGAAAAGTTCGCGCAACGCCTCTGCCGCCGGCAGCTTGGGCCGGATCAGGTTCATGGGGTCTCCAGTTTGACTTGGTGTTTCTAGCCGATGCAGGCGGGGAGACGCCGTAGGACGAGGTCGCGCCTGCGCGCTGACCGGAACGCGCCACTTTGGCACAACTCGCTCCCGGCTGCCAGCCCGGCGCCGACCCGGTCCCTGCGTATCATCCGGCGGATGAGCATCCCCCTGCCGACGGCCCCGGCTTCCGGTCGCCCCCATGTCCTCGTCGTCGGTTGCGGCTTCGGCGGCCTGGAGGCGGCGCGCAAGCTGCAAAAAGCCGACGTCGACATCACGATCGTCGACAAGACCAACCACCATCTGTTCCAGCCGCTGCTCTACCAGGTGGCCACCGCGGGCCTGGCCGCGCCGTCCATCGCGGCACCGATCCGGGTGCTGTTCCGCGGCCATTCCAACGTGACGACGCTGCTCGGCGAGGTGACGCAGATCGATCCCGCGGCCCGCACGGTGCAACTGGCCGACGGCAGCCAGCTGGGCTGGGACCACCTGATCGTCGCCGCCGGCTCCACCCATAGCTACTTCGGCAACGACGCCTGGGAACCGATGGCACCGGGCCTCAAGACCCTGGCCGACGCCTTCGAGATCCGCCGCCGCGTGCTGGTGAGCTTCGAGGCGGCCGAGGTCGAGACCGATCCGGTGCGGCGGCGCGCGCTGCTGACCTTCGCGGTCATCGGCGCCGGCCCGACCGGCGTCGAGATGGCGGGCACGCTGGCCGAGATCGCCCGCCATACCCTCGAAGGCGAGTTCCGCCACATCGACCCGAGCAGCGCCGAGGTGCTGCTGATCGAGGGTGGCGCCCGGGTGCTGCAGGCGATGCCCGAGTCGCTGAGCCAGCGCGCGCTGGAACAGCTGCAGAAGCTCGGCGTCCAGGTCCGGCTCAACGCCCGCGTCACCGCGATCGACGGCACCGGACTGCAGATCGCCTCCCCGTTCAGCGATGGCGGCGCCGGCCTCGGCAGCCACCGCATCGACTGCGGCTGCGTGATCTGGGCCGCCGGCGTCGCCGCCTCGCCGCTCGGCCGGATGCTGGCCGCGGCCACCGGCGCCGAGACCGACCGCGCCGGCCGGGTCAAGGTCCTGCCCGACCTGAGCCTGCCGGGCCGGCCCGACATCAGCGTGGTCGGCGACCTGGCGGCCGCGATGAGCCACCAGCCCGGCAAAGAGCCGACGCCCGTGCCCGGCGTCTCGCCCGGCGCCAAGCAGATGGGACGCGCCGCGGCCTCGAACATCCTGCGCCGGATCGCGGGCCAGCCGACCGAACCCTTCCGATACAGCGACTACGGCAACCTCGCCACCATCGGCCGCAACTCGGCCGTGGTCGACCTCGGCAGCCCCTTCGGTCCGCTGCGCTTTTCGGGCAAGCTGGCGTGGCTGTTCTGGCTTTTCGCGCACATCTACTTCCTGATCGGTTTCCGCAACCGCTTCGTGGTGCTGATGGACTGGGCCAGCGCCTACTGGAGCTTCCAGCGCTATGCGCGGGTCGTGGCGGACGTCCGCGCCAAGGGGAAAGACTGATGGCACGCATCGAGCAGAAACTGCAGACCCTCGGCTTGTCGCTGCCGCCCCCCGCCAAGCTGCCGCCCGGTGTGGTGCTGCCCTTTCCGTGGGTCCGGCTGGTCGGCCGGCGGGCGCTCATTTCGGGCCACGGCCCGACCGCGAGCGACGGCGGACTCGCCCTGCCCCTGGGCAAGGTCGGGCGCGAACTCAGCGTCGAGCAGGGCTATGACGCGGCACGCCTGACTGGGCTCGGCATCCTCGGCAGCCTGCAGCGCGCCCTGGGCGACCTGGACCGCGTCACCGCCTGGGTGCGGGTGTTCGGCATGGTCAACGCCGCGGCCGGCTTCAACCGCATGCCGGCCGTGATCAACGGCTTCTCGGACCTGATCCTCGAACTCTACGGCCCCGAGGTCGGGGCCCACGCCCGCAGCGCGGTCGGCCTGGCCGAACTGCCCTTCGACATCCCGGTCGAGATCGAGGCCGAGGTCGAATTCGACGGCGGCAACTGATCGGCGTCGGTCAGCGTTTTCAGGAACGCGACCACGTCGCGAATCTCCGCTTCGCTCAAGGCCGGCCGGTCGCCGCGATGCTGGCCGAAGGGCGGCTCGGTGTTGATGTTCCCGTGGTACTGCGCGGGCAGGTCGTCGAACCGCACCGTCCGGCCCCTGGCGTCGCGCCCGTACCAGCGCCCCGGCGCGCTGTCGCGCTGCGCATAGAAACGCACGGCCTCCTCCAGCGAGTGGAACACGCCGTTGTGGAAGAAGGCCTGGCGCACCGCGACATTGCGCAGGCTCGGCGTGCGGAACAGGCCGCAATATTCGGGGTGGTCCCGCAGGTCGGTGCGGGTCGGCCCGCACAGGCCGAGGTCGTGGAAGTCCGGATCGGCGTTGGCCGCCAATCCGCGATGGCGCGGCACGCCGATCGCGATCATGCCGAAGTCGGTGAACAGCGGAAAGGCGCCGTCCGGCGTGCGTTCGCTGATGTGGCAGGCGGCGCAGTTGCCCTTGTCCGGCGCGTTGAAGAGCTTCAGCCCGCGGGCCTCGGCGGCATCGAGCTTCTGCTGGCCGCGCAGCACGGCGTCGAACTTGCTCGTGAACGGGTAGAAGTCGACGGGCGACTGCTGGAACACCTCCAGCGCCAGGCTCGCGGCCCGGAACGCCGCCGCGTCGTCCTTGAACAGGTCGTCGCCGAAGGCCGCCCGCAGCTCGTCCGCATACGCGGCCCGCGCGAGCTTGTGCGCCACCTCCCCGATCGAGGCATTCGCCATCTCGGCCGCCGACAGCAGGGGCAGCGCGGCTTGCGCGTGGGCCGAATCGGCACGGCCGTCCCACATGTGGCCGCCGGTTGGTCCGGCATCGATGCTGTCGTCGCCGTCGTTGTCGTGATGGTGCTCGCTGAAGGCGGCGAGCGTCTGCAGGTAGCGCAGCGACGGTGAAGCCCGCGGCCCCGGCGTGCGGCCGTCGGCGCCGCCGAGTTGCACCGACAGCGCGTTCGGCGGGCCGTAGGCATGGCGCGGGTCATGGCAGCTGGCGCACGACTGCGCGCCGGATGCCGACAACGAGGCGTCGAAGAAGATCCGTCGGCCCAGGGCGGTCAGTTGCGCGGCACTGGGCTGCGGCCGGCCGGGGACCGGTGCATAGGCCGCTCCCACGTAGGCAGGGACGGGCGCCGTGGCGGGCGTGGCGGCCGCTGCCTGCGGCGCCGGCCGTTCGCAGCCGACCAGTGCCATGGCGAGCAGGACGGCGAGGCCGTGCGGGACGAAGCGGGAGAACGACGGAAACAAGAGCGGCATCGAGGGGCGCCGCCTCAAGGGAACGGAGGCGGTGCGGGGAGCCCAGCCTATCCGGAGCCCGTGTCAGCGCCATGACAGCCGCACTGAAATCTCCTTGTCACGAAGCCGGCAGAGCATCGCGGGCGCTGGCCGTTCGGCCAGCTCATCGACATCTAAAAACACCTCACATGATGAACCGCACTTCAAATCGCGAACGCGCTCCCCTGCGCGCCAAGTTCCTGCGCCTCGCGCCCTGGCCCGCCTCGATCATCGCCGTCGCGGTGGTGGCCGCCTGCGGCGGCGGCAGCAGCGGATCGAACTTCGGCTTCCTGCCGACCAGCGCCGCCACGCCGACCACCTCGGGCGGCGTCACCGGCAGCTACTACCGCAATGCCAAGGTCTGCATCGACGCCAACAACAACGGCCGCTGCGACAGCGGCGAGGCCAGCGCCGTCACCGATGCCAACGGCGCCTTCAAGCTCAACGGCCAGGGCGCGCTGGTGGCCGAGATCGGCACCGGGAGCAAGCGCTTCGATCCGGCCACCGGCGTCGAGAGCGCGGTCACCGATGCGCTGGTGTTCCGCGCCCCGGCCGGCGCCAACGGCGTGGTGAGCGCCATCAGCACCGAGCTCGCCGCGCTGATGGATGCCAACGGCGGCGACCTGGCCGCCGCCCGTACCGCGCTGGCCACGCGCATTGGCGTCAGCGAGGCCCAGCTGCTGGCCGACCACAACAAGATCACCGACGTCGCCGTCCGGACCGCGCTGCAGGTGGAGATCGACCAGTCGATCGAACGCATTGCCGAGGCCGTCGCCGAGGCCGGCGCGGGCGGCAACATCGCGCAGGCGCTGCGCAACCGCTTCGCACTCGAGCAGATCCAGAACGTGGTCGTCATCTACGCTGAGAACCGGGGCTTCGACAACCTCTACGGGCTCTATCCCGGCGCCAACGGCATCCCGGGCGTCAACCCGGCATCGACCGGCAGTGTCGAGCCGCAGAAGGACTTCGACGGCTCGGTGCTGCCGGCACTGCCGCCGGTCTGGGGCGGCGTCACCGCCAGCGGGCAGACCACCGTGATCACGCAGGCGCAGACGGTCGGCATGCCCAACAAGATGTTCCGCATCGACGATCCCGCGGGCTTCTTCAACACCGGCACCGCGGTCGACGGCACCACCATCACGCGCGACCTGGTCCATCGCTTCTACAACAACCAGATGCAGATCAACGGCGGCAAGAACGACAAGTTCGCGGCCTACTCCGACGCCGGCGCGCTGAGCATGGGCTACTTCGACGGCAGCCAGATGAAGCTGTGGAAGCTGGCGCAGGAGAACACCCTGGCCGACAACTTCTACATGGGGGCCTTCGGCGGCTCGTTCCTCAACCACCAGTACCTGGTGTGCGCCTGCGCACCGGTCTATCCCAATGCCGACGCCGACAGCTCGCCGGCCAAGGCCTCGATCTCGGCCATCGACGTCGATGCCGCCGGCAACTTCGTGCGGCTGACGCCGGCCGCCACCTCGCCGGCCTCGGTCCTGGCCGGCGCCGCGGTCTACAAGAACGACAACACGCTCACGCCCAAAGACGCCAGCGGCAATTTCTATGCGGTCAACACGATGCAGCCGCCCTACCAGCCCAGCAGCAATGCGCCGGCGGCCGGCGACAGCACCAAGCTCTACGCCGACCCGACCAAGGCCAACACGCTGCCGCCGCAGACCCAGACCACGATCGGCGACCTGCTCGACAAGAAGGGCCTCAGCTGGGCCTGGTACGGCGGCGCCTGGAACAGCACCACCGCCATCGCCGAGGGCGACCGCAAGTTCCCGGCCGCCGTGCCGCCCGCGGCGCAGTCGCCGAACTTCCAGTTCCACCACCAGCCCTTCAACTACTACGCGAGCTTCGACCCGGTGGCGCACGCCGACGCCCGCGCCGCGCACCTGAAGGATTTCGACAGCGACTTCCTGAAGGACGCCGCCGCCGGCAAGCTGCCCGCCGTGAGCTTCTACAAGCCGCAGGGCAACCTGAACCAGCACAACGGCTACGCCAACATCAAGGACGGCGACGAGCACATCGCCGACCTGGTCGCCAAGCTGAAGGCCAGCCCGCAATGGGGCCACATGCTGGTCGTCATCACCTACGACGAGAACGGCGGCTTCTACGACCACGCCGCGGTGCCCAAGGGCGACCGCTGGGGCCCGGGGACGCGCATCCCGGCGCTGATCGTCTCGCCGTTCTCGAAGAAGGGCTACGTCGACAAGACCCCGTACGACACCGCCTCGACCCTGCGCTTCATCACGCACCGCTGGTCGCTGCCGCCGCTTCAGGGCCTGCTCGAGCGCGATGCGGCGCTGGTGAAGAACGGCGCCCATCCGATGGGCGACCTGACGGCCGCGCTGGACTTCGGCGGCAAGTCCTGATGCGCACGGGGCCGGGGGCGTTGCGCGCCCCGGCCCGCGGTGGCAGGCAGCACCCGGTTCAGGCGTTGCCGCTCTCGGCTTCCTGCAGCAGCCGCCACATCACCTTGCCGCTGCCGCTCTTGGGCAGCGCGTCGACGAACTGCACCGCGCGAGGGATCTTGTAGACCGCCATGTTCTCGCGGCACCAGTCGATGATCTCCTGCTCGGTCGTGTCCTTGTGCGTGGGGCGCAGCACCACCACCGCCTTGACCGACTCGCCGCGGTAGGCGTCCTTGGTGCCGATCACGCAGGCTTCCTGGATCGCGGGATGGCGGAACATCAGCAGCTCGACCTCCGCCGGCCAGACCTTGAAGCCGCTGGCGTTGATCATCCGCTTGAGGCGGTCGGTGATGAAGAAGTAGCCGTCCTCGTCCATGCGCCCCATGTCGCCCGAGCGGAAGAAGCGCTGGCCCTCGAACTCGATGAAGGCCGCGGCCGTGGCGTCGGGCCGCTTCCAGTAGCCCTCGAACACGCCCGGGCCGCGCATGATGATCTCGCCCGATTCACCGACCGGCATCTCGACCAGGGTGTCGGGGTCGACCACCCGCGCATCGGTGCTCATGTAGGGGATGCCCAGGCACTGCTGCTTCGGGTTCTCGAACGGGTTGGCATGCGAGGGCGCGGCGGTCTCGGTGAGGCCGTAGCCTTCCTGGTACTTGAGGCCGAACTGCTCGAACAGGCGCTGGGCCACGGCCTGCGGCATCGCGGCGCCGCCGCCGCCGATGTAGCTCAGGCTGCTCAGGTCGTAGCTGGCGAAATTCGGGCTGGCCATCAGGTCGATGACCATGGTCGGGATGTTGGTCCAGCTGGTGACCTTGCGGCGCGAGATCAGGCGCCCTGCGACGTCGCGGTCCCAGCGCGGCATGATGACCAGCGTGCCGCCGATCAGCACCGTCGTGTGCATCATGCTGACCACGCCGGTGATGTGGAACATCGGCACCACGGCCAGCACCACCACCTCGGCCGAGCCCAGGCCCCAGAGCTGGCCGGCGCAGGCGTTGTGCATCAGGCTCGAATGATGGTGGATGCAGCCCTTGGGCAGGCCGGTGGTGCCGCTGGTGTAGGGCAGCAGCGCCATGTCGTCGGCACCCACCACGTGCTCGGGCGGCGGATGGCCGGCAGCGAGCGCCTCGGTCCAGCGCATCACGGCGCCGCCCTCCAGGGTCGGCAGCGGATGCTGCGTCAGCAGCCAGTCGCGCCAGGCCGGCGCCGGGGCCTCGTCGCCGGTCACTTCGGGGTCGAAGGTGTCGGTGAACTGGGTGACGATCATGTGCGCCAGCCGGTCCTTGGGATCGAGTGCATTGCTGGCCTTGGCCAGCTCGGGTGCCAGGTCGCCGGTCGTGATCGCGAACTTGGCATCGGGGTCGAGGATGTAGTGCTTGAGCTCCTCGGCCCGGTTCATCGGGTTGACCGGCACCACGACCGCATTGGCCCGCAGGATCGCGAAATGCGCGATCACCAGCTGGGGGCAGTTCTGCATGTCCAGAATGACGCGGTCGCCGCGCTGCACGCCCAGCGCATGCAGGGTGCCGGCCAGCCGCTCGGCCTGGGCCGCGAACTCGGCATAGCTGATCTCGCTGCCGAAGAACACCAGCGCGGGCTTGCGCGGATAGCGCGCGGCGTTGACCGCCAAGTTGTGCCAGAGCGAAGTCGCGGGCACGGTGATCGAGTGGGGCAGGCGCTGGGGCCAGAACTTGTAGTGCGGTCGATCCATACAGTCTCCAGAGAGCGTGAGAGCCTACGATGCCCGGCCGCACCGACGCATCGGGGAAGCCCCGACAGACGTCACCTGGGCGACTCCCTCTGCCGGCCAGGAAAAGACCGGCTACCGCCATCGACCGACAGACGCGGCGCCCGATCTGCCGTAAAAGAGCAGCCTCTCAACCCATTTCGACGAGGAACTTCCATGGCTGCAGACAAGCACGCGAGCGTTCACTGGGAAGGCGCCGGCAAGACCGGCAAGGGCCTGATCAGCACCGAGACCGGGGCGATCAAGGACTACCCCTACGGCTTCGCGAGCCGCTTCGAGGACGACAAGCGCGGCACCAACCCCGAAGAGATCCTGGGCGCGGCGCACGCCGGCTGCCTGACGATGGCTTTCGCCTTCGCCCTCGAAGGCGCGGGCCTGACCGCCACCTCGATCGACACCAAGGCCGCCGTGCGGCTGGCCAAGGACGGTCCGGGCTTCAAGATCGATCGCATCCAGCTCGAGCTCGAAGCCGTGGTGCCGGGCATCGACGAGGCGAAGTTCCAGGAATTGGCGGCCGGCGCCAAGGCCGGCTGCCCGTTGTCGAAGGCGCTGGCCAGCGTGCCGGAGATCACGCTGAAAGCCACGCTCAAGTCCTGACGCCGGCGCCCGCCGGGCCGCTGTTTATGATCGCCTCACAACGAGGAGACACGCATGAACATGGCCCGCAAAGGCATCGCCGCACTGCTGTGGCTGACGGTTTCGACGGCCGCCCTGGCCGCCTTTCCCGACAAGCCGATCAAGATCGTCATCGGCTTCCCGGCCGGCGGCCCGCTCGACCAGCATGCGCGGCTGCTCACCGACCGGCTGCAGGCGGTGCTGGGCCAGCCCCTGATCGTCGACTACAAGCCCGGCGCCGGCGGCTCGGTCGGCGCCGAGGCGGTCGCCAAGAGCGCGCCCGACGGCTACACCCTGATGCTGGCGAACACCGGCGTCGCCGTGATCAACGGCGCGCTCTACACCAAGCTGCCCTACGACACGTTGCGCGACTTCACGCCGATCGCCCGCACCGCGATGCAGCCGCTCGCGCTGCTGGTGACGCCGAAGCTGCCGGTCCAGAACCTGCGGCAGTTCGTCGACTACGCCCGCGCCCGGCCCGGCCAGCTCAACTACGGCTCGGCCGGCAACGGCGGCATCAGCCACCTGGTGCCCGAAATGTTCAAGAGCGCGACCGGCATCTTCATGGTCCATATCCCCTACCGAGGCAGCGCGCCGGCCTTCACCGACCTGATGGGCGGCCAGGTGCAGTTCATGGCCGAGTCGATCCCGCAGGCGGCCAATTACCACAAGCAGGGCAAGGTGCGGGCGCTGGCCGTGACCAGCGCCGCCCGCAATCCGGCGCTGCCCGAAGTGCCGACCGTGATCGAGGCCGGCATCAAGGGCTTCGAGGTGGTCGGCTTCTATGGCTTCCTGGCGCCCGCGGGCACGCCCAAGGACGTCGTCGCCAAGCTCAGCGACGCCTTCAGGCAGGTGCTGACCAGCCCCGAGGTGCGCGAGCGCATGGTGAGCCAGGGCGCCGATCCGGCCTTCCTGGGCAGCGAGGACTTCGCGAAGTTCCTGGCCGCGGAAACCCCGCGCTGGGACAAGGCGGTCAAGGCATCGGGCGCGAAGATGGACTGAGGCCGGGCCAAGCTCGCCCTACAACTTTCGGACGGCTTCAAACGGGCAAACCATGTAGTCACAATGTCTTACATGGATCATCTTTATTTTTCTCGCCGCCCCGATCCCGCACCCGACGGCCTGTTCGGCGGCCGGCGGCCCAGGCTGACGCCGGAGCAGTTGGAGCGGCGGCCCGCCCCGGACAGTCCGCCGAAGCCGCTGACCCCCGCCGAGCTGGCCCAGGTGGCCCGGGCATGGCGGCGGCGTGCCGATGGTTCGTCGATGCTGGTCGCCCAGGCGCTGGAGGCCGTGGCCGCCCGGCGCGCGCCACCGCCCGTTGAAACGCTCTTTGCCACGCCGCCGCCGAAATCCGTCGTCCGGAGGATTTCGGAGTTCATGGGCTTGTAAAGAGAATCAGGTAACAGTCCGCGACTGTCGAATTTTTCACACCCAAACGCGCCGGACAGCGCGAAAATCGGGGTGTTAGTCATTGCTGCAAGTGCAATCAAGGTTAGGCCCGCCTCGTGCGGGCCTTTTTTTCGCCCGCGCGCACGCACCAGCTTCTTGCATACAAGCAGGCATGAAAGCTGCTGATGTGCAGGCATGTCCATCAGCGCTCCCGAAATCAGTGCACGCATCGTCGAAGCGGTGATGGCGCAGAAGCTCGCGCCCGGCGCCCGCCTGGGCGAGCAGCAGCTCGCGATGCTGTTCGACTGCAGCCGCACCATCGTGCGCGAGGCGCTGACACGGCTCGCCGCCCGTGGCATCGTGACCGTGAGCGCACGCCGCGGCTGGTTCGTGATCGAACCGTCGCAGGACGAGGCGCGCGAGGCCTTCGAGGCGCGGCGCGTGATCGAGTCCGGCCTGATCCGAAGCGCCGGCGCCATCGACCGCGACGCGCTGCGCGCGCTCAAGGCGCACCTCAAGCGCGAGAAGGCCGCACTGAAGGACAGCGATATCGGCAACCGCAGCTACCTGCTGGGCGACTTCCACGTCTGCCTGGCCGAATGCCTGGGCAACTCGCTGCTGGCCGACACGCTGCGCGACTTCACGGCCCGCACCACGCTGATCGCGATGCTCTACCAGTCCTCGCACGACGCCGCGCAGTCCTGCGAGGACCATGTGCGGATCGTCGCGGCACTCGAGCGCGGCGACACCGCCGCCGCCGAGGCCCTGATGAGCGAACACATCGGCACCGTGCAGTCGGCGCTGCGCGTGCCGACACCGACCGACCCGCTGGCTCGGCTGCGCGACGCGCTGGCGCCGATGCAGGGCGCGGCCGACCACACCCGGAGCGAGGCACAGCTCTTGCGTACCACCCCCGCCAGGAAGGGACGCAAGGCGGCCGGACCCGAAGCTTCACCCGACGATTCATCGACCTACCTAGGAGCCCTGTTATGAAGTCATCCAAGCGCAGTTTCGCGCTCGCACTCGCCGCCGTCGCACTGTTCACCACCGGCCTCGCGCATGCCCAGAGCGCGCTCGACAACGTCATGAAGGCCAAGCTCATCAAGATCGCGGTGCCGACCGACTACCCGCCCTACGGCTCGGTCGACAAGACCATGACGCCGCAGGGCCTGGACGTCGAGATGGCGCAGCTGATCGCGACCAAGCTGGGCGTCAAGGTCGAGCTGGTGCCCGTGACCAGCGCCAACCGCATCCCCTACCTGCAGACCCGCAAGGCCGACCTGGTGATCTCCACGCTGGGCAAGAACGCCGAGCGCGAGAAGGTGATCGACTTCTCGGCGGCCTACGCGCCCTTCTTCCAGGCGGTCTACGCGGGCAAGAACCTCAACATCAAGAGCTTCGCCGACATGGGCGGCAAGACCGTCGCCGTGACCCGCGGCGCGATGGAAGACCAGGAGCTCGCCAAGGTCGCGCCGGCCAGCCTCGAGTACAAGCGCTTCGAAGACAACAACGCCACCATCGCCGCCTTCGTGGCCGGTCAGACTCAGACCCTGGCCACCAGCGCCGCGGTCGCCGGCGACATGATGCAGAAGAACCCGCAGCTCGGCGCCGAGTACAAGCTGCTGCTCAAGGACAGCCCCTGCTTCATCGGCATCGCCAAGGGCGAGGACCCGCTGAAGGCCAAGGTCAACGAGATCATCGCCAACGCCAAGAAGGACGGCACGCTCGACGCGATGGCGAAGAAGTGGCTCGGCCGTCCGGCCGGCGACCTTCCGGTCTGATCGCGACGGCCTGCCATGGGCATCGAATTCGACTTCGGCGCGGTCCTCGGCCAATGGCCCCTGCTGGTGCGGGGCGTGCTCTGGACGCTGGGACTGACGGCCATCGCGACCGTCATCGGCATGGTGGTTGGCGTCGCCTGCGCCTGGTCGCGCGCCAGCGGCCCGACCTGGCTGCGCTGGCTGGTGGGCAGCTACGTCGAGCTGATCCGCAACACGCCCTTCATCGTGCAGCTGTTCTTCATCTTCTTCGGCCTGCCCGCGGCCGGCTTCAAGCTGTCGCCCGAAGTGGCGTCGGTGATCGCGATGGTGATGAACCTCGGCGCCTACGCGACGGAGATCATCCGCGCCGGCATCGAGGCCACGCCGCGCGGCCAGATCGAGGCCGCCGTGAGCCTGGCGCTCAACAAGGTGCAGGTGTTCCTGCGCGTGGTGCTGCCGCCGGCGATGAAGAAGGTCTGGCCCGCGATGGTGAGCCAGATCATCATCGTGATGCTGGGTTCGGCGGTCTGCAGCCAGATCTCGACCGAGGAGCTGAGCTACGCGGCCAACCTGATCCAGAGCCGCAACTTCCGCGCCTTCGAGGCCTTCATCATCGCCACCGTGATCTACCTCGTGTTGTCGGTCGGTGCGCGCCGCCTGCTCAACTGGGCCGGCCCCAAGTACTTCTTCGGAAGGTGAAACGCCCATGACCGATTTCTCGCTGTGGGACATCCTGCGCAACCTGCTGCTGGCGCTGCGCTGGACCGTGGTGCTGTCGCTGATCGCCTTCGTCGGCGGCGGCGTGGTCGGCGGCCTGCTGCTGTTCGCGCGGCTGTCGGGAGGTCCGGTGGTCGACCGGCTCATCGGCCTCTACGTGCAGGTCTTCCAGGGCACGCCGCTGCTGATGCAGCTGTTCCTGGCCTACTTCGGCATCGCCCTGTTCGGCGTCGACGTCTCGGCCTGGACCGCGGCCTCGGTCGCGCTCACGCTCTATACGAGCGCCTTCCTGACCGAGATCTGGCGCGGCTGCGTGGCCTCCATTCCGAAAGGCCAGTGGGAGGCCTCGGGCAGCCTGGCGCTGAGCTTCGGCGAACAGATGCGCCACGTGATCCTGCCGCAGGCCACCCGCATCGCGGTGGCGCCCACGGTCGGCTTCCTGGTGCAGGTGATCAAGGGCACGGCACTGGCCTCGGTGATCGGCTTCATCGAGCTCACCAAGGCCGGCAGCATGATCTCGAACGCCACCTTCAAGCCCTTCGTGGTGTTCAGCTGCGTCGCCCTGCTTTATTTCGTGCTGTGCTTTCCCGTGAGCCTGTACGCCAAGAACCTCGAGAGGAAGATCAATGTCGCTCGTCGCTGAAGCCCCCGCATCCGAAGCCGCTGCCGCCGCCCGGGTCTCCGCCGCGCCGATCGTGCGCATCACGGCGCTGCGCAAGTCCTATGGCAGCAACGAAGTACTCAAAGGCATCGACCTGGAGGTCAGGCGCGGCGAGGTGATCGCGATCATCGGCAAGAGCGGCTCCGGCAAGAGCACCCTCCTGCGCTGCATCAACGGCCTCGAGGTGTTCCAGGAAGGCTCGCTCACGGTCGACGGCAAGCCGCTGCTGCACGAGAGCGCGATGGCGATGCGCGAGCTGCGCCAGCGCGTCGGCATGATCTTCCAGAGCTTCAATTTGTTCCCGCACCTGACGGTCGGCAAGAACGTGATGCTGGCGCCGACGCTGGTCAAGAAGCGCAGCGCCATCGAGGCGGCCTCGCAGGCCCGCAAGCTGCTCACGCGGGTCGGCCTGGCCGAAAAGTTCGACGCCATGCCCGACCAGCTCTCGGGCGGCCAGCAGCAGCGCGTGGCGATCGCCCGCGCCCTGGCGATGGAGCCGGCGGTGCTGCTGTGCGACGAGATCACCTCGGCGCTCGACCCCGAGCTGGTGGGCGAGGTGCTGCGCGTGGTGGAGTCGCTGGCGGTCGAGGGCATGACCCTGCTGATGGTGACGCACGAAATGAGCTTCGCACGCAAAGTCAGCGACCGCGTGATCTTCATGCACCAGGGCCGGGTGCACGAGATGGGGCCGCCGGCGGAGTTGTTCGGCAGTCCGAAGACGCCGGAGCTGCAACAGTTTCTTTCATCGTTGCACGACTGATCGAGGGGCGCGGCCGGGAACCCCCGGCCTGTGGCAAGCTCGGAAGGGTATGCCACACCATTCCCGTCGACAGCTGCTGCGCGCCCTGTGGGGCGCCACCGCCATGGCGCCGCTGGCGGCCCTGGCCGGCTTCAACTTCTTCACCAGCGAATACACCGCCAGCCGCGAGGAACTCCAGGCGCAGGTCGCCAAGCGCTTCCCGGTGCAGCAGCGCTACGCCGATATCTTCACGGTCGGCCTGCGCGATCCCCAGCTCAGCCTCGATGCCCGCAACAACCGGGCGGCGATCACCGCGGTGCTCTCGATCGCCAGCCCGCTGCTGCGACCCTCGCAGGTCGAAGGCATCGTCACGGTGAGCAGCGCCCTCAAGTACGACGCCGCGGCGCGTGCGGTCCGGCTCGACCGGCCGCAGGCCGACCGGATCGAGCTGCAGGGCCTGGGCGGCCGCGACGCCGAGCGGCTGCAGCAGATCGGCGGCGCGGTCGCACAGGAGCTGCTGCGCGACCAGCCCCTGCGCACCTTCAAGCCGGAGGAACTCACGGTCGGGCGCAAGACCTACGAAATTGGGGACATCACGGTACAGGACGACGGCATCACCGTCGCGCTGAAGTGAGCCGCCCGGCCCTTTGGGTCGCGTCGGCGCTGCTGCTGGCCGGCTGCGCCGCACCGGCGCCGACACAGCAGCGCGCCGTCGACCTGCAGGCCCATCGCGGCGGGCGTGCCCTGACGCCCGAGAACACACTCGCCGCCTTCACCCATGCGATCGCCATTGGCGTCACCACGCTCGAACTCGACATCGGCCTGACCGCCGACGACGTGGTCGTGATCTCGCACGACACGGTGCTCAATCCGGACCACACGCGCGACACCCGGGGCAACTTCCTGCCAGCCAAGGGCCCTCCGATCCGCTCGCTGTCGCTGGCGCAATTGCAGACCTACGATGTCGGCCGGATCAATCCCGAGAGCAGCTACGGCAAGCCCTTTCCCAAGCAGTTGTGGCACGACGGCGAACGCATTCCGACGCTCGCGGCGCTGTTCGCGCGGGCCAACGAACTCGGCGCGACCGAAGTCCGCTTCAACATCGAGACCAAGCTCGACCCCGGGCGGCCGGAAGAAACGGCGTCGCCCGAGCAGATGGTGCGCGCGCTGCTGGCCGAGATCGACAAGGCCGGGATGGCCCCGCGCGTGACGGTGCAGAGCTTCGACTGGCGCACGCTGGCGCTGGTCGGCCAATCGGCGCCGCTGATGCCGCGCGCCTACCTCACGAGCAGCCGGACGCTGCAGGACAGCCGCTGGACCGCGGGCCTGAAGTACGCGGACTTCGGCAGCGCGCCGCGGCTCGTGAAGGCCGCCGCGGGCGACAGCAAAGGGCCGGTGACGTGGTCGCCGGCCTACAACGATCTGAGCCCTGCCCTGGTGCAAGAGGCGCACGCGCTCGGCCTGGCCGTGCTGCCCTGGACCGTCAACCAGCGCGCCGACATGGCGCGCCTGCTGGACTGGGGCGTGGACGGCATCATCACGGACGACCCGGCGATCCTGCGCGACCTGCTCGGCGAGCGGGGCGCACCCCTCCCGCCGAAGCGCGGGCGCTGAGGGCGCTAGTTGGCGCTGCCTGCTACTGCGCGAAGACTTCCTGCAAGGTTGCCAGAACCGAATTCAAACGGCTGCCCGACACGGCGCCGAGCCGGCGGATCAATCTGACCTTGTCGACGGCGCGAATCTGATCGAGCAAGATCAGGCCCTTGGTACCGGCATGCGTCACCGGCACGCGAAACGGGGCTTCGAAGCCCTTGGAAGTCATCGGCGCGATGATGACCGTGCGCAGATGATCATGCAGCTCCGATGGCGACACCACCACGCAGGGACGGCTCTTCTTGATCTCGCTCCCGATCGTCGGGTCAAGGTTGATCAGCCATATCTCGCCGCGCTTCACCATGCCGACTCATCGTCTTCGGCGTTGGGGAAATCGCCGATCGCCAACACGTCCTCACCGCGCTCGGCCACTTGCCGCGCAGCTTCGGCCCAGCCGCTGCGCACTGCCGCGGCCGGCTTGCGCAGGACGATCGTGTCCCGCTCGACGGTGAGATCGACGACAGCTTCCAGGCCGACCTGCGCAAGCAGTGGCTTGGGAATGACGATCCCGCGAGAATTTCCGATCGCCCGGATAGGAACTTGCAGTGCTTTCATGGTGGCAACAATGTTATCACCGGTCGATTCCATTGAACAGGTCGAACAGCAACCATAATCGCCCGATGTCTGATCAGTTTGCACCCGACCGCCCCCATGCCGGCGCCATCACCGATGTCGCCGGCATCGAAGTCGGCCACTACAGCGACCCCCGCCGCCCCACCGGTTGCACCGTGATCATCGCGCGCGAAGGCGCCGTGGCCGGCGTCGACGTGCGCGGCGCCGCGCCCGGCACCCGCGAGACCGATCTGCTGGCGCCCGGCAACCTGGTGCAGCAGGTCCACGCCGTGATGCTCGCCGGCGGCAGCGCCTGGGGCCTGGCAGCCGCCGACGGTGCGATGCGCTGGCTCGAGGAGCGCGGCGTGGGCTTCGACGTCCGTTTCGGCACCCTGCCGATCATTCCTGCGGCCGTCCTGTTCGACTTGCCGGTCGGCGACGCCCGCATCCGGCCCGATGCCGATGCCGGCTACGCGGCCTGCGCGGCGGCCTCCCGGACGGCGCCGGCCGAGGGCAACGTGGGTGCTGGCAGCGGCGCGCTGGTGGGCAAGCTGTTCGGTGTCGACCGGGCCATGAAGGGCGGCATCGGCACGGCGTCGATCACGGTCAAGGGCGTCACGGTCGGTGCGCTGATCGCCTGCAACGCGCTCGGCGACGTGATCGATCCCGATACGGGTCACGTCGTGGCGGGCGCGCGCACCGAAGACGGCCGCGCCCTGCTCGACACCCGCCGCGCCCTGCTGCGCGGCGAGCTGCCGAAGCCGCTGCTGGCCGGCACCAACACCACGCTGGGCGTGGTCGCCACCGACGCCGTGCTGACCAAGGTGCAGGCCAACCGCCTGGCCAGCGTGGCCCACGACGGACTGGCGCGGGCGATCAACCCGGTGCACACGATGAGCGACGGCGACACCCTCTTCGCGCTCGCCACCGGCCGCGTGCCGCTCGAAGGCGACGCGCCCGGCATGACGGTGCTCGGCACCATGGCTGCCGAAGTCGTGGCGCTGGCGACCGTGCGCGCGGTACGTGCGGCGCGCTCGGTGCGCATCGGCGACAGCCACTTCCCGGCCGCCGGCGACCTGGGCTGAGCACTGCCGGCGCGGGCACCCGACATGCGCTTTGTAACCAGCCGGGGGCGGAAAGCACAGAAAATGCCGCTGCCGCGACCGCGGTGTCCCCGAGCCTCGTTCCAACTTTCCGCATGCCCCAAGCCATCCGCCTGTTCCTGCTGTCGATCCGCGACCTGATCGCTTCCGCCGGGCCCGTCATCTTCCTCGTCATCGCACTGCTGGTCGCCGCCTACTGGTGGCTGCAGCCGCAGCCGCCCAAGCGCGTCACCCTGGCCACCGGGCCGGCCGGCAGCGCCTATGCCGAGTTCGGCAAACGCTACGCCGCGGCCCTCAAGGCCAACGGCATCGAAGTCGAACTCAAGCCCACCGATGGCTCGCTCGACAACCTGCAGCTGCTGCGCAGCGGCGGCGCCGACGTCGCCTTCGTGCGCGGCGGCAGCGCCGACCCGGTCAAGGACGAGGCCGCCGGCCTGACCTCGCTGGGCAGCCTGTTCTTCGAGCCGCTGTGGTTCTTCTACCGGACCGATGCGGCGAAGCGGGTCGACCGCAAGACCGGCACCCTGACCTCGCTGACCCAGCTCAAGGACCTGCGCATCAACGTCGACAAGCCGGGCAGCGGCGTGCCCGACATCATGGAGCGGATGTTCCACGCCAACCACATGGACCCGGCCGCGCTGAACCTGTCGAACCTCGAGCAGACGCCCGCGACCGAAGCGCTGCAGGCCGGCCTGCTCGACGTGATCGTGCTGGCCTCGGCACCGCAATCGCCGCTGGTGCAGCGGCTGCTGCGCGCGCCCGACATCCAGTTGATGGACTTCCAGCAGAGCGACGCCTATTCGCGGCGCTTCGCCTTCCTGCAGCCGGTGGACCTGCCGCGCGGCGTGGTCGACCTGGCGGCCGACCTGCCGTCGCACGACGTGTCGCTGCTGGCCGCCACCACCTCGCTGCTGTCGCGCGAGGAAACCCACCCCGCGCTGCGACAGCTGTTCGCGCAGACCGCGCAGAGCCTGCATGGCGGCGCCGGCTGGTTCAACCGCGCGCGCGACTTTCCCAACACCCGGACCAGCGAACTGCCGGTCAGCCCCGAAGGCGATCGCGCCATCAACGGCACGCCGCCGTTCTGGCAGCGCTACCTGCCGTTCTGGGCCAGCAACCTGGTCGAGCGGATGTGGCTGGTGCTGGGCGGCCTGCTGGTGCTGATGCTGCCGCTGAGCCGGATCGTGCCGCCGCTCTACCAGTTCCGGGTCCGCCGCCGCGTGTTCCGCTGGTATGCACGGCTGCGCGAGGTCGAGCACAAGCTGGAGGCGCATACCGGCGACCCCGACGCGCTGCTGAAGGAACTCGGCGACCTCGACCGCGTGGTCAACAAGGTCGCGGTGCCGCTGTCCTATGCCGACGAGCTCTATGCGCTGCGCAACAACATCGAGGCGGTGCGCCGGCGCGTGCTCGCGGGCGCGCCGCGCGCGGCAGGTGCCGCGCAAAGGTTCTCCACCGGATCCGCTTGACTCGCCGCGCGCTCGGCCTGTTCACTGGCGCTCCACCCGCAGCAGCTTGCCGTTGCTGCTGTCGGTCAACAGGTACAGCCAGCCGTCGGGCCCCTGCCGGACGTCGCGGATGCGTTCGCCGCGCTCGGCCAGCAATCGCTCGCGGCCGACCACCGCGTTGCCGTCGAGCTTGAGCCTCCAGAGCGCGGTGCCGGCGAGCGCGCCGACGAAGAGATTGCCCTTCCATTCGGCCAGCGCATCGCCGGTATAGAAGGCCATGCCGCTCGGCGCGATCGACGACTTCTGCGTGCCCGGCGTCCAGGCCGAGCCGTCGATCTTTTCCCAGTAGGTCAGCGGCTGCTCGAGGCCCGGCTTGGTGGTGCCTTCGCCCACCTGCGTGAGCGTGCCGTATTCCTGCCCGTAGCTGATGACTGGCCAGCCGTAGTTGCGCCCCGGCAGGGTCAGGTTGACCTCGTCGCCGCCCTGCGGACCATGCTCGTGGGTCCAGAGATCACCGGTCGCGGGATGCAGCGCCGCGCCCTGCGGATTGCGATGGCCGTAGCTCCAGATGTGGGGCTGTGCACCGGCGGTGGCGGCGAAGGGGTTGCCGGGAGCCGGCGCGCCGTCGGTGGTGATCCGTACCACCTTGCCGTTGCCGCGCGACAGGTCTTGCGCGAAGCCGCGCTGGGTGTCGAGCAGGCGCTCGCCCAGGGTCACGAACAGATAGCCGCTGCGGTCGAACACCAGCCGAGAACCGAAATGCGCCGTGCTGTCGACCTTGGGCGACTGGCGGTAGATCACCGTCAGGTTGCCGAGCGTGCGATTGGCCGCGTCGAGTTCGGCCCGGGCCACCGCCGTGCCGTTGAGGCTCGGATCGGCGCCATCGCGCTCCGCGAAGCTGAGATAGATGCGGCGATTGCTCGCAAAGGCCGGATCCACCGCGACGTCGAGCAGCCCGCCCTGCCCCACCGCCGCGACCACGGGCACGCCGGCGACCTGATCGGCACCGCCATTGACGGCCGACCCATCGGCATTGCGCAGCCGCAACTGGCCGCCGCGCTGGGTGATCAGCATGCGGCCGTCGGGAAGGAAGGCCAAAGCCCAGGGGGTGTCGAGGCCAGTCGCCAGTTCGGTGACCTTGAACGACGGCGATGAGGGCGCGGCGCCCGCGGGTGGTGCGGCGACGCTGCTGCCGGCCGGGGCTGGCGCGCCCTGCGTCGACATGCCGTTGACGCCGAAGGCGGAGACGGCGACGCTGCTGCCGCCGCCACCACCACCGCCGCAACCGGCCACGGCGGCCAGGGCCGTCGCCAGAAGATACCGAGTCGCTGCTGCCATGGCATGCTCCTTCGGAAAGGGCGCCGCGACGCGCCCGGGTCTATGCGCCTTGCTGTCGTTACTTCAGGGCCTTGAAGCGCATCCGGTGCGGCTTGGCACCTTCTTCGCCCAGGCGCTTCTTCTTGTCGGCTTCGTACTCCTGGTAGTTGCCGTTGAAGAAGGTCCACTGGCTGTCGCCTTCGGCCGCCAGGATGTGGGTCGCGATCCGGTCGAGGAACCAGCGGTCATGGCTGATGACCAGCACCGAACCCGCAAACTCCAGCAGCGCGTCTTCGAGCGCCCGCAGCGTCTCGACGTCGAGGTCGTTCGACGGCTCGTCGAGCATGAGCACGTTGCCGCCCGCGATCAGCGTCTTGGCCAGGTGCAGCCGCCCGCGCTCGCCGCCCGACAGGGTGCCGACCTTCTTCTGCTGGTCGGCGCCGTTGAAGTTGAAGCGCCCGGCGTAGGCCCGGCTGGCCATCTGGAACTTGCCGACATTGATGATGTCGAGGCCGTTGGAGATGTCTTCCCACACGGTCTTCTCGTTGCCGAGCGCGTCGCGATTCTGGTCGACGAAGGCCATCTTGACCGTCTGGCCGATCACCACCTCGCCGGAGTCCGGCGTTTCCTTGCCGGCGATCAGCTTGAACAGGGTCGACTTGCCGGCGCCGTTCGGACCGATGATGCCGACGATCGCGCCGGCCGGGATCTCGAAGCTCAGGTTGTCGATCAGCACCCGGTCGCCGAAGGACTTGGTGACGTTCTTGAACTCGATCACCTGGTTGCCCAGGCGCTCGGCCACCGGAATGAAGATTTCCTGCGTCTCGTTGCGCTTCTGGTATTCGAAGTCGCTCAGTTCCTCGAAGCGGGCCAGGCGCGACTTGCTCTTGGCCTGGCGCGCCTTCGGGTTCTGGCGCGACCATTCGAGTTCCTTCTTCAGGGCCTTGGCGTGGGCTT
This sequence comes from Variovorax sp. J31P207, assembly GCF_030316965.1. Taxonomy (NCBI): domain Bacteria; kingdom Pseudomonadati; phylum Pseudomonadota; class Betaproteobacteria; order Burkholderiales; family Comamonadaceae; genus Variovorax; species Variovorax sp. J31P207. Next base: position 485,086 of record NZ_JASZYN010000004.1, read on the forward strand.
CTTCGCTCTTCTGCTCCTGCGCCAGGCGTTCGCCCTTCTGCTCGAGCCAGGTGCTGTAGTTGCCCTTCCAGGGAATGCCGCGGCCGCGGTCGAGTTCGAGAATCCACTCGGCCGCGTTGTCGAGGAAGTAGCGATCGTGGGTGATCGCCACGACAGTGCCGGGAAAGCGCTGCAGGAAGACTTCGAGCCACTCGACCGATTCGGCGTCCAGGTGGTTGGTCGGCTCGTCGAGCAGCAGCATGTCGGGCTTGCTCAGCAACAGCCGGCACAGCGCGACGCGGCGCTTCTCGCCGCCCGACAGCACGCCGATGTTGGCGTCCCATGGCGGCAGGCGCAGCGCGTCGGCGGCGATCTCGAGCTGGTGTTCGGAATCGGTGCCGGCGGTGGCGATGATGGCTTCGAGCTCGGCCTGCTCGGCCGCGAGTGCGTCGAAGTCGGCGTCTTCGGCGCCGTAGGCCACGTAGACCTCCTCGAGTCGCGCCTTGGCCGCGTAGACCGCGCCCATGGCTTCCTCGACCGATTCGCGCACCGTGTGGGCGGCGTTCAGCTTGGGCTCCTGCTCGAGGTAGCCGATCGTGAGACCGGGCATCGGCAGCGCCTCGCCCTCGATCTCCTTGTCGATGCCGGCCATGATCTTCAACAGCGAGGACTTGCCCGAGCCGTTCAGGCCGAGCACGCCGATCTTGGCGCCGGGGAAAAACGAGAGCGAAATGTCCTTCAAGATCTGCCGTTTGGGCGGCACGGTCTTGCTGACCTTGTTCATGGTGTAGACGTACTGGGCCATGTCTATCTCTGTTCGGTGATGGGGACTGTTCGGGGTGGCCGGGCAACCCGACAACGATCTTGTGCGAGGATCGATGGCGAATCTGCCTTGCGTGGCAGGCGCTTGCTGCTGCAGCGCGTTTTCCGACCGGGGTTTGGGGCCAAGTCTAACCCAGGCCCCTTGATTCCCCGAAGAAGCGCGCGCGGCGCTGCTATTCTCCGGCTCCATCCGAGCTCTCCGGACGCCGCCCGCGGCGGCCGCCGCCCCTGCCGCCATGCGCCCCACCCCCACCCCCGATGCCTTCGCCCAGGCCCGGCAGTTCTTCCTCGATGGGCTGAAGGCCCTCGAGACCGGCCGCTTCGAGGCCGCGGAGCAGTTGTTCCTGTCGTCGCTCGCGCTGCTGCCGGGCCGCGTCTCGACCCTGGTCAACCTCGCAGCGACGCAGTTGAAGCTGTCGCGCCCGCAGGCGGCCCTGGCGGCCGCCGAGCAGGCCCTGGAGGCCGAAGCCGAGGACCCGGACGCCTGGTTTCACAAGGCCAGCGCCCTCGGGCAGCTGAACCGGCACCCGGAAGCCCTGGCGGCCTTCGAGAAGCTGCTGTCGCTGGGCGTGCTTCCCGCCGGTGAGCTGTGGCTTCGCCATGGCCAGACCCTGCAGGCGCTGGGCCGGCCGGGGGAGGCGCTCGCCTCCTACGACCACGCGCTGGCCGCCGACCCCGGCATCGCCCAGGCCTGGAGCAATCGAGGCAGCATCCTGCGGGAACTGAACCGCCACCCGGAAGCCGCCCACGCCTTCGAGCAGGCCCTGGCGCACGGCGGCGATCCGGCGCTGCACCGGTACTACCTCGCCGCGGTCTCCGACGGCCCTGCGCCGGCGACCGCGCCGGGCCACTATGTCGAAACCCTGTTCGACGACTACGCCGACGAGTTCGATGCGCACCTGGTGGGCCTGCTCGGCTACCAGGCGCACAGCACCCTGGCCAGGCACCTCGCCGCGCTGGGCCGGGGCCGCTTCCGCTCGGCCCTCGATCTCGGCTGCGGGACCGGCCTGTGCGCTGCGCTGCTCAAGCCGATGGCGGTGCGGCTCACCGGCGTCGACCTGTCGAGCCAGATGCTGGACAAGGCCCGGGCCCTCGGGCTCTACGACGAGCTTGCGCACGCTGACATCGGGGCCTACCTGCGAGGCACGGACGCCCGCTACGACCTGGTCACCGCCGCCGACGTCTTCATCTACGTGGGCGACCTGGAGCCGGTCTTCGCCGCGCTGGAGCAGCGGCTGGAACCAGGCGGACTCTTCTGTTTCTCGGCCGAGAGCAGCACCGACGAAAGCGTCGATTTCGAGTTGCTGCCGAGCCTGCGCTACGCTCATTCGGAGCGCTACCTGCGCGGGCTGGCCGCGCGGCACGGCTTCGACCTGGTCCAACTGATCCGGGCACCGATCCGCGAAGACCAGCGCGAGGCGATCCAGGGCATGTTCGTCTATCTGGAGCGGGCCGGCGGCGGACGCTCTACTTGTGCTTCGGCGAAATGAGCTTGAGCTTGGGGAAATAGGTCTTGTAGCGCGCGCTGTCGCGCGACACGAGGGTGCAACCCGCCAGTTGAGCGTGGGCGCCGATGTAGAAGTCCGGCAGCAGGGAGGCTCGCGTGCCGCCGGCCTTGCGATACTGGTGGAACGCCGATGCCGCAGTTCGCGCCGCCGCATAAGGCAGCTCCAGCCGCTCGTAGAGTCGCGGGGGCAGCGCGGCGTCCAGGTCGCGGTCCGAAATGAAGTAGACCGACACCTCGGCATAGATCAACGGATTGATGGCCAGCTTGCCGCGGTTCAGGCAATCGCCGATGGCCGAGGCCGACCAGTCCATCCATCTCGGATCTTCGTGGATGACGTCGATCAGGACGTTGCTGTCGATCAGGAAGGTTTCCAGCGCCTCAGCGTTCGCCACGCGTCATCTCCAGCCACTCGTCCGCCGACAGGCCGATATTCGAGTTCGCGCTGCCGCGCAGCAGGCCGATCGCTTCCTTGGCGGGCGATGTCGTGCGCTTCACGGGCTTCACGATGATCTGCTTGTTGCGGTACTCGAACTCCACCTCGTCGTAGGGCTTGAGGCCCGCGAGCTCGCGAATGTTCTGGGGAATGGTCACCTGACCCTTGGAGGTGAGTCGCATGGGCGCTCCTGGTAATACTGGCGAAGTAAGAGTTTAGCGCCGCAGTTCCGGACCGCGTGCTTCCACGACCCGCCGCGTCATTTCACCCTTCATCCCGGTTCATGAGACAATAGCGGCTGTTGCCGGGTCCAGTTGCCCGCGACGCCGGCTCTCTGCCGGGGACGAAGACGGCCTTATGCAGGCTTTCGGGCTCCCACCTCTGACCTTCATCTGCCCTTACTGGCTCGACGTCCACATGACGCCCGAGCGGGTGGATACCACTGCGCCGTGTAGGGCGCTTGTTGAACTCAATGAACTTTGATGAACTGAAGCTGGCCCCGGCCATCTTGAAGGCCGTGCATGAGCAGGGCTACGAAACGCCGACGCCGATCCAGGCCCAGGCCATTCCGGCCGTGCTCGACGGCCACGACCTCCTGGGCGGCGCCCAGACCGGCACCGGCAAGACCGCTGCCTTCACCCTGCCCCTGCTGCACAAGCTCACGATGAGCCGCAGCGCCACCAACAAGTTCGGCGGCACCGGCATCCGTGCCCTGGTGCTGACCCCCACGCGCGAACTCGCGGCCCAGGTCGAAGAGTCCGTTCGCACCTACGGCAAGTACCTCCAGCTGACCTCGACCGTGATCTTCGGCGGCGTCGGCATGAACCCGCAGATCAGCAAGCTCAAGAGCGGCGTCGACATCCTGGTCGCCACCCCCGGCCGCCTGCTCGACCTGCAGCAACAAGGCATGCTCGACCTGTCGCAGGTGCAGATCCTGGTGCTCGACGAAGCCGACCGCATGCTCGACATGGGCTTCATCCACGACGTCAAGAAGATCCTCGCGCTGGTGCCCCGCGAAAAGCAGAGCCTGCTGTTCTCGGCCACCTTCAGCGACGAGATCCGCGACCTCGCCGCCACGCTGCTCAAGAACCCGCAGAGCATCCAGGTCACGCCGCGCAACACCACGGTGCAGCGCATCACGCAGGTGATCCACCCGGTCGGCCGCGGCAAGAAGAAGGCGCTGCTCGCCCACATCATCAACGAGCACAAGTGGAGCCAGGTGCTGGTCTTCACCCGCACCAAGTTCGGCGCCAACAGCGTGGCCGAGTTCCTGACCAAGAACGGCATCGAGGCGATGGCGCTGCACGGCAACAAGAGCCAGAGCGCCCGCACGCAGGCGCTGGCCGGCTTCAAGAGCGGCGACATCCGCGCCCTGGTGGCGACCGACATCGCGGCCCGCGGCATCGACATCGACGAGCTGCCGCATGTCGTCAACTACGAGATCCCGAACGTCAGCGAAGACTACGTGCACCGCATCGGCCGCACCGGCCGTGCCGGTTCGAGCGGCGAGGCCGTGAGCTTCGTGTGCCTCGACGAAGAAGGCTTCATGCAGGAGATCGAGCGCTTCACCAAGCAGACGATTCCGGTGCAGGTCATCGACGGCTTCGGTCCCGAGGACGGCGAACGCGCCGAGCCGATCGCCATGGGTCGTCAGACGATCTGGGGCGGCGCTGGCCGTCCGCCGAGCCGCGAAGTGATGCAGGCCGCCGCCAAGGCGGCTCGCACCGAGATGATGCAGCGCATCCGCGAGAACAAGGCGGGCCAGGGCGAGCGCAGTGGCGGCGGCGGCGGTGGCAATGGCGGTGGCCAGCGCCGCGGCGGCGGCCAGGGCCAGGGCGCACCGGCCGGCCGCAGCGCCAACGGCGGCGGCCAGGGCCCGCGTGGCCAGGGCGGCCGCGGCCAGGGTCCGGCACGCGGACCGCAAGGACCGGCGCGCGCGCCGCACCATGCGCCGACGCACCATCAGAACCATCTGCCGCATGAAGAGCGCCAGCCGCGCCATCACGGCAACAGCCACAGCCCGACGCAAGCCGATGCGGTGGCGCATCTGCGCGCCGAAGCGGTCGCCGGCGGCGACGGCCAGCCCGATCCGTTGCGTACCAGCGTCGACAGCCTGGGCGGCCGCGGCCGTCGTGGCGGCGGTGGCGGCTACGGCGGCAACCGTTCCGGCGGCGGTGGCCGTTCGGGTGGCGGCGGTCGCTCGGGTGGCGGCTACGGCGGCGGCGGTGGTGGTTACGGCGGTGGCGGCGGTGGCCGCTCCTTCGGCCGCTGATCCTCGGCGGCGATCCGCAGGATAAACAAAGGGCGCTCCGGCGCCCTTTTTCTTTGGCCACGCTCCGGGGGCGCTCAGGCCGTTCAAAAGCTCCTTTGACTCTTGTTCGAATCCGGAGTCGGCCGATCCCGTGAATCCAGACACAGGGCAGAAATCGTGTGCGGATCGCCGCACACTCGCCCTCGCCTCCTCAAGCGCCCTCGCGCTCGCCCTGCTCTGCCGGCACCAGCGCCAGCACCCGCAGCGGACTGCCCGATCCGTTCTGGATCTTCAGAGGTGCCGAGAAGATCAGCGTGCCGGTCGACGGCAGTTGATCGAGATTCCTCAGGCACTGCAGGCCGAAGCGGTTGGCGCCGTGCATCAGCGTGTGGCACGGATAGGCCATGGGCCAGCCGAAGGACTGGCCAGCATCCGTGTTGATGGTCTCGACGCCGAAGCCGCGCACCTGGCGCTCGCCGATCAGCCATTCGATCGCCTCCTGCGTCGGGCCCGGCGTATGAGGACCATCGTCGTGCATGTTGACGTAGGCCGCCGGCATCTCGCGCTTGGACCAATCGGTTCTGAAGAGCAGCCAGGCATCGCGCGGAATCCGGCCGTGCCGGGCCTCCCAGGCGCGCAGGAAATCGGAGCTCAGCAGCCAGTCGGGGTTGTCCGCGACCTCGGCGCTCGCATCGACCACCACGGCCTGGCCGACGAAGTTGCGCGGGTCGATCGTGTCGACCGTGTTGTCCGCGCCATCCTTGCCGGTGATCCAGTGCGCAGGCGCATCGAAGTGCGTACCAGTGTGTTCGCCGCAGGAAAAGTTGTTCCAGTACCAGCCGGGGCCCGCCTCGTCGTAGTGGCTGATGCGCTCCTGCTTGAAGGCCCACACCTGGCCGAACTGCGGTGGCAGTTGCAGGGCCGGGAAATCCGCCGACAAGGTGTGCGTCAGGTCGACGATGCGGATGCGGCCCGATGCGATGTCGGACGCGAACTTGACGAGATCGATGCTCATGAGGTTCCTTCTGAGAGATGGCGGGTTGAACGTGCGCGCGAGATCGTCAGGAAGAAGCGCGCGACAGATGCCTGGCGACGTGGAACCCCGAGGTCCCGGCGAGCCCTGGTCCGGGATGGGTCGAGGCGCCGATGTGCCAGAGGTTGGCGACCGGCGTGAGGTGGTTCTTGAGGCCTCGCAAGGGGCGCCACATCATGAACTGGTCCAGGCTGCATTCGCCGCTGTAGGGGTCGCCGCCCACCAGGTTGATGTTCATGCGTTCGAGGTCCGCCGGGGAAATGACGTGGCGGCCGACGATGCTGCGCTTCAGGTTCGGCACCTGGCGCGCGATGCGCTCGATGATGCGGTCGGCATAGCGTTCACGCACCTCCTCGTTCCATCGGCCGTCGGCCGGCGTGGCGATCTGGCCGAGGGCATCGCCGCGCAGTTCGCGCGGGCACTCCGGCAACTGGATCCACAGCACGCTCTGGCCTGCCGGCGCCCGCGAGGGATCGACCGCGCTGGGCTGCGCCACGCACACCGTGGCCTCGGCCGGCAGCAGGCCGCGCTGGGCCTCGTCGACCGCCCGCGACACGCTGTCGAGCCCACCGGTCAGGTGCAGGTAGGTGACTTCGCCAAGTTGCGCATCGGGCCACTGGGGCGGTTCCGACAGCGCCAGGTGGATCTGCATGTTTCCCTTGCCGTAGCGGTAGGCCGAAGCCTGCCGACGAATCTCCGGCGGCGCATGCCCGGGCGCGAGCAGCCGTCCGTAGAGTTGCGTCGGCGTGACGTTGCAGACCACTTGTCGGGCGGCGAACTCGCGCCCATCGGTGAGCTTCACGCCGACTGCACGGCCGCGTTGCACCATCACCTCCGTCACGTCGGCATCCGTGAGCATCCGGCCACCTTTCGATTCGATCAGTTGCCTGAAGGCCAGCACCGTGTTGGCATTGCCACCCTGCACCAGCGGCAGGCCGACGCTTTCGAGCGACATCGCGACGACCTGCGCCATGAGCCCGGACATCGCGCTCTCCGGACCGAGGCCGCAATGCAAGACCCACGGAGCCAGCAGCGCGCGCAGCAGGTCCGACTCGAAGTCACCTTCGAGCCACGCACGGCAGCTTTGCAGCGACGCGCCGAAGAACCCCAGTGTTGGATGGGCGCCGCGTCGCCACACGCGCTTGGCGACGGCCTTGGCGACGCCGGAACTCCACAGTTCCTGCCCGAGCAGCGCAAAGACCAGTTCGGCATTGCCCTCGACCTCCCCCATGGCCGCCGCGTAGGCCACGCCATCGCCGGCCGCCAGTTGCTCGAAGCGCTCGACGTTGCCCTGGCGCGAAGTCTGCAAAAGCAGGTGACGCCCATCGGGCAGGAGGACACCAGTGGGCCTGTCGTTGCGGCAGTACGCCAAGCCGGCTTCGTGCAGCGCAGGGCCGAGTTCTGCATAGGCCGGCGAAGTGACGAACAGCGGGTGCGCGGTGGACATAGTGTCGTGCAGGAAGCCGGGGCGGGTCAGCGCCTCGGTGCGGATGCAGCCCCCGAGCTGCGACTCGCGCTCCAGCACGCACACCTTCTTGCCCTCCCTGGCAAGCATTGCTGCGCAGACCAGCGAATTGATGCCGCTGCCCACGATCAATGCGTCAAACCGGTCTGTCGGCATGGCGTTACTCCTTTGCTGTGTCGATTGGCGATCCGAAAGGGATGCGCGTCATTTCATGGCGCATTCGGCGACGAACGGATCGGCATGGTCCGCGAGCAGCGTGCTGACGAACTTGTTGCCGACGCGGCCGGTCGCGTCCTTCTCGACCACTCGAAGGTGCAGGCTCTGGATCGGGTACTGGTTGTTGTTGAACTTGAAGCCGCCGCGCACCGACTGGAAGTCGGCACGGCGCAGCGCATCGCGCAATGCGACAGGGTCGCTGCGCCGGTTGCCGGCAGCCTTGACCGCACTGTCGACCAGCAGCGCCGTGTCGTAGCCCTGCGAGGCATACAGGCTCGGCATGCGGCCATACGTCGCCTTGAAATCGTCGACGAACTTGCGGTTGGCCGCATTCGGAAGATCGGCCGCCCACTGCGAAGCGTTGTAGGTACCCACCAGCGCGTCGCCCACCGCCTTGATCGTGTCCTCGTCGGCGGAGAAACCCGGCGCCAGCAGCGTGGCCCGGCTGGCGAGCCCCGCGCCCTGGTACTGCTTGATGAAGTTGACGCCCATCGCGCCCGGGAGGAAGAAGAACACGGCGTCGGGTGCCGCCGCACGCAAGGTCGCCAGTTCGGCCGCGTAGTCGAGCTGGCCGAGCTTGGTATAGATCTCCTCGACCACCTGGCCGCGGAAGAGGCGCTTGAAGCCACCGAGCGATTCGCGCCCGCCGGGATAGTTGGGCGCGATCAATGCCACGCGCTTGAACTGGCGGTCGGTGGCGTACTTGCCCATCGCAGCCGGGATGTCCTCGTTCTGCCAGGCAACGGCGAAGAAGTTCTTGTTGCACTTGCCGCCGGCGTACTCGGCCGGGCCGGAATTGGTGCTGAGGTAGACCGTGTCCGAACCGAGGATTGCTGGCAGCACCGGCAGCAGCACATTCGAGAACACGATGCCGGTGACGATGTCCGCCTTGTCGCGCTTGACGAAGCGCTCTACCGCCTGGCGGCCGGTTTCCGGGTTCTGCTGATCGTCGGCGATGTTCAGCTCAACCGGCACGCCGCCGAACGTGCCGCCCGAATGCCGCAGGCCGAGCAGGAAGCCATCACGCACCTCCTGCCCGATCGCCGCACCGGGCCCCGAGAGGGTCGTGAGGAAGCCGATCTTCAAGCTGTCGGCCGCCTGCGCGGTGGACGCAAGCGCCAGAGCGGCGAGAAGAAGTCCGTGGCGAATTCTGCGGTGGATCATGGCAAGGCTCCAGGAGGTGGGGAATCGAAAGTCAAACACCGAGGTAGCGCGACCAGAGGCCGCGATCGGCATCGAGCGCGTCGGAGCTGCCGGTCCAGGCCAGCGCGCCGCGTTCGAGGATCAGGTGACGGTCGGCCAGCCGGACCAGGCGGTCGACGTACTTGTCGACCACGATCGTGGTCTGGCCCTGGTGCTTGAGCTGTTCGAGGCAGCGCCAGATCTCCTCGCGCACCAGCGGCGCCAGCCCTTCAGTGGCCTCGTCGAGGATCAACAGGCGCGGGTGGGTCGACAACGCCCGCGCGATTGCGAGCATCTGCTGCTCGCCGCCCGACAGTTGGTTGCCGAAGTGGCCGCTGCGTTCCGCCAGGCGCGGGAACAGCTCGCAGAGCGCTTGCGGCGTCCAGCGCCTGGGGCCGCCGTGGCGGACATCGGCAAAGGCCCGCAGATGCTCTCTGACCGTGAGGTTCGGAAAGCACTGGCGGCCCTCGGGCACCAGCGCGATGCCCAGGCGCGCCACCGCGTCGGTCGGCAGCGCGTCGATGCGGACGCCCTCGAACAGCAGCTGGCCCCGCATCGGCTTCAGCAGTCCGACGACGGTCTTGATCGTGGTGGTCTTGCCCATGCCGTTGCGGCCCAGCAGGCCCACCACTTCACCGGCTTCAATGTCGAAGTCGAGATCGAAGAGCACCTGACCCGCGCCATAGCCGGCGTTCAGGCCGCGGCAAGACAGCAGCGGCTTCATGCGGCCAGCTCCGATCCGAGGTAGACCGCCTGCACCGTCGGATCGCGCCGGATCGCCGCAACGTCTCCGGTCGCGAGCACACGGCCGTTCACGAGCACCGAGATGCGGTCCGCCAGCCGGAAGACCGCCTCCATGTCGTGTTCGATCAGAAGGATTGCCATCTCGCGGCGCAACTGCCCGATCAGCTCGGCCATACGGGCCGATTCGTCGGGGCCCATGCCGGCCATCGGTTCGTCGAGCAGCAGCAGCTTCGGTCGCGCCGCCAGCGCGAGCGCGACGTCGAGCTGGCGCTGGGCGCCATGCGGCAGGGTGCCGGCGATCGCCTCCAGGCGGTCGCCCAGCCCGACCCGGTCCGCCAGCGCGGCCGCGGCATCCACCAGTGCGGCTTCGCTGTCGCGCCGGCCCCAGGGCCAGAAGCTGCCGCCGCGATGCGCCTGCACCGCCATCAGCAGGTTGTCGCGCACCGACGCGGCGGCAAACAGGCTGGTGACCTGGAAGCAGCGCGACAGCCCGGCCCTGGCGCGTGCATGCGCCGCGAGGCGCTCCAGCCGATGGCCGTCGAGCTCGATGGTTCCGCCGTCGGCCGGCAGCAGGCCAGAAAGCAGGTTGACCAAGGTGCTCTTGCCGGCACCGTTCGGTCCGATCAGCGCATGCACCTCGCCAGCCGCCACCTCGATGCTGATGTCGTCGGTTGCGAGCAGGCCTCTGAAGGATTTGCGCAGGCCACAGGCCACGAACAAGGGGCGCTTCATGGCGAACTCCCGTTGCGGCGCTGGCCGGCGCGAAGAGCCAGTGCAGCCAATCCCTGCGGCGCCACGAGCACGATCGCGATCAGCGCCAACCCGAGCGGCCAGTGCCAGTACTCGGTCCAGGGCCGCAGCAGTTCCTCGAACGTCATCCAGACCGCGGCGCCGACCAACCCTCCCCAACGCGAGCCCAGTCCGCCAAGCACCACCATCACGATCAGCGTGGCCGACTGCGACCAGTGCATGCTCGACGGGCTGACGAAACCGTTGTGCATCACAAGCAGCGCGCCTGCAAGCCCCGCCGCCGCGCCGGCGATGGCGAAGGCCATGAGCTTGAGCGCAAACACCGGGTGGCCCAGCGCGGCCATGCGCGCCTCGTTGTCGCGGATGCCGACGATGGCCTTGCCGAAGCGGGAGCCGAGCATCTGGCTGAAGAACCAGAACCACAACGCCGACAGGCCGAGCACGACGCCATGGAAGCCCAGCTCGGGGTTCGCGTCCAGGCCGAGGCCGAGCCACGGCCGCTGCGCCAGGTTGTAGCCGTCGTCGCCGCCATAAGCCCGCAGCGATACGGCGATGTAATAGAGCATCTGCGCGAAGGCCAGCGTGATCATGATGAAGTACACGCCGCGGGTGCGCAGCGAGACCGCGCCGATCACCAGCGCGACCAATGCCGACACAGCCATCGCGCCGGCCCAGAGCACCCAGGCGGAACTGACGCCGGCCTCGCTCAAGGCCACCAGGGTGTAGGCGCCGACGCCCAGGAATCCCGCATGCCCGAGGGCCACCATGCCACCGACGCCGACGAGGAAATTGAGGCTGGTGGCCGCCAGCGCGACGATCAGCACGCGGCGGGTGAATCCCGTGTAGTAGTCGAGACCGACTGCCGCACCGAGGATCGGCCACGCGGCCAGCGCGCACAAGAGCAGCCATGGCGCCCAGGCCGACGCGGTGGCAAGCCACGAGGTTCTCTCGCGCCGGAGGACGGCGCGAGCCACGGAAGTGGAAGTGACAGACATGGCTAGCCGCGCGCCGGGAACAGGCCTTGGGGCTTGACGACAAGCACCACGATCATCAGCAGGTACATGGCCAGGCCGGCGATCGACGATGCAAGGTCGGACGCCAGCGCCGGCGGCAGCAGTTGGCGCAGCAGCGGCGGCGCGAAGGCGCGCCCGGCGGTGTCGATCACGCCGACCAGCAATGCCGCGACGAAGGCCCCACGGATGGACCCGAGCCCGCCGATCACGATGACCACCAGCGCGGGAATCAGGATCGCCTCGCCCATGCCGATCTGAACCGCCGTGATCGGCCCCATCAGCGCACCCGCCAGCCCCGCGAGCACAGCACCGAGCCCGAAGATCGCGGCAAACACGCGGCGCACGCGCACGCCCATCAGTTCGGCCATGCGCCGGTTCGAGGCCCCGGCCCGCACCAGCATGCCGATGCGGGTGTGGCCGACGACGACATAGAGGCCGAGCGCCACCGCGAGCCCGACGAACAACACCAGCAATCGATAGGCGGGGTAAGGCAGGTCCGGCAACATCTGCACCGAGCCGGCCAGTGACTGCGGCGTCGCGGCCATCAGCGGCGCGACGCCCCACAGCGCCTTCACTGCATCCTCGGCCACGAGGATGACGCCGAAGGTCGCGACCACCTGGACCAGATGGTTGCGCAGGTACAGGCGCCGCATCAGCAGCAGTTCGAGCACGGCACCCGAGACCAGGGCGCCGCCGACTGCGGCCAGCAACGCCAGGAGGAACGAGCCCGTGAGCAGCTGCGCCGTGGCACCGAAGTAGGCGCCCAGCATGTACAGCGTGCCGTGGGCGATGTTCATGGTGTCCATCACGCCGAAGATCAGCGTCATGCCGGCAGCGATCAGGAACAGCATCAGGCCGTAGCCGATGCCGTTGGCGAGCTGCTCGATGAAGAGCGTGAAAGTCATGGTTCGGGCGTCCTTGGCGTCGTCTCATGTGCGTGGGTTGCCGGCATCGTGCGTTGGCGGCGGCACTGCGTCTATCCGGTTCCGGAGGTGGCTATCCGCTTTCGGCTTTCCGGCCCCGACTTGCCGTTTGCGGATAGCCCGATGCGATCGCCGGCTATTGCGGCGGGCGCCGTTCGACCAGACTGAATGCCGCCGATGACCGGGCCGTGCAAGGCCAGGCCGGCAGACACAGGAGAACAGCAGAGTGATCCCGCACGACGAACTCTCGCGCCTGGTGCGCGAGGACAGCGTTCACAAGCGCGTCTACACCGACCCCGCCATCTTCGAACTGGAGATGGAACGCATCTACGGCCAGGCATGGATCTATGTCGGGCACGAGAGCCAGGTCAAGGCCCCTGGCGACTACGACACGACCCGGATCGGCGACCAGGACGTGATCATGGTCCGGGCCGCCGACGGCTCGGTGAAGGTGCTCTACAACCGCTGCGCGCACAAGGGGGCCAAGCTGGTGGCCGAAGGCAGCGGCTGCGTCGGCAAGTTCTTTCGCTGCCCCTACCACGCCTGGACCTACCAGCTCGACGGAACCCACCTGTCTGCGCCACTTCGAAGCGGCTTCGAAGGCACCTGCTACGACCCCACCCACCCCGACTTCTCGATGCGCGCATTGGCCCGGGTCGAGAGCTACCGCGGCTTCGTGTTCGCCAGCCAGAGCGCGCAAGGGATCGACCTGCGCACCTTCCTCGGCGGCGTCGTGTCGTCGATCGACAACCTCTGCGACCGGTCGCCGGTGGGCGAGGTCGAGGTGGCCGGTGGCAGCTTCCGCGTGCTGCAGCAGTCGAACTGGAAGGTCTTCTACGAGAACCTCAGCGACACGATGCACGCCCGCGTCACGCACGAGTCCTCGTTCACCGCGGCGCGCGAGCAGTCCCGCGAAATCGGTGAGATGCCGTTCGAACTGCTGATCATGGACGGCAACGGCGAGCCCTACGCGTTCTGGGAGAAGCTCGAACTGCGCGCCTACCACCACGGGCACGGCTACATGGAAGGCATCTTCGATCCGGGCGCGGCCACCCGCGACCCGGTCGCAGCCGAACACTTCGCCAACCTGAGCGCCGCCCATGGCGAAGACAGAGCGCGCGCGATTCTCGGAATGAACCGGCACAACACGATCATCTACGGCAGCGGATCTCCGCACACCGTGTACCAGCAGTTCCGAGTCATCCGACCCCTGACGGTCGACCGGACGATGATCGAGATCCAGCTGTTCCGCTGCAAGGACGCACCCGCCGCTGTCTTCGACCGCGCGCTGACCTATGCCAACCTCATCAACTCGCCGTCGTCGAACGTGATGCCCGACGACGTCGAGCTGTACCGGCGCTGCCAGGAAGGCAACGGCACGCGCGGCGGCGACTGGGTCAGCCTGCACCGCTACCTGGGCACCGACCGCGCGCTCGACGACGGCTGGGTGTCGACCAACGGCACCAGCGAACTGCCGATGCGCAACCAGTTCGCCGCCTGGAAGGCCTACATGCTGGCACCCGGCACGGAGGCCCGCCATGCTGCTTGACCGCGACTTCGACGTGACGACGACACCGGTGGCAAGTGCGAAGCTCGATGCAGCGGCCATCCGGTCGATCGAGAACTTCCTGTTCGACGAGGCGCGGCTGCTCGACGAGCGCCGCTTCGCAGAGTGGCTGGCGCTGTGGACCGACGGCGGCCGCTACTGGGTGCCGCGCTTTCACGGCCAGGCCGACCCCTTCGAGCAGATCTCGCTGTTCTGGGAAGACCGCATGCTGCGCGAAACACGCCAGCGCCGCATCGAGCACGCACGCAACTGGTCGCAGCAGCCAGTCACGCGCACCACGCACCTCGTCGGCAACGTGCAGGTCACGGGCCTGGATGGCGGGGGCCGGGTGATCGTGCGGTCGAACCTGCAGCTGAGCGAATGGCGCCTCGAACTGCGCCAGCTGTCCGGCCAGGTGCATCACAAGCTCGAGGCCACCGCAGAGGGTGGCTGGCGGATGCATCTGAAGCGGGTGGACCTGGTCAACTGCGACGCGGTGTTCGGCGCGCTTGAGGTGTTCATCTGATGGCCGCCGCATCTCCGGCGGTTCTGGCGCTGCATTACCAGAACGACGTGCTGCACCGGGACGGCCGCATCCGGGTCGGCCTGGCGGCGGACGATCCTTCGCGCGGGCAGCTCATTGCCGCAGCCGGCCGCCTGCTGGCAGGCGCGCGCCAGAACCGATGGCCGATCCTTCACGTGCGGATCGCGTTCCGGCCCGACTACGCAGACCTGGCGCAGCACCTGCCGATCCTGCGCCGCGCGGGCGAGCTGGGCGCGGTGCGCGATGGCGAATGGGGCGCCGAGTTTCTCGAAGCGCTCGCGCCGCTGCGCGACAGCCCGATCGAGCACGTGCTGACACATACGCGCATCAGCGCCTTCGCCGGCACACCGCTCGACCAGTTGCTGCAGCTGCTGAACGCGAGGCGCGTGATCGTTGCCGGAGTCGCGACGCATTCGGTGGTCGAGAGCACGGTGCGCGAGGCGGCGGACCGCGGATTGGCGGTGACCGTCGCGGCCGACGCCTGCGCGGCCGCCGACACGGCAGCGCACCACGCTTCGCTGGCCAGCATGCGGCTGGTGGCCACCGTCACCGACGTAGCCGGCGCGCTCGCCTCGGATGGAGACATCGCATGAACACACAGCGCGAGCCGAAGCCGCAAGAGCGCCTCGCCGGCAAGGTCGCCATCGTCACCGGCGCCACCCAGGGGTTGGGCGCCGACATCGCCCGCGAGCTGGTGGCCGATGGCGCCCGCGTCGTGCTCGCAGGCCGAAGCCGGCTGGCCGGCGAAGCCGTGGCGCGCGAACTCGGGGATGCGGCACGCTTCGTCGAAACGGACATCGAACACGACGAACAGATCGAACGCTGCGTCGACATCGCCTGCAGCCATTTCGGAGGCCTGCACATCCTCGTCAACAATGCTTGCGTCTACGCCGACGCAGGGCTCGAATCGACGCGGGCGCAATGGCTCGCGACCTTGAACGTCAACCTGGTGTCGGCCGCCATCTTCACGCAGAAGGCGGCCAGGGTGATGGGCCCGGGCGCGGTCATCGTGAACCTGGGCAGCACCGGCGGCAAGTTCGGCGCAGCCGGGCGCGCGCTCTATCCGGCCTCCAAGGCCGGCATGCTGCAGTTCACGCGCAACCTCGCCGTGACGCTGGCGCCCCGGGGCATCCGGGCGGTCAGCGTCTCGCCGGCCTGGACCTGGTCGCCGTCGCTGGTCCAACTGAGCGGCGGCTCCGTCGAAGTCGCGGATGCGGTCGGTGCACGCGTTCATCCGCTCGGCCGCGTGGGGCGCGGCCAGGAGGTCGGTCGCGCCGTGGCCTTCCTGTGTTCGGATGCGGCCTCGTGGATCACCGGCGCCGACCTTCCGGTCGACGGTGGGTTTTCGTCTCTCGGGCCTGATCAGGGGCGCTCGCCCCGCGCGTGGTTCGCCGAGCTCGCGCCGCGCGAGCCTGCGGACTGACCGCTACTGAAGCCGCCGCGCTGTCTGCCCCGGCAGCGTGCCGAAACGATCCCGGTAGTAGGCGGAAAAGCGGCCGAAATGGCCGAAGGCGACGGTCAAGGCAGCTTCCGTCACGTTGAGGCGCGCATTGAACCGAAGCATCTCATGGGCCGCATCGAGTCGCAGGTTGCGCAGCCAGGTCATCGGCGACACGCCATGCTGGCGCTTGCACAGTATGTGCAGCTTGCGTTCGCTGACGCCGGCTGCGTGCGCCAGGTCGGCAAGCGCCAAAGGCGCAGAGAGCCGCTGGCGCATGTAGCGCTCGGTGGCCTGCAGGGCGGCATCATCGCCTGATGCGCCCTCCGCGCCGTGCTGCTGCGTCAGCAGGAAAAGCGCGACGTTCTGCTCGAAGTGGCCGATCCATGACGCATGGCAGGGCAGCGGCGGGTCCGCCTCCCGAGGCTGCCCGGCATCGGGCATGAGCAGGCCCGCAAGCCCCTGCATGAGACCGCCCCAATAGTCCTGTGCGGCTTCATCGATGAGCGTCGCGCTGTGCACGCGCGCGTCGCCGCCCGGCTCGGAGGACACGAGAAATCGCGCCGTGCAGGCCGCCTCGCTCATGAGTTTCAGGGGCACTTTCAGGATCAGCTGTTCGCAATCCTGGCTCCAGAGCAGCTTGACTTCGCGCCGAGGCGCAATGATGGCGGCCTGGCCCGGCTGCAGCGGCATCCGGTGACCGTCAAACTCGATCGCGCAGGCGCCACGGATCGGCATCTGCACCACCGCGAATCCGTCGAAGGGGCGCGGACGCACTTCGACTTCGGCCCCATAGCGCAGAACGAAAGCCTGCAACCTCGGCGTGCGCGCGCGGTACAAGGTGGTCTCGACCGAATCCGACCGCCATGCGAGCACGTGGTCCGACAGCGCGTGGCGCAGACAGTCGTGAGACTCTGCCGCGCGGTTGGTTCGAAGCACGCAGTGCTGGAACGCCCGCGACAAGTCGAGCGCACCGAGAGACAGGCCCATCGAGACCTCCCGTTATAAGAATAATCCTCCCGTCCGCATCGCAGGGCGACGGTCTCGGCGAATTGCATCGCTTGTCAACAGTTTATGCATCAACCATCTTCATGCGAGCCCAGGTTTGTCCCGATGCGGGTTGCCCTCACCGGCGGATGCGAATCCCGAACACCGCACGCGCCCTCGGGGCCGTGATTTCGGTCGCCGAGGGAACGCGGCTTGACGTCAAGCCCGCGGGTGTCGGCGTCGGCTTCGCACCCGGGCAGGGCGCTGCAGACGTTGAACGCGTACGTCGAACAGTTCGCGAACGTGATGCTGGTCGCCAGCGTGTCCTTCGGCATCCAGCTCCTGCTGCTGGAGATTGGCAGCCACTGGCTGGTCTGCGCCCTTCTCACCGCTGCCCTGCTCGCCGCGATGCTGCTGCACCGGCACGGCCGAAGGGGCGCGGGGCAGTGGCTGCGCCCTGCCCTGATCGTGCTGCTGGTGACGCGGTTTGCGGTGCCGATGACGGCGCTGGCCAACGAAGCGTTGCACCGCACCTTCATGGCCGACAGCTATCGCGCCGAACTCGCGCGCATCGAACCCTCGCCGGCTGCGGTGCTGGGCCACGCAGCCGAGCGCGCGGCGGGCGATGACGGGCTCGGCGCCCGAATCCGGCAATGGATGCCGGACCTGGACGACCTGCGCAGCCGCTACGATGCGATCCAGAAGGCTGCGGCCGACTGGAGCCTCACGATCGTCAAGCTGCTCTCGCTGTTCATCCTTCAGACCTTGCTGCTGCCAGTGGCCTTCCTGTGGCTGGGCTGGCGACTGGCGCGCGCGCTCGCATCGCGCCTGCTGCCCTCCTCGGGCGCCACCGTCTGACCGCTTCAGCCCAGCCGCTTGGCCGTCTGGCGATCGAACAAGTGCACGCTCTCGCTGCCGATCACCAGCCCGACCATCTGGTCCGGCTGGGCGTCGACCCGGCCGTGCACCGCGAGCGTCAGTTGGGCGCCCCCGACCTCGACCAGCAATTCGGTCTCGGCACCGGTCGGCTCGACCACGATCACCCTCGCCGGCACGCCGCGCGACGGCTCGGACAGCGTGATGTCGCCGGGCCGCACGCCATAGTGCACGGCCTGCCCGTCGACCGCCCCCGTGGCGGCCGGCGCCGGCCACGAGGCGCCCTGCGCCTCGACACTGCACTGGCCATTGGCGCGCCGCACCGTGCCCTCCATTACGTTCATCGAGGGCGAGCCGATGAACTGGGCGACGAACAGGTTGTCGGGCCGGTCGTAGAGCTCGAGCGGCGTGCCGATCTGCTCGACCGCGCCGTCGTGCATGACGACGATCCGGTCGGCCATCGTCATGGCCTCGATCTGGTCGTGGGTGACGTAGACGGTGGTGGTCTTGAGCCGCTGGTGCAGCGCCTTAATCTCGGCCCGCATCGCCACACGCAGCTTGGCATCCAGGTTGGACAGCGGCTCGTCGAACAGGAAGACCTTCGGGTCGCGCACGATCGCGCGCCCCATCGCGACCCGCTGCCGCTGTCCGCCCGACAGCTCGCGCGGATAGCGCCCGAGCAGGTGGTCGAGGTTCAGGATCTTGGCGGCATCGGCCACCCGCTTGTCGGTCAGGCCCTTCTCGGCCTTGCGCAGGCGCAGGCTGAAGCCCATGTTCTCGCCGACCGTCATGTGCGGGTAGAGCGCGTAGCTCTGGAACACCATCGCGATGTCCCGATCTTTCGATTCGAGCTCGTTGACGACCCGCCCGTCGATCATGATCTGGCCGCCGCTGATGTCCTCCAGGCCGGCCAGCATGCGCAGCAGCGTCGACTTGCCGCAGCCCGAGGGGCCGACCAGCACGACGAACTCGCCGTCCTCGATCTCGAAGCCCAGGCGCTCGATGATCCGGGTCTTGCCGTAGGACTTCTGGACATCCCTGAACGTGACTGAAGCCATGTTGTCTTTTTCCCTTCTGGATCAGCTCTTTACGGCTCCGGCGGTGATGCCGCCGACCATGTAGCGCTTGAACGTGTAGTAGATGGCCGCCGGCGGCAGCGCGTAGATGAGGCCGGTCGCCATCAGCAGTTCCCAGGGCGAATCGTCGGCCGCGAGGAAGTTGCCGAGCGCCACGGCCAGGGTCACGCTGCGGTCGTTCGACAGCAGCAGGAAGGCGTACAGGTACTCGTTCCAGGCCAGCAGCAGCGCGTAGGTACCCACCGCCACCAGCGAGGGCACCATCAGCGGCAGGTACACCAGGCGGAACAGCTGCAGCGGCGAAGCGCCGTCCATGCGCGCCGCTTCGTCGAGCTCGTAGGGCAGCTTGTCGGAGGCCTGCTTGAGCACCCAGATGCAATAAGGCGATGCGATGGTGACCATCGCGAGGATCAGCGCCCACTGGCTGTTGAGCAGGCCGTAGTTGCCCATGGTCTTGTACATCGGCACGGCGAGGAACGCGGCAGGGATGAAGTAGGTGAAGAGCGCCATGTTCATGACCGTGCGGCCGCCGCGCACCCGCAGCCGGCTGATCGCGAAGGCCGCGGTGGTGGCGACGAACAGCGTGATCGCCCCGACCGCCACCGCGATGAACAGCGAGTTGCCGAGCTGCACCCAGAAATGATCGAGATAGAAGTGCTTCTGATGGAAGACCGTCGAGAAGTTGTCGAAGGTCGGCGAGGTCGGCCACAGGCGGCCGCTGGTCGCGGTGCCGCGCGGCGAGATCGCGAACAGCACCATGTGGTAGATCGGGATCAGCGTCCACAGCAGCACCGGGATGCCGATCAGCAGCAGCTTGGCCTCGTTGCCGACGGCCTTGACGGTCCAGCGCTTGCGGCTCATTTGGACAACCTCTTCATCATGAAATAGACCAGCGGCAGCACCAGCGGCATGGCGACGACGATGGATGCCATCGACAGATCGACCTGGTCGAGTCGCAGGTAGCGGATGCCGAGCGTCGCCAGCACGTGCGTGAGGTCGGCCGGACCGCCCCCGGTCAGCAGGTAGACGCTGTTGAAGTCGCCCAGCGTCCAGATCATCGACAGGATCAGCGAGGTCACGTAGAGCGTGCGCAGTGCCGGCCAGCTGATGAAGCGGAACTTCTGCCACGAACTCGCGCCGTCGACCGAGGCTGCCTCGTACTGTTCGCCCGGAATCGCGAGCCGCCCGGCGACCAGGATCAGGGTCCAGAAAGGCAGCGACTTCCAGATGTGCATCAGCATCGCGAAGCTGAGCGCCAGCGTCGGGTCGTTGAGCCAGTTGGGCCCGTCGAGCCCGGTCAGGCGGAAGATGGTGGTGTTGATCACGCCCCACTCGGGGTTGAGCATGAAGCGCACCGAAAGGATGGTCGGGATCGACGGCACCGCCCAGGGCAGGATGAAGATCCCGGCGAGGATCTTGATCCACCAGCGCGACTGCACGAAGAAGCCCGACAGCACCAGCGCCACGAGCATCTTGACGTTGATCGCGACGACCAGAAAGATGATCGTGTTGATCACCGAGCGGAAGAAGATCGGATCTTCGACCAGGTGCACGTAGCTCTGCGGATGGCGCGCCAGCCAGAGGCCGTAGCACACCGGGTAGAGCACGAAGATGGCGAACACCAGCAGGTAGGGGATGACCATCATCCGCCCCCAGAACTGCCAGCGTCCGAGCTTGATGGGTGTCGCGGCGGTGCCGGCCGCGGTCACGGCGCTTGCTGTGGAACTCATGGTCGGCCGCCGTGTCAGATCAGCGAGCGACCGTCTTGATGCGCTCGATCATCTCGTCGACCGCCTTGTCCACCGGCACCTTGTCGCTCACGATGCGGTTCATCGCTTTGGCCCACACGTTCTCGTTGTTGAGCACCGTGAACTTGTAGTTCTTCGTGAATTCGAAGGTCACGGTGCCGGCGGCGTACTGGTTGTAGACCGACTTGCGGTGCGAGTCGGCCTGCCAGAACGGGCTTGCCTGGCCGGCCTTGGTCACCGGGAACCAGCGCCCCAGCGAGCCCTCGACGTACGGCGTGAGGTTTTCTTCCTGCAACAGGAAGGCCACGAATTCCTTGGCGCGCGCCTTGTTCTTGGCTTCCTTGAAGACCACGCCGGTCTTCACCGCGGTCCGATAGACCATCTTGCTGCCGTCGGGCTTGCTCGGGAAGCCGGCCGTGCGGATGCGCTCGGTGTAGTTCTTCTTCGCTTCCTCGCGCTGCTCGGGCGTGAGCGAGGCATTGTTCGAGTCATCGAGCCACTTGGCCGGCAGCGAGATGGTCGCGTTGTGCGTCATCACGGTGGTCTTGTTGTGGAAGGCGACGTTGTTGTCCGGGTCTTTCCAGCTGGTCGAAGACGGCGGCGTGCAGCCCGTCAGGTAGGGCTTGGTGTAATCGGTCATGGCCGAGATCAGGCCGGCGCGCACGGCCGGGTCGTCGACCAGCAGCTTGCCGCTGTCGCTGACGAGCTTCACGTTGTAGGCATCGGCGAAGGTCAGGAACGAATAGAAGGCATCGCTCGAATCGACACCCATCGGCATGCCGATGCCGAAGTTGCGCTTGCCGCTCTTCTGCCGGCTCGCGGGCTGCACCTTCTCGCACCAGAACGACCAGTAGTCCTTCCAGTTCGTCGGGATGTCCGACTCCTTGAAGCCGGCCTCGTTGAGCATGTCGATCCAGTACTCGATATGCATCGTCTGCTGCTTGATCGGGAAGGCGTAGTAGGCCTTCGACTTCGTCTTGTCGTCGTAGAGGAAGGTGGTCTCGATCGTGTTGGGCGCGAAGCGGGAGGCGATCGGCGCCAGCACGCTGCTGATGTCCTCGAGCTTGTCGTCATAGGCCCACTTGCCCGTGACCTGGAAGTCATAGACGTCGGCATAGGCGACGTCGGGCGGGCTGCCGGAGTCGAGCGCCGAAACGGTCTTGGGGATCATGTCCTGCACCGGGTACTGCGACAGTTCGACCTTGACGCCCTTGTGCTTGTCCTCGAACTTCTTGATGGCCGCGAACAGCGCATCGTCCTCGGCCTTGTAGAAGCCCTTGACCCACCAGACGGTGAGCTTCTCCTGCGCCGAGGCCTGGCCGGCGACGGCGAGGCCCAGGGCCATCATCGTCGGGACCACGAGTGCTTTGAATTTCATGTTGCCTGTCTCCTTTTTCTTGCAGCTGAACAGCTCGATGCGCGAGCCGGGGTGGGAAGTAACTACGGTGCTCCGCGTCAGACGGCCGCCCGCAGGCGCGGCGGCGGACGCGACAACCGGGGCAGTCGTCGGCGCGAGCCCAGCACCTCGTCGATGTCCGCGCGAGCGCCGTCGATCAACAGGATGATGGCTTGCTCGGCTCGCGCCGGATCGCGTGCGATCACGGCGTCGAGCACGGCACGGTGCATCGGCAGGGACTGCGCCGGGCCGTCTTTCTTGACGGTCGAGATCTCGAAGCTGGTGCGCAGCAGCGCGTGCAGCGCCTTGCTCATCTGTGCCAGCATCCGGTTGCGGGCGCTGTGCAGCAGGCCGTTGTGGAAACGCAGGTCGAAGCTGACGTAGTCGCCGCCGAATTCCACGGCGTGCTTCATGCCGGCGTAGGCGGCCTCGATCTCTTCGATGTCCTCGGCCGTCGCGCGCTCGGCCGCCAGCCGCACCGCGGCCGGCTCGACCGCGCGCCGCAGGTCCTGCAGGTCGCGCAGGAACTCGGGCGTGAGGCCGGCACGCGCCTGCCAGGTGATCACGTCGGGATCGAACCAGTTCCAGTGCTCGTCGGGCAGCACCCGGGTACCGACCTTGGGGCCGGTGATGATGAGGCCCTTGGCCACCAGCGACTTCACGGCCTCGCGCACCACCGTACGGCTGACGCCGAAAGCCTCGCACAGCTGGGGCTCGGCCGGCATCGGCGTGCCGACCGCGTAGCGGCGCGAGACGATCGCCTCGCCGAGCAGGTCCAGCGTGCGGCCATGGGTGTTCTTGGCCATGTGGTCGGTTCAGGCGTCGACCGGGGTCAACAGCGGCCGGCCCGTGAAATGGGCGTGCAGGTTGTCGAAGGTGAGCTGGCCCATCGCCTCGCGCGTCTGCTTGGTTCCGCTGCCGATGTGCGGCGTCAGCACCACGTTGGGCAGCGCGCGCAGGGCTTCCGGCACGTTCGGCTCATTGGCGAAGACATCGAGCCCGGCGCCGGCGATGGTGCCGTGTCGCAGCGCATCGATCAGTGCGGCTTCGTCGACCACGCTGCCGCGCGCGACGTTGACCAGGTAGCCGTCGGGGCCGAGCGCCTGCAGCACGCGGGCATCGATCAGTCCCTTGGTGGCGGCGCCGCCGGGCGTGATCACGACCAGGAAGTCGACCGCCGCGGCCAGCGAGACCGGGTCGGGGTGGTAGGCATAAGGGACACCGGCACGCGGCGAGCGCGAGGTGTAGGCCACCTCCATCTTGAAGGCCAGCGCGCGCTCGGCGATCGCCTGGCCGATGCGGCCCATGCCGACCAGGCCGAGCCGGCCGCCCGTGACCTTGCGGCTCAATGCGATCGGGCCGTGGGTCCATTCGTTGGCGCGCACGAAGCGGTCGGCCTGCGGGATGCGGCGCGCGGCCGCGATCAGCAGGCCGATGGCGAGGTCGGCCACATCGTCGTTGAGGACCGCCGGCGTGTTGGTGACCGGCACGCCGCGCGCGTGCGCGGCCGGGACGTCGATGCCGTCGTAGCCGACGCCGAAGACCGAGATCACTTCCAGCGCCGGCATTTGCGCGATCAGTTCGCGCGGCACCTTGGCCTCGCCGTTGGCGACCACGCCGCGGATGCGCGGCGCCACGGCGGCGAAGGCGGCCGGGTCGCTGACGTGGATGCGGTCGTGCAGGGTGTAGTGCTGACGCAGTTGGTCGAGCAGGAAGGGCATCAGCGGCGCGACGAGCAGCAGCTCGGGCCGGTCCGTGGCGTGGCTCATTGGAAAACCTCCGTGCTTCGCACTGCGGTGCGAGCCCCCTTCGGAACGGCCGGGCGGGGGCTCATACCTTGATCCCCAGCTTCTGCACCAGCTGCTTGAAATAGTCGTGGTCGCGCTGCATCGCCTGGCCGAAGGCCTCGGCGTCGAGGTAGGCGAAGCCGAGGTTGAGCTTGTCGAGCTGCTCGCGCAACAGCGGCTCGTCGGCGCCCTTGCGGGCCATGGTGCGCAGCACCGTCGAGATCTCGGCCGGCGTGGCCTTGTGCACCGCCAGCCCACGCCAGGTGCCGATCGAGAGGTCGATCTTGCGCTCCTTGAGCGTAGGCACCTTGTCGAAGGCCTTCAGGCGCTGGTCGGCCATCACCGCCAGCATCTTGAGCTTGCCGGCCTGCACATGGACCGCCACTTCGCCGGGACTCACGGCCACCGCGTCGATGTGGCCGCCGAGCAGCGCCACCACGCCGGGTGCCGCACCCTGGTAGGGCACATGGTTGAACTTGACGCCGGTCTTGTCCTCGAGGCCCGCGGCGGCCAGGTGCCAGATCGAGCCGTTGCCGGAATTGCCGACCTTCATCTCGCCGGGCTTGGCCTTGGCGGCGGCGAGGAATTCCTCGATCGTGTTCCAGGGCGCGTCGGACTGCACCGTGATCGCGGCCGGGTCGGCGTTGAGGCGCGCGATCGGCTGGAAGTCGGCGTAGGTGAACTTCGAGAGGCCGAGGTGCGGCAGGATCACGAGTTCGGCGATGACGACGCTGACCTTGTAGCCGTCAGGCTTGCCGTTGAGCACGTCGCTCATGCCGACCACGCCGCTCGCGCCGGGCCTGTCGTTGACGACCAGCGGCTGCGGGAAGTGCTTCTTTGCGGCTTCCGCGAAGGCGCGCGCCAGCGCGTCGGTCCCGCCGCCGGCAGAGGCCGGCACCACGAGCTCGACCGGCTTGGTCGGGTAGTCTTCGGCCTGCACGGGCAGCACCCAGGGCAGCAGGGCTGCGGCTCCGAGGCCCTGCAGCAACTGCCGGCGCCCCGCGTTCGATGAATGGGCCATGAATCGTCTCCTGCGGAGCCCGCCGCGGAGCCCTCGATTCAAATCATATGATGATTGACTTCGACCGCCGGCAGGAGAAACCCTGATCGGCCGCGATCAGCCGGCGGCCATCGCCCGCTTGACGAAACGCCCCGCGCGCGCACCGGTGGCGCGCCCTTCGGCGGTGTAGCTCAACACGCCGTTGACCCAGACCCGCTCGATGCCTTCGCTGAACTGGCGCGGCTGCTCGAAGGTCGCGCCGTCTTTCACGCGCAGCGGATCGAAGACCACCACGTCGGCCATGTGGCCGACCTTCAGCAGGCCGCGGCCGTCGATGCGAAAACGCGCCGCCGACAGGCCCGTCATCTTGTGGACCGCCTCTTCGAGCCGCAGCAGGCCCTTCTCGCGCCAGTAGCTGGCCAGCACGCGCGGGAACGCACCCCACAGTCGCGGATGCGGCCGTTCGTCGTTCGGCAGGCCGTCGGAGCCGATCATCGAGAGCGGATGCGCCATCACGCGCTGCACGTCGTCCTCCCGCATCTGGAAGTAGCAGGCATTGCCAGGCTTCAGGCGCCGGGCCGCCTCCTGCTGCGTGACGCCCCACTCCGCCGCGATGTTGGCCAGATAGCGGCCGCCGACCTCGGGGTGCGGCTGGCTGCCGGTGATCAGGATGTCGATGATGCCGTCGACCAGGTCCTCGCGCAGCACGGTCGAGCCGGCCGTGTAGGGATAGACGTCCATGGCGATCTCCTGGCCGCGCGCCAGCGCTTCGATCAGCGGCAGCGTCTCGCGGGTGCGGCCCCAGTTGGCGGGTCCGGCGCATTTGTGATGCGAGATCACGAGCGGCAGGCCCGACTGCCGCGCGGTCAGCGCTGCCTCCTGCAGCGCCGGCAGGATGCCGGCCAGTTCGTCGCGGATGTGGGTGGCGTAGACACCGCCGTTGCGCGCCGCCACGCTGGCGACCGCGACCAGCTCGTCGACGTCGGCGGCGAACGCCTCTTCGTAGAACACGCCCGACGACAGGCCCAGCGCGCCGGCGTCCATCGCCTCCTGCATGTCGGCCGCCATGGCCGCGCGCTCGGCCGCGTTGGCGGCCCGGTCGAGCACCGGCATGTGGCGCATCCGCAGCGCGGTGTGGCCCAGCAGCGCAGCGACGTTGACCGCCGGCCGCGCCGCGTTCACCGCTTCGGCATAGGCGCGCATCGTGGCGTGGCGGAACTGGCCCCGGCCCAGCAGCGACAACGGTGCCGGCGGCGTGTCGGTCACCATCGGCGCGAGCGAGATGCCGCAGTTGCCGACGATCACGGTGGTCACGCCCTGCGAGATCTTCGGCAGCATGTCGGCCTTCTCGATCGCGGCCGAGTCGTCGTGCGTATGGACGTCGATGAAGCCGGGCGCGACCACCAGGCCGGTGCAATCGATCTCGTCGATGGGGCCCAGCGCGCGCAGGCCGGCGAGCAGATCGGGGGATGTCCGGCCAGGCGCCGCCACCGACACGATGCGCCCGCCGGCGAGCAGCACGTCGCCTTGCCATCCCGGGCTGTCGCTGCCATCGACGACCGTGCCGCCCCTGAGCAGCGTCGCGTGGCCGGATCCCGTGGCGCCAGTGTCTGGCATGGTCATCGTTCGTCCTCGAATGTCTCCGACGCGCCCGAATACTCGGCGCTGTCGAAGCCGTGCTTGTGCAGCAGCTGCTTGAATTGCTGAAGGCCGCGCGTCGCGACCGGTCCGAGCTTCTGCGCCAGCCGCACCATCAGGATCTCGATCACCACCAGGTGCGCGAGATAGGCTTCGGTGCCGACCCGCATCACCGCGTCCTGCGGCACCGAGACTGCGAGCACCAGGTCCGCGATCTCGGCCAGCTGGGTGCCCGGCTGGGTCAGCGCCACCACGGTGGCGCCTTGCGAGCGCGCAAAACGCGCGGCCTCGAGCGTGTAGGGCATGCGACCGACGTGCGAGATCACGAAGGCCACGCCATCTGGCCCCAGCGTGCTGGCCGAGACCAGCTGCTGGTGGGCGTCGAAGATCGCGTTGGCGGTGCACCCCAGCCTGAACAGCCGGCTCTGCAGCTCGTTCGCCATGAAGGTCGACGCCGCGCCCACCGAGTAGCAGTCGATGCGCCGGGCCTCGGCCAGTCGGCTCGCGACCTTGTCGAGCACCTCGACGTCGATGCGGCGGCCCAGCTCGGTCAGCGAGGACACGGCGGCGTGGACGATCTTGCTCGCCACGTCGCCCGCGCTGTCCTCGGCCAGCACGCTGCGGTGCAGGTAGGAGCCCGTGACGGCCAGGTCCTGGGCCAGCGCCAGCATGAACTCGCGCACCGACTCGAAGCCGAAGCTGCGGCAGGTCCGAACGATGGTCGGCATCGATACGCCGGCCTGCTGCGCGAGCTGCTCGACCGTGGCGGCAACCGCCGCGCGCGGGTCCTCCAGCACGCACTGCACCACGCTGCGCTGCGCTGCCGGCAACTGCGCCATGCGCTCGCGCAGGCGCTGCAGGAGATGAACGGAAGGGTTGTGCATGTCGGCCCTCAGAAGCGCGTGCTGATGGCGCCGCTGACCGCCAGGTCGTCGTCGACCAGCGCGAGCCAGCGCCACTTGTCGAAGGTGGTGCATGGGTGCGAGATGCCCAGCGCGACGCGATCGCCGACCTGCGGCACAGGGCCTGCGGCATCGAAGCGCAAGTAGGCATGCTGGTCGTTGAGCGCGCTGATCGTCCAGCCGGGCGGCGCATCGGCCGCCACGCGGGCGCCGCGTGGCGCATGCCGCACCGGAATCGGCAGCTCCAGGTCGTAGGAGATGTCGCGGCGGCCGCAGGTCAGCAGCGCCAGCCCGGGCTCGGGCACCGACTGCACCATCGCCCAGACCTCCAGGGCCGGGCGCAGCGAGGCGTCCAGCCCTTCGCGCTGCTCCACCTGCTTCAGGAAGCGGGCGTAGTTGCCGTTGTCGTGCGTGACATAGCAGCCCGAGCGCAGCACGCCGAGCACCGGGCGCGACAGCCCCTGTGCTCGCAGCAGCGGCACGACCAGGTCGAACACCGCGGAGCCGCCGGCCGTGAGCATCAGGCTGTCGTCACCGAACAGGTTCTGCGCATCGCAGCAGCGCGCGACTTCGAGCACGCGCTGCACCAGCGCCGTGACTTCACGCGCGTCGTGCTCGCTGTCGCAGCGGGCGAGGCCGCCTTCGTAGCATTCGATGCCGCCGAGGTGCACGGCCGGCGAGCGCGAGATCGCGGCAGCCAGTGCGAGCGCTTCCTCGAGCGTGCGGCAGCCGGTGCGCTGGCCGGGAATGCCGATCTCCAGCAGCACGTCGAAGCGCCGCGGGCTTTGCCGGCGCCGCGCCCAGTCCTCGATCAGCGCCAGCTGCGCCAGCGAATCGACCAGGAACCAGACCCGCAGGTCGCCGTGCCCGGCCAGCAGCACGTCGAGGCCGTCGAGATCGGCATCGGCGAGCACCTGGTTGGCGATGATGGCCCGCCGCGCGCCCGCCTCGACGCCCACGGCCAGCTGGAAGATGGTCGCGAAGGTGAGGCCCCAGGCGCCACCGGCCAGCTGCTGCGCGAACAGCTCGGGCGACATGGTGGTCTTGCCGTGCGGCGCCAGGGTCACACCCTTGCGCCGGGCGTAGTCCTGCATCCAGGCGATGTTGTGCGCCAGCGCCGAGCGGCGGATGACGGCCAGCGGATAGGCCAGGTCATCGGCCAGCACGTTCCAGCCCTTCTGGCCGATGTCGGCGGCGCGGCATGGCGCGGCGCCCAGCGGATAGCTCTTGCTTCGGTGGTCGAGGATCAGCTCTTCAGTCATGTTCGTTCCGTTTGGTGCTTCGTGTGCCGCCAGCGTACTCAAAGATCGTTGCGCCAGCAGGCGTGCCAGTGGCCAGTCTGCACTTCGCGCAGCTGCATGTCGGCGCTGGCGCAGCGTTCCTCGGCCAGCGGGCAGCGGGTGCGGAACACGCAGCCCGAGGGCGGATTCGCCGGGCTCGGCAGGTCGCCCTGCAGCAGCGGGACCACGCGCCGCTGGGCCGGGTCGGGGATCGGTGCCGCCGCCAGCAGCGCGCGTGTGTAGGGATGTTGCGGGCTGGCATAGAGCGCTTGCGTCGGCGCGATCTCCATCACCCGGCCGAGATACAGCACCACCACGCGATCGCACAGGTACTCGACCACGTCCAGGTCGTGCGAGATGAAGAGCAGCGTGAGCCCGAGCTGCTCCTTCAGTTCGCCCAGCAGGTTCACCACCTGGGCCTGGATCGAGACGTCGAGCGCCGACAGCGGCTCATCGGCGACGATGAACTGCGGCTCGACCGCGAGTGCGCGCGCGATGCCGATGCGCTGGCGCTGCCCGCCGGAGAACTCATGCGGGAATCGCTCGGCGTGCTCGGGCCGCAGGCCCACCTGCTGGAGCAGCTGCTCGATGCGCGGCTTGCGCGCCGCACCCTTGGCCAGCCCGTGCGTGTCGAGCGCCTCGGCCAGCACCTCGCGGATGCGCATGCGCGGGTTGAGGCTCGCGTAGGGATCCTGGAAGATGATCTGCACCTTGGAGCGCAGGGGGCGGAACTGCGACTGCGACAGCTTAGCCAGGTCTTGCGGCGGCGCATCCGAGCCCTGCGGCTGGTAGGACATGGCACCGCCGGTCGGATCGACCAGCCGCGTCAGCAGGCGCCCGATGGTGCTCTTGCCCGAACCCGATTCGCCGACCAGCCCGAGCGTCTCGCCCTTGCGGATGTCGAAGCTCACGTCGTCGACCGCGCGCACCGGATGGCTGCCCTTGCCGAAGTATTTCTTCAGGTTGCGGATCTCGAGCAGGTTCTCGCTCGCCAATGTTGCGCTCGTCATGCGGCCAACTCCTCGGTGAATCCGATGCAGCGCACCCGGCGATCGCCGCCGCTGGCATCGAGCATCGGCATGCGGGCGTCGCAGGCCTCGCGGCGGTGCGTGCAGCGCGGCGCGAAGGCGCAGCCGGGCGGCGGCGCGAAGGGGCTCGACACCTGGCCGGGGATGGCGACCAGCTGGGGGCGCCGGCCGGGCAGCACGGGCGAGGCGCGCCGCCGCGCCACGCCCGGCAGGCAGGCCAGCAGGCCGCGCGTGTAGGGATGCGCGGGCCGGGCGAACAGGTCGTGCACCGGCGCCGACTCGACGATCCGGCCCGCATACATCACGGCCACCGCGTCGGCGTACTGCGCGACCACGCCGAGGTTGTGGGTGACGAACAGCATGCTCATGCCGGTCTCCTTCTGCAGCCGGCCCATCAGCGCCAGGATCTGCGCCTGGATCGTGACGTCGAGCGCGGTGGTCGGCTCGTCGGCGATCAGCAGGGTCGGGTTGCAGGCCATCGCGAGCGCGATCATCACGCGTTGGCGCATGCCGCCCGAGAGCTGGTGCGGGTACTCGTTGACCCGCTGCGCCGCGGCCGGGATCTCGACCAGTTCGAGCATGCGCTGCGCATGGGCGTGCGCCGCCCTGCGGTCGAGCTTCAGGTGCAGCCGCACCGATTCGGCGATCTGCTCGCCGATGGTCAGCACCGGATTCAGGCTGGTCATCGGCTCCTGGAAGATCATGCCGAGCTCGTTGCCGCGCAGCGCGCGCTTTTCGGACTCGGGCAGGTCGAGCAGATTGACGCGTCGGCCGTCGCGCCGCACGAACCAGGCCTGGCCCTCGACCTGCGCATGCGAGGTCTTGGCATGCAGGCCCATCAGCGTGAGGCTGGTGACGGATTTGCCGGAACCCGATTCGCCGACCAGCGCCAGCGTCTCGCCGGGACGGATCGCGAACGAGACATCGGCCACGCTCTGGATGCGGCCGGCCTCGGTGGCGAAGGAGGTCGACAGGCCCTGCACTTCGAGGCGGGGCGATGCGGATGCGATCGGGTTCATGCGGCCTTCCTCAGCTTCGGGTCGAGCAGGTCGCGCACGCCGTCGCCCAGCATCTGCAGCGACAGCGCCGTCAGCACGATGGCCAGGCCGGGACAGAAGATGGTCCAGAAGGCGCGGTCTGCATAGTCGAGGCTGCCGGCGATCATCGTGCCCCAGGTCGGGATGTCGGGCGGCACGCCGACGCCAAGGAACGACAGTCCGGCCTCGGCCAGGATCGCGTAGGCGAAGATGAAGGTCACCTGCACCAGGATCGGCGACATCAGGTTCGGCAGGATGTGCTTCCAGAGGATCTTCGGCGTGCGCACGCCGAGCGCGCGCGCCGCGTCGACGAACAGCAGCTCGCGCAGCACCAGCGTGGTGGCGCGCACCACGCGGGCCACGCGCGGCGTGTAGACGATCACCAGGGCCAGCATCACGTTCCACAGCGAGACGCCGAGGATCGACACCAGCGCGATGCCCAGCAGGATGTCGGGGAAGGACATCATGGCGTCGACCACGCGCATCAGCGGCGCGTCGAGCCGGCGGAAGAAGCCCGCGAGCATGCCCATCAGCGTGCCGAACAGCACCGCGCCGGCGGCCGTCACGACGCCGATCAGCAGCGAGTAGCGCGCGCCGTGCACGATGCGCAGCATCACGTCGCGGCCCAGCTCGTCGGTGCCGGCCCAGTGTTCGAGCGAAGGCGCGTGCAGGCGCTGGCCGATCTCGATGGCGCCGGGGTCGGCATCGGACAGGAGCGGGTAGAGCACCGCGACACCGGTCACCAGCAGCAGCACCAGGGCCGCCGCCAGCACGATCTTGCGCCCGAACAGGCGCCGCGCCACCGGCATCGCTGCGCGCCAGCGGGAAACGATTGCGGCTCTCATTTGCCCTCCAGCCGGATGCGCGGATCGACCAGCGTATAGATGAAGTCGACACCGAGGTTGATGAAGACGTAGATGGCGGCGATGACCAGCAGCGTGCCCTGGATCACCGGATAGTCGCGCCGCAGCACCGCGCGCACCACCAGGTTGCCGACGCCGGGCAGGTTGAAGACCGTCTCGGTCACGACCGTGCCGCCGATCATCAGCGCCAGCGTGAGGCCGAGCACCGTGACGATCGGCACCAGCGCGTTGCGCAGCACGTGCTTGACCATGATCACGCGCTCGGGCAGCCCCTTGGCACGGGCCGTGCGCACATAGTCCTCGCCGAGGATGTCGAGCATCGAGGCCCGCGTGAAGCGGATGATCAAGGCCGAATTCAGCAGGCCCAGCACGAGGGCGGGCAGCAGCAGGTGCTGCAGGCGCTCGCCGAAGGACGCGCTCGGATCGCCATAGCCCGAGGCCGGGAACCAGCCGAGCCTGACGGCGAAGAACTGGATCAGGATCAGGCCGAGCCAGAAGCTCGGGATGCTGGCGCCGAGCATCGCGACGCCGCTCACGGCCTGGTCGGCCGCGCTGCCGCGCCAGATCGCCGCCGACATGCCGGCCGGGATGCCGATCAGCGCCGCGATGCCGACCGCGAACAAGGCCAGGAACAAGGTCGGCTCGGCGCGCTCGAGCAGCGCCTGCGAGACCGGCCGCTGCAGGAACAGCGACTGCCCGAGGTTGCCCT
The DNA here is from genome assembly GCF_030316965.1 of Variovorax sp. J31P207. Lineage (NCBI taxonomy): Bacteria > Pseudomonadati > Pseudomonadota > Betaproteobacteria > Burkholderiales > Comamonadaceae > Variovorax > Variovorax sp. J31P207. The sequence goes on from NZ_JASZYN010000004.1 coordinate 517,259, forward strand.
GCAGCAGCTCGCCGACCCACAGCACGAACTGCGTCGGCAGCGGCTTGTCGAGGCCGTACTGGATGCGGGCCTGGGCGATATCGGCCGTCGTGGCCTGGTCGCCGAGCAGCAGCGCGACCGGATCGCCGGAAGCCAGCCGGGTCAGCGCGAAGACGAGCACCGCGACGATGGCGAGCACCACCACGGCCCCCGCCAGGCGGGTCAGCAGAAAGCGCAGCATGGGGCGTTCCGTTCCGGCCTACTTGGCGAGGCCGGTGTTCCAGAAGAACGGCCAGATGGCGGGCGTGTAGCCCTCGAGCTTGGCCGAGCGCGCCGACAGTCCGTTGAACTTGCCGACCTCGATGAACGGCACTTCGTCATACACCGTCTGCTGCACCGTGCCCCACAAGGCGCCGCGCTTGGCACTGTCGGTTTCCTGGTTGAAGGCCTTGATGCTGGACTTCTTCGCCGCCGAATCCCACCAGCCCGGCGCGTCGTCGCCGAGCTGCGGCGGCGACAGCATCGGTTCCGGGAACAGGCCCGAATGGGTGAAGTAGACGTCCCACAGCTTCGGGTCGTTGCGCCGCTGCACCAGGGTCGCCCAGTCGACCACCTGCAGGTCGGTCTTGAAGCCGGCCTTCTTGAGCTGCTCGGACATCACCAGCGCCATGTTGTAGTGGAACTCGTACTGGCGGCTGGCCATGATGCGGATCGGCTGGCCGTTGTAGCCGGCCTTGGCCGCGGCCTCCTTGGCGGCCTGCGGATTGCGCGTGTTGTAGACGTTGCTGCCGGCCGCCGCGAAGTACGGCGTGCCCTTCGGGAAGAAGTTCGGCTCGACCACGAAGAAGCGGTTGTCGCCGAAGCCGGCCGCCATCAGCTCGCCCTGCCCGACCGCGGTCTGCACGGCGCGGCGCAGCGGCTGCGAGGTCAGCACGCCCTCCTTGGTGTTGAACACGATGTAGGGGAAGCCGAAGTTCTTGGTGACGATCGGCACCACCGCCGGCGCGCCCTTCTCGATCCGGCCGATGGCCTCGACCGGCAGCAGGTCGGCGTACTGGAACTGGCCCGACAGCGAGCCCTCGACGCGGGTGTTGGCATTCGGCACCGGCACGAAGCGCAGTTCGTCGAGCACGGCTTCGCGACGGCCGGCATAGCCGCTCGGTGCTTCCTTGCGCGCGCTGTAGCCGTCGAAGCGGGTCAGCACCGTGAACTGGTCGGGCCGGCGCTCCTTGAACTTGTAGGGGCCGGTGCCGATGAAGTCCTTGAGCTGCGGCGCGATGCTCTCCTTGGCCATGATGGCGGCCATGCCGCTCGGCAGCGCGAGCTGGGCCAGCAGCGGCGCATACGGGTTCTTGAGCTTCAGCTCGACGCCGAGCGGGCCCTTGGCGCTCAGCGACTCGACTTCCTTGGCGACCGACTTGCCGCGCGGCGAGAGTTCCATCCAGCGCTGCAGCGAGGCCACCACGTCGTCGGCGTTGAGGTCGCGCCCGTTGTGCAGCTTGACGCCCTTGCGGATCGTGAAGCTGTAGCTGAGGCCGTCCTTCGAGACCACGGGCATGCCTTCGGCCAGCATCGGCGCCACGTTCCAGTTGGCGTCGAAGGTGTAGAGCGGTTCGTAGACGTGCTGCATGATCGTGCCGACCAGGTCGGCGGTGCTGACCATCGGGTCCAGGCCCTGCGGCTCGCCGACCATGGCGAGGTTGGCGGCCCCGCCCTTGGGCAGTTCGGCCTGGGCCGCACCGGCCCACAGGCCGAACGCGACGCAGGCGGCGAACGCCCCCGCGAGCGGACGCCATGGCGATCCACGCGTTGGCTTCAACCGGAGAAAACCAGATGTGGCTACAGTGTTGGCGGAAGATTGCATCGCGGCTCCGTGAGTAATAACATTACATCGGCGATCGTATTTCCCAGCGAATTGCGCGTCAAACGGGGGTTTACCCTTAATTTTTCTGTAATTTCATTACACATCTAACCGCTATGTCCAAAGTTGAAATGCTCGGCCAGTCGCCGATCGCCTCCGATCGCCAGGCCCGTCCGCTGTCGCCCGCCACCCGCGCCGGCGACTTCGTCTTCGTCTCGGGCCAGGTGCCCACCGACGACCAGGGCCAGGTCATCGTCGGCGGCATCGAGGCGCAGACGCGCCAGGTCTTCAAGCGCATCGAGCAGGCTCTGGCGCTGGCCGACTGCACCCTGGCCGACGTTGCCAAGGTCAGCGTCTGGCTCGACGACGCGCGCGACTTCGGCAGCTTCAACCGGGTCTACATGGAATGCCTGGGCGAGCACCGGCCCGCGCGCTCGACCGTCGAGGCGCGGCTGATGATCGACGCCAAGGTCGAGATCGACGTCACGGCCTACAAGCCGCGCGGCTGAGACGGAGACCGCGCCGATGTCTTCCCATCACCTGGTGGCGGTCGACTGGGGCACCAGTTCGCTGCGCGGCGCGCTGCTCGACGCCGACGGCCGCGTGCGCGAGGAGCAAAGCCATCCGCGCGGCATCCTGAGCGTCAAGCCCGGCGGCTTCACCGAGGTCTTCGAGACCCTGTTCGGCGACTGGATGCGCCCGCTGGGCACCCGCTGCCTGATCTCCGGCATGGCCGGCAGCAAGCAGGGCTGGGTCGAGGCCCCCTACTGCCCCTGCCCCGCCGGCCTGTCCGAGGTGCGCGCCAAGGTGCTCGAGATCGAGCCCGGGCGGATCTCGATCGCGCCGGGCCTCAACGACAGCCACGACGGCGTGCCCGACGTGATGCGCGGCGAGGAGGTCCAGATCTTCGGCGCCATGGCGCTGACCGGGCTGCGCGACGGCCTGTTCGTGCTGCCCGGCACGCACAACAAGTGGGCCCGCGTCAAGAACGGCATGGTGACGGGCTTTCGCACCTTCATGACCGGCGAGCTCTATGCGCTGCTGAGCCAGCATTCGATCCTGGCGCGCACGCTCGACACCTCGGCGCCGCTCGACGAAGCCGCCTTCCTGCAGGGCGTGACGCAGTCCGACAACGGCCAGGGACTGCTGCACAACGCCTTCGGCGCGCGCACCCTGGCGCTGTTCGACCGCATGCCGACGCGCGAACTCGCCAGCTACCTGTCGGGCATCCTGATCGGCGAAGAACTGCGCACCCAGTCGGTCCATGCCGCGGTCGACGTGGTGCTGATCGGCAGCCCCGCACTCACGCAGCGCTACCAGCTGGCGCTGCAGGCCTCGGGCACCCAGGCCCGCACGCTCGGCGCCGAGGCCACCTGGGCCGGCCTGCACGCCCTTCACTCCACCAGCCACCGAAAGACATGACCATTCCGCTCGCCAAATTCTCCGCCGCCATGCAGGCACTGCCGCTGGTGGCGATCCTGCGCGGGCTCACGCCGGCCGAAGCGCCCGCGGTGGGCGACGCCATCGTCGACGCCGGATTCCGCCTGCTCGAGGTGCCGCTCAATTCGCCGCAGCCGCTCGAGAGCATCGCCCTGCTGCGCCAGCGCTTCCCGCAGGCGCTGGTCGGCGCCGGCACGGTGCTCGACCCGCAGCAGGTGCGGGCGGTGCAGGGTGCGGGCGGCGAACTGATCGTGGCGCCGAACTTCAACGCCGAGGTGATCGCCGAGGCCGTGCGCCTGGGCCTGGTGAGCCTGCCCGGCGTGATGACGCCGACCGAGGCCTTCGGCGCCCTGTCCGCGGGCGCCACCGGGCTCAAGCTGTTCCCGGCCGAGCTGGCGTCGCCGGCGGTGGTCAAGGCCCTGCTCGCGGTGCTGCCCAAGGACACGCCGCTGATGCCGGTCGGCGGCATCACGCCCGACAACATGGACGCCTGGCGCGCCGCAGGCTCGGCCGGCTTCGGCATCGGTTCGGCGCTCTACAAGCCGGGCAAGAGTGCCGCCGCGGTGCACGAGGACGCACTGCGCTTCGTCGCCGCGTTCAACCGCACGCAGCGCGCCTGACAATCCCCGCCATGACCGCAGACTCCGACTACGCCAGCCCCGCCGTGCGCACCCTGCGCGAGGACCTCGCGCTGGCCTTGCGCGCCGCCGCGCACCACGGCCTGTCCGAAGGCGTGTGCAATCATTTCAGCGTCCTGCTGCCCGGGGCCGGCGACCGCTACCTGATCAACCCGCGCGGCCTGCACTGGAGCGAGATCGGCGCCGACGACATCGTGCTGATCGATGTCCATGGCGAAGTGCTCGCCGGCCGGCACCGGGTCGAGCCGACCGCCCTCTTCATCCACGGCGCGGTGCATCGCCTCACGGGCCATGCAGTGGTGCTGCATTGCCACATGCCCTATGCGACCGCGCTGACGCTGACGGCCGACCGCGCGCTCGACCCGACCTTGAGCCAGAACGCGATGCGCTTCATGGACCGGATCGCGGTCGATGCCGACTACAACGGCCTGGCGCTCGACGACCGCGAGGGCGAGCGGATCGCCCGCGCCATGGTCGGCAAGGACGTGGCCTTCCTCGCCAACCATGGCGTGGTGGTGGCCGGCGCGCGCATCGCCCATGCCTACGACGACCTGTACTACCTCGAGCGCGCCTGCCTGCACCAGGTGATCGCGCAGTCCACCGGCCGGCCGCTGATGCCGGTCGATCGGGCGCTGGCCGCGCAGGTCGCGGCCCAGATCCAGGGCGAGCGCGAGCAGTCGGACCTGTTCTTCGAGGCCCTTCGGCGCCTGCTGCCGGCGCCGAGACCCGCTCGGCCCGCGTAGGGACCGCGCCGCCATCAGCTTCTCAGGAAGGCTGGATCCGGCGCATCAGCCCGCGGGTGGTGCGTGGCCAGCCGACCCGGCCGAACCAGGCGCCGCCCGCGATGGCCGAGGCGATGACCACGCCATAGACGACCAGCGCAGCGCCCTGCACCGCGAAGACATGCAGCAGGTCGCCGCCCCAGCGCAGCGCCAGCCAGCCACCGAGCCCGGCCACCAGCAGCCGCGCCAGGTTGCCGATCACCGGCCACAGCAGGCGCCCCGCCCCTTGCGACGCGAAGTACAGCACCAGCCCGACGCCGAAGAAGCCATAGAACGGACCGACCGCGCGCAGGTACTGGGCGCCGGCCTCGAGCATCGCCGGGTCGTGTCCGAACAGCAGCAGCCAGGGGCGCGGGAACAAGGCCGCCACGAGGCCGATGGCGCCCGAGAGCACGAAGGCGATGGCAGCGCCGGCCCAGGTGGCGCGCAAGGCGCGCTCGCGCTGGCCGGCGCCGATGCAGGTGCCGACCATCGCGACCAGCGGCGCGCCGAGGCCAAACACCAGCGGCACCAGCAGGTACTCGAGCCGAGAGGCCGTGCCGTAGCCGGCGATCGCGCCGGGTCCGAAATGGCCGGTCAGCGCGGTCGCGATGCCGATCGACAGGTTGGTCGCCACGGTCGACACGGCGGCGACCAGTCCGATGCGCAGGATGTCGCGAAACAGCGGCCAGCGGAAGCGCATGCCGGCCCATGAAGGCCGCAGCAGGCTGCGCCCGGAGCGCAGGTAGACCCACAGCGCCAGCGTGCCGCCCAGGTAGTACAGCAGCAGGGCCACCGCCCCGCCGGCGATGCCCAGACCGGGGACCGGGCCCCAGCCGAAGATCAGCAGCGGCGACAGCGGAATGAGCAGCACGACGCCGACCACCGTCACGTTGGCCGGCACCGCCATGTTGCCGGTGCCGCGCACCACCGCCGCCAGCGAGTTGAACAACCACACCAGCACCGCGCCCGAGAACGCCACGTGGGAATAGATCAGCGCCGCCTCGAGCGAGGCGCCGTCGCCGCCCATCAGCGTGAACAGCCAGCGGCCGCCGAACAGCATCGCGGCCATGAACAGCACACCGAAGCCGACCGCGATCGCGATCGCATGCAGCACCAGCGCATCGGCATCGTCGCGCCGCCGGGCGCCGAGCGCGCGCGCAATCGACGAGGCGATGCCGCCGCCCATTGCGCCGGCCGAGGTCATCTGCATCAGCATCACGATCGGGAACACCAGCGCCATGCCGGCCAGCGCATCGGTGCCGAGCTTGCCGACGAAGAAGGTCTCGATCAGCCCGACCGAGGCCTGCGCGACCATCACCACCACGTTGGGCGCTGCCAGCCGCAGCAGCGTCGGCACGATCGGCGCTTCGAGCAGGCGCCGGGTGCGGGGGTCGAGCGCCGTCATGCCGCCGCCGTCTTCGCCACCAGCACCGGCCGCGCCTCGCGGATCGGCAGGTTGACCAGCGCCGCGCCGGCCGCCAGCGCGATGTCGATGTACCACACGATGTCGTAGCTGCCGGTGGCCTGGAACACATAGCCGCCGAGGAAGGCGCCGAGGAAGCCGCCGACCTGGTGCGCCAGCATCACGATGCCGAACAGCATCGCCATGTTGGCCGGGCCGAACATCTTGGCGACCAGGCCGGCGGTCGGCGGCACGGTCGACAGGAAGGTGATGCCCATCACGGCCGCGAAGACCAGCATCACGGCGGGCGTCTTGGGCGCCAGCAGGAACGCCAGCACCGCCAGGCCGCGGACCGCATAGAGCAGTGCCAGCAGCGACTTCATGCGCCAGCGGCCGACGGCCCAGCCCATCGCCAGGCTGCCGACGATGTTGAACAGGCCGATCATGCCGAGCGCCCAGCCGCCGATCTCGGGCGGCAGGCCGCAGGCCGCGACCACGCCGGGCAGGTGGGTGGCCAGGAAGGCGACGTGGAAGCCGCAGACCAGGAAGCCCAGGCTCAGGTAGCGGTAGCTCGGCGTCGCCAGCGCCTGGCCGATGGCCTGGCGCGCGGTCAACGGCCTGGTGCCGCTGGCGGCGGCCGATTGCGCCGCCAGCTGCTTCGAGTTGCCCTTGAGCACCCACACCGCCGGCAGCGCGAGCAGGATCAGGATCGCCAGCCACTGCAAAGCGCTGGCCCAGCCGACGGTCGCCATCAGGCCGATCGCGATCGGCGCCATCGCGAACTGGCCGAAGGAGCCGCCCGCGTTCACCACGCCGGTGGCCAGGCCGCGCTTGTGGGCCGGCACCAGGCGCGTGGTCGCGGCCATCAGCACCGAGGGGCCGGCCATGCCCGCGCCGCCCGCGGCCAGCACGCCGATCGCGAAGATCAGGCCGCCGGTGGTGGTCATCAGCGGCGTGAGGAAGGTGCCCAGCGCCACCAGCAGCACGCCGATGAAGATCACGCGGCCGGTGCCGATGCGGTCGGCCACCGCGCCGGCGAAAGGCTGCGTCAGGCCCCACCAGAGCTGGCCGAAGGCGAAGGCGAGGCTGATGCTGCCGATGCCCAGGCCGGTGGCGGTGTTCAGCGACGACAGGAAGAGCCCCATCGTCTGGCGCACCCCCATGGTCAGGGCGAAAGTGCCGGCCGCGGCCAGCAGCACCAGCCAGACGGCGTAGCGCGCGACGGGCGCCGGGCCCGCGGTGGTCTTGTCATTCATCGCGCTCTCCCTCGGTCGTTTCGTCCGGGCCGCTCAGCAGTGCGATGCTTTCGTCGACCAGGGCATGCAGCGCCAGCACCCGGTCGATGCCGAGCAGCGCATTGAGCTTTTCCTGCGCGGTGCGCCAGTGGCGCTGCGCCTCGGCGCGCTTGCTGCGGCCGGCCTCGGTGATCTCGACCAGCCGGCTGCGCGCATCGGACCCCTCGCCCTGCGTGAGCCAGCCGGCCGCCACCATCGGCTTGAGGTTGCGGGTCAGCGTCGAGGCGTCGACGCCCATCGCCTTCGCGAGCTCGCCCGGACGGATCGGGCCGAGGTGCATCACGTGCGACAGCAGCGAGTACTGCGAGGTCTTGAGGCCGCTGTGGGCGACCTCGGCGTCGTAGTGGCGCGAGACCTGGCGCGCCAGGTGCCTGAGCCGGAAATTGGTGCAGCCCTGGGGCTTGGCGATGGCATTCATGGAGATGATTGTAGCTACAATCATTGCATATGCAACTTTGACGAGGAAACACGAATGACAGCCACCGATCGACTGGCAGCCTGGATCGCCGAGGAAGACGCCATTTCCGAACGCCTGAACGCCGGGCCTGGCCCCGGCGTGGCGCGTCCCGAGCAGCTCGCCGGCAAGACCGGCCTCGAAATGATGGAGGCCATGCTGCGGGCCGAAATCCCCTATGCCGCGATCGCCAAGACGCTGTCGTTCCAGATCATCGAGGTCGGGCCCGGGCGCGCGGTGTTCCAGGGCCGGCCGCTGGCCGAGCACCTGAATCCGCTTGGCACCATCCACGGCGGCTGGTTCGCCACCCTGCTCGACTCGGCGCTGGGCTGCGCGGTCCACACCATGATGCCGGCCGGCCGCGGCTACACCACTGCCGAACTCGGCGTGAACCTGGTCAAGGCGCTGTCGCCCAAGGTGCAGCGCGTGCGCGCCGAGGGCAAGGTGCTGCACTGCGGCCGGCAACTGGCCACCGCCGAGGCCCGCCTGGTCGGCGCCGACGGCACGCTCTACGCCCACGCCACCACCACCTGCCTGGTGTTCGAGATGCCGAACCGCTGACCCGGCTCCCGCATGCCGGGACCGAAATGATCTTCTTGCAAGGCATGGTGGGCATCGCTACGATCCAAGTCCGCGTCTCTGCCAGTTGAGCGGTACGGCCCGAGCTGCCGTGGAATACGAAAGGAAGCCACGATGAAGCCCCGATGCCTTCTCTGGCGAACGATCAGCGCCAGCCTGACGATCGCATGGGGCTGCGCGAGCCTTCCCGTGCTCGCCCAGTCGGAGGCGATTCCATCGTTCCGGGAAGTCGATTCCATGGAGGCCCGCGTCCAGGGCTGCGTGACCTGCCACGGCCAGAGCGGCCAAGGCACGAACAACGGCTACTTCCCCCGCATTGCCGGCAAGCCCGCGGGCTATCTGTACAACCAGCTGGTGGCCTTTCGCGACGGCACGCGGCACTACGCGCCGATGAACTACCTCGTCGCCTATCTGCCGGATGCCTACCTGAAGGAGATTGCCCAGCACTTCGCGAGCCAGCGTCCCCCGTTCGCGCCGGCGGACGCGATGAAGGCGGACCTGGAAACCATGCGCAGGGGCGGCGCGCTGGTGGCGGGCGGAGATGCCGGCAAGGGCATTCCCGCGTGCGTCGCCTGCCACGGCGTCGCGCTGACGGGGATGGAACCGGGCATTCCCGGCCTCGTCGGCCTGCGGCCGACCTATGTGGTGGCCCAGCTCACGCGCTGGCGCGTCGGCGAGCGCCACGCGGCCGAACCCGACTGCATGAAGCGGGTGGCCACGCGCCTGTCCGATGCGGACATGAACGCGGTCGCGGCCTTTCTGTCACAACAGGCCGCGCCCAAGGACCCGTCGCCGGAACCGGCCAATGTCGTTCGCATGCCCCTGGCATGCGGCAGCCAGAAGTGACGGTCATGAAACTGGCATTCAAGATCCTCCTCGCGCTCGTGGTGCTGGCGGTGGCGGGCGCCGCCGTCTTGTGGTGGTTGCGGCCTTCCGCATTGCCCGAGCCCGGCCGCGCCAGCACGGCCCCGAAGGATGCGACCACCGAGGTCATCACCCGCGGCGAATACCTGGCGCGTGCCGGCGACTGCGTGGCCTGCCACACGGAGCCCACGGGCAAGCCATTCGCGGGCGGCCGCGCGATGCCCACGCCTTTCGGCGCACTCTTCGTTCCCAACATCACGCCCGACGACGAGACCGGGATCGGCCGATGGACCCCCGACGACTTCTACCGGATGATGCACACGGGCGTTTCCAAGGACGGCACGCTGCTGTATCCGGCCATGCCGTTTGCCTCGTACACCAAGGTCACGCGGGCGGACAGCGACGCCATCTTTGCCTACCTGATGTCGGTCACGCCGGTGCGCCAGCAGAACCGGCCGCATGAGCTCAAGTTCCCATTCAACAACCGGGAGCTCCTGATCGGATGGCGAACCCTCTACTTCAAGGAAGGCGAGTTCATCCCCGACCCGAAGCAGAACGCCGAATGGAACCGTGGCGCGTACCTTGTCCAGGGGCTCGGCCACTGCGCGATGTGCCACACGGCCATCAACGCGCTGGGCGGATCGAGCGAATCGAAGGCATTCGAAGGCGGCATGATCCCGAACCAGAACTGGTACGCCCCATCGCTCACTTCCAACCGCGAGGCGGGGCTCGGCAACTGGGAGATCCAGGAGATCGCCGACCTGCTGCAGGTCGGCGTCTCGCACCGCGGCACCACCTACGGTCCGATGGCGGAGGTGGTCTACAACAGCCTGCAGTACCTCAGCGACGAGGACGTCAAGGCGATGGCCGTCTACCTCAGGGCCTTGCCCCAGCGCGACTCCGAGCCGCCGCCGACCAGCCAGGCCCGGCTCGTGAGCCCCAGCGTCATGGAAACGGGGCGCAAGATCTACAGCACGCAATGCGCGATGTGCCATGGCGAAGAGGGCAAGGGGCATCCACCGTCGTTCCCGCCGCTGGCGGGCAACCAGTCCATCACGATGGCATCGCCGGTCAACTCGATCCGCATGGTGCTCAACGGCGGCTACGCGCCCGGCACACGCAAGAACCCGCGCCCGCACGGCATGCCGCCTTTCAGCCACATCCTCGACGATGAAGAAGTGGCCGCCGTCGTCACCTACATCCGCGTGGCATGGGACAACAGCGGCACCCCGGTCGACGCATCCCAGATCAGCGAACTGCGCAAGTTGCTGCCCGAATGAGGAAGCCAGCCATGTCCAGCATCAGCGAACAAGAAGAAGACCGCCGCGTCGACGACATCGTGCGCCGAGGGCCCGCGGGCGCGTTCGCGGTGGCGGGCATCGCGACGGCCATCGTGGTGGCGATCTACTTCATCTTCTATTTCGCGGTGTACCTGCCGCGCGGTGCCGTGCAATGAGCGCGACCCTGCCCTCGCACGAGTCGGAGGCGATTGCCGTCGCGGCCGAGCGACGCTGGACCTGGATCGTCGGCGCGATCATCGCGGTGCTGATCCTGATGATGGTCGTCACCGGCGTGCACTGGGCCTCCATGCCGCCATCGCGCGTGGAGACGATCGACGTGAAGACGCTTCATCTGCGGGGCGAGTTCGTCGAGAGCAATCTCGGCACGGCCATCGAGTCGGACGGCCGGGTGGTCGTTCGCCTGATCGCGCAGCAGTATTCGTTCGAGCCGCAATGCATCGCGGTCCCGGCCGACATGCCCGTGACCTTTCGCGCCACGGCGACGGACGCCATCCACGGATTCATCATCGGCCGGACCAATGCCAACACGATGGTCGTGCCGGGCTTCGTGGCGACCTTCACGACATCATTCAGCCGGACCGGCGAACAGTTGATGCCATGCCACGAGTACTGCGGCACAGGGCACGAGGCGATGTGGGGGCGCGTGCAGGTGCTGCCGCGCGACGAATTCATGGCCAAGGCCCGGCCGGGTGAAAGGCTCAGTTGTGTTGCACGCTAGAAAACTCGTTCTGGCCCACTTCTGGGTGGCCTTCGTCGCCTTTCTGGGCGCGCTGGTGCTGGGTGCGTGGCAGATGTACATCCGCAGCCCGCTTTCGACCTGGATCAACAACCCCGAGCACTACTACCGCTCGGTCACCGCCCACGGCACGGTCATGGCCTACGTGCTGCCCACGCTGGTGGCGATGGGGTTCGGCTATGCCATCTCCGAGCTTGCGCTGAAGAAGCCGCTGATCGGCATGCGCTGGGCGTGGGCCGGCTTCTGGCTCGTGGTGGTCGGCACGGCGGTGGCGGCCGTGACGATGGCATCGGGCAAGGCGTCGGTGCTCTACACCTTCTACCCGCCCATGCTCGCGAGTCCGTTCTACTACCTGGGCGTGGTGCTGGTGGTCGTGGGTTCGTGGATCTGGGTCGCGCTCATGGCCATCAACCTGCGCGCATGGAAGAAGCAGAACCCCGGCGAGCCCGTCCCGCTGGCGATGTTCGGCAACGTGGCCGGTGCGTACCTGTGGGCGTGGACGTCGCTCGGCGCGGCGATCGAAGTGCTCGTGCTGATCCTGCCGGCTTCGCTGGGGCTCACGGACACGATCAACGCCGGCCTCGCGCGCGTCTTCTTCTCGTGGACGCTGCATGCCATCGTGTACTTCTGGCTGATGCCCTCGTACATCGAGTTCTACACGATCGTGCCGCGCGCCATCGGTGGCAGGCTGTACAGCGACACCATGGGGCGCGTGGCATTCGTGCTCTTTCTCGTGTTCTCGATGCCGATCGGCATCCATCACCTCTTCGCGGACCCGCAGGTGGGCGCGGGCTTCAAGTTCGTGCATGCGGTGATGACGGCGATGGTGTCGGTGCCGACGCTGCTCACGGTGTTCACCATCGTGGCGTCGGTCGAGATCGCCGGCAGGCTGCGCGGCGGCCAGGGGATGTTCGGCTGGCTCAGGACGCTTCCGTGGGACAACCCGATGATGCTGGCGGTGACCTTCTCCTTCATCATGCTCGGCTTCGGCGGCGCGGGCGGCATCATCAACATGAGCTACCAGCTCAACGAGACCATCCACAACACGCAGTGGGTGACGGGGCACTTCCACCTGATCTTCGCCGGTGCGATCGTGCTGATGTACTTCATGATCGCCTACGAGCTGTGGCCGCAGCTCACGGGATGCGCGCCGCTGTCGGCCGCGCTCGTCAAGTGGCAGATCTGGCTGTGGTTCATCGGGATGATGATCCTGTCGATGCCGTGGCACCTGGTCGGCCTGCTCGGCATGCCGCGGCGCATGGCCTACTACGACTTCACGCATCCCGAGCTGCAGCCGCAGGCCTGGACCGTGACCGTGTCGGCGATCGGCGGGTTCATCCTGCTCGCGTCCGGCATCCTGCTGGTGTACACGCTCGCCACTGCCCGCAAGAAGGAAGGCACGGTCGTGGCGCCCTTCACCTTCAGCCGCACGGCGCATCCGTCGGCGCATACGCCGGTCGCGCTGAACGGCTTCGGCCTCTGGGTCGCGATGATGATCGGCCTCACGATCGTCAACTACGGCTACCCCATCGTGCAGCTGGCTTCGCTGAAGGAAGCCTCCGTGCCGGTGATACCGATCGGGAGCCGGTGATGAAGGTGCACGACACGCCCGGCTGGCGCAACCCCTGGTTCCGCAAGAGCATCTTGTGGCTGATCGTCCTGACCGTGGGCGCATTCCTGGCGGGCTTCGTCCTGCTGCCTTCGGTGCACAGCGACTTCAGCGCCAAGGGGGTGTGGGCCAGCATCTGCAGGGCGGCCGGGGTGCCGGCCGACTGGTCCTTCGGCGCGGCGCCCCGGCAGGCCGCGACGTCCACGGATGTCGTGCTGGATCGATCGATGGGCAAGGAGGGCTCGCCCCAGGCGGTCGGACGCGGCGCCACGCTGGCGCTCAACTGCACCATGTGCCATGGCGCCCAGGGAATGAGCACGTCCGATGCGCCCAACCTCTCCGGCCAGTACCCGGAAGTGATCATCAAGCAACTGATGGACTACCGCGGCGGCAAGCGGGGCAGCCCCATCATGGTCGCGCTGTCCAGGAACCTGTCGGACGCGGACATCGCCGACCTGGCGGCCTACTACGCCCAACTGCCGAAGGCGCGAACCGCGCCGACGACCTATGACGAGGAACTCCCGGCGCTGGTGCGGGTCGGCGCGCCCTTGCGCAATATCGCACCCTGCGTCTCGTGCCATGGCGGCATCGACCAGAAGTTCGGCGCCCCGTGGCTGGAAGGCATGCCCAAGGGCTATCTCGCGCTGCAGCTCAAGGCATTCCGCTCGGGTGAGCGCGGCAACGATTCCGAGGCCCAGATGCGCAACGTGGCCCGCACGATGACCGACGCGGAAATCGAGGTCGTCTCGGCCTTCTATGCACGCAAGGCCGGTCCGCGGACCGAATGACCGGTCGCTCCTGGCGGGTCCTGCGCCGGCGTCGCGGAGAACACTTCGAATTTGTGGGTGAATCGGCCCAGCACCCCAAAAGGTGGCAGTGATAATTATTCGCATTGGCGCGCACCCACCGCCCGCCGGTGCCCCTTGTCACTGCCCCCTGGAGAAGCCACATGACCGCACGCCCTCGCGCGCCTGCCCGCGCGACCCTCGCGCTGGGCGCGACCGCCCTCACCCTGCTGGCCGCCGCCCTGCCGGCGCACGCTGCCGGCGAAGTCACGCTCTACACCACGCGGGAGCCCGGCCTGGTGCAGCCGCTGCTGGCGGCCTTCAGTGCCCAGAACGACATCAAGGTCAACACCGTCTTCGTGAAGGACGGCCTGCTCGAAAGAGTCAAGGCCGAAGGCGCGCGCTCGCCGGCCGACGTGCTGATGACGGTCGACATCGGCAACCTGGTCGACCTGGTCGATGGCGGGGTCACCCAGCCGGTGCAATCGGCTGCGCTCCAGACGGCGATTCCATCGAACCTGCGCGGCAGCGACGGCCAGTGGTTCGCGCTGTCGCTGCGGGCCCGCGTGTTGTATGCGGACAAGAGCCTGCCGCTCACGGCCTTCCGCTACGAGGACCTCGCCAACCCCAAGTACAAGGGCAAGGTCTGCATCCGCTCGGGCCAGCATCCCTATAACGTGGCGCTGGTGTCGGCCATGATCGCCCACGACGGCGAAGCCAAGGCCGAGCAGTGGCTGCGCGGCGTCAAGGCCAACCTGGGACGCAAGGCCACCGGCGGCGACCGCGACGTGGCGCGCGACATCCTCGGCGGCATCTGCGACGTCGGCTTGGCCAACTCCTATTACGTCGGCCAGCTCAAGGGCGCCAAGGAAGGCACGGACGCCCGCAAGTGGGGCGATGCGATCAAGGTGGTCAAGCCCACCTTCGCCCAGGGCGGCGGCACCCACGTCAACATCAGCGGCGCCGCGGTCGCGAAGCACGCGCCGCAGCGCACCAATGCGGTCAAGCTGCTCGAGTTCCTGGTCTCGCCGCCGGCGCAGGTGCTCTACGCCGAAGCCAACTACGAATTCCCGGTCCGCCAGGGCGTCGCGCTCGATCCGATCATCGCCAGCAGCATCGGCGAGCTCAAGGTCGATCCGCTGCCGGTCGCCGAGATCGCCAAGTACCGAAAGCAGGCCAGCGCGCTGGTCGACAAGGTCGCGTTCGACCAGTGACCCGGCTGCGGCCGGTCGGCCCGGTCTGGCGGACCGCTTCGATGACGATCGCGCTCGGCGTGCTGGCGCCGGTGCTGAGCCTGCTGTGGCTGGCCTTCGGTTCGGGCCTCGGCCACTGGGCCCGGCTGGTGCGCGACGTGCTGCCGCAGGCGGCGCTCGACACCGCCGTGCTGCTGGCCGGCGTCGGCCTGCTGGTGCTGCTGATCGGCACCGGCTGTGCCTGGCTGGTGAGCACCTGCGACTTCCCCGGCCGCGGCGTGCTGCACTGGGCCTTGCTGCTGCCGCTCGCGATGCCGACCTACATCGTGGCCTTCGCCTATCTCGATCTGCTGCACCCACTCGGACCGGTGCAGGGCGCGCTGCGCTGGCTGCTGGGTTTCGACAGCCCGCGCCAGTTCCGCCTGCCCGACCTGCGCTCGATGCCGGGCGCCATCTTCGTGCTCGGCTTCGTGCTCTACCCCTACGTCTACATGACCGCTCGCGCCATGTTCATAACCCAGCCGGCCCACCTGATGGAGGCGGCCCGCTCGCTCGGCGAGAGCCGCGCCGGTGCCTTCTTCCGCGTCGCGCTGCCGCTGGCCCGCCCGGCGCTGGCGGTCGGCCTCAGCCTGGCGCTGCTGGAGACGCTCAACGACATCGGCGCCTCCGAATTCCTCGGCATCCGGACCCTCACGGTCGCGGTCTACACCACCTGGATCACGCGCTCCGACCTCGCCGGCGCGGCGCAGATCGCGTCGGCGATGCTGCTGGTCGTGATCGCGCTGGTGCTGCTGGAGCGCCACGGACGGCGCCGCCAGCGCTTCGGCTCGGCCCAGCGCATGCGCGCCATCCAGCCGCGGCGCCTGCACGGCACGGCCGCCTGGCTGGCCAGCGCCGCCGCGGCGCTGCCGGTGCTGGTCGGCTTCGCGGCGCCCGCGCTCCATCTGGTGTGGGAGACCGTCAAGCGGCTGCGCCAGGGCAACGGCATTTCCGGCGCGTTGATCGACAGCCTGGTCAACACGCTCGGCGTCGCGACGGGCGTCACAGTGGTCGCGGTGGCGGCCGGACTGGTGGTCGCCTGGGCGGTCCGGGCCCAAGGCTCGGCGCACCACGGTGCACGCTGGCAAGGCCGGGCCGCCACGCTGGGCTATGCGGTGCCAGGCACCGTGCTGGCGATCGGCCTGCTGACCCCGGCGCTGGCCGCCGATGCCGCCCTGGCCGGGCTGATCGGCCACCCGGGCCTGCCGCTGATGGGCGCCGGCGTGGTGCTGGTGGTGGCCTGCGCGATCCGCTTCCTGGCGATGCCGGTGGGCGGCATCGAAGCCGGTCTCGCGCGCATCCCGCCGGCACTCGAGCAGGCCGCCCGCCTGCTCGGCGAAAACACCGGCGGCACCTTGCGCCGGGTCCACCTTCCGCTGCTCCGGCCGGCGATCGCAGCCAGCGCGCTGCTGGTGTTCGTCGACGCGATGAAGGAGCTGCCGGCCACCCTGCTGCTGCGCCCGGCCAACTTCGACACGCTGGCCACCCGGCTCTACGCCGAGGCCGCGCGCGGCACCTACGAGGAAGGCGCGATCGCGGCGCTGGCGATCGTGGTCGCCGGACTGCTGCCGGTGGTGCTGCTGGCGCGCCATGGGCTGTCGGAGGCCACTGTATGAGCGCCGCGCTATCCCTCGAGGGGCTGCGCCTCGGCTACGAAGGCCCAGGCGGGCTGCACACGGTGGTCGAGGACTTCTCGCTGGCGCTCGAGGCCGGCGACATCGGCTGCCTGCTCGGCCCTTCGGGCTGCGGCAAGTCCACGGTGCTGCGGGCGATCGCCGGCTTCGAGCCGGTGCGCGCCGGCCGCATCCGGCTGGGCGGCGTCACCTTGTCCTCGCCCGAGGTCCACCTGCCGCCCGAGCGGCGCCGGGTCGGCATGATGTTCCAGGAGTACGCGCTGTTTCCGCACCTGGACGCGGCGCGCAACGTGGCCTTCGGGCTGCGCCGCCTGCCCCACGCCGAGCAGCATCGGCGCGTCGCGAAGATGCTGGCGCTGGTCGGCCTGCCGGATGCCGGCGAACGCCATCCCCACCAGCTCTCGGGCGGCCAGCAGCAGCGCATCGCACTGGCCCGTGCGCTGGCGCCCGAGCCGGCGCTGCTGCTGCTCGACGAGCCTTTCTCGAACCTCGACGGCGCCACCCGCGAGCGGCTGACCGCCGAGGTGCGCGAGATCCTCAAGGCCGCCGGCCAGACCGCGGTGCTGGTGACGCACAACGAAGCCGAGGCACGGGCCATGGCCGACTGCATCGGCGTGATGCACGAGGGGCGGCTGACCGACTGGGGCGCCAGCCGCCGCGGGTAGCTGAAGACGCCAAGAGGGCTTTTTTAGACAAGGTTTTCACGGCGCGGAAGAATCCCGCTTCCCGACCCACGCCGAACGAGAGAGAGAAAGCCTCATGTCGCACCTCAAGCCGCTCACCCTGGTCAGCCACCTGCTCTGCCCCTACGTGCAGCGCGCCGCGATCGTCCTGCACGAAAAGGGCGTCGCCTTCGAGCGCGTCGTCATCGACCTGGCCGACAGGCCGGACTGGTTCACCGCCATTTCGCCGCTAGGCAAGGTGCCCCTCCTGCGGGTGCCGCGGGAGGGCGGCGGCGAAGCGATCCTGTTCGAAAGCAATGTGATCTGCGAGTACCTGGAAGAGACGCAGTCCGGCGTGCGCCTGCACCCCGAAGATCCACTCGCGCGTGCCGGGCACCGGGCCTGGATGGAGTTCGGCTCCGCAATCCTGGCCGACCTGTGGGGCTACGAGACCACGCGCGATGCCGACGTGTTCGAGCAGAAGCGCCGCGCGCTCGCAGCCAAGTTCGAGCGCGTCGAGGCGGTGCTGAAGAACGGCCCGCACTTCGCGGGCGAACGCTTCAGCTTGGTCGATGCTGTCTTCGCACCGATCTTTCGCTATTTCGACGTCTTCGACGAAATCAGCGCCTCGCGCGTCTTCGATGCGACGCCGCGGGTGCGCGACTGGCGCTCGGCACTGACGGCGCGACCGAGCGTGCGCGCCGCCGTGGTGCCCGAGTACGCGCAGCACCTGCGGGGCTTCCTGCGCCGGCATGAAGCGCATCTGCTGACGCTGGCCGGCACCGCCGCGCGCGCCTGAAGCGCGACAATGGCTGAACGACAACTCTTCGCGCCCCCCGATATGCGACTCCTCCACACCATGCTGCGCGTCGGCAACCTGCAGCGCTCGATCGACTTCTACACCCAGGTGCTGGGCATGCAGCTGCTGCGCACTTCGGAGAATCCCGAGTACAAGTACAGCCTGGCTTTCGTCGGCTACGAAGGCAACCCGGCCCAGGCCGAGATCGAGCTGACTTACAACTGGGGCACCGAAAGCTACGAGATGGGCACCGCCTACGGCCACATCGCGCTCGGCGTGCCCGACGCCTACGCGGCCTGCGAGAAGATCAAGGCGGCCGGCGGCAATGTCACGCGAGAGGCCGGGCCGGTCAAGGGCGGCTCGACGGTGATCGCGTTCGTGACGGATCCGGATGGGTACAAGATCGAATTGATCCAGAGAGAATCAACCGCAGGCAGCCGCCCATCAGACGCCAAAAGCGATCCGCTGCGCGCCTGATCGAGCCCCGATGCCTGCGTCAGGGACTGAAGATCAGGACCACGTAGACGAGGAACACGACCAGATGCACGGCGCCTTCGAGGACTGTCGTGCGCGGCCCTGAGAACGTGAGCGTGCTCAGGATCAGCGTGAGGGCCAGCAAGGTCATGCCGGTCGGATCCAGGCCCAGGATCACGGTCTTGCCCGTCACGAGGCCGATGATGAGGATCGCCGGTACGGTGAGCCCGATGGTGGAGGCCGCGGCGCCGAGGCACAGGTTGATCGAGCGCTGCAGTTGATTCGCCCGCGCCGCGGCCAGCGCGCTGATTCCCTCCGGCGCGAAGACGATGACGGCAATGAGCACGCCGCCCAGGGCCGAAGGCGCCGCTAGCGCTGCGGTGCCGTGGTCGATGAGCGTGGCGAGCCGCCCGGACAGCAGCACGATGGGCAGCAAGGTGACAAGCAGCAGCCCCGTGTGGCGGACCATCACGGCAGCGGATGGACCCTGCCCGGCATGCATGCCTGCGCCGGCCCCCACGGACCTGCCGGCCTGCGCGTCGACGAAGAATTCCTGGTGACGGCGCGTCTGGATCAGCAGGAAGATCGCATACAGCAGGATGGTGAAGAGAGAGAAGAAGGCCGCCTGGATGACCGTCAGGCTGCCGGCCGGAACCGCTTGCGTGAAGTTGGGCAGGATGAGCGCGACCGATGACAGCGGGATGATCACCGCGAGATACGCGACGGCGCCCTGCAGGTTGTAGGCCTGCTCGCGATGGTGCAGCCCGCCCAGCAGCAGGGCCAGTCCGACGCCGCCGTTCAGCGCGATCATCAGCACGCCGAACATCGTGTCGCGGCCCAGCGTCGGGGTGGCATCGCTGCCGATCGCCACGGCGGCGATCAGCGCGACCTCGATGATGACGATCGACAGCGTGAGCACCAGCGAGCCCAGCGGGTCGCCGAGCATGTCGGCCAGATGGTCGGCCTGTTCGACGACGCCGAAGGCGCACCACAGGATGGTGACGAACAGCCAGAAAAAGAACAGCGCGGCGCGCAAGCCCGAAGCGAGATCGGCAAGCCACGCGTCTCCGAACAGGAGAAACAGCGCCACCGTAGTCCACGCAACAGCAAGACGTCCGATGAGGATCATGATGGGCTCCGGGCTGGACCGGGGCCTTTTTACCGGGACGGCGCGCGCTTGTAAATCTGAACGATCTTGCGATCCGACTGCGCCGGATGCGATCAGCAGCCCAGCAGATCCGCCAGTGCCCCGATATCCCGCGCATGCAGCGTGTTGTCGGGCTGCGGCGAGACATCCTTCGGCCGTCCGGGGCCGAACTCCAGGGGCCGCTCGATGTAGCCGGTGCGCAGTCCGCAGGCCCGCGCCGCCGCCAGGTCGTCGTGGTGCGCCGCCGCCAGCATCACCTGCCCCGGCGTGACGTCGAACACCGCCGCGACGCCGAGGTAAGTGCGCGGATCGGGCTTGTAGGCCTTGAACACCTCGGCCGACAGCACGCAGTCCCATGGCAGCCCGGCGCGCTTGGCCATCTCGGTGAGCAGGCCGATGTTGCCGTTGGAGAGCGTGCAGATGGTGTATCTGCGCTTCAGCCTGGCCAGGCCCTCGACCGCGTCGGGCCAGGCCGGCAGCCGGTGCCAGGCCCGGTTGAGTTCGCGCTTGGTGTCGGCGTCGAGCTCGGCCACGCCGAAGTCCTGCAGCACCTGGCCGAGGATGCCCATGTGCAGTTCGTCGAGCAGGGTGAAGCCGCCCTCGCCGGCCGCGAGCCGCTCCATCACGCCCTTCATCGCCGGCTGGTAGCCGGCGCGCCAGGCCAGCGCGAAGGCGCCGCCATCGACACCGGGCAGCAGGCGCTCGGCCTCCGCCGCAATGCCGGAATACCAGTCGACCACGGTACCGAAGACATCGAAGGCGATGACCTTCAGCTCGCTGCCGTCCAGAACCTCCCCCATGGCCCCGTCCTTCAACGTGCCAGCTGGCAGGCCTCGCGCGCCAGCGACTCGATGCGGCCCCAGTCGCCGGCGGCGATGGCGTCGGTCGGCACGATCCAGGAGCCGCCCACGCAGGCCACGTTGGAGAGCGCAAGGAACTCGTGCGCATTGCCGGCGTGGATGCCGCCCGTGGGGCAGAACTTGACGTCGCCGAAAGGCCCTTGCCAGGCCTTCAGCATCGCCAGGCCGCCGGCCTGCACGGCCGGGAAGAACTTCAGCTCGGTCAGGCCGTCTTCCTGGGCCATCATGATCTCGCTGCCGGTCGCGACGCCGGGCAGGAGCGGCAGGCCGAGGTCGTGGCAGGCCTTGCCGACCGCCCGCGTGTAGCCCGGGCTGACGCCGAAGCGCGCGCCGGCCAGCGCCGATGCCTGGGCATCGGCCGCGCTGCGGATGGTGCCGGCGCCGGCGACGGCCTCGGGCACCTCCTTGGAGATCAGCTCGATGCACTCGAGCGCCTCGCGCGTGCGCAAGGTCACTTCGAGCATGCGGATGCCGCCGGCCACCAGCGCGCGCGCCAGCGGCACCGCGTCCTTGACGTCGTGCAGCACGATGACCGGAATCACCGGGGCGTCGCGCATCACGTCGAGCGCGGAAATCTTGTCGTTCACAGCCATGAGCAGGCTCCTTCTTCAGCAGTCAATGCATTGCGCCGCATGCCGGCGAACAGGTCGCGGCCCAGCCCGCGGCCGTTGGCGGCGCGTGCCTCGTCGGGCATCTTCGAAATCTCTCGCGCCGCCCATTCGTCCTCGGGCAGCAGCACGGTGAGGGTGCCGGCCACGCCGTCGAGCCGGATCAGGTCGCCGTCGCGCACCTTGGCCAGCGGGCCGCCAGCCGCGGCCTCGGGCGAGACGTGGATGGCCGCCGGCACCTTGCCCGATGCGCCGCTCATGCGGCCGTCGGTCACCAGCGCCACCCGGAAGCCCTTGCCCTGCAGCACCGACAGCGGCGGCGTGAGCTTGTGCAGCTCGGGCATGCCGTTGGCCTGCGGGCCCTGCCAGCGCACCACGCACACCACGTCGCGCTCGAGCTCGCCGGCCGTGAAGGCCTGCTGCAGCGCGGCTTGCGAGTCGAAGACCCGGGCCGGCGCCTCGATCACGTGGCGGTCGCCGGGCACCGACGAGATCTTGATCACGCTGCGCCCCAGGTTGCCCTGCAGCAGCTTGAGCCCACCGGTGGCGCTGAACGGCGCCGAGACCGGACGGGCGATGGTGTCGTCCTTGGACGGCGCGGCCGACTTCCAGGTAAGCGGCCGCTCGTCCGAGGGCGTGCCGGCCAGCACCGGGATGCCAGCGAACTCGCGGATGCCTCCGGCGCGCACGCTGAGCACGTCGGCATGCATCAGGCCGGCATCGAGCAGTTCGCCGATGACGAAGCCCGGGCCGCCCGCCTCCTGGAAGCCGTTGACGTCGGCGGTACCGTTCGGATAGACCCGCGTGAGCAGCGGCACCACCTCCGACAGTTCGGCGAAGTCGTTCCAGTCGATCAGGATGCCGGCGGCACGCGCCACCGCCACCCAGTGGATCAGGTGATTGGTCGAGCCGCCGGTGGCCAGCAGCGCCGCCATCGCGTTGACGATCACGCGCTCGTCCACCAGTTCGCCAATCGGCGGCACCGCGAAGCCCGCGTCCGAGGACCGGCCCAGCACCGTGCGCACCGCCTCGCGCGTGAGCGCCTCGCGCATCGCGTCGCCGGGCTGGATGAAGGCCGAACCCGGCACATGCAGGCCCATGGCCTCGAGCAGCATCTGGTTGCTGTTGGCGGTGCCGTAGAAGGTGCAGGTGCCTTGCGCGTGGTAGGCCTGCATCTCGGCGTCGAGCAGGCCCTGGCGGCCCACCAGGCCCTGCGCCGCCTGTTCGCGGACCTTGGACTTGGCCGTGTTCGACAGGCCCGAGGGCATCGGCCCGGCCGGCACGAAGACCGTCGGC
Organism: Variovorax sp. J31P207; assembly: GCF_030316965.1. Taxonomy (NCBI): domain Bacteria; kingdom Pseudomonadati; phylum Pseudomonadota; class Betaproteobacteria; order Burkholderiales; family Comamonadaceae; genus Variovorax; species Variovorax sp. J31P207. The sequence continues at coordinate 539,678 of NZ_JASZYN010000004.1, forward strand.
AGATGGCCGAAATGCAGCGCGCCGATCAGGAGGCCCGGCACGATCTTGTCGCAGACGCCGAGCATCAGGGCGGCATCGAACATGTCGTGCGTGAGCGCCACCGCGGTGCCCATGGCGATCACGTCGCGGCTGAACAGGCTCAGCTCCATGCCGGGCGTGCCCTGGGTGACGCCGTCGCACATGGCCGGCACGCCGCCCGCCACCTGCGCCGTGGCCCCGAGGCGGCGGGCCTCGTGCTTGACGATGTCCGGATAGCCCTGGTACGGGGCGTGGGCCGAGAGCATGTCGTTGTAGGCGGTGACGATGCCGATATTGGGCGCGCGCTCGCTCACCACCCTGAATTTGTCGTTGGCCGGGATGCCGGCGACGGCATGCGCCACGTTGGCGCAGCCCATCCGGTCGGAGCCCCGGTCGCGGCCGCGGGTATCGGCCACGTCCTGAAGATAGGCGCTGCGCAGGCTCAGGCTGCGCGCACGAATGCGCTCGGTGACAGCGCGGACGGTGGGATGGGTGTTCATGGGCTGTGTCGCTCTGCCGATGAGCCAGCGTGGGGCGGCTCGGAAGAGCATGGTAACAAGCCCTCATGAAAAAGCCCGGACAGGCCGGGCTTTTTCTGAGAGGCGCGCTGCGACATCAGTCGAGCAGCTTGACCTCGACCCGGCGCGCCTCGGCGTTGTTGCCGCTGCCGGCCGTCACGGCCGGCTTCTGCAGGTCGACCTTGTCGGCCGGCACGCCCAGGCCGGTCAGCACGTCGCGCACCATCTCGGCGCGCTTTTTCGCCAGGGCCTCGTTGATGGCGGCGTCGCCGGTGGTGTCGTGGAAGCCGGAAATGACCGCCTTGTGCCCGCTTTCGATCCCCTTGATCACGACCGCCAGGGCCTCTGCCGCGCCCGGCGCCAGGTCGGCGCTGGCTGTAGCGAAATAGAAGTTCACGACACCGCCGACGACGCGGATGCTGGCGCCGTCAGGAATCACGACCGTGACCGTCTCGGTGACCACCGCCAGCGTGGTCGCCGGCGCGGCAGCGGCCGCCGGTGCGGCCGTCGGGCCCGCCGCATGGCCCCGGGTATAGAGCACGATGCCGATCACGAACAGGATCACCAGGGCGATCAGGCCGAGCACGAAGGCGAGGATGAAGTTCTGCTGGCTCTCGTCGTCGCTGTGGGCAGACATGGGCGGTGCTCCGTAGTTGAGGGGTCGGTAAATAATGGTGCGGTGAACCATGACCGCCAAATTGTAGGCGTCGCTGCCCGGCCCCCCGGCGGCGACCCCGGGCCGCCCGGCCTGGACCCCATGCCCACGCCGCTGCGCGACCCCAAGCCGATGCTCGATCGCGTGATCGACGAATGGGGCGGGCACGAGGACCTGTGGCTGTTCGGCTACGGCTCGCTGATCTGGCGGCCCGACTTCGGCTTCGTCGAAAGACATCCGGCCCGGGTCCATGGCTGGCACCGCGCGCTCAAGATGTGGAGCCGGATCAATCGCGGCACGGTCGAGAACCCGGGGCTGGTGTTCGGGCTGCTCTCGGGCGGCAGCTGCCGAGGCATGGTGTTCAGGGTGCCGGCCGCCGAAGGGCTGGAGACCCTCGGCCGGCTCTGGCTGCGCGAAATGCCCACCGGGGTGTACGACCCGCGCTGGCTCGACTGCTCGACGCCGCATTCGAAGGTCCGGGCGCTGGCCTTCACGCTGTCGCGGCGCAGTCCCAATTTCACCGGCGAGCTCAGCGACGAGCGCTATGCCCATATCTTCGCCAACGCGGTGGGCCGCTACGGCAGCTCGCTCGACTATGCCGAGCAGACCCTGCTCGAACTGCGGCGCCATGCCATCCACGATGCCGCGCTGGCGCGCCTGGTCAAGCTGGCCCAGACGCGGCTGTCGGCCCCGGCCGACAGCGCCGAACCGGCGCCACAGGTATACCCTCTGGGCTCGGCATCAACCAACAAATTCAAGGAGTAGTCCGACCATGCGCCCTCGCCTCATCGCCCCTGCCATCGCCATGGCCGCGGCCAGCCTGCTCGCGGCCTGCGGCACGCTGGGGCCCCAAGCCGGCGCGACCGCCGAACTGGCGCCGACCGGCGCTATCACGCCGAACCCGACCGTGGGCAAGGTGAGCTTCACGGCGCTCGAACACGGTGTGCGCGTGAAGGGCGAAGTGCGTGGCTTCGCGCCGGGCACGGAGCATGGTTTCCACATCCACGAGAAAGGCGACTGCGGCGACAACGGCAATGCGTCGGGCGGCCATTTCAACCCGGCTGGCGGCACCCACGGCAAGTTCGCCGCACCGGGAAGCCACGCAGGCGAACTGCCCAGCCTGGTGGCCGACGCCAACGGGGTGGCCCGCTTCAGCGTCGACGTCCACACCATCTCGATGACCGAGGGTGCGGCCAACAACATCATCGGCCGCGCGCTGGTGGTGCACCGCGACCGCGACGACTTCACGACGCAGCCGGCGGGCAATTCGGGCCCGCGGATCGCCTGCGGGATCATCGCCCGGAGCTAGCCGAGCCGCACCTTCATCAAGGCCTCGGCGCGCGCGAGTTCCTCGGGGGTGTCGATGTCGGTCACGACACCGATGTCGTCGACCTCGATGGCGGCCACTTGCCCGGCCTCCTTGAGCGCGCGCAGCACCGGGGCGGCGCCCTGGTTTCCCGACAGCCGCGAAAGCGCATCGAAGCAGCCGGCGGCGAAGCCCACCGGATGGCCGCGCTGGCCCCGGTAGTGCGGCTGCGCCGCCTGCACCGACCCGGCGAGCGCCGATGCCACGGCCTGCAAGGTCGCGGGCTGCACCAGCGGCAGGTCGGCCGGCAGGATCAGCCAGCCCGCGGCGCCGGGCGTGGCCCGCACGGCGGCGGCGATCGAGTCGCCCATGCCCGGGTGGCCGACATCCTCGAGATGCCAGGGCAGCCCGCTGGCGCGCACCGCGGCCAGCGTGTGGTCGAGCACCGTGGCCCCGGCCAGCGCGGCCTGCAGCTTGTAGCCGCTGCCGCCGGCGGCACGAAAGCGCTCGCCGCGGCCGGAGGCGAGCACGATGACGGTCGGCGGGGGCGGTTCGGCGGCAGGAGTCATGCGACGGAGTATCCACGCTTGGCTTGCGCAACAATGGCGCCATGCCTTCTCCCAATGAATCACTGGCCGCCCTGCGCAAGAGCTACGAGCGCGCCGAGCTCGACGAAACCAGCAGTGCTGCCGATCCGCTCGACCAGTTCGAGCGCTGGCTGGCCGAGGCCATCGACGCCCAGGTGCCCGAACCCAACGCGATGACCTTGGCGACGGTGGGCGGCGACCTGCGCCCCTCGACCCGGATCGTGCTGGTCAAGGGCTACGACGCCCGCGGCATCGTCTGGTACACCAACTACCAGAGCCGCAAGGGCCAGGAGCTGGCCGGCAACCCCTATGCGGCGCTGCAGTTCCACTGGGTCGAACTCGAGCGCGTGGTGCGCATCGAGGGCCGGGTCTTCAAGGTCGACGACGCCGAGAGCGACGCCTACTTCGCCAGCCGCCCGTTCGACTCCCGCATCGGCGCCTGGGCCAGCCCGCAGAGCGAGGTCATCAGCGGCCGCGACGTGCTGGTGAAGAACGCCGCGGTGCAGGCCGCGAAGCACCTGCTGTCCCCGCCACGGCCGCCGCACTGGGGTGGCTTCCGGCTGGTGCCCGACCGCTGGGAATTCTGGCAGGGCCGCAAGAGCCGCCTGCACGACCGGCTGCGCTATCGCGCCGAGGGCGGCGCCTGGGTGCGAGAGCGGCTGGCGCCCTGAGCCGGCTTCAAAGGCGCCCGGCGAGCGCCATCACGATCGACAGCGAGACCAGCGCCATCACGGTCGAGACCACGACGCTGGCGGTGATCAATCCTTCCGAGGTCCGGTAGCGCTGCGCGAACAGGAACACGTTGGCGCCGATCGGCAGCGATGCCGCCACCACCATCACGGTCAGCGGCAGGCCGCGCAGGCCGAAGGCGAGTCCGAACGCCGCGACCAGCGCCGGGTGCACCAGGTTCTTGATCGAGGCATGGAGCAGCGCGGTGCGCCAGTGCTGACCGACCGGCGTCAACGCCAGCGTGATGCCGACCAGCATCAGCGCCACCGGGCTGAAGGCCTGGCCGAGCAAGGCGATCGGCTTGTCGATCGCGGCCGGAATCTCGAGCCCGGTCTGTGCGAACAGCAAGCCCAGCAGGATCGGTGCCTGCACCGGATGGACGATCGCGTTGCGCAGGGCGCGCAGCACGGTCCGCGCCATCGAGCGCCGCCCTGCCCCGCCGGGCTCGATGCGTTGCGCATCCTCCTGCGCCAGCGCGAGCTCGAGGAACACGGTGGCGCTGGTCAGCAGCACCAGCGAGTGCAGCGAGATCAGCGTCAGCAGCACCACCATGCCCTGCGGGCCGTAGGCCAGGCCGACGAGCGCGATGCCGATCATCACGGTGTTGCTGTAGGTGTTGGCCAGCGCCAGCACCACGCCCGTGCGATTGAAGCCGCGCCAGACCAGCGTGGCCGCGAAGATCAGGCCGGCGGCGACGAAGTAAGCCGCTACCGGCTTCAGGCTCAGCTGCTCGATCCGCACCGTGCTCATCGAACGGAACAGCAGGGGCGGCGCCAGCAGCAGGAACACCAGGTTCGACAGGTCCTTGACCGAGTCGCCCCGGATCCAGCGCATCCTCCCTGCCAGCCAGCCGACCGCGATGAGGATGACCACGGGCAGCAGCGAGGAAACGACGAGACCATTCATGGAGCTTTCGAGAATAGCCTACCCTCGGTGCGGGCCCGGCAAGCGGTGCGGGCCTGTCGACCCCACTGCGCCGGCCCTTCGGGCTTCCTTGCGCTGCTCGCCTTTCGCGGGGTCTCGCTCAAACTCGCCTTCGGCTCAAACAGTCGCGAGCCCTGATCCGCGAAAGGCTGCGCTGCTCAGCGGCGCAGAGGGGATCGCCCGCCCCGCACCGCTTGCCGGGCTTGGGGGTGTTCAAGCCATCCCGACGTCTCCAACGCCGATGCCACCCCAACGTACCAGCGGTGGTGGGCGGTATGCCCCGGGCCGGCCGTTGAGGCACCGCCGAGCAGCGGAGCGGCAGGCGGAAAAAGGGCCGCGCGTGTTTGAGCGCAACGCAGTGGAGCGAGTTTGCGCGGACCCCGCCTGTCGCGAGCAGCGCAGGGAAGCCGCGAAGCGGCCGGTGACGTCGGCCGGCCCGGGGCGTACCGCCCGCCGCTGCCGCCCCGACGCCCCGGCCAACCGTCGAACCGAACGCCCCTAGAACGTAGCCCTCAACCCCACCTTCAAGCTGCGCCCCGGCAGCGGCGCAGCCGGATACACCGTCGTCGTCAGGATCGAAGTCGCGCTGTAGGCCAGCGTGTTCCCGATGTTGTCGACCCGCGCATACCACGTGAGGTTGGCGCTCTGGACCCGCTGCCTGTAGCTGAGCGACGCGTTCCACAGCGTGTAGGCCTCGGTCGCGCGGTCGCCCATCGGTGGCACGCGGTTCTGCGCCGCGTTGTAGTCGAAGCCCAGGCGCGCTGTCCACGGGCCGCGGCCGTAGGCCAGCGTGCTTCCGACGCGCCACGGCGCGATCCGCGGCAGCGGCTCCCCGGTGTCGGTATTGGTGGCCCGCACCAGGTCGCCGCGCCATTCGAGGTCGAGCGTGCCGCCGTCCTCAGCCCGCGAGAAGCCATCGGCGCCGATCAGTTGCAGGTTGCCGCCGGCCTCGAGGCCAGTGAAGCGCGCCCGCACCCCGTGATAGACGTAGTCCGCGAACACCTCGGGGAACAGCAGCCCCTCGGCCGTCTCGACCGGCGGCGGATTCAGCTCGCCGTCCGCGCTGCGCACATTGCCCGTGGCACTGAGTCCGATGTAGTTGCTGAAGCGGGTCAGGTAGGCGTTGAGCCTGGCCGTGTTGGCGCCCGACTTCCATTGGGCGCCAAGGTCCAGCCCGGTCGACTTCTCGACCTTCAGGTTCGGATCGCCGGTCTCCCAGGCCGCGGTCGCCACGTGCGGGCCGTTGGCGAACAGTTCGTAGTCCTTGGGCGCCCGTTCGGTGTAGGCCAGGTTCGAGGTCAGCTGCCACTGCGGCGACAGGTTGACCAGCCCGCCGAAAGCGGCGCTGCTCGGACGGAAATCGCGCTCGCCAACGAAAAAGCGCGTGATCTCCGGGTCGGACGGATCACCCAGCGAGCGCACCTTGACCTCCTCGGTGCGGGCACCGAAGCTCAGCCGGCCCCACGAGGTGCCGAACTCCTCGTGCAGGAACAAGGCGTTCGATTCGGTGCGGCTGTTCGGGGCAAAGGCCTCCTCGCCGTTGGCCGAGAAGCGGCCGCTCTCGCTCGTGAAGCCGACCATGCCTTCGAAGCCGCCGATCGGGCGGTGCCTCGCCTCGATCCGCAGGTCGTTGCTGTCGTTGGTGAAGGTGGTGCCGGGCGCCGGGCCCTCGTACTCCGTATGGCGGTACTCGGTGCGGCTCAGCTTCGCATGCACGCTGCTGAAAAAGCCGCCCGGCCGCCATTCACCCTCGAGCGCGTAGCGGTCGGACCGCATGCCGATCGTGACGTCGTCTTCGGCCACCGTGCCGTAGTTGCTGCGGTAGGTGCTGGCCGAGGCACCGATCCAGCCCTGGTCGAAGAACAGCGTGCCGCCGAAGGCGCCGCCGTCGGCCTCGTTGGCCGAGTTGCAGATCTTGCGTGCGAAACCCGGGCGCTTCGGGTTCGCGCAGGGCAGCTCGATCGGCACCGAGACGTCGCTCGAATCGCGCCGGAACGCATCGACGTGCAGCGCATAGCGGTCGGTGCCGCCCTCGAGCAGCACGCCGCCGGACTGCTCGCGGTTGCCGGTGGCGTAGCCCAGGTCGGCGCGGCCGCCGAAGCCCTCGATCGGCTCGGTCGGGATGCGGTTGTCGATCACGTTGACCACGCCGCCGACCGCGCTGCCACCGTATTGCAGCGCGGCCGGCCCGCGCAGCACCTCGAGCCGCTCGGTGACCAGCGCATCGACCGGCACCGCGTGGTCGTAGCTCAGCGCCGAGGCGTCGGGCGCGCTGCCGCCGTTCTGCAGGATGCGGATGCGGTCGCCGTCCTGGCCGCGGATCGTCGGCCGGCTGGCATTGGGGCCGAAATAGGTGCTGCCGACGCCCGGCAGGCCGTTGAGCGTCTCGCCGAGGGTGGACTGCGAGCGCAGCAGCAGCGCCTCGTTCGACAGCGAGGTGGTCGGCGCGATCAGGTCGGTGGCGCCCAACGGGTTGCCGGTGACGGTGATCTCGCCGAGCGAGGCGGCAGGCGCCTCAGGCGCAGGCTGCGCCCAGGCAACCGGGGACGCGCAGGACAAGACGGACAGCACCGCGACGCCGACGCGGTGGCGTGGAAAAAGAATAGACATGAAGGAACACTCGTTGAATCGATGGACAGCCGGCCGCGCCCCGCCAGGCGGGGTCGGCAACCGGGAAACGCGGGGGATTCAGCGAGTGGAAGGCGGACCGCGGGCGTCGAACAGCGCGATCCAGCGGGCGAAGACCTCGCCCTCGAGCCAGACGAAGCTGGCGGCCGGCAGCAGCACCGGCAGGAGAACCGGCGGCACGCAAGGCGCGGCCGCTCCGTGGGACAACTGGTCGTAGAGCCGGCACTCGGCCTCGGTGTGGACGCCGAACAGCGCCGACAACCCGCGCGAGGCGGCCGCCTTGCTGGCAACCGCAGCGGTGGCGGCATCGGCATGGGGATGTGCATGTGCCGCCGCGCCGTGCAGCGTGCCGTGCAGGAGGCCCAGCGTGGTCGCGGCCCAGAGCGCGAACGCCAGCACGCACAACAGGGTGCGGGTGCGGAGGGGGCGCTGGGGGGAAGGCATTTAGTCAGTTGAGGACAGAGCAAAAACTGCTACGCAGTTTCTTGGTCTGTCCCGCAAGGTCTCAGGATTTCACCCGAGCAGCAAAAGTCTTCTGAAACTTCTCGACCTTGGGACCGACCACGAAGGCGCAGTAGCCCTGGTTCGGGTTGTTCAGGAAGTAGTCCTGGTGGTAGGCCTCGGCGGCCGAGTAGTTGGCCAGCGGCTCCACCTCGGTCACGATCGGCGAGCGGTAGGTCTTGCTCTCCCCGATCTCGCGGATCACGTCCTCGGCAACCTGCTTCTGCGCCGCATCGAGGTAGTAGATGCCGCTGCGGTACTGGGTGCCGACATCGTTGCCCTGGCGATTGAGCGTCGTCGGATCGTGCACGACGAAGAAGATCTCGAGGATCTCGTGCAGCGAGATCTCGGCCGGGTCGAATGTCACCTTGACCACCTCGGAGTGCCCGGTGCGGCCGGTGCAGACTTGTTCGTAGCTCGGATTCACGGTCTGGCCGTTGCTGTAGCCCGATTCGACGTCGAGCACCCCCTGCACGCGGTCGAACACGGCTTCCGTGCACCAGAAGCAGCCACCGCCAAGGACGATGGTTTCGGTGGGCGAGGATGGGGATGACATGGCAACTCCGGCGAAGTTTCGAGACGAACTGCACATTGTGCCGGCTTGACGCAGTGCAACACCCTCACTACATTACTAACCCGCCAGTCATTAATACCATGCCCGCCTCCCGATTCCTCAAGGACAAGCTGTGTCCCGTGAGCGCCAAGCGCGAGCGGCGCAAGGAAGCCCGTCCGGGCGAACTGCTGGAGGCGGCGCTGGACCTGTTCGTCGAGAAAGGCTTCGCCGCCACCCGTTCGGAAGAAGTCGCGGCCCGTGCCGGCGTCTCCAAGGGCACCCTCTTCCTGTATTTCCAGAGCAAGGAAGAGCTGTTCAAGGCGGTGGTGATCGAGAACCTGGCCGGCCGCTTCACCGAGTGGAACCGCGAGTTCGACGAATACGAAGGCAGCACCGCCGACATGCTGCGCTATTGCATGCGGGTCTGGTGGGAGCGGGTCGGCGCGACCAAGGCCTCCGGCCTGACCAAGCTGATGATGAGCGAAGGGCGCAACTTTCCCGAGTTGGCCGAGTTCTATCGCCGCGAAGTCGTGAAGCCGGGGCATGAACTGCTGCGACGCATCGTCCAGCGCGGCATCGACCGCGGCGAGTTCGCGCCGGTCGAGGTCGACCTGGCGATCTACACCGTCATCGCGCCGATGATCTTCCTGATGCTGACCAAGCATTCGCCTGCGATCTGCTTCGATCACACCTCCACGATCGACCCCGAGAAATACCTGGCGCTCCAGGCCGAGACCGTGCTGCACGGCCTCTGCCGCACGCCGAAGGCTGCCGAATGAAAAGAACGATGAAATGGGCCATCGCGGTCCTGGTCCTGGTGCTGATCGCGGCCGGCGCGCTGCGTGCCATCGGCGCGCGCAAGGCGCAGCAGGCCAAGCTGGCGGCCGGCACCGGCTCGGCCGCGACCGAGACGGTGGTCGAGCTGTCGGCCACCGACGTGGTGCGCGTCGCCCGCCGCGAGCTGGCCGAGACGCTGCCGGTCTCGGGCACCTTGCGGGCGGTCGATTCGGCGCAGGTCAAGGCCCGCGTCGCCGGCGAGCTGATCGGCCTCACGGTGCGCGAGGGCGACACGGTGGCCGCCGGCCAGGTCATCGCACGCATCGATCCGGTCGAATACCAGTCGCGCATGCGGCAGGCCCAGGAGCAGGCCGATTCGTCCCGCGCCCAGGCCGAGGTGGCGCAGCGCACCTTCGACAACAACAAGGCGCTGGTCGAGCAGGGCTTCATCTCGCGCACCGCGCTCGAAACCTCGCAATCGAACCTCAATTCGGCGTTGTCGACGCATCGCGCCGCGCTGGCGGCGGTCGAGATGACCCGCAAGTCGCTCGACGACACCGTGCTCAAGAGCCCGATCGCGGGCCAGGTGGCGCAGCGCCTCGCCCAGTCCGGCGAGCGCGTCGCCATCGACGCCAAGATCATCGAAGTGGTCGACCTGAGCCGCATCGAGGTCGAGGCCACGCTGGCCGCGGCCGACTCGGTGGCAGTGCGCGTGGGCCAGCGTGCCACCCTGCAGATCGAGGGCGGCGGCGTCGCCGACCCGAAGAGCGGCGAGCGCACGGTCGGCGCCAGCGTGGTGCGGGTCAATCCGAGCGCCCAGGCCGGCAGCCGCAGCGTGCTGGTCTACCTGCGGCTCGACCGCAGCACCGGCTTCCGCCAGGGCCTGTTCGCGCAGGGCACGATCGACGTCGGCCGCACCGAGACGCTGGCCCTGCCGCTGACCGCGGTGCGCACCGACAAGCCGGCGCCCTATGTGCAGGTGGTGATCGACGGGCGCATCGCGCATCGGCCGGTCGAGACCGGCCTGCGCGGCCAGCTCGACGGCCAGACGATGGTCGCGGTGCGCGGCATCGAAGAGGGCGCGGTGGTGGTGGCCGGCAGCCTCGGGCCGCTGCGCCAGGGCACGGCCGTGCGCCTGACGCCGGTGTCGGCGGCTGCCGCGCCGGCCCCCGCCGCTTCGGCACGCAGCGCACCCTGAGGCTGGCACGGCATGTGGTTCACCCGCGTCAGTCTCAAGAATCCGGTCTTCGCGACCATGCTCATGCTCGCCCTGGTGGTGCTGGGCGCCTTCTCCTACCAGCGCCTGCAGGTCGACCAGTTCCCGAACATCGACTTCCCGGTGGTGGTGGTGATCACCGAGTACCCGGGCGCCTCGCCCGAGATCGTCGAGAGCGAAGTCACCAAGAAGATCGAGGAAGGCGTCAACTCGATCGCCGGCATCAACGCCCTGACCTCGCGCAGCTATGAGGGCCAGTCGGTCGTCATCATCGAGTTCCAGCTCTATGTCGATGGCCGCAAGGCCGCCGACGACGTGCGCGAGAAAGTGGCCGGCGTGCGGCCCTTGTTCCGCGACGAAGTGAAGGACCCGCGCGTGCTGCGCTTCGACCCGGCCTCGCGCGCCGTCTGGTCGGTGGCGGTACTGCCCGAGGGCGACAAGGACAAGCAGCCCAGCGCCGTCGAATTGACCAACTGGGCCGACCAGGTGCTCAAGAAGCGGCTGGAGAACGTGCGCGGCGTCGGCTCCGTGACGCTGGTCGGCGGCACCAAGCGCGAGATCAACATCTACCTCAATCCGCAGGCGATGGAAGCCTTCGGCGTCAGCGCCAGCCAGGTGGTCGATGCGGTGCGCAGCGAGAACCAGGCGCTGCCGGTCGGCTCGGTGCGCTCGCTCGAACAGGACCGCGTGGTCCAGATCGACGCCCGCATGGAGCGGCCCGAGGATTTTGGCCGCATCATCGTGGCCCGCAAGGGCGGCGCGCCGATCCGGGTCGACCAGGTCGCGACGGTGCGCGACGGCGCCCAGGAGATCGACAGCCTGGCGCTCTACAACGGTCAGCGCACCTTGCTGCTGTCAGTGCAGAAGGCGCAGGACGAGAACACCATCCAGGTGGTCGACGGGCTGGTCAAGGCGATCGCCGAGATCAAGCCGCAGCTGCCGCCGGGCGTGCGGCTGGAGCCGATCGCCGATGCCTCGCGACCGATCCGGGTGGCGGTCGACAACGTGCGCCAGACGCTGATCGAAGGCGCCCTGCTCACGGTGCTCATCGTCTTCCTGTTCCTGAACTCCTGGCGCTCGACCGTGATCACCGGCCTGACCTTGCCGATCGCGCTGATCGGCACCTTCTGGTTCATGGCGATGTTCGGCTTCACGATCAACATGATCACGCTGATGGCGCTGTCGCTGTGCGTGGGCCTCCTGATCGACGACGCAATCGTGGTGCGCGAGAACATCGTGCGCCACGTGCAGATGGGCAAGAAGGCCTACCAGGCCTCGCTGGACGGCACCCAGGAGATCGGCCTGGCGGTGCTGGCGACCACGCTGTCGATCGTCGCGGTGTTCCTGCCGATCGGCTTCATGGAAGGCATCATCGGCAAGTTCTTCCACGAGTTCGGCATCACGATCGTGGCGGCCGTGATGATCTCGATGTTCGTGAGCTTCACGCTCGACCCGATGATGTCGAGCATCTGGCACGACCCGGCGATCGACAAGCACGGCAAGAACGAAGCACCCGTCACCTTCTACGACAAGACCATCGGCCGCGTCACCGGCTGGTTCGACCGCGCCACCGAGCGGCTGGCCGAGGGCTACCAGGGCATCCTGCGCTGGGCGCTGGTGCACAAGCTGGCCACCGTGTTCGCGGCCATCGGCATCTTCATCGGCAGCATCTTCATGGTGCCGCTGCTGGGCACCGAGTTCGTGCCCAAGGCCGACTTCTCCGAGACCTCGATCAGCTTCTACACCCCGGTCGGCTCCTCGCTCGAAGTGACCGAGGCCAAGGCACGCCAGGTCGAGACGGTGCTGCGCGAGATGCCCGAGGTCCGCTACACGCTCACCACCATCAACAGCGGCGACGCCCAGGGCAAGATCTACGCCAGCATCTACGTGCGGCTGGTCGACCGGCGCGCGCGCAGCCGCAGCGTCGACCAGATGTCGACCGTGCTGCGCGAGCGGCTGCGCGCCATTCCGGGCATCACGGTCACGCACGTCGGCCTGCGCGATTCGGTCGGCGGCAACAAGCCGATCGAGTTCTCGCTGCAGGGGCCCGACCTGAAGGAGCTCGAGCGACTGACCGTTCGCGTGATGGACAAGATCCGCCCGATCCCCGGCCTGGTCGACCTCGACTCCAGCCTGAAGCCCGACAAGCCGACGGTCAGCGTGGTGATCCGGCGCGATGCCGCCTCCGACCTCGGCCTCGGCGTGGCGCCGATCGCGGCCGCGCTGCGCACGCTGGTGGCCGGCACCACGGTGGGCAACTGGCGCGCGCCCGACGACCAGACCTACGACGTCAACGTGCGCCTGGCGCCCGAGGTGCGCAACTCGCCGGCCGACCTGGCCCGCCTGCCCTTCCTGAGCACCGCGGTCGGCGCCAATGCCGACGGCTCGAGCCGCATCGTGCGCTTGGCGCAAGTGGCCGAGGTGCGCGAATCGACCGGCCCGAACCAGATCAACCGCCGCGCCCTGGCGCGCGAGGTGAGCATCAACGCCAACGTCGACGGCCGCTCGGCCGGCGAGGTCTCGGCCGACGTCCGCGCGGCGCTGGCCGGCATTGCCTTCCCACCGGGCTATGGCTGGCAGTTCAGCGGCTCGACCAAGAACATGCAGGAGTCCTTCGGCTACGCGGTCTCGGCGCTGGCGCTGGCGGTGATCTTCATCTACATGATCCTGGCCAGCCAGTTCAAGAGCTTCCTGCAGCCGCTGGCGCTGATGACGGCGCTGCCGCTGACCCTGATCGGCGTCGTGCTGGCGCTGCTGATCTTCCGCTCGACGCTGTCGATGTTCTCGATCATCGGCGTGGTCATGCTGATGGGCCTGGTGACCAAGAACGCGATCCTGCTGGTCGACTTCGCGATCCGCGCGCGCGAGCCCGGCGTCGCCGACGACGGCACGCCGGTGCCGGGCCTGCCGCGCGCCGAGGCCCTGCTGCTGGCGGCCCGCGTGCGGCTGCGCCCGATCCTGATGACGACGCTGGCAATGATCTTCGGCATGGTGCCGCTGGCCTTCGCGATCAGCGAAGGCTCGGAGCAGCGCGCGCCGATGGGCCAGGCCGTGATCGGCGGGGTCATCACCTCGTCGCTGCTGACGCTGGTGGTGGTGCCGGTGGTCTATTGCTACATGGACGACCTGGCCAACTGGGCCCGCCGCCGCTGGACCGGCCAGCCGAAGCCGGTCGCCGAAGCCACGCCCGTGGCGACGCCTAAAATCGAAAGTTTGTCCTGAGTCCGCGAGGAGAGACCCCATGAACCCCACCCCCACGCTCGAGCGCCTGCGCTTCAACATGATCGAACAGCAGATCCGTCCCTGGGACGTGCTCGATCTCGACATCCTCGACCTGCTGGCCCAGATCCGGCGCGAGGACTACGTGCCCGAGGCGCACCGTGCGCTGGCATTCTTCGACATGGAGATCCCGCTCGAGGGCGCCAGCACCGCCAAGGAACCCGGCCAGTGCATGCTCTCGCCCAAGGTCGAGGCCCGCATGCTGCAGGACCTGCACATCCAGAAGCACGAGAGCGTGCTCGAGATCGGCGCCGGCTCCGGCTTCATGGCCGCCCTGCTGGCCCATCGCGCGGCCCAGGTGCTGAGCCTGGAGATCGACCCCGGCCTGGCCGCCTTCGCCGCCGCCAACCTGCGCCGCAACGGCGTCACGAACGTCGAGGTGCGCCATGCCGATGGCGCCACGCCGCTGGCCAGCGGCCCGACCTTCGACGTCATCGTGCTGAGCGGCTCGGTGGCGCGCATCCCGCAGGGCCTGCTGGGCTCGCTGAACATCGGCGGCCGGCTGGCGGCCGTGGTCGGCGACGAACCGATGATGCGCGCCCATTTCGTGACCCGCACCGGCGAAGGCAAGTGGGACGTGCTGCAGCCCTGGGACACCGTGGCGCCGCGGCTCCTGAACTTCCCCGCGCCCTCGCGCTTCAACTTCTGACCCCCTGCCCTTCATGATCGATCAAATCCGCCCGACCGAGCTTGCCGACTGGTTCGCCAGGAATCCGAACGCGAGGCCGGTGGTGCTCGACGTGCGCGAACCCTGGGAGCTGCAGACCGCGAGCGTGGCGCCGATGGGCTTCACGCTGGCGACGATCCCGATGAACGAGATCCCGGCTCGCGTCAGCGAACTCGATCCGGGCCAGCGCATCGCCTGCCTCTGCCACCACGGCGCACGCAGCCAGCGGGTGGCCGCCTTCCTGGCCCAGAACGGCTTCGACGAGGTGGCGAACATCGCCGGCGGCATCGATGCCTGGTCGGCCCAGCACGACCCCTCCGTTCCGCGCTACTGAGCGGCCCGCGCCGCCGCCCCGCCCCGATTTTCGTATCCCCAAGGACGCTTCATGCCCGTGCCCAGGCCTCTTCCTCTTTCGGCAGCGCTCGCGACCGTGTTCGCAGCGGCGATCGCGCTGCCGGCCCATGGCCAGAGCCTGATCGAACTCTACGATGCCGCGCGCGGCTACGACGCCACCTACCAGGGTGCACGGGCGCAGTACGACGCCAATCTGGCGCGGGCCGCGCAGGCCAAGGCCGGCATCCTGCCGGCGGTCGGGCTGTCGGCCAACGCCACCGCCACCCACCAGGAGCTGTCGACCGACAGCCTCTCGCTGAACCGCGGCATCCCGACACAGGCCGCCGGCATCAACGCCACGCAGCCGCTCTACCGGCCCGCCAACTGGGCCGTCTGGGAGCAGAGCAAGCGGCAGCTCGGCATCGCCGAGGACACCCTCAAGATCGCCGAACAGGATCTCGTGGTGCGCGTCAGCCAGGCCTACTTCGACGTGCTTTCGAGCCAGGACAGCCTGGCGCTGGTGCGGGCGCAGAAGATCGGCGTCGCCGAACAGCTGGCCTCGGCCAAGCGCAATTTCGAGGTCGGCACCTCGACCATCACCGACACCCGCGAGGCCCAGGCCCGCTACGACCTGGTGCTGGCACAGGAAATCGCGGCCGAGAACGACCTGCAGGTCAAGAAGATCGTGCTCGACCAGCTGGTCGGCCGCACCGGCACCCAGCCGATCCCGCTGGCGGCGCCGGTGGCGCTGCCGGCGGTACAGCCGGCCGATATCAATGCCTGGGTCACGCAGGCCGACGACATCCATCCCGCGATCGACCAGGCGCGGCTGGGCCTGGAAGTCGCGAAGCTCGAGGTCGAAAAGGCCCAGGCCGGCCACAAGCCCACGCTCGATGCACAGCTGGGCTACAACGTCACGAACAACCCGAACGGCAGCACCACCAGCACCACCACCGGCAAGGTGCGCGTCAATGCCGCGAGCATCGCGCTGGTCTTCAACATGCCGCTGTTCGCGGGCTTCGCGACCGAGAACCGGGTCAAGGAGACGCTGGCGCTCGAGGAGAACTCGCGCCAGACGCTGGAGTCGACCCGCCGCAGCGTTTCGCAGGCCACGCGCTCGGCCTACCTCGGACTGATCTCGGGCGCCGGCCAGGTGAAGGCGCTCGAAGCCGCCGAAGCCTCCAGCCAGAGCGCACTCGACGCCAACCGGCTCGGCTACCAGGTGGGCGTGCGCATCAACATCGACGTGCTGAACTCGCAGGCGCAGCTGTTCCAGACCAAGCGCGACCTCGCGGTGGCGCGCTACGGCGTGCTGGTGGGCAACCTGAAGCTGCGCCAGGCCAACGGCACGCTGAGCGCCGACGACCTGCAGGCCATCAACGACACGCTGGCGATCGGCGGGCGCGCGAGCGTCCAGAGCGAAGCCTCGCCGTACCAGCCCTCGGCCGCCACGCAAAGCCCGGTGCCGGTGCCGCCGGCCTCGCTGCCGCGCCCGGGCACCTCGGCCGTCCCGGTGGTGCCGCCGGTGGTCACGCCGCCCTTCAATCCGCAGCCGCCGGCGATGCCGGTGCCGCCCCCGCCGCCGGTGATCGAGCAGCTGCCGACCCGCTAGGCCCGGATGCACCCGCTGGGTCCATCATCATGTCGTGGACCAGGCGGGTGAAGGCCAGCGCAGCCGGCGACAGCGTGCGGTTGGCGAGCATCACGATGCTGTAGTGCGTCTGCATGCGGGTGAGCCGCTTCAGGCTCAGGCGCAGCAATGACTCGGTGCCGTGATTCAGGCCGACTGCGTCGGGTGCCAGGATCACGGCGTCGGCGGTCAGCGCCAGATGCCGCAACGTGCCGAGGTCGTCGCACACCATGTTGAACACCGGCCGGTCGACCCGCTTGACCTGCTTGTCGAAATGCGAAGCCACGGCGGCCGGCAGGTTCGGGCTCGCCACCGGATAGTCCATCGCCTCGTCGAGCGTCACGCCCTCGTGTTCGAGCAGCGGATGGCCCTCCCGCACGAAGAAAGACACGGCCACATTGGGCAGCCGCTTGAACTGCAGGCCGGGCTGCTTCTTGAGATCGCGGGTGTCGGCGATGAACAGGTCCAGCTGGCGCCGGTGCAGGCGCTCGCTCAGTGAATTCGGGTCGGCCACGTCGATGCGCACCGCCAGTTGCGGGTGGCGCTGCGCCATCAGCGACAACGCCGGCCGCCCCAGCATGCCGGCGGCGAAGGGACCGAGCCCGACCTGCAGGCTGCCGGTCGACAGGCCCTGCAGCATGCGCACGTCGCGCCGCACCTGGCTGGCATCGGCCAGCAGCTCGCGGGCGCGCGCCAGCACCAGCTCGCCCGCGGCGGTGAAGCGCACCTGGCCATAGGCGCGGTCGACCAGCCGCGCCTCCAGGTCTTCCTCGAGCTTGTCGATGCTGCGCGAGAGCGCCGGCTGCGTCAGGTGCGCGGCCTCGGCGGCGCGGCCGAAACTGCCTTGTTCGGCCAGGGCGACCAGATGCTGGAGCTGGCGCAACTGCATTTTGCGTATTAGTACAAATTGAAAGCCTTATTTTGCATTGGCCATCAGATTCTCGGTTGCCCAGAATGAGCGGCAGCTAGACATTCAAGGAGACGCAATGAAGTTGCCATTCAGGTGGGGGATGGCCGGCATCCTGCTGGCCGCTGTGGGCTGGCAGGCGGCGGCCCAGGCCCAGGACTATCCGCGCAAGCCGGTGACGATGGTCGTGCCCTATGCGGCCGGCGGCGGCACCGATGTGGTGGCACGCTCGCTGGCCGAACAGATGACCCGGCTGCTCGGCCAGCCGGTGATCATCGACAACAAGCCCGGTGCCGGCGGCATCCTCGGCACCGCCGCGGTCGCCAAGGCCGCGCCCGACGGCTACACCGTGCTGGTCGGGCTCACGCAGTCGCTGCTGACCAACCAGTTCCTCTACGAGAAGCTGCCCTACGACCCGCGCAAGGAGCTCGGCTTGGTGACGCAGGTCGCCACCGCCCCGCTGATGCTGGTGGTGCCGGCGGCCTCGAAGATCCAGAGCGTCGCCGACCTGCAGCGCGAGCTGCGGGCCACGGCGGCCGGCGGCAACTGCGGCTCCTGGGGCGCGGGCTCCTACCCGCACCTGGCGTGCGCGCACATGGCGCAGTCGTGGAAGACGGCCATCACGCACGTGGCCTACAAGGGCGAGGCGCCGATGCTGCAGGACCTGGTCGGTGGGCAGCTCGGCTTCACCTTCGCGAGCATCGTCTCGGCCAAGCCCTACCTCGACGGCGGCAAGTTGCGGGCCATCGCGATCACCGGCGAGCAGCGCATGCCGCAGTTCCCCGCCCTGCCGACCTTCGCCGAGTCGGGCTTCGCCGACGCCGAGTACCGCATGTCGGGCTGGCTCGCCCTGGCGGTGCCGCACGGCACGCCGAAGCCGGTGATCGCACGGCTGCAGCAGGCCGCGCAGCAGGCGATGGGCTCGCCCGAACTGGTCAAGCGCTTCGAGATGCTGGGCATGGTGCCGATGGGCACCACGCCCGAACAGTTCCACCAGAGCTACGACGCCGCCTGGCCGGTCTGGGAGAAGCTCGTGAAAGTCTCCGGTGCAAAACTTGATTGAGACCATGATGCAGAACCCCGACCCCACCACCCGCGGCTTCATCGCCAGCTGGCCCGACGCCGAGATTCGCGACGCCGCCGGGCGCATCGTCTGGACCCTGGCCGGCTACGAGTTCCTCGAGGCCGAAGAGCCTGCGTCCACGGTCCACCCCGGCCTCTGGCAGCAGGCCCGCCGCAACATGGCGCACGGCCTGTTCGAGGTGTGCGAGCGCATCTACCAGGTGCGCGGCTTCGACCTCGCCAACATGACGATCATCGAAGGCGAGCGCGGCGTCATCGTGATCGACCCGCTGACCTGCGCCGAGACGGCGGCGGCGGCGCTCGCGCTGTACCGCGAGCAGCGCGGCGACAGGCCGGTCACGGCGGTGATCTACAGCCACAGCCACGTCGACCACTTCGGCGGCGTGCGCGGCGTCATCGACGAAGAGGACGCGATCCGCCGCGGTGTGCCAATCATCGCGCCGGCCGGCTTCCTCTGGCACACGGTGGCCGAGAACATGATCGCCGGCAACGCGATGTCGCGGCGCTCGCAGTTCCAGTTCGGCAGCACGCTGCAGCGCGGCGCCTGCGGCCAGGTCGATTGCGGCCTCGGCAAGAGCCTGCCGAACGGCACCGTGACGCTGATCCCGCCGACCCGCACGATCGAGAAAGAGCGCGAGCGCCACATGGTCGACGGCATCGAGATCGTCTTTGCCTTGGCGCCCGAGAGCGAGGCGCCCTCGGAGATGTTCTTCTTCTTTCCGCAGCTGCGGGCGCTCAACCTCGCCGAGCTGGGCCAGCACACGATGCACAACCTGTGTCCGCTGCGCGGCGCCCAGGTGCGCGACGCCCGCCTGTGGTCGCGCTACCTCGACGAGGCGCTGCACGAGTTCGCGCCCCATGCCGACGTCGTTTTCGCGCAGCACAACTGGCCGACCTGGGGCCAGGAGACGCTGACCCGCTTCATCGCCCAACAGCGCGACCTGTACAAGTACGTGCACGACCAGACCGTGCGGCTCATGAACCAGGGCCATACCGCGGTCGAGATCGCCGAGTTGCTGCGGCTGCCGCCCGAACTGATCGACGTCGCCCATGCGCAGGGCTACTACGGCACGCTGGTCCACAACGTGAAGGCCGTGGTGCAGCACTACCTGGGCTGGTACGACGGCAACCCGTCGCGGCTGCACGCGCTGCCGCCGGTCGAAGCCGGCGCGCGCTACGTGGCCTACATGGGCGGCGCCGACGCGCTGCTCGAACGCGCCCAGGCCGACTTCCAGCGCGGTGAACATCGCTGGGTCGCCGAGGTCGCGAGCCACCTGGTGTTCGCCGACCCCGGCAACCAGGCCGCGCGCACCCTGTGCGCCGCAGCGCTCGAGGCGCTCGGCTTCGCGAGCGAATCGGCCACCTGGCGCAATGCCTACCTGCTGGCCGCCCGCGAGCTTCGGGTGGGCGTGCCGGCGGCCAGGCGCCGCAGCATGAGCTACGACCTGCTCAAGGCGGTGCCGATGGAGATGTTCCTGGATTGCCTGGCGATCCGACTGGTCGCGGAGCGAGCCAGCGGCCACCGGATGAGCCTGGCCTGGCATCTCGTCGACGCGCCGGAGCACTGGGCCCTGACGCTGGCCAACGCCGCCCTCACTTACCGGCCCTGCGACGCCCATGCCGCGGGCGCCGCCGATGCGTCGATCGCGGTCAGCCGCGACGGCCTGGCGAAGCTGCTGGCCAATGAAGCCGGCATCGCCGCCGCGATCGCCAGTGGCATCGAGGCCGGGCGGATCGCGGTCGACGGCGACGCCGGCAAGGTCCACGCCCTGCTCGGCATGCTCGACGAGTTCGAACCGATGTTCAACGTCGTCGAGCCCTGATGCAGCAGGCCGCCGGCGCCTACTTCGCGAGTTCGCTCAGGTTGACCGGCTTGATCTTGCCGCCCTCCACCGTGGCGACCAGCGGATCGACGATGGTGCCGCCGACCGCGTCGACGCCCTTGAATTCGCCGGCGTTGGTTTCCTTCGGCAGCTTGGTCAGCGCCTCGCCGATCTTGGCCCGGATCGCGGCCGCGTCGGTGGTGGTGCCGGCGAGCTTCATCGCGCTGGCCAGTGCGTGCGTCAGCGTGTAGTTGTAGGAAGACTCGGTGGTGGGGTCCTTGTCGGCGCCGTAGGCCTTGCGGTAGGCGGCGGCGAAGGTCTTGGGCCCGACTCTTTCGTCGTACGACACCGGCAGCACGCCGATCGAGCCTTCCAGCGGCGCCAGGCCGCCCGTGACCTTGGCCATCTCGTCGAGCTTGGCCTGGTCCATGATCAGGAAGCCACCCTTGAAGCCGAGCTCGCGTGCCTGCTTGACCACCAGCGCGGTCGGCTCCGACGGGCCGCCGACGAACAGCACGTCGGGCTTCTCGGCCAGCACCCGGCTCACGCCGCTGTAGAAGTCGGCCGAGCGGTTGTAGGACATCGGGTTGTTCGAGGCGATCGTGCCGCCCGCCTTCTCCCAGGCCGGGCCGAAGAGCTGGGTCCAGTTCTTCGCGTACTCGTGGTCGCCCGGCAGCATGCCGACCTTCTTGCCGAACTTCTTCATCTCGTAGCTGGTGAAGGGCTCGATGTAGGAGTTGAAGGTCGGCGGGATGCGGATCGTGAGCTTGTTGCCGGTCTCGGTGATCTTCGGCGTGCTCGAGTACGCCATCACGATGAACTTCTCCTGCTCGTTGAAGGCCTGCATCGCGTAGATGCCGCCCGAGTGCGGCACGAACACCGCCGGGCTCTGGTACTGCTGCACCAGGCGGCGTGCATTGATCGCCGCCTCGGCCGGCGCGTACTTGTCGTCGAGCGCCACCAGTTCGAGCTTGACCTTCTTGCCGGCGACCTCGAGGCCCGCGGCATTGATCTCCTTGATGGCCATCTCCATGCCGTTGACCACGTTCTTGCCGTAGAGCGCGGCACCGCCGCTCAAGGGGCCGGTGAAGCCGATCTTGACCGTTTCCTGTGCGAAGGCGCTGCCGGCGCCGAAGGCCGCGGCAAGGGCGGCGACGAGAGGCAAGGCTTTTGTTGTGATGCTCATACGGGTGTCTCCGGGTGGTTGAACGATGCAGGAAAGGAATGAGGTCTCAGGCGCCGATGTATGCCGCACGCACCGCCTCGTTGTGCAGCAGCGAATCGCGGTCGCCCTCGAGCGCGATGCGCCCGCGCTCGATGACATAGGCGCGGTCGGCGATCGCCAGGGCCGAGTAGGCGTTCTGCTCGGCCAGCAGCACCGTGGTGCCGGCCTGGTTGATGCGCTGGATGACCTCGAACACCTGCTTGACGATCAGCGGCGCGAGGCCGAGCGAGGGCTCGTCGAGCAGCAGCAGCTTGGGCCGGCCGAGCAAGGCGCGGCCGATCGCCACCATCTGCTGCTGGCCGCCCGACAACGAACCCGCCGGATGGTCCTGCTTCTGCGCCAGCACCGGAAACAGCGCGAACACCTCGTCGAGCGAGCGCTGGATGCCGGCCGCATCGCGCCGGTGCACGTAGGCGCCGAGCGTGAGATTCTTCTTGACCGACATCATCGGAAACAGCTTGCGTCCCTCGGGGCAGTGCACCAGGCCCGAGGCGACGATCTGGGCCGGCCGCTGGCCCACCAGCTCGCGCTCGCCGAAGCGGATGCTGCCGGCGCTCGGCTTGTGGATGCCGCTGGCGGCCATGAAGATCGAGGTCTTGCCGGCGCCGTTGGCGCCGAGCAGCACCACCAGTTCCCCCGGCGCCGCATGCAGCGTCACGCCCGAGAGCGCGCGGAAGCTGCCGTAGTGCAGGTCGACGCCATCAAACCGCAACATGGTCGGCTCCCAGGTAGGCTTCGATCACCTGCGGGTCGCGGCGGATCTGCTCCGGCGTGCCCTCGGCGATCTTGGCGCCGTTGTTCAGGACGACGATCTTGTCGGCCAGTCGCATGATCATGTCCATCTTGTGCTCGATCAGGCAGACGGTCTTGCCATGGTCCACCAGCTTGCGGATCAGGGCCGCGAGGCCCACGGTCTCTTCGGGATTCACGCCGCCGGCCGGCTCGTCGAGCAGCAGCAGCTCGGGGTCGGTCGCCAGCGCCAGCGCGAAGGCGACGCGCTTGCGCTCCTCCTGCGTGATGTCGGCGGCAATGCGGTGGGCCACATGCGACAGGCCGACGAAGTCGAGCGCCTCGCGCGCCTTCTCGCGGCACAGCCGCTCTTCTTCCTGCAGCCGGCGGGTGTTGGCGAGCACGTCCCACAGGCCCGACCTGGTGCGCAGGCGGTGGCCGACGATCAGGTTGTCGAGCACGGTGGCGTTGTCGAACAGGTGCGTGGTCTGGAAGGTGCGCGCGATGCCGAGCTTGGCCACGTGGTCGGGCCTGAGGCCGGTGACATCCTGCCCGTTGAAGCGGATGCGCCCCGAACTCGGCTTGTGGGTGCCGGCCACGAGGTTGAAGAAGGTGGTCTTGCCGGCGCCGTTGGGCCCGATGATCGCGCTCACCTGCCCGCGCTCGAAGCGGGTCGAGATGTCGTCGACCGCGGTGAGGCCGAAGAACTGCTTGGTCAGCGATTCGATTTCAAGCATTGGTTTGCGCCTCCTGCGCCGCGGCGCCCGGGGTGGCCGCCTTCGCGGCCTGCGCCGCATCCGCGCGCTGGGCCCGCCGCTTGAGCCAGGTGCCGACGATGCCGTCCGGCAGGAAGATGATCAACGCGATCAGCACCGGGCCGAACACCACCATGCGGTAGTCCTGCAGGAACTGCAGACTCTGCGTCAGCCAGGTCACGAGGAAGGTGCCGAGCAGCGGCCCCAGCAAGGTGCCGATGCCGCCGACCAGCACGAACATCACGAGGTCGAAGGTCACGGCCTCGCTCGCCAGGTCGGGGCCGAGAAAGCGCACCTGTCCCGCATAGAGCGCGCCCGCGAAGCCGGCGTAGACCACCGACAGCACGAAGGACAGCGTCTTGGTGCGCATCAGGTCGATGCCGAGTGCCTCGGCCAGGTCGTCGCTGTTTCGCACCGCCATGAAGCTGCGGCCCAGCAGCGAGCGCACGATGCGCGCCATGATCCACAGGCCGAGCACCAGGAAGGCCAGCACCAGGTAGTACTGCGACAGCGGCGTGCCGAACTGCAGCGGGCCTATGCCGGTCGGCGCCGGGATGCCCATGATGCCGACCGGCCCGTGGGTCAGGCTTTCCCACTTCTCGATCAGCAGGAACATGATGTAGCTCACGCACAGCGTGAAGATCGAGAAGTAGTGGCCGCGCAGGCGCAGCGACAGCAGGCCGATGAAGTAGCCCAGCACCGCGGTCACCCCGCCGGCCGCCAGGAAGGCGATCCAGAACGGCACCTGGTGGTCGACCGTGAGGATGCCGACCGTGTAGGCCCCGACCGCCATGAAGGCGCCGTGCGCGAGATTGAACTGCCCGGCGTAGCCGGTGATCAGGTTCATGCCGAGTGCGGCGATGGCCATGATGAAGGCCTGCGTCGCCACCGAGATCAGGTAGTTGTTCTGCGCGAACAGCGGGAACACCAGCGCCGCCGCGGCCAGCAGCGCCCAGCCGGACTTGGCTTGCAGCCAGTTCATCAGCGCGCTCCCTTGGCGGTGAACAGGCCCTGCGGGCGGAACGACAGGATCACCACCAGCAGCACGAAGGCGATGATGTCCTTGTAGTCGGTCGAGAAATAGAAGCCGCCGAAGCTCTCGGCCATGCCGATGATCAGCCCGCCCACGATCGCCCCCGGGAAGCTGCCCATGCCGCCCAGGATGATGATCACGAAGGCCTTGGTGATGACCAGGTTGCCCATCGCCGGGTACACCAGGTTGATGGGCGCATAGAGCACTGCCGCGACCGCGGCCAGCGCGCCCGAGATCGCGAACACCAGCAGGGTCACGCGCGTGGCGTCGATGCCCACCAGGGCGGCGCCGTCGCGGTTCTGGGCCATCGCGATGATGGTCGAGCCGATCACCGTGTGGTTCAGGAACAGGTGCAGCAGCACCATCAGGCCGAAGGCGCCGGCGATGATCAGGAGCCGCTGCAGCGGCGCCGTCAGCCCGAAGACCTCGACCACCTGGCCGTAGGGCGTCGGCATGCGATGGAAGTCGGCGCCGAACAGCGCCTGGGCGCCGGCCTCGAGGAACAGCAGCACGCCGATGGCGGCGATCATGTCGTGCAGTTCGGGCGCGTTGCGCAGCGGGTGGAACACCAGCCGCTGCGTCAGCATCGAGATCGCCGCCACGATCGCGGCAGCGCCGGCCATCGCGAGCCAGTAGTTGAGGCCCAGCTTGGCCATCAGGTAGTAGCCCGCGAAGGCGCCCGCCATGTAGAACGCGCCATGGGCGAAGTTCGGCACGTGCAGGATGCCGTAGACCAGTGTCAGGCCCAGCGCCACCAGGCTGTAGACACCCCCGACGGTCAGGCCGTTCAGGAGTTGCTGAAAGAACATTTCCACATGATTCCTCGGTGTGACCCAGGCAATGCAGCCGCGGCTGCATCGAACGCGCCGGGCCATTGTGGAAGCAGGCGCGGCGGCGCCGACTAAGGTTTGTCCGGAGGCGGCGTCGCCTTGGAGACTCGCGCTCCTACCGGGCGGTAGGGTGCAGAATGCGGCTCCTGGAGGTCCCCCATGACACGCACCGTTGCCCAGAAATGCGCCGACTTCCGCGCGCTCCACGCCGCGGGCTCCTTCGTGCTCCCGAACCCCTGGGACATCGGCAGCGCGCGCTACCTCGAAGGCCTCGGCTTCAAGGCCCTGGCCACCACCAGCTCGGGCTGCGCCTGGTCGCTCGGGCGGCCCGACGGCGCGCTGTCGCGCGAGACCGTGCTGGCCCACTTGCGCGCCATCGTGGCGGCCACCGACCTGCCCGTGAATGCCGACTTCGAGAGCGGCTTCGCCTCCGATCCCACAGGCGTCGCGCAGAGCGTCCGGCTGGCGATCGACACCGGCGTGGCCGGTCTTTCGATCGAGGATTCGACCGGCGATCCCGCGCATCCGCTGTTTGACATCGACGTTGCGGTGGCGCGCCTGCGCGCCGCCCGCGCCGCCATCGACGAAGCCGGCGGCGACGTGCTGCTGGTCGGGCGGGCCGAGAACTTCTTCGCCGGCCGGCCCGATCTGGACGACGCCATCGCACGCCTGAAGGCCTATTCGGAGGCCGGCGCCGACTGCCTCTACGCGCCGGGCATCCGCACCCGCGAGCAGATCGCGGCCGTGGTCGCCGCGGTGGCGCCGAAGCCGGTCAACCTGCTGGTCGGTTCGAGCAGCGAGCTGACGATGAAGGACATCGAGGCGCTGGGCGTGCGGCGGGTCAGCGTCGGCGGCGCGCTCGCGCGCGCGGCGTGGGGCGGGTTCATCCGCGCCGCACGCGGCCTCGCCGACGAGGGGCGCTTCGACGGCTTCGCGGAGGCTGCATCGGGGAACGAGTTGAACGCGTTCTTCAAGGGTCGCGACGCCTGAGATCGATACGGCGGCGCAGCCCTTCAGCATTCAGATGCGCTGCCGATATGGTTCTCATGAACACCTATCCCACCTCCAGCCAGGCGACCGGTGTCGCCCGCACCCTCAGCAAGCGCATTCCCTGCACGATCGTGGTCTACCAGACCTCGGAGCGGGAATTCGTGACGGCCCGCTCGAACGACCGCGTCAGCGGACTGATCCAGGGCGTGTACCGCGACGGCTACCTGTTGCCGCCGGCGCATCGGGTCGAGCTGCCGGGACGCTGAGGGTCAGGGCGCTGTCACCCAGTTCTCGACCGACAGCCCCTCCACACGGCGGAACTCAGGCTCGTCAATTGCCCCGCTCGAATCATGCCGTGATCTCGATCCGGTTGCCATCCGGATCCAGCACCACGCTCTCGTAGTAGCCGTCGCCGGTCCGCCTCGGCCCGTCGAGCACCGGGTAGCCGTCGGCCTTCAGGCGCTGCGTCAGTTCGTCGACCGCGCTCTCGGAGCCCAGCGACACGGCGAAATGCGTCAGGCCCATGCGCTGGGCGCCCGGCTCGATAACCACCGGCTTCAGCGTGGCGGTCGTCATCGCCTCGATGCGCGCACCGTCACTGAAACTCAGGAAGCAGGACGCGAAGCCCTTCGCGGGATTGACGTAGCCGCTGCCCGCGACGGCACCGAAGTAGTCGACGTAGAAGCGCTTGAAGCGCTCGAGGTCCTGGGTCCAGAGGGCGATGTGTTCGATGCGCATGACGGCGTCCTGTGGGGCAGTGATCGCAGCGAACGATGAGGAGCTCGCTGCGTTGAATCAGGATTTCACCACGCCCGCCAGGTCGGCGACCTACTCCAGCCGCGGCTCCGCCCGCTCCTCGCCCACCGGCGAGGCCGCCTCCGCGATCGCCAGCAGTGCTGTGGCGGTGCGTTCGGCCGCCCCGCGATTGGCGTTGGCGAAGGCCAGCGCGGCCTGCGACATCGCCTCGCGGCGCTCGGGGTTCTCGGTCAGCTTGAGCGCCGCCGTCACGGCGTGCTCCATGTCGGGCACCCGCTGCGAGGCACCGGCCGCCAGCGACAGCTCAGCCGCTTCCGCGAAGTTGAAGGTCGACGGACCCATGATCACGGGGCAGCCGCAGGCCGCGGCCTCGATCAGGTTCTGGCCGCCCAGCGCCTCGAAGCTTCCGCCCAGCAGCGCGACGTCGGCCAGCCCGTAGTAGAGCGCCATCTCGCCAAGCGAATCGCCGAGCCAGATCTCGGACTCGGCCGGGGCGCCGGCGGCGCTGCGCCGCGCCACCGCGAAGCCATGCGACTCGACCAGCGCCGCGACTTCGTCGAAGCGCTGCGGATGCCGCGGCACGATCATCCACTGCACGTCGTGCACGCGGCGGGCGATCGATCGAACGGCTTCCTGCTCGGGCGGCACCGGCGCCAGCGCGCCAAAGCGCTTGAGCACCTCGAGCAGCTGCCGCTCCTCGCCATCGCGCGAGCTTGCGAAGACCACGATCGGCTTGGGCAGCTGCCCGCGAAGCTTGGCCGCCGCGCTGAGCTGCCGCATGTCCGGCGTGGCGTCGAACTTGAGGTTGCCGTAGACGCCCGCGACCTTGGCGCCCAGCGACACCAGCCGATGCGAATCGGCCTCGGTCTGGGCCCACACGGCGGCCAGCGCCGAGTAAGCGGGCCGCGCCAGCCAGGCGAGCCGCTCGGCCCCGGCCAGCGACTTCTCGTTGAGGCGCGCATTGGCCAGCACCAGCGGAATGCCGCGCTCGGTGCAGGCGGCCGTCATCTCAGGCCAGACTTCGGTTTCCATCAGCACGCCGATGCGCGGCCGGAAGCGATCGAGAAAGCGAGCCACCGCGCCCGGCGAATCCCAGGGCTGCCAGACCTGCAGGTCACCGGGCTGCAGCAGCTTGGCGCCCTCCTCGCGACCAGTGGCGGTGCCGTTGGTGAGCAGGATCGGGATGCCCGGGTACTGCCGGCGCAATTCCTCGATCAGGATGCCGGCCGCCCGCGCCTCGCCCAGCGACACCGCGTGGATCCAGCACCAGCCGGTGCCGACGGCCTCGGCGCCGTAGTGGCCGAAGCGCTCCTCGACGGCCTGCGCGTAGCCGGGCTCGGCCGCGGCGCGGCGCCGCAGCTTGCGCCGCACCAGCGGCTGGGCCAGGGTGGTGAAGGCGCCGTAGAGGCGCAGCAGCAGCGAACGCACGCTCGGGCCGGCCTCAGTGCGCGGCCTCGGCCAGCTTCGCGTCGGGCTTGACACTGCGCAGCAGCGCCAGCATCTCGCCCTCGATGCGATGCAGCGCGGCCTCGGTCTGGCCCTCGAAACGCAGGACCAGCACCGGCGTCGTGTTCGATGCCCGGACCAAGCCGAAGCCGTCGGGCCAGTCGACCCGCACGCCGTCGATGGTCGAGACCTGCGCCGGCGGCGCGAACTTCGCGCTCTCGACCAGCTTGGCGACCACGGCATGCGGCTCGCCCTCGGCGCAGGCAACGTTGAGCTCGGGCGTCGAGAAGCTGGTCGGCAGCGCGTTGAGCACGTCGCTCGCGTTCGGGCTCTTGCTGAGGATCTCCAGCAGCCGGCAGCCGGCATAGGTGCCGTCGTCGAAGCCGAACCAGCGCTCCTTGAAGAAGATGTGGCCGCTCATCTCGCCGCCCAGCGGCGAATCGATCTCCTTCATCTTGGCCTTGATCAGCGAGTGGCCGGTCTTGTAGATCAGCGGCTGGCCGCCCGCGGCGGCGATCGCCGGGCCCAGGCGCTGCGAGCACTTGACGTCGTAGACGATGGTGCCGCCCGGCACCCGCGACAGCACGTCCTGCGCGAACAGCATCATCTGGCGGTCGGGGTAGATGTTGCTGCCGTCCTTGGTGACGATGCCCAGGCGGTCGCCGTCGCCGTCGAAGGCCAGGCCGAGTTCGGCGTCACCGGCCTTCAGCGCGGCGATCAGGTCTCTGAGGTTCTCGGGCTTGCTCGGGTCGGGATGATGATTGGGGAAATTGCCGTCGACTTCGCTGAACAACTCGGTGACCTCGCAGCCGATGGCGCGCAGGATCGCCGGTGCCGACGCGCCGGCGATGCCGTTGCCCGAATCGACCACGATCTTCAGCGGCCGCGCGAGCTTGATGTCGCCCACGATGCGCCGGGTGTAGGCCTCGGTGACGTCGACCTTGCGCACGCTGCCGCCATCGGCCAGTGCCGCGCTGCCCGCCTCCATGACCTGGCGCAGGCCCTGGATCTCGTCGCCGTAGATGGCACGGCCGGCCAGCACCATCTTGAAGCCGTTGTAGTCCTTCGGGTTGTGGCTGCCGGTCACCTGGATGCCGCTGCGGCACAGCGTATGGGCCGCGAAATAAAGCATCGGCGTGGTCACCGCTCCGACATCGATGACTTCGATGCCCGTGGCGACAAGGCCTCGGATCAGTGCCTGGGCCAGCGCAGGGCCCGACAGGCGTCCGTCCCGGCCCACCGCCACCGTCGTCTCGCCGGCCGCGCGCGCCGCACTGCCGAAGGCCCTGCCGAGGGCCTCGGCGACCTCCGCGTCGAGCGTGGCTGGCACGACGCCGCGGATGTCATAGGCCTTGAAGATCGACGCACTGAGCTGCATGAAGGATATCCCCTGAAAGTTCCTAAAACGTCGAACATTGTAGGCATGGCCCCAGCGAGCCAGATGTCCGGAAACGGCTACTCTTGCGCAAGCGCAGGCCTATCATCACCGCATGCCAGCCGCCCCCGCCTCTTCCGCCGGACTCGAAAGCGATGCCTGCTACCTGGCCATGAAGGCCCACGATGCACGCTTCGACGGTTCTTTCTTCACCGGCGTGACCTCGACCGGCGTCTATTGCCGGCCGGTCTGCCGGGTCAAGCTGCCGCGGCGCGAGAACTGCTGCTTCTTCAGGCATGCCGCGCAGGCCGAGGCGGCCGGCTTCAGGCCCTGCCTGCGCTGCCGTCCCGAGCTGGCGCCGCGCGCCGCGAGCTGGTCGACCGAGGACGCCTCGCGCATCCTGGCGCTGCAGGCCGCGCGCCTGATCGACGAGCCCGACGCCTGGAGCGACGACGGACCGGGCGCCGCACGCATCGCGGCCCGGCTCGGCGTCAGCGATCGCCACCTGCGTCGCATCTTCGAGACGCAGTTCGGCGTCTCGCCGCTGCAATACCTGCAGACCCGCCGCCTGCTGGCCGCCAAGCAGCTGATCGCCGACACCCGCCTGCCGATGACGCAGGTGGCGATGTCCAGCGGCTTTGCCAGCGTGCGCCGCTTCAACGCCGCCTTCGTCGCCCACTACGGCCTGAACCCGAGCGCCCTGCGCCGCGCCGGCGCCGCCAGCGGCGGGCGCGAAGGCGATTCGGTCAGCGTGCGGCTCGGCTACCGGCCGCCCTGCGACAGCGAGGCGATGCTCGGCTTTTTCGGCCGCCGGGCGTTGCGCGGCGTCGAGCAGATGACCGAGCGCGCCGGCCAGCCGCAGTTCGCGCGGACCCTGCGCGTCGCCCAGGGCGGCCGCAGCCACGCGGGCTGGCTGCAGCTGCGCTCCGACCCCGCGCGCGAGCAGGTCCTGCTGCAGGTCGGCGAGTCGCTCGCCGCGGTGCTGCCGACGGTCATCAGCCGGGTCCGCGCGCTGTTCGACCTCGATGCCGAGCCGATGGTGATCAACAGCGTGCTGCACGCCAGCTTTCCCGACGGCGACGGACTCCGCGTCCCCGGCACGGTCGATGGCTTCGAACTCGCGGTGCGCGCGGTGCTGGGCCAGCAAATCACGGTGGCCGCCGCGCGCACGCTGGGCTCGCGCCTGGTCGAGGCCTTCGGCGAGCCGATCGCGACGCCGATCGACGGCCTCGATCGCCTGTTTCCCACGGCGGCGGCCATCGCCGGCGCCAGCGGCGACGCACTCGGCCGGCTCGGCATCGTGCGCCAGCGGCAGGCCGCGCTGCTCGCTCTGGCGCAGGAGATGCTCGCCGGCCGGCTCACGCTCCACGCCGGCGCCGACGTGCCGACCACGCTGGCGGCGCTGCAGGCGCTGCCGGGCATCGGCGACTGGACCGCGCAATACATCGCGATGCGGGCGCTGCGCTGGCCCGATGCCTTCCCGGCCGGCGACGTGGCGCTGCAGAAAGCCCTCGGCGTCGGTTCGGCGCGCGCCGCGGCCGACGCCTCGCAGGCCTGGCGGCCGTGGCGCGGCTATGCCGTGCTGCGCGCCTGGCACCGCCCCACGCCCGCCCCGGCGGCCCCTCCGCCCGCAGAAGAACCCAGAACCCGCACCGGCGCCATCGCCTGACTGCCATGAAGTTCAAGACCTCGACCCTCTACACCACCCACATCGACAGCCCGCTCGGCGGCATCACGCTGGCGGCCACCGACCAGGGCCTGGCCGGCGCCTGGTTCGACCACCAGCGCCACTGGCCCGACACCCGCGGCTGGCGGACCGACGATGCCCACCCGGTGCTGCGCCAGGCCGCGGCCCAGCTCGACGACTATTTCGCCGGCCGCCGCGACAGTTTCGAGCTCCCGCTGGACCTGTCGCACGGCACCGCCTTCCAGCAGTCGGTGTGGCAGGCGCTGCGCGCGATCCCGCCCGGCCAGACCACCAGCTACGGCGCGCTGAGCGCCGGCGTCGGCAAGCCGGCCGCGGTGCGCGCGGTCGGCGCGGCAGTCGGGCGCAACCCGATCAGCGTCATCGTGCCCTGTCACCGGGTGCTCGGTGCCGACGGTTCGCTCACCGGCTATGCTGGCGGGCTCGAGCGCAAGACGGCGCTGCTGGAACTGGAAGGGGCTCTGTGAGCGAAGGTGAATGCACGGCAGGCGGAACGACCGCGGCGACTCCCACGATCACCCAGACCGCCAGCTCCCCGACCGCCAGCCGCGCCTGGCTGGTCGACCTGCTGCTGCTCGGCGCGCTGTGGGGCGCATCGTTCCTGTTCATGCGCATCGGCGCGGCCGAGTTCGGCGCGCTGCCGACCGCCGCGGTGCGGGTCGGGATCGCGATGCTGTGCCTGCTGCCGCTGATGTTCCTGCGCGGCCAGTGGCCGGCCTTCAAGCAGCACTGGAAACCCGCGCTCGGCATCGGCGTCCTCAATTCCGGCCTGCCCTTCGCCTTCTTCGCCTTCGGGCTGCTGACCCTCAACAGCGGGCTGGCGGCGGTCATCAACGCCACGGTGCCGATGTTCGGTGCGCTGGTGGCCTGGGGCTGGTTCAAGGACCGGCCCGACGGCTCGCGCATCCTCGGCCTGGTGATCGGCTTCGCCGGGGTGGCGATGCTGGCCGGCCGCACCGCCGGCTTCCATTCCGGCGCCGACGAGGGCGCCGCGCGCTGGGCCATCGCGGCCTGCCTCGCGGCCTGCATCTGCTATGCCTTCTCGGCCAACCTGACGCGCAAGTACCTGACCGGCGTGCCGGTGATGGCGACCGCCGCCGGCAGCCAGGTCGGCGCCACCCTGGCGCTGGCCCTGCCCGCCGCCTGGCTGTGGCCGGCGCAGATGCCGAGCTTCAAGGCCTGGCTGGCGCTGGTGGCGGTCGGCACGGCCTGCACCGGCCTGGCCTACGTCCTGTTCTTCCGCCTGATCGAGCGGGCCGGCCCGGCACGCGCCCTGACCGTGACCTTCCTGGTGCCGGTGTTCGCGCTGTTCTACGGCGCGGTGTTCCTGGGCGAGCGGATCACCCAGTGGATGCTCATCTGCGCGCTGGTGATCGTCTGCGGCGTCGCGCTATCGACTGGACTGGTCAAGCTGGGCCGTCGCCGCGTGGCTGCCGGCTGAGGCGGCGTCGCCCGCGCCGGTCTGCATCGACGAGGCCACGACGTTGATGGACAGCGCCAGCACCAGCATGTTGAAGCCGAACGACAGCACGCCGTGCACCAGCGTGATGCGGCGCATCTCGCGCGAGGTCACCTGCACGTCGGACACCTGCGAGGTCATGCCGACCACGAAGGAGTGATAGAGGAAGTCGAAGTAGTCGGGGGCCAGCTTGCCCGGGAACTTGAGGCCCGGCCCCTGCGGCTTCGGCGCGAGTTCCGCCTGGTAGTAGCGGTGCGCGTAGTGAAAGGCGTAGATCGTATGGATCATCAGCCACGAGCCGGTCAGCGCCACCAGGCCGAGCGCGATGTGGCCGACGCGCTGGGCGCCGCTCAGCTGCGGCACGCTCTGCAGCAGCATGGCGATCACCACCATGCTGACGCCGATCACGCTCACCATGATGGCCAGGATCAGGGCGCTGGGCTGATCCTGCGCCTGGGCCCGCGCCCGGGTGCGATCGGGGTCGCAGGTCTCGGCCAGCCACCAGGCGGGCAGCAGGTAGGCCGCGGCCCCGACGCACCAGCCCAGCAGCCCGCGCGCGACGCCGTCGATCGGCTTCGGCAGCAGGCCGAGCCCGAAGCCGACCACCACGCCCGCCGCGGCGCCGCACAGCAGCCGCAGCCACCCTGGCATCTGAAGGTATCGCCATCGCATGCGCCGACTGTAGCGGCTCAACTGATCCGATCGATTGGCGTCGCACTGAGCCTGTTCTTTTTGGTGCCGATCGCCGACAGTCGGGGGCTGAGAATAAGACCGCCACGCATGAAACTCCCCCGCCTCCTGCAAAGCCTGCTGCTTGCCGCCTGGAGCCTGGCGGCATCCGCCGCCACGCCCCCGATGCAGGTTCCCGACACCATCGCCCAGCGGGCCGCGGCCTGCATCGCCTGCCACGGCCGCGAGGGCGCCAGCGCCGACGGCTATTTCCCGCGCCTGTCGGGCAAGCCCGAGGTCTACCTGTTCAACCAGCTGCGGAGCTTTCGGGACGGCCGCCGCTTCAACACCGACATGACGCACATGGTGCAGCACCTGTCGGACGCCTACCTGCGCGAACTCGCGGCCTACTTCGCCGGGCTCGACCTGCCCTACCCGCCGACGCCGGCCGCGACCGACGCCACCCCCGCGATGCTGGCGCGCGGGCTGGCACTGGCCTTCCAGGGCGACGCGGCGCGCGGCATCCCGGCCTGCGCCCAATGCCACGGCCAGGCGCTGACCGGCGTCCTGCCGGGCATCCCCGGCCTGCTCGGCCTGCCGCGCCTTTATCTTTCGTCCCAGCTCGGCGCCTGGCTCACCAACGACCGCCACGCGCTGGCGCCCGATTGCATGGCCGAGGTCGGCAGAAAACTCACGACCGCCGACATCAATGCCGTGACCAGTTGGCTGGCGCTGCAGCCGGTGCCGGCCGACAGCCATCCGGCGGCCACCCTCCCGGGCCCCCTGCCGACCCCCTGCAGCGCGCTCGACCGATGAAGCCCGCCATGCGACGCCTCTTCATCCTGCTGGCCCTCCTCGCAAGCCTCGCCCTGCTGTGCGTGGTGGCCGTGGTGGCACTCAACACGCGCGGCGAGGATCCGCTGCCCGCCGATATGGCCGCCCCGGTCGCGCCAAGCGCGGCGCAGGTCGAGCGTGGCCGCTACCTGGCCCTGGCCGGCAACTGCGCCGGCTGCCACACGACCCGCGGCGGCGCCGCCTATGCCGGCGGCGTCGGCATCGAGACGCCGTTCGGCACGGTGTTCTCGAGCAATCTCACGCCCGACCCCCAGGCCGGCATCGGCAGCTGGAATGCCGCGCACTTCTGGCGCGCGATGCACAACGGCCGCTCGAAGGACGGGCGCCTGCTCTACCCCGCCTTCCCCTACCCGAACTTCACGCGGGTCACGCGGGAGGATTCCGACGCCCTGTTCGCCTACCTCCGAAGCGTCGCGCCCGCCCCGACGCCCAACCTGGCGCACCAGCTGCGATTCCCCTACGACACCCAGGCCGCGCTGGCGGTCTGGCGGGCGCTGTCCTTCACGCCGGGCGGCTTCGTCGCCGATCCGGCGCGGCCGGCCGAATGGAACCGCGGCGCCTACCTGGTCGAGGGCCTGGGCCATTGCATCGCCTGCCACGGCACGCGCAACGTGCTCGGCGCCACCGAAGAAAAGCTCGGCCTCTCGGGCGGGCTGATCCCGGTCGAGAACTGGTATGCGCCCTCGCTCACCTCGAAACGCGAAGCCGGCGTCGCCGACTGGGACCCGCGCGACATCGTGGCGCTGCTCAAGACCGGGACGTCGGCGCGCGGCTCGGTCATGGGGCCGATGGCCGACGTGGTCTTCCGCAGCACCCAGTACCTCGACGAAGCGGACCTGCACGCGATGGCCGTCTACCTGAAGGAGCTGCCGGCGTCGGAGGCGGCAACGGCGGGCGGCGCGCCCATCCGCCGCGACGCCCGCGTGATGGAACGCGGCGGCAAGATCTACGACCAGCGCTGCGCCTACTGCCACGGCGACGTCGGCCAGGGCGCCCTGGGCGCCTATCCCCCGCTGGCCGGCAACCGGGCCGTGCTCATGGCATCGACCGCCAACCTGATCCAGGTGGTTCGCCACGGCGGCTTCCTGCCGGCCACCGCGGGCAACCCGCGCCCCTACGGCATGCCGCCCTTCAACCAGGCGCTGGACGACGACGAGGTCGCCGCGGTGCTGACCTTCGTGCGCGGCTCGTGGGGCAACGACGCGCCGGCGGTCGGCGCGCGCGAAATGATGCGCCGCTGAGTCAGAAAGAGCACGGGGGCGGCAGCTCGCCTCTTGCTTCCGGCCTGCGCAGCTGCAGCAGGCGCCAGCGCGTGGCGCCGACCAGCCTGCCGATCGGCGCCTTGATTGCATCGACCCGCGGCGACTCGCCGGGATAGCTCGGCGTCAGCCCGAACTTGCGCAGCAGGCGGTTGACCTGGTGCAGGCGCGCCGTCCGGCGCGTGACCGAGGTGTAGAAGTTGACGCCGACCGAAATCGCCACGCCCTCCCCGGCCTCGGCCCAGCCGGGGTCGGTGCGCGTCATGTGCGGCGAGGTGCTCGGGAAGTAGACGCCGTCGCCCGGCCGGGTCTCGAACTCGTGGCTGCGCTCGGTGAATCCGTCCTTCAGGCGGACGTCGCGGGCCACGTGGGCCACGATGTAGTCCTCCACCGTCTTCGCCGGCACCACCACGCGGTCGGTGCGGTCCCAGACGTTCATCACCTTGCGTCCCCGCAGCATCAGCCAGAAATTGTTCTCCCGGTCGATGTGGAAGGGCACCACCGAAGGCGGCGCCGAGATGAAGATGAAGCCGGTGACGAGGCACATGCCGGGCTGCTCCCGGTCGATGACCGATTGCACATTGCCCAGGATGGTCTCGAGCAGGGCCTTGTAGCGCGGAATCACCTCGATGTCGTAGAGCGCGATCCATGAACCCGGCTCCTCGATGCGCCGGAACACCTCGGCGATGCTGCGCCCCTCGGGGTGCTCGGGCGCGTGCGCGAAGGCCGACGACTGCTTGATGCCCGGCCTGACGAAGCGGCACTGCTTCAGCGGCATCAGCTCCTCGGCCAACGCCTCGAGCTCGGGCAGCTGGAACAGCGGATGCTGGTGATAGGTGTGATGCAGCCTGCCCACCTTGCTGGTGGTGAAGCCGGCCGGATCGTCCACCCAGAGGCGGCAATCGGCCGTCAGGTTCGCCATCTTGTCGATTTCGCTTGCGCCCATGAGGCCCCCTCTTCGTCAAGTGGACGTCACGATACATCACGTAACTAAAACCTACTAGTTTCTTATCGGACTACGCCAAAAGGTGGATGCCAGCGCCCTCTCCGCTTGACCCTCCCATCATGGTAAGGTTGACACTCCTTTCATCCCGCGAAGGCGGCTTGTGAAGGACAGGATTTCCGAATGAACACCACCCTGGCGATGCCGGCCGCCGCGACCGGCCTGCAGGCATGGTCGCTGCCGATCGAGGGCATGAGCTGCGCATCCTGCGTGGCACGGGTCGAGAAGGCGCTGGGCGCCGTGACCGGCGTCACCGAGGCCAGCGTCAACCTGGCGACCGAGGAGGCGAGCGTGCACACCGACGGCTCGGTGGCACTCGCCAGCCTGCGTGCCGCCATCGAGAAAGCCGGTTATGGCGTCGGACAGGCGCATCTCGAGGGCGAAGCGCCGACATCCGACGATGGCGCGGCCGCGGCCGCGCCGCCACGCCGCAGCAACGAAGGCTGGCGGGTCGCCACGGCGGCGATCCTGTCGACGCCGCTGGTGCTGCCGATGGCCGGGCTGCTCTTCGGCGGCGACTGGATGCTGCCCGCCTGGATGCAGCTGGTGCTCGCGACACCGGTCCAGTTCTGGCTCGGCGCGCGCTTCTACCGTGCCGGCTGGAAGGCGCTGAAGGCCGGTGCCGGCAACATGGACCTGCTGGTGGCCCTCGGCACCAGCGCCGCCTACGGGCTCAGCGTGTACCTGCTCTTCGCCCATGCCGGCCATGGCATGCCGCCGCACCTGTACTTCGAGGCCTCGGCGGTGGTCATCACCCTGGTCCTGCTCGGCAAGTGGCTCGAGACGCGGGCCAAGCGCCAGACCACCGAGGCGATCCGCGCGCTGCACGCGCTGCGCCCCGAGCACGCCCGCGTGCGCCGCGGCGGCGTCGAGCAGGATGTCGCGCTGGCGCAAGTGCGCATCGACGACCTGGTCGTCATCCGGCCGGGCGAGCGCGTGCCGGTCGACGCCCGGGTGGTCGAAGGCCGGAGCGACGTCGACGAATCGCTGATCACGGGCGAAGGGCTGCCGGTCGCCAAGCAGGTGGACGACACCGTGACCGGCGGCTCGGTCAACGGCGAAGGGCTGCTGCTGGTGCGAACCACCGCGATCGGCGCCGAGACGACGCTGTCGCGGATCGTCCGGCTGGTCGAGTCGGCGCAAGCGAAGAAGGCGCCGATCCAGCGCCTGGTCGACCGCGTGAGCAGCGTCTTCGTGCCGGTGGTGATCGGCATCGCGCTGCTGACCTTCCTGGCCTGGGGCCTCGGCACCGGCGCGTGGGAAAGCGCCATCCTCAACGCGGTGGCGGTGCTGGTCATCGCCTGTCCTTGCGCGCTCGGGCTGGCGACGCCGACTGCGATCATGGCCGGGACCGGCGTCGCCGCCCGCCATGGCGTGCTGATCAAGGACGCCGAGGCGCTGGAAGTGGCGCACGGGGTCGGCGTCGTCGCCTTCGACAAGACCGGCACCCTGACCGAGGGCCGGCCCGAACTCGTGGCCTGCGAGGCGGTCGACGGCGATCGCGATGGCCTGCTGCGGGCCAGCGCGGCACTGCAGGCGGGCAGCGAGCATCCGCTCGCCCGCGCGGTGCTGGCGGCGGCCCGCGAGGCCGGCATCGAACCGGGGCGCGCGAACGCGGTACGCGCAGTGGCCGGGCGCGGTGTCTCGGCCGAGGTCGGCGGGCGCGAACTGCGGCTGGGCAGCGGCCGCTACATGCGCGAACTCTCGGTGCCGCTGGGAAAGCTCGGCCAGCGGGCGCAGCAGTTGCAGACCGAAGGGCGGACCGTGTCCTGGCTGGCCGACCTGAGCGACCGCCCCACCCTGGTCGGCCTGCTGGCCTTCGGCGACCAGCCCAAGGCCAGCGCCGCGGCCGCCATCGAGCGGCTGCATGCGCAAGGCATCCGCACCGCGCTGGTGTCGGGCGACAACCGCGGCAGCGCCGAGGCGGTGGCCCGGCTGCTGAAGATCGACACGGTGCGCGCCGAGGTGCTGCCGGAGGACAAGGCCGCCATCATCGGGCAGTTGAAGGCTGAAGGCACACGCGTCGCCATGGTGGGCGACGGCATCAACGACGCGCCGGCACTGGCCGCGGCCGACGTCGGCATCGCGATGTCGACCGGCACCGATGTCGCGATGCACGCCGCCGGCATCACGCTGATGCGCGGCGACCCGGCGCTGGTCAGCGATGCGATCGACATCTCGCGCCGCACCTACGCCAAGATCCGCCAGAACCTGTTCTGGGCCTTCGCCTACAACGTGGTCGGCATTCCGTTGGCGGCCTTCGGGCTGCTGAACCCGGTCATCGCCGGCGCCGCGATGGCCTTCAGCAGCGTCAGCGTGGTCGGAAACGCGCTGCTGCTGCGGCGCTGGAAAGGACAGGTCAGGTAGCCATGGAACCCTTCAACATCGGCGAGGCGGCGTCCCGCTCGGGGGTGTCGGCCAAGATGGTGCGGCACTACGAATCGCTCGGCCTGCTGCCCGACGTGGCCCGCACCGACGCCGGCTACCGGCAGTACACCGACAGCAACGTGCACACGCTGCGCTTCATCCGGCGGGCGCGCGACCTGGGCTTCAGCATGGCCGAGATCGCAGAGTTGCTGAAGCTGTGGCAGAACAAAGGCCGCGCCAGTGCCGACGTCAAGCGCATCGCGCTCGACCATGCGGCCGACCTGCACCGGCGGATCGAGGAGATGACGGCGATGAAGCGGACGCTGGAGCGCCTTGCGGACTGCTGCCATGGCGACCATCGGCCCGACTGCCCGATCCTCGACGAACTGGGCGCTAGCGGTTCTCGTAGCGATTGAGGTCGAGCACGCCCGCCTGCAGCGGCTGGTCGCGCCGGTAGCGCTCGACCAGCGCATCGCTGACGTCCCAGAAGCCGGGGTTGGTGCGCCGCACCGCGAAGCGCTCGGCGAAGGCCGCGTAGTCGGCCTCGGACTTCAGGCCGCGGATCGCCTCCGCCATGGCCGGCAGCTGCGCCGGGCTGGCGCGCAGGAACACGTTCGGATAGGCGCCGATCACGCCGGGCACCAGGGTCAATGCGTTCTCGTCGGGGCGAAGCTCCTTGCGCTCGCCGAGCAGGTGCGACACGCTCGCATGCCCGGTGTCGCGCAGCAGGCTGAAGGTGGCCGGCGCGCCGCCGGGCGCCTCGACCACCAGTGCGGCGTCCTCCGGCAGCCATTGCAGGGACGCGCCGCGCACCGCGCCGAGTTCGTGCAGCGGCGCCCGCCACGCCGGCGGCGCGCGGTCGAGTTCGAAGCCCCGGTCCAGCACCGGCGCCAGCCGCGCCTTGATCATGCCGAGCAGTTCGAGCCGGGCATCGGCGCTCTGGTAGCGGATGCCGCTGTCGAGCGCCAGCGTGGTCGACGGCCCGCCATAGACCTGCTCGCGCGTGGCCTGGCTGTCGGCGCGGTACCAGAGGTCGCGGGTCGCGATGCGCTGCGCCTGCGGCAGCAGGACCAGGAAATTGAACTCGCCCTCCATCCGCAGGAAATCCATGTAGAGGCGCGAGTTGAGCTGGTGCCCGACGTTGCCGAAGACGTCGTAGTCGGCGACCAGCAGGTAGTGGATGCGTTCGAGCAGTGGATAGCCGATGACCCAGGCGGTCTTCGGCGGCTCGCCGACCAGCCCCTTGACCACGCTGGCGCTGTCGAAGTGCCGGAACACGGTGAGCGCGGCGTTGTCGTTGCGGCCATCGCCATCCCACAGCAGGCGCAGGTCGAGGTTCTGCGGGCTGCCCAGGCTGCGGGCCAGGAACGCCGACTTGGCGCGCAGGTACTCGTTCTCGAGCCGCGCATAGTGCAGCCACGGCGTCACCACCTCTTCGGTGCTGCGGCCGGTCGGCAGCCGCAGCAGGTTGGCGTCGCGCGCGAGCAGGTCCGCCTGTGCCTGGTCGTTGCTCTCCGAGGGCGCGAGGAAGGCCACCCAGAAGCGATCCTCGATCACATCGAGCGCCATCTGGCCGCGGCACACCGGACCCTTGATGAAACCCATGATCGTGAACTCCGCCTCGTCGAGCATGAAGCGGTAGCGCGCGTTCACCGGCAGCGCGGCGAAGGTCGAAAAGGGATTGGCCGCGGTGTCGGCGCTGTAGCCCGGAAGCCGATCGACCGTGTAGGGCGCGTCGAGGAACAGCGAGCGCCAGCGGGCCATGCGCGCAGCCCCGAGCGCATAGGGCATGTGGGTCTTGGCGACGATGGTCTCGCGCTCGGGCACGAGGCGGTAGTAGACGCGCTCGACGCCCGGGTCGTCGACCGGGCGGCGGGTCGCGATCAACTGCACCGGCTCGCCCGGCGGCGTGGCCGAGCGCACCAGCTTGAAGTACTGCCGCTGCGGATCGTCGTCGAAATACAGGTGGGCGAGGAACAGGTGCTCGTAGGCGTAGCGGCTGAAAAGCCGCTCCTTCAGCGAATCGCCGTTCAAGAAGCGCTCCCACATCGCGATCCGCTGCCGAGCCAGCGGCGGCAGCGCCGGCGCGCCCTCGAAGGGTGCGCCGCGCTCGATCCAGCGGGTCAGCACGCCGAGCTCGGACGGGCTCAGTCCCGGCAGGCCGAAGGGCATGCCGCCGAGCGGCGTCTTGCGCTCGTAGTCGCCGATCTCGGCGCCCGCCGGGCACATCGCGGCGCGGTCGATCGAGAAATCGAGCCCGCCGCCCACCGTGCCGCGGGTCGGCAGCGGGTGTTTTTCCTTCAGCATCAGCAGGCGGTGCATCAGGCCCGCCGTGCGATTGACCTCGGGCGTGGGCGTGTGCTCGTTGAGCACCGGGAAAAAGCCCAGATCGCGCCACTCGGAAGGCTGCTGCGCATCGACGAAGAGCCGCGTCGGCTGCGCCGCCAAGAGGCGCGAGGCGTCATACACCGGGGTCTTGCTGGCACCGCGCGCCAGCCCCTCCCAGGCCGTCGCCTTGAGCTGGCAGGGGCCGTCGTAGCAGGCATGGCAGACCACGCAGCGGCGGTCGAGGATCGGCTGCACGGTCTGCGCATAGGACTCGCCGGGCAGCGGGGCCAGCGGGTGGTCGAAGCGCGTCGGGTCGGCCGGCCCGTAGAGTTCGTCGAAGCGCTGGAGGGCGATGGTCGTGCAGGCGGCGAGCAGGACGACCAGGATCAGGGACGCGACACGACGCATGCGTTGGCCTTCGGCTTCGATGGTGGATCACGCAATGTACCCGCCACCCCTGCTGCTTGGGCGGCGCTAGGGTTCGCGGGCCTCGATCCATCGCCGCCACTGCGCCGCGGCGGCGCTGCGCGCGGCGGCGTCGGGGTCGGTCGGGTCGAAGGCGCCGAGCGAGCGCCAGAGCAGGCCCCATTCATCGACGCCGGGCAGCATGGGGACCACCGCCTGCAGCACCGCGAAGGCGCGCTGGCGGGTCAGCGGCGCTGGCGCATCCAGCAGCGGGGCGATCACCGGCAGCGCATCGGCGCCGCGCGCCATCAGCACGTAGGTGGCGAGCGTGTGCGGGGTCCGCAGTTCGTCGGGATGGTCGTCGAAGGTCCGGGCCAGCGCGTCGAGCGAATCGGGCGTACCGATCGCGGCCAGCGCCTGGGCGGCGCGACCGCGCACCAGCGGATCGCTATCGGCCAGCGCGGCGCGCAGGGCGTCGGCGCCCCGCGGGTCGGCGATCTCGGCGAGGCCCTGCGCCGCCTTCTCGCGCACCCGGGCATCGCCGCTTCGAAGCGCGTCGAGCAGCACCGCCGTCGACGCCCGGCCGGCGACCACCAGCGTGGCGAGCGCACGAGCGCGATCGGTCGGGTCGGGCGCATCGAGCCCCCCGAGATCGCCAGCCGCCGCGCTCATGGCCTGCTCGACGGCGCGCGGGGCGCCGCACTGTGGTCCCATCCATGTCTCATCGCCTGGGCTCCTTCGAACGGCATCATCCGCCTGACGGCGCGCCGCAACAACGGCGCGCCGTCGAATTTTCCCGCGCATCGCCGGTGTCCGCGCTCGGGGGTAAATTGCGCTGTTCGCGCAAAACCTTGCGCACGCAACCAGAAAGGCAGATCCGGATGACCCGACCCCACCCGATCGCGGCCTGGACCGCCGGCGCCCTCCTGTCGCTGGCGGCGAGCCTGCATGCCGAACCCGCGCACTGGCGCGGCGACCTGGTCTACTTCGCGGATGCCGCCCTGTTCACCGATTGCGCCAGCGGCCAGCGCTGGCCGCTGGCGATGACGGCGGACGCGGCCGCTCTGCAGCGCAGCTACCTCGCATGGCGCCCGGAGCCCGCGGCCCCGCTGCTGGTCAATTTCGACGGCCGGCTCGAGGTCCGAGAAGCCATGGAAGGACCGGCGCGCGAGCAGATGGTGGTCGAGCGCTTCCGCTCGGTCGAGCCGGGGTACACCTGCGCCAAGCTGGCGGTGCCGACCGAGTGAGCCGCCGCGTCACCCTGTCATTGTTTCTATCGAGCGAACACTGCTGTTCTCTTTGTGCCGTTTCAGCGCCTATTGTCAGTCGCACAATCGATGCCTACAGAGGCAGCAATGAACACGACATGGAACTTCATCTTGGCCGGGGCAGTGACCCTGGCATCGGCGGCAGGCATCGTCAGCGGTGAGGCCGCCAAAGGCGAGCTTCGCCTGGTCGAGGCCGTGACCGCCGTGGCGGACGCCACGGCGCCGACCACGCCGACCGGCGGCACGACCTCGCTCGCCTCCGCGCAATAGGCAGCGGCCGACGGGGCGCCGAGATCGGCCCCTACTCGACC
This sequence comes from Variovorax sp. J31P207, assembly GCF_030316965.1. Classification (NCBI taxonomy): domain Bacteria; kingdom Pseudomonadati; phylum Pseudomonadota; class Betaproteobacteria; order Burkholderiales; family Comamonadaceae; genus Variovorax; species Variovorax sp. J31P207. The sequence continues at coordinate 582,580 of NZ_JASZYN010000004.1, forward strand.
CTGCCGATCCGCTGGACGACCTTGGCCATCGACTGCGCGTCCCGGGTCACGAAGGGCTCGAATTCGGGCGCATCGAGGTACTGAAAGTAGGTCCCGGCGGCTTGCAGCGACTGCGCCGCACGCGCATCGCCGGCAGCGAACTTCGCCGCCTCCCGCAGCCTGGCCACCACGGCATCCGGCGTCGACGCGGGAACGAACACACCCGTCCATTGCGAGTAGCTCACCGGCACCCCCAGCTCCTTGAGGCTGGGTACGTCGGGCAGTGTCGGGATGCGCCCTTCGCCCCACTGCGCCAACGGACGGAGCTTGCCGGCCTGGATGTGGGCCGCCACCGTCGACGGCCCTGTCGCCACCGCATCCACCTGCCCGCCGAGCAGCGCCACCACCGCCGGACCGGCGCCGGTGTAGGGGATGTGCAGCATGGAGGTCTGGGTGGCGGCCTTCATCTGCTCGACCGGCACATGCATGGTGCCGTAGTTGCCGGACGAGCCGAAGGTGTAGCCGCCCGGTTTCTGCCGCAGGGCGGCCGTGAATTGCTTGAAGTCCTTCCAGGGGCTGTCGGCCTGGACCACCAGCACCACCGGGTCCGCAGTAAAGCGCGCCACCGGCCGCAACTGCGACAGCTCGAACATCGGCCGCCGCTGGAGGATGGCGTCGGCCTCGGGCAGCACCACGATCGAGGACAGGGCCATCAGCACGGTGTAGCCGTCGGGCCTGGCCTTGGCGACCTGCGCCATGCCGATGCCGCCGCCCGCGCCGGCCTTGTTCTCGATCACGATCGGCTGCTTCAGGTAACGCCCCATGGCTTCCGCCACCGGCCGCGCCGCGATGTCGGCGGCGCCACCAGGCGGAAAGGGCACGATCATCGTGATCGGTTTGGCGGGATAGGCGTCCTGGGCGCCGGCCGGCGCGGCCGCCAGCAGTGCCGCCGCCGCCAGGGCGAGCAGCCCCCAGGGCGTTTTGCAATCGGTCATCGGTTGTCTCCGTTCTTCTTGGAATCCGCCACTCAGCGGGTGCGCACGCGGTTGTTCAGCTCACCCAGTCCGCTGACCGCCACCCGCACCAGGTCGCCGTCCTGCAGGAACTTGGGCGGCGTGTGGCCGATACCCACCCCGACCGGCGTGCCGGTGGCGATGATGTCGCCCGGCAGCAGCGTCATCGCCTTCGACAAGGTCGCGATCAAGGTCGGGACGTCGAAGATCAGGTCGGTCAGCACGCCGGTCTGGCGCAGTTCGCCGTTCACCCAGGTGCGGACTTCGAGCGATTCGACCGGCGATTCGTCCGCGGTCGAGATCCATGGCCCCAGGGGGCAGAAGGTGTCGAGCGACTTGCCCAGGAACCATTGCGCATGGTTCTTCTGCAGGTCGCGCGCCGTCACGTCGTTGAGGGCGATGAAGCCGAAGACCTTGCCGAGCGCATCGGCCGGCGCGACGTTGCGGCACTCGGCGCCGATCACGACGCCGATCTCGCCCTCGTAGTCGACCGACGCCGTGTGGGCCGGGTCGAAGCGGATGTCGTCGGTCGGGCCGGCCAGCGAGGTGGTCGCCTTGGTGAAGATCTGCGGAAAGGCCGGCACGGCGGCGGCGCCGCTGTTGGTGGCGTTGAAGCCGCTCTTGTCGAACTCGGCCGCATGCTCGGTGTAGTTCTTGCCGACCGCGAAGATGTTGCGCACCGGCACCGAGATCGGCGCCAGAAAGCCGACTTCCGAGAACGAGGCCTCGCCCTCCTTGAGCGCGTCGAGTTCGCTCGCCGTGATGCGGCGCTCGATCACGGCCTGGACCGGATTCGGGTGGTTCGACAAGCTGCCGCCGATGAACGCGACCTGGCGGTTCGCCTCGTCGACCACCACCATCCGCACCCGACCCTGATGGGAAACACGTCCGATTTTCATGACACTCCAATTGGTTCAGTGAGTCGACCCAATTCGACTCGATTGGTTGATTTTAGAACCAAATTGGTCTTACATTTCGACGAGATTCATTGATAAGACACTCAAATAATTGGGCGTAATTGGTATGATTTCGCCGATTCAAGGGAACAACGATGGACCACGCGGCGGTATTGAGGGACGCAATCCTGGGCAAGCTCAAGTCCGGCGAATGGCGCCAGGGGCACCGGATCGACACCGAGCGCCAGCTCAGCGAATCATTCGGGATCGGCCGCTCGACCGTGCGCCGCGTGCTGGCGCAGCTCAAGGCGGCGGGGCTCATCACCCAGACCGTCGGCAGCGGCACCTACGTCAGCGAAGACTTCGCGCCGGACAGCCTGGGCCACGGTTCGCCCCTTGAAGCGGCCGCGACCCTGGCGAACGCTTCGGGTTCGGTCAGCCCCGCCGAACTCATGGAGGCCCGGCTCGCCATCGAGCCGAGCATCGTCGAGATGATCATCCGCAACGCCTCCCAGAGCGACTTCGCGAAGATGACGCATTGCTGCGACATGGCGGAGGCCGCGGACAGCATGGAAGCGTTCGAGCTCTGGGACGGTCAACTGCACGAAACCATCGCACTGGCCGCCCACAACTCGCTCGTCACCCACATCTTCCAGCTGATCAACCAGGCGCGCGCCCAGGACGACTGGGGTGCGCTCAAGCGCCACAGCCTGACGCCGGAGCGGCGCCGCTCCTACCAGGTCGAACACCGCCAGCTGGTCGGTGCGCTGACCGACCGCGACCTGGCGCGGGCCGTGGCCTGCACCCGGGACCACCTGCTGCACGTGCGCCGCAACCTGCTGGGTTCGTAGCGCCCGACCGCAGGATCACAGCCGATTGCTACCACCGGCAGCCTGACCTTCCCAACAATGGCGTCTCCAGAATCCCTGATGGAGACAAACGATGACGCGCAAGATCCTCATGCTCTGCGGCGACTACGCCGAGGACTACGAAACCATGGTGCCGTTCCAGGCGCTGCAGGCGGTGGGCCACACGGTGCACGCCGTCGCGCCCGACAAGAAGGCCGGCGACTGGGTCCACACCGCGATCCACGACTTCGAGGGCGCCCAGACCTACAGCGAGAAGCCGGGCCACCGCTTCACGCTCAATGCGAATTTCTCGGACGTCCGGCCCGAGGCCTACGACGCCCTGGTGATCCCCGGCGGCCGCGCCCCCGAATACCTGCGCCTGAACGCCCGCGTGGTCGAGATCGCGCGGCACTTCCTGGCCACCGACAAGCCAGTGGCTTCGGTCTGCCACGGCGCCCAGCTGCTGGCGGTCACCGGACTGCTGAAGGGCCGCAAGGTCTCGGCCTATCCGGCCTGCCAGCCCGAGGTCGAACTCGCCGGTGCCGAGTACATGAACATCCCGGTCGACCAGGCCGTGACCGATCGCAACCTGGTCAGCGCGCCCGCCTGGCCCGCGCATCCGGCCTGGATCGCCCAGTTCCTTCGGGTGCTCGGCACCCGCATCGAGGGCTGAGGGCACTACAGTCGATACCCGCACCACCAGGAGATGGCCATGTGCGAAGTGTTCATCAGCGCCGACCCGCAAAGCTACGACAGCCGCACCCGCTCGATCCGCCTGCACGGCGTGGTCACCAGCATCCGGCTCGAGAACCTGTTCTGGCAGGTGCTCGAGGAGATCGCCGGGCGCGACGGCATGGGCGTGGTGCAGCTGATCGAGAAGCTCTACGACGAGCTGGTCGCCGCGCGCGGCGAAGTCGGCAACTTCGCGTCCTTCCTGCGGGTCTGCGCGCTTCGTTATGAAGCGCTGCTGGCCCAGGGCCGGATCCCGGCCGACACCGGGGTGGCGATCGCCTCGCTGGATGCGCGGGCGGTGCTGCATGCGCTGCCGCGCGGCTGGGGCCGGCCGGTCCGGGTCGGGGCCGCGATCTGACCCGCGCCCGGCGTCCCCCTAGTTGACCACCACCGACAGCGTGGTTCCGGCCGGCACGCGCACCGTCTCGGTGTAGGTGCCCTTGACGTTGGGGCGCGCCACCGGAAAGCTGCCCGTCTTGCGCAACCAGTCCGGCACCGCCTGCGGCAGGGCCCGCTTGTCGCGGCCGAGGCTCGACGGGTCGATCGCCGGCAGGCTGAAGCCGCCTTCGCTGCGAGCCGGCATGCTGTACTCGGCCAGGCCCGCGCCGAGCGGAATGACACCGGCCGCGGTGGCCGAGAACCGGCGCAGTTCCTGCCCCGTGCCCGAGTCCGGACGCTTCGACTTGATGGCGGCCTCGAGGATGGCGGTCGAGTCCTCGATGCCCGTGCTGTTGAGCAGCGACTTGTAGAAGTCGAGGCCCAGCTGGCGATTCAGGAAACCGCCGAACGAGCCGGTCAGCGCATAGCTCTCGCAGTTGGCGCCCATCGGCGTCCACTCGGACAGCATGCAGTTGTAGCTGCCGGCGCCGTTGTAGGCCAGGTAGTACGGAAAGCGCGAGTCGCGAATCGCGTTGTGGCTGGGGTCGATATTGAAGCTGGCCCAATCCTCCATCATCAGTGCCGACATTTCTTCCAGCCAGGTGGCGAAGGCGTATTTCGAACCCATCTTCACGCTGCGGCGATAGAAGTTCTGCATGTGCATGCCCTCGTGTGCCATCGTCGTCGCGATCTGCTTCACGCCGGCTTCACCGTCGAGATAGAGCGACTCGGTATCGAGGTAGAGGCTCAGCGATTCATTGCTCCAGGTCCGGTCGCCGGCGTCCTTCTTGAAGTTGTTCATGCCCCAGAAATAGCCGATGGTGCCGTAGGGCTTGCCGTTGCCGTCGAAGTTGACCAGGAAGATGTCCACCGGCTGGCCGCTGCCCGCGATCAGCTCGCCATAGGGATGCTCCCCCCACAGCGGACCACCGGTGCGCACCAGCAGGTCGTAGATGCCGCCCGGCGCGGCGAACTTGTCTTCCATGCGCTGGGCCAGCTCGGCCGTGATGCGCGACGAGCTCAGTTCGCTGACCTCGACCCAGAGGTTGACCATGGTGCCGTCGCTCGCGCTGCGCTGGGTCACCAGCTTCACGGTTCGCTGCGAATGGTCGTACAGGTAGATCAGGCGCTGGTCGGCGACGGCAAAGGGCGGGGAAGCCGCCACCGACTTCGACAGCGCCATCGAGTCCTTCGACGGCGCACCGAGCAGCTTGTCGAAGCCGGCCCGATTGAACTCGCCGATCGCCATGTTCTGCGCTTCGGCGCCATCGTCAGCCTGCACGACCGCCTTGCTGGCCACGCTGCTGCGTTCGCTGTTCGATCGCACGACCAGGCCGCTCATCGACTGGTCGGCCGCACTCTCGTTGGTCAGCACCAGCGTCACGGTCTGGCCGTCGAGGCCCGAAATCGACACCGGCACGTCCGCCGAGACCTGCGACTTGTTGACGCCTTGCCAGATGCTGGTCCCCGAACCTGAAAAGGTGGCGACTTCCACTTGGCTGCAGGAACTGCAGGAGGTCGAAACCGGTGCGCCATCCGCGGGCTTCGCGGGCGGCGCGGCCGCGACCGGCATCGCGATGCCGCCACCGCCCCCGCCACCGCCACCACCGCAGGCGGACAGGGACATGGCGACCGCCAGCATGGCGGCCGCGCTCCACGGCGATTCCGCCCGTGATCTGCAGCGCATCTTCTACTCCTCGTTGCACGGTTCTGCGAGGAGGAACGCTTCCACCCCGCACAGCCCGAGGACCGGACGCCACGTCGGCGCTCGATATCCAGGGTTGCAACTGGATATCGACCGTCGAACGGAAAACTACAGTGAGGAGGACTTCTTATTTGCGCCGGCGTTGGTTCACGCGGCGTGGCCAGGCAGGAAGAGCAAAGGAATGGGCTGACCCCTTCGGGTCAGATCTTCATGAACGCGGAGATACGCTGGCCGACGATCTGGGCGCGGCTGCGTGCGGCGGCCGCCCGGCGCTGCTCCGCCAACGATTCGAGCGCCTGGGCGACGGTGTCCGCCCGACCCTCGTCCTGGCCTGAGCGGCTGCGCCAGTTCTTGGCGACCTCGCTCAACTCCTCGGCACTCAAGGGCTCCGGCGGATCTTCCACCGTTCGGGCGGAACGCGGCGCGGGCGCCCCCCGGGTGGCCCGGAGAATGCCCAGCAGTCCCTTGGTGGACCATTGCAATTGGGATGAGCGGGTGGAGTGCATGTAAGGCATTATGACTAATAACACTTTTGGTTACAAGCCCCTCTACTTGGACTCCATGCGCCTTCTCCTCATTCCCCCTGGAAATGCGCCTTTTTTCCGCTGTCAGGGTGGCTTTGCAGCGTCTGTGGGAGCGGTCGCGCCCTTGGTCGGCAGCCGCCAGAGCCAGGCTGCGACCGCCGCGCAGCACGCCGCCGGTACCCAGCACCAGGCCGGCGGCAACTGGATACCGGCCACCACCGAGCCGACGGCCATCATCGCGGTGGCCAACTGCTTGGCGCGCAGCGGCACCGCGCGGTGCGCGCGCCAGTCCTCGATCCAGGGCCCGAAGCGCGGATGCCCGAGCAACCAGCGCTCGCAGCGCGCACTGCCGCGCGAAAAGCAGAAGGCCGCGAGCAGGACGAAGGGAACGGTTGGCAGCAGCGGCAGGAAGATGCCGATGAAACCGACCGCCAGGCTCAGCCAGCCGGCGGCCAGCCAGAGCAGCTTCAGCAGCCGTCCGGACTCGCCCCGGGAGTGGCCCAGCGGCCCGTCCTCGCTGTCCTGCCTGCCCTCTTTCACCCGCACCTCCGGCCATTGATCGAAGCCCGAGCTTAACCCCAAGCCGACTCTGCTATAATCCGCCCTCCCCGAAATGCCCTGGCCTCTTTCGGTTGCCTGCGCAGGCAAGCCGCATCTCACGCCGGCGCGTCGAAGCCACCACGACGAGAAAAACTACAGGTGACTTCCGCAAGTGAACATTTGCCGTAACGTGGGCCGCGTAAGTGCCCACGGCCACATTCCTGAAAGCCCGCCTCGAGCGGGCTTTTTTCATGGCGCGAGGTGCCCACGGTCAGCACCCATTTCGCTGCCCCCCAAGACTATTCAGCCTTGGCGCCAGTGGCCTTGACCGCCGCTCCCCATTTGCCGGACTCGGCGGCGATCCAGTCACGGAACTGCTCCGGCGTGCTCGCCACCACTTCGAACTCCATGTCGCGCAGGCGGGACGTGATGTCCGGCGATTTCAGAATCTTCACCAGCTCGCGGTGATAGCGCTCGATGATCGGTTTGGGCGTTGCAGCCGGCGCGAGCAGGCCGACCCAGCCGGTCGCTTCCATGGTCGGATAGCCGAGTTCGATGAGCGTCGGAACGGCAGGTGCGCTCGGGAACCGCTTGTCACCGGTGGTGGCAAGAAGCTTCAACCTACCCTGGGCCACGAACTGCTGGACGTTCCCCGGCACCATGAACGCGATGTGCACATTGCCGCCGAGCAGATCGGTGATCGCCGGCGTCGCACCCTTGTACGGCACATGCGTGACCTTGATGTTCGCGGCGGCCTTGAACATTTCCATCGTCAGGTGCGATGCGCTGCCCATCGAGACCGAGGCATAGGAGTACCTGGCCGGATTCGCCTTGGCCATGGCGATGAACTCCTTCGCGGTGCTGAAGTCCGCCGCCGGACCCGCTACGAGATACTGGGGTGACTTCACCGCGAGGGTGATCGGCGCCAGATCCTTCTGAGGATCGAAAGGCATGTTGTCGAACAACGACTTGTTGATCGCCAACGGTCCGTTGTAGCCGACCAGAAGCGTGTGCCCGTCAGGCGGCGCCTTGGCGACGAAGTCGGCGCCGATATTGCCGCCTGCACCTGGCTTGTTCTCGACCACCACAGGCTGGCCCAGGGCCTCCTGCAGCTTCGGCGCGAGGAGGCGCGCCAACGCATCGTTGGTGCTGCCGACGATCGGCACCACGATCTTGATGGGCCTGGTCGGGGCCCACTCCTCGGCACCTACGCTCGATGCGAGGGTGGATCCCAGCAGAAGTCCCATTGCCATTGCGGCTGCGTTCCGTCTGGTCATGACAGTGTCCCCGGCCATTATTCGGACTGGATGTTCGCGGCCTTCGCGACCTGCCCCCAGCGGGCGATGTCGGTTGCGATGCGCCTGGACAGCGCGGCGGCATCGGCGTCGCCCGGATCCATGCCGAGCGCATGCATCTTCTCGATCATGTCCTTGTCTTTCAGGATCTCGCCGACCGCGCTGCGCAGCTTGCCGAGCACCGGCGCGGGCGTGCCCTTGGGCGCCATCAACGCGGTCCAGATCGGCGCGTCGTAGCCCGGGTAGCCCAGTTCGGCGATGGTGGGCACATCGGGCAGCGCGGCGGAGCGCTTGGCCGTGGTCACCGCCAGTGCCTTGAGCTTGCCGCCCTTGACCTGCTGGATCACCGCGGGGCTGTCGAGCACACCCGTCTGGATCTCGCCGCCAAGCACGCCGGAGACCACTGGACCGGAGCCGCGGTAGAGGATGTGATTGAACTTCACGCCCGAGACGGCGGAGATCGTCTCCGCCACGAGCACGAACGAAGTCGTCGGCGTGCCGTTGTCCAGCTTGCCGTCCTTCGTCGTCCTGGAGAACGCCACGAGGTTGGCAAAGTTCTTCACGGGCAGCGAAGACGAAACCGTCACGACGAGCGGGAACGAGCCCAGCAGCGCGATCGGCTCGTAGTCCTTCACCGGGTCGTACGGCAGGTTCTTCATCAGGATCGGATTGGTGGTCAGTCCGCCGCTGGACGACACGAGCAGCGTGTAGCCGTCGGGCTGCGCCTTGGCGACGAAGTCGTTGCCGATCGCGGAGTTCGCGCCGGCCTTGTTCTCCACGATGAAGGTCTGCTTCAGCTTGTCCTGCAGCTTGGCAGCCAGCAGGCGCGCGAGGATGTCGTTGGTGCCGCCGGGCGCGAATCCGACAACGATCTTGACGGGCTTGTCAGGGTAGTCCTGCGCAGAAGCGTGCTGGGGCGCGAACGAGATGAGGGTGGCGGCGAAGGCGGCGCTGAGTGCGCGCAGGGCGAACCTGCGCGAGCGGGCCGATGGCGTGTGCATGGGCGGTGTCTCCGTGATCGGTCGGTGGGTTCGACGTGGCTGCGATCCGAGTCCACACCTCGGATCACGAGTCCATTTTATGGACAACCTTTGATCCGCGTCAAATTTTGATCATTGAGTCCGTCTGGCGGACAATCCAGCGATCCGCCGATCGAGCCTACTTGGCAGGCATGTCGGCGCTTCCGTAGCCCAGCATCGCCGAAAGATTCTTCGACTCTTCCTGGAGCAGCTTGGCGATGTGCTTCAGCCGCGGAGCATCCAGCCGGACTTCCGGACCGAATACACCGAGCGAGCCGGCCACCGCGGCATGCCGGTCGAAGAAGGGCACCGCCACCGCCACGGCACCGGGAATGAGTTCGCTGTGACTGCTCGCATAGCCACGCTTGCGTGTCTGCGCGAGTTCGTTCTGCAACTCCTTCACGTTGATGTTGGTGCCTTGCGCGAAGGCGCGCAGTTCGTCATCGCTCGATCCCATGTACGCGAGGATCGCGCGCCCGGTGGCGCCACGGACGATGCGCTCGGTGTAGCCCACGCCCCGCTTGAAGTTCAGCGGCTGCGGGCTCGGCAACTCGGCGACGCACAGGCGCAGTTCGCGTTGCGGCAGGAACATGGCGACCGTCTCGTTCGTCGTCTGCCAGATGCGGCGCAGCACCGGTTCGGCTAGCGCCGCGAGATCGAGGCTCGATGTCCACACATGGGCCAGCCTCGCCACGGCAGGCCCGAGGCGGAACCGCTGCGGCTCGCCGACCGACACGAGGAAGCCGTTTTCTTCCAGGGTGTAGAGCAGCCGGTAGAGCGTCGGGCGCGAAAGGTCCACGCGCTTGAGCAGCTCGGACGGCGTCAGTTCGAAATCCTGCGGCGTGAAGGCCAGCAGGATCTCCAGCGCGCGACCGACGGCGCGCACGTTGTCGTTTTTCTCTGTGGTTGCCAAGGGAACGTCTCCAAAAGCTTGCAAAGGGTCGAGGCCCGATTGTCCACTACACGGACAGGTTGACTCAAATCAATTGAAGTCCATAGAATGGATTCATGGTCCACTCAATGGACACCACTTGGAGACCACGATGAGTTCAACCATCCCCGTGACGCTGCTGTTTTCCGATGGTGTCGCGCACCGCCTGGACGTGCCCTGCGGCAAGAAGATCGTCGAGGCGGCGAGCGAAGCCGGCCTGAATCTCCTGACCGATTGCTCCAACGGCCAGTGCGGTACCTGCACCGCGCAGCTGCTGTCGGGCACGGTCGAGATGGAGGACTACGACGCTTCCGTCCTTCCGGACGATGACAGGGACTCGGGCGCCGTGCTGCCCTGCGTGTGCCGCGTGACGGGTGCATGTGCGGTGGAGTTCCCTTATGAGTCCACCGAAGCGCTCGCGGAAGAGGCGCCGCCGATTCCCGGCGAGGTCGTCGCGGTGCGCCAGGTCGCGAGCGAAACCATGCTGCTCGAAGTCTCGATCCCCGACGGCGTTCAGTTCGAGCCCGGCCAGTACGTGCGCATCCAGCCCGAGGGCACGGACATTTCCCGCTCGTACTCGATGGCCAATGTGCCTGGCAGCAACCACCTCGAGTTCTTCATCCGGCTGGTGCCGGATGGCGCGTTCTCCAACTGGCTGGCCTCTGCCGGGGCGGGTGACAAGGTCGAACTGAGCGTCCCCCATGGCACCTTCTTCCTGCGCGACGAAGAGCGCCCTCGCCTTTTCGTCGCTGGCGGAACCGGCGTAGCGCCTTTTCTCTCGATGCTGCGCAGCATGAGCGAGAAGGCACGCGCGCATCCGACCACTTTCCTGATTGGCGCCCGCACGCCCGGCCATCTGTTCGCGCTCGACGAGCTCCACGCCCTTCGCCAGGCCTCGCCGAATGTGCAGGTCAAGCTCGCGGTGGAGCAGGATGCCGACGCCCAATGCCACCACGGCTACGCGACCGACCTGATCGCCGATCTCGGCCTCGACCCGACCACTCGCGTGTACCTGTGCGGACCGCCCCCCATGGTCGAAGCCGGCCGCAAGGCCGCGGAAGCGGCCGGTCTGCCCCGCCACGACGTGCTCTGCGAACGCTTCGCCTGAATTCCCCGCCCTCGCTCAACCCTCAACCGAGAGACCCCATGATTCCGATCACTACCGAATCCCGATACAACGCGATGATCAACCTGCGCAAGGGCGAGATCAGTCGCGAGATCTTCTCCAGCAAGGAAGTCTTCGAGGAGGAACTGGAAAAGGTCTTCACGCGCGCCTGGCTCTTCGTGGGCCACGAAAGCCAGGTCCCGAACCCCGGCGACTTCTTCACCTCGCGGATGGGGGCCGAGTCGGTCATCCTCGCGCGAGACAAGAAGAAAAAGGTCCACGTCTTCCTCAACTCGTGCCGCCATCGCGGCATGAAGGTGTGCCAGTACGACCACGGCAACACCCAGCTCTTCACCTGCCCGTACCACAGCTGGAGCTACACCACCGAGGGCAAGCTCTTCGGCGTGCCGCAGTTCAAGAACCTCTACGAGGGCTGCCTGGACAAGGACGACTGGTCGCTGATCGAAGTGCCCAAGATGGAGATCTACAAGGGCACCGTCTGGGCCAGCTGGGACAAGGATGCGCCCGACCTCATGACCTACCTCGGCGACGCGAAGCTGCATCTGGACCTTGCGCTCGATTGCCGCGACGGCCGCGAAGGCGGCTCTGAAGTGCTCATCGGCGTGCACAAGTGGATCATCCCGTGCAACTGGAAATTCGCGGCGGAGAACTTCCTCGGCGACACCTATCACAACGTGAGCCACCGCTCGGTCGACATGATCGGCATCGGCCCGTCAGCCGAAGCGGGCGCCAAGGGACGGCGCGACAACGAGCTGGAGAAGGCCAGGCATCTGTGGGTGAACTTCCCGGCCGGCCACGGCGTGCACAGCGCCATCATGCCGGAGACCTGGGAGTTCCTGGACACCTATCAGAACAACCCGGTCATCGCGGAATACTTCCGCGAGGCGCATGCCAGGCGCAAGGAACGGCTGGGCGACGAGCGGCACCGGCTCGTGCCCTTCGTCGGCACCATCTATCCGAACGTCTCCTTTCACGGCAACCAGCCGCGCAACCTGTGCGTGTGGCATCCGCACGGCCCGGAGTCGACCGAGGCCTGGCGCTTCTTCCTCGTGGATGCGGACGCGCCGCAGGAAGTGAAGGACTTCCTGCGCACCTACTACATGCGCTACTCGGGCCCCGCTGGCATGACCGAGCAGGACGACATGGAGAACTGGAACTACGCCACCGCCGGCAGCCGCGGCGTCATCGCCAAGCGCTACCCCTACAACTACCAGCAATCGCTCGGCAAGGTCCAGACCAGCGGGCCGGTGGCCGGCAACGTGAGCCTGCAGGTGAGCGAGGAGAACCCCCGCCAGTTCTACCGCCGCTGGCGCGACTACATGAACGGCGCCGATTGGGACACGTTGCTCGGACGCAAGGACAAGGAGCCGGCGAGCTTCGCCGCATGAGCATGGGTGTCGTCATCGTCACCGGCGGCACCTTCGGCCTGGGCCAGTCGATCACCGTCGAACTGGCCCGCCGCGGGCATCGGGTCGTGGCCCTCGGCCTCGCCCAACCCCAGGTCTCCAGCACCGCACAGGGCTTCGACAGCCTGCTCGCAGAGCTCGAAGCCGCAGGCTGCAAGGCCGACGTGCTCGAAGCCGACGTCTCCGACGCCGCCGATGTGCAGCGCGTCGTCGAGCACACCGCCGGCAAGTACGGCGTGATCGACGGGCTGGTCAACAACGCGGCCATCGGTCCGCTGGGCACGATCCTGAGCACCGATGAGAAGACCTTCGACCGCATCGTGGACGTGAACCTGAAAGGCACGTACCTGATGTCGCGCGCCGCGTTGCCGCACATGATCAAGGCGGGTGGCGGCTCGATCGTCAACATCGGTTCCGGCGCCGGCTACGGCAAGCCGAACATGGCGATCTACAGCGCCAGCAAGGGGGCGATCGTCGCGCTCAGCACCGCGATGGCCTACGACCACTTCCACGACCACGTGCGCGTGAACGTGGCGATTCCCGGTGGCGGCGGCATCGTCTCCGGCATGAGCGTCGGCCGCACAGGCGGCGATGTCGATGTCTTCAAGAGCAGGCCGGCGCCGGGCACCGTGGCCGGCCGGCCCGCCACCGGGCGCGATCTTGCCAACGCCGTCGCGTTCCTGCTGTCCGACGACGCCGCCGCCATCTCGGGGACCGTCATCGACGTCGGGTGCTTCGCCCACCAGGGCGGCCCGGTCCCTTCTCATTCCCCCACGCATTGAGCCCCACATCCAGGAGAAATCATGTCTGAACTCGCAGAACCCCTCGTCGCGCAGGCCCGTCTTCCGCGCGATGCCAAGTACCACGAAGTCAAGCGCGAAATCGAGGAGTTCCTCTACGACGAGGCGAACTTGCTGGACGACCGGCAGTTCAAGGAATGGCTGGACACGCTGGCCGACGACCTCGAGTACTTCATGCCGATGGAATACAACGTCAAGTTCGGCGAGCACGCCAGCCGCGAACTCACGACGCGCGAAAAGCAGATGAGCTGGTTCAACGAGGGCAAGTGGACCCTGACCAAGCGCGCCGAGCAGATCCTGACCGGCGTGCATTGGGCCGAGGAGCCGCTGTCGCGCGTCAGCCGCCTCGTGAGCAACGTCCAGCTCACGGCCATGCGCACCAACGACGACGGCGAGTTCGAAGTGGATGTCTCCAGCCGCTTCCTCACCTACCAGAACCGTTGCGAGTACGAGCAGTACTTCTTCGTCGGCGACCGCAAGGATCGCATGCGCCGGACCGCCGAGGGCTGGAAGCTCTGCCAGCGCGAGATCCGCATCCACCAGAACGTTCTTCTGGCGAAGAACCTCAGCATCTTCTTCTGAGCGAGGACCTCGACATGCTCAATCTCATGAACGTCCAGGTCGGACAAAGCATCCGCCTGAAGAACGGCACGGTGGCCGAGGTCGTCGACAACATCGGCGACGGCATCTGGCTGCAACTGCGCCTTCCCGAGAGCGGCGAGGAAGAACTCGTGCACTGCGAGGAGATGGTGGAGTTGGTGAAGCAATAGCTGGAGCCCGGGTGAATAAGACCTTCTGATGAATCGCCTGTGAAAGATTGATTTTTCTTTCGACGCTGCTTTGACTCTAATCACGGAAATACCACCCCCCATCCGGAACAGAGCATGACCAAGAACATCGAGACGCAAGTACTGATCGTCGGAGGCGGGCCGGTCGGCTTGACGCTGGCCACCGACCTGGCGCAGCGAGGCATTTCCGTCATCGTGGCCGAGACACGGCACCGCGGCGAGGCGCCAAGCGTCAAGTGCAATCACGTCTCGTCGCGCACCATGGAGATCTTCCGCCGCCTGGGCGTCTCGAAGGCCATGCGCGAGTCGGGCCTGCCTGCCGATCATGCCAACGACGTGTCGTACCGCACGACCTTCACGGGCGAAGAACTCTCACGCATCCACATCCCTTCGCGCGCGAGCCGCTACACCGACAAGAGCGGCCCGGACGGCTGGTGGCCCACCGCGGAACCACCGCACCGCATCAACCAGATCTACCTGGAGCCGGTGCTGTTCGCCCACGCCGAGGCCACCCAGGGCGTCACGATCCTCAGCCGCACGCGCATCGACGCGTTCACGCAGGACGAGCACGGCGTGAACGCCAAGGGCGTCGACCTCGATTCCGGGGAAGAAGTCCGGATCTTCAGCCAGTACATGATCGGCTGCGACGGCGGCCGCTCCGCGGTACGCAAGGCGATCGGCGCCAAGCTCTCCGGCACCGATGTCGTGGGCCGTGTGCAGTCGACCTACTTCCGCGCACCCGATCTGCTGTCGCGCACCGGGAACACGCCGGCCTGGGCCACTTTCTCGCTCAATCCGCGCCGCAGCGGCAATGTCTACGCGATCGACGGCCGCGAGACCTTCCTGCTGCACAACTACCTGCGCTCCGACGAACTGGAGTTCGACTCCGTCGACCGCGACTGGGCGATTCGCACCATCCTCGGCGTGGGTGAGGACTTCAAGTACGAGATCCTCTCCAAGGAAGACTGGATCGGCCGCCGTCTCGTCGCCGACAAGTTCCGCGATCGCCGCGTCTTCATCTGTGGGGACGCATCGCACCTGTGGGTGCCGATGGCGGGCTACGGCATGAATGCCGGCATTGCCGACGCGATGAACCTGTCGTGGCAATTGGCTGCGCGCCTGAACGGATGGGCCGAAGAAGGCGTGCTCAGCGCCTACGAAGCCGAGCGCCAGCCGATCACCGAGCAGGTGTCCAGGTTCGCGATGAATCACGCCATCGCACTCCAGAAGGAGCGTGAAGGTGTGCCGGCCGGCATCGAGGCACCCGGCCCCGCCGGCGAGGCAGCCCGCAGCGTCGCCGGACGGGCGCTGTACGACCTCAACGTCAAGCAGTATTGCTGCGCTGGCCTCAACTTCGGCTACTACTACGACGCGTCGCCGCTGATCGCCTACGACGGCGAGGCTGCGCCCTCGTATGCGATGGACCAGTTCACGCCATCCACCGCGCCGGGATGCCGCACGCCGCACTTCTGGCTGGCCGACGGTCGATCGCTCTACGACGCCATGGGGCCGGAATACACGCTGCTGCGCTTCGACGCGACGGCCGATGTCCGTCCGCTTCAGGAGGCCGCTGCCCGCAGGGGCCTGCCGCTGACCGTGCTCGATGTGCGGTGCGACGAGGTGCCCGACGCCTATCGCCACGCGCTGGTGCTTTCGCGGCCGGACCAGCATGTCGCATGGCGCGGCGACCGCGCGCCGGAGGACGCCCTCGCCCTTGTCGACCGCGTGCGCGGCTGCTTCACCGACCCGCCCGACGCCCACGCAGCCTGCCTCGGCGGACTCAAGTCGTAGTCACCACGAAAGCTCACGATGGAATCAGAAGCCAAGATCCGCAAAGACCTCGCCGCCTGTTACCGGTTGTTCGACTGGCTCGGCTGGACGGAATTGATCTTCAACCACATCACGGTGCGCGTGCCCACGCCGCCGGGGGAAAAGCCCGAGTACCTGATCAATCCGTTCGGCCTGCACTACGCCGAAGTCACGCCCGACAACCTCGTGCGCATCGATGTCGATGGTGCGCCGCGTGCCGGGAGCACCGGACAGGTGAACCGCGCCGGCTTCGTCATCCACAGCGCGATCCATTCCGCGCGCGACGATGCGCACTGCATCATGCACGTCCACACGACGGCGGGTTGCGCGGTGGCTTCCAAGGAATCGGGACTGCGCCACGACAACTTCTACAGCGCCATGCTGTACGACGACGTGGCCTATCACGACTACGAGGGCGTGACGACCAATCTCGAGGAGCAGCCGCGCCTCGTCAAGTCGCTGGGCAAGCGCAATCACCTGATCCTGCGCAACCACGGCCTGCTGGTGGTCGGCCCGGACATACCGACCACCTTCAACCGCCTGTGGGTCCTGCAGCGCGCCTGCGAGATCCAGCTCGCGTCGGATGCCGCGAGCGGACCGAACCGGTCGATCCCCGAGGCCATCCTGCGCACCGTGCCCGAGACCCGCGTCGCCGGCAAGGGCGAAGTCCACCGCGTCATCTTCGACACGATGCTCAGGCGCGCCGGCATCTCGTTCTGACCGATCCCCCATTCCAACAATCAACGGAGACAACCGTGCCCCCTTCCCTTGCCCGACAATTTCTGTGTGCGATCGGCCTGGCCACCGTGGTCCTTGGCGCACACGCACAAGGCTTCCCTTCCAGACCGGTCACGATCATCGCGCCCTTCGCGGCGGGTGGATCGGCCGATGGCATTGCGCGGGTGGTGGCACGCGAGTTGGGGCAGGTGCTCGGCCAGTCGGTCATCGTCGACAACAGGCCCGGCGCCGGTGGCGCAACCGGCCTGCTTCTGGTCGCCAAGGCAAATCCGGACGGCTACACCATCGGCATGGGTGCCACGGGAGCGATCGTCATCGGTCCGCACCTGCCCGATGCGCCACCCCTGAATCCGGAAAAGCAGCTTCAGCCACTGGCGAAGCTCGCCGACATTCCGCTGGTGCTCGTCTCGGGCGCGAATTCAGGCTACAGCAACCTGCAGTCGTTGCTCAACGCAGCGAAGACCACCGAGGTACCCCTGGGCAACGCGGGCCAGTACACCGCACACCACCTTTCGGCCGAACTGCTCGCGAGCACCACGCAGACCAGGCTGCCCGCGGTTCCGTACCGCGGCAGCGCGCCGGCAGTGACCGATGTCATTGGCGGACAGGTTCCGGTTGCCATGGTCGACCTCACCTCCGTCGCCGGGCATCTGAAGTCGGGCACCGTGAAGGCACTGGGCGTCACGAGCCCGAACCGCTCGAAGCTGGCGCCGGACATTCCAAGCATCTCCGAGTCCGTCCCCGGCTACGCCGCGCCTGCCTGGATGGGCATGTTTGCCCCGCACGGACTGCCGGCCGATGTCAGCGACAAGCTCGCGAAGGGCATCCAGACGGTGTTGGAGAAGCCCGAGGTGCAGGCCCAGATCCTGAACCTGTCGGCGGAGCCGGCCTACCTCGGGCCCAAGCCCTTCGAGACCTTCATCAAGGCGGAGTCCAGGCGCTGGGCAACCGTGATCGCCGGCCTGCCCAAGCAGCCGCAAAAGTAGTCCGCACTCGAAATCCGATCACCAAAAGGAATCGCGATTCGGGATATCGGTTAGGCGTTTGCGCCGGTTGCCGACAGCATCTCGAAGGTTCAACTCAATGAAAGTCGTCATGCCCAACTCTGCTCGGCGCGCTCTGCTTGCCTGTGGTCTCTCCCTCGTCGCCCTGGCTGGCGTGTCGCATGCCCAGGCGCTTCCCCCGACGATCAAGCTCGTCGTTCCGTACCCGCCGGGCGGAAGCGCCGATACACTTGCGCGTCTCATCGCGCAGCCGCTGCAGGAGCAACTGAAGGCCACGGTGGTCGTCGACAACAGGCCGGGCGCCGGAGGCCGGATCGCGGCGTCGCAGCTCAAGCGATCGCCCGCGGACGGCAGCGTGATCCTCATCGCGCCCAATGCTCTGACCACCATCCAGTCACTCGTGTACGAGGGGCAGCTCGACTACAAGGTGATGGAAGACTTCATCCCCTTGTCGCGCCTGTCGAGCTTTCCGATGGGCCTCGCGGTGCCCGCCACGAGCCCGTTCAAGACAGCACCCCAGCTCGTCGCGGCGATGAAGGGCTCGAAGGAAGCGAACTACGGAACCTCGGGCGCCGGCGGTCTCGCGCACTTCGCCGGGCTGGAATTCGGCAAGACGACGGGCATCGAGTGGACGCACATTGCCTACAAGGGCGGCGCACCCCTGGTCACCGATCTGATCGGCGGCCATCTGCCGGTGGCGATCGACGCACTCGTCGACCAGATCGAGCAACAGCGTGGCGGCAAGATCCGCGTGCTCGGCATCTTCAGCGACAAGCGCTACGCGCTGGCACCGGATATTCCGACGCTTGCCGAGCAAGGCATCAGGATGGCCCCGGTCGAAGGCTGGTTCGGCGCCTTCCTGCCCGCGAAGACGCCGGCGCCGGTGGTCGCCCGGATCGACCAGGCGATGGCGAAGGCGATGGCCAACCCGGAGGTGAAGGAAAAGCTCAACAAGCTGGTGCTCCAGACCGCCTACCTCGACTCGGCGGACTTCACCCGGCTGCAGGCCGCCGAGCTTCAGCAGTGGGCGCCTGTGGTGAGGGATTCCGGCTTCAAGCCCGACTGACGCCGTCCAGTTCGAGGACCCCTGTCAGGCGAGCGTAGGAACGCAGCATCGCGACCAGCTGGGCCGCCTCCGGGCTGAGCCGGCGGGTCGCCTTCGACACGATGCCGATCTGGTAGACCAGCATCGACTGCTCGCGCACCGGGATCTCGATCAGGCTGCCCGCAGTGAGCGGATGCCGCAGCAATTGCGCGGGCAGCCGCGCGACGCAGTCCGACTCGAGCAGCATCGAAATGGCACCGAACACCGAATCGGAAACGGCGGCAAATCGGGGCCGACCCAGACGATGCTGCAGGAAGAGTTCCTGGATGCTCTCGTCCTGATGCCCGGGGCGCGCAGGATCGCCAACCACGATCCAGTGCGAATCCACCAATTCGCTCACGGTCGTGGCGTCCCGGAGGGGATGCCCGCGGCGCGCCATGATGGCTGCGGCGGTCGAGTAGAGCGGCTGTACCTGCAGGTCGTCCGGGACCACGTCCTGCGGGAGCCTCATCACCGCGAAATCCAGCCGGTTGTCGAGCACGGCCGCAACGAGCTCGCTCGAAGAGCGCTGCGTCAGGTGGATGGTCGTCTTCGGAAATGCATTGCGGAAGTCCTTCAACACCGAAGGCACGAGCCTGAGCGAAGGCTCGACCGAAGCGCCGACCTTGACCTGCTTGGGCACCGGCCGCCTGTCGCGGTTGAGCCACGCCTCCGCCCGGTCCGCCTCCTGGAGGACGGCACGCGCGTAGGAGACGAACTCCTCGCCCGCGGCGCTCAGCGCGACGCCTTGCGAGGTGCGCTCGATCAGGACGATGTCGTGCTCCTCTTCCAGTTTCGCGACGCTCTTGGTCAGGCCGGCCTGCGAGACGTCCAGGGCACGAGCCGCCGCCCGGTAGCCGCCGTGGGACACCACGGCCAGAAGATCGCGAAGTTGCTGCAGTCGCATGGCACTAGGGTAGGTCGTGGATCCTGATCGCCAAAGGCGATCGCGAAGCGCGAGGTGCGCTAGCCAATGTATATCGATCTGAAAGACCATTGCACGATGAACTCACCGATTTCCTATCCGGCGCACGTCGCCGCGCTCAAGCCCTACGTTCCAGGTCTTCCGATTTCCGCGGTAGCGGCTCGCTCGGGCATCGCACAGGACCGCATCGTCAAGCTCGCATCGAACGAGAACCCCCTGGGCGCCAGTCCGAAGGCGCTGGCCGCGCTGTCGCACGCCGCGATCGATCTTTCCCGCTATCCGGACAGCGACTGTGCAGCGCTTTCCGACGCGATCGCCGCGTTCCATGATGTTCCCCGCGACTGGATCGTGGTGGGCGCCGGTTCCGAGAGCGTACTCGGCAACCTGGCCTCGACCTTGCTGCAGCCCGGGCGCTCGACGGCGTACTCGCAGTATTCGTTCCAGGCCTATGTGAACGCCGCACATAAACTGGGGGCAACGTCGACCGTGGTGCCATCGCCCGATTTCCGCGTCGACCTCGAGGGCCTCGCCGACGCGATCCAGCCATCGACGGCCCTTGTCTACATCGCCAATCCCGGCAATCCGACCGGCACCGTGGTCGATCCCGACGCGCTCGCGGCATTCCTGGACCGCGTACCCGCACACGTCGTCGTGCTGCTGGACGAGGCGTACTTCGAGTTCATGCCTGCCGATCTTCGTGGCGATTCGGTGGCGTGGGTGCGCCGGCATCCCAATCTCGTGGTCACTCGGACGTTCTCCAAGGCCTATGGCCTCGCGGGATTGCGCATCGGCTATGGAATCGCTCAATCGGGCCTCTCGGATGTGATGCGCAGGGTCCGGTCGCCGTTCACGATTTCCGACGCCGCGCAGGTGGCCGCGATAGCGGCGCTCGACGATGTCGAGTTCATCGAACAGACCGTTGCGATGACCGACCAGGGCCGCAGCGCGCTCATCGGCGGCCTGGGCGCGAAGGGGTATCGATGCATCGGGTCTCACACCAACTTCATCCTGGCCGACGTCGGCGGCGGGGCCGCGTTCGCCACCAAGCTGGAGCAGCAAGGCCTGATCGTGCGCCCGGTCACGGCCTACGGCTTGGCCGATTGGGTTCGCATCAGCATCGGCACGCCGGCCGAGATCGAGAGGATTCTCACGGTGCTTTAGTCCATCGTCGCGCCGGACGCCTTCACGACCGCGCCCCAACGCGTGGTCTCGGACTTCACGTACACGGCGAGTTGCTGCGGCGGCAGCGTTGCCGCCTCGACACCCTCGGCGGCAAGGCGCTCCTGGACCTGCGGCTGCTTCATGACTTTCTCGAGGGCGGCCGCGAACCTTGCGATCAGCTCCGGCGGCGTTCCCGTCGGTGCAACGAGGCTTTGCCAGGCGACTGCCTGGAAGTCCTTGGTGCCGGCAGCGCCAGACTCTGCGATCGTCGGCACCTCGGGCATCGCGATCTGCCGCTTGGGCGAGGTGACGCCCAACGCCCGCAGACGATCCCCGCGCACATGCGCAAGCGCCGGTGGGATGTCGCTGAACATCAACTGGATCTGCCCCCCGAGCAGGTCGGTCATCGCGAGCGCGCTGCCGCGATAGGGAACGTGGGTCAGATCGGCGCCGGTGGCAGACTTGAACATCTCGACGGCGAGGTGCTGAGGACTGCCGCTTCCGGCCGACCCATAGCTCAACTTGCCCGCCTGGGCTTTCGACAGGGCGATCAGTTCCGCGATCGATCCAACCGGCACCGACGCGTTCACCACCGCGACCAGCGGTACGGAGCCGATCATGCCGATGGGCGCGAAATCCTTGACCGGGTCGTAGCCCAGGCGCTTGTAGAGCCACGGATTGATCGCCAGCGTGGTGCTTGTCGCCACGAGCAGGGTGCGGCCATCCGCCGGGGCGCGTGCGACATAGGTCGCCCCCAGGCCACTGCCCGCGCCCGGCTTGTTCTCGACGATGATGGTGGTGCCCAGAAGAGGAGCCATCTCCTTGGCCAGGATGCGCCCGAGCAAGTCGGTCGTGCCGCCCGGGGCATAGGGCACCACGAGCGTGATCGGCTTGTCTCCCTGGGCCCATACGTTGGCCGCCGCCGTGGCTGCGGCGACGGAGCCTGCCAGTCGGATGATTGCTTTGCGTCTGTTCATGAAAATGTCTCTGTTGCAGGCCGACGGTCGATGCCGGGAACTGCCGATTGGTCGTCAGCAAGGGCCATCAATTAAAGTCCAACGGCCTTTCGTTGGAAAATGAATCCTTCTATGGCGATTCATAAGCAACCCTTATCCTCCTTTCCTTCCGTCCGGCAGCTGCGTGCCTTCGTGGCCGTGTATCACACCGGCAGCGTCTCTGCCGCGGCGCAGGAGCTTTCTCTCACGCAACCCGCAGTCACCATGCTGCTGCGCGAACTGGAGACCAAGCTCGGCGTGAGTCTGTTCGATCGCCACACCCGGGCGGTACATCGGACCGATGCCGCGAGCCACGCCATCGGCTATGCCCAGAGGGCGCTGGCGGAAATGGAAGGTCTGTCGACCTCGATGAGCGAACTGGCCGGCCTTCATGCAGGCCGGGTTCGCGTGGTGGCCACCGCCGCCGTCGCCCAGGCCTTGCTGCCTCCGGCGATGCGCAAGTTTCTGGACCAGCACCCGGGCGTGAGCCTGGAGATCGACGAAGTCGGGCCGGCGGACTTTGCCAGCGCCATCGAGGCCAATCATGTGGACTTCGGTGTGGGAACGCTCGAGGGATCCGGATCCAGTCTGCGTGAGGAGGTGCTGATCCGCGAGACCCTGGTCGCCGCCGCCCTCCCCTCGGCTTCGTTCCCCGGCGGTATCCCGATGACATGGAAGCAACTGAGCGCGCTGCCCTTGGTGACGGTCCGCTCGGGCTACGGCATCAGGGGCCGTATCGAGGCCGCCGCGCAGGAAGCCGGGGTCGAGCTCAAGATTGCGCATGAGGTCTCCCTGCTCGCAACGGCCGTGGCGTTGGCGGCGAACGGCCTCGGCGTGGTCGTGGTGCCTCCATCCATCGTGGCGCGCGAGTCAAAGCTGGTGACGCAGCGGCTCATCCGGCCCACCATCGAGCGGGTGATCGGTGTTCATTTCCGGCGGGAGCGATCGCTGTCGCCGGCGGCCGGCGCATTCCTGCAGGTGCTCAAGCTTGTCGCCGCCGGCGGCTAGCAGGTCGCGTGACGTCATCAGCCGCGCGCTGCCGATGATGTCCCGAGCATTGCCTCGCCAATTCGTTTGAATTCAAATGCTTTTTAATAGAATGCTTTCCATGAAGAACGAAAGCACCTCCGACCCGCACCAGCGCATCGGCATCCGCCTGGTCGGCTTGGCGCGGCGCTGGCGTCAGGCGCTCGATTCCCGGCTGTCGGCGGTCGGATTGACCGATGCCACCTGGGCGCCGCTGATGCATCTGCACGAACTGGGCAGCGGCATCTCTCAAAGCGACCTCGCCGCCGCGGTCGGCCTCGACGGCTCCAGCCTGGTGCGCCTGCTGGACATCCTGGTCGAACAGGCGCTGATCGAGCGTCGTCCGCACGCGGTCGACCGCCGCGTGAAGCGGGTCCACCTGACCCCCGCCGGTCGACGCACCGTGGCATCGATCCGCAAGCGGCTGCATGCCATCGAATCCGAATTGCTGGCCGACGTCGACGCGCAGGATGCGCAGGTCGTGCTGCGGGTGTTCGAACAGATCGAGGTCCGCATCGCCGCCATGAACTGAGACAGCCCATGCACGCACCTCACGACTTCGTCCGCACGCGCCGCGCATCGCTGCGCCGCCTGTTGGCACCGGCGCGCCTGCGCGAGAGCTTCGCGGTCGCGAGGCCGCCCTCGTTGCGCAACGCCGCGGTGGCCGGCATGCAGACCTCCCTGGCGGTGCTGATCGCCGTGGCGGCCACCCACCAGTCGCCATGGGCGCACATGGAAGGCTTTCCCGCGCTGGGTGCCCTGGCGGCGCTCTTCGGGCGCTTCGCACCCGCCGGCCGACGGATGTCCGTCGTGCTGCTCTCGGGCCTGCTCCTTACCGCGTCGGTCGGCGTGCTGTCGTTGGCCTCGATCGCCGGCGCCACACCGGCGACGATGCTGATCTGCCTGGCGCTGCTCGCCGGCGCGCTGACCTGGTTGACGAACCACTGGCGGCTCGGCGGCCCCGGCGCGGTGATCTTCGTGTTCGCGGCCTGCGCCGCGGTCGGGCCCGTGGATGCGTGGCGAACCGTCGTCGAGCGCGTGCTTTTCACGGCAGCGGGCGCCGCCGTCGCATGGTGCATCTGCCGTGCGACCGACCGGCTGCGTTCCGACGCGCCGATGGCCGCGGCCCCGGGCAGCGAGCGGCCGCTGCTGCATCAATGGAACGCAGCCGGGCGCATCGCGCTCTGCGCGGCCAGCGCCGCGCTACTGGCCCTGGCCGCCGGCTGGCCGCATCCTGCGTGGGCGGCGATCGGCGCCACGGCGGTGCTGCAAGGCAGCCACCTGCACATCACGATGCATCGCGCGGTGCAGCGCACGGTCGGCACCGTGATCGGCGCCGCCCTGGCGTGGGGGATTCTTGCGAGCGAGCCAACGTTCTGGCCATTGCTGGCGGCCGTGATCGTGCTGCAGTTCATCACCGAACTGGTGATCGGCTTCAACTATGTCTTCGGCCTGATCTGCGTCACGCCGATGGCCCTGCTCATGACCTCGCTCGCGGCGCCATCCGCCAGCGCCGGCATGCCGATGGCGCGCGTCCTCGACACGATGCTCGGCGCATTGGTGGGCATTGCCTTCGCACTCGTCTTCTCGACACTCGACGACCGGGCCCACCTGGCCGCGCACCACGAGAATGCACGGGCCGGCTGATCCGCGGCTCAGGCGTGATCGCCACCGCGCACAGGCTGATCGGCCCGAGCGCGAACTCTCGAGAAGACCCGTCAGAGTGCAGTCACCACCGGCGCAAGCACCGTGGCCGCCTGCTGGAGGAGTTCGAACTCCTCGTCGGCGAGTGGCAGGCTGCGCATGTCGAAATGGGACAACGTCCCCCACAGGTGGCCGGACACGGGGTCGAGCATGGGCACGCTGTGATACGAGACCACGATGCCTCTCAGCGCATGGCCGAACAGGCGGGGGTCGGCGAGCGAGTTGTCGGTTCGGAAGGCGGCTTCCCTGACCACGTACTGGCAGTAGCTGCGGCTGAACGGAACGACGGCCAGGAACTCCGGCCGGATCCGACCCGCCTTGTCGTGCAGCAGGACGTTGTGGAGCAGCGGCCCGGCAAACCGGTAGACGGCGCTGAAGCGATGAGGTACGCCGTCATTGAGGTACGCGAGCGCCGCACCGGGACCCCGGTCCAACGCCTCCGCCACGGCATCGATAGTGCGCACGCACGTCATCTGATCATTGTGCTTCAACCACGAGACAGTTGCACCCTCCGCGTCTCCCCAGGCCTAGGGATGCGCGCTGCGCGCTTTGCCTACACACGGCGTCACGATTTCTCGCCAAAATTGCTGCATCGCAGCAAAGGAGGCCCCCATGCCGAGCAGGAAGAAGACGCCGGCGGAACGCATCTCGGTCACCGACCAGGTCGGGAAGCGGCACGTCGTCGTGAAATATGTCGATCTCGTCGACCCTGGCGCCGCGAGCGCGGAGCGCGAGCGGATGGAACAGGCCGAAACCGAATACCGGCTGACGACGGGCGCCAGCGTCAACAGGACCGGCGCCGATACCTTCGAGACGGCGGATGGACGCTTGCGGCTGAAGGCGCTGTGAGCGCTCGCGGCGCCAGAAAGAGAAAAGCCCTTGTAAGTCATTGACTCACAAGGGCTTCGATCTGGCGGAGTGGACGGGAAACCGCGGTCATTCAAAAAACTAGGCGCTTCGCTGGGAGATTCTTGAGAAGAATCTCTCATAGAAGCGTCGCTTTGTACACCGCAACGCGGCATATCCAGCGGGTATTCTAGGCAAGATTGCGCAGGGAGTGAGCGGATTTGCAAGTTGATCGAGCGCTGACGCATGTTGGGAAAGCTTATGTAGTCCGCCCCTCTTGCCGCGCGTCAACTGACACGAAAATGAGCACTGTTGAACGCCGGCCCTGACTTCGGCGATCGCTGCCCAGCGCGGTTCTCGATGCGCCCCTGGGCGCCCTAGGAAAACAAATTGGCGTGACCAAGCATGAAGCGCTCGGGCGTGCACAACAACCAGTTGGGCCGGGGTAAAGGCGAGCGGAACGTCGGCCGTCGCGACATTCTTGGCGCGAGCCAACTGACGCCGTGCGAGCCGCTATCGAACCGCCGGCCCGGACCGCTCAGGTCTCGGGCGACTGAGCAGGCCGTTCCGATCACTTCCCCCGGCGTTCCCCCGATTTCACGAGCGCAGATTGCCCCTCGGTGCGCCAAAGGCACTCAAGGCGCTCGGGCTTTCCAGCATGCCCCTCGAATGCCTGCGGGCGGCTGGGGCTGGACGTCGTGATTCCGGCTCGGCGATGGCCGCTCGCCATCGCGCTCGCGTTGCTCGCGGGCCTGTAGGGGGAACTGCGCAGCCTCGTCGCGGAGCGCCTCGAGGACCTGACGCCGATGCTTGCCTGCCAGGCTGGCGACCGTGTCGAGGGAACTTCACTGAAGCAGAATGTTCACCGCGTTCGTGGAGGCAGCAGAAGCTCTTGATGGCAGGCGAGCGAGCCGCTTTCGAGTTGCTGGTCCGGACTTCGCCGCCTGCTGGCCGCCGACGCAACCGATGACGCTCATGCGTTGCCGGTCCTGACTCCTCCCAAATTCGGCCGCTGCCGTGCAGGGACGGGGTCCGCCCAGCATCAGCAAGCTGGTACACGCCCGGAAATTCTCAGGCGTCTGGTCGTCCGGTCGATACCAGTTACCCCGGGGTAATGCCGTCGCCTAATCGAGCACCGCTGGGCGGGTTGACCCTGACGTTCAGTCCGGGCCTGTGCAGGAAAAATGCTGCTGCCTAGGTCGGCGTGCTTGGGTCGGCCGCCCTTCCGTGAAGGGTTCACAACCACCTGGAGGAGATTGCGATGCAGCTTGAAGACCCCCCAAACCCGCAACCCGTCGCAAAGTGGGACGATTGGGTGCCACCAACCGTGCCGCCGGTGCCCCAGGCTGGAAACATGGAAATCGTCGAGCGCTTTGTGGAAGCCGAACACGACGCGGTGATCCGCATCCTCATCAAGCATTGTGACAACCAGGTGTTCTTCTGGGAGCGTGAGGGTCACCTGAAACCCGACACCGCCGTGGCAGTTCCAGGCTGGATGCCCGTAGGCATTGGCATGTACGGAGTCAACGGAAATCCGGAGTTGAACATCCCGTTCGAGCCCAAGGTGAAGACTGCACGCCAAACCATCTGGATGCAGTTCATCAACTACATGGAGCCGCTGCACTTCGAGTGGGAAACCCACATCGACAGGGATACGCCTGGCAACCTCTACGGGAATGTTATTCGGAAGGACGGCCGCAACTTTCAGCTTTGGGCCGTCATCTATGTAACGCGCAAGCCGGACCCGAACGCCTGCAAGGCGCCCGCCTAAGCCTGGCGTCTTCCCGGTTTGATGATGGCCTTGCGCGCTCGGCTCCACCGGGCGTTTACACCGCCTTCGGGCGTGCCAAGGACCAGGCGAGAAGCATCACCACCATGTCATCGACTACAGGCAACAAGCGGCGCCCAAGGCGCCGTTTGTCTGTACGGGCCGCCGGCCGACGTCGGTCAGGTGCTGAAGGCGTAGCCCAAGGAAGGAGTACCACGCTGCCGCCGGAGCCGAGGCCTTGGCCGAAGACGTTCCATAGTGGGCCCTTGGATCCGCCCGGCAAGGAGAGCACCACAAATGCCGCGGACACCGCGCCGAGCCGCGCGCGCGGACAGACTAGAAATTACCCTTTGTCATCTGTCCAAGCTCTTCCGAGTACATCTCATCTGGGGGCTGGAAAAGCTCGAAGCGTTCGTAGAGCGGCGCAGTCAGGGCCTTAATCACGTCAGCGAAACGGTCGCGAATTACCTGCTTGGGAAACTGACCAGTGGTCTCAACAGTGTCATCTGCCGACTTGTACGCTGGAATGTAGCGTCGGTTGTTGTGCACGAACAACGCCCGCCCTTTTAGTCCAGTCCACCGGCAACGCACCAAGACGTCGAACTCGCCGCCCTCGATCACTTTTTCTCCCAACTCGACTACACGAAGCAAGTACTCGCCCAGTCGCCAGATCGGCAAGGTCGCCTCGAACAATTTGCCTGGGTTTCCCATCCCTTTGTGCGTGTCAACACTATCTTCCTGCAGGCCGCGAAGGACGAAGAAGTTGCCATCCCGATCGATTCGCCAAAAATCCGCGTGCCCGACGTCTGGATACGTAGCTTCGGCGAGCCATGCTTGCAGGCCGTCGTTGATGACTTGAGGTCGAGTTGCCTCTTGATGCAATGCGACGAACATCGGCCAGCCGGTGTATCGCCTCGCCCCTTCAATCGAAGTCAGAACCGTCTTGAATTCGACTTCCTTGGGTCCTCCGATGAGACGCGACGCGAACTCAAAGTTCCCATGTTCGATTCGCGCGGCGTGGTCTGCTGGCAAACTTGCGTTGAGACGCTCCCATTCCTGCCGACTAGCCAGAATGAAGTCAGCCAGCTTCTTGTCCTCAGGCGTCACCGCGTAGGCCAGTTCGCCGGGTTGCGGCACAAAGGCACGCAAAACCGCGACGATTTCCTCACGCTGGTTCATCACAGCTCGCCGAATTAGGAAGTCCCACTCGGCAGCGGTCACTGGTGCTCGGCTCTCCGGACCAGGAGCTCGTACGTAGTAAACATGCTGCTTCAGGGTGCCATTCGGAGTAGAGCTATCCGCTCGCACTGGCACACGGGACCTACCGGAAACCCGAACGAGCGGATAGTGTTCCCCTGTCTCGGGGTGTGCCTGCAGCGTGGTTTCAACGTGGAAGCTCGGCTCAGCCCTCTTTTTCACGATGGCGTTGATCGCATCCGTCAGATAGGACTCGAGACTCAAGGGACGAGCGGGATCCGGAACGAGGCGCTTGTCCGCGTCCTCCAAGTACCCGAAAAGCAGGAAACCGCCGCCATGGTTTTCTAGCGCAATCAACGCCTTTGCCACCAGCCCCTGTGCTTCGGGGTCGGTCAGATCCAGCCAGCGCTTGACTTCGAAATCCAATGTCTCATGAGGATTCAGAAGCCAATCCTCGAATCGGGAGTTGATGTCTTTGTTGAGCATTTTCAGTGGGCCGCGAGGCGCTTTCGAACACTCCGACCTCGAAGTTGCTGCGCCCCTACCTTCCTTTCAATGCGCCTGATTATGTTGGCAAGAGGTCATGGGTCTTTACGACCACATTTTCCGGCGCTGTTGACCAGCGCCTTCTATGCCTGACCGCTGATGAATAGAGCAGCATGCTCGCCGCGGGCGGCAAGGTCGATTCGACTTTTAGGCCGGACAGCGAGATGGTTCGGGGCCGAGGCTAAGCGGCACTTCGCGCCGGTCAGCCGGACGCCGCGATCTCTTACCCCGGGGTCGCTACCTAAGCCTAGTCGTTGCCCGTGACAGTTCATCGGTCGCGCTCACCCTCTCCACTGCCCCTCGCAGACGAATGCCGCGCTGTGAGGCAGAGCGAGCAAGGCTTCACCAAGCCCGTGAACCGCCTGATGGAGACCCTGAAGGACCGGAGCGAGCTCGACGTGACGCGGAACCCCTGCTCATGCCGGTCTACGATATGACGATCAAGACCTTTCAGCAGGCTCAGGACTTCATGGTGCCTGTTCAGATGGTGAGTTTGACGAGGCAGCCTCAAGCGACCGGGCAACTTTTTGCAGTCCAGGGCCGATGCAGAACGCCTGCAGAGCCCAGCCGTAGCCTCCTTCGAGTGAGCCGCAGCTGGACTGGTAGCGACTGACTGCGGCGCGCGTCGATGTACAGCCAGTTGGCGCGCGCCAAATGGAAGTTCTGAACGTGCCTTGGGACTTCTTACCCCGGGGTAAGTCACTGCGGGCACTCGCCGCCCCCAACAGCCCGTTCTTCGCGCTCCAACTGACGCTCATGGAATCGAACAGCCAGCCCTATTTCCGTCGGACCCTGGCCGCCGACTCACTAGGTCTCGCCGGGGCGCTGAACACGGCTTAGGGGCGCCAGTTCCCGCAAGCAACACCTCCGCGGCCAAGTCGCCTCCCCAACCCAAATCAGCCAGCCGCCCTGGAAGTAACTACGGTTCGCTTCAGGACGCGGCTGAGGACGCGGTAGCGCGACTGCACAAACGCCGACACCGCGACTCGCCGGGACTCTTTCTCTGGAATTGCGAATTTAGTCGACTATAGGTGTCCATCGACCCCATGGCATGGCAACCGCACGGGCTCGCGCTTGTCAACGGAGTGGCAATGGCACCGCGATGCCTTCAGGCCGTTCGCACGATCGCTGCCCTTCCCTCTTCCACTCTCCCCGAGTCCGCTATGGAAATGCTTTCGCCTGAAGGCGCATTCACCCCTCCGAGGCACCTACATTCACGGGACGGCTCGCTCCCCCATCCCACGCTGTCGGTTCGGCTTGCCTGCCGCATGCCAGGGCCGCTGCCGCGGCGAGCAGCTGCGGCTTCCTGCCATCGGGGGATCACACCTCCCCTCCAGAAGCCGCCACGCACGGGAGTCACCTTTGTGTCGCATCCGGCACGGAGCACCACCAGGCTGGAGAATCACGTCGGCTTTACCAGCGTCCCCAGGACGCCTGGTGTGATGTCGCTCCGCAGGAAGTAAAGCCCCCTTCGGGGTCGCATCTCTCAGGGCACCACCCCATCCGCCGCCACGCGGCGGTTGTCGCGAAGCGCGGGTCGCCTACTCGGGCCCCCACCTCGATTGAAGTGCACCACCCCTATCCCACTCATATCGAGGCGGGCGAACACGAAGGCCAGGTGCGCGCCCTGCTGACGTCGAGCCGGCAAAGTGGGGCTCTTTGCTGGAGGTTTTCTAGGCTTCCTGAAGAAGCCTGAAATACCTGAAGGCTCTGGCTTTTGCTACGCGCTTTCTGGCTTACGCTACACGCCCTCTGGCTTTTGCTACGCGGCTTCTGGCTTTTGCTACACGCGCCGGCCGCCAGGCACCCAGCCTCAAGACCGCCCTCTGGCTTTTGCTACACGCCCAAGGAGTCAGGCCGGCGCGGTGTTAGCCCTCCTGAACCGGTTCAACCGAGCCGCCACGCGCACCAAACGGTAGCGCCCGCCATGCGCATCGCGACTAGACAGGAAGCGCCCTTCACAAGGTTAATCCGAACCTACGACACCGCTCGACGGAGTCACTGGGCCAACATGATGGCCTCGCGATTCAGGGGTGGACCGATCGGCACTCAGGCGGAAAATCGGAACTGCCGGTGCAACTCCTTCGCCGTGCCCGGCGACAGGACTGCCGGTCGGCCAAAACGCTGAGCGGGTGCACGGTCTCGCTCGGCGCTGCGCGCTCGAGGAGAGCAACACTGCGCGCGCTGTCAAACGACATCGGAACTGGTCCCTCAGCTCAGCCGGTCGCAGTTCGGACGAGTCAATACGGGGGTCAGCTTGTCGTGTCGCCTCACATACCTGCCTCGGGCCCGCGAGTACGAGTTCCTCTCGTCATCCGCCGAGGCCCAACGGGTTCTCCACGCCATTTCGGTTCAAGTGTTCGACCGCTGGTGGACGCTCCGCGAGCTATCGTTTGAAGAGCAATCCGAGCATTGGGAGCGATACATTCCCGCCGTCTCAGAACACGTCGCAACGACGGGCGACCTCACCGTCGACGAGATGAGCTTCGCGACTTTTCGAGGCATAGTTGACATCAGCCGGCCGCTTCGAGCGTCGTGAAGCCCGCCACAACCATACATTCACAAGCACTTCCCGACACCCATGAAAATGTACATCCTTGTTCGCGACGATATTCCTCTGGGCTTTGCCATGGTCGCGGTTGCGCACGCGTCGCTTGCGGGGTATCTGAGATTTCAGGATGACCCCGACACCCGGACCTGGCTCGCCGGGCCATTCTTCAAAGCTGTCTGTAAAGCGAACGCCAAGGAGTTTGAGAACGCAAAGCAGGTGCCTGACCACGTAGTCCTCACTGAATCAGCATTGGACAACCGCGAAGTCGCCATAGTCTTCCGTCCCCGCGGCGAATGGCCAAAGATGTTCAAGTTCTTGCGTCTGTACAAAGACGCACCGCCTGGGCTGGGAAGCTCCTGACGGTCTGCCCCAGACAACTGACGCTGACCGATTGACGCCTACAGTCGGGCAGCCGTCGACCACTGCTCCGGTTCCTGGCGTGTGCGAACCAGCAGTTTCTAGCTGTCGGGCACTGGCCAACTACCCCAAAGGTAAATGCCGCGGTACGCGGCTCATCGCGCCGCTCTGTTGGCGCGTGCAAGCCGGCGGCTTTCGATCGCGCGTCATAGACCAACTACCCGGGGTAACTGCCGCGGTGCGAGGCTCGTCAAGCGACATCAGGAACTGGCCCTCATGTTTCCTCACGGCGCGCAGTGTTGCCGAACAGTCAGGGGTTCGCGCTGCAGTTATTGCGCTGCATGAGCAACTGCACGATGTCAGGCGGTCGTCAACGCGAAGCGTTGTCCACGGCCCGACCTGCCGGCACACGTGATTCCTTACCCCGGGGTAAGTCCCGTGTGGTTGTACCGCTCGCTGGAAGTTGGAAGGCCTGCCACCCGAGCGAAACTGCGATGCCCTCAGGGGCGCACGTTCAGAAGTCGCGAACTGGCCGCGATGAAGGTCACGACCGCGCGGCCGCTTTGCGTATGTTCGCGGCGCTGAGCTTGTCATCGAGCTTTCGTAGCACTTCGTCCGATTCGACGAAGCGGCCAGTCTGCTTGGAGCGCGCAAGAGATTGCAGGCCGCGGGCAACGAATTCGGCTTGATTTCGTCGTTGACGAACGGCGCTTCTCACTGCCGCCTCCACGAATTCTGACACCGATTCGCCTTCGCTGAGCAGCTTCTCGACTTCCTCGAGCAACTCCGGCTCAACTCGTACGGATGGGATGTCTCGGATTTCAATACCCGATGGTAAGTCGCATTGACGCATAAGGAGACAAGCGCAGGATTCGGATGATCCTGCAGGGTCAGACCAAGCGACGAGGCGTTGCGCCAGCCAATTTCGGAACGGAACTCTCGCCACGCCCGATCAGTCAAATCTTCGCGGTCTAGCGGCTCAATTCGTCAATGCTAAGGTGCGTGCCGTCCGGTGCCTTGAGCATTCCAGCCAAGCTCAGGATTGACCTAGTCTTCGCCCGGACAACGACGGTCCCGTCCGACAAGACACTCCATGAGAGCCGGGTTCCTGGCTTCGCGCCCATCCGTGCGCGAACGTCTGCGGGAACGGTCGTCCGGCCTTTAGCAGAAATAGTGGATTGAGACATGGCAGTTCCTCGCATCTCGGGAATGGTACGGCACAAATGCCTTGCATCCGTGTTCTGCCCAGCCAGGCGAGGCGGGACGACACACCCAAGCTGATCCATGGATTTCGGATGGATGCTAGGCTGCCTGCGCCGCCTTCGATGGCATGGCAGTCGCGATATCGGTAGCGTCGACCAGGCACTTTAGGAACTTGATCGCCTTCTCTAGCTCCTCCTTCTTAATCAGATGTGGCGGCGGGTCTCCGATGACCAACGCCTTCGATCGATGTACAGCGTCACCGCGCTTCTTGATCAAGGCATCGAGGTCAGTCCGGACACGGTCGGAGTCATAGTTGTTCCACTTCCAGCCCACGAAAACGTCGACGTCCAGGTAGTCCAAGAACAGCTTGCGCGTTTTCTCGGAGTTGGGGTTGTTGAACTGCTTCAAGGTGAGCTTTAGCTGCTTCAGCAAGAACTGACTCTCGAACCTGTCGTGGGCAATCCCCAGCCGCAGATGTACCGCCTCCTGAACCCGGTCCTCAACGTAGGTCTCCCACGCCGTGCAAGCCATGATCAGGCCGGCGCGCTTGAGCACTTCGGCGTTGGGCGGCGGTGGCTTCGTGTTGATGGCATTGAAGTGGCCGAGGAGTTCGATGGCATCCACGATCGAACTGTCGAACGTTGCTCGGGCTGTGGCTTGTGGCATGGGCGAATCGTGAAGGAGGACGACAGAAACTATGGATCAATCGACCCTGGGAGCGCGGGCGACCGGGCTGATATCAACTCGACAGCATCCCGCGGAATGACCCGCGCACGCTTCAGCTTCGCGTCGAAGATAGCGATGTGCGATGAGGAGCCGTCGAGCACAAACCCTAAGCCAAGTGACTCGCCGCCCTTCTTCAGCTCGACGCATGGATGCTTGGACTTGTCGCACCCCTTCTGGAATTCGAGAGCTTCCCGTTCGGCATGCGCCTTGCCATTGGCTCCGCCAACAGCATCAGGCATGACCATGACTGCCGTCCATGCGATGAGCAGGAACGGGATGACTGCGGCGACTAAAAAGGTGCCCGCGAGGTAGCGCGCAAGACGCTGCGCCCAGGCAGGACGCTTGGCAACCCACTTCGACACAGTCCCGGAACCCGCCTCCGTGGGCGACAGTAGAACGAAGAGGTAAAGCGCGACGCCTACTGCCCCGACAGCCCACCACCCCAAATTGGCCAAGATCCCAAGAAAGGCTAGAGCCGACTGATTCACCAACCCGTAGTAGCCGTTGATCAGCACCAGGTCGGTCGATTTGGGGAAGACGCCCGCATCGATGCCCCAGTACTGAAGATAAGCCCGATGCGAGGCATTGCCTACGACGTGCAGAGTGACGGTGCCCACGGCAACGAGTGCCGTCAAGATGCTCAGCACGCTGGCCAAGCTTGGGCGGTGGACGCGACGTGGCGTCTGTGGTTCTTCCAATGACATCCGCCGAATGTAGCGCCGCCCTGCTCCAGCGACAGCAGCGTCGGCCCGCCTAACCCCCGATACGCACGGTTTCGTTCGCGGCCATAGAAGAGCACCCCGTTCAGGGTTTACCTGAGCCATCTCAATACTTAATGAATTTGGCAGGGGTCTTGGAGCCTCCATCGACTCAATTTCACTTATACGCATGCTTCACGGACAACGAGGTCTATAAAGTGGCAGAGAAAGGTAACGAGCGAACGTACTTGGCATATCGCAAATTAACTGTAATACACAGCATTTTACTCAACTACTCGGTTGCGTCGCACCGCCTTCCGAGCAAAAATAAATGCTCCATTTTCTTGAAAGGCGATCAAAAATGAACGAGCTAGTCGTAAAGCCGAAAGTGCGTCAAATGAGTCACGCACCCTCATCATCGCCCGCAAAATTCTCGGGATTTTCAAAATCTCGGTGTTATTGCCCGACTTGGCTTTCGACGAGCAAGAGCGGACACACCCAGCTTACCGACCCCTCAACACAGAACATCAATTGCGGAGGGCATCGACTAATTTACAGACTGCTTGTGGGGAAAATTCGGCCGAGGCTAGGCGTTGATGCTTCATTTGTCTTGCATAGATGCGGAAATGCTTCGTGCATCAATCCCTATCACCTCTATTTGGGAGATAAAGAACAGAACGACCGCGACGCTCGGCTGCACCGTGGCGATAGGCGATTTAAATTGTCGATATCAGATATTAAAGAAATCGAAAATTCCCGGAAAAGCACGAAAGAGCTAAGTCTTCAATTTGGCGTACACCATCAAACGATTGCCGCACTCCGACGGGGTCATTACCCATACTGACCCTATTTGGCAACAGCCAAGATGTTTAGGGCAAGCACCAGAAAGTCTACCGACGGATAATAGACCTGCAAGCGGCGCCTCCAGAAGGCCTAACCTTCTATGATTGGACCGCCCCATCACAATCGCTCTCCCCATGCACGCATACACCGTCTTGGCGTTGGATTTGGAAGGTACGCTGATTTCAAATGCGGTCTCCCAGATCAGCCGTCCTGGTCTCAATGGATTTCTTACGCGGTGTCGCGAGCTCTTTCCGCGCGTAGTCATTTTCACCACCGTTTCAGAGCACCGCTTCCGAGAAGTCGCCAGGTTGCTGGTCGAGGAGGGGCAAGCGCCCGCATGGTTTGCCGAATTGGAGTATGTCTCTTGGGCCGGGCGTACCAAGGACCTCGCCTTCATCCAAGGAGCCGAGGTGGACGAGACGCTCCTAGTCGACGACTTTGAGGCGTACGTCCATCCTGGCCAACAGGAGCGATGGGTGCGCGCTGAGCATTTCGACTACCCATACCCCGACACGGACTCTGGTCTCGCCGAGGTGTTGAAAGTGCTCGAGCAAAAGCTCGGACAAGGGGCCAAGCGCTGAGGGAATCGAAATAGCGCGCGCCCCAACGGAGCACACGCCCGGCGCATTCCGACCACACAAGGAACGCAATTCGCCAGATCAATCGGGACCATGGACACGGCTCGACGGAAGAGCCCTCCGGCACTATGTCCAAAACCCCGGACTGCTAATCCGTAGGTCCCTGGTTCGAGCCCAGGTAGAGGAGCCACTACAAGAAGCATAGGCACAAAGGGTTCAAGGGTTCTGCTACTAATCGGTAGCAGGACCCTTTTTCATTCCAGCCCGTGTCCACCTTTGTGTCCACCTTCGGCCGTGTCCACATTTGTCTGCTGGTGACTACAGCTTACTGATCCGGGCCGTACCGGATCAAAAACGGCAGCCCTGACGGAGGACCGGCCGGCTGATCGTCGTCCTGCCGCCTGGGCCGTCAGCCCTCCTCCGCATCGTCGCCGTTCAGGGCGCGGGCGCGGTCGGGTCGATACAGCGGATGTGTTCGCCGGTCGAGGGGTTCGGCGGCGTCGCGCGGACGCGATCCCAGACCATGTCGGCGGTCAGGCGCCCGTCGCGCTGCCCCCGCCTGTAATGGACGTGCTGACCCTCGACCCAATGGTTGCCCGCCTCGGCCTGATCGCGCTGCGTGAAATACAGCAGATGCCATGTCGGCAGGTCGGGAGCGGTCAGCATGCAGGCTTGCAGCTTGGTGCGCTTGTCGAACATCGCGGCGAGCTTGCCTGCGAACTTCTTCCCGTCCTTCGCCTGCACCTCGCCGTCGCGCAGTGCCGCGATCAGCGCTAGGTCCTTGGAGGTGAAACGGAAGTCATCCGGCTTGTGGTCGACCACGTGGGTACGGCATTCGTAGGACACAAGCTGCTTACACCAGCCCAGGACGATGAAGCCGTTGACATCGCTGTAGGTCACGACCATGTCGTCGCAACGGCGGCGGACCTCCTTGTCCGGGGCGTTGACGAGATCGAACAGCGCCTGCGGCCGGGCGTCAACGGATCATGTCGCGGACGTGGGGCATGGTCGGATCAGTCCGGTGGGCGCGTCATGGGCGCGACGACGGCGCGCTGACCGGCGCGGCCTGCGCGGTCGGCTGCTGCTGAATCAGCGGCGGCGCGACCGGGGGCGCGGCGGCGATCGACGGTGACGGCGACGGCGACGGCGACGGCGGGAAGATCACCCCCCAGGCGCTGATGATCCCCGTCAGGGCGGCCACGGCCGCCAGGAACAGCATCCACCTATTGCCTGTCCTGCCCGCCTGCGCCTCCTTGCGGAGCGCCTCCAGCGCGGCGACGGTCCGCTGCTCGGCGTCCTCGGTCGCCCTGATGCGCCGCCGGGCCGCGCGCATTTCCTCGACCAGATGATGCATCGAGTCGGTCGGCGCGATCACCGTCGGCGGGTCTTCAATGGTGCGCTTCGCCGCGCGGATTTTTTCCTGCCAGTCGATTTTCTGGTCAGCCCCGCGCGCGGCGTCGGCGATGGTTGTCGCGGGCCGGTCCGGAGCCGCTCGGTCGGCCTGATCGAACAGGTCGGCGAGGGATAGGTTCTTCTTCGGCGGGTCGGTCGCGTCGGTCATGCGCCCGATCGTAGCCGGGCGGGCGCGGTGATTCCCGTAGTACGTCAAACAGGTCGATCACGGACAGCACCGCCGCCCCGCGCCGCCGCCGTCAGCAGCGCACGCGATGGGTCGGGCCGTGCGTGTCGACGGCCGTGCACGGCACCCAGCGCGCGTGCGGACCCGGCGGGGGTGAACTTACCGCCGGATGACAGCCGTCCTGCCTGCAGGTCCCTCGCAGACGGCCCGGTAGACGCCGTCGGCGCACCTGACATGACCGGCCGGGTGCACGACGGCAGCGCCCGCGACGGGCGGACGCACCACCGCAGTCTCAGCGGGATGCGTCACAGCCGCCCCGTGAGGACCGACACAGCCGGCACGATGGCGGCCTTCAACGCACTCGACAGCGGATGCACTGGTGGCGCCCAGCGCGAGGAGACAGCCGGCAGCGGCCAGGGACAGGATGCGGTTCGTCATGGCGGGATTTCCTTCGGGGGGGGCGTGGACGGCGATCGTCTAACAGTGGCTCCCCGTCCCATTAAACGCCCGCCATGACTCGCTGCGTGTGACAGATTTCGACGCTATGCGCAGGCAGGCACGCAGGGCCGGCGCTCAGGCCCCATCAGCCCGCCCCAGGACCGCCGCCGTCAGCAGGGCGCGGGCCAGCCGGATCAGGTCGCGCGCGGGGGACGTAGGCGCCCGCCGTCCGCGCCTTCAGTAACCACTGACTGATCGGTCAGGCCGTCCCGAGGCACCGTCGAAGTTCCTATTTCTAGGAGGCACTGACATGACCAACGACGAAACAAGAGACATCCCGCCCGACGACAGGCGGATCGACCTCGATGACATGTATGACGTTCGCTCGTGGATGTTCAGCCTCGGATGCAGCGAGGCAGAGTTGCGGCTTGCTGTTCGCGACGCCGGGGAAAGGGCCGAGGACGTGCGCGCCTACCTCTACAGGAGAAAGTGACCATGTCCGACTTCCGCAACGCCAAGGACGACGCCGACACTGCGCGCCTGCTCGAATCGATGCGGGGCCTGCCCCGGAAGCCTGCCAAGCGGGCGGCGCCTGCGCGGCCGGCGAAGGCGGCCAAGAAGCCGAAGGAGCGAGCGGCCTAGGTCCCGCATGACCGGGCCGCGATCGCCGCCTGCTGTGCCTTGTAGCCCATCTCCAGCGTCTCGATCAGGTCGTCAGCGATGCCCCAGCCGATGTTGTGCACGAAGGGCATGCGCCTCCCGAGGTAGTGTCTGCTGACAGCATCCAGGACCGCCTCGATCGCGCCGAGGGCCTCTGTGATTTGATTGTGGCTGCCCATCGTCACGCCCAGCGAATCCGGGCTCAGCGCGACCAGCAGATCGCGGTGCTCGAGGACCTTGTTGCGGGCGGGCTGCGCGAACCTGCACGCGGCCACGGCGGTCTTGACCAGCGCCTCTATCCCCGGCCGGGCGGCGGCGTCGACCAGGGCCGGCAGGCGCTGAATCGTCAGGTTGTGAAATTCGCTGCCGTTGATTCGGGTGACCGCCGGACCGGCGATGCGGGTCATGTGCAACAGGATCTCCGACCACAGCGTGTCGAAGATCATCTTGAAAAATACCGGAGCGATCTGATTCAGGAAGTCGATGCGTTCGCGCGTCGTCCCGAACAGCGTCTGGTATTCGCTGAGGTAGTAGCCGAGGGCCGCGACCTCGCCGTCCAGCAGGTCGTACTCGGCCTGCAGCGCCGGGGGCATCTGCGGCGTCGCGGCGGTCGTCATTTGCCCGGTCCCTCCTGCGGCTTGGGGTTCAGCGGGGCTGGCGCTGCCGCGATCGGTGGTGCCGTTGCCGTTGCTGCCGGCGATGACGGCGGCAGCTTTACGGCCTCCGTCGTCATCGCGATCGAGGGCGGCGTGCTGGAGGTCAGCATGAGGGCGATGACGATCCACGCGGCAGCGATGACGCCGAGCCCGAGCTGCACGAAGCCGAGGGTCGTCGCGCCCACGGACAGGCTCATCATTTTCTTGCTCGCATACGCGACGCCCTCGGTCCGCGCGCGCTCCAGGCCGGGCGCCAACCACCGCGCGACGATCGCCGGATAGGCCGCTGACATCGCCGCGACGAACTGCTTCTTTTCCTCGACGGTCAGTTGCAGCTTCGGGTCCTGCGCGGCTTTGCCCGCCGCGATCATGGCCTGCGCCCGGATCGTCTTCCACTTCTGCCATGCGTTCAGCAGGACCGAGATGATGAACAGCGTCAGGACGGCGATGACGGTCGAACGGTTGGTCAGCTCCACCGCCCTGTCGTAGTTCGACACTGCGAGGCCAGCGACAGCGGCGAACGCCGCGATGATCCAGGCGGCGTACGTGTCCCATTTCTCAGTCACCACGCCCGCCGTCGCGCACAGCAGCGCGTGGACCTCCGTCGGCAGGTCAGGCCGGGGCGGCGGCGCGGCAGGGGGCGGCGGCTGAGGGACGCGCGCGACGGGCGCGCGGTAGGCGACGGAAAGGCACCCGGCGCGGTAGTAGGGCGACGTGAATCCACCCCTGTTCATCCGGCGATCCCGCTTCTGCGCTTGAACAGCAACGTCACAGCGCGGCCATCGATCGCCATGACGTTCACGGCTGGCTCGTGATCGCCGAACAGGTCCGCATGCAAGGCCTTCGGCACGTCCAGCACCTTGAAGCCGAGCCCGATGCCCTGACGATTTCGCAGATAGTAGTTGATCGAATCCCAATGGTCGGTGGTCCACGACTCGACGCGCTGCTTCTTGTCCATGCTATCTAGAGCATCGTGCGGCATCCAGACGGTGACCTCGTACAGCCCGGCGGCGCGCGGTCGCAGCGGCGGGTCGGGGTCTTGCCGCACAGCCTCGTGGAACTTCGGGACAGCGAGCGTCGGGGCGTCGCCGTCAAGCGGCAGGTCGAGTTCAACGGAGTATTCGTATGCCTCGCCGTCGGCCACCAAGCCGTTAAGGATGACCGCGTCGCAGGTGGTCTCCGGCGCGTCCTGATGACCGAGCCGGGCGAGCGACGCGCGGAATAGCACGGCAAGGTCCCTCGCAAGATGCCCGACCTTGGCCTCGCCGACGTAGACCGCGGCCGCGTTCGCGTCATGCGGGTTCAGCGCCTCCGGCACCAATCGCGCAGTGCAGAACATCATCGCGGCCTTGCCGGGCTCGTTGCGCGCCATGCGCGCGATGCCCTCGCGGTAGTACGACTCATCGACGGCTGCGACGGCGAACATGCCGGTGCCGGGCCAATGAAGGGATTCAACAGCGGGCGCCGCCGGGGCCGGGGCCGGGGCCGGAGCCGGGGCAGCCGCTGCGGCTGTGGCTGCGGCCGGACGCTTGGGCTGGAACAGGTGCTTGATCGCGCCGAACATCAGCTCAGCCTTGCGCCGTCGGGCCGAGCGGCCCTACCGGCGCCGCGTCCTCGCCGGGCCCGCGCGGGCCGATGCGTTTGTCGTGGACCAACCGCAGCAGCGCGACAAAGTGCACGGGGTCGGGTTCGTCGATCCAGACGGATAGGTGGCGTAGATGGTTCATCGTTGGGTCTTAGACGGCAAGCACCTTCGCCTTGTCCCACGTATCGGAGTACGCGGCGATTTTCCGCTGCGCGATATCGGGGTTGCTGCGCTCGATGGCGCCGGGCGACCGCCGGGCGAAATCCTTCAAGGACTGCGTCAGATTCCAGACGGTCACCGCGTCGACGATCACCAGTCGGTCATGCAGGCTT
Organism: Variovorax sp. J31P207; assembly: GCF_030316965.1. Classification (NCBI taxonomy): domain Bacteria; kingdom Pseudomonadati; phylum Pseudomonadota; class Betaproteobacteria; order Burkholderiales; family Comamonadaceae; genus Variovorax; species Variovorax sp. J31P207. The sequence goes on from NZ_JASZYN010000004.1 coordinate 623,569, forward strand.
CGGGCAGCAGCGACCCGAACCTCGATGGGACGGGTCGGATGATCTGAAAGCCACCGCGTCGCTGCAGGCGCGAGATTGGGCTGCAGGTCCTGTTCATCGGCTAGCAGGCGCACCCTCACGCCTTCCGGGGCGAGGCTTACAAAGTCGGTCAGCGTTATGGCATCCACGTAGGGATCAACAATCAGCACGTCGCCCCTCGCGTCGCGAAGAATCGCCGACATCGCGGCCACGACATCGAACGTCGTCTGGGTGCCGATGAAGGCCCCCTGCGCGCCTTGCGGTGCCTGCAGTTCGGCCGCTGCGAGTTCAGCGTAGACCACCGCCGCGATCTGCTGCACGTTCATGTCGTGGAGCGGCCCGTAAAGATGATGCGACGCGACCGTGATCGTGCTGACCGCCGTGCGATTGATCCCCGCGTCAACGAGCGCGACAGCCCGCCCCAGCCATGCACGGTCGTCAGGCGTCGCGGGTCCTGCAAATGCGGGCATTTCCTTGACCAACGCCTTCAGACGTTCGTACCGCTCACCTGGCTGCATGTCACGCTCCTCCTCGTTTTGATTTCGATATTATGTGGCACTGTATATCCAACCAGTACCATCTAGGCATGCGGGTCAGGATGAAACGGCGATTTCGGTACGGCGTGAAGCGCGGACAGCGACTTTCACGCGCAGCCCTGGGTCGCCGGCATGCTCACGCTGCAGCCGCAACCCGAGCGCCTGTTCCTGTGCCAGTCGACGCCCGGGCACCTGCCGCCGCCGTTCGGCATCCTGCACCGGCCCACGCTGAAGACCTTCTACAACGACACGATCAGTTTCGCGGGCCTGGAAAAGGACGGCGAGCAGTGGTGCGCGCAGGTGTGGTTCTGTCAGGTCGGCCAGGGCTACGGTGGCGAATAGCGTGCGGCACCGGCGCCGTCAGCAGGGCGTGCGTCAGGCGCAGCAGGCTATGGGCGATTGCCGGGTCGAGCCGGCCACCTGATCCCCTGAGCGTCAGCCAGTTCACTCACAAGGACTAACGCGCCCTGATCGATACGCCCCATGGGCGTGCGGGCGCAATAGGAATCGAGCCATGCAGGTATCGCCGTGCCGGCCGGCGGGGTCAGCGTGTGCAGCGTCGGACTGGCGACGGTGATGCCGCTTAACAGTCCCCAGATGTACACGCGCGGCACGGTGTCCATCCCCGACCCCGGTGATCGACGCGCCTCGACCCAGGTGCCGCACTGCACGGCCTCGTCCGACGGAATGATGCCCGCGCTTGCATAGAAGGGCTGGGCGGATACAAGACAGGACACGACCCCGAACGGTGCAAGCAACGCGCCGCAGATCAGGTGATTCATCGATCTGTTTGCGCGCATCGCAATCAGCCCACCGGGGCCGCGTCCTCGTCCTCGTCCTCGCCCGGCGCGCGGGGGCCGATTCGCTCGTCATCGACCAGTTGGTAGAGCGCGACCGTTCCGGCCTCGAAGGCGTCGGTCCACGAGGCGAACGACTCCTCGCTCGCCTCGACCTCCGTCCAGACCGTCGCGTCCTCGGTCGACTCATGCAGGACCCAGTGGAAATGCCCCGGATCGGGCTCGTCGACGAAGACGCTGATGTGGCGGAGGTGGGTCATGCCGCAGATAGTAGCCGCGACATCCCCGACCCGGTGCGCGCCTCGCCTCTACCCGGCTCGCGAGCGAGCAGTCGGCATCTCGAGCGGGCCACTCATTTCGATTCCATTCTTGAGCTCACTCACCTGTCGAAGGATTCGCTGCCGCGCCTCTCCTCGAAGGATCGTGACAAGAGGCGACGCCTGCCGCAGTTGCTGAGCATGGCTGGTACGCCCCAGAACCTTGCGCCAAGAGCCCGCATCTAAGATTTCCGACCATTCGCGCCACAGGCTAGCAGAGCGAGGGTCACCTGCTAACAGCCAGCGCTGCACGGTGTCTTGCGCCCGCGCGACCAAGGCGGGATCGGCCTTCGCTAGTCGGACGGCCTCCTCGTGAAGAGCCAAACTTTGCAGGTCCTGAAGCCGGTGTTTCGCCTCGTCTATCGCAACGCGCACCTGCACGGCCGGTGCCGCCCGCCTGGATCGCGCCGCGGCAGAGTCTCGAGGCGCAGGTTCGAGCGAGTCGCCGGCCAGTAGCGCCAACTCGCCGCTGATGCCTAAGACGGACATAACGCGCAGATAGGTACCCAACGACGGACCGGGATCGCCCGCCTCCACTGCGCGCAAGGTGTTGCGAGCAATGCTGGAACGCGCCGCCATTTCTAGGGCACTGAGCCCCTTCGCCTTTCTGAGGCGCTGAAGGCGGTCGCCCAACTGCAACAGGAGCTGACGTTCCAGAGCAAGGTTGATTTCTGAAGTGCTCAACTGCTCAAATTTTTGCCTAACGGCCTCGGAGAATGATCAGAATTATGACCATTTCATGTGGTTGATACAACGTGTAGTGGTGCACTGAACCAACCCGCTCGGCAAGCTGATGAAGCAGCCATAGCTCGCATTCGGTTCGATCCGCCAAGGTGTAATTGATCGACTTCAAGGCCAGGTTCGCTCGACCAGGCGACGAGGCGGGACACCACACCACATGGCTCAATCCTCGCCTCGTCGGCGCAATCTAAGCACCGCACCTCGAAGCGCAAGGCAGCTGGGCTGCACAAGTTTCCAGGGGCACAAGGGGTGTCGACGAGGGCCAGCCTTGCGACGGAGGACCGTCCTCCGAACTCGCCCTGGCATCACAAACCCTCGACTGTCGATGCACGTCACGACAGAATTTCCACCGCTCCATCGAAGCATGAATAGCAAGGCCGGGCAGCACCGGACCACACCCTGACGGCTCAGGACCGAGCGTGTTTGACCGCCTCGTCTTGCCCCACAGGCCACCCGTGTCCAAGTTGGAGACCGCTCCAATCCGAGCCGACCACCCGCGTCGCTTCGGCCCGCACGGCACCCGTGTCTACGATGGTCACGACGCCAAACGGGCCTCTCCGAACACCCCAAAATCAGCCCGCAAGGCACTCCCACTCCCATGATGGGACACGGCTTCAAGTTGACCAGCCCGCAGGCCTCCGCGACGGATTGCCGCAAGGCAAGATGTGCCCCTCAAAAGGTTGATCCGAACCTCGATGCCTCGACACCGGAGCGTAGGCAACGCGAAGACGCTGCGAGGTAATACGGCCTTTACTTCTCGTCAATCGGAGCCCTCGAAGCGCCAAATCGTAGAGTTGGCAGCCCCGATCGCCGCGAGGCAAGATGTGCCCTCCGCAAGTCGATCCGAACCTCGGCACCCCGACATCGGAGCGCGTGCAACGCGAAGTTGCTGCGAGGCAAGATGCGCTGTGCTTCTTGTCAGTCGAAGCCTCCGACGCGCCATTTCGGAGCGCTAGTAAGCGGGTTACAGCGAGGCAAGAGGCTCCCTCAAGGTCAATCCGAACGATTCCTGCACCGCACGGGATGCCTGCCGGTGCTTGATTCCAGAAGAACAAGCGCACCGGCAGAACTCAGGACGAGCACGCAATGGCCAGGCGGCTAAGGTGCGTCGGCAAGACTCAGGGGGCGACCACTGATCACGGCAAGGCGCTGCGCGGAGGAGATGAACATCGCGGTGAAAGTACGGGGATCACGAAACACGCGAGCGCTCCGCTGGTCCAGCAGGCTACTCACATTGGATGGAGTTTTTGGAGCGGACAGGCGTAGGGTACCCGACCTGTCTGACGTTAGAGAGAGTCATGCAGCCCCACCTTGCTGTCCGACACGGCATTTCGAAACTGCCTAAAGTCGGAGCGCGCGGAGAGGCTATCCCCGTCTCGGCCCTTTGCCGGGCCTTCGGTCCGGTCTGGGCGTAAGGCGGATCCTCGAAATAAGACGCCTCTCACACCCCACCCGCGCGGTGAACCAGCGGGGCGCATGGGGCATCCGCGTCCATTCATCGAGGAGTCGACGGAAGGAGGCGTTCCGGAGTCTGCACCTGCACCGTCGGCCTTCTGCCCACCGCGCCTGCTGTGGACAACGCCCTACTCTCTGGTTGATCGCCTTCGCCGAGCATGCCAAGGCTGTCAGAAAGCATCAGGCGCGAAGCCGAACGAAATCCGTTCAACGATGTGATGGAAAAGCCGCTCCCGATGAACGATTCCATCTGTCTCCGACGGACGCAAGAGCAGATCACGCGGCTGCGACGGCGATCCAGACGATCTGCCGGGAGGTGCTTCATTCGGCATCTGCCGAAGCCTGATCGGTCGACAGATGCACAGACGCGCCCTCGTCAAGTCTGGCTCCGCCCTCGGCGACGCTCTCGCACTGCTTCTCATAGCAACCGGTCATCATCGCGGCACAGATACGAGTGGTGCGAAAAATCCGCGAACGATTCATGGCGCCGCGCCATCGGGGAAACAGGTGCTGTCAAGGTTGGCAGAACGCAGGTTCTATCCTATGCGCCGTGTATCGTCGGCAGATGATCCAAAGCATCTCCACGCACAGCTTGTCCAGCCTCTTCTATGCGCCTGCCCTGACCCCTACCCCACTTCTGGAATCGCTGGCACTTCCGGAACGGCTGACAAAGCTCGCGCGAATCATGTTCGTCGAGAGCATCGGAGGCCCTCGTTGGAAATCGACACCAGGATCCGGAGCGCAGGGCAACCGGGCATGGTATTTTGATGCTGGCAGGAGTAGCGTCGTCGTGACCAAGCTAGCTAAGAACATCGGGGACTTAGGCGCCGACGAGCACATTGCATTGGTCGACGCGCTGATTGATGAAGTGCATGATCGAGAAGTCAGGGCGGCAATCCTTCGAGATGTCGTAAGCATCGTCGAAACAGCAGGCGCTTCACCGTCTGAATTCGCGGAGCTAACGGCATACGCCCGGGCTGCAGGGATGTAGCGCATCGCTGCCGAAATCGACGGCACAATGATCTTCGCAATCGTTCGCACCATTGGCTCTTCGTCAGCCTCATAGGTGGTGCGCTGTGATGGTCAGTCAAAATCCAAGCACGCACCTTGCCGACAATGACTACGAAGCGCCCGACGAGATCAATTTTCGGATGGTGGACACGTGGTACCGGTGAGTGCCGCGAGCACCACCTCCTGGCCCCTCCTGGAAAGCCGACCTTCGGCGCGATCGCCCGGTGCGGACGACCGCTATCGGCGGGTTTGGCGAGCAGGCAGACTCGGCCATGACCCGCCGTTCATACTTGCAAGAGGAAGGACTGCTGTACATCCACAAGCTGACGTCGCCCCAGAGCGAGCGCGACCACGAGATCTTGAAAAGGCGGTGCAGTCAGGGCGGGTGGACGTGGTTATCGAGCCCGAATGAGCCCCGACGATGGTTACTTCAAGGGCGCGCCCAACGTGCTGATTTTCTCATCGGTTGGAGTTCGCGAATGAATCACTCCTCAACTCTTGCCGCCATCGCGCATCTGCGAGCGCACCGCGCTCGCGCGGGCCCACGAAGTGCGTGGTGTCGTGCCGCGCCGCCGCCAGGTAGGCCAGGCCGATGCCGATCATGCCTAGGTCATGTATTGGAGAATGGGCACGAAGCCGGTCACGAAGCAGGTGATGAACAAGCCGAGGCCCCAATTCACGAATTTCCAGCCCAGGTCGACGGTCGAGAGGACCGAAGACCGGCTGCGCAGGCTCATCGCGGCGATTGCGCTGGTGGCCGTCACTTCAGCTCCTCGAACTCGCCCGGACGCCAGGCCTTGTCGAACCAGGGCTCCAGCGGGCCGTAGAGGCGCAGCACGGCGAACCAGCCCTTGCCCGGCACGGTCTGCGTCCAGTTCGCTTCCTTGCCGGCCGGCGCCTTCGGGCCGCAATACAGGTCCACCGAGCCGTCGGCATTGACCAGCAACTGGTCGCGCTTGTTGTTCTTGCTGGGGAAGGGCTGCTTCGTCTGAAGTTCCGAGCGCGTCTGCGTGTCGTAGACCACCACCGACCAGAAGTCCTTGGCCGGGACGTTGGCGGGGACGTGCAGGCGGTAGCTCCTGGCGCCGTCGAAGGGCTTGCCGGTGCTGTCCATCGCATTCATCGCGTATTGCGAGCCACGGCCCACCAGCTTGGCGCTCATGGCCGGCGTGTTGACGACGGCGATGTAGAAGAAGTTGGTGCGGGCATCCAGGTTGCGGCCGGATACGCCATCCACGTCGAGCCAGCGGTAGTCGCTGCCGACGAAGCCGTCCGTCCAGTGGCTGCCCTGGAACTTGGCGGCGCGCGCGTCGCGGTTGCGAAAGAAGATCGAGCGCGCGGTGGCATTGCCGACGGCAGCCGACTCGGCGAGGATCTTCTTCATGCGCTCGTCGGGCGCAAAGGGCTTGCCCTTGCGGATGCCGATGGACGCCGCCAGTCCCCGCGCCTCCGGGTCCAGCAGGTCCAGCGGCTCCTTCTGGACCATGTTGTCCACCTCGCGGTAAAAGTCGACGTCGTTCGCGTGCACCGTGTTGTAGGGAACCTTCGAGGCGTTGATGAACTGCATCGAGGGCGGGTTGGCCGCCTTGTCCAGCGCATAGACCTTGACGCCCTCCCGGAACTGCCTGGACGCGGCGTCGGGCTTGCCGTCCTTCAGGAAGCCGCGCAGCACCAGCAGGTTCACGTACGAAGGCGAGCGCGCGATGAAGTACTCGCCACCCTCCTCCTTGGACTTGGGCAGCGGGCCCTTGTAGTCCGTCGGCACGATCAGGTACTTGCCGCCCTGCCCCCGGTCCGGGCCCGGGGCGCCCATGTCGACGACGAAGCGGAACAGCGCGTCGTTCACCGTACCGGGTCCGCTGCCGGGCGGCACCTCGACCACGGTCGGGCCGTCGGCCTGCAGGTCCAGCATGGCCAGGCAATAGACGGTGTCGGTGTTGCCGGTGAGCAGCAGCGGATTGGAGTCGAGCAGCTGGTCGAAGATGACGGCCTGGTGGCTCTTGACGGCGCCCAGGCTGGCCTGGCCTTCGCGGATCGCGTCCATCGACGCCGCCGGGATGAAGTTGAGGAACACCTCCACGCCGCGCAGGAAGTCCAGGTTGCCGTAGGCCTTCTCGGCGGTCTCGGCGGTGGGCACGCCGTCGACGAACTTGAGCGTCCCCAGGCGCGTTTGCACCATGTCGGGCGTCATGATCTTGGCGGGGATCGGGGTGTTGAAGCCCGGCGTGGGCGGCGCGTCGGCGAAGGTGAGCGGGCTGGCGATGGCCAGCGCGGCGGCGAGTGCCGTGGCGGCGAAGTGCTTGCAGGGTATGGTGTTCATGGCCTGTCTCATCTGTCAGCCCATCAGTCGCACGAGGCTCGGGTAGTGGTTGGGCAGCAGGCGCGACAGCCAGTGCAGGGTCGAGGAAAACTTGCCAGTGAGGATGCGGCGTTTGCCGCGCTCGATGCCGTTGAGCACGTCCGCGGCCACCTTTTCCGGCGGCGTGACCATCAGCTTCTTCGCGATCGCGGTGAAGCCGACTTCCGCCTCGCCGGCGTTGACCGAGCGGCGTCCGGTTTTCTCGATGCTGGTCCGGATGCCGCCCGGGTGCACGCAGACTGCGCGCACGCCACTGCCTTCCAGTTCCTGCCACAGGCACTCCGTAAGGCCGCGCACGCCGAACTTCGAGATGTTGTAGGCGCCTTGCGACGGATAGCTCACGAAGCCGAAGACGCTGGAGATGTTGACGATCCAGCCCTGCTTCTGCGCCAGCATGGCGGGCAGGAAGGCCTTGGTGCCGTAGATCACGCCCCACAGGTTGATGCCCAGCTGCCACTCGATCTCTTCGATGGTCAGGTGCTCGATGGTGCCGATGACGGTGGCGCCGGCGTTGTTGAACACCAGGTGCGCCGCGCCGAAGTCGCGCGTCACGTCCCTGGCATGCGCGTCGAAGCTTTCCCGGCTCGAGGCGTCGAGGCGGTACACCCGGACCTCGGCCGGGCCGCACATCGAGCGGGTCTGCGCGAGCCCGTCCATGTCGATGTCCGACAGCGCCAGGCGCGCGCCGCGCCTGGACAGTTCGAGCGCGAGCGCGCGGCCGATGCCGGAAGCGGCACCCGTGATGACGGCAACCTTGCCGGTAAAGAATCCCATGTCTGTCTCCTGGAGTTGAGTGATGCAGTCGCGGTGCGGTGGCGCCGGGCGCAGGCATGCCCCGGCGGCACCCCGTGCCGCTCGTTTCTCTGTGCTGTGATGTGTGCTTCGCAGTGACGCGCAGCCTTGTGGGCGGCGTTGTCTTCGCATGCGAAGAGGCTTGCGCGCGCTAGCGCCTCAGGGCTGATTCGGCATAAGTGGCCATGTGTCTTGTCTCCAGTTCTTGGTGTGCATTTCGTCGGCCTCGGCGCTGTTCGCACGCCTGCCGATGGAGATGAATTCTCGAAGGCAAGGCCTCTTCCGAATTTGTTGCTTGGCGACAGAGATTTGTGATTGAATGCCACGCACTCCAGGCAGAAATCACATGACGGCGTACCTGCGCGGATGGGTGCTGCGAGGCATTGCGGATCTGATCAACAAACTGGGCGGCGATGCGCATCTCTACGAGGTGCGCTTCAAGCTGCCGCTGCATCGCGCCGACGTGGGCGAGCTGAATATTCCCGCCGCGCCGCTGATCCGGCTGCTGGAGGCCTGCGCCGAGGACCTGGACTGCGCGGACTTCGGCATCCGGCTGGGCCTGGCGCAGGGCCGCGACCCGATCGGCCCGATCGCCGCCGGCATCCAGGCCGGCACCCTTGGTGAGGCCATCGAAGCTGCCGTGCCCTACATAAACATGCTGAATCCCGCACTGGCGCTGGAGCTTCAGCGCACGTCCAACGGGCCGCGCCTGGCCTACCTGACCCAGGTGCCGCGTCCGGGCATGGCGCGCCAGTTCGAGGAATGGTGCCTGGCCATCAACCTGCAGGTGATCCGCCACCTGGTGGGCAACAACGTGCGTTTTCGCGGCGTCTACTTCTCGCACGCACCGCTGCTGGCGGCCGACTTCTATGCGCGGGTGTTCGGCTGCCCGGTGCGCTTTTCCCAGGGCTCCTTCGGCGTCGACTACTTCGCCGGCGACATGGCGCGGGCGACCCGCGAACACAACACCGAGATGAAGGCGATCGCGGCCGACTACATCGGCAAGATCGCCGAGCCTTCACAGCTTGCCTTCGAGGAGCAGATGGACGCATGGATCCGCAAGCTGTTGCCGCAGGGCCGCTGCCAGCTCGAAGCCATCGCGCAGGAACACTGCGTCAGCGTGCGCACCTTGCAGCGCCGCCTGGAAGAAAAGGGGCTGGTGTTCGAGAAGCTGGTCGACGACGTGCGCCGCGAGCATGCTGCGCTGTACCTCGGTGACCGGGTGCTGCGCATGTCGCAAGTGGCCGCACTGCTGGGCTATGTCGAGCAGAGTTCGTTCTCGCATGCGTTCAAGCGCTGGTACGGCACCACGCCCAGCGCCTGGCGCAAGGCGCGCTGACGCAAGTGCTCAGACCGCCACGTGCCTGTGCAGGAACGCCAACTGCGTGCGCACGTTCTCGTCCAGGTAGTCCCCGTAGTAGGGCTGGAAGTGGTCCGACGCATGCAGCGTGAAGCGCGCGTCGTGCATGCGGCCCGCAGCCTTCTGCGCGACCTCGGCCGAGACGATGCTGTCGTTGGAGCCCGCGATCACCAGCGTCGGCACCCGCACCCGGCGTGCCTTGCGAATCGGGTTGTAGCGCGGGATCTTCAGCGCCACGCGTGCCAGCACCTTGTTCTCCCACGGCACGTCGAGGATGGCCTGGAGTTCCTGCATGCCGCCCCAGGCCTCGGGACCGGTCAGCACGGCAAAGTCGCCAGGGCGGCCGACCACGGGCAGGTAGTGCGGCTTGCCGATGAGGCTGCCGGCCAGGTCGCGCAGCCCTGCCAAGGTGAGCTTGAGGACTTTCATGAAAGGCATGTGCGCGACGGCGCCCAGCCCGCTCATCAGCGGATGCCCGGCGATCACCGCCGCGATGCGGTGCCCGCGCGCCGCCATGCACACCACATGCCCGCCAGACAGCGAGGTGCCCCACAGCACCATGCGCTCGCCGTCCACCTGCTGCAGGGTCTTCGCGTGCCGGATCGCCGCGTCCCAATCCTTCAGGTGGCGGAACGGATCGACCCAGTGGCGCGGCAGGCCTTCGCTGTCGCCGAAGTTGCGGTAGTCGAACAGGTAGACGGCGTAGCCGGCCTCGACGAAGCGCTGTGCATGCGGCATCAGCATGGCGCGCACGCCGGCAAAGCCGTGCGCCATGACGATGACCGGCGGGCGCTCGCCCCGGCTGGGCAGCAGCAGCGTGCCGGCGCAGCGCAGGCCCACGCTCTTGAAGGAGGATTCGATGCTCTTCATGATCGAAGCGCCCGCGCTCAGGCAGCCGCGGAGAGCGGGGCACTCCGCGGCGCAGTGCCGCGGCTGGCATGCGCGCTAACGAACTCCAGCGCCGCATCCTCCACCGGGTCCTTCAGCAGCATCACATGGTCCTTCTCCGGGCTGTGCAGGATGCGCCACGGCAGCCCCTTGCCCTGGCGCGGCAACGCCGCCGAGCCGCGTTGCGCATAGCCCGACTGCAGCGCCGCGACGATCGATTCGTCCTGCACCTGCCCCTGCGGCGCGCGCGCGGTCACGACGTCGATGCCCTTGGCATCCATGTGATTGAGCAGGCGGCAGATGTAGGCCGCAGCCATGTCGACCTTGAGCGTCCAGGAGGCATTGATGTAGCCGAAGATCCAGCCCATGTTCGGCACGTCCTGCAGCAGCGTGCCCTTGTAGGTCATCCGTTCGTTCACCGGGACGGTCTTTCCGTCCACCCGCAGTTCCATGCCGCCGAAGGACTGGATCTGCAGGCCGGTCGCCGTCACGATGATGTCCGCCTGCAGTTCCTTGCCGGACTTCAGGCGGATGCCGTTCTCGGTGAAGGTGTCGATATGGTCGGTGACGACCGAGGCCTTGCCGGCGCGGATCGCCTTGAACAGGTCGGCATCGGGCACCGCGCACAGGCGCTGGTCCCAGGGCTTGTACTGGGGCGAGAAGTGCGTCATGTCGAAGTTCTCGCCCACCTGCTTGCGCACGCCGGCCAGCAGCAGCCTGCGCACCTGCTCGGGCCAGCGCTTGGAGGCCTTGTAGATCACGCGTGCCAGCAGCAGGTTGCGCTTGCGCGCCATGCCGAAGACCCAGCGGTCCGGCAGCACGCGCTGCAGCACCTCGGAGATCTTGTCGTACGAGGGCAGCGAGAACACGTAGCTGGGCGAGCGCTGCAGCATCGTGATGTGGGCCGTCTTGTCGGCCATGCTGGGCACCAGCGTCACCGCGGTCGCGCCGCTGCCGATCACCACCACGCGTTTGCCGCGGTAGTCGAGTTGCTCCGGCCAGAACTGCGGATGGATGGTCTGGCCCTTGAAGCGCTCGATGCCGGGGAAGCTCGGCTGGTAGCCGGCGTCGTGGTTGTAGTAGCCGGTGCAGCTCACCAGGTAGCTGCAGGTGAAGGTGGCGTCTTCGCCGCTTTCCTCGTCGATGCAGCTCAGCGTCCAGCGCTTCTGCTCGCTGGACCACGAGGCCTGCGTCGTCTTGATGCCGAAGCGGATCTTCCTGTCGACGCCGAATTCGCGCGCCGTATCGGTCACGTACTGGCGGATCGACGGACCATCGGCCAGCACCTTGAGTTCATGCCACGGGCGCAGCTTGTAGCCGAAGGTGAACATGTCCGAGTCCGAGCGGATGCCCGGGTAGCGAAACAGGTCCCAGGTGCCGCCGATCGCCTTGCGCCGCTCCAGAATGCCGACGCGCTTGCCGGGGCATTCCTTCTGCAGATGGCAGGCCATGCCGATGCCGGACAGGCCGGCACCGATGATCAGGACGTCGTAGTGGTTTGTCTCCATGTCTTTCTTTCGCATGTGTCTGGATGGGTTGTCGGATGGCAGGAGTATTCAGGCTGGCCCTCTTCTCTTCTTGACATGGTGAGACGATTGCTTGACATTTTGAGACATGACTGCATTTGTTCGATCGAGCGGCCTGCAGGGATATGCGGGGCTCATGCGTCGCTTGGGTACAGACCCCGGACCCCTGCTGCGGCGCCACCACATCGCGGCAAGCTCGCTGGCCGACGAGGAAGCACTTCTATCGCTGCGTGCGTGCGTCCAATTGCTGGAGGCCAGCGCCGTCGCGACGGGTTGCCCTGATTTCGGTTTGCGTCTGGCGCTGGCTCAGGACATCAACGTGCTGGGCCCATTGGGGATCATTCTTCAGAACGCGCCTTCGGTCAGGGAGGCTTGGGACTTCGTTGCCCGCCACCTGTTCGTGCACAGCCCGGGGCTGGTGATGGAGATTCACGAAGAAAGCCCGACGATCAAGGGCGCTGCGGAGATGACTGCGGAGATCCGCCTTGCCAGGCTTCCTGCGCAGCGTCAGACCATCGACCTGTGCCTGGGCGACATGCATCACATCACGCGGTTGCTTGCGGGAGAACGCTACCGGCTGCTCGGCGTCGCAATCCCGCACGCACCGTTGGCGCCCATCGCGACATACAAGCGCTTTTTCAATGCGCCGGTGTTCACGGAGCAACCGCGGGCAGCGCTGTACATCAGCCGTGAAACGCTGCATACAGACCTGCGCGGCGCGAACCCCATCCTGCGACAGATCACCGAGAACTATCTCGAGATGAACTTCAGGGACCCCGGGGAAAGCGTATCGGCGCGTGTTCGACTCGCGCTGCGCCGGACCTTGGGGACCTCGCAGGGCAGCAAGACCGAGGTCGCGCTACTTCTGGGCCTACATCCACGCACCTTGCAGCGCCACCTGGCGATTGAATGCACGACCTTCGAGACGATTCGCGAAGACGCACGCAAGGAGGCCGCGTTGCACTATCTTCGCGAAACGAAGCTGCCCCTCGGCCAGCTCGCCGACCTCCTCGGATTTTCCGAGCACTCTGCGATGAGTCGTTCCTGCCGCCGCTGGTTTGGTGTGCCTCCATCAGCACTGCGCGAGAGCGGGCGAGCAAAGTAGCTGTCCGCCCGAACGCTGCGCGAACCTGGCGGGCTACTTTTTCTGCCCTCCGAAAGGGATGGCCAGTGTGATCCATGTGTTCCAACCCTTGGGCCGGTTCCTGGCTTCGAACTCGTAGTAGCCCTTGAGGTTGACGTACCACTTCTCCCCGCCGACCGGGAAGAAGTAGCCGATCTGAGGGCCTACGGCGTAGACCCGTGACTTGAAGTCGCCGAGAACCGCCCCTGCGCCGCTGTCGCCCGTCAACTGCTGATAGAAATAGCCGACCAGCCCGACGTGCAGTTGCTCGGAAAGAAACTGCGAGGCGGCCCAATCCAGGTGCGCGTCGACGCCGTTCCTGTAGTTCGTGTCAGGGTTTTCGAAGTTGTAGGTGAAGCCGAGCGTTGCAGAAAACTCATGGCCGGCCTTGGGATCGAGGTAGGTGTAGCCGCCGCCTGCATCGAGCGCCCAGTGGTTGGTGCCCAGGTTGGCCAGGCGCTCCGCTTGATATGCGCCAACCGGCACGCCGGCCATCGTGTAAACCATGAAGTTGTGGACGCCGCGATTCCATTTCAGGTAGGCGGCCGGGTACAGGTCGCCGCCCGCAGTTAAAGAGTCGCTTTGACTTCCTGTCAGTGTGCGACCGAGCGGCCCCGTCAGGGTCGCTTCCGCGCCGACTTTCGTGTGCCCGAACACCCCCGCCACGCTGACGCTCGCCTGTCCGCCCAGCACGGGCTCGGTGAAAACGTAGGTGGGGACGGCGAACAAGAGGTCCGCCGACACGTCCAGTCCAGCCCGCAGCCGCCCCCCGCGCGCGAACACCCTGTCGGGACTCGCATCAGCGCTCGTGTGGTAATAGATGAGCGGCAGCGACCAGCCGGGATCGCCGGGGACCGCGGTGAAGCTGCCGAATTGGCCGGGCAGCCAGAAGCTCATGCCGCCTTCGTCGGCTGCGCAAATTGGCGATAGCGCGGCTAACAATACTGCAGCGCACACGGATTTCTTGAGACTGGCTACGTTCATTCTCGATGCTCGCTTTTTCGTTTTCCCGCATGGGCGGCGAACCACGCCGTACTTCACCACTTCAATCTCGCTGGGCCTGCACATCCTCCCGAACTTGTTCAATGGCAAATCATCGGCGCGCCTGAATAGACCCAGAACGCGCCGGCTGCGATGCCACAGAACCAGGCAATCGGGCGCCAGCCTCCCTGCCGGAACCACCTCACAAGAGAGTCTCTCATCGCCGTTGAGCAGCGGCCCTGCGGACGCCGGCGACTGCATAGAAGAGGCCGAACACATAGACGGCGACGCACACCCCCTGCCCGCCGATCCACAGACTCTTTCCAGGTTCAGTAGCGCCGAAGTAGAAATTTCCAAAGATTGCGACACCGGCCGCATAGCCCACCGCGGCGTACACGAAGTGGGCAATGAGACCGAACGCGCAGAGCGCGGGCGCCATGCGCTCGTGGGCGGAAATAGTCGGCGAAGCGCCTTCCCTGCCTGCGGCCACATAGCACAAGCCGACTGCAATCATGCCGAGGCTCCCTGCTTTGACCGTCAACTCAGCAAGAACGGCCGGGCAGCCCCACCACAATGTCATGTTCTTCAAAAAGAGGGGTTCCACGTTGCCGGCCTGCCCGCCGACGATGTAATGCAGGATCGGGACGAAGCCGATCAGGAACCCGAGAATGAAGAGGCTGAGACCCCAGCGAATGAATTTCCAGCCGAGGTCTGCGACAGTGACGGTCCCTTCGTTGCCGCGCATGGTTATCGTTGCGTTGCTCATGATTGACTCCTTCCGATGTGTTGGGTTGGCCGCCTGCGGCAGCGGCCATCGTGGTCGGCGTCGGCTCACTTCACCAACTCGATCTCACCCGGTCTCCAGCTCTTGTCAAAGAACGGGGGAAGCGGGCTGTACAGGCGCAGGATGGTCCACCAGCCCTTCTTCGGATCGGTCTGAATCCAGTTTCCCCGCTCGACGCCGGCAGGCTGAACCGGCGCAAAGAAAACCGTCGTCGATCCATCGGCGTTCGCCTTGGCAGCAGGTGACGGATAGGTCTGGCTGCCCGCGCGTGGATAGCGTTGCGGGGTGTCGAGCATCGAGCGTGACTGGTTGTCGTAAACGGTGAACGACCAGAACCGGGCGGCCGGAATATTCGGCGGGAGGGTGACTTTGTAGGTCTTGTTGCCATCGAACGGGTTGCCCTGGGTGTCCCGGAAGTTCTCAAGATACTGCGAGCCGACGTTGGGCAGGCGCATGGCCATAGCCGGCGTGATGCCCGTAACCGAGTAGAAGAACCAGGTCCGCGCATTCAGCTTGCGCGCGCCATCGTTGGGATACGGTTTCAGCCCATCCTTCGTAATTTCCGCTGGCGGGGTCATGAACTCATGGCCGCCGACCCATAGTCCATTGATCCACTGGGAGTCGGAGCCGTAGTAGCCAAAGCCCTCCGATGGACGCCCACCGATCGACATCACCCGACTTGCGGCATTCGCCACGGCAAGTCCCTCGGTGAGGATTCGTTTCATGCGGGCATCGGGATTGAAGGGTTTGCCTTTCACGATGCCGATCGCTGCCAGATGGCCCGCGATCTCGGGGTCCATCACGCCGGCGGGCTGCATCTGCACGGCCTCGTTCAGCATCTCGAAGAAGCTGAAATCCGTGGGCGGGATGGTGTTCATCACCTTCCCGGTGCCTTCCACAAATCGGGGGCTGGCCGGCTTGCTCAAGTTCCCGATGGTTGCCTTCCCGGCCAGATAGCTGGCGATGCTCGTCCCCTCGCCGCCGGGCACATAGGGATAGACCTTGAGCGTTTTCTTGACGATCGCATCGACTGGCTTGGGATCGTTGTTCTGCAGGAATGCCCGACCCACCAACGCGACATGGGTCGTGTTGGACTTGCGCACGTAGTAGCCGCCTTCGGGCACTTCGCCTGTGTAGCCGGGGGGCAGCAGCACGTAACGTCCGCCCTGTCCGCGGTCGGGTCCGGGGAATCCGAAATCACCGATCCAGTTCCAGAACATGTCGTCGAAGATGCCCAGACTGTCCGGCGGAGTCTCGACCACCAGTGGCCCCTTGGTCAGGTCCAGATAGGCCCAGAAATAGTAGGTGTCGGCGTTGGCCGTGAGAAAAAGGGATTTGGAATCCATGAGGCCGGGCGTCACCAGCACCTCGTTATCGTTGACCCCGGCCGCCCTGAACCCCTTGAGCAGCGCCAGTTGGTTCACGGCTGCATAGCCGCCGATGACAGCCTCGACCGCATGGACGTAGTCCACCTCGTCGAAAAGCTTCTGCGCGGTGGCGTTGTCGGGGAAGCCGTCCTTGAAGTTGAGGGTGCCAAGCCGGCTCGATTCCACCCGATCCGGCGTCTTGATGACTTGGGGCATGTCTCCTTGTGCGTTGGCAGACATGGCGGTGACGACGAGTGTCAGCGCGGCGATGGTGGCATTGAGGTTGCTGGGCTGTCTGGTTTTCATGAGGGGTTCCTCGAAATGTTGTACGGCCGAACCTTTGCCTACTTCACCAACTCGATCTCGCTCGGTCTCCAGGTTTTGTCGAAAAACGATTCGAGCGGGCTGTACAGGCGCAGGATCACGAAGTAACCCTTGCCAGGCG
This sequence comes from Variovorax sp. J31P207, assembly GCF_030316965.1. NCBI lineage: Bacteria > Pseudomonadati > Pseudomonadota > Betaproteobacteria > Burkholderiales > Comamonadaceae > Variovorax > Variovorax sp. J31P207. Next base: position 640,069 of record NZ_JASZYN010000004.1, read on the forward strand.
CCGTCTGGATCCAGGTGCCCTCCTTGGCAGCGGCTGGCTTGGTCGGGGCGAAATAGACCGTGGTGGTGCCGTCTGCGTTCGCGACGGCAGCCGGTGAGGGAAAAGTCTGGCTGCCCGCGCGTGGGGAGCGCTGCGGCGTTTGCAGCATCGAGCGGGTCTGGTTGTCGTACAGCGTCAGCGACCAGAACCTGGCTGCGGGGATGTCCTTCGGCAGCGTCACCTTGTAGGTCTTGGCACCGTCGAAAGGGGTCTTGTCCGGATCCGTGAAGGCCATCAGATACTGCGAGCCGACGTTGGTCAACCGCATAATCATCCCGGGCGAGTCCATCGTGTACCCGTAGTAGAAGGCCGCGCGCGAATCGAGGGTCCGCGCGCCGGTTGGCGGGAAGGGCTTGATGCCTTCCTTGGTGACCATCGGTGGGGGCGTCTGAAAGTCATAGCCGCCCTGCCACAGCATGCTGGCCCACGTGGATTTTGGGTAATAAGCCCAACCGGGGTAATCGGCGGCCCCCCAATTCAGCACGCGGCCGGCCGCGTTGCCCACGGCGGCTGCGTCCGTCAGGATCTTCTTCATCCGGGCGTCCGGATTGAAGGGCTTGCCCTTCACGATGCCAATGGCCGCCAGTTGGCCCGAGAGCTCGACATTGAAAGAGGTCGCGGGCTCCAGTTGCACCAGCTCGTTGAGCATCTCGAAGTACGAGAAGTCGTTCGGCGGGATGGTGTTGAAAGCCTTGCCGCTCGCCTCGATGAACTTGGTCGGCGGGATGGCTGCGGCAGGCCCCGGCCTGACCTTGCCTTCAAGGATAGTGGACAAGCCGGTGCCATAGCCTCCCGGTCGGTACGGATAGAACTTCAGCGACTGCTTGATCGAGGCCACGGTGGGCTTGGGATCACTGTTCTGCATGAAGGAGCGAACGGCGTACAGGACATGCAAGGTCTTCGAGTGGCCCACGTGGAAGCCGCTGTCGGGAAGCGGGCCGTCATAACCCGGGGGCACGATGAGGTACTTTCCTCCTTCGCCCCGGTCAGGGCCTGGAAAACCGATGTCGATGACCCAGCCGAACCACAGGTCGTTGATCGTGCCGAGCTGCGCCGGCGGCACCTCAACTACCAACGGACCCTTGGACAGATCGAGGGCCGCCAGCGAATAGATGGTGTCTGCGTTGGGGGTGAGAAAGAGCGAGTTCGAGTCCATCAACTCGGAAAACATGACGACCGTGTTGTCTTCGGCCCCGATGCTCTGGAAGCCCTTGCGCATCGCGTACGCCGACACGCCCGAGATGCTGTTCATGAAGGCATCCACGCCGCGGATGTAGTCCAGGCTGTCGCGCACCTTCTGAGCCGTCGCCGCGCTGGGCGCGCCGTCCCTGAACTCCAGCGTTCCAATGCTGGTCTCGACCTTGTCCGGCGTCGTGATGGCGGGCGGAATCGTTTGCGCGGTAGAGATCGCAGTGGCGCCGCTGAGCGACAGCGCGAATGCAGCGCTGATGAGTTGTCTGGTTTTCATGCGAGGCTCCTCTGTATGGTTGTGTCGGGCTCGTTCATTTCATGGGCTCGATGTCGGGCAACTTCCATGTCCCGTCGAACAGGCCCGCCTTGGGCGTGTAGAAACGCATCATTGGGTAGAAGCCTTTGCCGGGCAGGGTCTCGATCCAGTTGGCTTCCATGCCTGCGGGGGCGCTTGCCACGGGCCCGAAGTACAGGTCGATCGAACCGTCCGCGTTGGTCTTGAGCTTGTCGAGCGACGAGCGCGCAGAGTCGTTGGACGGGTTCTGGATCATCGAGCGGGTCGCGGTGTCATAGAGCGTCAGTGACCAGAACTGCTCCGCCGGTGCGTTCGCAGGCACGCGCAAGCGATATGACTTCCCGCCGACGAGGCGGTCGCCGTTCTTGTCCTTGAACGCCTGGGCGTAGTTCCCCCCAGGACCCGCCTTCATGATGCCCAGCGCGGGGGTCGTGTAGATCGCGCCGTAGGTGTAGTGCAGCCGTTCATCGATCTGGCCATACGAGTCGGTTTGCTGGACAGGATTAACCTGGAACACCCAGTGCCAGTTCGTGCCGGGAAACGGATCGATTCCCAGACCTTCCCCGACCTGCCGGAATCGGTCGGGGCCGTCGAACAGCATCACACGGCCCATGGCATCGCCCATCCGCGCAGCCTCTTCGAGGATCGCGCGCTGACGGGCATTTGGCTTGAACTCCTTGCCCTTCTCGATGCCCAGTGGCTTGACCATGGCCATGTAGAAAAGGTCACGCGCCTGGACGGGGTTGTTGTTGATGAACGCCGACAGACGCTCCCAGTACGCCATCCCCGTCGGCGGGGTCGTATCCATGACCTTCCCCGACATGGATGTGAATTTGTTCGGCTTGGGATCGCGGCGTTCGCTCAGCGGATAGACCTTGACCCGCTTGACGGTCTGCACCGCGCCGTTCCTGTCGCCCTCTTGGACGATGCCGCGGATCATGACGTTGTAGTTGTTCATGGTTCCCTGGAGGACGTAGAAACCCGTCTTCGGAACGTTGCCCTTGTAGCCGGGTGGAAGGAGCAGGTACTTGCCGCCCTTCCCGCCGTCGGGCCCAGGCAGGCCAACGTCGGAGATGGATCGCTGCCAGAAGTCGTCGATGATTCCGACGAGAGCGCCGGCTGGAAGCTCGACGACGATCGGTCCCGACTTGCCAAGGTCGACGTTGGTATAGCCGTAGATGGTGGTGTCGTTTGCGGTGAGCCAGCGGCCTTTGGGATCGGCGTAGTTGTCGGCGATGACCATGTCGGTGAGATCAGCGCCGAGGTCGCGCAGGGTGCCAACGCGAATCGACTCGAACGAAACCGCCGGGTAGCCCCACAAGTAGGCTTGCACAGCGCGCTGGTAGTCCATCTCGTCGAACAGCTTGCGCGCTGTTTCCTCGGTTGGAAATCCGTTCTCGAAGCTCAGCTTGCCGATGCGGGTGTCTGCCGTCTGCGGCTGCACTTGCGCGGTCTGCGCGCAACCCGTCATCATTGTGACGCTGAGCACCAGCACGGCCGCGGCAGTGCTGTGTGTGGCCGGGGACCGAAGCTTAGGGTTGCATTTCATGGCGTATTCCTTTGCAGTTCTCGACATGCGCGAAGACGCTTTCTGTTCATTGCATGAAGCCCGACGAGAGGTAAATCTGACCAGCAAGCACAGCATCGACCGCCGGCATCAAGTCGGTCGCCAGGCAACGTTTGAGGACAACCGCGTCTGCCCCCGCAACCAGCGCAGCTTCTGCAACCGTGCGCTCGTCGTGTACCGAGAGCAGCAACAACTTCGCGTCGGGGGCGAGCGAGCCGATTCGCTTGAGCAGGCCGCTCAGGTCGCCGCCAGACAGCGACATGTCTACCAGCACAACCGCTGGGCCCAGGCGTTCGGCGCCTTCTAGCAGCGCTGCTTCGTTGGCGACCATGAACACCGAGTCGAACTGCGTTTCCAAGAGTCCGCGCACGCTGTCACGCAGACCGTGGTGCCGGTCCGCCAGCAGTACACAACTGTGCTGGCGGTTCATGGCCGTTGGACGGCCTGGGTGGCCACCCTTGCAGTGCTGTTCATCGCGCTTCTCCGGTCGTCGTGAGTCTCTACCTGTCCTGGATGCCACCAAGATAGGTTGAAGCACGGCGAAGCGCACCCCGAAAAATTACGGGTTCTGCGACCGGAAACTACGGGATCAAGCCGAGCTTCATGGCGAAGAGGATCAGCTCGGCGCTGTTTTCAAGCCCCAGCGTCTCCATCAAGCGGTATTTGTGATCTTCGACGGTGCGCGCGGAGAGGCTCAGCGCAGCGGCGATGTGCTTGGCTGAATGCCCCTGCGCGAGCAACTGCAGGATCTCGCGCTGCCGCAGCGTGAGCGCCGCGGCCGGATCGGCTTCCTTTTTTCCTGCCGAACGGAAGACCTCGGCGGCCAGATCCGGGGCGATGAAGGTGCGGCCCTGCAGTGCGGCACGCACCGCGAGCACCAGCTCCGCCGGTGCCGAGTGCTTGAGCACGAAACCCAACGCGCCGGCTTGCAGTGCTCGGCGAGCATAGGCGGGGTTTCGGTGCATTGTCAGGAACACGACCCGGACCTGTGGGTTGTCTTGCTTGAGTTGTACCAGGGCGTCGATGCCGTTGAGATGCGGCATCGAGATGTCGGCCACGATGACATCTGGGTTCAAGTCGCGCGCAGCGGTGACCAACGCGCGACCGTCCTCGACGATGCCCGCAAGTTCGAATTCTTCGGCCAACAGGCTTTTCAGCCCCTCGGCGACCATGCGATGGTCATCGGCCAGAAGTACGCGGGGCTTGGTCATCGAACAATCCTCATGCCGGCACCCACGCCACCACGGTGGTGCCTCGTCCGGGCGTGCTCTGGATGTCGAACTTTCCCTGCAGGAGGCGAACGCGCTCGCGCATGCTGGCAAGGCCCAGGCTCGCATGGTCGCGCGAGCGTCCAGGGTCGAATCCGCGGCCGTTGTCGGTCACCTCGACCTGCAATCCCTCGTCGCGCGGCGAGAGCAGCACAGACACGGCGCTCGCTTGTCCGTGGCGCGCCGCGTTGTTCAACGCCTCCTGCACCACGCGATACAGGCACAGCGAGGCTTCAGCGGCCAGTGCCGCCGGCACGACGCCCGCTTCTACATCCACACGCAGTTCGCCACTGTGGGCAACTCGGTCGCACTCCGCCTTCAGCGCTTCCACCAACCCCAGGTCATCGAGCACGGAGGGGTGCAGGCGGTATGACAGCGCGTGCACGTCCTCGCTAAGGCGCACCAGGTCCTCGCGCAGCGCGCGCAAGCCTTCGGGTGCGTCGGCAGCACTTTCCATGCGACCGGCATCAATCGCGAGCCGCGCGAGGCGCTGCGTGAGGTCGTCGTGCAGTTCGCGCGCGAGGCGCCGGCGCTCGTCTTCGTGCGCGGTGAGCAGTCGGCCCGCGAGTTGCTGGATTTCTCGATGACTCGCCTCGACCGCAGTCCGGCTCTCCCGGGTCTGGTCTTCGGCAAGCCTGCGTTCGGTGATGTCGACATCGCAGCCGACGAAGCCCGTGAAACTGCCGTCGGCTCCATATTTCGGAACGCCTGTGGCGAGCAGCCATCGATAGGCGCCATCAGCCCGGCGCACTCGATATTCAAAGAGGAATGGCGTGCGCGCCTCGATCGCCGGGACGTAGATGCCGAGACAGTGGTCCCGGTCTTCCGGATGGACTGCGTCCAACCACCCCTCGCCCAGCAACTTTTCGATCGGCAGCCCAGTGAATTCGACGCAGTTGTAGTTGAGGTAGTCAAGCGTCGTGTCCGCACGTGCCGTCCAGAGCATGACAGGCGCACGATCGATCATGCGGCGAAAGCGCTCGTGGGCCTCGCGGTGAGCTTGCTCCGCGCTTGCACGTCGCTTCCCGCGAATCCACAGCGCGATCAGGGTTGACGTCTGGATGGCGACGATGATCAAAGGCGCGGCAACGGCGTGTCTCATACGCGAACGAGCTTTCCACTGCCCAGGTTTGACGGTTAAGTGCGTAGGGAGCGTGTTGAGTATCCGGGGGCAAGGACAAACACACCGATCCAGCGAACGTGATCATCGCGCAGATTGTGGTGCTTGGTTGAAGTGCCTTTTGATTCTGTCTTGCCGCCTCAAAGGCAGTCACGAAGGAGATGCGCGTCAAATGTGCTGCTCGAAAATCGGGATCGAACGACTGCTCTAGTCAGCACACTCGACACCTGATGCCGCTTGCTGTATGACGGGGTTGGGCTCTGAACGCCATTTCGCGACGTTTGGAAGCAGCCATTCAAAGGGGTCGTTGCCCTGGTCGTTGGCAGCAGTGGACAGCGAAGGTCAAGGGTCCAAGTAGACCGGCCGGTCGCGTACAAAAGCGCGAACGTCAGGTATCCACGGCCTCCGACGCTCGCCGGTGGAAATCGACTGGCTGCAACCAGTCTGAACGGGAAGTCTGCTTCCCGGCACCGGACCGACTGCCACGCCAGCGGCTAGCGGCACGTTGCACCATCGGGGCACGTTCGCACATCTCAGAGCGTCGACTAGCCTCGCAATGTTTCGTCCATGTACAGACTGCACACTATCGAGGCAGCCAAAAAGCGCCTCTGAACCGAAAACCCCGGATTTTGGCCATAAATTTCAACCTGATAACAGCAGTTATCAGGTTGAATCCGCCCTCTGCGCCCGAGGCAGTTGCCGCACGAGTCGCCCCCGCCTCCGGAATGAGACAGTGAAAAGGACGACCAGTGCGGCGGCAGCCTCAAGCCGCAGGGCAGTCGGCGATGTGACCATAGGGCCACATAGTGTGGAGGTACGGCAGCAGTTCTGCTAGGTCTGGATAGGCCCGAACGAGTTGGTCGGAATTGGTGACGAATAGAAAGCCTTTGCGCGGGCCTCTGCGCCACTGCGTTGGCGCGCCCATCGGTGCAATGCGATGAAAGCGCGCCCCAATCGCCTCAAACTCCAAGTGAATCGAATCGCATTGCTTCAGCGCCATCTCGCTCTCTTGAGACAGGCCGGCGCATAACTTATCTATCCCTGACTCAACAGAGATGCCAGCACGGGGAAGCAACTTGGCAAATAGTGCGGCCTCAAAAATTTGCGCTGCGGCTTGCCCTTTCCATCCATGGGAGATGAACTCATTGTTCTCCGGCCAATCTTCAACCAAGCTCTGGCCTTCATGAAAACATTCAAGTTCCTGAAGCTCCTCAGAGTCGAGCACCAAAGAATACTTGAATGGATGCGGAATCGACGGGGCCAAATGCGGATAAGCGCGTAGCAATAGTCGGGGTTGCACATATAAACGAGCTTCCCGCTGGCCCATAATCAAGCCGGGTACCTTGCGGACGAAGTTAAGCCCTACGTTAGAGAGCGCACCAACCAAGTCTGCCACCTCTTTGCCATGTTGATTGAAGTCGTCGACAGGCCGACTCAAGCAGATGGCGCGCAGCGCGATTTCCACTGAAATATTTCGACCCGGAAGCATTTGAGACAATACCTCTCGCGCATTCCAATATTGCATGCTGGCAGCAAACATGCCGTGGTTGTGGAGTTCGTTAAATTCACCAGTTATCGATTTTTGCAACATGATAGTCAGCCCATTGAATTATTTAGAAGACTGCCCTTGCGTCCACGGATGCTCTCTCTTAGGGAGCATAGCTATCCAGCTAAGATGAACAGGTGGAATTATCGAATCCAGTTCAGGGTTAAGCCGCACAAACTGTCGACTGTTTTCCAGCCTCAAGAAGCCCTTCCCGGAAAGAAATCGATGGTCGAAGCGGTCAGAATATTTATGGAATCGAACACCCATCCGTTCCAGCTCCATATGCAAAGCGTCGCAGCGCTCGAGAGAACTTTCATCCGTTCGGATGAGCGCGGCGCAGAGCTCTTCAACAGCCTGTGCGACGGTTATTTGAGAATCAGGAAGCATCAGTTCCATTAAAACTCGCTTAAATCTTTCGATAACTTCTTCCTCTTTGGATTCTTCTACCTCTTCCACTTCGTACTCATTATTTTCAGGCCAATCCTCTTTAAAACCAAAACCGGAGGCGAGACCATCGAGCGCGCACAATTCGTCACCCGAAAGCGTTACAGTGTACGCGTAGGGTCTCGGTGAGTGCTCTTTCAATTCGGGGTACGCGGCTATTAGCAAACGTGGTTGCACATAAAGGCGAGCCTCGTCCTGCCCCAGAATAAATCCTGGCACTGCGCGCGCGACGCGGAGGCCAATTTTGCCGAGCGCATTTATCAAACCACCAATTAAGGCACTGCTCTCGCTTGTTCCGGGATGCACATACTCGCAGATACTATTTAAGGCTTTTTCTACTGATGTCTCAGTCCCAGGGAGAAGTTGGTGCAGAATATTTTGCACATAAGCTCCTTCATTTATGCCAGCGAAAAGCGCTTGGCATTTTGTTTTTGAGAAGCCTTCGATCGGCAGTCTTATTTCATTACTCATTTTGATTCCTATGGTGGATTGTTGTGACTGGGCCAAGCAAATTGCAGCTTTGGTGCAGCCGTGAAGATCATTGGAAGTAGCGATTCGCGACGCGGAAGTGACATCGGCTAGCGTGCCGCTAGAAGCCGCATCGCTCCGATTGGCAAGGTCATCCGGCTTTCGATTGAATTCGGTGAGTGGTCGTGTTGTGTACTGCGGGTGCCTGTCGGCGAAAGCGCGCAGTTCCGCATGACGCAAGCAGGTCTCATCGGGCCTATGGCGCGAGAGACTTTCAGTTTAGATTTTTATTTTTAAAGAGCATCACCGGCGTGCAGATGCACGCGCAGGATCAATCCAGCGTTGCGCCGGGATCAGTGATGCTCCTTGACCAGTACCGGAAATTTCTCAGTACTTGGCGGCCACGAATTTTGCAGCCTTAGAGAAACAGGCAGGAGGCCTGTGTAACGAAACTATTCTATTCCAATTGAAACCATTAGTCAACCGTTAACGATGAGGCCACACGTTCTTCGTCACCGTCGGCAGTTGAGCTTGAATAGTAGCGTAAGCACTTTCACGAACTCATGCAATCACTTTCACGTTCACTATGAGGACTATCTCAATCTGATTGAGCACTTTCACGCTCCATCAAGATAGAAATCTCCCTCTTTTCTGTGCGGCATTTGCCCAAGCCGGCCCGCGCTAATTACTAGAAACCATCGAACTTTCCCCTCTATGGAAGAGCGTCCTGCGACGCGGTTCTTCCCGCCGCCCGTGCGAGGAACCGCCGCCCGACTTGAGCGCCCCGCGCGAGCCCAGCTCGCGTCCTGGTGGTCATCTCCTGAGACACTCCAAGACTCGATCTCACACCTTCCCAACCGCTCCCTCGAACCGAGACTTGCGGCGCTTCACCCTCCACTCCCACGATCCCCGATAGGTCGGCACGGAGTCAAAGCTCCACCCAGGAAGGGTTCTGATCTCCTTGATGGCCTGGTTGAAAAGGCGCCGCCTATGCTTACGGATCGCCTCCGTACGCGGAGGCTCCGCCCCCCAAATCATGGATTCGAGTTCGACGGAAGTGAACTCACGGTATGAGCCTTCGTTCACGTTTGCCAGGCGAAAGTGCAATAGGCGGGCCGCTTCGCTTTTCAGTTGCCGCGCCTCCTCCATGTCGATCTTGAGGTAGTGCGTCCCCCTCGCCCCAGCACCAAGGGCATTGAGCAATTCGGAACAAAAACTCACCTTGAAGCCATCCTTGACATCGTAGTCCTTCGAAAAGGAAACCAGGCTCTCTTCGCCGGGCCGGTCACTAGATTGCACGCGGACACTGCACAACCGTTGCACTGACAGCTGAAGGAGCTTGGTTCTTTTTCCGCCAGTAGCTTTTTTGCGAGTCGCGATGTCCGTCGCCGTCTTCGACTGAACGCCGCACGCGCGTACCAGCTCCTCCCAGGCGCCTTCGACGGTATTCACAATCGCACCACCAGTTCCTTGGCGACCGACGGCTGCTGCGGTCGCGATGGCCAGCAGCCCCTGTAACGACCGCAGATCATTGACCCCCAGCTGGACTGGACCGTGGTAACGCACTGTCCGCCCTAGCTTCTCGTACTTGAACGCCGCACTGAGCGGCGTAGAGGTCTCCGACAAGCCGTCGGCCGTCTTGGCTTTCCGCTTGATGAAAAACAAGGCAGTCGCGAGGACCGTTGCGCGATCGAAGCGAGCGAGATACGGCAGTTGGGAGCTAAGCTTTAGCATTTCGAGCAGATGGGCGGAACTCCTAGATATCGGCAGCGGGAGCCACAACTTGAAGTCCCGCTAGCAACGGCTGCAAATCGCAGACGCGCAACGCGTTCCTTGCGAATGCTCCTGCCACCAGGTGCGGCGGGTGATGGCGAGAGTCGCTCCGGCGGCGCCGCAACATGACGCGAAAACCCTGCATCTGCAACTCAATGCCGCGGGAGTTGCCTGCGGCAGCGAGCGAGCACCAGAACGGTGTGCTCATTGAACGACCGGCGCCGGCTGCTACCAAGGGCTGGGTATCACGGCCATGCGCCCCCCCCAGGTGGGCGCAACGGAAGTTAGCGGGCACCGCTTTGCGGCAGTTTCTGACGTATGTTTCTCGGGAGCGGAAGAACACTTGATGCCCCGACCGACATGGCATTCAGACCCGACAGGACTTCAAGATGGCAGACGATCCCAAGAAAACAGGCCTCGACCGCAAGTTGATTTCCTTGTCCGAGCCGCAGGAGATCCAAAGCTGGACCCGATCGCTGGGTTGCACCGCTGAGGAGCTCGAGGAAGCTGTGCGTGCCGTTGGCAACAGTGCCGAGGCGGTACGCGAGCACCTCAAGAACAAGTAGCGCCGGAGGCCGCGATGCCCCGCCTCCCACAGGCATTCGAGGACGACAAGGCGCGACTGATCGCATCCTTGAAACCAGCCGCCAAGCCGGCCGGTGGAACTGCAGCGGACGGATCTGCCTCGCGCGCGAAAGTGACCGCCAAAGGGAAGCCAGCCGCCAAGATCGCGGCGAAGAAAACGCCAGTGCGGGCGAAGAGGTCATCGTGATTGTCGTGGCGCTTTTCAACGGATGGCGCCGGCTATTCGCCTACTGCCGCACCAGAGGGTCGGGCCCGTGAGCTCAAAGGCCGCCCGGCGCGAATACCTCGATGCGGTCGCAGAATTTGAGCGCGCGTGCTTGGCTCTCTCCGAACCGATGGCAACCATCACCGAGCAACCTGCAGGACCGGGACCGGGACCGGTGCCGCTGCTCTCCCCCTTCGGGCCTCGTAAGCCGGCAAAACGAGAGCAGCCTGCAAAAAAGCAGATCGACATGTCCAGGCGTGCCTCGTAGATTTCGACATGGCCCGTGAAACCCGTTTGGATCCGCTCGAAAAATACTGGTCGAAGCGCGACTTTGCCATCACCTCCGAACCCCGAGGCGAACACGCGCCGCGCAAGGGCAAGGCGCTTTCCTTCGTCATCCAAAAGCACGCGGCGAGCCGGCTGCACTACGACTTCCGCCTGGAGCTGGACGGGGTCCTGCTGTCCTGGGCCGTGCCGAAGGGCCCCAGCTTCGACCCGGCCGACAAGCGCATGGCGATCCATGTCGAGGATCACCCGCTGTCCTATGGGTCGTTTGAGGGCACCATTCCGCCCAAACAGTACGGCGCCGGCACGGTTATTGTCTGGGACAACGGCACCTGGGAGCCCATGGGCGATCCGCGGGAAGGCCTTCTGAAGGGAAAGCTCCTCTTCAATCTCCACGGCCAGAAGCTGGCCGGCCTGTGGGAGCTCGTCAAGATCGCCAAGGGCGGCGAAAAGCAGGAGCCCTGGATCCTGTTCAAGAAGCGCGACGCCTTCGCGCGGCCGAAGGCCGACTTCGACGTCGTCTCGGCCCTTCCCGACAGCGTGATCGCCAAGCCGCTGCGCGCGGCGCCGGTGCAGCTTAAGGTCGCGGTGGCGCGCGGCGCCAAGCGAGCCCGCCCCGCCGACGACAGCGTGCCAGGCGCAGTGAAGGCCCCCCTCCCCGCCAAGATCAGCCCGCAGCTTGCGACCCTGGCGACCGGCGTGCCGGCGGCCGGCCAGTGGCTCTACGAGATCAAGTTCGACGGCTACCGGATCATGACCCGCATCGACAACGGCGAGGCGACGCTCGTGACGCGCGGCGGCCACGACTGGTCGGCCAAGATGCCCGGCCTGGTGCGCGAACTGGAAAGCCTCGGGCTCAAGTCGAGCTGGCTGGACGGCGAGATCGTGGTGCTCGACGAGAAGGGCCTTCCCAGCTTCAACGCATTGCAGAAAGCCTTCGACCGCGGCGCGGGCAATGCCCAGATCGTCTACTTCGTGTTCGATGTGCCCTATTTCGAAGGCCACGACCTGCGTGAAGCCCCGCTGGTGTCGCGCCGGCAATTGCTCAAGGCGCTGCTCGACGAGAAGGCGACCGACCATGTCCGCTTCAGCGCCGCCTTCGAAGCCGATGCGGCGTCGGTGTTGAGTTCGGCCTGCCGCATGAACCTCGAAGGCGTGATCGCCAAGCGCGCCGATGCGCCCTACGCCTCGCGCCGCACGGAAACCTGGCTCAAGCTGAAGTGCCAGCAGCGACAGGAGTTCGTGGTCGCCGGCTACACCGATCGGTCCGACGGTTCGCCCCAGATCGGCAGCCTGCTGCTCGGCGTGCATGCGCCGGATGGCGCGCTGGTGTCGGTGGGGAGCGTCGGTACCGGGTGGGACTCGGACGAGGCCGCGGCGCTGAAGCGCAAGCTCGCCAAGATCGAGGTCGCCACGCCGCCCTTCCCTGCCGGCGCAGGCAAGCCCGGCCGGTGGTCCAAGCGCAGCCCAGGCAGCGAGCGCTGGGTCGCGCCGCGCATGGTCGCCGAGGTGGCCTTCGCCGAATGGACGCCGGACGGGCAGATCCGGCATGCATCCTATGTTGCGCTGCGCACCGACAAGCCGGCCAGCGCGATCGTGCGCGAGATGGCCAGGACGCTCGCGGATGCCGGCCCCGTGAAGACGGCAGGCAAGACGGCCCCCGGGGGCATCAAGGTGAGCAACGCCGAGCGCCTGATCGACCCCGCCTCGGGCCTCACCAAGCTCGACCTGGTGCGCTACTACGAGTCGGTGGCCGACTGGATCCTGCCCCACCTCAAGAACCGGCCGTGCTCGCTGGTACGCGGTCCGACCGGCGTGACGGGCGAGCTCTTCTTCCAGAAGCACGACGAGAAGATCAGCATCCCCGGCATCAAGGAACTGGACCCCGGACTGTGGCCGGGTCATGGCGCGCTGCTCGAGGTCGGAACCGCGCACGCCCTTGCATCGGCGGCACAGATGAACGTCATCGAATTCCACACCTGGAACTCCACGGCGAAGAACATCGACAAGCCGGATCGGATGATCTTCGACCTCGACCCCGGCGAAGGCACGTCCTGGCAGCACGTCCAGGAGGCAGCGATCCTGGTGCGCTCGCTGCTGTCGGAGTTGGGGCTGCAGGCCTGGCTGAAGACCAGTGGCGGCAAGGGCCTGCACGTCGTGGTGCCGATTGCGCCGCGCTTCGGTTATGAGGCGGTCACCAGGCGGTGGTCCAGCATCTCGCGCGTACCATCCCGGCGCGCTTTGTGGCGAAGAGCGGACCCTCGAATCGGGTGGGCAAGCTGTTTGTCGACTTTCTGCGCAACGGGCACGGCGCCACCACCGCGGTGGCCTTTTCCGCCCGGGCACGCCCGGGGCTCGGCGTGTCGATGCCGGTGGCCTGGGACGACCTGCCCAAGCTGAAGAGCGGTGCGCAGTGGACCGTCGCGACGGCGCGCGAGCACCTGTCGTTTCAGACGACGGACCCATGGGCCGACTACTGGACGGCTCGCCAGCCGCTGGCTGCTGCGATGAAGATGATCGGATTCGTGCCGGCTAAGTAGTGGCACCCCATCCCGGTCCGGCCTAAAGCTCCTTCAACACCTCCGCACCTGGCGCAGTCATGCTGGGCGAGAACTCGACGACCTCGGCGCGGGCGCAGCCGCTCTTGATGAACGGATCCTGCACCAAGATGGCTTCGAGCGCGCTGCGGTCGCCAGACCGGGCGAGGATCACGCCGCCCCTGCGCGGCACTTGGCGCCCCGACGCGATGAAGAGTCCGCTCTTGTAGTGCTTCTTCAACCAGACGACGTGCTTCGCCATCAGCGCATCAATCTCCTCCAGGGGACGGATGTAGGTCAGGCTGATGATGAACATGGGGCCTGCTCAGAAAAGCGGTGGCTCGAGCGGCCCCGACTCACTGGGCGTCGTCTTCACCTTGGGCGCTTTGGGCTCCTGCGGCGGCGGCGCCTCGGCCACCATCGCAAGTCGCTCGGCAGGGAACTGCATCAGGAAATCCATCGAGCGCTCCGGGGGCGCATCGAGCCACTCGCCGTACCACGCTTCCGGCAGGATCGCGACCATGCGCTTGTCCTGCTTTTCCGGCGGGCGCTTCAGGTCAGGCCTGTGCATCAGCTTGAACAGCGGGTGCGCCTCGGCGTTGATCGTGAGCATGGTGAAGCTCAGCTTCCACTCGGCGGTTTCCGGGTTCTTCCAGGGTGACCACAGCCCGGCCACCCCCAGCGTCTCATCGTTGGCCGCGGTGAATCGTGTCGGGATGAACTTGCCCGTACGCCAGTCCGGCTCATAGATCGCCTCGCAAGGGACGATGCAGTGCCTCGGTTTGGCCCAGGCATTCTTGAAGCTCGCCAACTCGCGGACCGTCTCGCTTCGCGCGTTGTACGTCTTCAGGCCGAACTTGGCATCCTTGGCGAAACCGGGCAACAACCCGAAGTGCCCCTCGACCACCTCGAAATCAGGTACCGCCTCGTCACCCGATTCGCGCTCGGGCGGCCGCCGGATGAAGGGCGCCATCTGCGTCGGGTAGATATGCAGGCCGCCTGGTGGCGGCTCCCAACTCGGCGGCAGTTGGATGCCGAAGTGCTTCTCGATCTGCTTGCGGCGTTTCTCGGCTTGGTAGTGGCTGCACATCCGCGCATTTTGCTGGAATCCGACCTGTGGGCGGGCTTGCTCTGCCGACTGGCCATGATCAAAGTTCGCGGCAAAAGATGCGACAGCGATCCTGCGGCGGCGAGCCGCAATATGAGATTCAGACGGGGCTTTTAAGCGACGACATCCGGAATCAGAGGTGACCCTACCGGTATGCCCTACCCGACCTTCCACCAGTCCCCGTCGCGAGGCAGCTACGCAGCAGAAGCCACGTTTTGCCCGACGGCGACCAAAGACTCAGTTCGGCCAACAGCGGAAGATCGCCACGACCTTCCAGTTCGCATCGGACAGCGGGTTGCGAGCTTGCGTGGCCCAGTAGAGTCGGGTTACAACCCGGCGTCCAAGACGCCGTTTCCTTTGCCGGAGTCGATGATGGAGGAGATGCGCTTTTGAGCCGATGCCGCGCTCGATGGGCCGGCATGGGGGACTTTCGTGCTGCCGAGAGCGCGCCGCAGGCATTGAACGGGAAGTGTGGGACTATTTGCCAAGAATCCAGCCGGAGACCTGCTGCACCACGTCGCGATCGACCCCGTTGAAGCCGTGATATGCCATGGCCTCGCATGGGTCGCCCTTGCTCTCCCCACCCCTGAACGCCAGCAACTCTTTGCGTGGCGAGTTTGCGAGCTTCGCCATAAGTGCAGGCACGTTGGCAAAGGCGCAGTACGCGCAGCCATCCAGCTCGTGATGAACGACGAGAACAGGGATGCGGATTTTCTCCAGCGGCATGGCCGGAACAGGCCTGCCGTTGTCGTCTGTGAGGATAGTCGAGGTCAGGACAATGCCGTCCGGCCCGTCGGGGCCGGAAAGTTCGGTCGCGACATATGCGGCGGACTGCGTACCGC
The DNA here is from genome assembly GCF_030316965.1 of Variovorax sp. J31P207. NCBI lineage: Bacteria > Pseudomonadati > Pseudomonadota > Betaproteobacteria > Burkholderiales > Comamonadaceae > Variovorax > Variovorax sp. J31P207. Next base: position 655,342 of record NZ_JASZYN010000004.1, read on the forward strand.
GGCTGGTGCCCACAAGCCAGACCGGCGCCCTGGAGTGCTCGCGCACCCAGGCGACGACCGCCTTGATGTCCGCTGCATGTTCGGGCTTCTGACGAAAACCGGCGAGGAAGGGCGGATTCTGGCGGTCGGACGGCGCATCCACGATGACGACCATGAGCCCTTGGTCTGCAAACAACTGCCGCGTGCGGACAAGGAAGTTTCCCGCTCCCCACTTGAGCGAACCGTTGGGGAATATCTGCAGCCCCCCATGCCCGCCCGCAAACAGGATCGCGGCCGCCTTCGCCGTCGGTGGCGACAGAACGAGCATCCGCTGTGTCACCCCGGGCCGCGTTGGAATGTCGACCACCTGCTGTGCGGTCTGCGCTTGGACTTGTGAAACACCGAGCGAAATTAGGAAGCCCGCTGTGCACACCTCGATCGTGCGGCGCATCCACAATCTCCTGCGAACCACTTCTTTGATCAACGACGCGGCGCCGTCGTTTAGAAGCCGCAGCAGGTCTCCGGGCATTTCGAACTGAGGTCTCATTGAACGGATTTGACTCCCGTACGTTCTCGCACACAAGACGTCCGCCACTGCAAACTCGTCTGGTTGGACAAGCGCCACGAGGTGCGAAGTCGGTCGCAAAGCCTTGGTTGCTCCGAGCCTCAGTTAAGGGCAGCCGTGAAGGCCGTGGGCAACTCCGCGGCGAAAGTGCGCGTTCCTCACGCGAAACCCTTAGGGGGACTTGGCGCGCCGGTCTGTTGCTCTGGAGGGGCCGCAGCCTCCAGGCGGGGTGCGGCCCACATGGCTCTGAATTCTCGAGGCCGTTCTGCCAGCGAGGCCACCGCGGCTGCAGGTTCTTTGTGTGTGCCCGCAAGGCCACGCGACACAGTGGCACACCATCTCTGCCCAGATCGGCATGCTTAGACAGCGCGCCGTCGAAGCTGGGGTTTCCTAGTTTGATTGCCGCATGCCAAGCGCAGACCGTTCTGGGAAGAACTTGCCATGATGTCGGAGCCGGCATGAAGCTCGGGCCCCAACAGCTGCGTCCGGCCACAAGCCGAAGTACGAAAGGGTCGGCTTTCGGGCGCGCTACTTTCCGCCGACCCCAAGGCAGCGGGTGACTGCGAAGAAATTTCTGAATCGGCCCACTTCGCTACTGCATTCCGTCAAACGATCATTCCGCCGTTCGGGCTGATCGTCTGCCCGACCAGATAGTGCTCGTCGGACGCGAGATAGACGGCCAGCGATGCATACTCCTCCGGCCTGCCAAGGCGCCCGAGCGGGATCAGTTGATGCACGCCAGCCCGGGCTTCCTCGGATAAGGTCGCCAGGAAATGCTCCATCGGCGGGGTCAGGACGCCGCCGGCAGCGATGGCATTGACGAAGATGTTGGCCCCGGCGACTTCGATCGCGACGGATCGCGTGAACGCAAGCACCGCGCCCTTGGTCGCGCAGTAGGCCGGGTGGAAGGCGCTGAATCCGCCGGTGCCGGCAATCGAGGCGACGTTGATGATCTTGCCGGACCTCTTCGGCTCCATGATGCGCAACGCCTCGCGGGTGCAATAGAAGACGCCATGCACGTTGACGCCCCAATACCTGTGCCACTCCTCGTCGGTGAAATCCTTGGTCACGCCCAGCGATTCCTTGGCCACGGGCGTCGTCATCATCCGGTAAAACTTCGAGCGCATCCGCTCGTTGCGCTCGCCTGACTGGACCAGTGCGGCGTTGTTCACGAGGATGTCGAGTGTGCCGAAGGTCGATACGATCTCTTTGAAGAGACTGGCGACGCTTCCGACCGACGAGACATCGCACTGCACGCCCAGGAGGCGAGCGCCCGTCGCCTGGATCTCGGCTTGGGCGCCAGGCAGCGTGTTGGCGTTGATGTCAGCAATGACGATGTCAGCGCCTTCCCTGGCCATGGCAAGCGCAATGGCCTTGCCCAAGCCCTGGGCGCCGCCCGTGATCAGTGCAACCTTGCTTTTCAGCTTCATGTTCAATTCCTCGAGCTTGAGTGTGTCGGACTCAGGCCAGCCAATGCATCAATGCCAGCGCCAGCACGACCAGGAAGACAGTCTCGCCAACCATTAGCATCACCGGCTTGAGCCCGACGGTGACCAGGTCCTTCAACTGCGTCTTCATGCCGATGCCCGCAATGGCCGCCAACAGGCACCAGCGCGAGAAATCGCTGCCGCCCCTGGCGACGACTGCTGGCAGCCAGCCCGTGCTGTTGACAGCCACCAGGAGCGCGAAGCCGATGACGAAGCCCGGAAGCAGTGGCGGGCGCGGGCCATCCGTTCCACCGGCCTGGCGGCGCGACAGCACGACCGCAAAGACGATCACCGGCAACAGCATGGCCACGCGCAGCAACTTGACCAGGGTGGCCACGTCGCCCGTCTGTTGCGACATGCTGTAGCCGGCGCCGACCACCTGGGCGACGTCGTGGATCGTCGCGCCGAGGAACACCCCGGCGGCACGCGGGTCCAGCTCCATGGCCTGCGCGATCATCGGGTAGACGATCATCGCCAGCGTCGACATCGCCGACACGCCGACGACAGTGAACAGCGTCGCGCGCTCTTTCAGCGGATGGTTCGGCAACGCAGCGGCCAGCGCCATCGCTGCGGAAGCGCCGCAGATCGCGGTCGCTCCGCCGCTGAGAAGGCCAAACAGGGTCTGGAATCCCAGGAGCCGCGCCGCCAGCATCGACACCACGATCGTCAGCACCACGGACGCAACGACGAGCGCCACCGGTTGCCAGCCGAGTTCGGCGACTTGGCCGACGGTGATGCGCAACCCGAGCAGCGCGACGCCAATGCGCAGCAGCGTCCGACCGGCGAACTCGATGCCCGGCCTGCAGGCGCCCTCGCTGGAGAGGAAATTCATCGCAATGCCCAGCAGCAGCGCGAACAGCATCACGGGCGCGCCGTAGTGCTGCGACAGGAAGGTGGAGGCCGCAGCGACGACGCCACAGGCCAGCACGCCGGGAAACAGCAAGCGCACGTGCCCTGGAACCGCGCCGATCGTGAGTGCGGTGGTCATGGCATCAGGCCGTCGGCAGCTTGTGGTCCTTGAACTGCTCGCGCAGGCGGTGCTTGAGCATCTTGCCGGTCGCGCCGAGCGGGATCGTCTCACTGAAGACCACGTCGTCGGGCGTCCACCACTTCGCGATCTTGCCGTCGTAGAAGGCCAGCAGTTCCTCGCGCGTCACCTCGACACCCGGCTTCTTCACCACCACCAGCAGCGGGCGCTCGTCCCACTTGGGATGGAACGCGGAAATGCAGGCGGCCATGCCCACTGCAGGGTGTGCCATCGCGATGTTCTCCAGGTCGATCGAGCCGATCCACTCGCCGCCGGACTTGATGACGTCCTTGGCGCGGTCGGTGATCTGCATGAAGCCATAGGCGTCGATGACGGCGACGTCACCGGTCGGGAACCAGCCGTCCACCAGCGGGTTGCCGCCGGCACCCTTGAAGTAGCTCGCGACGATCCAGGGGCCGCGCACCAGCAGCTCGCCCGAGGTCTTGCCGTCCCAGGGCAGCTCGTCGCCGTCGGCATCGACGATTTTGAGGTCCACGCCAAACACGGCGCGACCTTGCTTGGACTGGACGGCGAGCCGTTCTTCACTGCCCAGCGCCAGGTGCGCCGGTTTGAGCGTGCAGACGGTGCCCAGCGGGCTCACCTCGGTCATGCCCCAGGCGTGCAGCACCTGCACATCATGACGTTCCTGGAAGGCGCGCATCATGGCCGGCGGACAAGCCGAGCCGCCGATCACGGTGCGGCGCATGGTGCTGAACGCCAGGTCGTGGGACTCGACGTGCGCCAGCAGGCCCTGCCAGACGGTGGGAACGCCGGCCGACATCGTGACGCCCTCGGTCTCGAACAGTTCGTACAGGCTCCTACCGTCCAGGTACGGGCCCGGGTAGACGAGCTTGGCGCCGACCGCGCAACCGACATAAGGCAGGCCCCAGGCGTTGACGTGGAACATCGGCACGACGGGCAAGATGGAGTCGCGCGCCGAGCAGTTCAGCGCATCGGGCAGCGCGGCGGCGTAGGTGTGTAGCAAAGTCGAGCGATGGCTGTACAGCACGCCCTTCGGGTTGCCGGTGGTGCCCGAGGTGTAACACAGCGAACTGGCGCTGTTCTCGTCGAAGTTCGGCCACTCGAAACGATCGCTCGCATCGGCCAGCAGTTCCTCGTAGCACAGGAGGCCGGGTATCTTTGTCGAGGCGGGCATGCGGGCGCGGTCGGTCATCGCGACGAAGGCCTTGATCGTCGTCACACGCGAAGCGATCGATTCGACGATCGGCAGGAAGGTCAGGTCGAAGAACAGCACCTGGTCTTCGGCATGATCGGCGATCCACACCACCTGGTCGGGGTGCAGGCGGGGATTGAGCGTGTGCAGCACTGCGCCCGAGCCGGAGACACCGTAGTACAGCTCCATGTGGCGGTACCCGTTCCACGCCAACGTGGCGACGCGGTCTCCGAACTTGATGCCGCGCTGTGCCAGTGCGTTGGCCACGCGGCGCGCGCGGGAGGCCAGTGCGCGGTAAGTGGTGCGATGAATATCGCCCTCGACGCGACGGGACACGATTTCCTGTTCGCCGTGGTGGCGTTCAGCGTGCGTTAACAGGGTGGAGATCAGCAGCGGTTGCTGCATCATCTGTCCGTTCATGATGGGTGCTCCTTGATTCGTAGTCATTCAGGCTGGAAGCCGATGGCCTTCAGGTTGGCGGCGTGCCTGTCGGACGCCGCGCGCAGCGACTTCGACAGCTCGTCGGGCGTAAGCGGCTGGCCGATGTCCTGACCCTGTTCCCTGAAGCGCTCGATAACCTTCGGCTGTTGGAGCACCTTCAGCGTGGCCTCGCGGACCTTTGCTTGCACATCGGCCGGCACGTCGGGCGTGGTCCACAGGCCCATCCATGCGATGTCGCCGATCTTCGGATAGCCGAGTTCCGCGAAGGTCGGCACGTCGGGCAGTGCAGCCAGCCGCTTTGGTGTGCCGACGGCGAAGGCCTTCAGCTTGCCGGCTTTGATCAGAGGAACGGAAGTCGCCGGGCCGTCGAACATCAGCGCCACATGGCCACCCATCACGTCCTGGAGCGCCGGTGGCGAGCCCTTGTAGCCAACATGCGTCATGTCCAGGCCGGCCAGCTTGTTTAATTCTTGCCCCATGGTGTGCGACATCGTGCCGCTGCTGTACGAGGCGTAGCTCACATTGCCGGGGTGGGCCTTCACATAGGCGATGACTTCCTTCAGGTTCGATGCCGGCAACGACGGCGTGCCGACGAGCAGCAGGCCGGTTTGGGTGAGCTGGGCCAAAGGCTTGACGTCCTTGAACATGTCGAGGCGGGTCTTGACGACATGCGGGATCTCGGTGACCAGGCCATTGACGCCGACCATGAAGGTATAGCCGTCGTGCGGCGATTGCAGCAAGTCCTGGAGGCCGATGGCGCCCATGGCGCCGGCCTTGTTGTCGACGATTACCGGCTGTCCGAGGAGCGGCACGAGGCCTTCGGCCAAGGTGCGCGCGACGATGTCGGAGGTGCCCCCCGGGGGCGCGCCGACGATCAGGCGGAGCGGCTTGCTGGGCCAGCCCTGGGCCAACGCGGTGGGCGCCATGGCCAGCAGGGACGCGGCCGCAAGGGCGCCGAGCATCGCGCGGCGCAGGGGTTTCGTGAGTTGTTGCATCTGTGTCTCCGGAAATTGGTGTGTGTGTGTGTGTGCTCGGGCCGAGCGCGGGGTCAGTTGGTTGCGTTGCGGAGGTCGACCTCAATGCGGCCGGCATGCACGCGAACGGGGTAGGTGCGCAACGCAAGCCCGCCGCATGCGCCGTGGATACAGCCGCTTGCAAGGTCGAAGCGCAGGCCGTGTGCGGGGCATTGGATCGTGGTGCCTGCGAGAGCACCTCTGGCAAGCGACGCGCCGGCGTGCGGGCAACTGTCCGCGATCGCATGCACCGTGTCCTCGACGAGAAACAGCGCAATCTCGTGCCCGTTACGGCGGGCAAAACCGCGTCCGCGCTCGCTCAGCTCGTGCACTCCAAGCAGATCGGTCCACCGGGGTGCCGCGGAAGTCGGGTCGTGGGAGATCGACATGCTGTTGTCCTCGTGAATCGGCGCCGCGGAGACATCGTTCTCAGGCGGCGACGCGCATTGGCACGCCGCGCTGGCCCTGCGCGCGGCTTGGCGCGAATCCGATCCGCGCCAGCGTCTCCTCGGTGCTGCGGTAGGTCTCGCCGATGCGGTAGATGCTGCGCGCCTCGTCGCCGCTGGCGATGTCACGGTTGAGAACCCGCGCGATGGCCACCATGGCCTCGATCTGTTGCACCGAGGTCATGCGCTCGCCGGTCGGTCCGAACAGCGTGTCCTCGATGCCCACGCGCACATGCATGCCCATCGCGATGGCCATCGTGTTGAGCGGGACGACGTTGCGGTTGAGGGTCTCGATCGTCAGCGTCGCGCCGTCGGGCGTGCGGCGCACGAACTCCATCATGTCAGCCGGATTGACGCCGGCCGCACCGCCGCCGATCGCCACGTAGTTCAGGATCAGCGGGCCCATGTACACGCCGCGCCGAATGAACCGCTCCACCGTCTCGAGCTGGCTCAGATGGGCGAGCATGAAGTGCGGCTGGATGCCATTGGCTACCAGGCGGCGGATGTGCTCCTCGTGCCAGGAGGGGTTGGAGGGCACGATCATGTCGCGGTACGCGGCCTGCATGGCCGGATTGGCGAGCGACGTGCCCGCCACGTCGGCCTCCGTCATCAACTCCATGATATTCATCTGCGAAGTGTTGATGGCGACGGTGACTTGGTCGGGGCGCGGGTTCAGCTCGGTGAGCATGTGGCGCGTGTCGTCGTTCATCCACTTGGCTGCTTGGCCGTCGTCCTCGGGGGCGAAGGAGATCGAGCCGCCCACCTGCAGGATCATCTTGGGCACGGCTTCGCGCAGCCGCGCCAGCATTTCGTTGAACTTGGACAGACGCTTGCTGCCCTTGCCGTCTTCTTCACGCACGTGCACGTGCAGTACGGTGGCGCCGGCGTTCCAGCAATCGACGGCTTTCTGAACCTGGGCGCCCATCGACACTGCGATGTCGTCGGAGTCGCTGGCGTCCCACTGGGGGCCGTAGGGCGCGACCTGGATGACCAGGGGTTGCTGGTTTTCGGGGAGGAGGGAGTCGTCGAGGAATTGCATGGTGTTTGTCCTTTGGTGGTTTAGAAAAATGGAGCGCTGAAGGTGCCGGTCAGCGTGTCGATGCGGACGCCAGTTCGTCCAACAGGATGGGCGTGGCGAGGCTCATGGTGTGGATACCCAACACGCTCACGCACTGCAGCACGGCGGTGATTTCTTCCTTCGTGGCGCCGACTTCCAGCGCCTTGCGGATGTGGCGGCGTACACCCGGTGCGTACATGTGGGTGCACGAGGCGTCGACGGCGATGGAGATGAACTCAATGGTCTTTGCGTCGAGCACGCCCGAGACCATGGGCGTGATGCCCATCGCCATGAACCTCTCGGTCCAGGCGGGGTCGAGTTCGGCAAAGGGCTCCCAGTTGGGGTTCCAGTTGCCGCTGCTGCGCAGGCGGTCGCAAACCGGCGTGGAGGTGGGTGCGTTGTCGTGGTCCATCGGGTCGTGTCTCCTGAGGTTGTCGCTGCCCGTGGTCTTCACGTGTGCAGCTGATTCGGAAGACTGAATTGTTTCGGGCAAGGGGATATGCCGATTGACTCGCTGTGACAGCTGCTTAACCTGACGTGACACGTCGTGTTAACCCCATGTCCAAGCTCGTTCGCAGTGCCAGCCTGACCAACTACCCCGAAGTGGCGCGTGCGGTCGGGCTCGATCCTTTGGCCCAGCTGGCCGCGGCAGGGTTGAGTCCGGCGTGCCTGCACGACCCCGACATGCGCATACCGAGCCACGCGGTGCGAGACGTCCTGGAGGCATCGGCGAGCGCCAGTGGCGTGGACAACTTCGGCCTGCGCATGGCCGAGACGCGGCAACTCTCGAACCTCGGCGCGGTGGCGCTGGTGGCGCGCGAGGAGCCGACGGTGCGGCGCGTCGTGCGGGCGATGATGCGCTACAGCCACGTGCTCAACGAATCGTTGTTCGTGGAGCTGGAAGAGGCCAATGGCATCGCCGTGATGCGGGAGGAATTTCTCGTCGGCCAAGGCGGCTCATCGCGACAGGCAACGGAGTTGCTTGTCGGGGTGATGTTCCGGAATCTGAAGTTCTTCCTCGGCCCGGCGTGGAACCCGTTGCAGGTCTGCTTTTCGCACTCGCCGCCGCGCGATCCGGGCCTGCACTTTCAACTCTTTGGGTACGGCGTCTACTTCGGACAGGATTTCAACGGGATCGTCTGCACGACGAGCGACCTGGATGCGCCGAACCCGATGGCCGACCCTGTCATGGCGCGCTACGCACGCCAGGTTCTCGAGGCTTCCGCCGCGTCGGCGCGCATGAGCGCGGCCGACAGCGTGCGCAACATCCTGCTCGTGCTGCTGCCGTCGGGCCAATGCTCGATTGAGCAGGTGGCACAACAGTTGGGTGTGGACCGGCAGACCGTGCATCGGCGACTCGTGCGCGAGGGCACGGCGTTCCGGGAGGTTGTGAATACCATCCGTCGCGAAATGGCCGCGCACTACATCGACGACGGCACGCGGCCGCTGTCGCAGATTGCCGAATTGCTCGGGTTCTCTGCGCCAAGCGCTTTTTCGCGGTGGTACAAGCAGCAGTTCGGCGAAGTTGCTGGACTGCGACGCCGCATGAACGTCGGCGCGGAACGACCCGATGCCTGAACGTCGGCTTTGTGTCGCGTCAATGCGCTTTGCAGATGGCTCTTGTGGGCCCATCTGCGACAACCACGGTTCGCAAGCGACTTGTACCGATGCCGGCTGGTACCGCTGCGAGGCAGGCGGGTCGCTCGGTGAGCAGGCGCGGGCATCCGCTCCAATAGCGTCACGCCAGCCGTAAGCCCGACTCCGATTAAGGGCCAAGCCAGTTCCCGGCTGTTTTGACGCATACTGTATATCCATACAGCATTGGAGCCCGCCATGGCCGCCCTACTGGACTGGGCCGACGATGACGATGCGCCGGCCCCGCCGCCCCGTCCCTCAAAGCCCGCCCTACGACAAGGCGAGCTTCCTGCGTCTGTCGAGTCCGCTATCTGGCGCGGCGATCAGTTGGGGTCGCCTGTCACCCGGGTGGTGGCCACCGGCTATCCCACCCTGGACGGGGAACTCCCCGGTGGGGGTTGGCCCGCTCGTTCCCTCACCGAGTTGCTTCAACCCCAGCCGACGGTGCTTGAGTGGCGGCTCCTGGCGCCGGCCATGCGCGAGGTGATCGCGAAGGGTGAAGACATCGTCATTGTCGGCCCCCCGAAGGCCCCGCACCTGCCCGGCCTGCGCGACGAAGGAATCGACGAGCGCCGGCTGGTTTGGATCCAGGCGGGGACGCCGGCGGAACGGCTGTGGGTCACCGAACAACTGGTGAAGGCAAACGCAGCCGGCCTGGTAGTGTCCTGGCTCCCACAGGCGCGGCAGGAACAGATCCGCCGGTTGCAGGTGTGCGCACAGAGTTGCGATAGCCCCGTCTTCCTCTGCCGCCCGGCGGCCGCGGAGCATGAACCGTCCGCGGCGCCGTTGCGGGTGCAGGTCAGCGTGGGCGTCGATTGGGAACTTCGCGTTCACCTGTTAAAGCGAAAGGGCGGCGTGCATGACGGCGTGCTTCACCTTCCCTCGATTCCGCGCGGCCTCGCGCCACTCATCACGCCTAGGCTTTCCAAGCCGAGCGTTCTCCTGGCCGCGCGCAAACCGCGCCCGACCGCAGCAGAAACTCCCCATGCTCTGGGCAGCGCTACTTCCCGACCGCCTGCTCACCGACTCCCAGCGCACTGAAGCCATTCGCGGCCTGTCGATCTGGTGCCTCCAGTTCACACCGCGCGTCAGCGTCATCGACGCGGCTTCGCTGTCTTCGGCGGTCGTGATGGAGCTCGAGGCGAGCGTGCGCCTGTTCGGGGGTAAGCGAAAGCTGGTGGAGCGGGTGAAGGTGGAAACGCAGGAGTTGGGCGTGGGGCAGTTGGCCTGGGCACCCACCAGCCTCGCGGCTGTCGCCGTCGCCCGCAATGGGCAATCGAACGGGTTCGCCAAACCGCTCGAGGCGCTCCTCGACGACTTGCCCGTCGAGGTGCTGGCGCCGGTCGCAGCGCATGCAGCGATTCTGGCGCGTGTCGGGTGCCAAACGCTGGGTCAGGTGCGAGCGCTCCCCCGTGGCGGGCTGAGCCGACGCTTCGACAAGGAACTGGTGGGTGCGCTCGACCAGGCCTATGGCCTGAAACCCGAAGCGCACGCCTGGGCCACCCTGCCCGACCGCTTCGAAGCCAAGCTGGAACTGATGTCGCGCATCGAGCTCGCGCCGGCGATGCTGTTCGGTGCACGCCGGCTGCTCTTGCAACTGTGCGCCTGGCTGGCCGCCCGGCGCTCCGGCGTCACCGCGTTCACGCTGAAGTGGTGTCACGACGCTATGCGGGCCAAGACGGCCGGCGATGGAGGCGAGCTCACGGTTCGAACCGCGGAGCCGACCAGGAACATCGAGCACCTGAGCAGGCTCCTGGCCGAAAACCTCGCCAAGGTCGAACTGCTCGCGCCGGTCGGCGACCTGGCCATGACCGGGGACGACGTGCGGCCGCTCGAGGAGTCGAGCTTTTCCTTGTTGCCGGAGACACTGCCCGACGGCGAAGGGCTCGCGCTGGTGCTGGAACGCATCGCCGCTCGGTTGGGCCCCGAGAGAGTCCTCCGGCCCGTCGTAACCGAAGACCATCGCCCAGAGTGGATGTGCCATTGGCAACCGGCGCCGGACAAGCGGCCACGGCAGATGGCACGCAGCCTGGATTGCCCACAACCCACCTTCATCCTGCCCAAGCCGCTGCGCCTGGCGTCCCGGGAGTCCTATCCGCTCTACCAGGGGCCGCTGCAATTGCTGGCGGGTCCCCACCGCATCGAGTACGGCTGGTTCGACCGCGTGGGCGACCGGCCCTGCGATCGGCAAGGCGACGCGGAGCCCCCGACGTCGTCAGGGACGCGGCATGTCTCGCGCGACTATTTCGTCGCCCTGAGCGAGCACGCCGGCGTGCTCTGGATCTTCCAGACGCGCCTGGCCAATGAGGAAAGCGCGTGGTTCCTCCACGGCGTCTTTGCCTGAGCCATGGCCGCCCTTCCCGACTACGTCGAGCTGCGCTGCATCTCGAACTTCACGTTTCTGCGCGGCGCCAGCCAGCCGGACGAGCTGGTTGAGCGGGCGTCCAAGCTCGGGTACCAGGGCCTGGCCCTCACGGACGAGTGCAGCCTGGCAGGCATCGTTCGCGCCCACGTGGCTGCAAAGGAGCACGGCCTGAAGCTCCTCGTCGGCAGCCAGTTCCAGGTCGACTGCGACCACCCGTTCACGCTCATCGTGTACGCCTGCAACCTGAATGGCTACGGCAACCTGTGCGAATTCATCACGAAATTGAGGCGCCGTTCCGAAAAGGGAAAGTACGAGCTGCCGTTCGACGACCTGTCCGCCGCCGCGCTCGAGGACTGCGTCGTCGTCGCCTGCCCGAAACGGATGTCCTCGCCAGAGCAGCTCGAGGCGGTCGGGATCTGGCTGCTCGCCAACTTCAGAGGACGGTGCTGGCTGGGCGTGGACCTGCTGCGGTTCATCGATGACGAGATGTGGCTCTATCGGTTGCGGCAGGTCAGCGCGCACACCGCCATTCCCCTGGTTGCCACCGGTGACGTGCAGTTCCACGTGCGCTCTCGAAAGCCGCTGCACGACGTCTTGACGGCCACACGCGTGGGCCGGCCGTTGACCGAATGCGGCCTGGACCTGCAGCCCAACGCGGAGCGGCACCTGCGAACGCGCCTTCGGCTGGCCCAAGCGTACCCGGAAGATCTGCTGGCCGAGACCCTCCACGTCGCCGCGCGCTGCCAGTTCAGCCTGGAGGCGCTGCGCTACCAGTATCCCGATGAGGTCGTGCCGGCGGGCGAGACGGCATCGTCCTACCTGCGCCGACTGACCTACGAGGGCGCCGGTCGGCGCTGGCCCGAGGGCATGCCGGCCAAGGTCCAGCTTCAGATCGAGCACGAGCTCGAGCTCATCGCCGACCTCCGGTATGAACACTACTTCCTGACCGTCGCGGACATCGTCCAGTTCGCCCGCTCGCGCCACATCCTGTGCCAGGGCCGCGGCAGCGCCGCCAACAGCGTGGTTTGCTACTGCGTGGGCGTCACCGAGGTCGACCCTGCCCGCATGAGTGTGCTGTTCGAGCGGTTCATCTCCAAGGAGCGGAACGAGCCGCCGGACATCGACATCGATTTCGAGCACGAGCGCCGGGAAGAAGTCCTCCAGTACCTCTACCAGCGCTACGGACGGGACCGCGCGGCCATCACCGGCGTCGTCATCAGCTACCGCCCGAAGAGCGCCATCCGCGACGTCGGCAAGGCCTTGGGCTTCGAGCTGGCGGTGGTGGAGCAGTTGGCGAAGGACCACAAGTGGTTCGACGGGAAGACTGTCATGCCCGAGCGGCTGGTCGAGATCGGGCTGTCGCTGGACGATCTGAAGGTTCGGCAGCTGATGCTGCTCACCGGTCAGCTCCTCGGCTTTCCCCGCCATCTGAGCCAGCACACGGGTGGCTTTGTCCTCACGCGGGGGCCGTTGTCGCGCATGATTCCCATCGAGAACGCGAGCATGCGCGATCGAACCGTCCTGGAATGGGACAAGGACGACCTCGATGCGCTCGGGTTCCTGAAAGTGGACTGCCTGGCGCTGGGCATGCTCACCGCCATCCGCAAGTCGTTGGAGTTCATCGGCCTGCGCAAGGGTTACGACTTCGGAATGCAGGACATCCCGGCGGAGGACCCGGTGACCTACGAGATGATTTCGCGCGCGGACACAGTCGGGGTGTTCCAGATCGAAAGCCGCGCGCAGATGAGCATGCTGCCGCGACTGAAGCCGCAGTGCTTCTATGACCTGGTGGTCGAAGTCGCGCTGGTACGGCCGGGGCCGATCGTCGGCGGCATGGTGCACCCGTACCTGCGCCGGCGCCAGGGGTTGGAGACTGTGAGCTACCCCAACGAGGCGCTGAAGGAAGCGCTCGGCCGCACGCTCGGCGTTCCGGTGTTCCAGGAGCAGGTGATGCAGATCGCCATGATCGCGGCGGGATTTACCCCGGGCGAGGCGGACGGTCTGCGGCGGGCCATGGCGGCGTGGAAGCGCAAGGGCGGCCTCGAGCGCTACTACGCCAAAATCGTGGACGGGATGACCGCGCGTGGCTACGAGAAATCGTTCGCCGAGCAGATCTTCGAGCAGATCAAAGGGTTTTCCGAGTATGGATTCCCCGAGAGCCACGCGGCCTCGTTCGCCCTGCTCGTCTACGCCAGCTGTTGGATCAAGTGCCACCACCCAGCTGAGTTCCTCGCGGCCATGCTCAACTCGCAGCCGCTCGGCTTCTACAGCCCGAGCCAGCTCGTGCAGGACGCCAAGCGTCATGGCGTCGAGGTCCGGCCGGCCGACGTCATGCACAGCGACCTCGACTGCACGCTCGAGAACCTGCCGCACCGGCCATCAGTTCGCCTGGGCCTGCGGATGCTCTCGGGGCTTCGGTGGGAATCGGCGCAGCGGATCGTCGAGGCCCGCAGCGAGAACTTGTTCGACAACGCCGAGGACCTCGCGCGACGGGCCGCGCTCGAGCTCCACGAAATGAAGCTGCTGGCCAGCGCAGATGCGCTGAGGAGCTTGAGCGGGCATCGCAGGAATGCGGTGTGGGACGCCTCCGCGCTGCGTGTAACGCCGCGCCTGCTGCGGGATGCGCCGGTCGACGAAGACATCCTCGAGCTACCTCAAGCGCCGGAGGGGGAGGAGATCATGTTCGACTATGCGGCGACGGGACTGACGCTGCGCCGGCATCCGCTGGCCCTGCTACGAGCGGCGTTGTCGAAACGGGGACTGATGGCGGCGGCCGATCTGCACGACCTGCCCAACGGTGACGAGGTCAGCTATTGCGGCCTCGTGACCCTGCGGCAGCAGCCGGAAACGGCCAAGGGCGTCATCTTCGTCTCGCTGGAAGACGAGACGGGAGTGGTGCAGGTCATCGCATGGAAGAGCTTGCGAGAAACACAACGCCAGGAGTTGCTCAACGCCAGGCTGCTAGCTGTGCACGGAACTTGGCAGCGCGAAGGCGAGCTTCGAAGCCTGATCGCGCATCACCTTGAAGACCTAACACCGCTCCTCGGACGGCTGTCGACGGTCTCGCGAGACTTCCACTAAAGGCAGGGGGCTCATTGCATTCGTAGCCGCAGTCGTAGCCGTAATCGTAATCGTAGTCGTAGTCGTAGCCGCAGCCTTAGCCGTAGCCGTAGCCGTAGCCGTAGCCGTAGCCGTAGCCGTAGCCGTAGCCGTAGCATTCACTCCCGAGGGCGACGGTCCAAAAGTGCATTTCGGCCAAGGAATAACCAACCCCTGACGTGAGGTGCCGCAGCGGTTATCTCCTGCGCCTGCGGCGCCTTCGCTCCCGTTGCCAAGTTGATCCCCCTTACTGCAGTCATTCATAGCGGCGACTGGGTGAGACTGGAGGGCTTCTGGCCGCCGCTCCTGGTTGTCATGGTGGGACTTTTCTTTTCCCAGCGCCGATGAAGCTAACTGAAGATGCATCGCCGCATGACTCGAAGCCGTTGATCCAACCAGGCGCGGCCGCGGCCGCGCTATGCGACTCCAAGGTGAGTCAGTGAACAATGGAGCGCATATTGCGCGGCGACGGCGCTCCTTGAGATGGCATTCTGCTGGAGGCGCCGCTGGAAGAACCGTTTGAAGATTCGATGACCGGGCTTCTCCTGGTTCTTCCGCCATACCAGAGCAACCCCGTGCCAGCAACCTAGGCTAAAAAAAAGAGGAATCAAATACCCATGGGTTAAGAATGGGACCCCATTCCCTGGCTGCCTCTCAAAGGCTCTGCACACTTGAACAGTACTACTGTTTAGGCATCGATTCCGTCCCCCTCCTGCAGTGAGACGTAGCTCAGCCCGAGTCCAGACATTCGAACTAGCGCATCTAAAGCTACGAACTACCGCGTCTAAAGCTTCGAACTCCGCGCGTCTAAACCTTCGAACTTTGGCCCGAATGTCCCGCTGCTCTGCTCGGCGCCGATGCCACGACCGCCAGCGGCCTAGGGCGGGTGATGTAGACAATAGAAGAGGCCTCATCTTTCTCGAACGCCCAGCCGGCGCCCTCAAGTTCCTTGATTGCTCCGACAAGCTGCCTAACTCTGTTGCGATCCGCGCTCCGGCTTGGGGATTCTCCCCACAGGTACGCTTCGAGCTTGTCGCGTCCATGCGGAGTGCGCTCGCCTTCATTCATGTGTGCAAGACGATGATGAAGGAGCCGCGCACAATCACCCAGGCCGCGGGCCTCGTCCATCCGCACTTTCAAGTAGTGCTCGCCCTTGCGACTTGCCAAGATTGCAGCTTCCAATCGCGAGTGAAAGGTTACGTTCACGCCGCCATGCCCGACGGCAGAACCACCATTGCGGATGAACGGCTCGGTTGTCGCTTGACCGGACGGGCCACCCTCCAACCTCCAAGTCACTGTTACGTCGCAGAGCCTCTCCAGGCTCGCCCGAATGGTGCTGTTGGTGGGGCCGGCGCCGGGCGATCCCAACCCTGCCACCGAGGCGATGCGCCGAAGGCTGCATTTCACCCGTACCCGCGCTTCACCGCTCCCATCGGCCCGGCCATAGAGTCTGTCGGCTGCCACTGTCCGATAGCGATCCGTGGCTATCGCAACCAAGCCCTGCAACACGCGAACGTCCGATGCACCCAGCAAAGCACGGCAGGAAAGAGTGACTTCCACGTCTCCTTCATCAAATGTCCGACTGAACTCGACTCTGTCCGTCGGCGCCTCGGCGTGGGGGTCCAGGCTACGAAACAGGCCTCGGACAAGCACAGCCGTTTTATCGAATTTCGCGATGGGGGGCAAGGAGACGCCGGCGCCGTCGTTCTTAAACCATGTTTTGTCAACCATTGAATGCTAGATGTCCTGAGTTACTTCAACCCACTTCCAACAGGCTTATCGGCCGAACTGAGCGAGGCTTTAGAGCCAGCTGAAGCGCGCTAGGTCAAGGCCGACCACGTCCTGGCTTGGGCGCGAGGCGTACTAAAAAAGCAGCCCTTGGCGCACTTCGTTTCCCGCCCGCTCGGGTCGATCGACGATGGCTACGTGTCCGAACTGGTGGGCCTCCAAGAAGGCCAGTTCTGGGACTGCGCGCTCGAGTTCCTCCGGCCGAGCAATGAGGAGCACCCCAAGGCGCGGCAACCGCCACGACTTCCTTACAGCGTGAAAACGCAGTCCAAGCTGCTCAATGGCCAGCGCGAGGCGACTGCACCGCGTGACGCGCTCTTGGTCAAAGTTCGTGAGACCTTCAATCAACTCGTCCAACGCCTCATCGACGGTGATACCGAACTCGTGCAGGCGAATCCTCAGAACCTCGACCTGCACTCGCAACTCGTCCCCATCCGAGATTCCCCCACCGTACCGCGAGCATGCGCGCCCATTTCGGCGGTCACCCTCGTCATGCTGAGGTGCCTCATGTTGCGCGACATCGATGGCCAGAGAGAGTGCGAATGGATGCAGATACTTGCAAGACAGGCCCGGATAGGCATGACGAAGCACGTTCGGCTCAACCCGGAAGTGGAGCTGCGGCGCCGACGCTTCGTCGCCCCAACTAGCGGCGTCTACCGTCAAGCCGACACTCGCCAGCGCACTGGCAAGTTCAATCGCTTGTTGCGGACGCTCGCCGACCTGGAACGCACCAACGTAGCTGAGAGCATTGGCGACTATGGTCTGCGAGCCGGGAAGGCGTTGCGCAAGAACATCGCGTCGAAACCGCTCAAACGCCTCGCGACATTTCCGTACAACCGCGTACCGGTCTGGACGGTGTGTCCCCTTCTCGACCGTGACTTCCGGCTCGCACGTTTGGCGGTCTTCGCTCAGTTCTCTACTCATGGGGCCCTCTTCAATGCTTGCGCGTGGAACGGCCGAATTCGGACCGCATCGGTCAAGCTCCGAACTGGCGAGCTCGATCCACAAATACGTGTAGCGTTGAAAAGGCTCGATGATGGCCACAAGCAAAACGAGTAAGGATCAGTGCCAGTTTTTTGAAGGCACGGCGTGAATGAGGCACGCTAGGCGCCTGGCTCGACGGCGAGATCGTGGTGCTCGACGAGCACGGGACCCCACTCTTCGTCACTACCGAGGAAACGGACACGGTGCGACCCCGTTCGCCGCCTTCTCGGCGCGTTCACGGCCCGGACTCGGCGTGTCGATGCCCGTCGAGTGGGACGAGTTGCCTAAGCTCAGGAGCGGTTCTTAACCACCACCACTGCGCGCGAGTTTTTTGTCGTTCCAGACGATGGACCCATGGCGAGACTACTGGGAGACCAAGCCGCCTCTGACGAAAGCGATGAGAACACTGGGCTACTCGCGAGTGCAGGATCACGACCATGCGTTTGTCCTGCTGCTCCGGTGGGCGCTTCGGATCGGGGCCGATGCATTTGCTTGAACATGCCGTCTATCGAAGAACTCGGCGAGGCCATCGGCCGATACGCCCGCCTTCCCCGGGGCTGGCCTGCGGCCCAGCCGAACGGCAGCCTCCTGGTACCACCTTGGAAGGGTGGTGTCGGCCATCATCGGTCCTTCGCCGGCGCCGCGCAGGCGGCAGCTCAAGACTCGATTGCGGTCGTTGGCCGCGAGAGAGCTCTGACCCGAGCGGTGGCTGCCGGCGTCCATCCTGAGAAGCACAGGTGTCAGGGGGCGCCGAAGTTCGTGAGGGGCGAACGGATACTGGGGCGGCCATAGGTGCCGCAACTCCGGCGCAAGATTTGATTCTGGTAGCGGTTGACGTGAATGGATGTCTAGAACCGGACTCCGATCCCGGCCTGGACCATGTCGGCATCACGGTCGTACCGCGTCGCGAAGCGATTCCAGGTCACGCGCGCCAGCCACCGCGTGCCGAATCTGTAGCTTGCCGAGACCGAGACGAGTCCGGACACGCGGCCGTCGCCCGTGCGATCCACGGGAAGATTGTCCTTTTGCGTGATGGCGACATACGGGCCGAAGCCTGCGGACACCGTGAAGCGATCATCGAAGAACGCGTTCGTCGCCCAGAGCTGGGCCGCGACGCCATCGCGCCGGGACTGGACCTGACCACCTTCATGCAACAGGGACGCCGTCACGTCGAGATAACGGCCGAGCCCGTGCCGGTACTCCAGGCTTTCGGCCGGCGAGGATTCCGACCTGTCGCTGTTCAGGATCGACGCGCCGATCATGACCGTGAGCTCGTTGCCGGTGACATCGGACATTCGAGGAACGGGACCGTCGCGCGGACCCGGCCGGTCCGGGGCGTCCAGCTGATAGCCGACGCCGAACAGTACAGCCGTCGAGTCCGGCCTGCCATTGGTCTTCACGCGGTTGAGCTGCATCTGCGCGATCCAGCGGTTGTCGAAGTAGTAGGCCGCGCGCAGGCTCAGCACGGCACCCCAGCCGTGGGCGTTCGCATAGGAGCCGTAGGCCACCCCGGTGACCGTGTCGAAGAACCAGTACGGGCCTGCGCCCGCGGAGAGCTCCAGCCGGTTGTGCAGAAGCGGCATGCGCCCCCACAACTGCAGCGTTTGGCCATCCCGATGATGGTCCGGGATGTGTCCTTCGTTGAGCCATGAGAAGCTCCAGGCCGCATGGGGCCCGAGGCCCTCCCGGTAGGTGCCTTCCCACGAATAGGAGTTTTCGCCGGAGCTTTGAAGGGGGCCCGAAAGGAGCGACAGCTCCTGCGCCCCGGCGAAGGTTGAACCGACAGTGAAGATCGCTGCAATGACGAATGCCCGGGTGGGCGCAGCCCGCAAGGCTCGGATGATTTTCGACGCTGTCACGAGGAAAACGAGTCGTTTTTAGGAAGGATCGCAGGCCGAATGAACGGTACGAGGATACCTTTTACCCGTTTTTCAGGTAGGGGTCTTTAGGTCCGCCCGCTTCGACAACTCCCGACGCACTCGGACCTACGACGCGACGTGCTGTATGGCAGGGTGGGCCCTACCCGGCCGGTCGCTGGCGCGCCGGCTACGACGGGCCTGCTTGAATGCTGCCGTTGGGGGGGGGGCACCGTCCGCTCAACTCTCTGCTTCTTCCTTTGCCTGGCTGCGGCGCCCCCTTGGGGGCTGCACCCTTCGGTGCAATGGCGTTCCGCCGTCTTAAGGAATAAGCTTCCCCATTCGGTCAAGGCGCCCCTCCGCACCATTGCATTCATCCGGAGCACCAGCGTCCCGTTGGCTTCAACGAGGAGTGGACATGGATCACAACAAGCGGATCGACTCTGCAGCATCGCGGCGGGAGTTCCTGGGTGGTGCTGCTGGACTGGGAGTCATGGCGCTGGGCCTTGGCGCACACGAGAAAGCAGGCGGTCAACCCGCCACCACCGCTCGAAGGACCCCAGCGGGCGCAGCAAGCGGCCCTTACAACATCTTGTTCATTCTGGTCGACCAAGAGCGCCATTTCCGCCCGGGCGAGCTTCCGGCCGCCTATCGGCTGCCGGCCCATGAGCGGCTGAAGAAGCAAGGCACGACGTTCGTCAACCACCGCATCGGCTCGTGCGTGTGCACGCCCTCCCGCTCGGTGATTTATACCGGGCAGCACATCCAGCAGACGAAGATGTTCGACAACACGAACTTCCCCTGGATCGAGAGCATGTCCACCGAGATTCCCACGCTGGGTGACCTGCTCCGGAATGCCGGCTACTACACGGCTTACAAGGGCAAGTGGCACCTGACAAGGGAGTTCGAGACGGTCAACGAGCACGGCAACTTGACCAAGATCTTCACGCAGGAAATGGAGGCCTACGGCTTCTCC